>NC_020506.1:1419775-2839551 GCF_000344785.1 Corynebacterium callunae DSM 20147 | reverse complement strand
TATTTCGGGTATCTCCTTATGGCGAAACTTGATCTTTTTGACGCCCTTTGCGGATGCAAAGGAATTAAATTCAGCCGTGTTTTTGAAGGCGTGGAAATTACAAAAAACACAAAATTTTCCGCATTGTTATCCACCGGACGTCTGGGGTGTTTCTACAAGCGCTTCCACACCTTGAAACGTCTCTCACCATTGTTTCCACAATGTTGTCCACAGCTGTGGATAACTTTCCTAAATTCATTTATCCACAGGATAGCCTATACCTTGTGGAATTTATGCATCATTTCAGAAATTGCGTCTACCTGCGGTTTTATTGGTCTGACCCATGAGTTGAGGGTTAGTTGTCCGTGTTATCCACAGGTAGAAGTTTCCACAACCTGTTAATGATGTGTGCTGTTTTTATTGTTACTCCCAGTTCAATCCACATGTCCAACCCTTGTGAATAGTTTTTAAGGCCGTGGCAGGTTTTGCTGCATTGCGCCCCGCAAAGGGCGGCGTCGAAAAGCGTTTGGGCGGGCGATTTAGGCTCTCACCTGTAGTTAATGCCACGTTTGTAATTACGGGTGCCCCCGTCGAATTGCAATTGGACCGATTTGTTTTCGCAGGTCAACTTCCCGTAAGCTAAACCAGTCTGTCACATCGAATTGAATTGGATTTTTACCCCAAAATCTCCAATCACAACGAATGTGCTTTGAGAGCAGCACTTCACATGGAGTGCAGCGGCGGGTTCAACCATGAAACCGCATCTCATTAATAAATCATCCAACGTTGGGTGATCGTTCCCCCGGAATCGGGCTGCTGCGAGACTATTTCCACAGGTCTTTGTAAATGTCGTCCAACCGGTGTGTCCGGTGATCTGACAACAAAATATTTAGGAGTGTTTAACGTGGCAAAGGGAAAGCGGACGTTCCAGCCGAACAACCGTCGTCGTGCACGTGTTCACGGCTTCCGTCTTCGTATGCGTACCCGTGCAGGTCGTGCAATTGTTGCTGCACGTCGCCGTAAGGGTCGCGCAAAGCTGACCGCGTAATCGCGTCACCACTTTTTAAGGTGTCGGCACAGTGCTTCCTGCGCAAAACAAACTGAACTCATCCCTGCAATTTCGCACGGTACTGAGAAAAGGGCGTCGTGCAGGAAGCAAAACTGTTGTAGTACACCTGTGGGATAGTGCCGAATCGCTGGATTCTACCAATAATCAAGGCAATGTTGCCTCTTTTGGTGGACCACGATTCGGCCTTATCGTTTCAAAAGCCGTCGGAAACGCGGTGATTCGTCACCGTACCTCCCGACGGCTTCGTCATGTCTGCACACAAATTGTGGCCAATAATCCAGAGCTGCTCTCCCCCACTCACCACATTGTGATTAGGGCTTTAGCAGCAGCTGGGCAGGCAAGTTCTGCAGATCTCGAAAGAGATATCGTCTATGGACTAGGAAAAGCACAACGTGTGCGCCCCAAAAACAACAGGTGAACAACCTCTGGAGATTCCGGCACCTCAAGGCTTGCCAGCTAAAGCAGCAGCCTCTGCCATTCGTTTCTACCAAAAGTATCTTTCAGCACTTAAGATGGGTTCGACCTGTCGTTTTGATCCCGTGTGCAGCACCTATGCCTTGCACGCGGTTTCAGTACACGGGGCACTTAAAGGAACTATTCTCGCCAGCGCTCGGTTAGCTAAATGTGGACCTTGGCATCCTGGAGGATACGATCCTGTGCCTAAACGCGGATTTTGGTTCACGGAAACAGTGACCTAAAACCAAAGACTTGGCTATTTTCGCAGGTGAAAGCTCAAGAAACTCAGCCACATAAGTACATAGTCCCCATTAACAATCGAGGAGTATCGACTCACAGTGCTCAATTTCATCTATTGGCCGATTTCGGCCATCCTGTGGTTCTGGCATAAGGCATTTAGCCTTGTGCTGAGCCCGGATTCCGGACTCACATGGGCTTTGTCGATCATGTTCCTGACCTTCACCGTTCGTCTGGTGTTGGTCAAGCCTATGGTTAACACCATGCGCTCCCAGCGCAAGATGCAAGACATGGCTCCAAAAATGCAGGCCATTCGCGAAAAATACAAAAATGACCAGCAGAAGATGATGGAGGAAACCCGCAAGCTCCAAAAGGACATGGGTGTTAACCCAATTGCGGGCTGTCTGCCAATGTTGGTGCAGATTCCAGTGTTTATTGGTCTGTTCCACGTGCTGCGTTCCTTCAACCGCACCGGCGAAGGTGTCGGCCAGCTGGGTATGACTGTCGAGCAAAACGCCAACACCGCAAACTACATCTTCGGTGTTCCTGAGGTGCAGTCCTTCCTCAAGGCAGACCTCTTTGGTGCGCCACTGTCGGCATATATCACCATGCCAACCGAAGCTTTCGACGCTTTCCGCGGCCTCGATGTTTCCCGCTTGAACATTGCGCTTGTTGCAGCTCCAATGATTTTGATCATCGTTGTTGCAACCCACATGAACGCACGTTTGTCCGTGAATCGCCAGGAAGCCCGCAAGGCAGCTGGCAAGCAGCAGGCTCCTGCCAATGACCAAATGGCTATGCAGATGCAGATGATGAACAAGATGATGCTCTGGTTCATGCCAGCAACCATTTTGTTCACCGGCTTCATCTGGACCATCGGTTTGTTGGTCTACATGATGGCCAACAACGTGTGGACCTTCTTCCAGCAGCGTTATATCTTCGGCAAGATGGATGCTGAAGAAGAAGCCGAAGAGCAGGCAAAGCGCGAAGCAAAGCGTTCCACCGCTCCAAAGCCTGGCGCAAAGCCAGAAAATCCAAAGAAGCGTAAGAAGTAAAAAGCTTTTTTACTGGCCGTCAACCTCCACCGAGGTTGGCGGCCAGTTTTTTATTTGGCAGGTGGAATAAGACCCGGAGTGCGCAGCATAAGAGCCCCCAAAAGACGCCGTGGGCACTATTTAAGCTACCGGCGCTAAAGCTCTAATCCAGTTGTCGTTATAGTTGTAGTTTGTACCGCTAGCACTCTTTAAGGAGAGCCTTTTCATGACAACGCCACCAGCAGCCGCTGAACTTTTTGGGGATAACCTCGACAAGGCAATTGCTTATCACGAATCGCTAGCAAGCGATGGTTCAATTCGTGGCTTTATCGGACCTCGCGAAGTGCCCCGTCTGTGGGATCGCCACATTCTCAACTGCGGTGTTATTGGCGAGGCCATGGATCAGGGCATCACAGTTGCAGATATCGGATCAGGTGCCGGACTGCCAGGTATCCCGCTCGCCATTGCGCGCCCAGATCTCAACATCACGCTCATTGAACCTTTGCTCAAGCGCTCGGTTTATCTCAACGAGGTAAAAGAGGCACTGGGCTTGGATAATGTCACTGTTATTCGAGGTCGTGCTGAGGAAAAAGCAGTACGCAAGCAGGTCGGTTTGGTTGATGTTGTTACCTCCCGCGCAGTAGCGCCTTTGGGCAAGCTGGCTGGTTGGTCTTTGCCCTTGACCAAAATCGGCGGACGCATGATTGCCATGAAGGGCTCGAGCGTGGCCGAGGAAATTGAACGCGACGCTAAAGAAATTGCGAAGGCTGGCGGCGCAGATGTGGCAGTCTTTGAGGTGGGAGCCGCACTTTTGAGTGAGCCCACCACCTTGATTTCAATTCGTCGTGAGAAGTAATTTCCCCATAAAACTGGGCGAATAATTTTCACCCACTCACAGTTCGAACAACTGTGGTGGAATGGATAGGGCTTTAAGCATTAATGTGGATGTGATCCACAAGGAGATAAAGGGATGGAACACGTCGATGGATGACAATACCTGGGAAGACACACCAATTGCTGCGGCAGCTCGTCGCGCAGCGCAGGTGATGACCCCCAATTCCCTGAGCTTGCCAAAGCCGAAGGAACCCCGGTTGATCACCATTGCCAACCAAAAAGGCGGAGTGGGAAAAACCACCTCTACCGTTAACTTGGCAGCTTCTTTGGCTATTCACGGCCTAAAAGTGTTGGTTGTTGATCTTGACCCACAGGGCAATGCATCCACCGCACTAGGTGTGGAGCACCGCTCTGGCACCCTTTCAAGCTATGAACTACTCATTGGTGAATGCACCGCTGAAGAAGCGATGCAGCCTTCCACCGCCAATGAAAACCTTTTCTGCATCCCAGCTACTTTGGATTTGGCCGGTGCGGAAATTGAATTGGTAAGCCTGGTCCGCCGTGAATACCGCCTGGCAGATGCCCTGGGCCGGGATTTTATTGAGGAACACGGCTTTGATTACCTCATTATTGACTGCCCACCATCTCTTGGACTGCTCACCATTAACGCTATGACCGCGGTTAATGAGGTGCTCATTCCTATTCAGTGTGAGTATTACGCACTGGAGGGCGTGGGTCAGTTGCTTAACAACATCACCATGTTGCGTCAGCACCTCAACCGCGAGCTGCATATTTCGGCAATTTTGCTGACGATGTACGATGCCCGCACTAACCTGGCGGAGCAGGTAGCCACTGAGGTGAACTCCCACTTCGGTGAGGTTGTTTTGAAGAATAAGATTCCTCGTTCGGTGAAGGTTTCGGAAGCTCCGGGTTATGGTCAGACAGTTATTGAATATGATCCAGGTTCTCGTGGAGCTATGGCTTATTTGGATGCTGCTAAGGAACTTGCGCTGCGCGGAGATTTCCAACCCAGTGCCGAATCTGGTCCGATCGGCCTAAAACCTGCGCAATAGCAGTAAACTTCTTTAGATACGAAAAATCATCATGCTGTACGAAAGGTGCGTCTAAGAGCGATGGCCCAGAACAAGGGTTCCGACAAGTCCCAGGCGGAAAAGCGTAAGGGCGGTCTGGGGCGCGGTCTGGCCGCACTTATTCCCTCAGGCCCGAGTAACTCCCCCGGCCTAGGTGGTGGAGCGGCTGACATTATCCTCGGTGGTACCGTGGGTGCGCGTCGCACCGCTGAACAGGCAAAAAAGCCAAAGCCAGCAGTTGTGCCACCAGTTGAAGCACAACCAGCTGCACCCCAAGCAGATGAAAAGCCAGCCCAGCCGGAGGCTCAACCAGCAGCCACCCCGACGACTCAGGAAACCCCAGCCTCCCCGGCCTCCCCTGCGGCGGCCCGGGAGCCGCAGAGTGGGGCGTCGACAAGCGAATTTGGGGCTACCTATTTAGAGATCCCCATTGAGCAGATCCGCCCAAATCCGCAGCAGCCAAGGGTTGAATTTGATCCGCAGGCGCTGGATGAACTGGTGCATTCGATCAGTGAATTTGGTCTTATGCAGCCGATTGTGGTTCGTAAAGCTGCTGAGGGTTATGAGCTCATTATGGGTGAACGCCGTTGGCGTGCATCCAAACGTGCTGGTCTAGACGTTATTCCTGCCATCGTTCGGGAAACTGAAGATGGCGCCATGCTGCGTGACGCGCTGCTGGAAAATATCCACAGGGTACAACTTAATCCTTTGGAAGAGGCTGCTGCCTACCAGCAGTTGCTTGAGGAATTTGGTGTTACGCAGGCAGAACTAGCCGATAAGTTGGGCCGTTCCCGTCCGGTGATTACCAATATGATTCGCCTCCTCGGTTTGCCGCTTAATGTACAGACTAAGGTGGCAGCCGGCGTACTTTCTGCAGGTCACGCCCGTGCTTTACTTGGCCTTAAGGCCGGCGAGCAAGCGCAAGAGGAGCTGGCTACCCGCATTATTGCCGAGGGTCTTTCAGTGCGCGCTACCGAAGAGGTCGTGTTGCTGCACAACCGCGGTGACCACGAGGAAAAGAAGCCACCACGTGCCAAGACTGCGACTCCTGAGGTGTTTACCCGTGCGGCGGAATCCTTGGCCGATAATTTGGATACCAAGGTTTCTGTCATGATGGGCAAGCGCAAGGGCAAGCTCGTGGTGGAATTTGGGGATAAGGATGACTTTGAGCGCATCATGTCCCTTATCCAGGGACGTTAATCTGCGGGCGAGCTAAATGATGCACGCTGCCCTCTTCCCCATCACACCCGACCACCTTGATGAGGTCCATCCCCAGGCCCGGAAATCGGTGTTCTGGGAGTTTGCGCCGGAGACGGTGGCCAAAACCGATGCCGCCTTCGAGAAGGAAGCGTGGCTGTCTACCACCCTTTTAGCGGAGGGTAGCTGCGGTTTTAATATCGGTTACCGCAATGGCACCGCGGCGATCGCCACCATCATCTTCTGCGATCGCAGCTCCGCGCCGGGCGCCCAAGCCCTACCCAGCGCCCCCATTTCCGAAGACGCCGCCATCATTAGCAGCCTTTTTATTGAAGAGGTTTTCCGGGGCGTGGGCATGGAAGCAGCGCTTCTCGACGCGGCTCTCATGGAGCTTATTAAGCGGGACTACCCCGCCGTCGAGGCGTTTGGGTTACGTGCTGACGCACCCCTCCCGGAAACCGGGAGGCTGCGCAAAATTGTGAAAAAGCGCTACAAAATCGGACTTATTGATTTTGAAGCGCTGCGTTCTGCAGGTTTTGAAGTTGTAGCAGATCACCCTGTGTTGCCACGCCTGCGTATGGAATTGCCACCTGCCAGTGGCATGCTTGCTGCCAAAGAGGCGCAAATTATGTTGGCGGAAATGGGAGCTTTTTAAATAACAGTAGAGCCCAGCGCGAGAAACTCTCGGGCTGGGCTCTACTACGTTTGTTAAGACGCGTTTTCGGACTTGAGAAGCTCGCTGAACTTAAAAGAACCAGTCTTTGGCTGTTCGGCCTCATCTAGGAGGTAGAGGCGCTTCACGGCCACCACAATGGCCTCTGCGATACGGTCACGCATCTTGGGGTCAGTCAGCACCGCTAGATCACCAGGATTGGTGAGGTAGCCGGTGACGATCTCCACCATTGGCATGCGGGTCAGGCGCAAAAGCTCCCAGGTGCGTGCATGGCTGCCACAGTTGGTCAGCGGGGTGCGCGCCACAATTTCCTTTTGCACATAACCGGAGAGAGTTTCACCGGTTAGTGAGTTGGTGCCATTTTCTGAACCAAAGTAGAAGCTGGCTACGCCATTGGCTTTTTCATTGGGGTAGGAATCGCATTTGAGGCTGAGCATAAGATCAGCGCCAAAAGCATTGGCAATGGAGGCGCGGTCACGGCTGCTGGGATCATCCATATGCGGGCGCGAGAGGATGGTTTCCATACCTGCTGCGATCATTCGGCCTTCGAGGCGAGTAGCAAGATCCCAGAGGATTTCCGATTCAGAAATCTCACCATAAGGGCCTTTAACAAGCTGTCCCTTATTGCTTCCACCGAGGGCAGGATCAATAACCACACGCTTGCCGGCCAAACGTGGGCCAGCGCTGCGCATACGCTCACGCTCACGGATAGCCTGTGCGGAACCGCCCTTAATGCGCAGTCCGAGGCGGGACAGCGCACGGATGGTTTCTGGGCCACAGATGCCATCTGCTTGCATGCCGTAGTTGAGCTGGTAGTTCATGACGGCCTTGTGGGTGATTTCACCAAAGTGGCCATCCACACGGTCGGTATAAAAGCCCAGCTCTTGGAGTTGGGTTTGGATTTCGACGACGTCATCGCCGACCAGCTGATTGCCAGGCTGGTAGGACAAGACACGGGTACCCAGGGTATAAGAAGCTTCGCGAAGGACTCGCAGGGTGAGATCGTCGATCAGTCCAGAAGGCACGATTCCGCGGGCCTGCTGGAAAGATTTAATGCTGAAGCTGAGGTCCTCGTCGAAAAGCGTTTCTTCTTCGTGGAACTTTGGGGATTCAGTCTTGGCAGAGACATCCCGGGCATAGCCTTCAATCACGCCAAGGCGTGCGAGCGTAGTGCGAACTTCGGCTACGCGTGGGCTGCGATCGCCGACACTCAGGACGTTGGACACCCTGCTCCTTTCATATTTCTTCTTAAAAAACCCATGGGTAGCGGGGTTTTGTGGAATCTTCATGTTGGAATGTCTTTCCAACGGAATTTAGACAGACTACCAGTTAGAGGTGCTGTTCTAGTTTTTCCACAATCTCGCCCTTAGGACGCAATCCCACAAACTCATCAACCTTCTGACCGTTTTTGAAAATGAGTACTGAAGGGATGGACATAATCTGGAACATTGCACCCAGGGTACGTTCTGCATCTACGTCAACACTAGCGACAACAGCCTTATCGCCATATTCGCCAGCGATCTCTTCAATGATGGGGCTGAGCTTCTTGCAAGGCCCACACCACTCAGCCCAAAAATCTACAATAACTGGCTTATCGGAATCAATGACGGTGGACTTAAAAGTCTCTTCGGTAACAGCAACAACGTTGCTCATGGTGTTTCTCCTCTAGATGTGACAATGAATAATAAAAACAGCTTTATTTAGCCCGTTAGTCATTGATACACGGTTTCAATTAAGGCTAACTGTGAATCTCTCAGCTAGCTCTTAAGAATGGCAACGAAATGGCCACAGGATGGCAACATTTTGCCTCCCTGTGGCCGTTTAGTAAGGGTTAGCCTAGTGCGGCGAGATAGTGCTCAGCGTCAATGGCAGCACGGCATCCCGAACCAGCAGCGGTAATAGCCTGCTGGTAGTGGCTATCAACCAGGTCACCAGCGGCAAAAACGCCATCCAGGTTGGTGCGGGTGGAAGGCTCTGCAACCAGCACATAGTTGGCAGGATCCAGCTCAACCTGGCCCTTGATCATCTCGGAACGAGGGTCATGTCCAATGGCCACGAACATCGCAGTGACATCAAGAACAGACTCTTCACCAGTGACGGTGTCCTTCAGCTTCAGGCCCTTTACCTTGCCTTCGCCTTCGAGGACCTCTTCAACGGCTTTGTTGGTAACAAAGCGGATCTTTTCATTTTGCTGTGCGCGCTCCAGCATGATGGCGCTGGCGCGGAACTCTTCACGTCGGTGCACGATGGTCACGCTGCGTGCGAACTTGGTAAGGAAGGTGGCTTCTTCCATTGCGGAATCGCCACCGCCGATAACAGCAATGTCTTGGTCGCGGAAGAAGAAACCATCGCAGGTAGCGCAGGCAGAAACGCCGCGGCCGAGCAATTCCTTCTCGCCCTGAACACCTAGGTAACGAGGTGCAGAACCCATGGCCAAGATGACAGCGCGAGCCTGGAATTCCTCATCGCCAACCCAGATGTTCTTAATCTCACCGGTGAGGTCAACGCGGTCAACAAGCTCCATGCGCATATCGGTACCAAAGCGCTCGGCCTGAGCACGCATGTTTTCCATAAGCTCAGGGCCCATAATGCCGTTTTCAAAACCAGGGAAGTTCTCCACCTCGGTGGTGGTCATAAGGGATCCACCGAATTCATAACCTTCAAACATGATGGGCTTGAGGTCAGCGCGGGCGGCATAAACAGCTGCGGTATAGCCAGCTGGGCCGGAGCCAATGATGGCAACATCGTGAATGGTGGGGGTTGCTGCAGATTGTTCTTCAGACATTGATTTCCTAATTCCCTCTTGGTGCTTTTTGTGAGTGCAGGTGCTCTGCACATCTCACCTTAAATTCTAGGTGCTTTAATCAAACCACCCTATTTGTGGAGCTGTCATAGTCAACGCTATGGCAGGGCAAAAAGGTTCCCACTGGTTGAAATGTCACAGGCTGCGCACGGTGTTTGCTATTTCACATTTAGGGCCTGATCGTTTTGTAGCTGTGCATTTTTTTCACAGCGAGGCGGCTGATCTTCCCCCAAAAAATCAGTATGCAAAAGTTCTCGAAGAATTTTTCGCCCGCGCCCCCGCCGCGATTTAATGGTTCCCACTTTGACGCCTTCAATTTCAGCAACTTCCTCAATGCTATATCCGCCCAAATCCACCAAAATTAAGGCGATTCTTTGATCTGGGTGCAAGGTATCAATTGCTTGCCGGATAGTGAGTGCTACATCGAGGTATCCCAGTGGATCGATAGCTAGCCGCGGATCATCGTCAAGATTGGTGGTTGGTTCATCCAATACCGCGAGTTCACAGCGGCTGCGATGTTTGGCCCAGTCCCATCCAGAATTGAGGACAAGTTTATGGAGCCAAGTTCCCAATGCTGCTTCGGCACGGAAGTGGTGCATATTGCGACTAGCTCTAAAAAGCGCTTCTTGGAGAATATCTTGAGTGTCTTCAGGTTTACGGCCATATCTTTGAGCGGCGTGCAGCATATGGCGGTGATGTCTTTTAATGATGCTGCCAAAGGCATCCGGATCGCCGGAAACAAAGTTTTTTACTAGTTGTGCATCACTAAGGTCGGAACTGATGGCAGTCGGCTGTGGTAACACTTTCATGGGGCCCCCGGCGTGCAATGGGATACACTCCGTATCCCAGTTGAATGTCGCTGTGAGGTTTAGTATCGGTGCTACTTCCCTACCTTCAATACCCACCACAGTGGGAGGTGTAGAACAGGATCTACCAATCCTTAAGGTGATTTAAGCGGTGGCAGACCCAATGAGCAGGTTTATGCCCATTTGCTCTCAGAGACTCTTAAGCACGCACTTAGGCAACGCAACACAGTGTAACCCCAAGCCAGTTGCACCCAGTCGGGGTTGAAAAACCACCTGAAATAACAAAAACCAGCTGCCTCGTTTTTTCAAACAAGGCAGCTGGTTCTAACTAAGCCGGAAAAATTTACCAGCCCACAACTTCAACTTCTGCAATCTGCGCTGCAGGATCACTAGCAGCAGAATCTTCAGCGGAAACATCGTCAACCAAGATCACCAAGGACTGCACCTTGCCGGGCAGCTTTGTGGAATCGCCAATGTCATGGCTGAGGTTTTCGCCGGAATATTCCACCTCGCCGATTTCAATGCCCGCGGAAAGTGCAGTGGGCTTCTCATCCTGGAAGGCATAGATCTTCACGGTGGAGTTCACTGCGGTATCGGCGGAAGTTCCAGCACTCAAGATCAAGCGATCCAAGGTGGCAGGGTTTTCTAGCTGCACCAATAAGCCAGTGCCGCCAGTAGAAGTCCAGGCGGTGTCTAGATCAGTGTCAATGACATCAGCTTCGGCAGCACCTGCACCCTCATCCCAGTTGAAGGCTTGGGTAATGGGCAAGTACAAAGGCGGGCCAACTGGTTCAGTGGTTGCACTAGCACTGGCGGATTCCACAGTCGCAAGGGGAGATTCCTCATTATTGCTGCCCAAGAAACTTGTCAGGAAGGCAGTGACCGCAGCAACCATGGACACCAGCAAAATAACCACAATGGCAATGGTTGCCATGCCCTTGAGGGAATAATCGGAGGCACCAAAACCATCACGTTTGGCAGGCTTTGGAGTCTTTTCCTTCTTCACCACCAACTGAGCTGGTTCCTCGGTGAAGAGTCCACAGGTGCGCATGGATAATGCCAAGGCATTAAAATCATCTGCCGGAGCTGGCTCTTCAGTGGAGGCTAGCTTGCGCGCCTGTGCGACCAAATCTTTCACATCATTGGGCGCCGTCTTTTCGTCGATAAGCATCTCAACTGCGGCGGCCAAGCAGCGCGCATCGCGGTGGAAAGTGGACTCCGGCAAAATTGCCGGGAAGGCCAGCACAGCAATGCCGTCTGTGTTAATGCGGATGCGGGACTTATTGTCCAAACCGAGCGCCACACCAGCATTGTGGGCAGCCCCCGTTGCCTCGGAAAGCTCAGCCAAGGCGTAGGCAGCGGCGCGCGGATCGGCGCCATCTTGGGCAACAGCAGCCAGGCTGGAACCTGGCACCCAATCAGCCATAATCAAACAACCATTGCGGTAGGCCTCGGTGCGGATATTTGGCGCAATCGCGGGGCTGTTAAGTGCTGCCAGCTTCTTGGTGCGACGCTGCACCTCATAGGCAATGCCGGCGGCAGCGGCTGGAGAGAGTGCGGCAAAAGGTGCATTGCCGGAGGTATCCACAAAGACCAAGGCAATTTCCTTGCCGGTGGCAATCTCGCGGGCCTGCCAAAAACGAGCACCCTGCACGCCACCGTGATCGGCCAGCAAGCGGAAACGGCCATCAGAAACTGGCGCGCCGGGCACCAAGCGGGGACCGCGCACAATACCGGCAGACATCGGCGGTGGAACTGGCGTGGCGGCAAACTCACTGGAAGCTGCCAACTGGGTGGAGAAGTCTTGTTCGGACACCTCGCCCACATCCAAAGAAATCTTGGAGTTGGGGCGAATGAAGCGGTGCATGCCAGGGATGCGCGTCAAGGCCTGGCCCAGGTTTTGCACCTCTGGCAAACCGGAACGCGATAGCACCAAGCCGGTGACGATGAGGAAGAAAACACCTAACACACCAAGGAAGAGCAGATAACCAACGGAGCCCAAAGTGCCCAGCAGGAAATCGCCCATGATGGCTTGGATAATCCAGCTCAAAACCCACGCCGCAGCAGCACCTGCCACCGCGGAACCAAGTGCCCACAGGGAAGTCTTTGCCAAAGAGCGCATGCCCAAAAGACCAAGCTTCTTACGCAGCAAATAAGCGCCGATAACAGCACCGGTAATAAAGCTGAAACCATTGGCTGCACCCAGCAACACCACCACACGCTCCGGGGAGCTGGAGAGCATTGGAGCAAGCAGGGAAAGCACAACCTTGGTGGCGGTGATTCCGGCGATGATGAAAGTTGGTGTCCACACTTCCTCGCGGGCATAAAACACACGCAGATGTAGCAGCACCAAGGAATAAGGGATCAGGGTGAAAGCAGAGAAACTTAAAGTCCAGCCCAAGATATTGGCGGCATTGGAATCAAATTGGCCATAGGCAAAAAGCGCATTGGCAATAGGAACACCAAAGGCGGTGAAGAACACCACGATCGGAATCAGGGCAATAAAAGTGAGTTTGGAGCCGAGTTTAAGATCGGAAACCACTGCCCTATCGTCGCCTTCTGCAGCGTTACGCGATAGGCGCGGCATGATGGCAGTAAGCAGCGTAACGCCGATAATTCCATAAGGAACCTGCAACAGCATCCAATGCTGTTGGTAAATAAATGGCGCGGCATCATCAGCCAAGGAAGCGATACGAGTGGTGATGATATAGCCAAATTGGGAGATGCCCACATAGACGATAATCGCCAAGGCCATGCCACCAAATTGCTTGAGGCGGGCATCAATTCCCCACAGCGGGCGCATATCAATCCCGGCGCGACGCAGATAAGGAACCATGATCAGACATTGCGCGACAATGCCCAAGGTGGTGCCAATGCCCAGGAATAGAATCTGTGGATCAAAAATGCTGACATGTTGATCTGGGTACAAACGTGCAGGCCACAGCATGTAAATGCCTAAGACTGCCAGGGTGATTACATTGTTGACCACGGGCGCCCAGGCACCTGGCTTAAAGATTTCACGTGTATTAAGCACTGCCATAAACAGTGCAAAGAGTCCATAGAAGAAAATCTGTGGCAGCAGCCAATAGGCAAATGCCGTGGACATCACCACGTTGACCTGGCCCTCAGAAGAAAGCATCATCCGAGTCAGTAGTGGCGCGCCAATAATGGACAAGATGGTCACACCACCCAGCAGTGTCACCGAGAGTGTCAGCAGGCGTCTAAAGAAGCCAGAGCCGCCATCGGCATCCTCTTTTTCCGCGCGGGTAAGCACCGGAATAACCAAGGATGTCAGCACCGCGCCGAGCACAATTTCAGTGATCAGGTTGGGCAACGTATTAGCCGTATTAAAGGCCGAAGCGATCGCCGGCGACAGTGCCGCACCAATCATGACAGTGCGCAAGAAACCGGTGATACGGCTGAGCAAAGTAGCTAGCGCCATTGAGCCGGTGGAGCGCACCACATCATTGTCACTGGTGGCTGCTTTGCCATGTGGCTTGTTTGCAGAGTTGGCGACCGCGGCAACGTGGGCAGCTGGTGCTGATCTCTGCGCCGATCTCTGCGCGGAAGCCTGCGCGGAAGCCTGAGAAGTTGGGGACGCAGGGGACGCGGGGTACGTTTCCGGGGCGGGCGAGCTTTTCAGCTTGGAACGATCCTCAACGGCGGCTGAGGTTTTCTTGCGAGCCTCCGGCACAGGGGACGGAGGCGTGGGAGGAACAATGCGGGAGCGTTGTCCCACTTGTTGCTCGGGTTGGTGCGCATTGGCAGAACTCACTGGTGACCATTCGTATACATGTGTCCCACTTTGGGCGGAGCACGGCGAATAAGACTATTAGAACGGATACGTTAGCGGGCGCCGGGCGGTTTCGGCGACCCCGACCCATCATCGGCGCGGCCGCTGCGGCTGTGTCCAGACGCTTGTCGACGCCTCCCTGCCCGGACCTTGGGCTGGTCTGAGGGTGCCAGGTTTTTTAGGCGGGCCGCTTTTTTCTTGCGAAAAAAGCGCAAGAATATCAATCCACCCAAGGTGACAATGCCCAAAGCCACAATCGTCATCGTGCCGGTGACATTGGGACGCGGTTGCACCGAAATATCCACCGGCTCACTGATGGTGGCGCCGTCGGGGGAAGCCAACCATAAGGTGAGATCGGTGCGCTCATTGTCATCGGGTAGATCAGCCGTCATCTGCAAGGTGATCGAACCCAGTGCTGGAATACGCACTACGCCTGGGGTATTAATCAGCGCATTATCGGGACCGGAATACAAAATTTGCGTTTCGGTGGGTAGCGGCAAGCCATTTTGCGCCACGATAATCAGCGGCGAGGAATCCGAGGTGCGGGTGTATACATTGCCTGGTGGCAACAAAGCTACCGAGCTGCGCAATTGCTGTAAGGCATCGCGATTGTCATTAAGCACCGTATCGGATTCCGCAGTGGCTGCGCTATGTTGTGCAAAAGAACGGCGATTAATCAGGCTAAGCGCGCGCAAAAGGTCCTGGCGTAACGGTGCCGTAAAGCCATAACGGGTAAGCACAATGCCGGGATCATTAAACATAATGCCGGTGAGGTCATCAATATAGGCTGCTTGCTGAGTTGCACGCAGCACCTCTGATTCTGTTGGCGATGCTGGGTCTGCATAGGGTGCACCAAAAGAGGTTTCATCCGGCAAGCCATCGGTGGTGACGGCCTCGGCAAGTTGGTTGCGTTGCTCTTCATCGGCAGTGAGATATTGCTGCAAAGTAAAGGGGCTGGCTGCTCCGGAATTGATGAGATCTGCAGTGGTATCCAAAAGCATCTCACCATCTGCTCCATCCAAGGTGGCTGAAGGGATTACCAACACTGGGGTCTCAGCATCGCTATTTTCCACTGCCAAACGCAAAGAGGCCTGACCGCTTAAATTACGAGAGGCTGCGGTATCGAGGGAGTAATCATAACGAGAATCCGGATTGGAATAGCCCACTGTTTCTGGATTCTCACCCAAGGTGGCAAGAGTTGCAGACAATGAACCCTGATAGGTCACTGCCGTAATTCCGGTAGCTAAGGCATGGAAACGATCCGCACTAGGAGTGCGCCACACCGTATTCTCCGCCACCAATACCGACACTGGTGTGGTGGGAGTTGGTGCTGCTACCTCACCTGGAGTTGGTTTGGGATTATCCAAAGCACTTTGATCTGAATGTGCCAAAATTTCAGCACTGCCACTTTGAATCTCCCAGGCGTGCTCAGGTGTGCTTTCAGTTGCCGAGGCATCAGCCCAGCCCAAATCTTGAGCCGCATTTGGGCTGATAAAGCCGCTGCCCGGAATAACCACATTGGTTTGGGGGGTAACTCCGAGAATTTCCGTGATAGTGGTGCTGCCACGCTGGATAGCCTCTCGCATCAACCACTGATTATTGGTTTGGTTCACGGCATCCAAATCAGCATTGGCCCAGGGCAAAGCCACTGTGCAACTATCAGCTGCGGCAGTGCGCAGCTTTTCCAAAAACACCGCAGCATCGGCTGAGCCAGAGCCTGGAACACCGACGTTGGGTTGATTATCCGCGGTCCATAAATCACGCAGTCGTTGGCTTTGGCGTACCGTGCTCACGCGGTTTTCTGCGACGGTATAGCCCTGCGTCATGCGTTCGACCACATCGAGCAATTGAGGATCGATAGCCAGACAGGTTGCATCGCGAACTTCTTCTGAAGCTTGCAGGTAGGCGTCGAGAAGCACACTTAAACGGCCTTCGGCCGTCAACTCGCCCGCCAACTCATCCGAACTGACCAGCAGTGGCGGATCTTCGGGCGCGGTGCCAGTCTCCCCGCCGAGCACATGGGTTTGCGCGCTGAGCGGATAAATCATGGTGGTCGGCGTGGCCTCGGTGTCTTTAGTCTCCCCGAGCACCGGCAGCAGGAAACGCTGCGAATCTAAATAACGCGCCACGCCATCCAGCTGACCGGATAGATTAATGCTGATGGGATAGGTGCCAGCCTGGCTGATGGTGAGGCTGTCGGTGGGGATTTCTACCTCAGTTTCCAGGGAATCACCCGGCGCGAGCTCATCATCGAGGGTGAGGTTGGGGCCATAATAAGGGTAATAATCGCTGGTAGCAGCAACGCGTGCGGTAGCTACATCAGCGGAGGCCTCTTGGCGCTGCACTGAGAGCGTAATATTTGTCAGCTCTTCATTGGTGTGATTGGTGATCTTCACCTTCGCAGTGAAGGTCTCCCCCACATTTACACTGAGCTTGTCGGAGGGCATCTCAAAATCGAGGACCTCTACATCAACATCTGAAACTGAATCATCAGCGCGGGCATTTGGGTTTACCCAGAGTTCGCTGACCACGGGATCAGTCGGTTCAACCGGCAAGGGTAAAGCCAGCGCTGAGGCGCCAAAAAGTGCACTTGCACCCAAAATTGTGGTTGCAGTCACACTTGAAATGAGGGCTCGTGACCCCTGTGATCTTGGGGTCTGGCTTGCGCCATGTGGAGACCTCACCGCGGAGTAGCCCTTCCCTCCGCCTTTTCCTTACGGGCGTATTCAGGCAAAAGATCATGAGCCATGCGCGCTAGCTTGCGCTCATCGGCAAATGCGAGATGCTCAATGAGCTGATGCGCAGGAATCCATGCCACTTCCGTGACCTCCGGATCTTCATCATTAAGATCGCCGTCGACAAAACGCAACAGGTGATGGTGCACAGTCTTATGAATGCGCTTGCCCTCGGAAACAAACCAATAATCAATAACACCCAGCTCAGTAAAGACCTCGCCGTGAATACCGGTTTCTTCCCACACTTCGCGCTCGGCAGTAGCTGCCTTACCTTCGCCAGGCTCAACGTGACCCTTAGGCATAGACCACAGCAGACGACCGCGACGGTCCAAACGGCCAATAAGCGCTACATAGACCTTGGAAAGATCTACCTCGCCGTGCTCATTAACAGATTCTGCGAGACCAGAAACTACCAAACCACCTGCAGAAGTTTCATCCGAGGTGACCATGCGAGACTGCTGCCCCGCCTGGTGCACACGGTTATTGGGACGACGACGCTGAGAATTAGACTTCCGGCGATTGCGATCATTTTTGGACTTATCTTTAGATCCCTTATTCTTGACCGGCTTTTCGCGAGTGTCTGCTGCAGTGACCTCTACCTTTACCGCTTTTTCGAGCTTTTCGGTTTTGTCGGGGTTGAGCTGCTTTTGGCCCTGCTGCACATCTTTAGTGCTCTTGCGATTACCCCGACGTCGCGAACGGCGCCGCCTATTTGGCTTCTGCTCTTCATTTCCGCTGCTGGCAGCAGTGTTATGGGGTGGCGCACTCTTGGTAGAGGCTTCTGCTGCGGGCTGAGCGTTCTGCTGGCCTTGCTGGTTCTGCTGGTTTTGCGCCTGATTTTGACCTGAAGGACGACGAGAGCGGCGGCGACGCCTTCTTTTTGGCGCCCCGCTGGTGTTCCCCTCGGGCTTCAAGTCACTCATTCAAGCAATCGTATCGCGAGTGTTGGCTATTCGGTATTAATGAACCACTAATTGCGGTGGCTTTACCCCTATAAGTCAGTCTGGTTCGCACCACATCGACCGCTAAAAAGGTGGATTGTGCGGGATATGGTCACTTTTGGGGCCGGAAAAGTGACCATATCCCGCACAAGGCGCCACAAATGGAGGTTTTGTGGTGCGGGCACGCAGCCATTGGCCCGGAGCGTAGTTTTTGCTGGGCTGCTTACTGGGTAGACTCAGATTCGTGAATTCCCAGGATGCTCAAAACCATGTTCAAGACCCCGGGGCGACTGTCGAAGTAGAAACAGATCGCCTCGCCCTCATGGCACGCGCGCACCAAGCAGTTGGGAACCTTTCAGAGATTCTTACTCCCCTTGCCGCGGCCTTTAATAAGAAAGGTCACTCACTTTATTTAGTGGGTGGCTCTGTCCGCGATGCATTTTTGGGTGAGTTGGGCCATGACCTCGATTTCACTACCGACGCCCGTCCCGAGGACACCCGCGATATTTTGGATGCCTATGCCGATGTGGTGTGGGATACCGGTATCGCCTTTGGCACCCTGTCCGCGGAAAAGCATGGTCAGCAAATTGAGATCACTACCTTCCGCTCTGATGTTTATGATGGCAATTCCCGCAATCCCGAGGTCACCTTTGGTGACACCCTCGAAGGTGATCTGATTCGTCGCGATTTCAGAGTTAATGCCATGGCAGTGGAAATTGCCGCAGATGGTGCCCTGACCTTCCATGATCCAGTGGGCGGTTTGGATGATTTGCTGCTGCAACGCCTAGACACCCCAGCCACTCCTGAGCAGTCTTTTAATGATGATCCACTGAGAATGCTGCGCGCTGCGCGTTTTGTCTCCCAACTTGGATTTAAGGTGGCGCCGCGGGTAGTTAGCGCCATGACTGACATGGCAAGCCAGATCACTCGCATTACTGCCGAACGTGTGCAGGTTGAATTGGACAAGATGATTTTGGGCAAGTGCCCAGAAGATGGCATTGACCTCATGGTGGAAACTGGCATCGCAGAGATCATCTACCCTGAGATCCCAGCTATGAAGATGACCCAAGATGAGCATATGCAGCACAAAGATGTTTATGCCCACTCTTTGCAGGTGATGCGCCAGGCCATTGATCAAGAAGAAGAGCCTGACTTGGTGCTGCGCTGGGCAGCGCTGCTGCATGACTGTGGCAAGCCGGATACTCGCGAATTCAGTGAGGATGGCCGGGTGAGCTTCCATCAGCATGAGGTGGTTGGTGCTAAGTTGGTGCGTCGCAGAATGCGTAAGCTGAAGTACTCAAAGCATATGGTCAGCGATGTCGGACAGCTGGTTTTCCTGCATATGCGCTTCCATGGTTTTGGCGAAGGCCAGTGGACTGATTCGGCAGTGCGACGCTATGTGGCTGATGCCGGTGAACTGCTGCCACGGCTGCATAAGTTGGTACGTGCCGATTGCACCACGCGAAATAAACGTAAGGCTGCGCGTCTGCAAGCAACTTATGATCATTTGGTAGAGCGCATCGAAGATATTGCAGCACGCGAAGATCTTGCGAAAGTCCGTCCTGATCTGGATGGCAATGAGATTATGGAGATTCTGGGAATCCCCGGCGGCCCGCAGGTGGGTAAGGCATGGAATTTCTTGAAGGAACTGCGTTTGGAGCGCGGACCGCTGGAACGTGATGTTGCCATCGCTGAACTTAAAGCATGGTGGGAAGGAGAACACAATGAGTGATTTTTATGCAGATAGGCTTTTTAACGCATTGGAACGCAATGAGGTCTCCCCTGGCATGCTGCTGGTCTCCGCGCCGGATATGGCATCGGAAGATTTTGAGCGCAGCGTCATTTTGGTCATTGAGCATTCGCCAGTGACCACCTTTGGCGTGAATATCGCCTCCCGCTCCGATGTTGCGGTGGCTAATGTGCTGCCGGAATGGGTGAATCTAACCTCCAAGCCACAGGCACTTTATATTGGTGGACCTTTAAGCCAGCAAGCGGTAGTTGGTTTGGGAGTTACCAAGCCGGGTGTGGATATTGCAGCCTCCACAAACTTTAATAAGTTGGCTAACCGTCTAGTTCACGTCGATTTGCGCTCTGAACCCGAGGCCGTGGCACCGGACCTGGAAGGTATGCGCTTTTTTGCAGGTTATGCCGAATGGGCTCCGGGTCAGCTTAATGAGGAAATCGAGCAGGGTGATTGGTTTGTTGCACCCGCACTGCCCTCCGACATTATCGCGCCGGGGCGGGTGGATGTCTGGGGCGATGTGATGCGTCGACAAGCAATGCCTTTGCCTTTATATGCCTCCTATCCCTCTGACCCCTCTGATAACTAGAAATGAGTGCGGAGACCCTAAAGGAGATACGCGCCGGAATTGCTGAAACCTCAGCCGTCGGACTGGGGCTTATTCCGCTGGGGCTGGCGTTTGGGCTGCTGATGGTGCAAAGCGGTTTTGCTTGGTGGTGGACGCCGATTTTCTCCATCGTCATCTACGCCGGCTCCATGGAATTTCTGGCCATCGGCATGGTTACCGCAGGTGTAGGCCCTATTTCGGCGGCGCTGACCGGATTTATGGTTAATTTTAGGCACATCTTTTACGGCCTCAGCTTCCCACGCCATTCCATTAAATCCCGCGCGGGGCGCGCGTACTCTACCTACGCGCTTACCGACGAGTCCTATGCGATTGTTTCGGCCAGGCCCCCGGGACATATCAGCGGGGTGCGCACTTTAACCATTCAGATTTTCTGCCAAATGCTGTGGGTTATCCCCGGCATCATTGGCGCAGTGGCTGGCCAAGCACTACCTGCCGGAATTAAGGGCATGGACTTTGCACTCACCGCGCTTTTTGTGGTGTTGGCCTGGGAAGCTTTTAAAAACAACAAAGATTATTCACTGCCTTTGAGCGCATTGGTGCTGGCAGTAGCTGCGGGATTTTTAGCACCGGCCCAAATGCTGGTGCTGGCACTAACGGCATATTTTGTCATATTGTTGCTGCGCTTCCGCTTCCCGCGCGTTGATGCAGCCCTAGAATTGCGGGCCCGCGATGAGTAATTATGGCCTCCCGCCCGGAGTGGGGCTAATCGACATCGCTGCGGTGCTCATTCCAATTGCGGTGATTACTGTGCTGCTGCGCCTTTTTCCCTTTGTGGCCATGCGGAAAATTAAAAACAATCAGCTCATGGCGGTGCTGGGCAATACGATGCCAGTGGGTGTGATGTTGGTGCTGGTTATCTACACACTTTTTAGCCAGTCCAGTGCGCCCGGCGGCATTTTTGCTTCCTTAGTGGCGATTGCTTTTACCGCGCTGCTGCACTGGTGGCGTGGTTCCGCAGGGTTGTCCATTGTGAGTGGCACTGTGGCCTATATGTTTTTGGTGAATGTGGTTTTTTAGGTTGCGGGGTACTGCAGGGGCTCGGCGGGTGTTGGGTGAGCCAAGCGAGCTGGGGATACACCGCAGCCTGCTGAATTTTGGCGGTTTGTGCGGGATTGTGCACTTTTTAGCTTCAAAAAAGTGCACAATCCCGCACAAATTGCTCTTTTTTGCCCTTTTGTGTGGTGAATGTGTTCAAAGTTTGGGACTTCCCTGTGCAAGTAGCACAAACTACCTTCACTTATGAATCGCTGTTGCGTAGAGTGAAACAAAATCACCCGGCGCACGGAATTTTGTGCGTATTAGTTGCAAAAGCGAAATTACTGCAGGGAGTTCTCCATGGAAGAAGCATCGGCAAATAAACGCGGTTCGATTTCGGCCTTGGCCAATGGACTCAATATCTTAGAGGTGCTTTCGGCAGCACGCGGTTTGCGAGGCGTCACGGAAATTGCAGCTCAAACGCAGCTGCATAAATCGACAGTTTCGCGAGTTCTCTCCACGCTGGAGGAATATCAGCTGGTGGAACAAGATGGTGCCAGCAGGAAGTTCCGCCTGGGTGTGGGACTTGTTGCATTGGCAGGCCCTTTGCTTGCGCGTATGGATTTGCCGCGCGCTGGTGGTGATCTCATCCAGGCTGTTAGTGAAGCAACAAATGAGAGCTGTGCCCTGGTTGCGTGGACTGGACGCGAAGGCATTGTAGTTGACCATGTGGATTCGCCACGTTTGGTCAAGCACATTACGCCGATTGGTACTCGTATTGCCCGTCCGCGTTCGGCCTCGGTGCAGGTGTTTTTGGCGGAGGTTGATCAGGCTCAGCGTACGCAGCTGAACCCTGATTATGAGCAATTTGCCGATGAGTTTGATGCCACCTATGCGGAGATCATTAAGCGTGGTTATGCCATTAATGATGGCGATACTGATCCTGAAGAGTGGTCGGTTGCCAGCCCTATTAGGGATTTCCGCGGGGATTGTGTGGGTGCGGTATTAATTTCCGTACCGCGGTTTAGGGTGACTCCAGCGATGGCGCAGGATCTGCCAAAGCGCGCAGTTGCTACAGCCGAGCAGATTTCCCGGCGCCTGGGCAGTTAAAAATACCTAAAAAGGAGGCTGCGGCTTGAGAGAAAATCTCAAGCCGCAGCCTCCTTTTTAGCGGGTTTTAGCCAACTAGTTCGCGGATTGCTAGTTCACTATCGCGGAGTTCGCGGGTGCCTTCTTCATCTACCTCGAAGCCGTCGATCATATTGCCGCGCAATGCCACGCGGTAAATGTTTTCGGCCTGCTCCAGGGTGCTGAAGCCATCCATGACGTCATCACATACTGCTTGTGGGTTGCGCTTGACTGGATCGCCATATCCACCGCCGGAGGGGACAGTGATTTGGAGGGTATCGCCGGCGCCGAGTTTTGCAGCGGTGACCTTGGAAGGCCAGTTCTCTGCAGTGTCGGTGCCAGGGTTGCGGACGATAGAAGCGTTCTTTCCTTCGTGGCCGCCGAAGATGCCCCATGGCTTGTCACCATCGTGACGGTCGCCTTCACAGGTGACTTCGGTTTCCACCAGGAAGCGGGAGGTACGGACAATGCCGATGCCGCCGCGGTGTTCGCCGGGTGCTGCTGGGTCATCACGGAGTTCATAGCGTTCTACCATCATTGGGAAGCGCCATTCGAGTTCTTCGATGGGGTTGTTGCGGGTGTTGTCGATAAGGTTGGCTACTGCGTCAGGACCATCAGATTCTGGGCGTCCGCCGTAGGCACCTTCATCGCACTCCAGGTAGACCCAGTACTCGGAAGCCTGTGGATCCCAACCGGAGTAGGACACAAAGTGTAGGTGTGCGGAGTTACCGGCGGTGACCTGACCGGGCATGATGGGGGCCAGTGCTTTCAAGGCGAGGTCTACTGCGCGCTGTACCTGGTTGAAGCGGGCGAAGGTGGCTGCTGGGTAATTCGGGTTGAAGATGGTGCCCTTTGGTGCGATGACATTAATGGGGCGCAGCATGCCTTCGTTTTGGGGAACGTGCACCTCGGAGGTGGCTTCATCCAAGAAGATCATGCGGGTGATGAAGGAGAAGGCGGAAACAGTGGTGCCTTCAAAGGCGCAGTTATAGGCGGTGGGAACCTGCAGTGAGGAACCGGTGAGATCGTAGGTGATGGTGTCGCCTTCGATGATTACCTTGACCTGGATTGGCAGTTTCACGCCACGGTTGCGGCCATCATCATCAAGCCAGCCGGTATCGGTGGTGTATTCACCATCAGGTAGCGCAGCGATACGAGAGCGCATCATCTTCTCGGAGTAATCCAGCCACTGAGAGCAGGAATCCTGCACTGCGGTGCGACCGTACTTATCGATAATGGTGAGGAAGCGGTGGCGGGCTAGTTCACAGGCCGCCATCATTGCTTCGAGGTCACCGGCATTCGACTTCGGGGTGCGGGTGTTGGAGAGGATCTGGTTTAGCAGCTGATCTTGGCGTTCGCCGGCCTTGACAATCTTGAGGGCGCGGAAGATCTGGCCTTCGGATTGGGCGTCGGAAATATCAACCATGAGGCCAGCGTGGGCGCCACCGATATCAAGCAGCTGGCCGGAAGCTCCAGCCCAGGCCACCAAATCACCCTTGTCAAAGATTGGCACAACTACCGCAACGTCTGGGGAGTGGGTTGCTCCGGCATAAGGGTCATTATGCAAAATGACATCGCCTTCTTGGATGTCACCGTCAAGCATTCCAATAACACCCTTGACGATCTTGGGCATAGATCCCATAAACATTGGGGTGGTATCGGATTCGGCCAAGGTGTTGCCATCGGCGTCGAAGATGCCGGCGCCCAAGTCCTCGGATTCACGGATGATGGAGGAATAAGCCATGCGCAGCATCACGGTGGCCATTTCCTTAGCGGTGGAGTTGATTGCACCGCCGATCACACGCATGAGGATTGGTGCAGCTAGATCCTCATTATCTGCGGCTTTTTGCTGCAGTGGTACGGCGATAACCAGGTTGCCATCTTCACGTACGGAAACCTCAAAGCGTGGCGGAACCACGGTGGTGGTGTCGTATTGCTCGATAATTGCCGGGCCGGTGATCTGGGCACCTGCTGGCAGCAGATCGCGATCATAGAAGGCAGTGCGCACATCTTCACCCTCAAAACACACCACACCATGTCCGACCAGGGCGTTTTCTAGGGAGCCGGCGCCGGTTACACCAGGAGCAGGTAGTTCAGGAGAAGGCTGAGATGCGCGGACGCGAATATTAACCAGCTCGATGGTGTCAGAATCAAAACGGTGACCGTATTCGTGCTCGTGGGCGCGGTGGAATGCCTCAATAAACTCGGGCATGGCGGCGTCGACAAGCGCGGTTTCTGGAACCTCAAAGCGCACCTCATAGCCCTGACCTGGGTAGCGGCAATCTGCCAGGCGCACCGCGGTGCCCTGGCCCTCAAGGTTGGCCAGCGCCTGCGCTTCCAGTTCCTGATATTGCTTTTCGACGCCTACCGGTGCGGTGGTGGAGGTGAGTAGGTGGCGCGCGGTGGCCACTTCTTCCACGATGCGGTCGGTGGCAAGCAGGCCAGTTGCGGCCACAATACCGGGGTGAGCAGGGATAATAACGGTTGGGATTTCCAGCTCGGCGGCGAGCTCACAGCTAAACAGGGGGCCAGCTCCGCCGGCGGCGACCAGCGCAAAATCGCGGGGGTCATATCCGCGGGCGGTGGAGTTGCGCTCCACGGCCTGGGCCATTTCAAAACGCTGCAACTGCAGCGCACCTTCGGCAGCTTGGGTAATGGTGAGGCCCAATTTTTCGGCTAAGGGGGCGAAGGCCGCTTCCGCTGCCTCGCGGTCTAGCTTCCAGTCGCCAGAGGCTAGGCCGCGGTCTGCACGCAGACGACCCAGCACCATTTGGGCGTCGGTGGAAGTAGGTAAAGTACCGCCGTGGCCATAACACGCAGGGCCGGGGCGCGCACCGGCGGAATCCGGGCCGACGCGGAAAACGCCGCCTTCATCGACATAAGCAATAGAGCCACCACCTGCGCCAATGGTATCGATATCAACCATTGGCACCATGGCCTGGTAACCGCCAATGCTGGTATCTAGCAGGTGCTTCATGCGCAGCTTGCCGCCGACAGCCACACCAATATCGGCAGAAGTACCGCCGATGTCGAGGGTGATGGTGGAATCAAAGCCGGAGAGGCCAGCGGACCAAATGCCTCCGATTAGGCCACCAACCGGGCCGGACATCATGAGGGTAACGGGGCGCTGAGCTGCGGTGGAGATAGGAGTCATGCCGCCTGAAGACTGCATGATCTGAATTTCATGGCGGAATCCAAGATCGCGAGCAGCATCGTGCAAGCGGGAAAGGTAACGGCTAACGGAAGGTCCCACAAAAGCATTAAGCGCGGTGGTGGAGAAACGCTCATATTCGCGGTAGAGCGGAACTACGTCAGAGGAGACGGAGAGATAAACGTCTGGGGCTTCCTCTTTAATAATGCGTGCGACTATCTGTTCATGTTCGGGGTTGAGATAGGAGTGCAGCAAGCACACTGCAATTGCTTCAACACCACGATTAACCAGGATGCGGACCTGTTCGCGCACCTCATCCTCATTAATTGGGGTGACTACTTCCCCATCTGGAACACTAATTCGCTCTTTAATGGTGAGGCGATTGCGACGCTTAACCAATGGGCGGGCCTGCCACGGCAGTTCCTGCTGGAGGGAGAAGTTCAAAGGCTTTTTGTGACGAGCAATGTGGAGAATATCGCGGAAACCCTCGGTGGTAATTAGTCCGACCTGGGCACCTTTGCCGGTGAGTGCGATGTTGGTGGCAACAGTAGTTCCGTGCACGATTTCATCAATGTCACTGACCTGCACATTGGCTTTTTTACAGATGGCGGAAATGCCCTCAATAACAGCGCGGCCGGGATCATCTGGGGTGGAAGGTACTTTTTCCACAGTTACGTTGCCGTCAAGATCCAAGTACACATCGGTAAAAGTGCCGCCGACGTCAATTCCAATTCGCTTCATGGCCGTGCCTTTCTTGTGGTGCTCTTTTGGTGCTGCCGGTGGGGAAATTCCCCGTGACGACAGTGTGTAGTCTCCGTGAGCTTGATTTTCTGTTGCGTTAACAACACTGTTCCAACTCGTAGAACGTTGTTGCATTTCTGAACATAGTCCGTCTCCGGCGCTTTTTCTATAGCGCAACAGAATTAAACCTATCACACGATAGAAAATCACCCCCGGGGGGTTGATCAGCGGGTATGTACTTTGTGCAGCTAAACCACCTTTTGAGCTGGGAAATTTCTATTGCTCTATCGAAAACTTTTCAAAAGGGCTTGCGCGCTTTATTGCTTGGCCATATTGTTGCAACTACGCCAACGGTGTTGCTCACAGAAGAGCAAGACACTTTAACTGCAAATCCACCGCAACCCGCCGGCCCAACCACAACCCCACACCGCTTTTTAAAAGGAGCTCAATACCATGTCGAACCTCAACGATCTTCTGACCCAGGCTTTTGAAGAGAACTCCGCTGAATACCAGAAGCGCGGATTCCAGCGCCGCGTCGGTTATGGCACCCGCCCAGCAATCGTCCACATCGATATGGCAAACGCTTGGACCCGCGAAGGCCACGCTTTCACCTGCGAAAACATGGACACCATCATCCCTGCTTGCCAGTCACTTTCCGAGGCAGCTCGCGCCAAGGGCATCCCAGTTATCTACACCACCACCGCTTATGAAGTAACTGACATTGAAAAGCCAAACGACATGGGCCTATGGGTTCACAAGATCCCACTAGAGACCTTGGCTGTAGGCTCCGAAGCAGTACAGATTGACTCCCGCCTCGAGCCAGCTGAGGGTGAGATCGTTATCACCAAGAAGCGCGCTTCCGGATTCGCCGGCACCAACCTGGCACAGATCCTTACCGCAGCTCACGTAGATACCGTCATCTTGACCGGTGTTACCGCAGCAGGTTGTGTCCGCCACTCCGCTGAAGACGCAATCGCTGCAGGCTTCCGCCCAATTATCGCCCGCGAAGCTGTCGGCGACCGCGTAGCCGGTGTAGTTGCTTGGAACCTCTTCGACATGGACGCAAAGTTCGGCGATGTAGAAAACACCGAGGATATCGTGGCTTACCTTAACTCTCTTCCAGACTTCAACGAGCAGCAGCCAACCTTCAAGGATGCCCTCACCGGTAACCCAGCACTGGTTTAATTAGCCCTTCTACCCCACCACTTGTTCCCCGGTTCGCCCACTAGCGCGCCGGGGATTTGTGGTCTCTAAAGGTGCTGGTTTTGCTGCATGAAAAATGCCGCGAAAATCCCGTGACCTGCAGATACACCACAACCCCTCTAACTGAGATGAATTGTGCGGGATTTGGTCACTTTTCCAGCCTCAAAAGTGACCAAATCCCACACAAACAGCTCCAAATCCCCTTTTTGCGGTGCGGTTTCCTGCGGTGTCGGAAGTCCCTCAGCTCCCGCAGCCCCGCAGGAAACCGCAGCCCCGCAGGAAACCGCACCATCGAGCACAACCATCAAATATCCCCACCAGTGGTAAAAATCCTGCTGCCTAAACCTGCTAAAGCTGGCCCAGACCAGCGCAAACGAGCTCGGCCTACCCAAGCCGGCTAGCCAACGCAGCAAAACCCTAAAGAGGAGCCCCTCATGTATGAATCTAAAAAGGCCAGTTCAGCTTCGCTCGCGGCAACCGTGGGCACTGTTGTGGAATGGTTCGACTTTGCCATCTACGGCTTCTTGGCTACCACTTTGGCAGCTGTGTTCTTCCCTAATTCCTCCGGCGTAACCGCACTTTTGGAAACCTTCGCAGTTTTTGCGGTGGCTTTTGCACTTAGGCCTTTGGGAGGCATGTTCTTCGGTTCGCTCTCAGACCGCATTGGGCGCCGTAAAGTACTTGCCGTCACTGTTTTATTAATGACATTTTCCACCGGACTTATTGGACTTATCCCCTCTCCGGAAACCATCGGCATCTTCGCACCAATTTTGCTTACTTTGGCCCGCTGCCTGCAGGGATTCACTGCGGGTGGTGAATATTCCGGCGCGGCAACGTACTTGATTGAAAATGTAGATCCCAAAAAGCGTGCCACGCATGGTTCAAAATTGTCTATGGCAACCTTCCTTTCCTTCGCAATTGCAGCAGCATTGGTATGGGCCATTGAATTCAGCATCGGTAAAGAAGCAATGGTTGCATGGGGCTGGCGCATTCCATTCCTGATGGCCGTGCCTCTTGGGCTTATCGGCTGGTGGATCCGCACCGGTGCCCAGGAAAATGTACGCCCTGCATCCGAACGCCCCGAAGCTCCTATTAAACAGGCATTGCGTACTGAGTGGAAGATGATGTTGCGAGTAGGTGGCTTTATCTCTTGCACCGGCCTGAGCTTCTACATTTTCACCACGTACATGACCACTTTCCTGCGCAGCACCGTCGGCCTGGAGGGCACCTTAGTACTGGCCGGAAACATCATCGCTCTCAGCATGGCAGCAATCGCAGCCCCATTTGTTGGCCGCGCAATTGATAAATTCCCCCGCCGCAACGTCATGGCTTTCGCTGCCTTAAGCACAGTAATTATGGCGATCCCGGCCTACATCATTGCAGGTCAGGGTACTTTGACTGCATCTTTGACAGCGCAGGTAATGCTTGGAATTGGCGCGGTTACCGCTAACTGCGTTACCTCAGTAATGATGGCCGAGGTCTTCCAAGAGGCCACCCGCGGTACTTCCGCCGGCATTACCTACAACGTCACTTACGCAATCTTCGGCGGCTCAGCGCCATTTATCTCCACCGCATTGGTCTCCTGGACCGGCAGTCCGCTGGCTCCCGCGGTTTACATGATCATCATCGCGCTCTTCGCCTTCACCGCGTCCCGCTTCATTCCCGAAACCTCCCCAGTTTTTGTCACATCCACCCCGGCAATTAAGGCACCAAAGGTGCTGGTCAAGCAGGGTTAAACCACGCTTTTCGACGAAAAAACCTGCCTCTTCACCACGTGTAAATGGTGAAGAGGCAGGTTTCTAAATGTTTTGGGTGCTTTAGGAGGCAACGATCTTGTAGCCGGCTTCCTCTACGGCAGCTTGGATCTCTGCATCGCTGAAACCTTCGCCACTGACAGCGACGTTTCCGGATTCTAGAGTGACGTCAACAGCGCTAACGCCATTAACTTCGCTTACCTCTTCAGTTACCGATGCCACGCAGTGCGCGCAGGTCATGCCCTCAACGGTGTAGTTCTTTAATGCCATGTCACTGGCCCCTTTCAGGTGAAGTATTCTCTCCCCCAAGGCTATACCCCTATGGGGTATGAGGGCAAGGCTTGGTTCTAATCCATTAGAGTTCTAATCCATTAGAAAACCTACGATTAGGGTAATTAACCCAGTTCAGGGAACTTAGTTAGCGCCTCCACCCACAAGCCCTCGAACTCTTCTGCGCTAATGACCTTCGCCTCGATATCGGGGAAGTCTGCGTAGGTATCTGGGTGCGGCACAAATTCATTTGGCTCATTAGCTAATCCAAAAGTCTTGCCGTCTAGAGTGCCGGCACCGGTAACAGTCTCTCCACTCTTGGATCCTGCTAGCTCCATAATGCGCAGCATTTTGCACATGGCAGGTGCACCAGGAGTGGTATGAATTAGCTCTTGCATTTCAGCGATGTGAATGGCTGAAGGGTGTCCGGGAATTTCAATTTCAGTACGTACGTGAATTAGTTTGCTCATAGCTATATAGGGTACGGCTGAAAATTTTTCCAAGCGAATGCCAAGTTCCTAAGCCCATAGGACTAAGTTTTAAGTGTGGTTAATTACGCATTTGTTATCGCAGGCTCAGAAGCAACCGGTGGCGCCGGCATCCAGGTCGACCTTAAGACCTTCCAGCACCTTAACGTTTATGGCATCGGGGCAATCACCTGCCTCGTAGCCTTTGATCCCAAGGACAATTGGAATCACCGTTTTGTGCCGGTTGACGCGCAGGTTATCGCCAACCAGATTGAGGCTGCTACTGCAGCTCACGATCTAGACGTGGTCAAGATTGGCATGCTGGGCACCCCGGCAACCATCGATACCGTGGCTACCGCGTTGGAGGAAAACAAGTTCAAGCATGTTGTGCTTGACCCAGTGCTGATCTGTAAGGGTCAGGAGCCCGGCGCAGCGCTTGATACCGATACCGCTTTGCGCGCCAAGGTACTGCCTCAGGCAACCGTCGTTACCCCAAATAACTTCGAGGCCACCACCCTCTCCGGCCTCGAGAAGCTTGAGACCGTCGAGGACCTCAAGGAGGCTGCCCGCCTCATTCATGAGCAGGGCCCTCAGTACGTAGTCGTTAAGGGTGGCATGGACTTCCCCGGCGAGAACGCCGTGGATGTGCTTTTCGACGGATCCTCCTACCACGTCTTCTCTGAACCAAAGATTGGTGAAGAGCGCGTTTCCGGCGCAGGCTGCACCTTCGCAGCTGTTATCACCGCAGAGCTCGCAAAGGGTGCTGAGGTTGTAGACGCAGTGGCAACCGCAAAGCGTGTGGTTACCCGTGCGGTTCAGGATGCTGTTGCATCCAACGCACCTTTTACCTCCGTATGGCTTGCTGAGGACAACAACTAGAGTTTTAAAATACCTCTCAAATCCCCGTGTTAGTGACTGCTAACACGGGGATTTCCGCTGCTTAAAGCGCCTATTGCCTAAGTAGACCAATAGGTCTATGCTTCATAGAACAACTAGTTCATAAGTGATTAGTTTTAAGAATTTATCACCTCTCTACAGGAGAACCCAGCGATGGCCGTTTTTGATTTCCCTAACCCCGTTAACGAATATGCAGCTCGCTGCACTGCGGGTTTGGTTGTTTTGCTGAGCGCCGCCACGCTTTTTGCCTCTGGTGACCTTCGTATTATTTTGGCAAGCATCTTGACCTTCGGCTTCGCATTGCGCGTCGCCGGCGGACCTCGTTACTCCCCCTTTGGACGCCTTTCAGTACACGTGCTTGTACCACTGCTGAAGAAAGCACCGATCCTGACCCCTGGTCCACCAAAGCGCTTCGCGCAGACCATCGGCCTGGTCTTTAGCGGTACTTCCCTCATCCTTATGGCCTTCGGATTTAACGTTGCAGCTTCCGTAGTCCTAGTCATGCTCATCGCAGCAGCCACTCTAGAATCCGTCTTCGGTATCTGCCTCGGTTGTTGGGGATTTGGCAAGCTCATGCGCTACGGCGTCATCCCAGAAGACGTTTGCGAGCAGTGCTTCCAGAAGGAATCCTCCCGCACCGGCTGGCTCGTTAGCCTGAAGTAGCACTTCGAATTTAAGACCACCAAATGGACATGTCCTTTGAGTGAATAGGACACAATGGAATGCATGTCCACGATTACTGATGCTGTATCCGCCCTGCGCACACTGCCTTCCCAGTCTGCGCAGGGTTTGGCTTTTGAAAAACTCATGGTCAACTTCATTAAGTCTGACCCCACTCTCTCCACTGAGTTTGATGAAGTCCATCGTTGGGTCGATTGGCCATATAACGGTGGCACCATGGATACTGGCATCGACTTAGTGGCTTATAACAAGGACGATGATGCTTATACGGCGATCCAGTGCAAGTTTTATCTTCCCACTACTTCCCTGGCAAAAGGACAGCTAGATTCCTTCTTTGAAGCCTCGGGACGCACTTTTGAAACCCCTGAAGGAACACGCTCCTTTAGCAATAGACTCGTTATTTCCACTACTGATAAGTGGAGTTCAAATGCGGAAAAGATGTTGGAGAACCAAACCATTCCAACTAACCGCATTGGTCTATCTGCAATTGCGGAATCCCCGATTGACTGGGATATTGCCTATCCAGGTTCTGAATTAACTATTAACCTGCAGCTTAAAGAGCCGTATAGCCCTCGTCCTCACCAGCAAACTGCTATTGAAAAAGCAATTGAAGGCTTCCAAACTCATGACCGTGGCAAGCTCATCATGGCTTGCGGTACCGGAAAAACCTTTACTGCCCTGCGTCTTTCTGAAGAGGTTGCGCGATTCAATGGCAATAAAGCTCGCATTCTTTTTCTAGTCCCTTCCATCAGCTTGCTTTCGCAAACACTCAAAGAGTGGACTGCACAAAAGACAATGGATCTTCGTCCTGTTGCCGTATGTTCTGACTCCAAGGTCTCCAAGGCTGCAGAAGATATCGCTGCCTATGATCTTGAAGTTCCGGTAAGTACTGATGGTGCATTGATTGCGGAAAAACTGGAGCATCGTAAGCGAGCAGCAGGATTGACCGTGGTGTTCTCTACTTACCAGTCCCTTCCTGCTGTTCACGCGGCTCAAGAAGCTGGGGCTGAGCCCTTTGATCTTGTCATCTGCGATGAAGCCCACCGCACCACAGGCATCACCTTGGCTGGAGAAGACCCTTCAAACTTCACCCGCATTCATGACGCTTCTTATATCAAGGCAGCAAAGCGGCTGTACATGACGGCAACCCCAAGGCTTTTCGACGACTCCGTGAAGGGCAAGGCTGCAGATCATTCAGCGGAAGTTTCTTCCATGGATGATGAAGCAATCTACGGACCCGAATTTCACCGGCTGGGTTTTGGAGAAGCAGTAGAAAAAGGCCTGCTTACTGACTACAAAGTTGTAGTGATGACAGTTGATGAGCAAGTCGCAGCCAATGCCTTAACTGTTTTGGGTTCAACACCTGGTGAAGAACTCACTCTGGACATGACCTCCGCAATTATTGGCGCGTGGAATGGCCTGGCAAAGCGTTCGGGTAAAGAGCAAGACACCAAGACTGGTTTCTCAAGCTCTGACGCAGCAATGGAACGAGCTGTTGCATTTGCGCGAGACATTAAGACTTCTCAGCAAATCGCGGAGTCTTTTCCACGAGTTGTCAATGCTTATACGACTGAGCTTGAGGTTAAAAACGATGAAGTAGATGAGCACAACCTTAATTTGAGCGTGGCATGCCAGCATGTCGATGGATCAATGAATGCGCTGGAACGAAACTCTCGTTTAACTTGGCTTAAGGCTCCTACCCAGTCAATGGAAACCAAGATCCTTACTAATGCGCGCTGTCTTTCTGAGGGTGTCGATGTACCGGCTTTGGATTCCGTAATCTTCTTTAATCCCCGTAATTCCATGGTGGATGTGGTTCAGTCGGTTGGCCGAGTTATGCGTAAATCTCCAGGTAAGGATTACGGATATATCATCTTGCCAGTTGCTGTTCCCCCAGGTGTTGCACCATCAGCTGCGCTAAATGATTCACGCCGCTTCAAGGTTGTATGGCAGGTTCTTAACGCCCTTCGTGCTCACGATGACCGTTTTAACGCAATAGTGAACTCCATTGCGCTCAATGAGGGAAATATCAAGGATCTACCTGTTGAGACTGAGCATACCGGCCCTACAAGTAAAGATAGAGATAACGCACCCTATGACAGTGCTGAATCCGCTACACAATACGTACTGTTCTCTTTAGAACAGTGGCAAGAAGCGATCTACACCAAGCTTGTAGATAAAGTTGGTACTCGAACCTACTGGGAAGATTGGGCAGATGATGTTGCTGACATTGCCCAAGCACAAATAACCCGTATTAAAGCGCTCTTAGACAATGCTTCACCAACGATCAAAGAAGAGTTCGAGCGATTTGTTGAAGGTCTACGTGGCAACCTCAATGAGTCCATCTCTGACGACGAAGCAATCAGCATGCTGTCACAACATCTGATCACCGCACCAGTGTTTGACGCTCTATTTGCTGAATCAAGCTTTGCCAAGCAAAACCCTGTTTCCCAGGTCATGCAACGTATGGCAGACGCCCTTAATAGCGCCGAACTTAACTCTGAAACGGAAAAACTTGAAAAGTTCTATGACTCTGTTCGTATCCGTGCTGCTGAAGTAAGCTCCGCAGCTGGTAAACAGGCAGTAATTAAAGACCTCTACGAACGATTCTTTAAAAAGGCCTTTAAGAAGCAATCTGAAGCCCTAGGTATTGTCTATACCCCTGTTGAGATTGTGGACTTTATTCTGCGAGCTGCCGATGATGTGTCGAAGAAGCATTTTGGTCGTGGTTTAAGCGATGAAGGTGTCCATGTTCTTGATCCTTTCACCGGTACGGGTACTTTTATGGTGCGTTTGTTGCAGTCAGGTCTGATTAAGCCGGAAGATTTGGCTCGTAAATACGCTAATGAGCTGCATGCTACTGAGATCATGTTGCTTGCTTACTATGTTGCGGCCGTTAACATTGAGACGACTTATTTTGGTCTCGAGGGAGAGCGTGCTCTGCGTAATGGTGAAGATGCGCCAGTCTATGAGCCGTTTGATGGCATTGTGTTGGGTGATACCTTCCAGATGTATGAAGACGATGACAAACTCGATCTAGATGTTTTTACTGCTAACAATGATCGTATGGAGCGACAGAAGCTCACTCCTGTGCAGGTTATTGTCGGTAACCCGCCTTACTCTGTGGGTCAATCAAGTGCTAATGACAATAACGCAAACCTCAAGTACCCCACTCTTGATCGACGTATTGAAGATTCTTATGTGAAGCATTCGACCGCAACAAATAAGAACTCTTTATATGACTCTTATCTGCGTGCTTTCCGGTGGGCAACCGATCGAATTCATACACAAGGTGTGGTTGCTTTTGTTTCCAATGGTGGCTGGCTTGATGGCAACACCGCGGATGGAGTCCGCCTAAGTCTTGCTGAAGATTTTTCTGAGATTTACGTGTTTAACCTACGTGGTAATCAGCGTACTGCAGGTGAACTGTCGCGAAAGGAAGGTGGCAAGGTCTTTGGCTCGGGTAGTCGCAATACAGTGGCTATTTTCATTGGTGTAAAGCGTGCTGGTTCTACTGGTTGCAAGATTTTTTACCGAGATATTGGTGATTATCTTTCCGCCGAGGAAAAGCTTGGCATCGTTGCTAAATCTGAGGTTCCAACGATGGATTGGGAGATCATTTCTCCTAACGAGTATGGGGATTGGCTTAATAAGCGGTCTGTAGATTTTGAAACCTGGCCAGTACTCGGTGATAAGAAAAACAAATCTGCATTAAAGGTTTTTCAAACCTTTTCTGCTGGTCTAAAAACTGCCCGCGATGCCTGGTGCTATGGGTCAACGTCAACACAGATTGCAACTAACGTTACTAAGTTGTTGAGAACTTATGAACAAGCTCAACAACGATTTGACTCGTGGACTGTTGAGAACGGGGTGAATTCTCCAAAGGAAGCTGACGTTAATCAATTCCTTAAGCAGAACCCTGATTTAGCGGATAGCAAGAAAATATCCTGGGATTCCAATCTAAAAATGTCCTTGTCACGCGGTGATACTTTTTCTTTTGATCCAAGCAGCATCCAAATGTCCTTGTATCGGCCCTTTTTCCCTCAACAGACATACTTCCATGTTTCATTGAACCAGCGTCGATACCAGTTACCGTCAATGTTTCCCACTCTGAAACATGATAACTTCGGCATTGGAGTTGTATCTGCATCAACGAGAACACCTTTCAGTGTTCTAGCTCTTAATCTTCTTCCAAACCTGGGATTATTCATGGATCCAGTCCAACTATTCTCACGTTGGACTTGGGAACCTATCGAAACGCGTGAAGGCGAACTAGATCTCGGCAATGCACTTTTCTCGACAACTCCAGAAAGCGGTGTAGAAGGCGAGATTCTTGATGGTTACCGGCGTGTGGATAACATCACCGACGAGATCTTAAAGCTCTACCAATCAAGCCTTGGGGCAGACGTCTCCAAAGACAACATCTTCTACTTTGTCTATGCACAGTTGCATGATCCTGCCTACCGTGAGGCCTATGCGGCTGATCTAAAGAAGATGCTGCCACATATTGAAACCCCTACTGATCGCGCACGCTTTGATCAGCTAGTAGATGCTGGCAAGAAACTGATGGATCTTCATATCAACTATGAAGATGTTGAACCATGGCCAATTGAGATCAAGGCTAAAAAGGGTGCAGATCTAGAAGATCGGGATACTTGGAAAGTTGCTAAGATGCGGTGGGCGAAGAAACAGGATCCTGAAACTTCCAAGAAGATTGATGATCACACCACCTTAATTTACAACAGCTCAATCACCATCAGCGGTATCCCAGAAGAAGCAGAAAGTTATCAACTAGGTGCACGTTCTGCTATCGCGTGGCTTATTGACCGTTACCAGGTAAAAACCGATAAGGCTTCTGGCATTGTTAATGATCCCAATGATTGGGCAGACGAGGTTGGAAACCCCAAGTACATTGTGGAACTAATTGCCAAGGTCACCCGCGTTGCTGTTGAGACCATGAGAATTGTGGAGGACTTTTAAGTTTTCCTATTGCAGCTTCCAGAAGTGTGACTTCTGGAAGCTGCAATTTTATGTTCAATTTCGGACTTTCTAAGCAGATGTAGCGCAGTATGTAACTATGGAAAAGCAGTCTTTCACAGGGAAAAGGTTCGATGTCCGGGATTTGGAATCGATCGCTTTTGTACTTCGTGATGAGCCACATTTTAGAGGGCTTTATCGGCTGAGCTTTGCTACAGGTGAAGCCTATGTTGGGCAGTCGGTGAATGTGGTGAACCGCTTTACGGGGCATCGTCGACGATGGGATGACATTGTTTCCCTGGAATTCTTCCCCTTTGAATATTCGCTCTTATAGGAGCCACCTGTTCGTGCCCTTCGGGGCCGGCGATGGTGCGGATGGGAACCAGTAGTGGTCTCTATCAGAACCACTACCGCTCCCCAAGCACTACAACCAATTACTCCCTGGCTTTAGCCGCGGCGTGTTCCCTCATATTAACCTCCCCGGTATTGATCCAGGTGGCGTTATGAACAATCCGATCCATAATCGCATCAGCATGAACCCCACCACCAAGACGGGCATGCCAATCCTTCTTCGCATACTGCGTGGCAAAGATCGTCGACGTCGCGTCATACCGGCGTTCCATCAACTCCAGCAACATACCCAGAATGTGCTCATCAGGTTTCTCCAATAACCATTCATCCAGCACCAGCACGGTAAATGCGGTGTACTTCCGGATGAACTTCGTTGCTCCCTGTGGCTGATCCGCAGCCATGCGCCACGCCTCGGCTAGATCAGGCATCCGAATCACATGCGCCCGGTATCGGTGATGACAGGCGGCTTTGGCAATCGCTGACGCCAAATAAGACTTGCCTGATCCGGTAAACCCCTGCAACACAATATTGCGGTGGTTTCCCACAAAGCTGCAGGCCCCCAACTCCGCGATCACCGATCGATCCAAACCGCGCTGCTCAATCAGATCAATGGTGCGCAGATCCGCATTTGGATAGCGCAGACCAGCACGTTTGATCAACCCGGTGACTTTGGTATCGGTAAACGCGGTGTAGGCATCATCAACAGCCAAACGGATCCGCTCAGCGAAGGGCAGATCCATCGTGAGGTGATCATCCTGGGTTTCCAGGGCTGTGAGCAGTTCCCCTGCCCCCATTTCCCGCAGTTTCGCCTTGGTGGAAATATCAATGATGCTCATTTCTCTCCTCCTGCATAGTAAGACGCCCCGCGGACATAACCAGCAGGTTCGTGGTCAGGCTCTGATACTTCAGTGGTGCCGGCCTTATCCCTGTTGGTGGCCAGGATCGGGTGAAGGTGGCCGTAGCGTGGTGAGTAGATCCCGCTGGCTAGTCCGATGCTGGCAGCGGTTTCCAACCGGGAGGGGGAATAGCGTCGGGACAGGCGCAGGACCGCCAGTGCAGGGTTGACTGCCTGGTCATCCACGGGCACGGATTCAAACATCCGCTCCACCACCTGCGCTGTCTGTGGCCCGACTCGTGTTGCCCACTGCGTTAAACGCTCACGATCCCATTCCCGCCACGGCTTACCTTCAGGAAGATCTGCTTCCCTGGTGGCGTACTGATTGATCGCGGTGGCAGGAAGCAGCACATGCGATGCCAGGCGCCGGTCACGTTGCCAGACTTCCACCAGTTGGGCGGTGATCCTTAGATCAACGTGTTCACCGACATGGATGTAGGGCACCGAGTAGTAGTTCTTCGCCCAGGTCACATGACCATTGCGGGCCACCCGACGGCGCCTGGCCCAGGTGCTGATCTCATAGGCCACCACCGGCAGGGGCCGTAACAGGGACTTTTCTTCCTCTTGGAACACGCTGTGGCGACTACCGGGGCGTTTCTGGAACGCCTGCGCGTTATACGCCGTGATCCGCTTATGGATTGCTATTTTCAGCTCTGCCAGGCTCGCGAAGGTCTGGTGCCGCAGGGCTGCGATCACAACCGTGGCGACATGGCCGACGGTGTTTTCCACCGCGGGTTTATCCTTTGGTGCTCTGACCCTGCCCGGTAGAATCGCGGCAGAATAGTGAGCAGCCAGTTCCCGGTAAGCGTCATTAAGCACGATCTCCCCGTCACGGGGATGGGAGATCACCCCGGTTTTCAAGTTGTCACACACAATCCTGGGGACTGAACCACCGAAGAACTCAAACATCGACACATGCGCACGCAGCCAGGTATCTTGCTTCATACCCAGGGTCGGTTCGACAAACGCCAACCTGCTAAACGCCAGGCAGGCGACGAAAAGATACACTTTCCGGGTTTCACCAGTGACAGGATCCAGCAACTCCATTGTCGGGCCTGACCAGTCAACTTCAACAGTACGTGCAGCCTTATGCCCGACCCTGGAGTCCACTCCGGTGACCATGACGTGGCGCTCATAACCGCGACAGAAACGGTCGTAGCTCATGGGCACCCCGACAGATGCCAAGACCTGATCGGTGTATTCGCCGTGGAGGAGTTTCAGAGTCACCCCGACTTTGGCCAGTTCCTTGTGCACTTGAGCCCAGTCTGGTTGGACGAAGACACTCGTGTGTTCACCGCGTCCTGGAAATAGCAGGGCGTAGACATCGGCGTCATCAACGTCGGCGATGTCCTCGAAATCGATGTTGAGCCTGTCTGCGGCATCATAAACCGCGGTGATGCTGTTGCGTGAGATGTGCTGTGACGCGGCGATTGCTCGCTGTGACAGCCCTTCTGCGCGGAGGCGAAGTACACGCTTCGCCGGTATTCGATTTACCATCAGAGGTAGCTCCTTTAAGTCATATGCCTCTCATATGACTTAAAGGAGCCTAAAGATGGTGGCTCTGCTAGACACCAGGAATGGCTCCCAACGAGACCAATAGCACTCAGAGGCAAGTGGTTCTCAAGCACACCATCATCGGCTCTTCTGACCACGAATATTCACCTTTGCGGTTGAAGACTTGAATCCTTTGGAAAAGACCTTGATTTCCATAACTGAGGAATCCACCTCAGTTCGAAATATCAGGGATGCGGGCAAACCTCGTGGGGAGGAAGACTTTGTTTTTAATAGTGAAAATGGAGTCTCTTCCCCATTGTCCTGGGATCGTGAGAAAAGAATTCCACCAGGTAGCTATGTAGTTAGTAAAGAGTCCGCCAAATTTGTTCAGCTTTCACAACAGCCAAATTATGGTGCACTTCGAGATGTGGTTGGGTGGTACCTCTATCAAACCTATCCAGACCCGTTTAATACCCAACGTCATTTATGGGTTTGTTCAGCAGTGCCCGCCACTAATAAGTCTAAGAACCATCAACGCTTATTAGCGCTTAGCGCTTAGCGCTGGGATGCTGGAAACGTTTGTTGCATTTGATGACCGGGATAACCCGGTACCGAATGTTGAAATTTTCATCAATACTGCCCGCTCTTCAGTACCGGCAGATGAGCTATCCCACCCCGATGGATTTTGGCAAGTGGAACACCATAATCGATATAAAGCTTCTGAAGTGACCGCATGGTATTTCACCCTGGAAGGTTTAGAGGCCATCATTTTTGGGGACTTGGAATTTCCACATATGGACCTCATGCTAGATCTAGCTTATGAGCTAAACGTCAAGCTCATGCGCCATGGTGGAACAATTTTCCGGAAGTTTCACAATAATCTGCTGGCAGCGGATCTATTGGCGACTTCACTTCAATGGGGAGCTCGCACTTAATTCCAGCACCGCGACGTCGAAAAGCGCCTTTTTGGTTGGCTAATCACAACAAATTGATTAAGCCCCTATCCTTTGGATAGGGGCTGCGCTATTCTGGCGGGTGCTTCGCATTGTGGTTGCTGGGCGCTTCCGGATTTCCGGGGTGTTCCCGATTGAACTGATGCGATGGCATTGGCACAGATTTCAGGATCTAAGTGGGTTCAAGTCCCACTACTCATTGAATAGGTTATCGTCGCTACGGATTTTTGCTGCTCATAGCCTGTGGCCCGGCCCGATCCTAAAACTATAAGTTTTGGGGGACGCACCGCTGCCCCGCTGTTGGTGGTTCCGGAGCGGCGATAATCGCTAAACGTTTGAGGTGATTGTATGGGTATTTTCAGGTCGCGGTCGCAGGATTTTGGGTGGAGCATGCACCAGGCTGGCCAGCTCATCAATGATCCCAGTCAGGGGCTGTGGCGCACTTCTGCCCTGCGCTCGCCGGTTGCTCGGGTTGGCCATGCTGTGTTGCGCCAGCGTGCCGGTGAGATCTCGCGCATGAAAGGCCGTGAATTTTCCCGACCGGGTGATCTTTATGCACAAGTGGATCTGCGTCGGCGTTTGATTCAAATGCATCCGCAGCAAATTCCTACTGCTGATGCTCTGACCGTGACTATTACCCTGGCACTTACGGCAGTCACCCAGGATCCGGTGGCTTTTGTCTCTGATTCCCAAGGCCCTGATGAGGAAATCTATTTGGCAGCGCAGATTGCTTTACGTGAGCTGGTAAATACTATGCCATTGGAGGCTTTTGTGGGCACGCGCATTGATCTTGCCCCAGTGTTGGAGGCTGCGCGGGTGGCTGGCAGCGCGGTGGGCGTGGAGATTTCTTCGGTTTTGCTTAAGGATGTCAGCCTGCCACGGGAGTATTCCGCAGCTTTGCAGGAAGCACAGGTGACTAAGGTGAACTCGGAAATTGAGCTGGAAAAGGCCCGCAATGAGGTAAAAACCACTCGTGCGCGTTTGGCTACCGCCAAGGTATTGGAGCAAAATCCGATTCTGGCCAAGATTCGTATGTTGGAGGCTTTGCCACCGGGGTCCACTATTGAGGTGCGGGAGTCTGGGGTCCGGGGCTCCGAACTTCGGGACGAGGATCGCTAGAGTCAGTGAACAGTTTAGTGCTGATGCTTGAAAAGGGCCTTGCTCATTAGCTAAACTGCATATTTGAACAACGGCAGACAAGAACTGTTCGTTAATAGCGCAAAAGCCTCACAGAGATGTGAGGCTTTTGCATTTGGTTGTGAAAATTTGATTTCTTAAGAAGGTTCTAGACCCGGAATATCAGTTCGTCGAAATGCGCGAGGGCACGAGTAGAGCAATTTTTTACTCATTGAACATTCGAATGGAGTAAGCATTCAATATAGTTACGCTGCACTAATGAGCTAATAAGAAGAAAACATCTTTAAGTATCAAATATGATGATCTTGAATGATATTATGCAGGTCGTTAAAGATCCCTTTAACGTTTGAGCGATCCTTTCACCTTATGGTCGTCGCGGTAGAAATCAGATTAAGTTTCCAGGTTAGAAGGCGCTTAAAGGTAAATCTATTGTTAAATGACAATGTAATAAACCTTGATGACCACCGCCCTAGTCCAAATAGTTCCCGAACAACTCTTCAAATAATCGGTCAGGTTGCAAATACCGGAACTAAACCATTCTTGGCTCAAGCTTCTGACAACAACTTCTACTGGTGTAAAAGACTCCATAATGACCATCTGTGGCAATCAACCGTAAACGAGGTTGTTGTCTCTATAGTCGGACAAGCATTGGGTGCTCCAATAAGGAATTGGAAGATAATTGAAGTACCACCAGAATTTCATAATCATCTAGTCAAAGACGGGAACTATCGATTAGATGGCACTCCGCTTTTTGGGTCACAAGCACTACATAATGCTGACTTAGACCCTGACCCTCAAGTTTTTAAGTTTGTGGATGATGATGGAAATTACAATCGAATTCCCCTTTTAATTGCTCTGTTGATCTTGTGTAATGGAAAAGACTTCCAAATTATGTACGATTCTTCAGCTGAAAATTCGATTTGGTCTATTGACCATGGAATGTGGTTTGGTTCAGATGAATTCCCTTGGGTTCTTCAATCTGAAAATACTCTCTATGGGCGTACCTCAGTTCCATCTTTAACAGTTCGGATTGAAAATGTTCATTGGGAAAAAGCTATTTCTGCAATTCGCAGTCTTCCAAAGGATTTGAGCGTAAAAGCGAAAGCCCTAATCCCGACGGAATGGGGAATTTCAGAAGTGGATACAAATAGGTTGATTGAGTTCGCTTACAATCGGCAGGAATATGCAATTAGTCGTCTGGAAGAGTTTCGAATTCGTCATGGGAGGAGGTAAAAGTGAGAATTCGGTATTGGGGAATTAGAGCGGTTCCTACACCTATGAGCCTTACCTCGATCGGGATAGGTGTGGTGGTTGAAGATCCACGTACAGGCGAAGTCTTGACCCGTTTTTTAGAAAACCCTAGTTCATCATTGAAACTATTCAAGTTTCCGGCAACTCTTGATCGAGATATTAAGAATTTTCAAACCTCACTGGATTCATTCAATACGCCAAATCGAACTTTCGAAATCGACCAGCACTCTTCCGCTCCGGAACTTCTAAGTTTTCTATCTGATCATTGGAACAACATGATCGTGGTAGAGAAACAAGAATATGCAGCCATGGAATCACCTTCCGTAGCGCTGAAAAAGCTCTTTAACATCCTCGTAGGTATTGACAAGAAGGAACGTAGATCAAAGATCACCGAGGTACGTAGACTTGTGAAATCCGAGTATGAATCAAATGAACTTATCCGTGAATCGCTTTTGGAATCTCCGCATTATATTTCAAATGATCTGGTGGAACGAAGGACAGATTTGGCAGTGCTTTCAGATAAGACTGTCTTTGAGCTTAATACCGCCTTTTCATTTGAAACGGACAGTTTCACCTCTTTCCAGGATCGAGTGGAGGCTTGGACATGGAAAATTGAGAATCTTAGAAAGGACGGCGGGACGCTCTTCAAAAATAATGAAGAGGTAATCGGCCTATCCCCTAAGACACCAGTTGTCGCTACCATATGGCCACCTCGAACTGAACAGCAGAAGAAAATGTTCGAAAACTCTACCAAAAAGTGGGACGTTCTGGATATTGAGATTCTTCAAATGGAGAACATTCATCAACATGCAAACCAATTAGCGCGGAAGATTGCCTAGAAATTAAGTAGTGATTGCACGAAGTGGGGCGATCAAAGAGGCATTCAAAATACCCAGCAGTCTAATCGCTGTTGGGTATTTCCACGATCCCTAGAATCCGCCCACTTCAGAATGAAACTGAGGAGCATCAAAACCTTAATATTTAGGGTCTATTTCATTTAGGAAAAGAAGGGGATCTCGTACAATTCAACCCGCACCGCGGCGTCGAAAAGCGCCGTTTTTAGGGCCCTGAAACCCGGGCAACCCTCAAGCGACCGCCGGGCCCACACAGCCCCCACTTAGCTCTAATTTATTGATTTTTAAGAAAGTCCAGAAACCGTAACCAAGCTGTTACCTACCCCCGTTCACCTGCGTCGGAACGGGGTCTTTTTATATTTATGCAGCTCTAAGACATGATTTCGATCTGACTTTTGCACTCGGGGGTGAGTAGGGTTTTTAGATGTTGAAAAAAAGGGCGGTGACTCAACTCCCCTTTTGAGGCCCTTTCATAGGAAAAGCTTTAAGGAGGCTGAGAGGAAGAAGTTAACACCGCCCCCAGGCGCGCCGGGTGAAGATCACCCAAAAGCTCCATGCACCACCGCGCATGGCTTGCGCCTATAAAGAAGACGAGAGGTTTAAACTCGTGAGCCCGATTCGCTCAAAAAAGAAAATCGCAGACGAACCCCGACTAACAGTCGAAGACGTCAACGTTGTTCCGCCAAAGAAGATCCGTCCGGCCATTAAAGGTACTGTGGTCGGCAACTTTATGGAGTGGTACGACTTCGGAATTTATGGCTACTTAACAGTCACCATGACGGCTGTTTTTACTCAAGGCCTGCCCCAACAATGGCAACTTTTGGCTGTAATGTTCGGTTTTGCCGTGTCCTACCTGGTGCGCCCACTCGGTGGCCTGGTGCTCGGACCTCTTGGCGATAAAGTCGGCCGCCAAAAAGTTCTTTATGTAACCATGGCCATGATGGCTATTTCCACCGCCTTGATTGGACTGCTGCCTACAGCTGCCTCGATTGGCGCATGGGCTTTGGTGCTGCTTTATCTACTGAAGATGATTCAGGGCTTTTCCACCGGTGGTGAATACGCCGGCGCAACCACCTATGTTGCAGAATTCTCCCCGGACCGTCGCCGTGGTTACTTTGGTTCCTTCCTGGATATGGGCTCTTACCTGGGCTTTGCCGCTGGTGCGACCGTGGTGGCACTAACCACTTGGATCAGCACGCACTTTTATGGTGAAACTGCCATGGAGGATTTCGGCTGGCGCATTCCTTTCCTCACTGCCATTCCACTGGGCATTATTGCGGTTTACCTGCGTACTCGTATTCCGGAAACCCCTTCCTTTGAGAACCAGAGCTCCGAGGAAACGGCTGTTATTGAAAAGGATGATGACGATCCTTATGCCCGCCTGGGCCTCATGGGCGTTATCCGCCACCACTGGCGCGCGCTGCTTATTGGTATCGCCATTGTGGCTGCGACCAACACTGCAGGTTATGCACTAACTAGCTATATGCCGGTTTACCTGGAGGAACAGGTTGGCCTGCACTCTGCATCCGCTGCAGCGGTGACTGTGCCGGTGCTGGTTGTTATGTCCTTGCTGCTGCCTTTGGTTGGTAAGTGGAGTGACAAGGTGGGCCGCAAGCCGGTTTATGCCGCAGCAGTTGCTGCGACCTTGATCTTGATGGTTCCTGCCTTCTTGATCATGAACACCGGCACCATCCCAGCTGTGATGATCGCCTTGGCGATGGTTGCTATCCCAACTGGCCTCTACGTGGCACTTTCTGCCTCCGCACTGCCAGCGCTGTTCCCCACCGCTTCCCGATTCTCCGGCATGGGAATTTCCTACAATATCTCCGTTTCCCTCTTTGGTGGCACCACCCCGCTGGTTACCCAGTTCCTGCTGCAAAAGACCGGCCTAGATATTGTGCCAGCGTTGTACATCATGTTCTTCTCTGCGATCGCCGGTATTGCGCTGCTGTTTATGAAGGAAACTTCACAGAAGCCTTTGCCTGGTTCTTTCCCCACCGTGGAGACCAACTCTGAGGCTCGCGAGATTGTGGCAACTCAGGATGAAGATCCAAATATCGATCTCACCCACATGCCTTTCCCCGAAAGCACAGAAACCCGCAATTAAGAGCTAAACCCTCCTAAAAGGGAAAGTGTTGCCATGACCCTCTGAACTTAGAGCACGTGAAACATTGAAAAACTCCCGTACCCAAGGCTTACAGACCTTGGGTACGGGAGTTTTGCTGTAGTGCTTAACGTTTGAACGCATTCACCACGTAGTCCCAGATGCCTGGAACAAAAGTGATTACTGCGCCTGCAAGTGCAGCTGCGCCAGCAACGAATCCACCGAGCGCTGCCCAGAACCCGGAATTATTGCCGGAAGAGCTGCCGCTCGAGATATCATTTCCAAGTGCTTCCTCGCCTGCAATGAATGATTGCACGGCCGATACTTCGACACCGCCATAAGGGTCCTCGGTACGCACATACCAACTATGGCGACCTTCTGCGACATCTTTCCAAACGACGGAAGCAATGTCCCCAGAAGGCGTATCAGAGGCAGAACCAATCTCATTGCTAGTCAAAAAGTCAGCACTGAAGGAATCGCTCTTAAGAGTGCGACCCTCTGGCTTAATGCCCAATTGCTCATAGGAGACATCAAAGTCCTGGTACACATTTGGGTTATCCACAGGTCCCATGAGGGAAGCCTCATCAGAGTTATAGTCCTGCAATGATGGCGAGTAGGTGCGCACCATCATCTTTTGTCCCTCGTTATCAAAGTGCATGAGTCGGAGGTAGCCAAGACCACCTTCAGGGAGTCCCTGGTAATCAAAAAGCATGGAGGTGACAGTACGCTCTGGTACCCCGTCGCCATCATCATCAAAGGAATCGGTGCGCTTATAAGCATCGTGATAGTGGCCAGACATGATCATGCGAACATTTGGATTGGTGGCTGCAACTTCATCCAAAATTCGTTGTGGGATTGGACCCAAACCACCAGTTGTAAGCATGAACTCGTGGAGGTTAATGATGGCGACGCGTTCTGGATATTTAGCCAGTACCTCATTCATCCACGCAATAGCATCATCATCAGGAGCCCAGCCCATCGCGACGTTTATGAAATCAACTCCACCCGCAGAGAAGAGATCATAATGGCCACGGTTGTCTTGATAGGATTCGCCATACCAAGGGTTATCGTTATAGCGCTGCTCGCCAAAGTAGCGGCTAAATTCCGTGAAGTCATTTGATTGGTGCCCCACATCATGATTTCCAGCTAGTACTGAATAGGGCATTTCCGCTTCGTCCAAGCGACGATACTCAGGATCGGCAGCTTCCCACTGCGCAGGCTGGTCGAAGTCATCTACAACATCGCCAGTATGGAAGAGGAATTGAATGTTTTTGTTTTCCCGCTGCGCCAAGACGTAATCATGAATGTTCTTTTGGTGCTCGTGGAACTCTTCGTTGTAGTACTGGGTATCAGATTCCCAGGCTAGGGTGAAGTCATACTCAGAGCGCGGAACATCTTCTAGATTGGCTTCCTCAATGGCAGAGTCACGGGTGCTCAAGTCAGCACCAGCAAATCCTTCAGAGTGCTGCACTAAGAGAGTAATGGTGCCATCAACCGCAAAATCTGCAGCGCTTACAGTGCCCTGCAAAGTGAATTCTTCCATGGTCTCACCGGTCCGATGACGATCCAATTCCACCCACGCGCCATCCTTCAAGGCATATAAAATAATCTGCGCCTTGCTGTCGGCGGCACCCGCCCAATTCACGCGCAACTGGGTATCATCAGCGAGCTCGTCGCTCGCATCGACCTCAAAAAGCTGATATGGCAGCGCGCTGTCGGTGGCAACCTCGGCCCCCAGTCCATCTGTGCCCGCAAGCTTTTCGACGTCCTCCCGCGTCAGGTTGACGGCTTCGGAGCGATCCGTCGTCGCAGCATCACTAACGGTTCCTGAAGACATCCGAACTCGTCCGCTATCTAGGGAAGGAGTATCAGCTTCCAAGAATGTCATATCCACGGCATCGCCGTTGGGATCGATAGCTCGGGCGTTAAGAGTAACATCGCCAGCGCTAACTACCTGATTATTGGTAGGTCCGAAGTCACCACTGATGGGGATTTCTTCTGGAGTGGTGAAATTGATAGTTTCTTCGCTGCGGTTTCCTACCTCATCCTCGGCACGTACAACCAAGGTGTGCGATCCCTTTTCGAGGGCGAGGGAACCAGTAGTGAAAGGAAGCTCTACACGTTCGCCGTCGAGAAGCGTTTCAATGTTCTTCAAACCAGCGCCAGCATCGGTGGCGGTGGCGTTAATGTCCACAGTGCCACGTAGTTCTTGACCTTCTGCAACTCCAGTGACATCAAGAATTGGGCCAGTGTTATCTACACGTACCGTGTGCTCTACAAACTGGCCATCAGTTCGGGCCACCCGCACGCGGTGCTCGCCGTCAGAAACCTTGGTGGTGTCCCAAGCATGCGCCACACCGGTAAAAGCATCGGATGGAATCTGGAAGGTGGCATCAACATAGTCGTGTTTACCAGTGCTGTCGCCCATGCTGATCCAAGATTCAGAATCATCGATTCCGATAGGGGTGAGGGTACGACCATCAGGAAGGACCAAACGCAAATTCCGAATCTGGAAGTCATCGTTATTTTCATTGAGATCAATGGCGGGAGCAGCTTTGGTGCCAGCGTAAACGCTCACAGTGAGGGTACCATCAGCATTGATGTGATACAGCGGAACTTCGGTGGAGACGGTCTCCGTGTTAGCGTAGGTGCCCTTATCAAAAATAAGTAGCTCTTCCCCACCGGCAAGGATGCCATTGCGGAAGAACACGTCGGTTTGTGTAACTTCCATCGCAAATGTTGGGGCCGCCGGCAAACTGGAGGTGGCAGCAACAGGGGCGGCGTCGATAAGCATCTCGACCTTATCGCCGAAGTTGTCTGAGGCGCCGATGATATCGGTGGTGCCATTAACCCACTGATTCTCTTCAAGATTGAGGAGTACGGGATCAGTGTTTGCGCCTTCAACGCCCACCTTTATGGGATCGGTGTTGGTGGTGTGGGTGCCATCAGAAATGCTCAGGCTGTATTCGAACCAGGATTTTCCGGTGATATCGGCTGCAGGAAGTTCCCATTTGTACTGCCCTTCAGACACGGTGAGGTTGATATCGCGTGCTGCTTGATCTGCGCTGGACTTTATATGCAGGGTAACAGTGCGTACCTGGGTGTCGTCGGTTACTGCAAAGGAAAAGACAAAAGGTTCTGCCGGGTTGACGCTTTTGATGGTGTTGTCAGTGACTTTGGGAGCGCTGGTATCTGCCACGACAGGCTGCAAAGGATGAGGAATCTGGGACTTATCGGTAGCCCCAGGAGTAGGTGCGCCGTTGCCGAGCAGTTTTTGCTTGCTTAGATCGCTGGGGTCAACGGCATATTGCAAGCCTCTATTAGCAGCTACATCTGAGGCGCCAGCCATGTTGTAATAGCCACGGTTGACGATCTCACCGGTATTGGTTTGGATCTGCATGCCACGTGCGGAACCATTGGCCATACCACCGGATTTGACCTCAACAATGTCCTTGTCTGCGACCAAATTGGTACCGTATTCGGTATTAAAATCAGCCACGGTCAAAGCGTCATTTGAACCATTTTTGATCCAGAAAATCAAGGATTTACCAGGCTCAATAATCGTATCGCTGGGGGTGGCAGCCCATACCGCTGCATTGGTATTGGTGAACTCATCCTGTGGATAAAGATAATTCAGGGTGTAGTCGGAAAAGTCGATAGGTGCTGCGGTGGTATTGCTGATCTCCACGTATTCAAAACCATCTGCTGTTTCGATATTGGTGGAGTTCACCATTAGCTCAGTAAGTATTAAAGGAGCTGCAGAAGTTGGAGAGGTCTGGCTATCAAAGATGGGATCAGTGGAAGCAGGGGGATCTACTGGCTCATCGACTCCACCCGGAAGAAGCTGATCTACAGTGACAATTCCAGGCGTGGGATCAACTTGGGTGTGGATAGCCACAGCTGCTTGCTCACCGGTTCTAGGTAGGGCAAAATCAATGCCCTTTTGTACAGCGGCGCTTCCAGCTGGATAATGCGACCAGCTGGAAACTTCTCCGTTATAAAGAACTCGGATGCCACGATCCCCACCATTGGCTAAGCCTGCCTGGCCAGTTGCGCGGAAAATTCTGATGCTGGAGTCCATGCCATAAAAGTCACGGAAATTCTGGTCACTTAATGCTGCCGTATTCACGGTGCTCGTGCTGTATTCAATCCAAACCACAATGGTCTCGCCCGCCGCTACTGTGACATCGGAGCCCAGGGATAGTGCTTTGTCTTGAGTGGTATCAATGGAATCCGAATAGGAATAGGAAAAGCTATATTCCCCTGCCCCAATGGTGACTGGTTGAGAGCCGGTGTTATGAACTTCAAAAAACTCATAATTGTCATAACTGGTGGTATCAGGCAGGATCTCAGTGACAACAAGGTCATTGGGTACTGGTGCAAGAGCTTCCAGGTCAGTAAGAGCTGCATTTAGCTGTTCTAAATTAATGTCTTGGGCATAGGAAACATGTCCGCTGGCCATAGCAAAGGCTGTGTTAGTAGCCGTAATGGCTATTGCCAAGCGAAGACCATTTCTTCGTGGGTTCACGGTGGATCCTCTTATATTGTTGAGTTTATTGTTTAAGTTTTTGCGTCGGGAGTAAAAGCGCGAGCATGTTAAAAGACCACCGCACCTTTGGGGAAGGCATGGTGGGCATGAAAGAGGTGCTTTGCGCTTATTGATGAATGCGCACTGTCCGACTGCTGAAGGTTAGATTAAGGTCGTTTCATTAACTCTTAATGAACTGTGTGAAAACTGTTTATGCACGTTGCGTTGCTTAAAATTTTCAAATGAGCAAGAATTTGAAAATTGCACGACATAACCATTTTTAATGTTTCACGTGAAACATCGTTTCCTCGCGCGTCTTAGATGGTGACCTGGATGCGGCATGAAAAAATCGCCGATCATGGTGGTTATGATCGGCGATGATGTCCTACTGGGTGGTTTTGAGATTAGCTAACCAGCCAGTCGTTAGGGCTGAAGAGTTCAAAGTGGATGCTTGTAGGGGCAAGCTTGGTGTTCTTTTCTAATTGCTCGCGGATGTCCTGCAGGAAGGTGTTTCCACCGCAGAGGTACCACTGAGCTTCTGCTGGAACCTTGCCTTCTTGGAAGAGCTGGTCCAAGTTGAGTAATTCATCCTGCTCGCGGAAAGTGGCGATGTGGGTGGCTTTGCCACGCTCGGACAGTGCTGCGACAAGATTGTTAGTGTTCTCACGCTGAGCGTATTCAGCTTCGTTTGCATCGGCGTGAAGGACAACAACTTCACGGTCGAGTGGGTTCTGAGTTGCCACCAAGTGGGAAAGCATTCCGGTCATTGGAGTGGAACCGATGCCCTGGCTGACAAGAACGAGTGGTGCTGCATTGTCTTCTAGGACTAGATCGCCAGCTGGCAGGGTTGCGTCTACAACGTCGCTGAGGTCAACGTTTTCCAGAAGGAAGTTGGATACTTCGCCGTCCTTTTGGACTGCAATGGAAAAAGAATTCTCGTCAGTCTTGATGAGGGAATATTGCCGAAGCTGACGAGCACCGTCAGGAAGCGTCACACCAATGGAGGTGTACTGGCCTGGAAGCGCCTTTTCAAAACCTTGGCCGGAGAAGGTGTACTCAGTGACTAGTGGGCTTAGTTGAGTCTTTTCCTTTAGTTCCGCCTTGATAAAGACGTCGCCCGCTGCTACCCCAGCGGAGCTGTAGAGATCATTTTCAAAGCTGATAAGAATGTTGGCCATGAGCCAATAAACCTCATCCCAGGCGCCGGCGATCTCTGGGGTAATAGCCTCGCCGAGCACTTCGACGATGGCTGAGAAAAGGTTGTCGTGGACAATCTGGTACTGGTCTGCGGTGATGCCGAGGGATACGTGCTTGTGGCCAATTCGGGAAAGCATTTCTACTGGATCGGGTGCGTTTTCATCAACAAGCATCGTGGCGAAGGTGGCGATAGAGGCGGCCAACGCCTTCTGCTGCTCGCCGGAACGCTGGTTACCGCGGTTGAAAGTGTCGGCAATTAACTCTGGGTGATTGGCAAACATCGTGCGATAGAAGACCGGGGTGATCTCATTGATGTGTGCGCCAATCACTGGAAGAGTCTGGCGGATGATTTCCACATTCCCCTCAGAGAGCTGAGCGCGGGCAGTGTTGGGAGCTTGCTGAGTAAACATAGGATTCGCTTTCCGTGTTCGGTAGCCCTCATGGGTGAGTCACAAGGCTAGTTATTCCACAAGGTGGGTAGACCTAGAGAAGTAGAGGAACCGTGGGCTTCCTCGGAATTAGGCTGTGCTGCCACACGATTGACGCGAATCAGATCTCCGATGGTGTCTCCATCAAGTTCAGCAAAGAAGGCTTCCCGCGCTGCGGCCAATCGATGGCGCAACTTGCAGTCATGTGCTGCCAAGGGGCACGGCTTTGCACCTTGGCAGTCCACCACTTCCCCGGGGCCTTCAAGTTCTCGGAGGATCTGCCCCACGCTTGCCCCACGGGCCGAGTCTGGCAGATGCACTCCACCGTTTCTTCCACGAATGGAAGTCACCAATTCCATGTCCACTAACTTGGCGACGACGCGCGCAAGATGGTTGTCCGAGGCATTGGTTGCCTTTGCTAATTCTGAGATCGTGAGGCGCTGCCCTGCCGGCAGATCTCCCAAGATCATCATGGACCGAAGTCCAAGATCAGCAAAGGTGGTCAAGTGCATGGTCTCATCCTAAGTTCTAGAAGTTAAAGATGTATATGAAATACACCTTTTATTTAAGTGAATTGGATCACAGCTATTTGGGGTGCAAAAGAAAGCTGAATATCTCAATAGAAGTTTACGGTCTTTGACGTTAGTTGTTGTCCGGTCGTGGGACTATATCGCTGGGCCCATGGGCCAACTTATTAAATGCCCTTAAATGTCTGACCCCGGGTAAATTCCCAGAGGGTTCGGCAAGGATCCCGGTGTGAAATTTTCCGCATTAGTCCCCCACTAGCCCTCACTGCAGCTCTCCGAGCTCATTTTATAACCTCGCTTGAAGAGGCCTAAGGTTACGTAGAGTTTTGTACTGTGAGAACCAAAAAGCCGCCAGGGCTGAACTGGCCCGGACATCCCATGGGAGTAATGGAACAACTACCCTGTCCTCCACTCTCGTAGGCAGGCGGTCGGATAATCGCACCGCCGGACAAACAAGCGGTCACTACTAACGGGTTGAAGATGGGGCTGGACTGAAACCCTTTCTAGAAGGTGCTTGAAAATAACTCTGTTGCTTGGCCGGGGTGACCACTACCTTTAGATGAGATCTTCAAAAGCCAGCTAGTTCGACCGTGAGGCTTTTAAGTCCATTGGATTCACCACTTCAGGTGCAACATAATTCCCATTTGTGACTTATTTTAAGATCAATGATAAATGTAATGGCCTTCACCTGAATATGCATAGTCCCCTCACCCCTGGCACACTCTGGGAATATTGGAGTCGGTCCTTAAAGAGGGTGTTTAATGTACCTCAACAAGCCATTTTTCACCCCTTTGATGGGGTAAATGTGGCTGAAATTCCCACATTCTATCCACAAAACAAAAACCTGCCGAATTAGAAGACGCGCTTTCCGCTCCATCTAAAAGCCTGTGAAAAGCTATTAAGAATGTTTCACGTGAAACATTAAATCGAAATTGAGCTGAGATTGCGCTGTTCAAGCTGGGATTGGGATTGGAATTGTGCTTTATGGTGCGGAATCATTAATCGAATGAATACCGACACAAGCAAAGGTGGTGTGGTACCGGAGCCTACTGAACCTAGTAGTGGTTCTGTAGCTACTGACGCTCACCGCGAGAAACAGTTCTTTGGCCAGCCATGGGGCCTGGCCAACCTCTTCGGCGTGGAAATGTGGGAGCGCTTCAGCTTCTACGGCATGCAGTCCATCCTCGCCTTCTACCTCTACTACTCAGTCACCGAAGGTGGCCTGGGTATGGATCAAACGGCAGCTCTTTCCATCGTGGGTGCCTACGGCGGATTTGTCTACATGACGTCCCTGGTGGCTTCCTTCTTGGCAGACCGTGTATTCGGTTCTGAGAAGACCCTCTTCTACTCCGCCATCGTCGTCATGATTGGCCACCTCGCGCTGGCACTCATCCCGGGCTATGTTGGCCTCTCCATCGGCCTGGTCCTCATCGGCCTAGGTTCCGGTGGCGTTAAGACTGCGGCTCAGGTTGTGCTCGGTCAGCTGTACTCCCACACTGACCCTCGTCGCGATGCAGGTTTCTCCATCTTCTACATGGGTGTCAACATCGGTGGCCTCTTCGGACCACTGATCACCAACGCTATCTGGGGCTGGGGTGGTTTCCACTGGGGCTTCGGTATCGCAGCAGTTGGTATGGCGCTCGGCCTTATCCAGTACGTTGCAATGCGTAAGACCACTATTGGCGCTGCTGGACACGATGTTCCAAACCCACTTCCAAAGAGCCAGTACGCCGCCTGGCTTATCGGCGCTCTCGTCGTTGTGGCCATCGTTGTTGCTTTGGTTGCCACCGGCATTATCAAGCTGGAATGGCTCTCTAACATCACCGCGCTTATCGCTTTGATTGCAGCTATCGGCCTGCTTGCTCAGATGTACACCTCCCCTCTCACCAGCGCTGCCGAGAAGTCTCGCCTGCTGGGCTTCATCCCAATGTTCATTGGTGGTGTGCTCTTCTTCGCGATCTTCCAGACTCAGTTCACTGTTTTGGCTGTGTACTCCGACACTCGTTTGGACCGCAACTTCTTCGGAATTGATCTGCCCCCAGGATTGATCAACTCCTTCAACCCAATCTTTATCATCGTCTTCTCTGGTATCTTCGCCACCTTGTGGACCAAGCTGGGCGCTAAGCAGTGGTCTACCGCAGTGAAGTTCGGTGTGGCAAATATCGTCATCGGTGTTGCCTTGTTCTTCTTCCTGCCTTTCGCAGGCGGCGGAGACAACTCCACTCCAATGGCTTTGATTATCTGGGTCTACTTCCTCTTCACCATCGCCGAGCTCCTGCTCTCCCCGGTTGGCAACTCCCTTGCCACCAAGGTCGCTCCAGCGGCCTTCCAGTCTCGCATGTTCGCAGTGTGGCTGATGGCAGTCTCCATGGGTACTTCCCTCTCCGGCACCCTCGGCGGTTACTACGACCCCACCGACGCTGGCGCTGAGAAGACCTTCTTCATCACCGTTGGTGTTATCACCATCATCATTGGTCTTGTGATCATTGCATCCAAGAACTGGGTCCTGAAGAAGTTTATCGACGTCCGCTAAACAACATTCAAAGCACAAAAAAGTCTGGCTCTTCCATGAAGATCCAGACTTTTTTTATTTGCTTTACCCAGCCACAATCTTGGTCAAAAAGCGCGTCATGCGGTCTGGCGCCAAGGACTTCGCCACATACAAAGCCTTATCCAGCGCAGAAACCCCATAATGAACCTTGCCCCGCGCCCAGCGATTCTTCGGATGCACCGCCGCCCACACGGCCTCCGCAACCTGTTCCGGCGTAATCCGCACTCCTAAACGGCGCGTCGACGCAGCGTCAACCTGCGCCAGCGAAGTCTTCGCCCACAGTGGCCAAATATCAACGACTCGGATGCCATCACGGCGCCACTCCAATTCCAAAGACTCCGTCAAACCCACCACATAAAACTTACTGGCGGAATACACCGCAATATTCGGCTGCCCATAAACTGCCGATGCCGAAGCCATATTCACCAGATGTGCGCCCGGCGTGCGCTTCAAATAGGGGTGCGCCGCGCGGGCACCAAGAGTCACTCCGGCCACGTTTACTGCAATAAGCTTTTCGACGTCGCCTTCCTCGGCTTTGGCAAGAGGCCCATCTATAATGATTCCTGCATTGTTGTCCACCACATCAATGGTTCCGCCAGTAACTGCAGCGAAGTCCGCAAGAGCACTCTCCCACTCCTCGGCTTTAGTGACATCGAGCCGTCCCTTGTGGAGGTTGAGATGTTCATATTCGATGCTCGCAATGTCGTATGCGCCTACTTGCCATCCCTCCAAAAGAAACTTTTCTGCTACTGCACGGCCGATTCCTTGGGCTGCTCCGGAAATAAATATCGATTTCATTGTTCCGCGTCTAGGTGCTTTTAGCTGGGACGATGTAAAAACTAGCAGTCTAACAGTATTTTCATAACCAAGGTTTCTGGGAGTTATCGATGTATTTAAAGAAATGACCAAAAAACACAGCTAGATGATGGTGCTGTGAACTTCACATGAACTCCAGAATTTTTGCATATTGCCTGGTCGCACGCCTTTTGAAGGGCTGTTTTGCTGTTTGCTTGTTTTTTCTTTGAGGTGTTGACTCTTCATTACGGCAACGGAAACGCCGCTGCTGGGGAATCAAAAGATTCTCTCGATTCAAAAGAAAAGGATCCTCATATGGATTACATCGTCAACATCTTCAACACCGTTCTCGACAGCGTTTCTGAGATCTTCTCCGCAGTAGTTCTTTCTTCCTAATTGGAAGAATCCCACCTTAAAACCATTTCTCACAAAGGAGTTTCCACATGTTCGATCAGATCCAGCATTTCACCGAAGTTGCACAGCAGTTCCAGCCTTCCCAGTGGGTTCAGAACTTCAACCCAGTCCCACAGGTTCAGGAATGGTTCCAGCAGGCTGCTCCAGTACAGCAGGCAGCACCTGCACCTCACGAGGCTCCAGCAGCGCAGAACCTCCTCAGCAACCTTTCTTCCTAAGTTAGGCAGGAGGCTTGTCGACACCTCCTCGACCTAAGGTTCACCACTTCATGGTGAGCTTTGGCTGCCAGCTGGGCAATGTTTCACGTGAAACATTGCCCTTTTTTGCTGTCAAAAATCTCCCACCACCCACTTTTCACCAGCTTCAACCTCGAGGTTAAGTCCATTTGCGATGGAAGGGCCGGCACATAAGAAGTGCTCACTAAAAGCGACCGCGGGTAGATAAGCCCGATTAAAGTCCACGACGGTCTCACCATTAATGTCGGGAGCTTCAATATCTAAACATCTAAAGCGAAATACACCTTGAGACGTCGTCTTATCGCTAAAAACCGCTCGCAATCTTTGTCCCACATTGCACACTCTCAAACGGAATTCGCGTCCCTCCTTCTCAAAAACCACCCAACCCACGGTTGGGGTAGGCACTATAAGGCCATCCGCGGCAGTGAGATTAACACTTTCTGCCTGGGGATAAAAGCGTGCTCGTAGCTGCCAATGAGCAGCTGGAGGATAAGTCTCGATGGTCCTAAACCTTGTCTCCGCTGGAGATTGTCGATCATAAACTTCCAGTGCGATTTCTCCGATACGCTCAGCAATGGCGAGGTTAAATGACGTGGTTTGGGCAATTTCCCCGGGCAGGATTTGTAGTGTGCCAGTTGTTGTAAAAGACGGTGGAAGGTGAATTCCCACTACTCCCCCGCCTCGGCGATACCAGCGTCCCGGCAGGTTGGGAAACTCGTGAGCGTTAGACAACGTAGTAGCACTAATCCAGCGGGTGGCAATCAGACTTGTAGGGCCAAGTGGGCTAGATGCCGCCTTAATTCTTTCTTGATGCCATGTGGCCCATGCGTGCTCGTCAAAAGTTAAGGTCTTTTCTCGAATGCTGATCATGGTGCCCTCAATTCCTAAAGTATTTTAGCTTTCCGCAAGGGTAGACCAAGCTGTCTATTTTTAGATATGGTTTTATTCAGGGAACTAAAAAAGCGGTGTTCCCTTCCTTTTGGAGGTGAACACCGCTACTAATTGAATGCTTTGCAACGCTTTAAACTTGAGCTTTTTGCTCCTGAGCGTCCTTGCCATAACGAGCAGCCAGCCAAGCACAGATCATCAACTGTACCTGGTGGAAGATCATCAGGGGCAAGATGAGGAGGCCAATATTGGCGCCACCGAAGATAACTGCCGCCATTGGCAAACCAGTAGCTAGTGATTTCTTGGTGCCACAGAACTGAATAGCAATAGAATCTGCACGGTTAAATCCAATGCGAGTTGCCACAAACATGGTGAACCACAACATCGCACTCACCATTACGGCTGCGAAGACGATAAGGAAGAGGACTTCCCATGGTTGAACGGTAGACCAAACTCCTCCCACCACGCCTGCAGAAAACGCTGAATAAACGACCATGGCAATCGAGCCGCGGTCAACGATTTTGGTGGCCTTCTTAGCTGCAAAGTTCTTTACCCAGCGCCTGCACAGCTGTCCCAAAATGAAGGGCAAAAGCAGTTGGACAGCGATGTCGAGGAAGACCTTTGGATCAACATGTACTCCCCCGCCGGCAGACATGATGAGCATGACCAGCAATGGTGTAATAAACACTCCAACCAGATTGGAAAGTGACGCCGCCACAATCGCACCCGCCACATTTCCCTTGGCGATGGAGGTAAACGCCACCGAGGACTGCACGGTTGAAGGAACGAGCGTCAGGAAGAGGATTCCCTTGTAAATATCATCGGAGATGAAGAATGTAAGCGGCTCGAGGCCGATGCCGATGAGCGGGAAAATGACAAAAGTGATGAGCAAAATGGTGACATGCAAACGCCAATGCTTGAGGCCGTTGAGGGCCTCTTGCGTCGATAGGCGGGCACCATAAAGAAAGAAGAGGACTGCAATGGCGATCTTCACTGCGATATCAAACCATTCAGCAGCGACGCCGCGTACCGGGATGATGATTGCAATGATGACTGCCAGCACAATCAGGACAATGAGGGGGTCTAATCGTTTTAGGCGTGCAAGCATGGGTTTTAGTGTACGGCGCAGGGGTGGCGTGGGGACAGGGTCCAGGTCATTTTAGGGCTCTTTGACCCCTTTTGGGGCGAGATGTTGCGGTTGTTATTCCTGTGCAAGGTAGGCTAGGGTTCAGGTATTAGTTCTTTTATTCGATGGACGCACATTTCGTTCCATTCTTCCGGGTTTGAGAAATAGCAGCCTGCAAACGATTGCGCGCAACTTATGGCCTCCTCGATATTCCAAAACTCCAAAAATTGGTTAGCTCTGCTATTAGGTTTCACAATCATGGGATTACCAGATAGTGGGTTAAGCCCACTAAAAAGTGTCGTTACGCTCCGTGGGGCAGACTTAACGCTCCTCCATACCTAAGTTTTCTTTTTGTCACAGTGTCGATAATCAAACAGGTATGAGTGTACTTTCGAGACGGGACTGGCGGGCCAATTTTCACCCTTTCCGTGCCTATGAAACGAGGGTGAGCTATCGTCGTGATCATGACTTCACTCCTCTCCCCTATCACTCTGCGGTCCCTAGAGATCTCAAATCGAATTTGGCTGGCGCCGATGTGTCAGTATCAAGTTGATAAAAATGACGGTGTTCCTCATGAGTGGCATCTGGTTCATTATGGTGCTCGAGCTGTCGGAGGGTTTGGATTACTCATTGCAGAGTCCACTGGTGTCAGTCCCGAAGGTCGAATCTCCCCCAATTGCACTGGGCTGTGGAATGATGAGCAAGTTGTTGCCTGGAAGAAAATTACAAATTTTGTACATTCTCAGGGAGCAAAAATGGGAGTTCAATTAAATCACGCCGGCCGTAAGGCAAGCACCTATCCTTGGCTCCCTGGCGTCCCCAATGGCACTCAATCGGAGGCAGAAGGTGGATGGCAGACCTTCGCTCCTAGTGCGGTGGCCCAAGAAGGATTGGATACGCCACAAGAATTGACCATTGATGGGATTAAGAAAGTCGTCGCTGATTTTGCTGCTGCAGCACAGCGTGCAGTTGAAGCGGGATTTGATGTCATCGAAATCCACGGTGCGCATGGATACCTTTTGCACCAATTCTTAAGCCCCATCTCCAATAAGCGCACCGACGAATATGGCGGCAGTTTTGAAAACCGCACTCGCCTCTTCCGTGAGGTGGCCACTGCGATTCGAAGCGTCATCCCAGAAGGCATGCCACTGGTTGCTCGCATCTCAGCCACGGATTGGATTGATGATGAACCTTCCTGGGATGGCGATCAAACCGTCAAGCTTGTAGCTGATCTCAAGGAGCTTGGTGTAGATGCTGTCGATATCTCAACCGGCGGTGTGGCAGCAGCTCGCATTCCGGTTGGTCCAAGCTATCAGGTCGAATTTGCGCGACAGGTTAAGCAAGAAGTTGGAATCCCGACTTCTGCCGTGGGCATGATTACTGAGGCTCAGCAAGCGCAGCAGCACCTAGATAATGGCGATGCGGATATCATTACCATTGGTCGCGCGGCTCTAAGGGAGCCTTCTTGGCCGCTAAAGGCAGCTCATCAATTAGGGCTTAAAACTGAAGAGATCCACTACCCTCGTTCCTACTGGCGCGGAGTCTGGTAAATAAAAAGGCAATGTTTCACGTGAAACATTGCCTTTTTATTTGATAGCTAAGACTCGGTGGCGCTGAGTGTGTCTCCATTTTGGGTGAGGGTTGCGGCTTTGAGGCCAGTTTGGGCGGGTCCGGAAACAACAGAGCCGTCAGAAATCTTGAAGACGGAATTGTGGTTTAGGCATTGCACGGTATCGCCGTCAACCTTGGTGATACGACTTCCGGCATGCGGGCAGGTAGCTGAGTAAGCAACATAATGGCCCGCTGTAGGTTGCGCAATGATGACGGTCTCGAGGGCCACAGCGCTGCCCACGGGAACATCCGTGGCAGCAACTTCATTATTGGGGCTGGTGCCACAGGCAGCGAGGAATGCGCCTGCGAAGGTGGTAGCGGTACCCAGGAGGAAGGTACGGCGGCTGCAAGGAAGGGCGGATTCAGTCATAGTCTTAAGTATTCTCCTAAATGTCCGGTAATGCCCCTCATTTGGAAATTTCTCTCAGAGACGATCCCCACAAACCGGCTCCCACCGCTATAACCCCAAAACCTGCGAAGGCAAGCAGAATGGAAAGATCTGTTTGGCTAAAGGGCGATAGTTCAACTGTCTGCTGGCTAAGCCCGAGAACTTGGCCAAAAACGGAAAATACTGTTGCTGCAACAATCGGAAGCCAGGAAAAGTGAATGAGGTGTGGAGCGACGCCAGCGATAAGTACTGCTATCCCAATGAACACCACAACTTGCAGGAAGAGCTTTAGTGAAGCGACGAGGATTAAGGTACTTCCCTGCTCTACCGTCGAGGTTTGTATTTGCAGCGCGACTAAGCCTCCAGCGATAGCGAAGATCGTGCAGCAAGCAAGCGTCGCAAAGCTTATTACTACAGCGCCCTCTAAGGGCGCGTAACGGGCGGTGCCTGCGCTGCGGATCAGATCGACGGTGCCGCGGTGCTCTTCGGTGATGTAGTTGACGATCGGCGCGATGCACGCAATGGTCACCAGTACGGCGCAAAGCTGGAAGGCGTAGGTGATAAAAGCTTGCTGGAGGTCGTCCAAGGGAATGAAGGATTGCAGTGCTTGGCGCGTGGCTTCATCTTCTTGGAGCAGCGGTATGAGGGAATCGATAAGCGGTAAAAAGGTGAGCAACATGAGGCCGACCACCAGCGACCAGGTGATGATACTGCCACGGTGCAGCAGCAAGTTAAGGCTCAGCAGACCGCGGATTTAATGTTGGCGTAGCTGGAGTGTGCGAGGCAAGTGGATGAGATGGGAGTTGAATTCGCACGCGGAATTAAGCCACAACGCAATGCCGGATAGTCCGATGCATGCCAATGTGAAGACAATAATGCTGGCCCAGTTCTCACTGCCAAAAGAATCGATCACTGAACGCCAGCCCAAGGGCGAAACCCAATTTAGGTAATGCGCCCAGGACTGCGTGGAGGTATCGGCAAAAACTCGCACTAGGAAGGCGACGGCAATAACCAGCAGGCCGAGCCGATTGAGGTTATGAGAATTGCCCCACAAACTCTGTGCAATGCTGGCAAGTGCCATCACACCCAACATTGTGAGCGTGATGCTCATGCCATAGCTAATAGACCCCGCGATGGTGAGTTCTGGGGTGAGCAGGAATCTCAAGACGATCAAAATTAGTGCGGAGACCATGCCATTAATGAGAGCCACTACCCCGCCGCTGAGCAGCGCCGCCTTTAAGACTTTGGAGCGACGATGTCCAGTTGATTGGATGAGCTCGCCGGTGCCTTTGAATTCTGCTGCGCGATGCAGCGAGCTGAGCAATAAAACGCTCATTATGGCAGAGAGGATTGTCAACCAGGCGCCCGTCTTCCAATTGGTTAATTGTCCAATATTTCCGGGAGAATGCAGGACTCCATACATGGCTTGCGTGCCCAAATTGTGTTGTACTTCTGCGATCATCTGGGTGCGGTCTGTAAGTTCCGGTTAGTAACTCAAATAGGAGCTAGGAGTGATTGCCAACATTGCCCAAATTCCCAGCAGCCAGCAGATAATGAGAACGCGCTTCAAACGGAGATTAAGGCGAATCATGACTCCCGCCTCTCAAAGTTTTTAAAGAACATTTCCTCCAATGAAGCCGGGGTACTGGTGATGTCTTGGCCACCGGCATCAATAATGATGCGCAAAATATTCGGGACATTTTCCGCTGTGGTGGTAATCCTCAACTGCCCTTTATCAAACTCCACCTTGGGATCCCGGCGCAGCAGGAGTGGAATATCGGCGATGCTGGCACTTATATGGTGGGCAGAGATTTGGCGCAGATAGCTGACCTCGTTGGAGACTACAGCGCGACCCTCTTTGAGTACGGTGACATAATCGCACAAGGCCTCCACCTCGCTGAGGATATGGCTGCTGAGAAAAACAGTTGCGCCTTCATCACGAGCGCGCCGAATTTCACGCATAAACACCTGCTCCATTAAAGGATCCAGCCCGGCGGTGGGCTCATCAAGGATGAGCAGTTCAGGGCGATGCGCCATTGCGGCAATGATGCTTGCTTTACGACGATTTCCGGTGGAGTACTCCCGCACTTTCTTCCTCGGGTCAAAGGCGAATGCTTCGATCAATTCCGCCTCGCGGACTGGATCGTTCTTAATGCCACGCAGCGATTCCATAGCGCGTAGCACTTCCCCACCCCGGAGGTTCTCCCAGAGGGAAACATCTCCAGGAACATAACCCACCTGTTTTAAAACTCGTGGGTTTTTAATGGGGTCTTGTCCCAGCACTTCCACCTGTCCAGCTGTGGGAGTGAGAACACCAATGAGGGTACGGATTGCTGTGGATTTTCCAGAGCCATTGGGCCCGAGGAAACCGTGAATACTGCCTTGAGCAACATCAAAAGAGAGATGATCAAGCGCCACAAAATGACCGAACTTTTTAAAGAGTCCACGAACTTGAATTGCCAGTGTGCTCATACTCCTAATTGAACTCCCCTCGGAGGGGAAAGGATAGAGGTTTGGCGGTGACTAATGAGACTTATTTAGAGGTGCTCAAAAGGCCAATGTTTCACGTGAAACATTGGCCTTTTGTTTGAATGTGAATTTATTGCATGTGGATATGTGTCCGAACCCACTTAAAGAACACCATTGTGAACTAGTCTCAAGCTATGTCTGTATTCAAAGAGCTGCTGACAGCAGAACGCATAGACCTTGATCGAGAGGCCACCGATTGGCGCGACGGTATTCGCGCCGCAGGTGCTCTTCTAGAGAAGACGCACAGCATCGAATCCAGTTATACCGAGGCCATGATCGCCAGCGTGGAAGAAAATGGGCCATATATCGTGGTGGCTCCAGGATTTGCATTCGCACATGCACGGCCCAGCGCAGCTGTACATGAGACAGCAATGTCCTGGGTGCGCTTGGCTAGTCCGGTGAATTTCGGCCACGAGAAAAACGATCCGGTTGATTTGATCGTGGCACTGGCAGCCAAGGACGCTACTGCACACAACCAAGCAATGGCTGCTCTTGCAAAGGCCTTAGGAAAATATCGCAAGGATCTGAATGAAGCTCAGAGCCCTGAAGAAATCCAGGCCATCTTGGAAAAGGCAGCAGCGCCTGCCACAAAGAAAGCGGCAACTTCTCCCTCAGCTGCGGTAAAAACCCCAACGCAGACCAAAACATACGACAAGATTCTCACCGTATGCGGAAATGGATTGGGCACTTCCCTCTTCCTGAAGAACACCCTCGAGCAAGTTTTTGATGTTTGGGGTTGGGGCCCGTATATGACAGTCGAAGCCACCGACACCATTTCAGCCAAGGGCAAAGCCAAAGAAGCTGACTTGATCATGACTTCTGGAGAAATCGCTCGCACTTTGGGAGATGTCGGAATCCCTGTTCATGTGATCAATGACTTCACTAGCACTGATGAAATTGATGCAGCACTCCGTGAACTTTATGACATTTAAGTCGCTTAACTCTCATACATAAGGATTGATAAAAATGGATTGGTTAACCATTCCGCTATTTCTGGTAAATGAAATCCTCGCAGTCCCCGCTTTTCTTATCGGCATCATCACTGCCGTGGGACTGGGTGCGATGGGACGTTCCACCGGTCAAGTCATTGGCGGAGCGATCAAAGCAACTCTTGGATTCCTGCTCATTGGCGCGGGCGCTACCTTGGTCACTACTTCACTAGAGCCAATGGGCGCGATGATTATGGGCGCCACTGGCATGAAGGGTGTTGTGCCAACTAACGAAGCAATCGCCGGAATCGCGCAAGCACAATACGGAGCTCAAGTTGCGTGGTTGATGATTCTTGGCTTCGCCATATCCCTGGTGCTGGCTCGCTTCACAAACCTGCGTTATGTGTTCCTCACCGGACACCATGTGCTTTTCATGGCAACTATGCTCACCATCATTTTGGCTACGGCAGGCTTTGATTCATGGGTTGTGGTCGGCGTTGGCGCTCTCCTGCTCGGCATCCTCATGGTGTCTTTGCCGGCTTTTGCGCACCCATGGACTCGCCGCGTCACCGGTGATGATTCCATTGCAATTGGACACTTTGGTACTGCCGGTTATGTTGCAGCTGGTGCAGTTGGCCGACTTGTTGGAGGAAAGGGAGAGAAATCTAGCCCTTCCACTGAGGAATTGAAAGTTCCGGAAGGCTTACGCTTCCTGCGCGATTCCATGGTATCCACCGCATTGTCCATGGCGATCATGTACATCATTCTCGCGATCTTGTTCATGGTTCGCTCCGGCACCGAAGAAGCCTTTACTGCTTTCCCGAATGGTGCCACAAATGTTGGCAACTACATCATGCAAGCCTTCACCCAAGGTTTGCAGTTCGGTGTTGCCGTAGCGGTTATTCTCTTTGGTGTTCGCACGATCTTGGGTGAACTGGTGCCCGCTTTCCAAGGCATTGCAGCCAAGGTTGTGCCTGGTGCAATTCCAGCTTTGGATGCTCCTATCGTTTTCCCATATGCGCAGAATGCTGTTCTAATCGGTTTTATCTCCTCCTTTGTGGGTGGTTTGTTCGGCCTGGCAGTTTTGGCTTCTTGGCTAAACCCAGCTTTTGGTGTGGCCTTAATTCTCCCCGGTCTGGTGCCTCACTTCTTCACCGGTGGTGCAGCTGGTGTGTATGGCAATGCCACCGGTGGTCGACGCGGAGCAGTCTTCGGTGCATTCGCTAATGGACTCCTAATTACTTTCCTGCCAGCTTTCTTGCTGGGAGTGCTCGGTTCCTTCGGCTCTGAAAACACCACCTTTGGTGACGCTGACTTTGGCTGGTTCGGCATTGCTGTTGGTTCAGCTGCAAAGGTGGAGGGTATCGGAGGCGTGATTCTGCTTCTGATTATCGCTGCCATCGTCCTCGGCGGAGCTATGTTCTTCCAGAAGCGTGCGGTTGAGGGCAATTGGGATCCGGCCCCCAACCGTGAGCGTGCTCTAAAGGCAGAAGCAGCGCCAGCCGTCAGTGCTGGCAATTACCCCAAGATTGCTCCACCCGCAGGAGCCCCTACTCCCCCAGCTCGAGCCTAAACCCCGCCGCAAACCTCCAGCGGCACCCCGCTGGGCGGCGTCGAAAAGCGTAGGAGAATTACAAAAAGGGCAATGTTTCACGTGAAACATTGCCCTTTTTCTGCGCCCTTTTTTGCGCCCTAAATCTGAGCCAAAGAGGTTTAAGCCTTCTTAGTTGCGGCCTTCATTGCAGAAATGAATTCGCTGAGCTCGCGCTTCAGACCCTCCATATCCTTCACCCGGGAAGGGTTAGGATGCTCGCCCTCGCAGTGGGAGGCGATGATCTTGGTGATCGCAGAGCCGGTAATGGCTCCAGAAGCGCCCGCAGCAATCGCGTCGGCAACATGCTGTGGGGAGGAAATGCCGAAGCCCAAAAGAATCGGAGCGCCCTCGAACTTCTTAATATTGTTCACCACGTCTGCAAGACCAGAGGTGGAAGATTCGCGCTCGGTACCGGTCACACCATCGCGGGAGATCGCGTAAATATAGCCCTTGGAAGCAGCGGACACACCCTCAAGAACAGTGGCGCTAGCGTTGGCTGGTGCGATGTAAATGGGATCAATTCCGGCAGCAGCGGCCGCTGCAGAAAATGGTGCGCCTTCACGGACTGGCACATCTGGCAGCAGAATGGAATCGGCACCAGCTGCAGCAAATTCTTCATAGAAGCGCTCGAGGCCACGGGTGAAAGGCACATTGCCGTAAATGAGCATGCCAATTGGAATCTCTGGGTAGGCAGCACGCACGCGCTTAATCTGCTCCAATGCGCTATCCACGGTGGCGCCGCCGTCTAGGGCGCGCAGGTGGGATTCGGCAACGGTAGGGCCGTCGGCTACGGGATCAGAAAAAGGCACACCCAATTCCAAAGCATCCGCACCGGCTTCGATGATGGCGGAGATGATCTCAAAGCAAGCCTCAGGGTCAGGATCTCCAAGCATCACGAAGGGAACAAAAGCGCCCTCCCCTGCTTCGTCCAGGCGGGTGAAAAGGTCGGTATAACGGCTCATTAGTTTTCCGCGCTTTCTGCTTCATCGCGAGCAAGGACTAGTTCTGGGTGCTCTTCCAAAGTGTGGCGGACGTGGTCAACATCCTTATCGCCACGGCCGGAAAGAGAAACCAAAATGGTGATCTGCTTGCCTTCTTCTTCAGCGGTCTTAGCGCGCTTCAGTGCGTAGGCAAATGCATGGGAGGACTCGAGAGCCGGAATGATGCCCTCATAACGAGCCAAGTACTGGAATGCCTGCAGTGCCTCGGCGTCGGTGATGCCCACATAGGTTGCGCGTCCAATGGAGTGCAAATATGCGTGCTGGGGGCCCACACCTGGGTAATCCAAACCAGCGGAAATGGAATAGGATTCCTCAACCTGGCCATCGGAGTTACGCATGAGATAAGAACGGGTACCGTGCAAAATGCCAATCTGGCCGTTGGTGATGGTCGCACCATGCTTACCAGAATCCAAGCCTTCACCGGCAGGCTCAGCACCAACCAGCTCAACGCCTTCTTCATCAATGAAGTCCGCAAACATGCCAATGGCGTTGGAACCGCCACCCACACAAGCAACCACAACATCAGGAAGCTTGCCGGTGCGCTCCAGCATCTGCGCCTTGGCCTCTTCGGAGATCACCTTGTGGAATTCACGCACAATCGTGGGGAATGGGTGTGGGCCAGCAGCAGTGCCAAGCAAGTAGTGGGACTCGTGGAAGGTTGCGGTCCAATCGCGCAGTGCCTCATTCACGGCATCCTTGAGGGTGCCGGATCCGGACTCTACTGGAACCACCTTTGCGCCGTGCAGCTGCATACGATAAACATTTGGCTGCTGGCGGGCGACGTCCTTAGCGCCCATATAAATGACACATTCCAGACCCATCAGGGCGCAGGCTAGTGCAGTTGCAGTGCCGTGCTGGCCAGCGCCGGTCTCTGCAATGATGCGAGTCTTGCCCATGCGCTTAGCCAGCAATACCTGACCAATAACCTGGTTGGTCTTGTGCGCACCACCGTGCACCAGATCCTCGCGCTTGAGGAAGATCCGTGCATAACCCTTGCCAGCGCCTGCCAATGGCAGGTTGGAGCACTCGGTCAGCGGGGTGGGACGTCCCAAGTAGTCACGCAAATAGCCAGCCAATTCCGCACGGAATTCAGGATCATTGGTGGCGTCAACAAAGGCCTTTTCCAATTGGTCCAGCGCAGGCAGCAGGGATTCAGCAACAAATTGTCCGCCGAATTCACCAAAGTAGGCAGGCAATAAGGTGCTGCCACCGAGCTTCTTTTCTTCAGTCATGTTTTTTAACCTTTAATAGTGGAAGTTCGAAATTGTCTTAAAAATCTCTAGCACAGCGCCTGCGTCCTTGGCGCCAGCCCACTGCCCTGCCTCAGCTGGGTATTCCACGCCGGAATTAATATCCAAACCGGCACAGCCCACAGCCAAAGCCTCAGTGGCATTCGCTGGGGAAATTCCGCCAGCCAACAAGGCCTTCGCCTTCACCTCAGCAGGGATAGTGGACCAGTCGAAAGTCTGGCCACTGCCGCCATCATTGGCGTCCAAAACCAGCTTATCGACGTCTCCCGCCACCGCCAGGGCAATCTCGGCGCCGAGCTCGCTAGACATCGAAATAGCACGCCAGACCTCAACGTCTGCGCCGACCTCGGCGCGGACGGCCTTGATAAGCTCCTTCTCGGCAGCCACGCTGCCCTGCAGTGGGGCGTGGATTTGTACGGCGAAGATGCCGTCGCTAAGCAATTCCTGATAACCAGAAGTACGGCGGCTCACCGCAACGTAGCGCAGGCTAGGCTCGGCGGCGATGATTTTTTGCGATGTTTCACGTGAAACATTGCGAGAAGATGCCTCTTCAAAAATGAGGCCACCATATACCGCACCAGCAGCGCGAGCCACCTGAGCTGCTGTTTCAGAGGTGAGGCCACAAACCTTGTTGGGGCCATAGACCAGTTCGCGGGCAGCGAGATCCACGTTTTCCTGGCTGGTCAGCTGGGAACCCACCAGGAAGCCATTGGAGTGGCCGCCCAATTGGCGCACGGTTTCGGTATTACGCACGCCAGACTCTGAAACCAGCACGGCATCAGCAGGAATCAGCTTGGCAAGACGAGCAGAACGATCCAGGTCAATGGAAAGGTCATGCAGGTTGCGGTGATTAACACCAAAAATCTTGGCACCCAGCTTGATGGCGCGCTCAACCTCTTCCTCATCAATTACCTCGGTGAGCACATCCAAGCCAAAACGCTCAGCCTCGGCAGCAAGCGCTGCATACTCTGCATCGTCTAAAACAGAAAGCATAAGCAAGATGGCATCGGCGCCGAAGTAACGCGCGGCATGCACCTGAACGGGATCAATAATGAAGTCTTTACAGAGCACCGGCAAGTGGGTGGTTGCAGCGACTGTAGCCAAGTGGTTGTAATCGCCACCAAAACGTACCGGCTCGCACAGCACCGAGATGCCAGCGGCATAACGGGAGTACACGCGGGCAATCTCACCCGGCTGGTAGTGCTCACGGATCATGCCCAAAGAAGGCGAGGCGGATTTACACTCCATAATAAAGCGCGCTCCTCCCCTACCCTGATTCAAAGAATCAAAAAGGGAACGAGTGGACTTAGGCAGGCTGTCTACATCCACATGTGCAATGCGAGCGCGGATCTCTTCGAGGTGGCCGCGACGACCCTCCACAATGCCCTCAAGAACAGTGGGCAAATTATTGCTGGTCATTCTTAGTTCTGCTCCTCATCTGAGTAATCGATCTCCTCATGCTTTGCCAACCACTGCTCGGTGGTGCCATCAGCCAACAAACCCAAAGCCTTCTGTGCACCCTCCTTCAAAGTGGCAACATCACCATTGAGGTAGAACATGGCACCAGCAGAAGCAGCCAAGGCGTCGCGGTGTGCATCAGGGCCGGTGCCAGCAAAAGTAGCGCGCATCGCAGCAGCGTTCTCTGCACCGACGCCACCAACAAGATCCGCCAGTTCATAACGGCCCAAGCCCAGATCCTCTGGCTCGATGCTGTAATGCTCGATCTCGCCGTTTTCCTTCAGCTCCCATACCAAGGTGGTGCCATGAACTGCGATCTCATCGGTGCCGGCGCCGTGGACGACCAATGCACGCTTGCGGCCAAGTTCCTTGAAAACCTCAGCAATAAGCTGGCCGGACTCCGGACGGGCCACACCCATGATCTGCATCTCCGGGCGCGCCGGGGAAAGCAAAGGCCCAAGGGTATTAAAGATGGTTGGGAACTTCAGAGCCTGGCGCACTGGCTGCACATGGGCAATCGCAGGATTGTAGGCAGGGGCAAAAAGGAAGGTGAAGTTAGAAGCCTCAAACCACTTCACAGCACGGTCAACATCAAGCCCCAAAGGAATGTTAAGCGCTTCCAAAACATCGGCAGAGCCGGACTTGGAGCTCACGGAACGGTTACCGCACTTGACCATCTTCACGCCGCCAGAAGCTGCGATCAAAGAAGCACCGGTGGTGACGTTGATGGTGTTTGCACCATCTCCACCGGTACCAGCGGAATCCATAATGCCCTTACCTGTGATGGGGAAAGGACGGCCAGCTGCAATAAAAGCCTTTGCTGCACCAGCGATGTCAGCGAAGGTTTCGCCACGGGTGCGGATGGTCGCCAGCAAAGCAGCAATGTGGACGTCATCATATTCACCCACGGTGAGCGGGGTGAAAACCTCGATGGCTTCTTCCAAGGTGGGGTTGTGATTATCTAGGTAAGCATTCAGGGTCTTGAGCGTTGCTGCAGATGTCATGGTGTCAAAATCTCCTTCAAAAAAATCGATAAAAAATTAGTTGTTAAGCAGGGCTTCCACACAACGGCTCAAAATGATTGGGCCGGAGGGGCTAAGCACTGATTCAGGGTGGAATTGCAGGCCAATGGCCTTGCCATCGGTGGTGGCTGCCGCCATGATGACCTCGCCGATTTCCGCGTGGCAGGTGCCCAAGGAAATAATTCCGGCTGGTTCCTTAACACATCCCAAAGAGTGATAACGCCCAATTGGCACCTTGCGGCCCGGGATCTCGGGGTGATCCGGCTCCACATCGGTGGCAAGACCTGCAAAAACAGGATGAGCCACACCAGCATCGGTGAGGATCATGTCATCGGTGGTGCCGTGTACTGGCCCACAAGGTTCCACGGTGCCACCATGATGCTCAATGAGAGCTTGGTAGCCCAGGCAAATGCCCAAAAGTGGAATCTTGCCCAGGGTTTGCTCGATTAGCGCCATCATATTGCCGGCGGTTGCTGGATAACCTGGGCCTGGGGACAGGCAAATCAGATCTGGCTGAGCTGCCAAAACAGTTTCAATTGGCACGGTATTGCGGAATACGGTGCAGCGATAACCGGCCACCGCGAAGGCATCAACCAGGTTATAAACAAAGGAATCGTGATTGTCGATGAGAACTACGTGAGTCATCGGATGACCTCCAAGGTGGATCCAGCAGCAAGTGCAATGGCATTCAGTACGGCATAGGCCTTGTGCAATGTTTCATCGGCTTCGGATTGTGGGTTGGAATCGCGCACCACACCAGCGCCGGCTTGCACCGCAGCCACGCCATCTTGCACAAAAGCAGAGCGGATAACAATGCAATTATCCATGTCGCCATTGCCACGCAGGTACCCCACTGCCCCACCATAAGAACCACGACGACGCTTTTCGACGCCGCGCAGCAGCTCCATAGCACGCAGCTTTGGAGCGCCGGTTAAGGTTCCCATGTTCATGCAGGCGCGGTAGGCATCCAGTGCGTCCAGTTCAGGATCTAGTTCTGCGGTCACGCGGGAAACCAAGTGCATAACGCGGGAGTAGCGATCCACTTGGAGTAGATCGGCAACCCGGCGCGTAGCTGGGACGGAAACGCGGGCGAGATCGTTGCGGGCAAGGTCAACCAGCATGGTGTGCTCGGCAATTTCCTTGGCGTCGGTGCGCATATCTAGTTCATTGCGGATATCAAGCTCATCGTTAATGGTGCCATCAGGGTTAAGACCACGAGGACGAGTACCGGCAATGGGATAAAGCTGCAGTTGACGATCAGCTGCCGTGAATTTCAGATTGGATTCGGGGGAGGCACCAAAAAGTTCATAGGAGCGACCCTCATTAAGTCCCCGGATATAGAACATATAAGGGGAAGGGTTGGTGGCGCGGAGCTGCAAATAAGCAGCAAAAGCGTCTGGACATGGAGCGCTAAAGGTACGAGCTGGTACTACCTGGTAAATATCGCCGTTGTAGATATTTTCCTTGAGATCAACGATCTGCTTGCGGAATTCTGCATCTGGAATATCGGCGTGCACCCGAAGGGTGTCGCCCTCGTGCAGGGTGACCTGATAGGCGTGCTCGCTCCCGGGGAGGGCATCGTCGATAAGCGTGGCAAGCTGGTTGAGCTCGGCCTCTAGTGCGGCTGGATCGCTGGATACGCCTGTGAGCTGCGCTTTTTGCTCTTGGTGGTTAATGTCCAGCACGATTTCGGCGAGCAGGAATTGATAATCGGGGTAGGTGTTGATGCTCTCTTCGACGGCGGGCAGCGCCTCGAAGGTTTCTAAGTAATCAAAGGCAAAACCGCCCATGAGCAGGGGCATTCCGGATTCTTCAAAGCCGGATTCAAATTGCAGCTTGCGCAAAACCTCGATGGTGCTGACTGCGGTGAGGCGCTCGCGCTCGTCGACAGCCTCGGAGACCGGGAAAGTAAAGGAGTTGTCGCCGTTGCTATAGGTGGCGAGCTGCTCGTTAAGGCGTGCAATAACTTGCTCACCGGAAGGGGTGAGGGCCTCGGTACGCACGGTTTGGCCCGAGCAGGTGATGCGTACGGAGCTTTTCAGGACTGCTAAAGAGGAAATGCCATTTTTGGTGGTGATATCGGCGCTTTCCAAGAGTGCGGAATCATCAGCTGTGGTGCCGCCGAGGTGAGCGAACAAGCTGGAAGCATCCTCGTGGTAGCGCACGTGACGGCTAATAACCTGCGGGCTAGCGCTCATGAGAGCACCGCCGGTGCGGTGGGGGAAAACATGTGGGGGAACATGTGGGGAAAGCCTTTCGCTGGGATATCAAATTACAACTCTAAAAATTTAGCTTGAGCTTCATTCGAACCCGGGGCTTGCCGGTTGTGGTCTTTAAACCACAAAAGGCCCGCTTCTTCGCCGAACGAAGTACGAGCCGTGAAAAATCAACGTGAGGTATCAGGCTCGCTTAAACAGCGCGCCACCACCACTGGGTGCCTTGGCATGGGGTGCCATTGAATAGACAAATGTTGTTCACAAAAAGGCACTTTATCACGTGGTGGGAATTTTGTCTCACTTTCATGCGTATGTATAAGTGCGGTGGCCCCTCGAAAATCCCGGTACCGTATAGATAACCGGCATGCATTCATGCCAGACAAGGAGCCCGAGGTGAACGCATGATCGAATTTGATAATGTTTCCAAATCTTATGCATCGGGCCGGAAAGCGGTGGATGGGGTTTCCTTCAAAGTAGAGTCCCACACCATCACTGCCCTGGTGGGATCTTCCGGTTCAGGTAAATCTACGCTGCTCAGCATGGTTAATCGGATGATTGATCCGACCTCGGGCAAAGTTTTGGTAGACGGCACCGATGTGGCCACCGTGGATCCGGTGCAGCTGCGTCGCTCCATCGGATATGTATTGCAGGCTGGCGGGCTGATGCCTCACCGCACGGTGCTGGACAATATTGCCACCGTTCCAGTGCTTAAAGGTGAATCTAAATCTCGCGCCCGGGCACGCGCCCTCAAGCTGCTCGAGGTAGTGGGGCTTGATGTCGCACTGGCACAGCGTTATCCCGCGCAGCTTTCCGGTGGTCAGCAGCAAAGAGTGGGTGTGGCCCGCGCACTGGCTGCGGACCCCGAAATCCTGCTCATGGATGAGCCCTTTGGCGCCGTGGACCCTATCGTCCGCGTTCAGCTCCAGCAAGAGCTCATCCGCCTCCAAAAAGACCTGGGCAAGACCGTGCTCCTGGTCACCCATGACATCGATGAGGCTTTTACGCTTGCCGACGAAGTGGTGGTGCTGAGCCCACTCGGGCAAATCGCACAAAAAGGCACGCCACAGGAGCTTCTCTCCTCCCCTGCCAATGACTTCGTTTCCGAATTTATTGGCCTTGGATCAGGGGCACGCTCTTTGCAGGTGCGTCAAGAAAATGGCGTGAGCATCGTGGTGGACGCTAGTGGCCGGCCGTTGGGAGTGCTTAAATGACGTGGCTTTCCAACAACGTTGAGCTGATTTTGCAGCTCATGGGGGTGCATCTGATGTACGCGATCCCCGCAATTGTGCTGAGTCTGGTTATTTCCATCCCCATTGGTTGGGCAGCTCACCGGTGGAAAATTAGCCGTGCAGCACTTCTCACCCTTATTGGTTTGCTCTACACAATCCCTTCCCTACCGATGTTTATCCTGGTACCGGCCTTAGTAGGTACCGACATTCGCTCCGGGGCAACCATGGTTATTGTGCTTACCCTCTATGGCATTGCCTTGATGGTGCGTTCGGTAACTGATGGTTTTGGATCCGTGCCAGCTGCTGCTTTAAAGGCTGCCGAGGGAATTGGCTATAACTCACGTCAAAAATTCTGGGCGGTACAGCTTCCTTTGGCAGCTCCTGTCATTTTGGCGGGTTTAAGAGTTGTCACTGTAAGCACCGTCAGTTTGGTGACTGTTGGAGCTGTAGTTGGCATCCAAAGCCTTGGATTTTTATTCACCGATGGATTCCAACGTGGCATCATCGCAGAGGTGGTGTGTGGGTTATTGCTCACCGTCGTAGTGGCGTTGCTGCTTGACGCTGCGTGCGTATGGGGTGGCAAGTTGCTTTTGCCATGGACCCGGAATGCCGCAGGCTCCGCTCCTGCGGAGGCGGCACGATGAACCTTTTTGCCCTAAGTATGCAATGGCTCAGTGACCCCCAAAATTGGAGTGGCTCTGGATCAATTCCGCAGCGTTTGGCCGAGCATATTGGAATCTCTTTGGTGGTACTCCTTATCGCCATGGTGGTGGCTTTTCCACTTGGCGTGTGGATTGGGCATAAAAGCCCGCGCGCCGGGCGTGGAAAGGAATTCGCTGGTGCATGCGTTACCGCTTTAGCTGGTGCCGGGCGCGCTATCCCAACTCTGGGTCTACTGACCCTTTTAGGACTGTGGCTTGGCATTGGTTTGCTTGCTCCAATGATTGCCTTGGTGGTTCTTGTAATTCCCCCACTGCTGGCTGGTTTTTATTCCGGAATTGCCAGCGTGGACCCCGCTACTGTTAAAGCTTCTCGGGCTATTGGCATGACTGAAAAACAAATTATTCAGCGTGTGGAGTTGCCTTTGGCACGACCAATTATTCTCGGTGGTGTTCGCTCAGCCCTCGTGCAAGTGATCGCCACAGCTACACTAGCTGCATATACCGCTGATGCAGGTTTGGGCAGGTACATCTTTTCCGGACTGAAATCGCGGGATTATGGAGAAATGCTCGGCGGTGCGATTTTAGTTATCGCTCTCGCTTTATTGATCGAAGTAGTATTTTCTTTAGTTGGTTGGTTTCGTCGCAATTTTGCGTCGCACGCAGCCACCTCATCAAATAAGCCGTGAAAGGCATAATTCATGAAAATCACTCGTTCTCGACTCCTCGCCCCTTTGGCAGTAGTTGTTTCCGCAACTTTGCTGACTGCCTGTGGCAGCAGCGATTCCGTAGATAGCAGTGCATCCAGCGAGTCCGAGGCAATTGTCATCGGCTCCCAGGATTATTACTCAAATGAAATCATCGCAGAAATTTACGCTCAGGCACTAGAAGCCGGTGGACATGAAGTCCAAAGGGACTTCCGCATTGGCCAGCGTGAAGTTTATGTTAGCGAAATTGAAAACGGCTCCATCGACCTCTTCCCTGAGTACTCCGGTCCCCTACTCCAGTACTGGGAGCCAAACACTGAGGCTCGTCTAAGCGAAGACGTTTATACCGCACTTGAGGCAGCAGCTCCTGAAAACCTCAAGATTCTTGAGCAGAGCGAAGCTACTGACCAGGATGCTTACGTAGTCACCCGTGCTTTCGCTGAGCAATACGGCCTGAAGACCATTGAGGATCTAGCCAAGGTTGATGTTCCCCTGACCTTGGGCGGTAACTCTGAGGGCGAAAACCGCCCTAACGGCCCAAAGGGCTTGGCTTCTGCCTATGGCATCAACGTTGGATTCACCCCAATTGAAGACAGTGGCGGACCTTTGACCGTTAAGGCGCTGACCGATAACCAGATTCAGCTGGCTATCATTTACACCGCTGATCCCACCATCTCCGACAATGATCTTGTGGTACTAGAAGATACCAAGGGTCTGTTCTTGGCTTCCCACGTTGTTCCAGTAGCAAGTGCTGATCTGGATCCAGCAGCACAGGAGATCATCAACAAGGTCAGCACTGAGATGAGCCCTGAAGAGCTCATTGCGCTTAACGCACAAAGTGTCAATGACCAGGCTAATGCTGCAGATATTGCAGCTGGTTGGTTGGAAGAGAACCCAGTTTAAAAGCAAAAAAGCTGCTTTTCGACGAAAAACCGAGCTTTGGCTCATGACTCTTAGTTGAAATTTATTCATAGCTAGGAGATAAAAAATTCCCCTCGTTCTAAACGAGGGGAATTTCACCATTTAAGAAGGTTTATTGTTGATCGCTATTTTCGATGGCGCGGCGCAAAGCTGCAAAATCAACGCTAGGCTTTGGAGCTTCTTCCTCAGCTGCTGGAGCAATCGAATCGGCATCTTGGCCAGCTTCCGGATCCACAGGCTTAGGGTGGGCATCTCGGGTGGCTTGGATTTCCTCACGGTGGCGCTTGTTATCAACCATCGCCACCGTATGAGCAGCCATACCAGCGCCCATGCCTAGGAATACCAGGCCGGCGATAATGCCCATGCCCACTACCAGCCACATCCAGCCAGACGCAGTGAAAGCGACCAGCGCAGCAATAGCCCAAGCCAGGCCAGAAAGAGCCCACAGGGGGCCCGCTACGCGGTGCGCCATATCCCACAATTCCTTGGATTTACGGACCTCGGGGACACGAATTCCAAAAATGGGGTTGCCCGGTAACTTAGCTGTCCATCCGAGTACGCCTACGACTAAGAGAACAACTGCGAGGATGCCGCACAGGGTTCCTAAGATAATGCCAATCACCGTCATGCCAACAACTCTAATGCGCTAAACATTTCCGCTGATAATCATTAAGTAACCCCGCGTTGGGGGAAGCTGGGGAAATAATTTCTATAGGTCGACAGGGTTTACCCCCGTATTAAATAGGTCAAGCCCGCAACGTGCAGTAATCTGACTCACGACGCAGTTGGTTAGTTGGTATACCACAAACCTTCACCGCGCATCAGAATCTGGTGTTTGGGTGGGGAGGTAAAACTCTGGACCACTTCGCACCCAATTTAACTCTTCTTGTGCCCCTTTCTTAGAGGCCCCGATAACACGTAGGAACGACCATGGACATCAAGAGCTTGAGCTCGTCGCTGCTGTTCCGGGTGGTCATCGCGATCATTCTCGGAATTATCTGCAGTCTCTTCTTCCCGGAGTGGCTTGCCCGGATCTTCACCACCTTCAACGGCCTTTTTAGCAACTTCCTTGGATTCTTCATCCCAGTCCTGATCTTCTCCCTCATTGCACCAGCTATTGCAGGCCTCGGTCGAGGTGCCGGCAAGTGGTTGGGCATCGTGGCTGGCATTGCTTATGCATCCACGATCTTTTCAGGTCTGATTGCTTATGGTGCTTCCCAGGCTATCTTCCCATGGTTGCTGGCTAACCACGCCGATGTGGGAGCTGTTGATCTTGATGCAGATACCCTCCAGCCTTATTTCACCATTGAGGTGTCACCTCCTTTTGAAGTGATGACGGCTCTGCTCTTGGCTTTCTGCTTGGGCTTGGGTATGGCTGTGGTGAAGTCTGACAACCTCTACAAGGTTACTCACGAGCTTGAGCGTGTGGTCATGAAGACCATCACCGCCTTTGTTATTCCACTGCTGCCAATCTTCATCTTCGGCATCTTCTTGGGTATGGGTATGAACGGTGGTCTCATTGAGATTATCTCTGCCTTCGGTAAGGTCCTTGTTGTCGCAGTTATCGGTACCTTTGTATTCCTGGCAATCCAGTTCATCATTGCTGGTGCAATCGCCAAGAAGAATCCGTGGAAGCTCTTTAAGAACATGCTTCCTGCCTACTTCACTGCCCTGGGAACCTCTTCCTCGGCTGCCACCATTCCAGTGACCTACCAGCAGACCTTGAAGAATGACGTTGATATTAACGTCGCAGGTTTTGTTGTTCCGCTCTGTGCGACCATTCACTTGGCTGGCTCCATGATGAAAATTACGCTCTTCGCTTTTGCCGTAGTTTTCCTTTATGACATGGAAGTCTCCCCTGCCCTAGCTATCGGCTTCTTGCTTATGTTGGGCATCAGCATGGTGGCAGCCCCTGGCGTTCCAGGTGGCGCAATTATGGCAGCTACCGGCTTGCTTGCATCCATGCTTGGCTTTGATGAGAACCAAGTTGCACTGATGATCGCTGCCTATATCGCAATCGACTCCTTCGGTACTGCCGCTAACGTCACCGGTGACGGCGCGATTGCAGTCATCGTGAACAAGTTTGCAAAGGGTCAGCTGCACGGAACTTCCCCCGATGAAATTGAGGAAGAAGATCGTGTTGCTTTTGACGTCACCCCTGGCGACGTAGAGCATCACCACTCCCCTAAGGTTTAAAAACCACACAGCAAAAATTAAGAGCCCAGCAGTCACCTCTCGCAGGTGCCGCTGGGTTTTTGCGTGCCTACTTAAACGCTCTTAATGAAAATGATTATTAATTAATCTTTATCCATATGGCAGGGCAGCTCCGTTCCTCAGGTATTCATCCCTCGTTTGCTAAAGCTGTGGGAGCAAGGTCAATTCCCATTCGACAAGCTGGTTAAGTTCTACGTTTTCGAGGACATCAACCGGGGCTTCGAAGACTCCGCTAACGGCTCTGTCATTAAGCCAATCGTTTGCCCTCCCCAGTAATCACTAGGGATTGAGGGGTGCGTCGAAAAGCGCCTTAAAAATAACGTTGCCACACAGGTACAAGTACCTGTGTGGCAACGTTTTATGCTTTTCGACGTCTACTTATTCTGCTCGAGGAGAGCGTAACGCCATTCCTCCAAGCCCTGAGGAACATCGCCCTTGGAAGGATCTGCAATGTACTCACGCTTGGAAGCGTCATACCCCCACAGCCAGTCTGCGTAGCGGAACCAACCGGTGCGATCAGCCTGACGGAAGAGCTCATTGCGGATCAAACGAGAGGTGCCATCAAGGTGCCATAGCTCGCCCCAGAAACGACCCACGGTCTGAATGCGCTTGGTGCGTGGCAGGCGCTCAGCCTCTACCTCGGAGAGGACAGCGTCCCAATCCAGGTTGCCAGCCTTGGCTGCGTCAGCAGCGAAGAGGGCAATAGCCTCGGCATCTTCCATAGCCATAACAGCGCCGGAAGCCAGGTACTGCAATGGTGGGTGAGCTGCGTCGCCAACGAGCAACATGCGACCAACCTTCCACTGGGTTAGTGGCTCGCGGTCAGACATCTGCCACCAGTTGTTGCGCCACATGGTGCCCAGGCGGCTCTGGATGAACTCATCGCAGTGGCCGTATGCCTGCTCCAGCTCTTCAGGGTTGCCCCAGTCCTCAGGGATGTTGCCGGCTTCGCGACCCTCAAGGTAACGCTTGGACTCAAACACAGCAACCTGGTTGAGCAGGTCGCCGCCACGCAGTGGGTACTGAATGAAGTGAACGTGAGGTCCGATGTAGCCGATAACAGACTTCAGACCCTGCATCTCTGGCTCATCAGCAAGCTTGGAAGTGCCACGGTAAGCCACGTAGGAGGAAGCAACTGGCTCATCCTCAACAACTTTCTTGCGCATAACGGAGTGGATTCCGTCATATGCCAAGAAGATATCAGCGATGTGGGTTTCCTTGTCTTCGCCGGGGTTTACAGCGCTTTCAATGTCTACCTCGATGCCATTGTCGATGGTGTGGGAATCGGTAACCAGCACACCATTGTGGAGCTTTGCACCAGCTTCAATAGCGTTCTTAACCAAGATGCTCAGCAGATCGGAGCGGTGGATAACCAGGTAACGTCCGCCGTAGTGCTTTTGGAACTCTTCATCAAAGTCCAGGGTGAGGATGGTTTCGCGGGTGATGGCATCGCGGAACTGCATATCCTCTGGCAGGAAGCCAGCAGCAACAATCTGATCCAACAAGCCCCAAGACTCCAGCATGCGCCAACCGTGAGGTCCGATCTGCAGGCCAGCGCCAACTTCCTTGAATTCAGGTGCACGCTCGTAAAGGGTGACATCTGCGCCACGCAGCGCCAGCGCTAGAGCGCCAGCTGCGCCACCAATTCCGCCACCGGAAATGATGATTTTTTGGCCTTCAAGTTCATTTGTCTTTGGGAGGTGTGACATAAGAAAGACTTCCTAAAAGTGCTGTTTGAAGAATCTGGGGAGCTGTTTGAAGCCATGTGAGCTGGGGACTTTATGAATGCCCAGCCCACTGGTGTTTAAAACTTTTAGCCTTGTACTTCGACGTTGTTATTAGTTCCGAAGTTGCGCTGGAGGCGTAGCAATACGCTCAAGGAGATGGCGGAGAGCAAGGCTGCAGCGCCGAACATGATGAAGTTGGAGTTCACGCCGAGGTTCCACGCCAGTAGTAGACCTGCAAGCTGCGGTGCAACCACAGCGCCGATACGTCCAACGCCCAAGGCCCAGCCCAAAGCGGTACCGCGCATGTTGCTTGGGTAGAAGTTGGCAACTGCAGCGATGATCAGGATCTGAGTGCCGTGAGTACCAACGCCAGCCAAGATGAGGATGACATAAACGGCAACAACTGGTGGGTAAGTAAGCAGCAGGAGCAGGGCGATGCCAGCCACACCAGCAGCAACGATGCCGGAGCGGATGGGTCCGAAACGGTCGCCTGCCCATGCCGTAACAATGGAGCCGATGATGGCGCCGAGGTTAAGCGCCAGGGTGAACATAAGTGCGTGGCCGAAGTTGTAGCCAGCGGTTTCCATCAGACGTGGCAGCCAGGTGCCCAGGCCGTACCAAGCCAGCAGGGTAACGAAGGTGGCCAGTGCAAACCAGATAGAGATCCAGCGGTAACGAGAAACCAATAGATCCTTGAATCCAGCAGGCGCGGAGTGACCTTCGCGAGCTTCGTGATCAGCCTTAATGGCCTTGTCAGATGGGATAACCTTCATCGCGATTGGCAGACCGATGATCAAAGGCACCACCGCGACGAGGAACATGAAGCGCCAGCCCCACTCTTCAGAGGATGGGATGATGAAACGTGCCAGGATGGCTGCGATGGAACCGCCTAGTGGCACACCGGACATCATGATGGTGGCCCATGCAGACATAGTCTTGCGTGGCACTAGGTCAGAGGTCATCGCGTTTACCGATGGAACCAGGCCACCAAGGCCTAGACCTGCGACAAAACGGAGTAGGCCGAAAACCCATGGGTTAGGGGCAAAGGCGCAGAGCAGAGTGAAGACTGAGAGGATCAGGACGGAGCCAATAACGGCTGCCTTGCGTCCAATGCGGTCAGAAAGGCGACCGATGACAATTGCACCGATGGCCATGCCGAAGAATGCAGTGGAGCCGATGGTGCCGAGAGTTGCAGAGCTGAGGTTCCACTCTTTAGCCAGAGCGGACTGAACTGTTCCATAGACGATGAGGTCGTAGCCGTCGAAGACGACGAAGAACCAACCAATGAGTACGGCAGCAAGTCGCCTGCCACTGATGCCCAGAAACGTGAAACCCTTGTTTTCAATCTCTGAGTAGGAGGGACCGGCGCCTGTTGCTGAGTTTCCCTGCGGGTGCGCTGCGGCGCTCCCGTGTCCTGTCGCGTGTGAGGTCATAGCTATATGTTCTTAGTGGGCTAAGTTACAATCAAAGGAATTCCTTTATGTGGAAAGTAGGATTATGGATAGCGTGGCACCCACCCATGGGCTACCCCCGAAGGCGTTTTTGAGTTCTGTTGACACGGCTTTACAGCTGATTTTGCTGCTCCGAGATTCTGGTCGGCTCACTATTTCTGGAGCTGCCGAGGAGCTCGGAGTTGGTCTCTCTACTGTGCATAGATCCATGGCCATGTTGGTCTATCGCGGTTTTGCGGTGCGTAGTGAATCACGGGTTTATTTGCCCGGTCCCGCATTGTCTACCTCTGCCCTACAGCCGGGGTTGGGTGCAGATCTCACCAGTGTGTGCAGGCACCATATGGAGGCAATGGCTAAAGAAACCGGAGAGACCTGCCATTTGGTTATTTTGCAGGGCTCTTCAGTGCACTTTATCCACTCCGTAGAGGGGTCTTTGCCGGTGCGTGTTGGTAATCGCCGAGGTCAGGTCATGCCCGCCACTCAAAATGCCGGTGGATTGGTGATGCTTGCGGAAATGTCGTCAGGTGAGCTGCGTTCGCTTTTTTCCAGCTTGGGTGATGAGGAATTTGAGAACCTGCGCAAGCGTCTGCGCCGCACTCGCGATAGGGGTCATGGCACCAACTTTGGCTTCTTTGAACAAGACGTCAGTGCAGTGGCAGAACCCCTGGTTAACGAGGTAGGAGATGTCCTGGGCGCACTCTCTTTGGCGGTGCCATCGGGGCGTTTTAGAGGGGCTTATCCGAGGTGTGTGGAGTCCCTGCAAGGGCACATGCGGGACCTGAACAGGGCATTAGCTTCATATCGCATTTCTGAAAAGCAGCCTTTGCGGCGTCTTTAGTCTTAAACCTACCCCTGGATCACCCCCATTAAATGAACTTTCCGTATGGCGGAAATACGTTGAGTCACGTTTCGAAGGTCAATATGTTCGAGCTCACAAGCAGTCGAGATCCTTAACTGTTAATCACAACTGTTTTCTGGAAATACTCACTCTTTGCGCACACCTCGTACGTACAGAAACGTAAATCCGGAACTTCACAATGAGAATTGAGGAGGACTCCACAATGGGTGCCCCAAAGAATACTGATTACTCAACTGAACACGTCAAGCAGGAAGTTCCACCAGCTACCCCAGAGGAGCAGGCAGAGCTCGACGCCATGTACCAGAGGATGGATGAGATCCACCTCAAGCCACTGTGGACCCAGATTGGTGGGCTCATGCCTAACCACCCTGAGCCACGTGCAGTTGCACACAAGTGGGATTGGTCCGAGCTGCTCAAGCTGGCACAGCGTTCCGGTGAGCTCGTTCCAGTTGGTCGCGGCGGCGAACGTCGTGCCATCGGCCTGGCAAACCCAGGTCTAGACGGTAACACCTACATCTCCCCTACCCTATGGGCTGCGATCCAGTACCTCGCACCTGGCGAGAACGCTCCTGAGCACCGCCACTCCCAGAACGCATTCCGCTTTGTCATCGAAGGCGAAGGCGTTTGGACCGTTGTAAACGGCGATCCAGTTCCAATGAAGCGTGGCGACTTCCTGCTCACCCCAGGCTGGAACTACCACGGCCACCACAACATTGCGACCGAGCCAATGGCTTGGCTCGACGGCCTGGACATTCCATTTGCTTATCAGATGGACACCGGCTTCTTCGAGTACGGCACCGAGAAGCTCACCGATGAGTCCACCCCAGATCTGTCCCGCTCTGAGCGCCTGTGGGCACACCCAGGTCTGCGCCCTGTCGCATTCCCAGGTAAGACCTCCTACTCCCCAATCGGCCGTTACGCTTGGGAGCACACCGATGCAGCACTGAACGATCAGCTCGCATTGGAAGAAGCCGGCCACCCAGGCACCGTCGCTCCAGGCCACGCTGCCATCCGCTTCACCAACCCAACCACCGGTGGCGATGTTATGACCACCATCCGTGCAGAGTTCCACCGCCTACGCCCAGGTGCTGCAACCACCCCAATCCATGAGGTTGGTAACCGTTGCTTTCAGGTCTTCGAGGGTTCCGCCACCATCAATGTTGGCGATAAGACCTTCGAGGCAAACCACGGCGATGTCATCAATGTACCGTCGTGGCAGAAGTGGAATGTCATCGCCGGCGAAGACGGCGTTGATCTTTTCTGCTTCTCTGATGCCCCAATCTTTGAGGCTCTTAACCTTGCTCGTTCATTTACTCCGGAAGGAATCTAATTCAAGATGCGTCTTGCAACAATCCGCCAAAATGGCTCCACCATCGCGGCCCGCGTAGAGTCTGACAACACCGCAACCCCAATCGAGGGCTACGCAAACGTCGGCGAGCTGCTCCAGGAGAGCAACTGGCGTGAGCTTGCTGAAGCTGCATCCGCTGAAGCAATTACCTTTGAGAACAAGGACCTCGACGCTGTCGTTCCAGCTCCTAAGAAGATCGTTTGTGTTGGTCTGAACTACGCAAACCACATCAAGGAGATGGGTCGTAATCTTCCTGAGGATCCAACCCTCTTTGTTAAGTACCCAGATGCTCTTATCGGACCATTTGATGATGTTGTCGTTCCAGAGTGGGCTAACAAGGCTCTTGACTGGGAAGGCGAGATGGCAGTTGTTATCGGCAAGCGCGCACGTCGTGTGCAGGAAACTGATGCTAAGGATTACATCGCTGGCTACGCAGTCATCAATGACTACACCCTGCGCGATTTCCAGTACCGCGCACCAGCCGCAACCCCACAGTGGCACCAGGGCAAGTCCTTGGAAAAGTCTGCAGGCTTCGGTCCTTGGATGACCACCCCAGATTCCTTCGAGTTCGGTGGCGAGCTTTCTACCTACCTCGAGGGCGAGAAGATGCAGTCCACCCCAACAAATGACCTGGTCTTCAGCCCAGAAAAGCTCATTGAGTACATCACTCACCTTTATCCATTGGATGCCGGCGACGTTATCGTAACCGGTACCCCAGGTGGCGTTGGCCATGCTCGCAACCCTAAGCGCTACATCGGTGATGGCGAGACCGTAAAGGTTGAGATCGAGGGCCTCGGCTTCATCGAGAACAAGACGGTGTTCGAGTAAATGACAACTTTCCACGAACTACCGCTTGAAGAGCGGCTGGCTCTGGTTAGGTTGGGCACTTCCCACTATTCACGTCAGCTGTCGCTCATTGACAACGCTGACTTTGATGAGCCCACCAACCTTGCAGGTTGGACCCGTTCTCATGTGATCGCGCATGTGGCTTATAACGCCATTGCCATTTGCAACCTGATTCACTGGGCCAACACCGGCGAAGAAACTCCCATGTACTCCTCCCCCGGAGCACGCAATGAGGAAATCGCCTATGGAGCAACCCTGATTCCGGATGCACTGCGCAACCTGCACGAGCACTCCGTAGCCCGTCTAGACGTCGCATGGCGAGATTCCTCCGCGGAATCCTGGTCTCATGAGGTTCTCACCGCGCAGGGACGTACCGTTCCTGCCAGTGAAACCCTGTGGATGCGTTCCCGCGAGGTCTGGATCCACGCTGTTGATCTCGGCGCCGTTGCCAGCTTCGGCAACATTCCGACCGTGATCCTCGAGACCCTGGCCGCTGAAATCACCCAGAAATGGGCTGGACAGGGTGTCGGCGAAGGACTTGTGCTTGTCGACGAGTCCTCCCGCACGCGCTACGCTGCCGCACCGGCCGCAGCAGGCGAGTCCGAAACGGTTATTAGCGGCAGCCTCGCAGGCATCGTCCGCTATGCTGCGGGTCGCGGCGTCGAGGGTGTCACTGTGGAATCTGGAGAGGTTCCAGAACCACCACGCTGGCTCTAACCCTCTAATAGAATGACCCCTTCCAAGTTTTGGAAGGGGTCATTTTTTACCTTTTTCAAGGCTAATATTTTGTTCTCAAAATGACCTTCAATAATTACCTATGCCGCATCTCGTTATATGCCGCCTGGCATTAAAGTTGTTATGACGCTATGCGTCATATTTCAGCTAAAGGGCACTACACCCCCAATGCGTTATAGGTATAGTTGGGAACGCTAAGATGAATTTTTATCATTTAGCGCAATCAAGGGGATGGATAAACAAGTGCAGGATGCAGGCAATAATCACACCACAGAACACCCCGTTATGCCGGGTGAAATTTTGTGGGAAGAGTTCATGGAACCACTGGGTTTAAGCCAAAATGGGCTGGCTCGCGCCATTGGAGTTCCACCGCGCCGCATCAATGAAATTGTGCACGGTAAAAGGGCTATTACTGCAGATACTGCCCTGCGTTTAGCGGCTTATTTAGGTCCTGATCCACAATTTTGGCTCAACCTGCAAACCCACTATGACCTCTCCATGGCTTATCTAAATACGCAGGAATTATTGGAGGCTATTAAGCCCTATGATCGTCAGCAAAATGTGTTGCGCAAGCTGAATCCTTTGCAGGAGCGCTCCCGCTAAGGGCTGTGAGTTTTGCCCTCGAAGCGGTGATGTCCCATAGACCTACTACACTGTTTAAGCATGACTAATCCGAGCGAAGGCACCTCGACACCAGCGTTCCGTTATACCCCGGAAGTAGCTAATAAAATCGAGGGCGAGTGGCAGAATTTTTGGAAAGAACACGGCACCTTTAATGCCCCCAATCCCAAGGGTGATCTAGCACCTGCTGATGGGCACGCTCTTCCCGATGACAAACTCTTTGTCCAGGATATGTTCCCCTACCCTTCAGGTGCTGGCCTGCACGTTGGCCACCCACTGGGTTATATCGCCACAGATGTTTTCGCCCGCTACAACCGCATGCTGGGCAAGAACGTGCTGCATACCTTAGGTTATGACGCTTTCGGCCTGCCAGCTGAGCAATACGCCATTCAAACCGGCACTCACCCACGCACCACCACCATGGCCAATATTGAGAACATGAAGCGCCAGCTGGGCGCTTTGGGTCTTGGTCATGATCCACGCCGTTCCGTGGCATCCACCGATCCTGAGTTTTATAAGTGGACCCAGTGGATCTTCTTGCAGATCTTTAATTCCTGGTTTGACCAGGAACAGCAAAAGGCTCGTCCTATTTCCGAGTTGATTCCTTTGCTCGAGTCTGGTGCGGTTGCCACGAAAGACGGCGCCGATTACAACCAGCTTGATCGCGTCGAAAAGCAAAAGGCAGTGGATGAGTTCCGCCTGGTTTATCGCTCCAACTCCACGGTGAACTGGTGCCCAGGTCTGGGCACCGTGCTGGCAAATGAGGAGGTCACCGCCGACGGTCGCTCGGAGCGCGGCAATTTCCCGGTATTCCGCAAGAACCTTTCTCAGTGGATGATGCGTATTACCGCTTATTCCGATCGCCTCATTGATGATCTTGACCTGCTGGATTGGCCAGACAAGGTGAAGTCCATGCAGCGCAACTGGATCGGTCGCTCCCGCGGTGCGGAGGTGGACTTCACTGCTGAAGGTGAAACCATCACCGTCTTCACCACCCGCCCTGACACCCTTTTTGGTGCCACCTATATGGTGCTTGCTCCTGAGCATGAGCTGGTTGATACCCTCACCGCCCGTGCTGGCGCCTATGAGAATACCGACGCACGCTGGACCAATGGCCAAGCCACCCCAGCTGAGGCCGTAGCTGCCTACCGCGCTGGCATTGCTGCGAAGTCTGACCTGGAGCGCCAGGAAAACAAGGAAAAGACCGGCGTCTTCCTTGGCGTTTATGCCACCAACCCAGTTAATGGCGAGCAGATTCCAGTGTTTATCGCGGACTATGTGCTCACCGGCTACGGCACCGGTGCCATCATGGCAGTTCCTGCGCACGATGAGCGTGACTATGAGTTTGCTACCGTTCTTGGCCTGCCAATTAAGGAAGTTGTGGCTGGCGGCAACATCGCCGAGGCTGCTTTCACCGAGTCCGGCGCCGCTGTGAACTCTGCCAATGACCAGGGCTTGGATCTTAACGGCTTGGCTAAAGAAGATGCCATTGCCAAGACCATCGAGTGGTTGGAGTCCAAGGGACCAGGCCGTGGCACCATTCAGTACAAGCTGCGCGACTGGCTCTTTGCTCGCCAGCGTTACTGGGGCGAGCCATTCCCAGTGGTTTATGACGAGGACGGTCTCGCACACTCCCTGCCAGAATCCATGCTGCCAGTGGAATTGCCAGAGGTAGAAGACTATAAGCCAGTCTCCTTCGATCCTAATGATGCTGACTCTGAGCCCTCCCCTCCCCTGGCGAAGGCACGCGAGTGGGTTGAGGTGGAATTGGATCTGGGCGATGGCCTAAAGAAGTACACCCGCGATACCAACGTTATGCCACAGTGGGCCGGTTCTTCTTGGTACCAGCTGCGTTATATCGATCCTTCCAATGACGAAATGTTCTGCGATATTGAGAACGAGCGTTATTGGACCGGACCTCGCCCAGACGTCCATGGTCCAAACGATCCCGGCGGAGTTGACCTCTACGTCGGTGGCGTTGAGCACGCTGTTTTGCACCTGCTCTACTCCCGTTTCTGGCACAAGGTGCTCTTTGACCTGGGCTATGTGTCCTCCAAAGAGCCTTATCGACGCCTCTACAACCAGGGCTACATCCAGGCTTATGCCTACACCGATTCCCGTGGCGTTTATGTGCCCGCGGAAGAGGTTGAGGAAAAGGATGGAAAATTCTTCTACCAGGGCGAGGAAGTCAACCAGGAATACGGCAAGATGGGCAAGTCCCTCAAGAACGCCGTAGCTCCTGATGATATCTGCGCCAACTACGGTGCCGATACCCTGCGCGTTTATGAAATGTTCATGGGACCTTTGGACACTTCCCGTCCATGGGCAACCAAGGATGTTGTTGGCGCTCAGCGCTTCCTGCAGCGCCTGTGGCGTTTGGTTGTGGATGAAAACACCGGCGAGGTGCTTGTTAACGATGCAGCGCTGAGCGATGAAGATAATAAGCAGCTGCACCGCACCATCGCAGGCGTGACCGATGATTACACCAACCTGCGTGTAAACACCGTGGTCTCCAAGTTGATTGAGTACGTCAACTACCTGACCAAGACCTACCCCAAGGCTGTTCCAGAAGCGGCTGTAGTGCCTTTGGCCATCATGGTTTCCCCTGTTGCTCCGCACATCGCCGAGGAACTGTGGAAGCAGCTTGGTCACGATGACACCATCACCTACCAGCCTTTCCCCACCTTCGATGAGAAGTGGCTCAAGGATGATGAAATTGAGCTGCCAGTACAGGTCAACGGCAAGGTCCGCGGTCGTGTCACCGTTGCAGCCGACGCCACCCAGGAGCAGATCATGGAGATTGTGCTTAACGACGAAAAGATCCAGGAGCATATTGCTGGAAAGAATCTGTTCAAGCAGATTGTTGTCCCCGGACGCATGGTTAACCTCGTGGTCAAATAAGCCCTAAAAAGCTAAATAAGCCGCTGCCCATGAAGGGCATCGGCTTATTTTTATTAAGAAACCTTAGATGGTCTCAACAACCTCATCAAATGCGAGGCGAGGCAGACGATCGTACCAAGCGTTTTCAGCTGGCTTGCCAAAGTTGATGGCAACGAGCACGCGGTGGCGGCCGTCTGGGAAGAACTCCTTGGAGATAGCTTCTGCATCCATGCCGGTCATTGGGCCAGCGGCCAGACCTGCAGCGCGGATACCGAGAACTGCATAACCAATCTGCAGGCCGGTGTTCATCTCTGCAACAGAGGCGCGAACAGCCTCGTCAGAGAACATATCGCGAGCACCTGGGAAGTGTGGGAAGAGCTGTGGCAGCTCATCGTGGAAGTCAACGTCAGCAGCCAAGAGAGCGGTTGCAGGAGCAGCCTGAGTCTTAGCCTGGTTGCCCTCAGCCATCAAAGGAACCAAACGAGCCTTAGCCTCTTCGGAACGCACGATCACAACGCGTAGTGGCTGGGAGTTCAGTGCGGTTGGAGCCCACTTGACGAGCTCGAAGATTGCCTGGATCTGCTCATCGGTAACTGGCTCATCGGTGAAAGCGTTGGCGGTGCGAGCTTCACGGAAGAGCAGGTCCTGTGCTTCTGCATCAAGCACAAGCGGGGTTTCATTAACAGTAGTCATGCTTTGTCTAACTACCTTCCCAAAATCTTTGTTCCCACATCAAGCAATTTGTGTGACGCGTCACGCAATTACTAAAAAGTGGCGACAAATGTATGGGGCGATGAATAAAGTGCTGCCGAATGGTGTCAATCTTGATAATCTCTGAGGGAACGTATTGTTTTCCATATTGAAGGAGTTATTTATGTCTAAGCTTCGCAACGCATCCATCGCCCTGCTCACCGCAGGCGCACTGACCCTGACCGCTACCCCAGCAATGGCACAGTCCTCGGGTTCTTCTGAGGTCGGAAACGCTTCCAGCGCAACCGAGTACGAGCGCGACATCTGGGGCTCCTCCAAGAACCTCGACGAGGTCTCCCAATTCGGCGTTACCTGGTACGGCTACACCCTGGCTATCACCGCAGCAGCAGCTGCCGGCCTAGTCTGGGCTAACGCCACCAACATTGAGAACGCTGCAGCTCAGTTCGGTATCACCCTGGACGTCCCAGGCGTCTAAAGCACCTCCTCAAAGCCCTGACATCACCTGATGTCAGGGCTTTAGCAATTCTCCGACATTTCTAGAAAATCTTCGCCATACTGGTAATAACAGGAGTCCATCCCACACCCAGGAGGGTTTCATGAGCACGCCCCGCAAAGCCATCGTTATCGGCGCTGGCATGGTGGGATTATCCACCGCCTGGTACCTCCAGGAACGGGGATTTGAGGTGAGTGTGCTTGATAAAACTGGGGTGGCAGCTGGTTCCTCCTGGGGAAATGCGGGCTGGCTTGCACCTGCGAAAACCATTCCACTTTCAGATTCCAGCCTGTGGTCCTATGGACCCAAAGCACTTTTTAATGCAGATTCTCCCTTGCATATGCCACTGCGAGTAGAACCCAAACTCTGGGAATTTCTAGCGCGCTTTATGGCCCAGGCATTTGAGAGCAAATGGGATTCCACCATGGCGGACCTCACCGCCATCGATAGGGTTGCACTTGCAGCCTTTGATGAAATGGAACTTGGTGGAGTTACTGGTATCAGCCATGAAGGCCCTTTTGTCATTGGCTTTGAAAATGAGGAGCAATCTCGAGGCTTTGCACGGGAAGTTGCGGGCGTGGTGCGCTATGGTCAAATTGCTGAGATGTCTCGCTTGGAAAATCCCCAAGAGCTAGCTCCCATGCTCAGCTCTGAGGTTTCCGTAGCATATCGGCTGGAAGGTCAGCGGTTTATTGAACCCGGGCCTTATGTGGCCGCGGTGGCGGCGGACGTCGAAAAGCGTGGTGGGCTAATTCGCACTGGCGTGGAGGTTACCCACGTTGCTGCAGGTGCGCGACCTGCCGTGATTTTGGCCGATGGCAGCCGCGAAGAGGCTGACAAAGTGGTAATTGCCACTGGTGCTTGGCTGCCGAAGTTGGCTCGAGAATATGGGGTAAAAACGCTGGTTCAGGCTGGGCGTGGTTATTCATTTTCGGTTGCTACCGATATCCCAGCCCAGCACCCGGTGTATTTGCCACACCACCGCATGGCATGCACGCCTTATCAGGGACGTTTCCGCATTGCTGGAACTATGGAGTTCCGCGGGCCAGATGAGCCTTTGCAACAACGTCGCATTACAGCAATTGTGAACCAGGCAAGTCGTTTGATGCGGGGCATAGATTTTGCTGAGCGCCAGGATGAGTGGGTTGGTTCGCGGCCAGTTACCCCAGATGGTCGGCCACTCCTTGGAGAAACCAAGGCTAAGGATATTTATGTAGCTGGTGGTCACGGCATGTGGGGCATGGTGCTGGGGCCTGCCAGTGGAAAATACCTGGCAGAGCTAATGGATACTGGTCAGACCAACCCGATTATTAAACCTTTTAATCCCCTGCGATGATCACTCCAGCAGCTGGTTAAAGATTTCAGAGCTAGCTGGGTGGGTGTAAATGCCACTCCCTAGCTCAGAAGCGGTGATGCCGTGGCGCATGGCAAGCGCAACCATATTGATGAGCTCCTGGGAATCCGCGCAATAAAGCGAGGCGCCGAGGATTTGATCATTGTCCTTATTGATAATGAACTTTGCCATGCCACGAGTCTGATTGATGATTTTGGGCCGTGGCACAATCGGCATCTTGGCGATTTCAGCCTTCTTAATGGTGATGTTGTGTCCAGCTTCATGGGCTGCGCGTTCTCCCAGCCCGATGGTGGCTAGTGGTGGCTCCAAAAATGTGGTGGTGGGAATCAGTCGTCCCCGGGTGGAACGAGTGCCCTTTCCTGCTAATTGATCCAGCACAATGCGGTGATCATCATAGGAAACATAGGTAAACTGCGGGCCTCCGGTGACATCGCCTACGGCAAAAATGCCCTCAATATTGCTGCGCAGGTGTTCGTCGACAAGCACTTCGCCGCGCTGGCCGGTCTTGATACCCGCGTTAGCGAGGTTGAGGTCCGCGGTGGCCGGGCGCCTGCCGACGGCAATAAGCGCTGCATCAACCTCGATGGAATCTTCTTCGAGGTGCACAGTGAGATCGCCACTAAAGCCGGTGACCTGCGCATTGGTGCGAAACTCCACACCGCGCTCGACGAGATCTGCGGTGGCGAGCTCCGCGATATCCTGATCAAAGTTCTTCAGGGGCGTGGCGCCGTGATCAAGAATGGTGACCTTGGTGCCCTGACCGCTAAAAAGGGTGGCAAATTCCAGGCCAATGGGGCCACCGCCGATGATGGCTAGGTGTTTAGGCGTCGGAGAAATGTGCTGAATGCTGGTGGAATCATAAATCTTGGGATTATCGATGCCCGGCCACTCCGGCCAAACTGGGGTGGAACCGGTGTTAATGATAATTTTTGGCGCACTGAGGACGAGGGTATCTTCACCTGCAGTAACAGTGACTTCGTGGTCGCCGCTAAAACGGGCGGTGCCATCAATAACCGTGACACCTTTATCCTGTGCCATCTTGAGGTTGGTGGCGTTAAGTTTGCCGATCAGCTGGTCGCGGGCTGTTACCGCTGCGGGGAAGGATTTTCCCTGGGAGGTCTCAAAAAGTAGCTTTTTGGTGGGGATACATCCGATATTGATGCAAGTTCCGCCGTACATTTGGGGGCTACGTTCAATGAGAGCCACCTTGTCACCAGCAGCAGAGCGTTTCATGGCGATGGTCTTGCCAGCCTTGCCGAAACCCAGGACTAAGAGATCAAAATTTTGGTCCATATTATTAACTCCTTATGCTTAAGTGTGCAGACTTCGAGGTGAGCTGCATAGGCATCTGCAGCTTCTTTCAGGGAGACTGTCAGCAGACATACAGCAGAGGCTTCTATGGTGGACTCTCATGTCAACCACCCAACTCCGAGAAAATCGCCACGCAACAATGCATTATGACACCACCCAGGATACGAGTATGCGCGATGCGCCGCGTAAGACGTCGCGCAAGACGTCGCCCAAGAAGCAAGGTGCCTCTACCTTGCTAACCGGGCTAGCTTTTGGTGTATATGCAGTGCTGTTGGCGATGCTTACGCTTTTAAAGAGCAGATTGTCCCTGGGTGGTTTATGGAATACCGAGGCACACCACTATCGCTCCCTAGACCTCCAACTCTTTAATGGATTTGTCGACGCACCCATTTGGTGGGGACCGTGGACCAATACCTTCGGCAATATCGCCCTCTTTATGCCAATGGGCTTTTACCTCTACCAAATCCTGCGCAAACATCGCCGCAGCCACTTCACGATTGTGGAGGTCACCCTCTACTCCGCCGTGATCAGCATGGTAATTGAAGTGCTGCAATGGGTTTTTGCGCTTGGTTACACCGATGTTGATGATTTGCTGCTTAATACCATCGGCGGATTACTCGGTGGCCTGGTAGCCATGACAGTTGGTGCGAGGTCACTGAAAAAACTCTCCTGGATTATCCTCGGCGGTAGCCTAGCGGTGGCAGGGTTGATGGTTTATTCCAGCATGGCGGGTTAAATTCGGTGGCGAGAAAATTTCACGGTTTGGCTAGCTCGGGTCGCCCTAGTGGTGCTGGTGTTCCGGGTCGCCCTAGTGGTGCTGGTGTCTCTGGCGGTGCTGGTGTCGGCGCTCCGTTAATTGTGCTGTCCCTTTTTGTTTATGGCTGGGTCATGGCACTGCTGACAGTGTTTAAACCCTTTGTAGCGATTGGCCTGCTTTGGGGCTACAAATCTGGTCGCGTCCGGGTAGTCTCCCTCGTTCCTTTTAATGACGCAATGGTGGGAGAATCTTTCCAGAGCATGCTCTTTGGTTATGGCGGAAACTTCATCTTCTTTGTGCCCTTTGGACTGCTGGTTTATGCGTTGCTGCGCGGAGGTGGTTGGCGTTGGTCTAGTGGTCTTAGCGGGCTCGGTGGGCGCGGAAGCGGGCGCGCCGGGGTGCATCGATTGCGCCGTGGGGGCAGGTTTCCCCTGCTTAAGACGACTTTGTTGGGCGCATTATGCAGCATCGCCATTGAAATAACGCAGTATATTTTCAGCCTGGGATATACCGATATTGACGATATTTTATTTAATACTTTGGGTGCCTTTATAGGTGCATTCATTGCCAAAGTTGCTGGTCCGCGCGCTAATGGGCTGTGGGTGGCGCTTGCCATTGCGGTGGCTGTGGTTTTCTTAGTCCTCGTTATTTTGGGACCAAGGATTTAATCTTGGGGACATGAAGAGTCCTAGTAAGCAGCTCTTAGCTGGTGCGTTACTTGCTTATAGTGCGGTAATGGTTTCTTTAACCATGTTGAAATCTTTTTTTGTAATTGGTCTGCTGTGGGAGCCTGCTGCACACCGCAATCGCTCAGTTTCGCTAGCTCCCCTTAATGACTTCGGGGAACCAGGCAGTTGGTTTTCACCACTTTTTGGCTATGGCGGAAACTTTGCCTTCTTTGTTCCTTTTGGGGTTTTGCTCTACGCGTTGCTGGACAAATTGTCAGAATCTCCGAGAGGAACTGGGACACGGCCTTTATTAGCGTGGCCACTATTATCTCGGCCTTTATTGCTGAAAACAACCTTGTTCGGCGCACTTTTTAGTGTGCTCATCGAATGCGCACAATATGCTTTCCGCTTGGGATATTCCGATATTGACGATGTTATTTTTAATGCCTTGGGGGCACTTTGTGGCGCCATTATTGCCCAGGTAGGTGCACGTATCCTTGGTAAGGGAAGTTATTGGATATGGGTGGTGCTGGCGCTATTTTTGGCAGTAATCTTCGCGGTATTGGTTGCTTTAGGTCCGCGGTTGGGTGATCCGGATAAGGTTGTTGATGTGGGTATGAGGCTGCCGGATGTTCTGACCGTGGAGCTTGGGTTATATCCTTAACTAAAACCGCCTAATAGTCAGACCATTAAAGGAAGCTTCATGGGATCCATTCCAACAATGTCCATTGAATTTGAAAACTCTCGCGCTCCTTATGTGCTCGCGATGGATATTGGATCAACAGCTTCCCGAGGTGGTCTTTATGATGCTTCAGGTTGCCCGATTAAAGCCTCTAAGCAGCGCGTTTCTCATGCTTTTAATGCTGGAGAAGGTAGCTCCACCATTGACCCAGATCAGGTTGTAGAAGAAATTCGCAGCGTCATGGCGGGCATTATTGAACAGCCCGAAGCGCATGGCGTGAAAGATAAAATCACAGGTATTGCGCTGGATTCTTTTGCATCATCACTTATTTTGGTTGATGCCGCTGGGAATGCGCTGACCCCTTGTTATACCTATGCGGATGCGCAATCTGCCAAGTATGTGGAACAGCTGCGCACTGAAATTTCCGAGGATGAATACCACGCCCGCACCGGCGTGCGCCTGCATCCTTCCTATCACCCAGCACGCCTTTTGTGGCTGAAAACTGAATTCCCTGAGCTTTTTGCCCAAGCTGCTCATGTGATGACCATCGGTGAATATGTCTACTTTAAGATCGCTGGTATCAAAGGCATGTCCACCTCTATTGCTGCCTGGAGTGGCATTCTTAATGCTCACACTGGTGAATTGGACCTGCCAATCCTAGAGCATATCGGCGTTGATCCAGCGTTATTCTCTGGAATTTTTGACCCCGATCAGCCTGATACCTCCGCCAATCTCGAAAATCCTGAGTGGGCTTTCCTAGAGCAGCTTCCTTGGTTCCATGCCATTCCAGATGGCTGGCCTTCCAATATCGGTCCCGGCGCGGTGGATTCTAAAACGGTTGCCGTCGCAGCTGCCACCTCTGGTGCCATGCGCGTTATTTTGCCAGGCGTACCTGCAGAAATCCCCTTCGGATTGTGGTGCTACCGGGTATCTGCCAAACAGTGCATTGTGGGCGGTGCCCTCAACGATGTCGGACGCGCAGTGAGCTGGTTGGAAGCCACCATCATTAAGCCAGACAACCTGGGCGAAATCCTGGCTGGCCCACCAATGGACACCGTGCCCTCCGTGCTGCCATTTTTCAGCGGCGAACGCTCCATCGGCTGGGCCAGTGCCGCGCGCGCCAGCATCACTAACCTGCAGACCAACAGCGGCCCGGCAGAAGTATGGCGCGGCGTTTTTGAATCCCTTGCCCTCTCCTACCAGCGCGTTTGGCATCACATGGAGCTCGCCGGCGCCACCCCGGAGCGCGTCATTGCTTCCGGCCGCGTGGCCACCGACCACCCCGAATTCCTCCATATGCTTTGCGACGCACTCAGCACCCCGGTGCTTCCACTTGAGATGAAGCGTGCCACCTTGCGGGGCACGGCGTTGATTGCTTTGGAGGTTCTTGATGCAGGTGGGGACCGTGCGCTGCCACCATTTGGCGAAGAACTGCAACCTCGTTATAGCGAGCACTATGTGCAGGCACGAGAGATCTTTGATGATCTTTATGAGAAGCTGGTTGATTAAGCACTAACGCAAAAGCGGACGGGCCCACAGCGCTAAAACCAAGGTGGAAGCCAAAGACAGCCCGGCCAGGATCCACAAAGTTCCGGCGATCCAGTTGGCATCCACCACCAGTGCGCCAAGTGCTGCGCCGGATGCAATTCCCACCTGATAGGTCACCACGTAGATCGAGGAGGCCGAATCAGGGTTTTCACGGCCCGCATGTAAGAAGATAGTGGTACCAAGAGTGGGAAGCGCACCATAAGCTGCTCCAAAAACTGCCACTGCGGCAAAAACAAGCACTGTGGCCAGCATTCCACCGCTGGCAAAAGCGAGATGTCCTAAAACTGCTGCCACAATAAACAAGGTGGTGGTGTGGGCACTGCCACGCAACATACGACGATCCACTGTGCGGGTAGCTACCGTTACGCCAATGAGCCCCATTGCGCCAAAGACAAAAAGTCCGGTGGAAACAAGAGCGCTCCCCGCATTCGCTGCCAAAATCAAGCCCAAATAGGTATAGGCGGCAAACACTCCTGTTACTGCTAGGAGTAGGAAAACTATCAAAGAAATAAGTCCCCAGGACAGTTGCTTCTTGGTGTTGTCCTTTGTACTGGTCAGCGGTGGCAAGGATGGCACAGTAGGTATGAGCACGGCTATCGCTGCAACCGTCAGTGCTCCCAAAATCCAGGATGCGACGCGCCAGCCAACTAGCTCGCCAATCCAGGTTGCCAATGGTGAGCCCATAACCAATGCCATGGTGGATCCAATAGAGACGATTCCCACTGCTTTGCCAGTATGTCCAGGTGACATTCGTGCTGCCATAGGACCAACCAAGGCCCAAAAGATGCCATGAGTTAGTGCTGCGGTGATTCTGCCAATCGCCAACATCGTATAATTGATGGTGAGAGCTTGAATGACAATTCCTATGAGCAAAAAACCCAATGTAACAAGGAAAACGGTGCGCTTATTAAAACGCGACACCCACATCATGAGCGGAATAGTAATCACCGCAACCACAGCTGCATATGCCGTCATGAGCAAACCGATACGAGACTCTGTCACACCCAGATCCTGCGCCATTGGCTGAATAAGTCCCACCGCAAACATTTCAAAAGTGACATAGACAAAAGCCGCAAAACTCATCGCAGTCAAAGGAACAATTGGAAACCGGGCTTCAGATGCGTGATTGGTGTTCATGGCTTTTCCTTATCTGGCTGGTTGACGTGGCATAAGCCTGTCACACACTGCTTGCCTGGTGTGCTACTTAGACTCGCACAACAATAGTTAGGAAGCAGGAGTTCGACCAGATAAAAGCAAACTACTTGTAGGTTCTTAGCAATTCTTCAATGACATCTAAAGCGTGCAATGCAGTGAGCGGTCCGCCTTCATGAGTTTGTTTATCAGAACGCATGACATGATGGTTTAAGACTGCGGGTAATTGTTGGTAGAGCTGGTCATCCTGCAGGTCTTGCCAAGTCTGGGGACTACTAACCAACATGATCAAGGCATCTGCATCGCTGAAACCTGAAAGCAATTGCTCGGGGCTGTATTCGGTTTCTTCACCGTCAATAGCTGTGGCAAAAGCTTGGGATGGGGTGGCTCCCAGATCTTGTAAAACAACAGAAAGCAATCTATTTGGGCGTGTTTCGAAGGTTCCACCATTAAAGCTCACCGGCGCGAATGTGTTATTTGCAAGTGTGTCAGCATATTGAGTGGAGAGCGTTTCCACGCGGGAGTCATAGTCTGCAATTAGCTCCGCAGCGCGTGCTTCCGTACCCGTGGCTTGGGCTACCAATCGAAGATCATCCTGCCAGGTACTGGTGTCTTGTTCGCCAATGGGGAGAACAGGGGCAATGGTCTCTAATTGCTCCTGGATGGGTTCGATGTCACTGAGCCTCGAGATGATGAGATCCGGATCTGCTGCTGCAATTGCTTCAAGGCTGATGTTGTCGGCTGCGAAAATTTCCTTTGCCCCATTGGTTTTAGCCTGCTCCAATTGGGTTGCCAATGGAGATTCCAGCTCGAGCGATCCTGCTTCCTCGTAGGGGTACCCCACAACTGGCAAGCCCAAGGCGAGCGCAATGTCAAGGTCGCGACGGCCTTCAAGAATGACTACAGAGTTGACTTCTTTAGGCACAGTGATCGTGCCAAGGGCAGTTTCTACGGTGTTCCCTGCAGTGGTTGCAGAGGACTCTGAGGGTGCAGTGGGATCTTCATTTGTAGCCCCACATCCGCTCAGCAGGAGGGCAGTGCCTAGCAGGGGAACTAACAGTCTCTTATTCATGTAAAGTTAGCCTACACTAACTTAAAGTTGAGGTTTTACCTACAAAAGACGATAGTTAACCAAAAACTTATTCAAAGGTGACATAAATTATCGGCAGGAAAAGCACTCGAGGGCTAACATCGGGTGCATGAGCGTGCACCAGGACACTTTTAGGCCCACAATGTCTGCTGTAGCAATGCTGGATTCTTTGCCCTCTGATCATCCAGATTTTCTCATTGACGTAGAGGTGGAGCGACCAAACCCAGGTCCGCGGGATGTACTGGTAGAAATTGCTGCTGTTTCCATCAATCCAGTTGATGCCAAAACACGCATGCGCGCCGGGAAGCAAGAAACTCCGAAGATTTTGGGATTTGATGCCACGGGCACTGTTGTTGAAGTGGGCAAGGAAGTCACGCTCTTTACTCCTGGCGATAAGGTTTTTTATGCCGGTTCAAATCAGCGCCAAGGCAGCAATGCGGAGTTTCAGCTGGTAGATGAAAGAATTGTCGGCACAGCTCCACGTAATATTTCAGACACTGAAGCAGCCGCTCTGCCTTTAGTAGCACTCACCGCCTGGGAAGCACTTTTTGATCGTTTGGGTGTTTCTGCAGATTCAGAGGGAACCCTTTTGGTACTGGGTGGAGCCGGAGGGGTGCCCTCGCTGATCATTCAACTGGCACGCACACTCACAAAGCTTAAGGTTGTGGGCACTGCCTCCCGTCCGGAATCCCAAGCCTGGGTAAAAGAGCTGGGGGCACATGAGGTTATTGATCATTCACACAATCTCAGTGAGCAAATTCAGGATGTGGATTATGTGTTTAGCTCCTGGACCACCGGCCGTGAGGTGGAATTAGCCCAGCTTATGAAGCCACAGTCACACCTTGTGCTTATCGACGACCCAGTTGCACCAAATCTGGGGGCCTTTAAGCAGAAGTCCATCGCTTTGCACTGGGAATTTATGTTCACCAGGGCCATGTTTGAAACTCCAGATATGGCTGAGCAGGGAAAAATTCTTAATAAGATTGCGGCGCTGGTGGATGAGGGGAAAATCAAGAGCCCTAAAAATGAGATGCTCACCGGACTTAATGCAGCTTCCCTCATGGAAGGCCACCGCATGGTGGAACAAGGAAAAACAATAGGAAAGATTGTTGTGAGGGCTTAAGATCATGCACCATCTTCGATATGAATCACCCATTGGCGAGCTACTTCTGGTGGCCAATGATCAAGGCTTAACCTATGTGGCTTTTGCCGATGAAAACTACGCCGCCTGCACTGTTGACTCTGTCCCTGGAGAAAACGCTATTCTGGAACAAGCGATCAGTGAGCTTGGAGAATACTTTGGTGGCAAGCGCAAGGAATTTTCGACTCCTCTGCAGTGGCCCAGCGAGGCGAATTTCAATTTCCGTGGCAAAGTCCAACAACATTTGTTGAGCATTCCTTATGGAGAATCTCGCACCTATAAAGCGCTTGCAACGGAGCTCAACAACACCGGAGCAGTTAGAGCAGTGGGCACTGCTTGCGCCACCAATCCCCTGCCAATCTTTGCCCCTTGCCACCGAGTGTTGCGCACTGATGGAACCTTAGGGGGTTACCGCGGCGGGCTGGAAGCTAAGCAGTGGCTTTTGGAATTGGAAGGTCACTCTGCCACCTAATTAGCAAGGAGAGGTAATCCAGAACTTCACAAAGCCGCCAATCTCATGGAGGATGGCGTCTTTAAGAGCCTGCCTATTGATAGCCTTGGGCAGACTATAAACCGTGGAATCGCCACCATAACACTGGTTAAACATGGTGCGAACACGTTGCGTGTGGGTACGGCTGGTTACCACCATGACACTTTCCCACCCATGTTCCTGGGCCAGGATATTAAAGGTGCGCGCCTCGCCTGAGGTAATAACAGGATAAGGATCCATGCAATAGGAAGTCGCCCCATCCGGACGTTTGTTGCCAGCGCAGTGGGCATAACCTACTTTGTCTTTGGCACCTTCTGGATTGGAAACTACAAAATTATCTGAATAGCCTTGCTCCACTAGCTGAGCACCAAGTTCATGGCGGCCATCACTGGAGCCTGCTAGAACCAAAATGGCGTCAACCTTATGAGGCTGCGCCTTGGCGGGATATACAAAGAAGGCAACAATCAACACGCAGATGATGCCCAGGATGATTAAAACGGGCAGAATTCGGAGCAGAAGTAGCCGTGAAATATTTATCGGTTTCCGGGCAATTGTCCGGCGCAGTCGCATTATTCTTCCCAACCATTGTTTTTTCTGCATGTACTTCCCGAACTATACCGGCGCAAGCATAAAGAGCCCGGTCGAGAAGGCAAGTTCTTAGGTACTTTTAACACCTAACCCAGGTTTAAGTCTGGCAGCTGGGGCACCAAAAGAGATTGCGGCCTTCCATAACTTGCTCCCGAATTGGAGTGCCACACACCAAACAAGGTTGGCCAGCACGCCGATAGGTATATACCTCTCCCCCATGATCGTCTTTGCGGGGTGGTCGGCCCATAGCTTCGGGAGTGTGCTCAGGGCGCACAGTATCAATTCGCCCTGCAACCACACCCGCCTTCATCAGCAACACTAGGTCGTCCCACATTGCTTCAAACTGCGCAGTACCTATGCGCGAACCGGGAGTAAAAGGTGAAATCCCCAATCGGAAAAGGGTTTCAGCACGGTAGATATTGCCCACACCTGCAAAGAGTTTTTGGTCCATAAGCAAAGATCCAATGCTGCGTTGTGAACGCTGCACCTTCAGCCGAATCGGCAATGGATCAGCGTCATCACGAATGGGATCGGCACCCAATTTGGCAATGGCAGCACTGCGCTCGGCATCGGTAATGAGGCGACACCATTGCGGGCCACGCAAATTAGCTGCGATTTCACCATTGGAAAGGTGCAAACGGATCTGGCCACGAGTCTCTGTAGCTGGCTCAAAATGTAAGGTGCCAATCAAACCGAGATGGATGTACACAATATTTTCCGGATGGGCACTTTCAAATTCCACAAAGAGGTGCTTTCCAAAAGCCTCTGCACGTGAGATGGGGGTTGCGTCGATAAGCGCTGCTTCGCGGGCAAATCGCCCCTGGGGCGAGGTAGCTTCCAGCTCGGCGTCGCCGAAATTTTTATGCAGCTCTTGAGCGAGGCGATGAATCACGTGTCCTTCTGGCATAAAACCTAACTTTAGCCAGCACAACAGCGTATTCAGCAATAGCTAAAGCAGAGGGTAGAGTCCAAAGGGTTAAAAATCAGCTGAAGCAACTGGGGAGTTGACGCTATGCGCACCGGATTCGATCGCGACCTTTATATCAAGATGCAGTCAGAGCATATTAATGAAAGACGCGAACAAATTGGCGGCAAGCTTTATCTAGAAATGGGTGGAAAGCTTTTCGACGACATGCATGCCTCCCGCGTGCTGCCTGGGTTTACCCCCGACAATAAAATCGCCATGCTCATGGAACTTAAAGATGAGCTGGAAATCCTCGTGGCCATCAATGCCAAAGATCTTGAGCGCAAGAAAACCCGCGCTGACCTCGACATCTCCTATGAAGAAGATGTCCTGCGCCTCATTGACGTATTCCGTGAGCTGGGCTTTTTGGCAGAACACGTAGTACTCACCCAGCTTGAAGATGACAACTACCAAGCACTTGCCTTTAAACAGCGTTTGGAGCGCCTGGGCATCAAAGTTGCAGTACACCGCGTTATTCCGGGTTACCCCACCGATGCACGCCGCATTGTCAGCGAAGAAGGCTTCGGTCTTAATGAGTATGTAGAAACCAGCCGCAACCTCGTTGTTGTGACCGCGCCGGGCCCTGGTTCTGGAAAGCTCGCTACCTGCCTCAGCCAGATTTATGGCGATCACCAGCGTGGCATCAAGTCTGGCTACGCCAAGTTTGAGACCTTCCCCATCTGGAATCTGCCACTTGAGCACCCCGTCAATCTTGCTTATGAAGCAGCCACCGCGGACCTCGACGACATCAACATCATCGATCCTTTCCACCTCGCTGCCTATGACAAAAAGGCCACCAGCTATAACCGCGATGTGGAAGTATTCCCGCTGCTCAAGACCATGTTGGAGATCCTTGCTGGATCCTCACCTTATAACTCCCCCACTGACATGGGCGTTAATATGGCTGGTTACGCCATCACCGATGACGAGGCCTGCCGTGAGGCCGCCCGCCAAGAAATTGTGCGCCGCTACTTCAAAGCCCTAGTTGATGAGCGCCGCGATGGCCTCGATGACACCATCTCCAGCCGCGTCGCCATTGTTATGAGCAAAGCCGGCTGCACCGTCGACGACCGCCGCGTGGTTGCCAGCGCACTGTCTGTCGAAGAGGCCACCGGCGCGCCGGGTTCAGCCATTGAGCTTCACGACGGACGCCTGGTGACCGGTAAAACCTCTGAACTCCTCGGTTGCTCAGCCGCCATGGTGCTTAATGCACTTAAAGAACTCGCCGGTATTGATCGTTCCGTGGACTTGCTCTCCCCCGAATCCATCGAACCCATTCAATCTCTGAAGACTCAGCACTTAGGCTCCCGCAATCCACGCCTGCACACCGATGAAGTGCTCATCGCACTCTCGGTTTCTGCCGCGAATTCCGAAAATGCCCGACTGGCCCTGCAAGAACTGAAGAATCTGCAGGGCTGTGATGTCCACACCACCACCATTTTGGGATCTGTAGACGAGGCCATCTTCCGCAACCTAGGCGTTTTGGTGACTTCCGAGCCCAAGTATCAGCGCAAGGCGCTCTACCGCAAGCGCTAAGGGCACTAAGGGAAGAGTCCCAATTCACCCCAAAAGGATGCCTTGGAGGTAGTTTTTGGGTGAATTGGGCTCCACATTAGGCCCTGCGCGGTCCGTATTTACGCAAAAATCTGTGCCGGACTCCAGTTTTTGGGTAAATTGGCACGGTTGGTGAATATAACACCTTTCACCCCGGAAAAGTGGGGCACTAGTTGGCTTTCTAAGGCCTTAAACTGCCCCACTTGAGGTTAGAAGTCATTCACCAATAATGAAGGCTTCTAGGTGCTCTCGCGCAATATCATCAGGAAGCTGCTCTGGAGGAGACTTCATTAGATAGGAGCTCGCAGGCAGGATCGGTCCGCCGATGCCTCTATCTAGTGCAATTTTGGCGGCGCGAACGGCGTCGATAATGATGCCGGCGGAGTTAGGTGAATCCCATACCTCGAGCTTGTATTCCAAGTTCAGAGGCACGCCACCAAAAGCGGTGCCCTCGAGGCGAACATAAGCCCACTTGCGGTCATCTAGCCATTGCACATGGTCAGAAGGTCCGATGTGGACGTTTCTATCTGAGATTTTCCCAGCTAGCGGGCCATCGGTGATATTGGAAGTAACGGCCTGAGTTTTGGAGATCTTCTTGGATTCCAAACGGTTGCGGTCCAACATGTTTTTGAAGTCCATATTGCCACCTACATTCAGCTGCATAGTGCGATCAACTCGAACGCCGCGTTCTTCAAAAAGGCGAGCTAGCACGCGGTGGGTAATGGTTGCGCCGACTTGGGATTTGATGTCATCGCCAACGATGGGAAGTCCGGCATCGCTAAACTTCTGGGCCCATTCGGGATCAGAGGCGATAAATACAGGAAGTGCGTTGACAAAGGCACAGCCAGCGTCGATAGCTGCTTGAGCATAAAATTTATCGGCTTCTTCTGAACCAACTGGGAGATAAGACACCAAAACATCTGCTTTTGCGTCGATAAGCGCCTGGGCTACGTCGACTGGCTCGGCGGTGGACTCATCGATCATCGCCCGGTAGTGGTCTCCCAACCCGTCTAGGGTGGGACCTCTGAGGACAGTAACGCCGGTGGTGGGAACGTCGGCGATTTTGATGGTGCAGTTTTGGGAGGCTTCGGTGGCGTCGGCGAGGTCAACGCCTACTTTTTCGGCGTCGACATCAAATGCGGCAACAAATTCAAGATCACCCACGTGGTAATCGCCGAACTTTACGTGCATTAGTCCAGGGACGGTCTCTGCAGGGTCGGCATCGCGGTAAAATTCCACACCTTGGATCAATGACGTAGCGCAGTTACCAACGCCAGCAATAGCAACCCGAATGGTTTTGGAAGACATCTAAAACTCCTCTAAAAGGCATAAAAGACAATATGACGGCAGCGCTACCCTTCGAGCAGCGCCACCCACTGAGCTAGGCTACGTCTTCAAAAATGCCCATTGAGGTGCACAAAGATCATGATCGATTAAGCAAGAGCGGTTGATCGATAAAGCTTCACCCCCAAATGGGGAGCGCGGTGTACTTGGATGGCACTAGATCCCTGTGGTTTTTAGCTGGACACTGTGGGCATTAGAATAAAACCGTGGCTACCGGAAAAATTCTTCTTTATTACGCATTCACCCCTTTGTCTGATCCGAAGGCGGTTCAGCTGTGGCAGCGTACGCTTTGTGAGTCACTCAACCTGCGCGGACGCATCTTGGTTTCGGAACACGGAATCAACGGCACTGTCGGCGGCGATATTGATGATTGCAAGGCATATATCAAGAAAACTCGTGAGCACCCCGGCTTCAGCCGTATGCAATTTAAGTGGTCCGAGGGTAGCGCGGAAGACTTCCCTAAGCTCAGCGTGAAGGTTCGCAAAGAAATTGTGGCCTTTGGAGCTCCTGATGAGGTCAAGGTTGATGAAAACGGCATCGTTGGCGGTGGCGTGCACCTGAAACCACAGCAGGTTAATGAGCTAGTTGAAAAGCGCGGCGATGAGGTTGTGTTCTTTGATGGACGCAATGCCATGGAAGCGCAGATCGGTAAGTTCAAAGACGCCGTAGTTCCGGATGTTGAGACCACCCATGACTTCATCAAGGAAATTGAATCCGGCAAATACGATGACCTCAAAGATAAGCCAGTGGTGACTTATTGCACCGGTGGTATTCGCTGCGAGATCTTGAGCTCCCTGATGATCAACCGCGGTTTCAAAGAGGTCTACCAACTTGATGGCGGCATCGTTCGTTATGGCGAGCAATTTGGCAACCAAGGCCTGTGGGAGGGTTCCCTCTACGTCTTTGACAAGCGCATGCACATGGAGTTCGGCGAGGACTATAAGCGCCTTGGCCACTGCATTCACTGCGATACCCCGACAAACAAGTTCGAGCACTGCATCAATGAAGATGATTGCCGCGAGCTAGTCCTCATGTGCCCTGATTGCTTCGAAAATGTGGAAACCCGGCACTGCAAGCGCGAGCGCTGCGCCGAGATCGCTGCAGATTATGCAGCTCGTGGCGTAGACCCACTAGTAGCAACAAACTAGCGCTTGTCGACGCGCCCCTCCACGGTGGGGCGCATTGCCCCAGGCGGGGCGCCACTTTAAAGCTCCTGAGGCAATTGTCACAGGAGCTTTTAATCATTCTTTATTGTCTGGACGGTACGGTGGCAAAGCATGAGCATCGTAAAAATTAACGCAATTTCTGTTCCCGAAGGCGCTGGCCCTGAGTTGGAAAAGCGCTTTGTCGCCCGCCAGCATGCAGTAGATTCTGCAATTGGTTTTGAAGGTTTCCAATTGCTGCGTCCAGTTGCTGGTGAAGACCGCTATTTTGTGGTCACTCAGTGGGCTGATGAAGCCAGCTATAACGCGTGGCGTGATGCTGAAAAGGCACAGGGCGGCCACGGCCAGGGTGCACACGGTTCTGAGAAGAAGCCTGTTGCCTCCGGCGCCTCACTTTTGGAGTTCGAGGTTGTGCTCGGCTCCGCTGGAAACACCGCAGAATAATCTAAATGACAAAACCCTTAAGCGTGCTTAAGGGTTAATTTTTTTAATGTCCCAAAATGGACAGTGGCAAAACGGATGTTGCCCACAGCATGCTAAAAGGAATCAAAATCCACAGCACGCCCATCCACGCGCGCCAGCGCAGGTAGTTGCGGTATTTGTCATAGAGAATCCAGGCCCCTCCGAGCATGCCACCAAAGGCGATGATGCTGGTGGAAATCGGCCACCAGAGCTCGGCTGAGCGCGAACAAATCCAGGTGGCTGTGCCGGCGTCGCAAAGCGGACCACCCTGCAGGCGCGCTACCCACGCCAAAATATAGGCGGAAATAAAAGTGACGAGGGGAACCGCCAAGCCATAAAGGATGGCTTGTTTTGAGGAATGCTGATTTTTGCGATGTAGCTCGGCTGGATCAGGGAAATCCGCGAGGCTTTCCACATCGGCGGCCATAGGGCGCGGACGGTTGGAATAATCAGCTTCTTCGCTGAGGTCATTTTCCGGGTGTTCAGGATTGAGCGGGCGTGGCTGTTTGGCCATGGAATTTTCCTCCTCTAGAGGCTTTAATACTAGTCTTCTCCCCCGCTGTGGGGTACACACACCGGCTAGGGCCCTGGGTAAATGATGGTGGGCACTGGGGAGTTGCGGATAATCTCCATGGTTTCCGAACCCACAAAAACGCGGGAAAAGGTATCAGTGCGATGGGAGTCGAGGCACAAAAGATCGCCCTTCTTCCACTTCAGGGCTTCGATGGCACCATTCCAGCCCCAACCTGATCCAATTTCACTGCTGACATTCAGTCCTGGATACACATTAAGAACTTCATCGCGGGCACGATCAAGGAGAGCGAGGGTGATTTCGCGCCACTCAGTTGAAAGCTCAGTGGTGAGATCCAGCTTGTCCGACATTGGTGAGTCAGTGAGGCCAGTGGGGGAAAATGACAAAATACGCAGCGGAACTTCCCAAGTATTGGCAAGTTCTGCTGCGTAACTTAATCCCGGACCAAAGTCTTCACTTTCACTGGTGAAAGCATAATTAACTCGGGTGACACCCTTTTTAGAAAGTTTGACTCCCCGTGGCACCAAACCCAGTGGCACAGGTGAAGAGTGCAGGAGTGCATCGGCAGTGGAGCTAGCGAGGAAGCGACCTTTGGGTGCGGTCGCATCGGAGCCCAGCAGAATAAGGTCAGCTTCAAAATCCCTGGCGGCATGGGTAAGCAGTGAGGATTCCGAAGGGCCATCAACAAATACCGATACATTCTCATCCCACTGAGACTTGCTGACGCCGGCATCTTTGAGGCATTTAATGATTTGGTTCCGATAAAAAGAATCCAAATTCTTAAACCACTTTTGGTACTTCCCACCCAATTTACTAATTGAGGAGGAAGGCCAAGGTCTAATGAAGGTGGTAATTCCCCGCACGTTAATTTCCGAGGTGCGTGCTAGCCACGCAGCAAACTCAAATACTGAGTCATTCGGTTTACCCGAATTGCCCCCCGGGGATTCTTCGGGGCGGCAGGATACAAGTACGCGGAGAGGTTCGTTCATCAATTTCCGGAGTCAGGGTTGGGGAACTTAGGAATCGCTTTTAGGCTCTTTCCAGTTACCGTACACCTCAGCTAATTCGGTGATGATATCAACCAGATCTTCGGCACGCTCAAGCTGTGCTGGGCTGAGCATATCCAGTAGCTGAGCCATTTCAGAATCGCGTTCCTTATTAACACGGTCCAATTCGGCGCGACCATGTTCGGTCAGCTGTACCTGAACGCCACGGCGATCCTTGGTGTCACGGATGCGCTCAACCAGATCCAGTTGCTCTAGTTGGTGCAAAGCATTGGAAGCGGTAGGCATACGAATATCTTCAAGTTCAGCAATGCGGCTGATTCGCGAGGGGCCGTTTTCTGCGAGGCGACTCAAGATTGTCAATTGTGGACCGGAAAGGTCGGAGTTTGCAGAACGGCGGAGATAGAGGACATAGAGCTTCGTTAGTGCGGGTCGCACGCGGGAGGCAAGATCCTCTGTTTTTGCGTCAGTCATGGATGCCAGTTTAGCCCGAATACTTGGTAATTTCCGTTCCTGAAGCTATATACAATGAATTCCAATATTTTCACAGGGAAAATACAATTTAAAGGAATATTCCTGGGTCTAGAGCGCGCGCCTGCGGGGGTTACACTAGTACGCGTGGTGCAATATCGAAATGAGATCAGTCACCAGCTCGCGCGCCGGCAGACGATTCGTCAGTTTCGTGCCGGGCTGGTGTCACAAGCATCGATTTGTGATGCAGATTTCCTACTAGTCACTGCAGGTCGTTATCACGGGCAGCCAGCCAGCTATCCGTGTCCGATCTGTGAAAGTGATCAGCTACGCATTGTTTTATGGGTTTATGGAGAGGAAATTGGAAAAGCAGCTGGATCAGCAAGAAGCGAAGAGGAAATCGCATTGCTGGTAGCTAAAGCTCCTCAATGCACTGTCCACACAGTCGAAGTATGCCCTGCTTGTAAATGGAATCACCTACTCAAGGCGGAAACTGCTATGGCCAGCTAATTCCCAGATTCAGGCGAATTACCATAAGCACAGTATTCTTTACAGCAAACACCTCAGATAAGAACCAAATCTGATTGAACGGACACTCCAGTTGACGAATAGCAATAATTCCGCTGCCCCAACAAGCGGTGGCAAACGAAGAGCACAAAGTGCCAAGAAGAGCTTAACCAAGCGAAACGCCTTCCTCGGCGCTATCGCTGCGGTTATCCTCATCCCTGCCCTAGTTTTTATGAGCGCCTACATCATCGTCGATGTTCCCGAGCCTGAGGAACTGGTTTCCCCACAGGTCTCGCAGATCTACGCCTCTGATGGCAGCACTGAGCTCGCGCGCGTTGTCCCACCTGAAGGTAACCGCCAAATGGTCTCTATTGACCAGGTTCCCGAAGTTGTGCGCAATGCTGTGCTCGCTGCCGAGGACCGTGAGTTTTATTCAAACCCCGGATTCTCCATCACCGGTTATGCACGTGCCGCAATCGGCGTGATTACCGGTAACCCTGCTGCTGGCGGTGGCTCCACCATTACCCAGCAGTATGTGAAGAAAGCCGTGGTTGGTGACGAGCGTTCCTTGATCCGTAAGGCTAAGGAATTGGTCTACTCCGCCAAGATGGCAAATGAGTGGTCAAAGGATGAAGTGCTTGAGGCATACCTCAACACTGTTTACTTTGGCCGCAATGCCTATGGTGTCCAGGCAGCTGCCCATGCCTTCTTTGATAAGCCAGTGGACCAGCTGACCGCAGCTGAAGGTGCTGTTTTGGCAGCAAGTATTCAGCGCCCCAGCGAGCTAGATCCATGGACCAACCCAGAAGAGGCTGAGACTCGCTGGAGCTATGTCATGGACGGCATGGCAGAAATCGGAGCCATCACGGCTGAAGAGCGTGCACAGGCTACCTATCCGCAGACCACTGACCCTGCCAACAACCGCGCTTATACCGAGGCAACCGGCACCAATGGTTTGATTAAGAACAATGTCATGGCAGAACTGAGCGAGCTCGGCATCACAGAAGAAGATGTGGAAACTCGTGGCCTGCAGATCACCACGACTATCGACGCAAAGGCACAGCAAGGTGCGGTTGATGCGGTACGCGATCAGCTGGCAACCCTGACTGATAACAACCGTGCTGCTGTAGTGTCCATCGATCCCAATAACGGTGCAGTTCGTGCCTATTACGGTGGCGAGGACGCAGCTGGCTGGGATTATGCCAATGCACCAATTCAGACTGGCTCTACCTTTAAGATCTTCGGTCTAGCCGCTGCGCTGCAGCAGGGTATTCCAACCTCTCAGATCTATAGCTCTGAGCCAGTAACCACCGGTGACATCACTGTTTACAATGCCAACGACGCTACCTGTGGTGCTTGTTCCATCAAGGAAGCACTGAAGAAGTCCTATAACACCAGCTTTATCCGCTTGCAGCAGGATCTGGAAAATGGTCCACAGGATACTGCTGATATGGCACATGCACTGGGTATTGCTGAATCTTTGCCAAGCATCCCAGAGACCCTGACCGAAAATGGTGAGACTCCTTATGAGGGCATCATCTTGGGCCAGTACGAATCCCGTCCTTTGGATATGGCTTCTGCAATGGCCACCATCGCAAATGAAGGTGTTTGGCATTCCCCACACTTTGTCTCCAAGGTGGAAACCCGCAGTGGCGAAGTGCTCTATGAGTTTGAAGATGGCGAGGGTGAGCGCCGTGTCTCTGAGAAGGTTGCTTTGAACCTCATTGATGCGATGGCCCCAATTGCGGCTAGTGCTAATAACAATGGGCTTGCCGATGGCCAGGTATCTGCTGCAAAGACTGGTACCACTCAGCTTGGTGATACCGGCAACAACAAGGACGCCTGGATGGTTGGCGCTTCCCCACAGCTAGCTACCGCAGTGTGGGTTGGTACCGCTGATAACACTGCACTCTATAACCAGTGGGGTGGCCTCATGTACGGCTCCAACACCCCAGCCTCCATCTGGAAGGCCACCATGGATAATGCCCTGGAAACCTCTCCTTTGGAATCTTGGCCAGCAGCACCGGCCTTGGGATATGGCAATCCTCCAGCAGCTGATTATGTATGGAGCCCAACCCCATACACCAGTGATTCTTATGGAGACACCGGCACCGTTCAGGACACCGTGCCTAGCGTTGATGCTGCAGTACCTGCTACCTCAGCAGTACAGCCAGTAACTCCCGCAGCACCGGCTGCCCCTGCTGCAGAGCAGCCAGCTGATACTGGTGGTGGCGCGGTGGAGATTCTCCCCGGCATTACCATTCCGGGCGAGTTGATCGGAGCGGGTTAAACTAGCACTGAGCTATCCGCGCTAAGGGGCTCGCGAAGTCGAATAAACGGACCGCCGAATGTAATGAGGAAGCCATATGCCGCTGCACAAACAGGTAAATAATCGAGTCTCCCCGGGAGCTACCGAACCTGTGGCACATGATTTCATCAACGCAATCGGCGGTCCTTTTGGTCGTTTTGCGCAAGTTGGAAGCCAGCGTTTTTGGACTCCCCTGCGCGTTTTAATCTTTACATCTTTGCTGTTTCTTGCCGGTGGGTTCTTAACAAAAGCCAATTGCATTCAGGGCTCGCGCAGTCCGGAAGGCGTAATTTCCCTCAATTGGTCGGGAAACCGGCAATACACTTCCGCCTGTTATAACGACATCGTTCCGCTATACGCCGGCCGCGGGCTGGATATGCCTGGCTTCCCCTATGCCTTTTCTTGGCAGGAGGGTGATCTCACCAGGTATATGGAATACCCGGTTCTGGGCGGTATTTTTCAGTGGATTTGCGCGATTATTACTCGCTTTATCTATCCCATTATTGATGCCCTGCCTTTTCATTCCCTCCCCGAAGCTGGCCTCTATTTCATTGTGACAGCTCTGGCTTTGAGCTTCTTCTGGGTGTTGGTCATTCGCATGGTGGCAGAGCTAACTGGCAATCGAGTCTGGGATACGGTGCTGGTTGCAGCCTCTCCCCTTGTTGCGGTTCATGCTTTTACCAACTGGGATATCCCTTCCATCACCGCCGTGGTTGCTGCGATGTTGGCTGTAAAACGGGGCAATTTTATGTGGGCCGGTGTGCTCATCGGGCTTGGCACTGCCTTCAAACTGTGGCCACTATATCTTTTGGGTGCGTATTTAGTGCTGTCCGTGCGCACCGGAAAACTGCCCAATTTCCTCAAAATGCTTGCTGCTGCGGTGGTGAGCTGGGTAGTAGTTAATGCGCCTGTGATGCTGATGTATCCGAACGCCTGGAATGAATTCCTCCGGCTTAACCGCGAAAGAGGCGCGGAGTGGACTACCATTTATCAGGTTATTGACCGCAACATTCCGCTGTCTTTTAATGACCCAGCAACCCTTAATGTCATCAGTTTTGCCCTCTTTGGACTCTCCTGCTTGGCAATCGCGATTTTTGGATTGCGAGTGCAGCGTCAACCTCGAGTGGCAGAATTAGCTTTCCTCATTGTTGCTGCATTCTTGCTTTTTAATAAGGTGTGGAGCCCGCAATACTCTTTGTGGCTGGTGCCACTGGCCGTGTTAGCACTGCCTCGTTGGAAGCTTTTGCTGACGTGGATGGTGGTAGACGCCATGGTGTGGCCGATTTTGATGTGGCATATGCTGGGTGCAGAGAACATGGGAATTCCCCATGAAATGCTCGATCTAATTGTGCTGCTGCGTGATGGTTTTATCGTGGCCATGGTGGTGTTGGTTATTCGACAGATGTGCGGCTTGGCCGCCGATCCAGTTGTGGATGCTCATCAGGGTCTTGATCCTTTGCTGCCAAACCCTCAGCGCGCAGCCGGCGTCGAAAAGCAAAAAAGGGAAGTTAATTGAGCAATACAGTTTTGCTGATCACGATGACCAGCGTGTTTATCGGATTCCTCTTTTTCGGAGGCGCTTTCGCAAGCTTCATGTATAAAAAATCAAATGTCCAAATTTGGGCGCTATTTAGCGTAGCGATTGTGCTCATCACCATTATTCCTGTGATCATCGCCGTTTTTTGGGCCTCAAACCCCACCTAAAACCGCTTTTCGACGAAAAACCGCGCCGTTTCCTAAAAGTTGGGAACTATGCTGTGGCCGCGTGCGTTAATGAAAATAGGACCACCATCACAGTGACCACGGCGAAAGGTAGATGCCTGGTGAAAAAGGCAAAGAGCTCTACGTCAATTGCAGGGATTCTGGCTGTATCTGCGCTGACCCTCGCAAGTATGTCAACTACCGGTGTGCGCGCTGCAGATCAAGAACTTTCCAGCGCCCCCGATTCCCCACCCGGAATTCATGCCGGCGCCTCGGTTGAAAAATCCTAAAAATTAGGAATCGACATTTCCGCGCGTTTGGTGTACCTTTAAAAGGTTGCTGACGCAACGACCCTCCTGCTACGTCAAAAGGCGTGGCCGAAACAATTACTAGACCATAGGAGGTGATGAGGTCCGTGCGTCAATACGAACTCATGATCATTCTCGATCCTTCTCAGGATGAGCGCACTGTTGCCCCGTCCCTGGATAAATTCCTCGAGGTTGTCCGCAAGGACAAGGGTGACGTTGTGAAGGTTGATGTCTGGGGCAAGCGCCGTTTGGCTTACCCAATCAACAAGAAGGAAGAGGGCGTTTACGCCGTCGTCGATCTCAAGTGCGAGTCTGCAACCGTGCTCGAGCTCGATCGTGTCCTGAACCTGAACGACGGTGTCCTACGCACCAAGGTTCTACGACTCGACAAGTAAAGAACTTTTCAGCTCTAGAGAGGTAGTTGAAGGAATATGGCAATCGGAGATACCAACATAACCGTTGTCGGCAACATCGTTGCTGACCCGGAATTGCGTTTCACCCCTTCGGGTGCAGCAGTGGCAAACTTCCGCATTGCTTCAACTCCCCGCACGTTCAATCGTCAAACCAATCAGTGGGAAGATGGCGAAGCCCTTTTCCTCACCGTGAACGTTTGGCGTCAGGCTGCAGAAAACGTCGCAGAATCCCTGTCAAAGGGTATGCGCGTTATCGTCACCGGTCGCCTCAAACAGCGCTCCTATGAAACCCGCGAGGGTGAGAAGCGCAGTGTCTTCGAGGTCGAAGCTGATGAAGTCGGTCCATCCTTGTCCTTTGCTAAGGCAGAGGTCACGCGCACTCCTCGGAGTGGTGGAAACGGCGGAAACTTCGGTGGCGGATCCAATAACCAAGGTGGCGGCTTCGGCGGCAATCAGCAGCGGAACCAGGGTGACTTTGGTGGAAACCAGAATCAATCCCAGGGCAACAACTTCAACCAAGGTGGATTTGGCGGAGGTAGCCCACAGGCTGCACCAGATAATGATCCTTGGAACTCTGCACCACCAGCCGGTAGCGGCTTTAATGGCGCAGATGATGAGCCTCCGTTCTAAACTTTTCTTTCCTAAAATTCACATACACTCATAAACCACGAAAGGCAGGGATCATGAAGCTGATCCTCACCGCCGCCGTAGAAAACCTCGGTGTCGCTGGCGACATCGTAGAGGTTAAAGACGGCTACGGACGTAACCTGCTGCTCCCCCGTGGCCTGGCCATCGTAGCCACCCCGGGTGCTGAGAAGCAGATCGAGGGCATCAAACGTGCCCAAGAGGCTCGCGCAATCCGCGACCTCGACCATGCTCGCGAAGTAAAGGCTCAGCTCGAGGCACTTGAGGGTGTCTCCGTTGCAGTCCGCACCTCTGAGAGCGGAAAGCTATTCGGCTCCGTTAAGACTGACGACATTGTCGCTGCAGTCAAGGCAGCTGGCGGCCCGAACCTGGATAAGCGTGCCATTGTTCTCCCGAAGAACCTGGTTAAGACCACCGGTAAGTACCAGGTAGAAGCAAAAATCACCGAGGGCATCGTCTCCCGCGTGAAGTTTGAGGTCGTCGCAGCGTAACGACAACACGCGCGCGACGGCGGTGACTTAGAACAATTTCTAAGCCACCCAACGACAACAGCATTCTTCAACCCCACTCCAAACAGCAGGAGTGGGGTTGAAGTATTTCTTGGGTCTTTTGGCCTGTTGGATAAGTTGCAAAACTGCTATCCCCCGTCTGTGGATAACTCCAGTCTCCTGTGGATAGTTAACCTAGAGTTTGCTCGATGCAAAAGGCCTGCGTAGCGGTACAAAGCGAGTTTCCGACCCACTAAAACGCCTGGTGAGAATAGTTATCCACCGAGTTGATAAATCTATCCACAGCCCGAATCGCCGTCCTGACCAGTATGTATGCAATTATTCTGTGGTGTTTGGGGAAAGTTATCCACAAGTTATCCACAGGCATATGGGTCAATTGTGAGCAACGTGGAAAAACTGGGGATAATTGGGGATAAAACTACTGTTGTTAACCAAAGAAACTGTGGATAGTTTTCTCAATTCGGCCGGGTTGTGAGTGAGATCATTGGAGAATTACTTCTCCCCTGCTGTTTTATCTTTCCCCGGTTTTAGCTACTAGAGTGAGTGTGAATGATGATTGGGGATTTAAATGTCTGCTGATGTACCAGCCGCAAGTTTTGATGATGCCTTTGTGCCCCCGCCAGAGCCCGGCGACTCTTTTTCTGATGAGGCACATGAATCTTCTTTTCCCACTCCTGCCTTTGAGGATTTTTCCCCTCCACAAGGTAACTCTGGCTCGGATTTTGGTGCCAAGAAGTTTGAGTCTGGATCCCGCAAAGGAAAAGGGCGCAGTGATGGAGCTCGCGAATATCGCGATTTTCGCTCCCCTCCCTATGACAATGACGCGGAAATGGGCGTTTTGGGCGCCATGCTCCTTAGTCCCAATACGGTCATTGACATCTTGGATGTGCTCACCCCAGAGGACTTTTATAAGCCTTCCCACCAGCTAATTTTCCAGGCGATTATTGATCTTTTTAGCGATAACAAAGACATTGACCCGGTTATTGTCTCTGGTCGCTTGGATCGCACAAATGACCTGGAGCGAGTTGGTGGCGGTGCGTATCTTTATACGCTCATCCAATCTGTACCTACTGCAGCAAATGCTCGCTACTATGCGGAGATTGTCTCTGAAAAGGCAGTGCTACGCCGCCTAGTAGATGCCGGTACTCGTGTGGTGCAATTGGGCTATGAAGGCGATGATGGCGCGGAGATTGACGCCGTTATTGACCGCGCACAACAAGAGGTTTTTGCGGTTTCTCAAAAGAATCAAAGCGAGGATTATGCAGTCCTGGCAGATATTTTGGGCGATACCATGGAAGAGCTGGAGCAGCTAAGCACCGATGGTGGTCTAGCAACAGGTATTCCAACAGGATTTAAAGACCTTGATGATCTCACCAACGGTCTGCGCGGTGGTCAGATGATTATCGTGGCTGCGCGACCTGGTGTGGGTAAGTCAACTATCGCTTTGGACTTCATGCGATCTGCTTCCATTAAGCACAATATGGCTTCTGTGATTTTCTCCTTGGAAATGTCCAAGTCAGAAATTGTGATGCGTTTGCTCTCTGCAGAAACCGAAATCCGCCTTTCCGATATGCGCGGTGGCAAAATGGATGAGGCTGCGTGGGAAAAGATGGTGCAAAAGCTAGACAAAGTAGCCAAGGCTCCATTGTTTATTGATGATTCCGCCAACTTGACCATGATGGAAATTCGGTCCAAGGCTCGTAAACTCAAGCAAAAACACGACCTGAAAATGATCGTGGTGGATTATCTCCAGTTGATGAGCTCCGGTAAGCGTGTGGAATCCCGCCAGCAGGAAGTTTCAGAGTTCTCCCGTCAGCTCAAGTTGCTGGCCAAGGAACTCGATGTGCCGCTTATTGCAATTTCGCAGCTTAACCGTGGTCCGGAGTCGCGTACCGATAAGCGTCCGCAATTGGCTGACCTTCGTGAATCGGGTTCCTTGGAGCAGGATGCGGATATCGTAATGCTGCTTTATCGTCCAGATTCCCAGGATAAAGATGATGAGCGTGCCGGCGAGGCCGATATCATCTTGGCAAAGCACCGTGGTGGTCCCATTGACACCGTCCAGGTGGCCCACCAGCTGCACTATTCCCGATTTGTGGATATGGCTCGCGGCTAAGCCACAAGAGGTGGCAAAAGGCGGGGCACAGTTTCCTAAAACTGTGCCCCGCCTTTTGCTTTTTAGATACACCTTGGCAGTTAAAGATATAGCTTCACCTGCGAAGGCGGACTATCTCTAAGTGATTCATTGACTTAACGATATGTAAAGATATATCGTTAACTTTCAAATTGAAAACCTTAGAGAGGAATCAGAAATGTACTTCGAAAAAGAATTTGAATGTGGTCGCCGCCATCCGCACCGTGATCATGATCGTCGCCATCACGGACGCCATCCAGGCCGAGGGCGTGGTGGGCGCGCAGGCCGTGGTGATCTCCGCAATGTAGTTTTGGCGCTTTTGGAAGCTGAATCCCTGCACGGTTATCAAATCATCACCATGATCAGCGAAAAAACAGAAGGTAATTGGAGTCCCAGCCCGGGAACTGTTTATCCAACTTTGTCCATGTTGGAGGATGAAGGTCTCATCTTGATTTCCAATGAGATGGGTCGAAAGATGGCGCGTCTAAGTGATGAAGGTAAAGAACTTGTTGCCGCCAACCGTGCGGAATGGGGCTCCATTTTGGAGGCTTATCGCAACCCTCAAGCGGATTTTGGCCGGGTTTTTAACCTCCGCGCGGAGTTCCACAAGGTGCGTGAAGCAATAAAAGCTGCCCCCCAGGATAAGTCGGCGGAAATTGTCGACATCCTGCAGAGGGCAGCGGAAGAGATTAAGAAGCTTTCTGATTAATCAGCCAGCGCTTTGCCCTTTTGTTCAGGCAGCGTATATGCTGCGATGGCGGCGATCGCAAAAGCCGCGGCAAAAACTGCAAACAGTACAATTGGGCCACCAAAAGCGATAATCGGAGGCACAATTAGCGGCGCGATGATAGATGCGATGCGTCCAAAACCGGCAGCTGCGCCGGTTCCGGTACCACGCACATTGGTGGGGTAGAGCTCAGGTCCGATGGCATAAAGTGCGCCCCATGCGCCCAGGTTAAAGAAGGATAAGAGGCAGCCGGCAACGATGATCTGCCATTCCACATCGGCGAGGCCATAGAGCATTGCGGAAATTGCAGAACCTGCCAAGAAGGTAGCCAGGGTGCTGCGACGGCCCCACTTTTCAATAAGCCAGGCGGCAACGGCATAACCAGGCAGCTGTGCCAAGGTGATGATCAAGGTGAATTGGAAAGACTTCACCAGGGTAAAACCATCGGCTACCAGCAGCGATGGGATCCAGATGAAAGCTCCGTAATAGGAGAGATTGATGCAGAACCACACAATCCACAGGGCTACGGTGCGCTTGCGCAAGGCCTGGGACCAGATGGATTGGGAATCTGCGACCTCAACATCGCGGACTTCTGGAGCGGTGTTATCTAAAGTCTTGCCCTCATCAAGAGCCGCACGCTCAAAGGATTCTACAATCTTTTCAGCTTCTTTGTGACGGTCATGCTTTTCCAAAAAGCGCACAGATTCTGGCAAGCCAAGACGGACATAAACGGCATAAGCAGCTGGAACGCAGCCAAGAGCCAGTGCCCAACGCCAGCCGTTATCGGAGCTGGTGACCACAAAAGTGCCGATAATTGCGGCGAGGATCCACCCCAAAGCCCAAAACGCTTCGAGAATAACCACCATGCGGCCGCGTACCTTGCGTGGGGAAAACTCGGAAATCAGGGTAGAAGCAACAGGCAACTCTGCGCCAAGGCCCAAGCCGACCAAAAAGCGCAGCACCATCAACATGCCCAAAGAGACAGAAAGTGCAGCAGCGCCGGTGGCGATGCCGTAAATAAGGAGGGAAAGAGCAAAAACTTGTCGACGGCCCAACTTGTCAGCAAGCAGGCCTCCAAGGGAAGCACCGATAGCCATACCAACAAAGCCAATTGAGCCGAGTAGGGAAGTCTGGGTTGGACTTAGGCTCCATTGAACCGCAAGTGCAGCCATGACAAAAGAAATTAATCCGACATCCATGGCATCAAGTGCCCATCCAATGCCGGAACCACCTAGGAGTTTCTTATGCTTTGAGGTGACTGGCAGGCGATCAAGCCTGTCATTGCGAGTTAGTGTCATGCCGGGAAAGATTACTCTTTTTTGAGACAAAAGTGAGATTTAATCTCACCTGGAACCCCCGGGCTCTGGCCGGGTTACTGGGGCAGGGGCGCGTCGAAAAGCACTCTTTTATTAGCTGGTTGGTTATTTAGCTGTACTTTTAACTAGCAATTGAAAGATATAACCAATAAAAAAGCCCCCATAACGGGGGTGATTTTTATCCAAATACCAACTTTGGTATTTAATGGCACTGTTAATTCGGAATTACTTTGCAACCCGCAAGTTCCACAGCTTTGATGATGTCATCATCGCTGAAACCTTCGCCGGTGACAGCAATGCGACCATTTTCCACATCAATATCTACGCCTTGGGCGCCGGGCACAATGCTGATCTCATCCTCCACCGAGGCTGCGCCATTTTCGCAGGTCAAACCCTCGACTTGGTAGTTTTTTGTGCTCATAACTCCCTTTCTTTGAACATGGTAACTCCCAGCGGTACCTGTAAAAGGCATTTAAAGCACTGTACGATATGCAATGAGTCAGGCGGTACCACGCTGAATAAAGAAAATGAATCGGCGGGAATAACCTGCTACCGCTTTGAGTTGGTTTCTATACAGACCATACAAATATTGAACGGAGTTTATCCATGGCGACTATCGAAGTAACCGAAGACACATTTGAGCAAACTGTTACCGGTGAGGGAATTGTCCTCGTAGATGCTTGGGCATCTTGGTGTGGTCCTTGCCGCCAGTTCGCTCCAACCTATGAGAAGGTTTCTGAAACCCACAGCGACGCTGTCTTTGCAAAGCTCGATACCGAGGCAAACCAGAGCCTGACCGCTGCCCTGGAAATTCAGTCCATCCCAACCCTGATGATTTTCCGCGATGGCATCATGGTTTTCCGCGAAGCCGGCACCATGCCAGCTCCAGCCCTTGATGATCTGGTTAACCAGGTTAAGGGTCTAGATATGGAAGACGTGCGCCGTCAGATCGCAGAGCAGCAGGGATCCGCAGAGGCTTAAGATTTTCCTTAAGTCCAAACAGGGGGCTACCGACAAAACGTCGGTGGCCCTCTTTTTTGCTATCCGCTTGCTGCAGGCGCTTGTGGATTCAGGGACATCTCAGGGTTGGCCCCCAAATCTAAGAACTTGGGCGGTGGGAGTGGGCACTTTTGCGTAGACTGGGGATTTACCGAGTGAACCTCATTTGGTTCCGCGAAATTTCTTCCAATTTTTAAATATTTAAAGACCATCTCCACAAACCTTAGGGAAGTGACTGACTATGGCTAATCCGCTCAGCAAGGGCTGGAAGTACCTCATGGCATCTTTTGACAATAAAATTGATGAAAACGCCGATCCGAAGGTACAAATTCAGCAGGCTACCGAGGCTGCGCAGCAGCAGCACCAGCAAATTATGCAGCATGCCTCGCAGATTATCGGCCAGCAAAAGCAGCTCGAAATGAAGCTCAATCGCCTGGTATCTGACCGCGATAAGCTGCAGGATCAGGCTCGTCAGGCAATTCAGCTCGCCGATAAATCCGCTGCTGCAGGAGATGCCACCAAGGCGCAGGAGTTTAACAACACCGCTGAGGTTTTTGCTTCCCAGCTCGTAGCCGTGGAGCAGCAGCTGGAGCAGACTACTGCTTTGCATCAGCAGGCTGAGGCTGCCGCTAAGGATGCGGTTGCAAAATCCAAGGAATCTGAGATGCGTCTTAAAGATCAGATGTCTCAGATTGATGCTCTCCGCGCCCAGGCTGATCAGGCCCAGATGCAGGAAACCGTTACCAAGTCAATGGACAGCCTCAACCAATTCGGTGGCAACGACGGTTCCGTTCCGACCCTCGACGCAGTCCGCGAAAAGATCGAGCGTCGTTATGCAGATGCTTTGGGAGCCCAGGAGCTGACCCAAAACACCGTTAGCGACCGCATGGCTGAGATTCAGCAGTCCGGCACCGATCAGCGCGCCGCCGTCCGCCTTGAGCAGTTGCGCGCCGAAGCGCTGGGCACTGCGCCTGCCGCCACGGGTCAGTTAGAGTCCGGTGTTACTGACGCAAAGGAGCTTGTCGACGAAACCCCGGATGCTTCCGGCACTAACGGTTCCGCAATGAAGTAATACAGCAAAAGGCGGGGCATCTCTGGTTGAGATGTCCCGCCTTTAGTGTGCCTACTGACTGTTGCGAATATTGAGCAACACTGCACGAATACCTGAATGGAAACCATCGCGCAGGCTTACACGCTGGGCTTCTGTCAAGGTGTACTCATGCAAGGTTTCACAGGCGAATTGCAAAAGTGGCCGATCAATCTCAGGAGGAAGGCCACCGCCGGAGAGTAGATGGGCTTGATCGCGTTGGGTAGCCGTGGCAGCGTTCTCAAACCACCAAGAAGCATATTGCTGGCCAACGTCATAAGGCGTTTGGAAACCAGCAGTTGCCCATACTTCATTTGGCAGCGGTACATAACGAGAGCGCAGTTTTCGGCGAGGAGCCATCATGGAAGGATTCGGGATTTTCGCCCGCGTCTCCTCAACATGATCTTCAACATGGCCCTCAACTGCAGAATCTTCGCTGGTAGCGGGTGTTTGTGCAGTTGACAGTGAGGCCTCGGAGCTCTGCGCAACCGTCTTAGGCGTTGGAGCCTTTGGTTGAGCAGGCTTTACTGGCTTCGCGGCGGTGCCAGGTTTCGGAGCAGAAGCTGGGGTGGTTGGCTGCTTTGGTTCTGCCTGTTCAACTGGTGATGGCTGCGCAGAAACTTCCGGCGCTGCGTCTGCCGGCGCCGGGGTAGGTGCTTCGGTTTCCGGCTTTGCTAGTGCAGGTTCGGCAATCTTTTGCGCGCGCTTGTCGATACTGCTTTGCGCCTCGCATTGCTGATCTTCAAATGCTTCCGAAGGCTCACCAGGGCGAGGAGACAGTTTTTCAGCAACATCATTTGCACTGAAAGGAGCTGTGTTCTTGAATTCCGGAGCGGAATCTACTGCGGAATCTTCCGCGGTGGTCTCCGCGGCTGTTTCCACAGCTGTTTCCGCAGTAGGTTCTGGCGTGGCTACTCCAGGAACCGGAGTGAAATCCAGCTCCTCGATTGGTTCGGCGTCACCGATTGGCTTGACTCTGACAACAGGGGGAAGCGGACCTTCCAGCACCTGCAACTGCATACAATCCGCAAAGTCTTCGCGTGGGTCCAAGATGGTGGTGGTATCGCAACAATGGCGTAGCTGCGAAGACATTGAATCCCAACCGAAACCATAAAGGTGAACACGCAAGCCTGCATTGGCTGCTTCTTGGACACCGGGGATCATATCGGCGTCACCACTGACTAATACAATGTCGGAACATTGTCCGCGCACACCAGCTAGCACCAGGTCAGCGACCAGGCGGGTGTCCACTGCTTTTTGGGTACGCCTTTCGCCCCATTCGATGAGCTGTCCAGCGCGCAGCTGCACACCATCGCAGGTTCTTAGGGCACGCTGATAACGGTGGGGACCGGAATCAGGGATTCCGTCGTACCACATTTGCCTTTGAACTGGCTGTTTAAGTTGTTGCTCGATCATCCTTCCTAAAACCCCGACTACTTCGGGGAGGTCAATTTCTAATTGGGCACGTGCCCCTGTCTCCCAAGAGTTATAAAAGCTTGCGAGTAGGTAGGACGTATCCACGAATACCTGTGTGCGTTCAAGCATGGCTCCTAGTTCCGATTCTGTTGAGTTTTATTAATCTTTTTATCCAAGCATGCCTTATCTTGCGATTACTCGTCTATTTCAGGTGGATAAAGGCGGCTGCAATGTTAAAGAAAGCATAAGTCGATGTCGTATGAGGCGAATGTGAATGTTTCAACACCTGTTAAGGTTAGTTACATGAGTAGCCAACTGGTGGGGAGTTGACGTGGAGGAATCGAACGTCCCCCTTTTCCGCCAAATCGCCACCCTCATAGAGGACTCAATTGTTGAAGGCTCTTTAACGGCATTTCAGCGCGCGCCGTCCACGAATGAACTCGCGGCCTTCCACAACATCAATCCGGCCACCGCCCGCAAGGGCTTGGCACTCCTAGTCAGCGCAGGTGTCCTTATTAAGAAGCCCGGCATTGGGATGTTTGTGACCGCACAGGCAGCGCATCTCATTATCGAGCGTCGGCGGGCAGAGTTCGCCGCGGTATTCCTCGCCCCCTTGGTTGACGAGGCCATCAAACTTGGCCTCAACCGTTCTGGGGTGCACGAGCTTTTTGACCAAGTTGCGGAGAGTCGGGGGCTCTACCAGTAATAACGCTTTTCGACGTTGCTCTGTGGGGCTGTGACCTGCGCATTTGAAAACATCGGTGAGTGTGTGTAACTTAGTGGAAGTCGCCGCGACCGACAACGCCCCGCCAGTCACACTGGTTGATGAGGCGGAAAGGAAAACAAGCGGATCGACAAACACAATCATAGAAAACAGGAAAAACAAGGAATTTGCTTTCTTGACTACCAGTTACTAAGATTGATCAAGCTGCCAAACACCTACTCGAGATAAAAAATTGGGTTTGTTGTTGGTATGTGTATGTTGTTTGAGAACTCAATAGTGTGCCATTTATTTTATTATGTTTACCATAATCCCCAAACATGGTTTGGGGTTGGTCATGCCGGGTGGTGGGTTGCATATATCCCACCACTGTAAATAAGGAACATGCTCTTTGGGGTGTGTTTTAGTTTTTGTGCATGGTTGTGGTAGAACACTTTTGTTTCCCACTCTTTGACCCCGTCGGGTTGGTGGGGAACGTTTTTTGTTTTATTTTTATAACCATTATTTTTGGTTAACAGCCAGTCAATCACCCTTTTTTGTGGTGGTTGGTTGTTTGTTGTTGGCTGGGTTTTGGGCTTTTCACGGCCTTGATTTTTTTTCATATTTTGTGGAGAGTTTGATCCTGGCTCAGGACGAACGCTGGCGGCGTGCTTAACACATGCAAGTCGAACGATGAAGCTTAGCTTGCTAGGTGGATTAGTGGCGAACGGGTGAGTAACACGTAGGTAATCTGCCCTGCACTTTGGGATAAGCCTGGGAAACTGGGTCTAATACCGAATAGGACACACTATCTTTACGGTGGTGTGTGGAAAGCTTTTGCGGTGTGGGATGAGCCTGCGGCCTATCAGCTTGTTGGTGGGGTAATGGCCTACCAAGGCGTCGACGGGTAGCCGGCCTGAGAGGGTGTACGGCCACATTGGGACTGAGACACGGCCCAGACTCCTACGGGAGGCAGCAGTGGGGAATATTGCACAATGGGCGAAAGCCTGATGCAGCGACGCCGCGTGGGGGATGAAGGCCTTCGGGTTGTAAACTCCTTTCGCTAGGGACGAAGAGTTACATTGACGGTACCTGGAGAAGAAGCACCGGCTAACTACGTGCCAGCAGCCGCGGTAATACGTAGGGTGCGAGCGTTGTCCGGAATTACTGGGCGTAAAGAGCTCGTAGGTGGTTTGTCGCGTCGTCTGTGAAATCCCGGGGCTTAACTCCGGGCGTGCAGGCGATACGGGCATAACTTGAGTGCTGTAGGGGAGACTGGAATTCCTGGTGTAGCGGTGAAATGCGCAGATATCAGGAGGAACACCAATGGCGAAGGCAGGTCTCTGGGCAGTAACTGACGCTGAGGAGCGAAAGCATGGGTAGCGAACAGGATTAGATACCCTGGTAGTCCATGCCGTAAACGGTGGGCGCTAGGTGTAGGGGACTTCCACGTCTTCTGTGCCGCAGCTAACGCATTAAGCGCCCCGCCTGGGGAGTACGGCCGCAAGGCTAAAACTCAAAGGAATTGACGGGGGCCCGCACAAGCGGCGGAGCATGTGGATTAATTCGATGCAACGCGAAGAACCTTACCTGGGCTTGACATATACCGGATCGGCGTAGAGATACGTTTTCCCTTGTGGTCGGTATACAGGTGGTGCATGGTTGTCGTCAGCTCGTGTCGTGAGATGTTGGGTTAAGTCCCGCAACGAGCGCAACCCTTGTCTTATGTTGCCATCACGTGATGGTGGGCACTCATGAGAAACTGCCGGGGTTAACTCGGAGGAAGGTGGGGATGACGTCAAATCATCATGCCCCTTATGTCCAGGGCTTCACACATGCTACAATGGTCGGTACAGCGAGTTGCCACACCGTAAGGTGGAGCTAATCTCTTAAAGCCGGCCTCAGTTCGGATTGGGGTCTGCAACTCGACCCCATGAAGTCGGAGTCGCTAGTAATCGCAGATCAGCAACGCTGCGGTGAATACGTTCCCGGGCCTTGTACACACCGCCCGTCACGTCATGAAAGTTGGTAACACCCGAAGCCAGTGGCCCAACCTTTTAGGGGGGAGCTGTCGAAGGTGGGATCGGCGATTGGGACGAAGTCGTAACAAGGTAGCCGTACCGGAAGGTGCGGCTGGATCACCTCCTTTCTAAGGAGCTTTAAATAAACTCATCCTCAACAGTTGTTGGGTTGTATGGGTTGTTGGTGTTGGAACCCATGTGTGGTTGCCATCAACACAAATTAATCGGGTGGAGATGACCCTTGGTGTGGTAAACACTTCTCTCTGTGGGGGAAGATAAAAATAGGTGGCATGCTGTTGGGTGTCTGAAATGACATGTAATGTGTTGTTTCTTCATCAGATCATGATTATCCAGTGATTGTGCACGGTTGTGTGTGGTTGGTGGTGGTGATGGTGTGTTGTGTGAGAACTGTATAGTGGACGCGAGCATCTTTATTTTTTGTATATTTTTTTGTGTATCCGAACGTGACACACGATGAATGCTTGTTTGAGTGTTTGTTGGTGTGTTGTCTTAGTGTTTTGTTTTTAAGAGCACACGGTGGATGCCTTGGCATATCAAGCCGATGAAGGACGTGAGAGGCTGCGTTATGCCTCGGGGAGTTGCCAACTAAGCGTTGATCCGAGGATGTCCGAATGGGGAAACCCAGCTGCAGTAATGTGTGGTTACCTGCCGGTGAATATATAGCCGGTTGGGAGGTTTACACGGGGAAGTGAAACATCTCAGTACCCGTAGGAGAAGAAAACAATTGTGATTCCGTTAGTAGTGGCGAGCGAACGTGGATGATGGCTAAAGCTTATGTGTGTGATACCCGGCAGGGGTTACATGTAGGTGGTTGTGGGGTTACAGCGTGTGTGTTCTGCCGGACACTGGCACATGGTTAATTGATTAGTGGAAGTGGTGTGGAAACGCCTGCCGTAGAAGGTGATAGTCCTGTACGCGAAGATCAGTTGGTGTGTGTGGTTGTTTTTCCCAAGTAGCAGCGGGCTCGTGGAATCTGCTGTGAATCTGCCGGGACCACCCGGTAAGCCTGAATACTTGATATGACCGATAGCGGATTAGTACCGTGAGGGAATGGTGAAAAGTACCCCGGGAGGGGAGTGAAATAGTACCTGAAACCGTGTGCTTACAATCCGTCAGAGCCTCACTTGTGGGGTGATGGCGTGCCTTTTGAAGAATGAGCCTGCGAGTCAGCGGCATGTCGCGAGGTTAACCCGTGTGGGGTAGCCGTAGGGAAACCGAATCCTAATAGGGTGTGTTAGTGGCATGTCTTGGACCCGAAGCGGAGTGATCTACCCATGGCCAGTGTGAAGCAGAGGTAAGACTTTGTGGAGGCGCGAACCCACTTAGGTTGAAAACTGAGGGGATGAGTTGTGGGTAGGGGTGAAAGGCCAATCAAACTCCGTGATAGCTGGTTCTCCCCGAAATGCATTTAGGTGCAGCGTTGTGTGTTTCTTGCCGGAGGTAGAGCTACTGGATGGTTTAGCGGGACCAACATCTTAGCGACATCAGCCAAACTCCGAATGCCGGTAAGTCAGAGCACAGCAGTGAGACTGCGGGGGATAAGCTTCGTAGTCGAGAGGGAAACAGCCCAGATCGCCGGCTAAGGCCCCTAAGGGTGTGCTAAGTGGAAAAGGAGGTGGGGTCGCGAAGACAGCCAGGAGGTTGGCTTAGAAGCAGCCATCCTTGAAAGAGTGCGTAATAGCTCACTGGTCGAGTGATTCCGCGCCGACAATGTAGTGGGGCTTAAGCACACCGCCGAAGCCGCGGCAATGATACTTTATTGTGTTGTTGGGTAGGGGAGCGTCGTGCACGCGTTGAAGCAGCCTGGTAATGGTGTTGTGGAGTGTGTGCGAGTGAGAATGCAGGCATGAGTAACGAATGATGAGTGAGAAACTCATCCGCCGGATGACTAAGGGTTCCTGGGTCAAGTTAATCTTCCCAGGGTGAGTCGGGGCCTAAGGCGAGGCCGACAGGCGTAGTCGATGGATAACGGGTTGATATTCCCGTACCCGAGTGTGTGCGACCATGGTGAATCAGTGATACTAACCACCCGAATGCTTCCATGTGTCATCTTTGATGATGTGTGGTTGTGGTTTGCGTGGGACCTGATCTGGTAGTAGCTAAGTGATGGGGTGACGCAGTGAGGTAGCTAAGCCACTTATTGGATTGTGGTGTAAGCGTGTAGCACTGTTGGTAGGTAAATCCGCCAACTATTAATGTGTGAGGCGTGATGCAGAGCCCTTTTGGGGTGAAGTTGGTGATCCTGTACTGTCGAGAAAAGCCTCTAGCGATGTACATATTCGGCCCGTACCCTAAACCGACACAGGTAGTCAGGTAGAGAATACTAAGGCGTTCGGGTGAACTGTGGTTAAGGAACTCGGCAAAATGCCCCCGTAACTTCGGGAGAAGGGGGGCCATCATAGGTGAACACCTTTGCGGTGGGAGCGTGTGGTGGTCGCAGAGAATAGAGGGAAGCGACTGTTTACTAAAAACACAGGTCCGTGCGAAGACGTTTAAGTTGATGTATACGGACTGACGCCTGCCCGGTGCTGGAAGGTTAAGAGGACCGGTTAGCTGTTAAAGGCGAAGCTGAGAATTTAAGCCCCAGTAAACGGCGGTGGTAACTATAACCATCCTAAGGTAGCGAAATTCCTTGTCGGGTAAGTTCCGACCTGCACGAATGGCGTAACGACTTCCCTGCTGTCTCAACCACAGGCCCGGTGAAATTGCAGTACGAGTAAAGATGCTCGTTACGCGCGGCAGGACGAAAAGACCCCGGGACCTTCACTATAGCTTGGTATTGGTGTTTGATTCGGTTTGTGTAGGATAGGTGGGAGACTTCGATCATATGACGCTAGTTGTGTGTGAGTCGTTGGTGAAATACCACTCTGATCGGATTGAATGTCTTAACCTTGGCCCATGATCTGGGTTGGGGACAGTGCCTGGTGGGTAGTTTAACTGGGGCGGTTGCCTCCCAAAATGTAACGGAGGCGCCCAAAGGTTTCCTCAGCTTGGTTGGTAATCAGGTGGTGAGTGTAAGTGCACAAGGGAGCTTGACTGTGAGAGTGACAACTCGAGCAGGGACGAAAGTCGGGACTAGTGATCCGGCACCAACTTGTGGTTGTGGTGTCGCTCAACGGATAAAAGGTACCCCGGGGATAACAGGCTGATCTTCCCCAAGAGTCCATATCGACGGGATGGTTTGGCACCTCGATGTCGGCTCGTCGCATCCTGGGGCTGGAGTAGGTCCCAAGGGTTGGGCTGTTCGCCCATTAAAGCGGCACGCGAGCTGGGTTTAGAACGTCGTGAGACAGTTCGGTCTCTATCCGCCGCGCGCGTTGAAACTTAAGGAAGGCTGTCCCTAGTACGAGAGGACCGGGACGGACGTACCTCTGGTGTGCCAGTTGTTCCGCCAGGAGCAGGGCTGGTTGGCTACGTACGGAAGGGATAACCGCTGAAAGCATCTAAGCGGGAAGCCTGTTTCGAGATGAGGTTTCTTTTGAGGTTCCCTATAGATTATGGGGTTGATAGGCCAGATCTGGACGCATTGTAAGGTGTGGAGGTGACTGGTACTAATTTACCGACAACAAAACACAAACAACTTTAGGGTTGTTGGTGATACGCAAAACGTAACGAAAAATAGCAAAAAGATTTGCTCGCGTCCACTATGCAGTATTTGACACAACACGCATCATTTTTTGTGGTGTGGTGGTTGGTTGTGTCGGTGGTGATAGTAGCAGGGAAACGCCCGGTCCCGTTCCGAACCCGGAAGCTAAGCCTGGTTACGCTGATGGTACTGCACTCGGGAGGGTGTGGGAGAGTAGGTTACCGCCGACCTAAAACTTAATTAGATAAACGCTGAAGCCCGTATGACACGTTGTGTTATACGGGCTTTAGTCATGTCTAAAAGGAGGGGTAGAACATCGTTGTGGTGTTCTTCCTTTTCTTGTGTGTTGGGGGGTGTGAGAAACAGTTTTGTTTCTCACACCCCCTTCGCATGCCTTGATATAGGGCGTATATAAGGGGAGGGAGAGGACCAAAACATTCCTCTCCCTCTCCTTAATTGCGTTTAGTAGTAGATATCAGTGGCAGTCAGTGTTATTCAGTATCTTTTTGCATTATGAAAATTAGCATTTGCCTTAACAGTGGAAAGTCGAGCTTCTGGACGTGACCCCTAATCTCTACACGGATGCGCTGGGCTTCAGTTACCTTTTGGGATCTTCATGGACATCAAATAGTGGTGAGTAGCCCATTGGTAGATATAGGTTTCTGCTTCCCGCCGGCGAGGTTCACGTGTGAAGTAAAACCGTCGATAACCAAACTCAGCAGCCGCATCTTCCAGCGCTGTTATAATTCGACGAGATAGACCTCGGCGTCGATAATCTGAACTGTCCCAGGTTTTGTTCCGTCTGAGTAGATGGGAAAATCTAGTACATGCCAAAGAAGTTTGACCAGGAAGCCAAGGACCGTGTGGTCCGCCTGGTAGAGGATCGTATCTTGGCCGAGAACCTTTCGATGCAACAAGCGTGCCAAGCAGTCGCACCAAAACTGGGCGTCTCGTGGCACACGGCCAGGCAATGGACGCAGCAGGCTCGCCGTGATGGTCTCACTCACCAACACCAGCCAGAAGACTTAGTCGCTGAAGTTGCCAAGCTGCGCCGTGAGAATCAAGAGCTGCGAGACACCAACGAATTGCTCAAGGCTGCATCGGCTTTTTTCGCATCGGAACTCGACCCAAAACGTCGGAAATGATCCAGTTCATTGACAAACACCGCGATCGTTTCTCAATCGAGTTCATGTGCGTAGGACGTTGAACACCCACCGTGCGGGCGGCTTTATCACCTCCCGCGGCTATCGCCAGTCCAAGGCTCGCGGGCTAAGCTCACGTCGTCTGCGCGATATTGCTTTGGTAGAACACATCCGCGAGATCCACGCTGAAAATTACGGTGTTTATGGAGTACGAAAGATGTGGCACACTCTTGCTCGCCAGGGGATTGATATTGGTCGTGAGCAAACCGCTCGTTTGATGCGACTGGCTGGCGTAGCAGGTAAGCCCAAAGGCCGAGCGCCGATAACGACCCGTAAACCCAAAGGCCCGGATAATCGTCCTGACATGGTCAATCGCGACTTTACCGCGCACAGGCCGAATCAGTTGTGGGTTGGGCGATATTACCTATGTGCGAACCCGAAAAGGCTTTGTGTACACCGCTTTCGTCATGGATGTGTTTTCTCGCCGCATTGTTGGCTGGGCCTTGTCCGATTCGATTCGCACTGAGGCTTTGCCTTTGCAGGCACTGAATCAAGCGATTGTGTGCGCTGAGGAAACGGCTGGACTGATTCACCATTCAGACCACGGATCGCAATACGTCAGCATTGTCTATAACGAGCGTCTTGCTGAGCATAAAATCGTTGCATCCACAGGAACGGTGGGTGATTCCTATGACAATGCTCTAGCGGAAAACGTCAACGGCTCGTACAAAAACGAGCTTATCCATAACAGGACGTGGGATGACGTTGTCGACGTGGAAATAGCGACATTCGAATGGGTTACTTGGTGGAATGAGACCAGAATCCATCAAGGGTTGGGCTACCGCACGCCAGATGAAGTTGAATCAGAATTTTGCCAGAGCAACCCGGGCCAAGAAATAATAGAAATCAAGGCAAACGCCTAGGAACAAAACCCGGGGCACTTCAATCCTTGGATGTCCAGATCTGCTTCAATCTTCAGTCGCTGCACAACGTTGGAGGAGTAAGACATCTCCGTAGGGCGCTTCAAAGATAAATGGAGGGAATGGATCATTTTCCTCTGGGCTCTATGCGTTGAGTATTCATAGGCGAGCACATCTACGAGAGAGCGAGCCTCAACAGCACTGAGTTGAAGAGGGACTAGTTCTCTCCAGCAATTGCATCTTTCGTTGCAAGCTTAAGATTGCGGATCGACTGCTCACCTTTGCTCGATGGCGTTGCGCCGCAATACCCAACCCGAATCAGCGCCGGCAACTATGCAGCGGATCTTTTCGGATTGAGAATTCGGGTTAAGACTCCCGAATGACACAAAGCATTTAAAAAGATGCTTTTCGACGTTGCTCTGTGGGGCTGTGACCTGCGCATTTGAAAACATCGGTGAGTGTGTGTAACTTAGTGGAAGTCGCCGCGACCGACAACGCCCCGCCAGTCACACTGGTTGATGAGGCGGAAAGGAAAACAAGCGGATCGACAAACACAATCATAGAAAACAGGAAAAACAAGGAATTTGCTTTCTTGACTACCAGTTACTAAGATTGATCAAGCTGCCAAACACCTACTCGAGATAAAAAATTGGGTTTGTTGTTGGTATGTGTATGTTGTTTGAGAACTCAATAGTGTGCCATTTATTTTATTATGTTTACCATAATCCCCAAACATGGTTTGGGGTTGGTCATGCCGGGTGGTGGGTTGCATATATCCCACCACTGTAAATAAGGAACATGCTCTTTGGGGTGTGTTTTAGTTTTTGTGCATGGTTGTGGTAGAACACTTTTGTTTCCCACTCTTTGACCCCGTCGGGTTGGTGGGGAACGTTTTTTGTTTTATTTTTATAACCATTATTTTTGGTTAACAGCCAGTCAATCACCCTTTTTTGTGGTGGTTGGTTGTTTGTTGTTGGCTGGGTTTTGGGCTTTTCACGGCCTTGATTTTTTTTCATATTTTGTGGAGAGTTTGATCCTGGCTCAGGACGAACGCTGGCGGCGTGCTTAACACATGCAAGTCGAACGATGAAGCTTAGCTTGCTAGGTGGATTAGTGGCGAACGGGTGAGTAACACGTAGGTAATCTGCCCTGCACTTTGGGATAAGCCTGGGAAACTGGGTCTAATACCGAATAGGACACACTATCTTTACGGTGGTGTGTGGAAAGCTTTTGCGGTGTGGGATGAGCCTGCGGCCTATCAGCTTGTTGGTGGGGTAATGGCCTACCAAGGCGTCGACGGGTAGCCGGCCTGAGAGGGTGTACGGCCACATTGGGACTGAGACACGGCCCAGACTCCTACGGGAGGCAGCAGTGGGGAATATTGCACAATGGGCGAAAGCCTGATGCAGCGACGCCGCGTGGGGGATGAAGGCCTTCGGGTTGTAAACTCCTTTCGCTAGGGACGAAGAGTTACATTGACGGTACCTGGAGAAGAAGCACCGGCTAACTACGTGCCAGCAGCCGCGGTAATACGTAGGGTGCGAGCGTTGTCCGGAATTACTGGGCGTAAAGAGCTCGTAGGTGGTTTGTCGCGTCGTCTGTGAAATCCCGGGGCTTAACTCCGGGCGTGCAGGCGATACGGGCATAACTTGAGTGCTGTAGGGGAGACTGGAATTCCTGGTGTAGCGGTGAAATGCGCAGATATCAGGAGGAACACCAATGGCGAAGGCAGGTCTCTGGGCAGTAACTGACGCTGAGGAGCGAAAGCATGGGTAGCGAACAGGATTAGATACCCTGGTAGTCCATGCCGTAAACGGTGGGCGCTAGGTGTAGGGGACTTCCACGTCTTCTGTGCCGCAGCTAACGCATTAAGCGCCCCGCCTGGGGAGTACGGCCGCAAGGCTAAAACTCAAAGGAATTGACGGGGGCCCGCACAAGCGGCGGAGCATGTGGATTAATTCGATGCAACGCGAAGAACCTTACCTGGGCTTGACATATACCGGATCGGCGTAGAGATACGTTTTCCCTTGTGGTCGGTATACAGGTGGTGCATGGTTGTCGTCAGCTCGTGTCGTGAGATGTTGGGTTAAGTCCCGCAACGAGCGCAACCCTTGTCTTATGTTGCCATCACGTGATGGTGGGCACTCATGAGAAACTGCCGGGGTTAACTCGGAGGAAGGTGGGGATGACGTCAAATCATCATGCCCCTTATGTCCAGGGCTTCACACATGCTACAATGGTCGGTACAGCGAGTTGCCACACCGTAAGGTGGAGCTAATCTCTTAAAGCCGGCCTCAGTTCGGATTGGGGTCTGCAACTCGACCCCATGAAGTCGGAGTCGCTAGTAATCGCAGATCAGCAACGCTGCGGTGAATACGTTCCCGGGCCTTGTACACACCGCCCGTCACGTCATGAAAGTTGGTAACACCCGAAGCCAGTGGCCCAACCTTTTAGGGGGGAGCTGTCGAAGGTGGGATCGGCGATTGGGACGAAGTCGTAACAAGGTAGCCGTACCGGAAGGTGCGGCTGGATCACCTCCTTTCTAAGGAGCTTTAAATAAACTCATCCTCAACAGTTGTTGGGTTGTATGGGTTGTTGGTGTTGGAACCCATGTGTGGTTGCCATCAACACAAATTAATCGGGTGGAGATGACCCTTGGTGTGGTAAACACTTCTCTCTGTGGGGGAAGATAAAAATAGGTGGCATGCTGTTGGGTGTCTGAAATGACATGTAATGTGTTGTTTCTTCATCAGATCATGATTATCCAGTGATTGTGCACGGTTGTGTGTGGTTGGTGGTGGTGATGGTGTGTTGTGTGAGAACTGTATAGTGGACGCGAGCATCTTTATTTTTTGTATATTTTTTTGTGTATCCGAACGTGACACACGATGAATGCTTGTTTGAGTGTTTGTTGGTGTGTTGTCTTAGTGTTTTGTTTTTAAGAGCACACGGTGGATGCCTTGGCATATCAAGCCGATGAAGGACGTGAGAGGCTGCGTTATGCCTCGGGGAGTTGCCAACTAAGCGTTGATCCGAGGATGTCCGAATGGGGAAACCCAGCTGCAGTAATGTGTGGTTACCTGCCGGTGAATATATAGCCGGTTGGGAGGTTTACACGGGGAAGTGAAACATCTCAGTACCCGTAGGAGAAGAAAACAATTGTGATTCCGTTAGTAGTGGCGAGCGAACGTGGATGATGGCTAAAGCTTATGTGTGTGATACCCGGCAGGGGTTACATGTAGGTGGTTGTGGGGTTACAGCGTGTGTGTTCTGCCGGACACTGGCACATGGTTAATTGATTAGTGGAAGTGGTGTGGAAACGCCTGCCGTAGAAGGTGATAGTCCTGTACGCGAAGATCAGTTGGTGTGTGTGGTTGTTTTTCCCAAGTAGCAGCGGGCTCGTGGAATCTGCTGTGAATCTGCCGGGACCACCCGGTAAGCCTGAATACTTGATATGACCGATAGCGGATTAGTACCGTGAGGGAATGGTGAAAAGTACCCCGGGAGGGGAGTGAAATAGTACCTGAAACCGTGTGCTTACAATCCGTCAGAGCCTCACTTGTGGGGTGATGGCGTGCCTTTTGAAGAATGAGCCTGCGAGTCAGCGGCATGTCGCGAGGTTAACCCGTGTGGGGTAGCCGTAGGGAAACCGAATCCTAATAGGGTGTGTTAGTGGCATGTCTTGGACCCGAAGCGGAGTGATCTACCCATGGCCAGTGTGAAGCAGAGGTAAGACTTTGTGGAGGCGCGAACCCACTTAGGTTGAAAACTGAGGGGATGAGTTGTGGGTAGGGGTGAAAGGCCAATCAAACTCCGTGATAGCTGGTTCTCCCCGAAATGCATTTAGGTGCAGCGTTGTGTGTTTCTTGCCGGAGGTAGAGCTACTGGATGGTTTAGCGGGACCAACATCTTAGCGACATCAGCCAAACTCCGAATGCCGGTAAGTCAGAGCACAGCAGTGAGACTGCGGGGGATAAGCTTCGTAGTCGAGAGGGAAACAGCCCAGATCGCCGGCTAAGGCCCCTAAGGGTGTGCTAAGTGGAAAAGGAGGTGGGGTCGCGAAGACAGCCAGGAGGTTGGCTTAGAAGCAGCCATCCTTGAAAGAGTGCGTAATAGCTCACTGGTCGAGTGATTCCGCGCCGACAATGTAGTGGGGCTTAAGCACACCGCCGAAGCCGCGGCAATGATACTTTATTGTGTTGTTGGGTAGGGGAGCGTCGTGCACGCGTTGAAGCAGCCTGGTAATGGTGTTGTGGAGTGTGTGCGAGTGAGAATGCAGGCATGAGTAACGAATGATGAGTGAGAAACTCATCCGCCGGATGACTAAGGGTTCCTGGGTCAAGTTAATCTTCCCAGGGTGAGTCGGGGCCTAAGGCGAGGCCGACAGGCGTAGTCGATGGATAACGGGTTGATATTCCCGTACCCGAGTGTGTGCGACCATGGTGAATCAGTGATACTAACCACCCGAATGCTTCCATGTGTCATCTTTGATGATGTGTGGTTGTGGTTTGCGTGGGACCTGATCTGGTAGTAGCTAAGTGATGGGGTGACGCAGTGAGGTAGCTAAGCCACTTATTGGATTGTGGTGTAAGCGTGTAGCACTGTTGGTAGGTAAATCCGCCAACTATTAATGTGTGAGGCGTGATGCAGAGCCCTTTTGGGGTGAAGTTGGTGATCCTGTACTGTCGAGAAAAGCCTCTAGCGATGTACATATTCGGCCCGTACCCTAAACCGACACAGGTAGTCAGGTAGAGAATACTAAGGCGTTCGGGTGAACTGTGGTTAAGGAACTCGGCAAAATGCCCCCGTAACTTCGGGAGAAGGGGGGCCATCATAGGTGAACACCTTTGCGGTGGGAGCGTGTGGTGGTCGCAGAGAATAGAGGGAAGCGACTGTTTACTAAAAACACAGGTCCGTGCGAAGACGTTTAAGTTGATGTATACGGACTGACGCCTGCCCGGTGCTGGAAGGTTAAGAGGACCGGTTAGCTGTTAAAGGCGAAGCTGAGAATTTAAGCCCCAGTAAACGGCGGTGGTAACTATAACCATCCTAAGGTAGCGAAATTCCTTGTCGGGTAAGTTCCGACCTGCACGAATGGCGTAACGACTTCCCTGCTGTCTCAACCACAGGCCCGGTGAAATTGCAGTACGAGTAAAGATGCTCGTTACGCGCGGCAGGACGAAAAGACCCCGGGACCTTCACTATAGCTTGGTATTGGTGTTTGATTCGGTTTGTGTAGGATAGGTGGGAGACTTCGATCATATGACGCTAGTTGTGTGTGAGTCGTTGGTGAAATACCACTCTGATCGGATTGAATGTCTTAACCTTGGCCCATGATCTGGGTTGGGGACAGTGCCTGGTGGGTAGTTTAACTGGGGCGGTTGCCTCCCAAAATGTAACGGAGGCGCCCAAAGGTTTCCTCAGCTTGGTTGGTAATCAGGTGGTGAGTGTAAGTGCACAAGGGAGCTTGACTGTGAGAGTGACAACTCGAGCAGGGACGAAAGTCGGGACTAGTGATCCGGCACCAACTTGTGGTTGTGGTGTCGCTCAACGGATAAAAGGTACCCCGGGGATAACAGGCTGATCTTCCCCAAGAGTCCATATCGACGGGATGGTTTGGCACCTCGATGTCGGCTCGTCGCATCCTGGGGCTGGAGTAGGTCCCAAGGGTTGGGCTGTTCGCCCATTAAAGCGGCACGCGAGCTGGGTTTAGAACGTCGTGAGACAGTTCGGTCTCTATCCGCCGCGCGCGTTGAAACTTAAGGAAGGCTGTCCCTAGTACGAGAGGACCGGGACGGACGTACCTCTGGTGTGCCAGTTGTTCCGCCAGGAGCAGGGCTGGTTGGCTACGTACGGAAGGGATAACCGCTGAAAGCATCTAAGCGGGAAGCCTGTTTCGAGATGAGGTTTCTTTTGAGGTTCCCTATAGATTATGGGGTTGATAGGCCAGATCTGGACGCATTGTAAGGTGTGGAGGTGACTGGTACTAATTTACCGACAACAAAACACAAACAACTTTAGGGTTGTTGGTGATACGCAAAACGTAACGAAAAATAGCAAAAAGATTTGCTCGCGTCCACTATGCAGTATTTGACACAACACGCATCATTTTTTGTGGTGTGGTGGTTGGTTGTGTCGGTGGTGATAGTAGCAGGGAAACGCCCGGTCCCGTTCCGAACCCGGAAGCTAAGCCTGGTTACGCTGATGGTACTGCACTCGGGAGGGTGTGGGAGAGTAGGTTACCGCCGACCTAAAACTTAATTAGATAAACGCTGAAGCCCGTATGACACGTTGTGTTATACGGGCTTTAGTCATGTCTAAAAGGAGGGGCTATAGAGCGAATATGCTCTATAGCCCCTCCTTTTGTGTTTTAAAGGCTGCCTGTAGGCCGGGTACTGGTATAAGTAGTTTCTTCGTTGGTACGGGGATCTACAAAGGTCAAGGTACGGGCTATGAGGTGCATCGGGGTGGTGTAATCTTCATCGTCAACATCGTGGAGTACCGGATAAAGGGGATCTCCCAGGATTGGTGCGGCAAAGTCACGCATATGAATGCGAAGCTGGTGAGTCTTACCCGTTGCTGGAGCAAGCACATAGCGTGCTTGAGGAGCCAAGGGGCCGTGGAGAGCTTCTAATTCCGCTTGTTCAGTGTCGCTGACCGGAGTTACTGAGACTAAACGAGTCTTGGTATTTACAGGGCCATCAACAACAAAAGCTTGGACTACGCCGCGCTGTTTTTCAATGCGGGATTCCCAGATCGTGGGCTCTGTATCCGAAATGAGGTTGGGAATGTAGTCGGCAATTGCTTCATAGGTTTTGGTGGCTTCACGGCGTGCGAAGATCGTCTGAAAAGCACCGCGCAGTGCAGGGTTTTTCACCATTACCAAGACCCCGGAGGTTAGCCGGTCGAGGCGATGTGCTGGGGTGAGGTCATTATTGCCGGTTTGTACTCGCATTTTCACCAGGGCGGTCTCAGTAATGTGACGTCCCCGCGGCATCGTAGCTAAATACGGAGGCTTATCGATGACCAGGATGTCATCGTCTTCATGAATGATGTGGATCTTGTAGGGGATTGGTCGCTCGTAGGCCGGCATGCGGTAAAACCACACATCGGTGCCAGGAGCAACCATATCTTCGGGGGAGAAGGGGTTTCCTAAAGAATCAACCACCAGTTTTTCGTCGAAACGCTCTTTTAAAGCTTTTTGGTCGTCAATAGGGTTTCGGTGACGCTGGATGGAAATGAGGTATTCCACAAAATCTATGGCTTTTATGGGGTTAACTTCCAGGGGAAGTCGCACGCGGGAGGGGTTGAGGCCCTCTCGAATGGGGAGGGGTGCCGTTGCCTTAGGTTTTTGTACTACCCTATTGGACATGGACTTCAATCTTCTCATCAACCCAATCATCGAATTTTTTGCTACTGACCTCGGTGCGATCGTCGCCCAAGTTGGTCGAACAATTTTTGACTTTTTGTTCCCAGCTAACGCCGACGCTCCTGTGGTCAACGGCTAGGAATTTGTTTTAGTCCTTCTAGTTTAAGGGCTGAGGTGCGCAAATCACGATTATGCGCGCTGTAGCAAGGCCATGTATTGAGCTGATAAAGCTTAGTGCATGGCCTTGCTTTGTGCGCAGGTCAGAGTTCGAAAAAAGTGAGTTATAGAACTCATAGTTTTTACCCCCGAAACTGGTACTAACCGGAACATTGAGCCGGGCATAAGCGCTACAATAAGAGGCGTCAGAGATCATGAATCGTGGCTATATGTTAACTGCGATTCACAAGTCGAGAAAGGTCGACCGAGATGAGCAAAGAAGACATCGTAGTAGTCGCAGTAGATGGTTCGGATGCTTCAAAGCAAGCCGTTCGGTGGGCTGCAAATACCGCCAATAAGCGTGGAATTCCACTCCGTTTGGCCTCCAGCTACACCATGCCGCAGTTCCTTTACGCAGAAGGAATGGTTCCTCCACAGGAGCTTTTTGATGACCTTCAGGCAGAGGCACTGGAGAAGGTAAATGAAGCTCGCGACATTGCGCACGAGGTAGCCCCGGAAATCAAGATCGGCCACACCATCGCAGAAGGCAGCCCTATCGATATGCTGCTGGAAATGTCCAATGACGTCACCATGATTGTCATGGGCTCCCGTGGTCTCGGCGGACTTTCTGGAATGGTTATGGGTTCTGTTTCTGGTGCGGTTGTAAGCCACGCTAAGTGCCCAGTTGTTGTGGTTCGTGCCGATAGCTCCGTTAATGAGTCCACCAAGTACGGCCCAGTTGTGGTCGGTGTTGATGGTTCCGATGTCTCCCAGCAGGCAACCGAGTACGCATTCGCTGAGGCTTCTGCCCGCGGTGCTGAGCTGGTAGCTGTACACACCTGGATGGATATGCAGGTGCAGGCTTCCCTAGCTGGCCTTGCAGCTGCGCAACAGCAGTGGGATGATGTCGAGCGTGAGCAGACCAACCTCCTGATTGAGCGTTTGGCTCCACTCGTTGAGCAGTATCCAGATGTTCAGGTGAAGAAGGTTATCACCCGTGATCGTCCAGTACGTGCGCTGGCAGAAGCTTCCGAGGGTGCTCAGCTTTTGGTTGTTGGATCCCACGGCCGTGGTGGATTCAAGGGCATGCTGCTTGGTTCCACCTCTCGCGCCTTGCTGCAGTCCGCTCCATGCCCAATGATGGTAGTTCGTCCACAAAGCGCTTAAGAGTGTTTAAAGGTGCTCCGGGAGCTTCGGCTCCCGCTTCGCCGTCAGCAGGTACCAAATAAGGATTATGGCCGAGTTTTTAAGCCTAAACTAAGGTTAAATTTAGGCTTATCTTGGGTCTAAATTAGGCTTAATTTAAGTTTTTATTCTAAAAAATTCAGTGACCAGCCAAAAAAGCTTCAAAATAGTTAATGCTCTATTTCCTCCCAGCTAAGAGGGGAAATAGAGCATTAACTATTTAAATCTTTTGCATAACAATACTGCCAAAACCCATAAGTAAAGATGCACAATAAATCTATATCCATTAAGATACTATGCGTTGTGTAGAAAATCTTCACCTGAAATCGCAGTATCTTACGAAGGAGAAACATTATGACACTCGGACTTGGTTGGATTGCATGGATCATTATTGGTGGACTTGCTGGCTGGATTGCCTCCAAGATCAAGGGCACTGATGCTCAGCAAGGACTTCTGCTAAATATCGTTGTTGGTATCATCGGCGGTCTGCTCGGTGGCTTCCTGCTCAGCCTCTTCGGCGTTGACGTTGCTGGCGCTGGCTGGATCTTCAGCTTCATCACCTGCTTGATTGGTGCAGTTATTCTGCTTACCATCGTGCAGTTCTTTAATCGCGCAAAGAAATAACAGTGAGGCACTGGTTTTAACAATCAGTGACAAAATATAAAGAAGTGGCTGTGGCACTTGAGAGAAATCTCAAGTGCCACAGCCACTTTTTCCATTGTGAAAGTTTGTCACCCAGAACTAGAAAAGTTCCTGTACTGGCCTGTAGATTAAAACTATACAAACCAGTTTGTCTATATTGTTAAGAGGTAAGTTTTCAACCGTAGGAAATCTTCCTGCACCACAGTGTCTTAACAAGTGTCTTAACAACCGAAAGGACGTGGCCAACCTTGGCTGCCACCGCTTCAGGCAAGAGTAAAACGAGTGCCGGGGCAAGTCGTCGTCGCAATCGACCAAGCCCCCGTCAGCGACTACTCGATAGCGCAACACACCTGTTTACCACCGAGGGAATTCGTGTCATCGGCATTGATCGCATTCTCCGTGAAGCAGATGTTGCTAAAGCGAGTCTCTATTCTCTTTTCGGTTCTAAAGACGCCCTCGTGATTGCATATTTGGAGCACCTCGACCAAAAGTGGCGCGAGGACTGGCATGAGCGCACTGATGCTCTTAAAGATCCTGAAGATAAGATCATCGGGTTCTTTGATCAGTGTATTGCAGAAGAACCTGTAAAGGGCTTCCGTGGCTCTCATTTCCAAAATGCTGCCAATGAATACCCACGCCCCGAATCCGATAGTGAAAAAGGCATTGTGGCTGCAGTGATGGAGCACCGTAAGTGGTGTCACCAAACCCTCACTGACCTGCTGACCGCTAAGAATGGCTATCCGGGGACTACTCAGGCCAACCAACTGCTGGTTTTCCTTGACGGTGGCCTGGCTGGTTCTCGTCTGGTGCAAAATATTGGACCGCTAGAAACTGCGCGCGAACTGGCTAAGCAGCTGCTCTCTGCTCCGCCAGCTGACTACTCGATTTAGTCTCCGCCACCGGAGTCTCCACCGCCTCCATCACTGCTGGAGCTTCCGGCATCTGAGGGGCCATCATAAGAGGAATCATGGGCTCGGCGGTCTGAGTCAATCGCGGAATCCACTGAGACATTGCTGCTACTGCTGCCGCTGTCGGAGGCCGCGTGTCGCGGACCGGCCTTCTTCTTAGCCCGCACTTCAGCGCGGCGCTGCTTGAGCTTTTCCATCGAGGCGCGGTTCATTTCACGCTGGGTTTCACGGCGCTTTTCGACGATTGCTTTGCGGGTGGCTTTCTCTTCATTGATTTTTTCATTGCGAGCATTTGTCATTGACACATTCTCGGAATGCAGTTCGCTAGATCTCCAAGGTTGCAAGACCATCAGCACGCGGTTTTTGCGACGGGCGTTAAGGAACTCTTTTTTCTCTTTAAGCTCGGCACGGTATTGCTCGCGCTGCACCCGCTGGTGCTGTTTGAACTCCTCGGTCAACGGGTATTTCTTGTGCAGAATTAGGGTCATAATTGCATTTTGGGCGAAGGTCCAGAAGTTGTTACTTACCCAATAAAGTGCGATTGCCGTGGGGAAAGGTCCGGTTAGCCCCAAAGAAAGCGGGAAGATCGGGGCAATGATGGATAGTCCAACCATGACTTTGAAGAGGCCATTGGAAAAGCCGGAGCCAAAGTTATTGGTCTGGTAGCTGCGCATCAAAGAGATCGTCATGTTGATGGCGGTCAGGATGGCTGCGGTAATAAATAGTGGCAGTACAAAGTCCAGGACTTCAGCCTTGGTGGTTCCCAAGTACGCCAATTGCTCAGCGGGCATGGATACATAAGCTGGCAGGGGGACGTTATTAATGCGCCCGTCGAGGAAAGACTGCACTTCCGCGGTAGATAAGAAGCCCACTGGTTGCAGAATCGGATTTTCTAGTCCACCTTCAGGTCGCGCCATTTGAATCAGCGCTGAATAGAGACCAATAATCACCGGGGTTTGAATCAGCGCTGGCACACAACCCGCAAAAGGGTTCACACCTTCCTCTTTGTTGAGGTCTTTGAGGCGCTTTTGCATCTCGCGAATGGAGGCTTCATCGTGTTTGCCGGCGTATTCAGCTTCGATTGCTGCTCGTTTGGGGCGGAGCTGACTGGTATTGCGACCAGCTTTAAACATCGTCCAGGTAAATGGCGCGATGATGGCACGGATGGTGATCACGAGGCCAAAGAGGGACAAAAACCACGCTAGTGAATCGTCCATACCGATGACATTGTGTAATAAAAGGTGCCACAGCTTCATCACACCGGACACCGGATAAATCAAAATATCGAGCACTATCGTGTTCGCCTTTCTGGACAGCCTAAAAGGGCCACAAATTCACAAGAGAAAGTGAGTTGAGCAGGGGTACAATTTCCCACGAAGACCTCGTCTCTATTGCACCTAGTTCATGGTACGTGCAGTATTCATTGGGTACCTAAATACTCAGACCCCTTAAAAAGATATTGTGAAGATGACCAAAACGCTTGATCATACTGATGCGCAGTGCCCCCGACATGGGAAAAGTCGGGGGAAAAGGCCTCGGATTAGTTTCTCCCACATCCTTGGTGAGCTGCTTTTAACCATTGGAGTTCTTGCCCTTCTTTTTGCATTTTATGAGGCTTATTGGACTAATTTGGAAGCTGGTCAGAAGCAAGAGGTCGCTGGCACTGAGCTTGATGAGCGATGGAATCAACAAAGGGCTAATCCGCGCCAACAGCTCAATCCGGAATTGGGTGAGGCTTTTGCGCGCTTGTATATCCCAAGTTTTGGTTCGGATTTTAACTTTGCTGTAGTGGAGGGCACCAGCGAGGAGGATCTTTTGGCGGGGCCTGGCCGTTATGTGAATTCTCAAATGCCGGGCGAGGCAGGCAACTTTGCAGTAGCTGGCCACCGTGTGGGCAAGGGCGCGCCTTTTAATGATCTGGGAAATCTTAATGTCTGTGATGCCATTGTTATTGAGACTTATGATTCTTGGGATGTCTATCGAGTGATGCCCATGAGTACGGATGCCCAATCGCGGCAGGCAGAGGCCACGCAGTGTTTTAATGAGACGCAGGTGCAGCGCATGAGCAGCGGTGATTATGCCTATGTGCAAGGGCGAATGATTACTACCCCGGATCATATTGAGGTCACTTATCCGAATCCTGGCATTGCGGAGACCACAGACACCACGGTGGCTCCGGATGCGGAATCTTTGATTACCTTGACCACGTGCCATCCGCAGTTTTCTAATGCCCAGCGCATGATTGTGCACGGCATGTTGGTGGAAGAAGTTCCTAAGACAGAGGGCAGCACCCCAGCAGTATTGGAGAGCAATTAAATGTATTCCCTTTTGTGGCATTATCTGCCTGGACCCTGGTTTCTAAAATTGCTTATTGTGCTGGGACTGCTGGCTGTGGTGTTTTTTGGGCTGATGGAATTTGTCTTCCCATGGGTATCAACCCTCATGCCTTATAACGATGTGGCTTTTTAAAGGCCCAGGTTTTTGATTACTTCCTCGGCCACTAATTGGGCTTTGAGGGATTGTTCTTGGTTGCTAAAAACCACCACCGCGGTGTTGTTTTTGGAGACGGCATAAAGCGCACCCTGGCCTTGTCCGCCGCCACGGCCACCTGACCAACCTGCGGGTTCTTCGGCAGGTTCGGTGGAATCGATTGGAGCTGCCCAGTCGACAACCTGGGTGGCTTCAGCAACTGAGTCCATTTCGCGGACGATCACGGTGAGCTGGGGTTCTTCGGGGAAAGAATAATAGACGCAAGCAGGCGTCGAAAAGCTCTCGTCGGTGCCGTAACCGGTGACGCGCTGGCCGTTGGTTTCGGCCACCCACTCGGTATCCAGGTAGGGGCAGGCAACCTGGGCCTCGCGCGCGACGGTGGGCATCGCATCAAAGGGCAGCTTATCGACGCCCACCCCGTCCGTGACTTCCGCCGGCGTCACGGGGGCTGCGGGAGTGGCAGTGGCGGAGGTTTCTGGTGCGGGGCTGGAACAACTTGCCATAACGGTGGCCAGCATGATGGAGCTGAACGCGGAAATGGGTAATGTACGACGCATGCAGTCAAGCCTAGATCCTAAGCGGGTATCCATGCGCAATGAACTTGATGTTGAAAATTTGGCAAAGCGCGGTGGCCAGCCAGGTGCTATGAGTTATCGCAATAGCATCCACATTATGACCGCAACCTTGCTGGTGGTGGGACTAGGTGCCTCCGCGCGCTTATCGCTGCCGCTTTTTGCCTTGGCTTGTGTATTGCTGCTGGCCTGGGGATTTTTATACTTTTGGGGATCGTCCAAGCGGGTTGATATTAGCCACCCCATGCAGTTGGCCTGGCTGTTTTTGCTGACTTTGGTGTGGATCATCATGGTGCCCATTGTGCCGATCTCCATCTATATGCTCTTCCCCCTGTTTTTCCTGTATCTGCAGGTGATGCCCGATGTACGCGGCATTATTGCGGTTATTGGTGCTACGTCTATCGCAATTGCCAGCCAGTATCCCAATGGGCTGACTGTGGGTGGTGTGATGGGACCTGCGGTATCTGCCATTGTGTCCATCGCCATTGATTATGCTTTCCGCACCTTGTGGCGGGTTAATAATGAAAAACAGGAGCTTATTGATCAGCTCATTGAAACCCGTTCGCAGCTGGCAGAGACAGAAAGAAACGCCGGTATTGCAGCCGAGCGTCAAAGAATCGCCCATGAAATCCATGACACCGTGGCGCAGGGTCTGTCCTCTATTCAGATGCTGCTGCATGTAGCCGAGCAAGAGATCTTGGCAAAGGATGAAGTGGAAAATCCCCATGCTGCGGCACTGGACAAGATCCGATTGGCGCGTAATACCGCCTCCGATAACCTCAGTGAAGCTCGCGCCATGATTGCGGCTTTGCAGCCAGCAGCGCTTTCGCAGACTTCTTTGGAAGATGCACTACACCGCGTCACCCAGCCTCTTTTGGGCATTCACTTTGTTATCAATGTGGATGGAGATGTACGTCAATTGCCCATGAAGACAGAGGCCACGCTGTTGCGTATTGCTCAGGGAGCCATTGCCAATGTGGCAAAACACTCAGAGGCTAAAAACTGCCATGTCACCTTAACCTATGAGGAAAATGAAGTGCGCTTAGATGTGGTGGATGATGGAGTGGGCTTTGATCCGGAGCAAGTACGCGCTCAACCTGCAGGTTTGGGCCATATTGGGCTTAGTGCGCTGCATCAGCGTGCGCGGGAATTAAATGGAGAAGTAGTGGTGGAATCGGCTTATGGGCAGGGCACTGCGGTGTCAGTAGCACTGCCGGTAGATGCCAACTAACAATGGAGGGAATTCTCCAACTGTTGAAGGCTATGGCTAGACTAAAGTACGACTGATCTACCCACCTACACTCTTGAAGGTAAAGCTTCGGCATTTCGCGCCGGGGTGATAATCCATTGGGAAGGACTTTGTTCACACCATGATCCGTGTCTTGCTCGCTGATGACCATGAGATTGTCCGGCTCGGCCTCCGAGCTGTTCTAGAAAGCGCAGCTGACATCGAAGTTGTGGGGGAGGTTTCCACCGCCGAGGGCGCTGTTCAAGCAGCCCATGAAGGCGGAATTGATGTGATCTTGATGGATCTGCGTTTTGGGCCCGGTGTACAGGGCACTCAGGTGTCCACCGGTGCTGATGCTACCGCTGCGATTAAGCGCAATATTGAAAACCCACCACGGGTCTTGGTTGTCACCAACTATGACACCGATGCCGATATTTTGGGTGCTATTGAAGCGGGTGCACTCGGCTACCTGCTTAAAGATGCCCCACCGGCAGAGCTCCTCGCCGCGGTACGTTCAGCTGCGGAGGGCGATTCCACGCTGTCTCCGATTGTGGCAAACCGCTTGATGACGCGGGTGCGCACCCCCAAAACCTCGTTGACTCCCCGCGAGCTAGAGGTATTAAAGCTGGTGGCAAGTGGTTCCTCCAACCGCGATATCGGCCGGATTCTTTTCCTTTCCGAGGCCACGGTGAAATCCCACCTGGTCCATATTTATGACAAATTGGGCGTGCGCTCCCGCACCTCAGCAGTCGCATCAGCCCGCGAGCAGGGTCTGCTTTAAAAAGACGCTTATCGACGCAACCCCCTGCCCCTCACCGCAGACGGTGAGGGGCAGCGTCGACAAGCGTTATTTTTTATTTGTCCAACAAGCGATCCTGGATCTGATCGGACACCTGCGCCAGATCGCGGTTGATGGACTGGTGTGCGCGATTGCGCTGCTGGGGAGACATAAATTCGGAGTTCTCAGCTGCGGCCTCGAGCTCGTCTAGACGCTCCTTAACGTCTTGGATAAAGCCGTGTGGCAAAGCTGCGGACTCAGCGTTTTCGCGAACGCCCTGGATACGAGCCTTGAGGGCGGCGGAGTGGCCTGCAAACTGGGCAAGCTGCTCTGGGGTAACGCCAGCGCGGCTAGCCTTGGTCTTCACAATCTGGTTGCGAGCCTCGGTGGAAACGCGATAAAAAACAGGCAGCAGCAAAGGCGCAAGCAAACGCGCGGTGCCGGTCCAACGCTTGACCTTATCCTTGTTGAGGCGACCCTGGCGCTTTTGCTCCAGAATATTCTTTGCCATCTTCAGCTCATGCTTATTGCGCTTTTTCAGGCCTTTCTCCTCAGCCTTAAGCAGATTCTTTTCTGCCTGTACCAGGAGCTTTTCGCGCTTTAGATCGAGCTTTGCCTTATTTTTAGCTTCGGTTTTAACCTTCAGCTCTGCTGCTTTGATCTCGGCCTTGGTCTTGGCCCTGGCTGCACGAACCTTTTCAAAGATGCCCATTTTTTAATCTCAACTCTTTCTGCTGTCGGCTTATTCTCGACTTCTCGATTCAACTTTACCCACGATATTGCAATAAGCTCATGTCATTGTGGGAACAATGCACTCGTCAAGCTCAGAAGCGGAACAAACACCGCGCTTAACCCCCAGTGATCTGGTGGGTTGTAGATACCGTCAGGTGCAGCGCCAACGCTTCCCTGAGGTGCAGCCTTTGGAGGCAACGGTGCAGCGTAGGGTGCGCAGACAGGTTGGTTTGAGCGAGGTGCTTAATCGAGTTCCTGTACAACCAGTAAAGCGCGGGCGTGTTCCCTTTGTGCGAATTGACCTAGATTCCGCTGCTGAATTGGCGGAATTTGACACCCTCGAAGCCTTAGCCGTGCAGGCAACTTTAATCACCGGTGCGGTGTTTAGTGGTGTTTTAGAGGGCGTCGAATGGCAAGTTACCGCCGATCTGCTGGTGCGAAATGCAGACGGTAGTTATACACCCATTATGGTGAGCAACCACCGCGTGGCTCGACCCAACCCACACCGCACCATGCTGGCACTGGCAACCACGCGGCTGGGCATGGGCCACGCTTTAGAAGTGCACGCCGCCCCGCGCCACCACACCATTGATGGCTATCGTTTGACCCTAGCGTTGATGGGGTTGGAGGCCGCGGGATGTGCACCCTCCACCAATTTAGGTGGTGTGATCGGCCAAGATCGTGAATGGGCTTATCTTATTGATGTCTCCCGTTACGCACCCGCTACCATCCGCGCCCTGCTTAAACCTCCGTCAACTGGGCCGCGCCGGGTTAAAGAATGCGCCAGCTGCCGCTTTTGGTCCCACTGTGAACCCGAACTGCGTGCCGCCGATGACATCAGCCTCTTTCTTTCTGGTGACCGTGCCGATATCTACCGTGAGCAAGGAATCAACACCACACAGGCACTTATCGACGCCTCCCTGGGCGATATCTCCCACATTGCGCAGGCTTGGCGCGCCGAAATCCCGGTGCTGCGCCGCGTAGCGCGCACCGCAGCACCGCGTTTTGATGTGGAAATTGATGTTGACGTAGAAGCCTACCTGGACCTTGGCGCCTATTTATGGGGCACTTTTGATGGTGAAGAATACCGACCTTTTGTCATTTGGTCTGGTCTTGGTGAAGCAGCCGAAGGTGAAAACTTTGCCAAATTCTGGACCTGGTTACGTTCGCGTCGGGATAAAGCCCACCAAGAGGGACAAACCTTCGGCGTTTTTTGTTATGCCAGCAATGGTGAAAACCACTGGATGTTATCCACCGCCCGCCGCTTTTATGGCAAGGTCAAAGGGGTGCCCAGTGAGGAAGAAGTCCGTGACTTCATCAGCTCAGACCGCTGGAATGACATGTTTGCGGTGGCCCGTTCCCAACTAGTGGGACCTGGCGGTTTAGGCCTAAAACAACTGGCGCCAGCTGCTGGTTTCCACTGGGAGGAAGAGGATTTTGCAGGCGAAGACAGCCTGCATGCTTTCCTCATTGCAGCTACTACTCCCGATGCCGAAGCAGAAGCTGCACGGGCTCAGCTGCTTAGTTATAACGGCGATGATTGTCGAGCCACCGCCGCGATTCGTCATTGGTTGCGTCAGGGTGCGCTTTCTGCGCCGGTGTTGGGATCCTGAACCCGCACGTTGAGCACCATGCCCTGCGCACGGTGGCCTGCGATAGTGCACCACCCTTCCATATCCGTGGTGATTTGGCCGACTGTGACTGTGGCTTTTTCACCCGGAGCCACTCGCCCGGTGCGCACCCCATTGGCAAATTTCAGATCATGAACCATGGTGTCCTCATTAACCAGAGTGACCTCCAAAATGGCGCCAGCGGGGACCTCAATAATCTTGGGGGTGAAAATGAGGTTTCCAGCAGAGATAGTGATTGCATAGGTATTATCATTAAGCTCGCCGGGGGCAGGGGTGTTGATGGTGGTGCTGGAGTTTGAGCTATCGAGGTTGAGCCCGCCAAAACAGGCGATAAGCAGCGCTAATAACGAGATCCCCGCCGTGATCTGGTTAAAGTGCGAACGTTCTTGGAGGGGAGCGGCGGTGCGCTTTTTGGTGATAACACCACGTTGGGCTTTGACCGCCGTTGCAAGCAGCGGAATAAAAGCAACGAGTGCACCGATGCTGAGCAAGGACGCACAAACCCGCAGCCAAGAGTTTTCCGTGCTCAGCCAAATGAGCAATCCACCATTAAGTAGTGTCCATCTAAAAAGTCCGGCCACATTAACCCGATAGGTTCCAGTCCTAATGGCAGCCTCGCCCCCGCCCATTGTTGCAGGCAGAAGGTAGCTCATCACACCAAAAAGTAACTGCGCACCAAATCCAATAAGCAAGGCCAAAGTGGGTGGGCTCAGGTGAAAGAGCGTATCGGGATGGCTCAATGTTTGGATAATCAGGTATATCAGGCTGCCGAGCAACCACAGCGGTGCCGTTGCTACCGATGCTGCCGCGAAGTTAATGCGATCTCCTGGATCCTGGCAAGCTTCCAACACAATGCGAGCCCAGCTAAAAATCCCCAGCAACCAGGCGAATGTATAGAGTATGAGCCCAGCTGCTGCCACGTAGCCTTGATTAAATAATGCCCCAGCCACCATAATGGGCAAGCTAGGAACCATCAGTGCCACAGAAAAACGCGTGTAATCCTTGGATGGTGCGGTGTGCCAAACACGCCCAAAAAGAAATGTCAAAGAACCCAAGGCTGCAAAGCCCACAAAGCCCAAAATATTAATAATGACGTGGGCTAAAACCACCCGCTCCTGCCCGGTATTGGATAACTCCTTGGCTAAGAAACCACCAGCTAGCGCGCCAAAAGGTAAACAGCTAGCACTGGCAACATAGGCAACAATGGCGCCGCGATAGCGCTGACCTGGGGGTGCTTTCAGAAGCTGCTGGGCGAGGGAAAGCGCATGCCAGAGCAGTGCACCACTAATCAACAAAGCGCCCAGGGAGGTGATGATCCAGTGCTGTGCAAATGCTTGGGAAAGTAGCTGCCCGGCCAGCGTGACAATAATTCCAGCATTAAGTATGCGGATTTTAAGGAGCTGAGGCCCGCGTTGAGAATCGGGAATGTGGAGTTCTAGGAGCTTCTCAGTGAAGTACTGTGACCACACAACAATGGAATTGGTGATGGCTCCCAGTGTGAAGAGGTGGATGAGTACCCAGCGAAACTCTGGAAGCAAAGGGTGAATAAGTCCTGCTATCACCAATGCCAACAGCCATAGTGTGACCGGTTTGGTGGCTTTTCTATGCCAGGTTTGTTTGCTCCACTTAGCTTCTGTGGAAGCTATAGTCCGTGGCGATGTTCCCATGTATTAAACATTAGACCGCGGCGATTACAGATTTAGCCAAACGCTGTTTTTCTAATTTGGCCAAGGCAATTGTGATGGCCAGGAGCCCCAAGATAAGCAGCCCCAACCAGGCGATAAATACAACCCAGGATTGATAACTAAAGATAATTCCAGATACCCAACCAATAAGTGAAGAACCCAGGTAATAACAAAAAAGGTACATGCTGGAGGCCTCGGCACGATCTGTGGTGGCAATTAGTCCCACCCAACCTGAAGCACTGGAATGCAAGGCGAAAAATGCTGCGGTAAATGCAAAGAGGGAGATGATGGTGGTCCAGAGATTATTAATACTCAAACCAGCCAGCGCCAGCAACATGGTCAGGGTGAGGAAGATAGCTGCAGGGCCATTGCCTAATTTGTCCCTCAATTTTCCGGCTTGGGTGGAGCTCCAAGTGCCGGAGAGATACATCAAAAATACTGCTCCCACCAGCACTTCACTGAGTCCAAATTGGTGAATCATACGGAAGCCAAGATAGTTATACAGCGAAACAAAGCTGCCCATGGCCACAAAAGCTACTGCGAAAAGGAGGGCGAGCCGAGGATTTTTCCAGTGTGTGGCCATGGCGTTTAACTCGCGCTTGAGGGTGATCTTCTTTGGATGAAAGTTCTGTTGGGCAGGCAATAAAAGCACCATGATTAATCCGAAGACAAGTGCTGCCAGGGAGCTCCCCAAAAGTGCGTTTTGCCAATGTGTAATTTCCAAAAGACCAGCAGGAATCATGCGCCCCATAAGTCCGCCCACGGTATTGCCAGCGATATAAACTCCCATCGCGTGGCCTAAATCTTTGGGATTGATCTCCTCGGCAAGCCAGGTCATGGCAACAGCTGGGGTTCCGGCTAAGAGAGCACCTTGGAGGCCACGCAGCGCAATTAGTGTTGCGATATTGGGGACAAAAGGCAGGATGAGGCCCACCAAAACGGCCAAAGTTAATGAAGTAATAAGGACTTTGGAACGTCCAAATTTCTCCGACAAAATTGAGGCCGGCACGATGCACAAGGCCAACATTCCAGTGGTTGCTGAAATTGTCAGTGCTGATTGGCTGGGGGAGATATTGAGTTCATGGGTAATGGTGGGCAGTAACGCCTGGGTGCAGTAAAGCGCATTAAAGGTGGCAAGACCGGCGGCCAAAATAGCTAAAACCGCACGCTTATAGGTGGATGTCCCACGGCTGATTCCAGTGGATGGGACCTGTAGTTTTTCCTGCACCTGACTCATGGAAACCATCATGCGCCTCAAAAAAGTATTAGTAAAATGTTCAAAATCACTATTTTCCATGCATTTTGTGCATATAGGCTATGGGCATGGTCTTTGAGGGTCAAGATTTAAGAATTGTGGATATCCGCAGCTTTATTGAGGTAGCAGCTTCCGGGCATTTAAGTGAGACTGCTGATCGTATGGGGCTTCCACAGCCAACTTTGTCCAGGCGCATCGGTCGCGTCGAAAAGCACGTTGGAACCGCACTTTTTGATCGCGCCGGGCGCACCCTGGTGCTTAACCAGCGCGGTTATGCTTTTTATGCGCATGCGCGCACAATTTTGGCGCAGGTGGAGGCTGCAAACACTGAGATTAAGCGCTTGATGGATCCGGAACGTGGCACAATTCGGTTGGACTTTATGCATTCTTTGGGTACCTGGATGGTGCCAGAGCTGATTAGAACTTTCCGCGGGGAACATCCGCAGGTGGAGTTTCAATTACACCAGGCTGCAGCCACATATTTGGTTGATCGAGTGTTGGCGGATGAGACAGATTTGGCTTTGGTAGGCCCGCGACCTGTGGATGTTGGTGAGAAGCTCGGTTGGGTGCCACTTTTGCGACAGCGTTTGGCACTGGCAGTCCCGGAAGGGCATCCGTTGGTAGGCGATGGCCCAATTGATTTACGCGAGGCCAAAGATGAACCTTTCGTAGCCATGCGGGTGGGATTTGGAACGCGCTTGCTTATGGATTTACTTGCTGCACAGGCCGGTTTTGTACCCCAGGTGGTTTTTGAATCCATGGAGTTAACCACGGTTGCGGGCCTGGTCAGCGCGGGATTGGGAGTGGGCATTGTGCCCCTTGATGATCCCTATTTGCCCACCGTGGGGATTGTATTGCGACCCCTGGAGCCGGAGGCTTTTCGGGATTTAGGCCTGGTGTGGCGCTTGGATGCAGGACCCGCGCCGGCGGTGGAGGTTTTTCGTGATTTTGTGGCTACCTCACGTTTTGCCCTAGAAAAATAACCCAATACATAATTAGTGTCCAATAAGTATTGGCAGTGATCATTTATAGGACTACCATCAGCGCGGTGCACTTAAGCCAAAATCGACTCTTAGACCGCTTCCGGCGGCAAAGAAGTTTTAACTTCTCACCACCTCAAACCGTGGTGATCGGATTTATCTTTCTCATAGCTGTCGGAACTGGACTGCTCAGCTTGCCTATTGCCACTGTGAGCGGGGATCGGGCGGAATTGCTAACTGCCTTTTTTACCGCAACCTCCGCCGTCACTCTGACGGGACTGGTGGTTGTTGATACCGGCAGCTATTGGAGTGGCCTCGGCCAATTCATTGTTGCAGGGCTTATCCAAGCTGGTGGTTTTGGCATTATGAGCCTTACTGCCTTGGCGGGCATGCTGGTCACCGGCAGGATTGGGCTGCGCGCCCGCCGGAATACTCTCGCTGAAAACCGTTCGCTTAACACCGGCGATATTGGTAGGACGCTGCTGGTCACCCTACTTATTTTGGTGGTCAGCGAAGCTATCGTCACCGCTATTACCGGATTGAGGTTCTGGCAAAAATATGACATGAGCCCTGGTGAAGCTCTGTGGAATGGGTTTTTCCACGCTATCTCTTCCTTCAACAATGCCGGATTTGGATTGCGTAGTGACAACCTCATGTCCTATGTGGGAGATGCCTGGATTATTTTGCCTCTAGCTGCCTCTTTTATTGTTGGCGGACTGGGCTTTCCAGTAGTTGCCGAACTATGGAAGCGTGGCATGGATATGGTGCGCGGACATAGGCATTACCGCAACCGTCGCCTTTCTGTCACCACTCGCATTACCGTGGTGGGCTCAGCAGTGTTGATCGCCGTAGGATTTTTTATGGTGCTGATTTTTGAATGGCGCAACACCCTCGCTGGCCTACCCTGGGGCACCAAACTTTTGGCGGCATTTTTCCAAGGTGTCACCCCTAGAACTGCCGGTTTTAACTCTCTTGACTATGCGCAATTCCATCCGGTCACCTTGATGGGCACGGATCTGCTGATGTTTATTGGTGGTGGATCTGCAGGTACTGCTGGTGGTATCAAAATCACCACTGCTGTAGTGCTTTTTGCAGTCATCATGGCGGAGGTTCGTGGTAATAAAAATGCCACCATTAGCCATCGCACCATTGGCCAACCAGTAGTCCGACAGGCCTTTGCAGTTGCAGCCCTCAGCCTGACCTTGGTGACATTGGCAGTGGGTGCGTTGCGAATTTTGAACCCGGAAATGACGGGGGATCAAGTAATCTTTGAGGTAATTTCCGCCTTTGCAACGGTGGGTCTTTCCACCGGAATTACCGCAGCCCTCAGCGATTTTTCTCAAGTAATTCTCTGTTTTGTCATGTATTTGGGACGTATTGGACCAGTCACCCTGGTGGTGGCATTAGCTGCCCGAAATAGCTCCCGACGTTTCGAATACCCCGAAGAAAGGCCATTCATTGGTTAATGTAAATCGCCAAAATCGCATCCGCGGACGCATCGATATTCCACCAGTGGTGGTGCTCGGCCTGGGACGCTTTGGAGCCTCACTGGCCGAAGAACTCTCACTGCATGGCGTGGAAGTACTGGGAATGGACTCTGATGCACGCCTGGTTCAAGAGTGCTCGACCTTCTTGGCTGATGCCGCCACAGGTGATACCACCGACCGCGAAACCCTCATCCAATTTGGTGTGCACGAGGTGGAACGTGTGGTTCTAGGCATTGGCTCATCGTTGGAGGCTTCCGTTCTAACAGCTTCCAACCTGGTTGATTTGGAAGTGCCAAATATTTGGGCGAAGGCTGACTCTGATGCTCATGCCAAGATCCTTACCCAGGTTGGGGTTCATAATGTGGTGCGCCCTGAGCGTGATACCGGCCGTCGCGTGGCCCACCTAATTGGTGGACGCTTTAAAGACTTTGCGCAATTTGATGAGGATTACGGCATGATCAAGCTTTCGCCTCCTGCATCAATGCTGGGTAAGCCCATTGATGCGCAAAAATTGTGGCAGCGTTTCCGGGTACGGGTGGTTTCTATTCGGCCAGCTCAAGGTATGTGGCAACCTGTTGATAATGTCAGTGCATTATCTGCTGGGGATCAGATTATTGTCGCCGGTGCACCGGAAGACTTGGAAGTTTTCGGCGAAAACCGCGGTTAAAACCAGCGTTAAAACCAGCAGAGAGCATGCAAAATGCCATGCAAAAAGCCACTGCCTAAGGGCAGTGGCTTAAGTATTTCCCCAAGCTCTAAAGGAGCTTCAAGGGAAGTTGCTTACTTGGAAGCAGCAGCGAAACGCTCTGCAACGTCATCCCAGTTGAAGACGTTCCAAACAGCCTTGACGTAATCAGCCTTAACGTTCTTGTACTGCAGGTAGAAAGCGTGCTCCCACATATCGAGCATAAGCAGTGGGGTCAGGTCAGCGGAGATATTGCCCTGCTGATCGGTAAGCTGCTCGATAACGAGGCGACCTGCGATGTGATCGTAACCAAGAACTGCCCAGCCGGAACCCTGAAGGCCGAGAGCTGCGGAGTTGAAGTGATCCTGGAACTTAGCAAAAGAACCGAAGTCGCGGTTGATAGCCTCAGCTAGCTCACCGGTAGGCTCGCCACCACCATTAGGGGAAAGGTTCTTCCAGAAGATGGAGTGGTTGGTGTGTCCACCAAGGTTAAAGGCAAGGTTCTTGGAAAGTGCACGGATCTGATCAGGGTTGGTGCCCTCTTCACGTGCCTTCTCTAGAGCCTCGAGTGCAGCGTTAGCGCCAGCAACGTAGGTTGCGTGGTGCTTGGAGTGGTGAAGCTCCATGATCTCTGCAGCGATGTGTGGCTCGAGAGCGTCGTATGCGTAATCAAGTTCTGGAAGTTCATAAACAGCCATGTGTGTTTCCTTTCGTAGGGTACGGCACCGAGCATATACATCTTTTGGATAATCTTCAGAAGACCAGTTCAAAAGGCTATCCACTGAGATCTTTTCTCATTGCTCGGAAACGATATTTACAATGATAGGCCTTTTTGTTGATAATGCAACAACTTGTTAAGAATTCCTATTTATCGCACCCAAAACTAAGTGGAGTACCCGTCAATACCTGAATCTGTAGGAAATATTTGGCTGATCAGCGGTGTTATAAGGGGGAGTAGAGTCGCACCTAAGAACCATTAAAAGAACAATTAAAAGCTGAAAGGAACACCACGCAATGGCATGGTTTTTTGCTCCAGAACCAGTGATGGTCTCCCCCGAAGAAGCGCTTAAAGGTGGACGTCATCCAGTCTTGGAAGATCCCCAACCGCATACCGTTTTAGGAACCCCTGTTACTGGTCCGTGGAAAGAAGGCCAAAAGCGCATTTGGATCGGCTTGGGCTGTTTCTGGGGTGTCGAGCAAATGTACTGGAAGATGGAGGGTGTTGAGTCCACCTCCGTTGGTTACGCCGGCGGTTATACTCCAAACCCCACTTATCGCGAGGTCTGTTCAGGTAGAACTGGCCACACTGAGATTGTGGAAGTTGTTTATGACCCAGCCAAAATCTCCCTAGAGCAGTTGGTTGCACGTGGTCTAGAAGCACATGATCCCACCCAAGGTTTCCGCCAGGGCAATGACGTGGGCACCCAGTATCGCTCGGCCTATTACACCGAAACTGAAGCTGAGGCAGAGCAGGTTCGCAAGGTGGTAGACGCTTATGGAGAGACCCTAAAGCAGCACGGTTTTGGTGCGATTACTACGGAGATCGCTGTTATTAAACCGGAGGATTACTACCTGGCTGAGGATTACCACCAGCAGTACCTGGACAAAAATCCAGATGGCTATTGCCCTCATCACTCAACAGGTATTCCTTGTGGAGTGGATGCACAGCAGGGCTAAAACGGCTATTTTGGGCACTAAGATCCGCCCACTTTAGTCCGAGGAGACCACCCATGGGCCACCCCCAGCTTGAAGCTGTTTTAGCCGAACTTGATAACAATCGGGACTACCGCGAAGCGCTTTATAAGCACTTCCACCAGCATCCGGAATTGTCTTTGCAGGAATTTGAAACAGCAGATCGCATTGAGCAAGAGCTGAAATCCTATGGGGTGAGCACCATCTATCGCCTGGGTGACACTGGCGTGGTGGCGTTGATTGAAAATGGCGAAGGTCCAGTGGTGGCTGCGCGCGGTGATATTGATGCGCTACCGGTGGCGGAGCGTTCTGATAAGGAATATGCAGCTACCGGGGCAACCCAGATTGATAAAACCACAGGTAAAGAGACTCCAGTGGCGCACTCCTGTGGCCATGATTTTCATATCACGGCACTGTTGGGTGCCACCCAGGCCCTCATGCAGCAGCGCGCAGCGTGGTCGGGCACCTTTATGGCGGTTTTTCAACCGGCTGAGGAAATTGCCGCTGGCGCCCAATTGCTGGTCGAGCAGGGAATCGTCGACAAGCTCCCTAAGCCTGATGTCTACCTAGGTCAGCATGTGCTGGCCAGCTTGCCCGGTGGGGCGGTGGGCACGCGCGTTGGCGCGGTGATGTCTGAGGCGTCCTCGATTGAGGTCACGCTTTTTGGTAAAGGCAGCCACGGGTCCATGCCACATTTGAGTGTGGATCCGATTGTGCTTGGTGCCTCTATTATTTCGCGTTTGCAAACGGTGGTGTCCCGCGAGGTGCCGCCTTTTGAGACCGCGGTGATTTCGGTGGGTAGTTTCCACGCTGGCACCAAGTCCAATATCATTCCCGAAACTGCTGTGCTGCAGCTTAATACCCGCGCGTTTACCAAAGAAGTTGCAGCTCAGCTGCATGAAGCGATTGAGCGCATTGTTATTAAGGAATGTGAGGCTGCACGTTGCCCGCAACCGCCGGAGTTCCGTTATTATGACCAATTTCCGCTGACCGACAACAATGAAAATGCCACCCTGCGGGTGCGGGCGGCATTTGATGAGTTTTTTGGGGCGGATTCGGTGGAGTTGGCGCCGGTGCCGGCCTCGGAGGATTTTTCTATTATCCCCGACGCTTTTGGCACGCCCTATACTTTCTGGGGCTTGGGCGGTTTTGCAGATCAGGCTAACGCGCCGGGCAATCATAGCCCGGAATTTGTGCCTGACCTGCAGCCCACCTTGGATCGCGGCACCGCAGCACTCATTGTGGCAGCCGCGGAGTGGCTGTTTTAAAAGAGCGCTTTTCGACGCAAACCCGCATGCCTTTAGACCAGATCGCTTAAGTTTTTAACATTCTGCGAAACCGGAACCAATTTGGTCAGCTGGGTGACGTGGCGGGGTTCCAGCTCCTCGATGCTGGAAACTCCCAAAAGTGCCATGGTGCGGGTGATCTCCGAACGCAGGATCTCGATGGTGCGATCCACACCAGCGCGACCGCCAGCCATCAGACCATAAAGATATGCACGGCCAATGAGGGTGAAGTCCGCGCCCATGGCGATGGAAGCCACAATATCGGCACCATTCATAATGCCGGTATCAATCATGATGGTGGGATCTGCGCCAACCTCGCGACGTATCTGTGGCAGCAGCTGGAATGGAACCGGAGCCCTATCCAACTGACGTCCACCGTGGTTGGAGAGGATGAGGCCATCGACGCCTTCGTCGATAAGCTTTACTGCGTCGGGGACATTTTGCACACCTTTAACAACCAACTTACCGGGCCACATCTCACGGATAATCTTGAGATCCTCGAAGGAAATGGTGGGATCCATGGCGTTGTTGAGCAACTCGCCTACGGTGCCGCCGGTGGTGGAGAGAGAGGCGAATTCCAAGGTTGGGGTGGTGAGGAAATCGATCCACCACCAAGGACGCGGAATCGCATTAAGCACAGTGCCCGGGGTCAGCTGTGGCGGGATGGAGAAACCATTGCGGGAATCGCGGATGCGGTAGCCGGCAACTGGGGTGTCCACGGTGAACATCAAGGTATCAAAACCTGCAGCGGCAGCACGTTCTACAAGGCCATAGGAGATTTCACGCTCACGCATAACGTAGAGCTGGAACCAGTTGCGACCATTAGGATTGGTGGCTTTAACATCCTCAATAGAGGTGGTGCCCAAGGTGGATAAGGTGAAAGGAATACCGGCTGCACCTGCAGCACCCGCACCTGCGATTTCACCCTCGGTTTGCATGAGGCGAGTAAAGCCAGTTGGTGCGATAGCAAAAGGCAGTGCCGATGGTCCGCCCAGGATTTGGGTGGAGGTATCGACGTTGGTGGCGGGCTTCAAAATATCTGGGTGGAATTCAATATTTTCAAAAGCTTCGCGAGCTCGCTTGATGGAAATTTCACCTTCAGCTGCACCATCGGTGTAATCAAAAGCAGCTGCTGGGGTGCGCCTTTTAGCAATCTTGCGCAAATCATAAATGGTGAGTGCAGAGCTAAGGCGACGCTTTTTGCCATTAAGTTCTGGCTTTTTGAACTTCATCAATTCTAAAAGCTCAATGGGGTGAGGGAGCTGACGCTGAACCATGGTGTGGTCCTTTCTAGATCTTTGAGACGTTATAAATTAAGGCTAGTTCTCTTGATGAGCTACGCGCTTGATGAAAAATGAAGCAATGACAGAAATCAAGCAGCAACCAGTGACATACAGCGCGATTGGCCACCACTGACCACCGGAAGCTTCAAACATCCACGCTGCGATGATGGGTGCGGTGCCGCCGAAAATAGCAGCGCCCAGCTGATAACCCAGGGATGCACCGGTATAGCGCACCTCAGGAGCGAAGTTTTCTGCGATCACAGTTCCCAAGATGGCGTTCACACTGCCCCAGAGAATGCCGAATCCCACGACGGTGGTGAGGAACAAGGCCCACACGTGACCAGTGTTGAGGATCAGGTAATAAGGAACGATGCAAATGATGGTGGCAATTGCGGAAGCGCGGTAAAGCGCTGCGCGATTAACACGGTCAGAGAAAGCGCCAAACAGTGGCATCCAAATGGTTGCGACCAATGCTGCGCAAGCAACTGCCAGGAGTACCAAGTTTGAGCGGATACCCAGGAAGTTGGTGGCATAAGCAACAACATAGGTTCCGAAGATATAAAACGGTCCGGTCTCTGCTGCCTTTGCACCAATGGAAACCAACACTGCTGGCCAGTACTTGGTGACAACTTCCTTGATGGGCAGCTTTACCTGGTTGCCGGATTCACGAATGCGCTTGAACTCTGGGGTTTCATCGAGTCCATTTCGAATGGCTAGGCCAATAAAGACCAAGACAATGGAACCGATGAATGGAATGCGCCAACCCCAGGTGAGGAAGTCCTCTTCTGGCATGAGAGTCAGTGCCGAAATTGCGCCGGCTGCCAGCAGCATGCCGAGTGAAATACCCATTTGTGGAACAGCGCCGTAGAGTCCGCGCTGCTTCTTTGGTGCGTATTCATAGGCCAGAAGTAGGGCGCCGCCCCATTCGCCGCCGATACCGATTCCCTGCAAAATGCGCAGGAACATCAGCAAGATTGGGGCCCAGATTCCGATGGCGTTGTAGTCCGGCAATAGGCCGATTGCTACGGTGCCACCGCCCATGAGCATGAGGGTGATAAATAGTGTCTTCTTACGTCCGATGCGGTCGCCGATGTGAGCGAAGATAACACCACCGAGTGGGCGGAAGAAGAAAGTTAAGGAAAATGAGGCATAGGCCAAGATGGTGGAGACAAATTCATTGTCATTGGGGAAATACATCTTGTTGAACACCAAGGCGGCGACGGTTCCGTACACCAAAAAGTCGAACCATTCGATAACGCTACCGCTCAAGCTGCCCAGCAAGACACGCTTGTTGAGCTTGGGAGTGTCCGTAGACCCAAGGGCCCCGGTGGGGGTTGTGGTTGTCAAAGTGACCTCATCTCGATGCAGGGTTGGCGGTGTGGTCGCCGGCCGTGTGGCCAGACCATGTGGCCTGACCACAAGAATGTAAGGCGCGTCACCTTTTAAAGTCAATGAGGCGGAGGTGATAGGGGTGATGAGTGGGGGTGAATATATTGGCAGTTCACAGAAAACCCCCGCTCAGTGGCAATAGTTCACTGGTGGGGGCTGCGGGATTAGGGGTTAGCTATCTTCTTGCGCTGCTTGCCTGAGCTCAATTGTTGGAAAATTGCATCAAGCACCACAAATATGATCAAGCTCATGCCAAAAAGTGGAGCCATGACCGCATAGGCCACCATGAAAACTCCGACTGCCGCCAAAGCAAGAGGAGAGGCTTTGTGCCACTGGCCAGCAGCTGGCAGGCGCCCTGGTTGGCCGGACTTTCCGCGGCGCCACCACATGAGATAACCCAGCACAATCATGCCCACCAATCCAAGCGCAATGAATGCCAAAACAAGCTGGTTGAGCAGTCCAAATAGAGTGCCCATATGAAGTTGAATGAGCCAGGCAGTGAGTTTGGCAGCCAATGGCCAATCAGAGAAATTCACGGTACTCACGATCTCTCCAGTGTTGCCATCAACGGCTACTGCATCATTGGCCAATTTTCATGATTCACGGCCCTCTTTTATTATCCATGCGCTATTGGCATTGGCAGGCGCATTAACATCGAGCAGGGCAGTTAGTCCTGCTTGGCGCGCTGCGGACACTACTTCGTCGGCCTGGGTGGTATCAACGCCAGTCCAAGTGGCACTATTCATATGATGCTGGTGGGCACTCATATTGGCCATGCTCTCCATATTGTGAGCAGTAGCACTGAGTGTGACATCGGGTTTTGGTTCAACCCAGGACAAGTTGGTGCGCAGTTCGCCCAGGTTGGTTCCGGCAACCATTGACCAAGTAAGTCCGGTAACCGTGAGGAATAGAAAGCCAGGAAGCAGCCACATTCCCAAGGTGGAGTGCAGCTTCTTGGTGCGCGCACGTTGGGAGGTTCCCGCCCTCTTTTTCCTTTGCACCCACCACATCCAGGCGCCGGCCAAGCTTAGAATTCCCAGCCAAGATGCTGCAGTTTCGGAATAGATCCGGCCTGGTTCACCCAACCATAAGCGACGGTGGCCTTCAGAGATCCACGCACGCAGCGGCAATGCTCGGGAAGAACCGTACTGCACCAGTTCACCAGTGACTTCCAGGGAGCCCGGATCAACAAATACTGCTTGGCGATAGCTGGAGCTCAGCAAAGAAGGATCGTTGAATAACACGCGGGTAGTGGCGGTGGGGTCATTAGAAACCTGCACCGCGCTAAATTCCAAATCTGGATGTACTGCTTCTGCGCGCGCAATTTGTTCTGCGAGGGGTTGTGCTGGTAAACCGGAATCTGCGGTGAGAACATCTCGGTAAACCACATTTTCCAGCGTTGGAGAAAGTGCGTAGAGGAAACCACTAAAAGCTGCGATGAGCAGCAATGGTGCCACAAAAATACCGGCAATGGTGTGCAAGCGGTGCACTATAGCGGTGGCGCTCCACAGGCCGGACTGCTTTGCTGGCGCAGGCGCGGAATGTGCCGGGGAATCTTGAATTGAACTGGTCATGGATTAATAGTCGAGCAGTCAAGGTTTTCAGTTCCCAAGCCGATTTTTAACTGCACCCCCAAAATGCCCACTGGGAAAGCTCCCGCGCCGGGCTAAAAAAATTAAGAAATTTCCATCACCGGGAAAGGCCACGGCCGTTGCACATGAGGAGGGTGCTTTTCAAAGGGGTAGCCCAATGAGACTTCCACATGGCTAATCCCATCAACTCGGGTTTCCGCAGGAATGTGTAAATGTCCGTGAATCGCCATAAGTGCGTTGTATTTCAGCGTCCAATCGCGGGTAGCAGTGGTGCCACACCACAATGCAATATCGCGATTAATTAAGCGATGGGTTGGCTCAATAACAAGAGGCCAGTGATTGACCAAAATTTTTGGCCCCTTTACCTCATTAAGTCTGGTCCTGGAATAGTCCAAGCGCTCAGCACACCATTGCTGAATATCCACATAGGGAGCAATGGAGAGCTCATCATCTAGCTTGACCTTTGCTTGTGCAACCGCCTGCTTTGCACTTAAACCAACTGGCCGGAAAGAGTAATCATAAAGCGTAAAAAGCGGGCAGATCGTCACGCTACCGAAGGTGGGAAAAGGATCTTCCGGAGTAATAACTCCCAAAGCTCTTAGCTGGCCCACGAGGGATCGATAACGAGCTTTGCCATTAATGCGATCGGTGCTGCGATTAAAAAGTTCGTGATTTCCCGGCACCCAAATAACGGTGTGAAAACGCTGGACCAATTGCCCCATGGTGCGCACGACATCAGGAATACGTTCTGCCACATCCCCTGCCACAATGAGCCAATCACCAGGGGCTTTAGGATTTAACTTATCGACGGTGGCCTGATTTTCCTTGAAGGTGACATGTAAATCACTGGTAGCCCAGAGAGTTTTAGTCATGATGCAAGCGCCCCGGCGGTTTCTTCATAATAACCAGCAATATGCTGCTGGTTTAAAGACGTTGCGAGCGTGCGGTCACCAGCCTTAAGAGCTGCCAAAATAGCACGGTGTTCTTGTTGCAGACGCGCAGCAGTGTCTGGCCAATTGGGTAATGCACGGGCGCGGGCCACGGTGTGTTCTGCAACAGAAGTTCGAAGTGCATCCATCAACGTACTAATAAGCCGATTGGAAGCAGACTTGGAGAGCACGATATGAAATTCTGCGTCCATTCTTAAAAACTCTTCGAGAGGAAGACCACGATCATCCATCGCGTCGAGAAGCGTTTCGGCCTGCTCCCAATCCCCCTGGGCGGGCACGGAATGCTGCATTGACCAGCCTTCTAAAAGCTGCCTGGTTTCATAAACATCGCCGTGCCCAACTTGGCTAGTAGCCAATTGCAGGGTCAGCGACAATGAAAGCGCTTGGCTGGGGGCAGCATTAATAATTGTTCCGGAACGCGGCCCGGAACCTGTGCTGCTAGTAATGGTGCCAAGCGCTTCCAGCACACGTAGGGCTTCCCGCAAAGAGCTGCGGGAAACCCCGAGTGTTTCTGCAAGAGTGCGCTCGCTGGGCAAGTGATCGCCGATGCTGAGCCGACCGCTTTGAAGTTCCGCGGTGACCCAGTCCATCACGATTTCATGTGCTTTCACATCACCCAGTATGACATGAGCACTACTTATTCAGTGCCTGCAGGAGGGACTTAACAACACCAGCAAATTCGCCAGCGCGACGCTCGTTAGGGGCGAAACCGCTCTCATTAGCTTCATTAAAGATGGAGAAGCTGACCTGTGCACGCACGTTAAACATGTTGAAGTTAGCAATAATCTGACGCCACTGCTCAACTGCACGGATGCCTTCAGCTGCACCATAGGAAACGAAGCCAACTGGCTTGTTGAACCACTCGGAACCAAGAACGTCAAAAGCATTCTTGAAAGCACCGGGAACACCGTGGTTGTACTCAGCGGTGATGAAAATGAAAGCGTCGCAAGCATCAATTGCCTGGGACCACTTGGTGGCATTCTCATCGTCGTACTGCTTGTTGGCAGCACCTGGGACTACAGCGCTCTCCAGCAAAGGAACATTAAAAGACTTGAGGTCGATGAGTTCATACTCAACACCCTCATCGTTGCGGGTTGCGAGCTGATCCATAACCCATTCGGCAACGCCCTGACCAAAACGGCCTTCGCGGATGCTTCCTAGTACGACACCAATTTTCATGTATTTCTCCTTAAGATTGCACAATGAAAATGCGTTTGAGTCGGCCAAGATACCGGCCTCAAAAATTAATCCTAATTAAAAATGGCGATACACCTCTTTGAGGTGCCCCACGTGAAGGACTAAAAACAATGAGTTTTCCATCGTTGACTTCCTAGAAAGCCAGCTCATCCAAAGACTGAATATCTGCGCGTGGATCGGTACCGCTGCGGTCAATATAGACTGCCGTCCAGCCCAACTCGCGCGGTTTTTCTACGTCATTGATCCAGTCGTCGCCAATGATGGTGGCCGAGGTGGCGTTGAGGTATTCCAAAGCGCGGCTATACATTTCGGGCCGGGGCTTTGCGGAATCCAAGGTGCTGGCAGCCAACATAACGAGCTCTGGTCGGGCTAAACCAGTCCGATCAAGTTTGTCTTGTTGCATAGCCTGAGCACCATTGGTCAAAATCCCCACCGGGGAACCGGTCGCTATAGCCTTTGATAATGCAGCTTCAGCATCGGGATATGCAGTCCAATTCTGCTCATAAGCGCGCAAATATCCGGCATAGATTTCATCACATTCGTCGTCGCTAAGCTCTCGCTTGGTATAAGCCTTGATGCGGTCGCGGCGCTGTCCCATTTGGGTGGTTTCGCCTCTTTCAAAACGGCCAAAACCCCATTTATCCAGTTCCACCCACAGCGGAAAATCGGGCTCAATACCCAAGGTAGGTGACCATACTTCCAAAGCAGCTTGAGCTGCAGACTGGTGATCAACAAGGGTGCCATCGAGGTCAAAAATTATCGCGTGGGTCATGGTTTCTCAGATTAGCGCTTAATCGAGTTCCGGCGGATCCAATTTATAATGTTGGCGCGTTGCTGCGCACTAACCTCCACATCACCCAATAGCGCTGCCCAATAATCGATAAATTCTGCGTGGTAATTATGGCCGTGACCACCGGGAACCGCTACCGAGCTGGCTAAATCCAACGCGATCTGCCAGCCGGTCACAAAAGGCAGCCAGCGCAGTCGCGGAAACACATCGACATGGTCGTGAGCTGGGTGTTTCAGCCATTCCGGACGCCTCACAAAAAGCGATAAATCCCACCACGCAATGGGATCGGAGGCATGCTGGGCAATAATCATGCGCGGAAATTCCCACTCGCGCGCCATTTGCAAATGCTCTGGCATTGCCACAAATCGAATCTGGCGTCCGCCCTCAAAAACCGGCATACGCTGCGAGGATCCCGCATCGCGCTTATTTGAAAATTCTTGAATGGCCGTCGAACACCGCGGGGTGCCAGATAAAAGGAAGCCGTCAGCCACCTCCAAAAGCTTTTCGACGTGCCCATATGCCGCCGCAGTTCCATAGGCCCCAAGGGACTCACCCACCAGATACAACCGGGGCGCGCCCGCCCCGGTGGGTAGCTGTGCCAGCTCGGCGCGGACGGCGTCGATAAGCAAACGGGCTGCGTTAATGGGAGCGTCATTGTTTTTGTACCAGTTCAGGGCACCGGTGCGGTGTAATTCGGCGATGATGAGTCGGATTTGTTCTGCGCGCGTGTGACCGGGGACCTGACCTGTGAAAATGCGGATGGGTTCATGAACCTCTGTGAGGGGCAAGCCCATGGTGCTGGCAATATCGCGTCGCCGCGGTCCGCCTGATAATACAGCGCGTCCCTGGGAACCGACCGCACTCCAGCTTTCGTAGGACCAGGGGCTGCCCGAGCGTTCTGGTTCCCAAGGTTGCGCGGTGCCTGGGAAAATTAGCTGATTGAGGTATTCGGCTTGGCGCGCAGCTTTGTTGAGAGTTCTTTGAAGGAAGACGCGATTACTGAGCAATATTGGCACCGCGCTAAGGGCTGCAATGGACAGGGGCCAGCTCAACCAGCGCACCCAGGGCGGCAAAAATTTGAGAGCCAGCGTATGGGTGTGGTCGGTGGCGTTTTGCAGGACTTCACCGGCAACCAGCGCAGATGCATAACCAGCAGTGCCCAAAGCAATGGCGACTGCAGTTTTGGGTAAGCCGACTTTGCAGACGCCCAATAATTGGTTCTGCGTATTTTGACGCTTTAAGCCGACAGCGATGGTCACTGCGGTGGTGGTGCCGATGAGGATATGAGACGCTGTGTAAAAACCGCGGTTCAACTGCTTTAAAGGGCCACGCCGGGGATGGGGGAGTAGTGAGTGAATCGCGGTCGCAGCTGCATGGCCAACTGTTTGCAATACTGCCAAATTGGAGGCCTGCACCCACCACGGCCGGGGCAAAAGTGAGGGGGATAGAGCCCACCACGTTGCTATTTCTGCTCCCAGGAATCCAGCGCCCATATTGGCTGGCAGGATTTTGTGATGACTGGGGGACATACGCACGCCTGGGATGAGCTCGGCGCTGAGGCGCAAACCAAAAAGTAGGGCCTTTTTAGTGAGCTGCTTGGCTGCTTGTCGGGCTGAATGTGGTGCGGGTGTCCGGGGGTTTTCGCCGAGGCCAGGCAGGTGCGCAGCAGTGACGCTAGTCTAGAGAGCGAAACCATACTTTGCATGATGTCAGAAGTTTTGATGGCCTACAGTGCAAATATTTTAGTCCGATGGTGGCTTAAAAGTCGGGGAAAATATGTGATGTTTTCAACCCTGAAGAAATGTCCGTTCGGACTGCTTTTCGTGCCTAAAGCGGGCATAATTGAACATGTAAGAAGATTTCCGGGCATAAGCTCCACAGAAACTCTGAGCCTGCCCGGCCAAGGCAAGTTAGGAATTGGGCTAGATATGAAAAAGACCGTCGGAAATAAGATCGTTCTCATTGGTGCAGGTGATGTCGGAGTTGCTTATGCTTATGCGCTGATTAACCAAGGAACCTGCGATCACCTAGCCATCATTGACATTGATGAAAAGAAGCTCGAAGGCAATGTCATGGACCTAAACCACGGTGTGGTGTGGTCGGAATCCCGTACTCGCGTAACCAAGGGAACCTACGCAGACTGCGAAGACGCTGCCATGGTGGTTATTTGCGCAGGTGCAGCCCAAAGGCCAGGCGAAACTCGCCTGCAGCTGGTGGATAAAAACGTCAAGATCATGAAGTCTATTGTTGGCGAGGTCATGGCCGCCGGCTTTGATGGAATTTTCCTGGTAGCCAGCAACCCCGTAGACATCCTCACTTATGCAGTATGGAAGTTCTCCGGCTTGGACTGGCACCGCGTAATCGGCTCGGGCACCGTCTTGGACTCCGCACGTTTCCGCTATATGCTGGGCGAGCTTTATGAGGTAGCGCCAAGCTCCATTCACTCCTACATTATTGGCGAGCATGGCGATACCGAACTCCCAGTGCTTTCTTCCGCCACCATCGCCGGTGTTTCCCTGCGCAAGCTTTTGGAAAAGGATCCAGAGCTAGATGGCCGCTTGGAAAAAGTCTTTGAAGATACTCGCGACGCTGCCTATCACATCATCGATGCCAAGGGCTCAACCTCTTATGGCATTGGCATGGGCTTGGCGCGTATCACCCGCGCGGTTATCCAAAACCAAGACGTGGCGCTTCCCGTATCTGCGCTGCTCAATGGCGAATATGGGGAAGAAGACATTTATATTGGTACCCCGGCCATCATTAACCGCCGTGGTATTCGCCGCGTGGTAGAACTGGAAATCAGCGAGCATGAGATGGAGCGCTTCAAGCACTCCGCTAATACTTTGCGTGCTATTCAGGAACAGATTTTCAGCTAAATCTCTGCGCAGGTGTGATGTTGTCCTAGTTGCGCTGCCGGATCTGCTTTTTGGGTGCAAAATATGGGTGAGATTTAAAGAAGCCCTGCTAAGAAGCCCTGCTTAGAAAACTTCCCGGGTGGTCCTGTTTGAGGGAACGCCCGGGGAGGTGCTAGGCAGGTCGGAGAATTCCCGGCCTACTTTGCTTGAAAAAGTTTCGCAGTCAGGGGCAAAAATCTTTGGCTCTTAACTGTGGTTTTTCAAGTGGTTTTTAAAAGTGGCTTTAAAGGAGCGCACATGAATCAGTTTGATCAGGCTATTTTGCAGGAGATCAAAGAAGAGCTGGATGCTTTGATCCTTGAATTAGATGAGGTAACTGAGGCGCACCGGGATGAGATTTCCAAGGTGTCCCCCACGCACTTTGTGGGTGCTCGCAACCTCATGCACTATGCCCATCTGCGTAGTCGTGACCTGCGCGGATTGCAACAAAAGTTAGCAGCAGTGGGCGCTACCCGCTTAACTACCACCGAGCCAGCCGTGCAGGCGCGACTCAAAGCAGCTCGCAATGTCATTGGCGCATTTGCAGGTGAAGGTCCGCTGTATATGCCTGCAGAGGTTGTCCACGCTTTTGAGGACGCCGATGAAATCCTCGATGAGCATGCAGAGATCCTGCTTGGCGCTCCGTTGCCGGACACTCCTTCTTGCATTATGGTCACCCTCCCCACGGGAGCGGCCACTGACATCAACCTGGTCCGCGGCTTCGCGGAGAGCGGCATGGATCTCGCCCGTATCAACTGTGCCCATGATGATGAAACCATGTGGCAGCAGATGATTGATAATGTCCGAACGGTGGCTGCCGAAGAGGGCCGCGAGATCCGCATCAATATGGATCTCGCTGGCCCAAAGGTACGTACCGGAGCCATCGCGCCGGGCCCTGAAGTTGGCGCGGCGCGCGTCACCCGCGATGAAATCGGCACCGTGCTGACCACCGCCAAACTCTGGATCACCCCAGCCCCTACCGTCAGCCAGCCGCCAGCCGGTCTGCCCGGCCGCCCTGCGCTTGCCTTCCAGGTTGATCCAGCCTGGTATGAAAAACTGCAGGTGGGCAGTGTTATTAACTTGCATGACACGCGCGGCTCGCGCCGCTCCTTCACCGTAACGGAGCTTTTCGACGACGGCTTGCTCGCCGAAGGTCAGCAAAAGGCCTATATCGCCAACGGCACCCTTTTGGAACACGATTATGAACGTTCTCGGGTTTATGGCATTCCTGCAGGTGCACAGCGTATTAACCTCAAAGTGGGTGACCGTCTGGTGCTTACCTCTGAGGAAGTAACTTATGATCCGCATGCCAACCCCGATGCTATACCGCGCATTAGCTGCACTTTGCCCCAGGCTGTGGGCGCCATTGAAGTAGGCCACCGTGTGCTTTTTGATGATGGCTCCATCGCTGCAGTGTGCGTATCCAAAAAGGATGCCGATGGCATTGCGGATGTTGAGCTAGAAGTCACCCGCGCCCGTCCCCAAGGTGTAAACCTTGCCGCATATAAGGGCATTAACCTGCCAGATTCCAAGTTGCCACTGCCAAGCCTGACTGAAGAAGATGTTCGACACCTCAAATTTGTGGCAGCTCACGCAGATATCGCAGCCATTTCCTTTATCCGCGATGTTGCCGATGTGGAATATGTGCTTAAAACCCTGCGTGAAGTTGCAGAGCCCTCTGATGCGGCACGGCTGGGTCTGGTCTTAAAAATTGAGACCATCCCAGGTTATGAAAATCTGGCGCACGTGCTGCTCGCAGGTATGAGGCACGAGAACTTTGGCATCATGATCGCCCGCGGTGACCTGGCTGTTGAGCTGGGCTTTGAGCGCATGGCTGAAGTCCCACAGTTGATTATGTCCATGGCGGAAGCAGCTCACGTGCCAACAATTCTAGCTACTCAGGTGCTGGAAAATATGGCCAAGAACGGTCTGCCCTCCCGCGCTGAAATCACGGATGCTGCCATGGCACTGCGTGCCGAATGCGTCATGCTCAACAAGGGGCCCCACATTAACGATGCCATTAAGGTGCTGACGCTCATGAGCAAAAAGTTAGGCGCTTCCCAGCGTAAGAGCCGTTTATTGTTGCGCAAGGTGCGTAGTTGGGAGGAATAAATTAGGCACACCTGATTGAGGGGAACTTTTCTTATAAGCGAACATCTATAAGTGCGCTGTCTTAGGCTCTCAGTGTTCCTTAAGAAAACTTCCCGTCGAAAGGTTAAACCTTGGTCTCAGAAAAAGTGCAAGAAGATTCTCCAGAAAAAATTAAATGGACTTTAGTTGGACCAGGCTTAGTAGCTGCCGCAACTGCTGTTGGGGCAGCAGACATGGTGGCAACGATGATTGCCGGCCAACGTTATGGATACGCCTTGTTGTGGGCGGTCATTGCCGGAACTCTCATGAAAATCGTTTTGGTAGAAGGTGCTGGTAGGTACACACTTGCCACTGGAAATACTATTTTTCATGGGTGGAGCCAGCTTGGTAAGTGGACCTCCTGGTATTTTGCTCCCTACATTGTGATTTGGGGCTTGGTTTATGGAGCCGCCGGAATGTCGGGCGCGGGACTTGCGATGGCCGCTCTTTTCCCCGGTACCAGCCTTACGATGTGGGCCGTACTTACTGGCCTGCTGTGTTTCGGGCTGATGTGGTTGGGTCGTTACCAGATCTTTGAGAACCTAATCGCGGTACTGGTTGGCGTGATGTTTGTGACCGTAGTGGGGATTGCAATTCTCTCAGTTCCAAATATCCCGGAAATTCTTAAAGGCTTGGTGCCTACCGTTCCAGATGGATCATTTGTCTACGTGTTGTCCATTGCTGGCGGAGTGGGTGGCACCATTACCTTGGCTGCTTATGGATACTGGCTGCGTGAAAAGGGCTGGTATTCACCAAAGTGGATGAAGGTTATGCGCCTCGATAACAACGTGGCTTATGCCATCACCGGCGTCTTCGTTATTGCCATGCTGATCCTTGGTGCGGAGATGCTTTATACCGCAAACCTCGCTGTTGCTGATAATGACCAAGGTCTCGTTGATATGGCCTATGTGCTGGAGGATCGTTATGGGCTCGTGATGTCCAAAGTATTCTTGGTGGGGTTCTTGGCTGCAGCGGTTTCTTCAGTCCTGGGTGTGTGGAATGGTGTGTCCTTGATGTTTGCTGACTATGTAGGCCACCTCAAGAAGCTGCCAGCTGATCATCCTGATACTCGCTCTGGTGGAAAGTACTACCGGGTTTATCTCATCTGGCTGACCTTCCCTCCCATGCTTTTGCTGCTGTTGGGCAAACCTACGGGGTTGATCATTACCTACGGTGTGCTCGGTGCACTCTTTATGCCTTTCTTGGGATTAACCTTGCTTATTTTGCTTAATACTGACCGCACTCCCAAAGAGTGGCGTAATGGCTGGTTGAGCAATACCTTTATGGCAATTATTTCTGCTGCATTCTTATATCTCTGTATCAATCAACTTGTGGGTCTGTTCTAAGACAACCCCAATAATAAAAAATGACCTTGAACTCTTTCGTATGAGTGCAAGGTCATTTTAGTTTTGGTGTTCTAGATTAAGGAGATATCTTCTACAAACTTTCCTGCTGCGCGAGCTTGCGCTATTTCATTGATACGGCCACGGCAGGCGTACCAACCGGTAACCAGCAGTGGAATGATCACGGCAATGCCAGCCACCGTCCAGGTACCAACAGGGCTATCAAAGGCCATGAGTACCACGATGAGAACCAGCGCAATGAGCACCGCCCAGCTGGAATAGGGAGCAAAGGGCATTTGGAAGCTGGGGCGGGTGAGTTCGCCACGCTTGGACTTTCGTACCAGTGCGATGTGGCACAACACGATCATGCCCCAGGACGCGATAATGCCGCTTGCTGCAAAGTTGAGCACAATCTCAAAGGCCTGCGCAGGAACCAAAGCATTAAGGCCAACACCGGCTGCTGCGATAACCGCAGTGATGACAATTCCACCATAGGGAACACCAGAGGCGCTGATGCGGCCAGCGAACTTTGGTGCGGAACCATTCAGTGACATGCTGCGCAGAATACGGCCGGTGGAGTAGAGACCAGCGTTGAGGGAAGACATAGCGGCGGTGAGCACTACGAGGTTCATCACCACGTCCATCCCCGGAATGCCGATGGCACTGAAGAAGGTAACAAAGGGGCTTTCACCTGCATGGTATGCGGTATATGGAAGCAGCATAGAGAGTAGTACCAAAGAACCAACGTAGAAGATTGCGATTCGCACAATCACGGTGTTGATCGCTTTTGGCATAACCTTCTCTGGGTTTTCTACCTCGCCAGCAGCAGTGCCAAGCAGCTCAATAGAAGCGTAGGCAAAGACCACACCCTGCATCAGCACCAACACCGGTAAGACACCATTTGGCAGTAGTCCGCCGTTGTCTTGAATGAGTGACCAACCAGTGTCATGGCCTTCGATTGGAGTGCCGAAGATGACAAAATAGCAACCCACAACCAGGAATGCGGAAAGGGCGATGACCTTGATCAAAGCGAACCAGAACTCGAGTTCACCAAAGACCTTCACTGAGATCATGTTCATGCCCAGCACCAAGATCAGTGCTGCAAGAGCCCAGATCCACTGTGGTACTGCGGAAATCCATGGCAGGTAGCGGCCAAAGAAGTTCATGTAGAGGGCAGTTGCGGTGATGTCCACAATGGCGGCCATAGACCAGTTCAGCCAGTAGAGCCAACCGGTGGCGAAGGCAGCTTTTTCGCCATAAAACTCACGAGCATAGGAAACAAAGGATCCAGAGCTTGGGCGGTACATGACGAGCTCGCCAAGCGCGCGGAGGATGAGGAAGGCAATGACGCCACAGATAGCGTAGCTAATGACGATGCCGGGGCCGGCTTGTTCCAAGCGCCCACCGGCTCCCATGAAGAGGCCGGTGCCGATGGCTCCGCCAATGGCGATCATGTTGACTTGGCGGGTGCTTAGTCCCTTGTGATAGTCATTGTCACCGGCGGTCAGAGCCGTTTCTTGCAGTGTTTGAGTCATGATGTTCTCAACAATCTAGGTTATTTTTGGAGGTTGGCGAGGCGCTCGGGGCGCAGGAGTTCCGCGAGTTCGGTGGCGGTGAGGAGTTTGCATTCGAGCACGAGCTCGGCAACACCGCGGCCAGAATGCAGCGCTTCCATGGCAATCATGGTGGATTGGGCATATCCCAGGACTGGGTTCAAGGCGGTGACCAGGCCAATGGATTGCTCCACTTGGCGGCGCAGGGCGTCTTCATCAACCGTGATTCCGGAAATACATTTTTGAGCCAGCGTGGTGCAACCATTGGTTAGGTGTTTCATGGACAAGCCGATGGAATGCAAAATCACTGGTTCGAAGGCGTTGAGTTGGAGCTGTCCGCCCTCAGCGGCCATGGTGACGGTGGCGTCATAACCCACTACTTGATAGGCAATTTGGTTAACTACCTCGGGGATAACAGGGTTGACCTTGCCGGGCATAATCGAGGATCCGGATTGCACGGCAGGCAGCTGAATATCATTTAGGCCAGCTCGCGGGCCAGAAGATAGCAATCGCAAATCATTGCAGATTTTGGAAAGTTTGATGGCCACGCGCTTGAGCACACCGGAGAGATGCACAAAGGATCCGACGTCGCTGGTTGCTTCCACCAGGTTGGGGCTGGTGCTCAGCGGTAATCCGGTGAGCTGCGCAAGGTGGGAACAGACGGCTTCGGTGTATCCCACGGGAGCATTCAGACCGGTACCAATGGCGGTGGCACCAAGGTTGATTTCGGTTACTAGCTGCAAGGATTCGGAAAGACGATCATGATCTTCGCGCAGGGTTACCGCCCAGCCTTCAAATTCTTGGCCAACGGTCATGGGCACTGCATCTTGCAATTGGGTTCTTCCCATTTTGACCACACTGCGAAATTCCACAGCTTTTCGTCGACAAGCATCTTCTAGCTCCCCCATGGCCGCCAGCAGCGGCCGGGCGGCAAAACACGTGGCGATCTTCACCGCGGTGGGATATGCATCATTGGTGGACTGGGAAAGATTAACGTGGTCATTGGGGTGCAGGTGCTGATAATCGCCCTTGGCATGGCCCAAGATCTCCAGAGCCACATTGGCAATAACCTCATTGGCGTTCATATTTGTGCTGGTACCAGCGCCGCCCTGCACCGGATCCAGAATGAACTGATCATTAAACTCGCCGTTGGCCACGCGCTCGCAAGCCTGGTCAATGGCGGTGGCGCGGGTATCGTTCAACAATCCGAGCTGATGATTAGTGCGCGCTGCCGCCTGCTTCACCCGCGCAAAAGCCACGATGAGGTGCGGATTATCTGCCAAAGTCTGGCCGGTGATGCGGAAATTCTCCGCCGCGCGCAGCGTATGCACACCCCAATATGCCTCAGCCGGGACCTCGCGGTCACCGATGAGATCGTGTTCCAGGCGGGTATTCATGGTGGTCGTCATAATTTTTTCCTTAAAGGGCATAGAGCTTGCCGACGTTTTCCTGCCGCACGCCAGCCGTTACCGGCAGGGTGCGCAGGGATTCCAAGGCCATCGGGGTTGCTGATTGGAGGAGGTTGCTGAGGAGCGAGATTGTGATGGGAAGGCGGGCACGATCGCCACCATCTGCGATTTTGAGAGCAAGTGCACGGCCGTCGGGGAGAGCTACTGCTTGGATTCCTTCAAAACCATCCTTGGCAATCGCGCCGGGTAGCGCGCGCATAAGTGCGGTGACATCGCGGTTTTCACCCGCCACCAACTCAGGATGTGCGGACATGGCCTGGGCTACCTGTGCTTCTGCGCTGCCTGGTGTGGATTGCTGCAGCTTGGAATATCCGCGGGCCAAGGCTTTGAGACTGATGGGATACACCGGGGTGCCACAGCCATCGGTGCTTTCTGCAGTTATCTCGGTTTAGCAAAGTTCGGCGATGGTCTCGCGCAACAGCTGAGAAATGGGATGTTCGGGAGCTAGGTAATTCTTGGTGTCCCAGCCTTTGAGCTGGCATAACGCCAAAAGTGCTGCATGTTTTCCAGAGCAATTTTGGGCCAGCTGAGTGGCCTGAAAACCGGCGCGCAGGTGTTCTTCGCGTTCTGCTGTGCCATAGGGAAGGTCTGTGGAGTTGCGCAGGTCACTGGCTTTGAGGCCAGCGTCAACAAGCATGCTCAGGGCAACTTCTTGATGGCGGATTGAACCAGAATGGCTGGCTGCTGCCAGGGCGAGCTGTTCAGAGTTTAGCTGCAGCCCAGCACGCAGCATGCCTACTGCAAAAAGTGGTTTGAGCGCGGAGCGAGGATAAAACAGCGCCTCGGGATCGCCTAGTGCTTGTGCCACGGTGCCATCTGCAGCCAGCAAAATGGCGGAGCCATAGTGGATGGACTCAATGAGATTCCCGCGGGTTTGGGCAACTAATGGCTGGTGGCGGGGGAGAACCTGGGGATTCATGAATCCTTGCCCAGGATATGGTCCACGGCTACTTGCACCGCACGCAGATGGAATGCCATGGCCGCTTCAGCTGCAGCTTTATCTTGAGCGGCGATGGCGTCCACAATGGCGCGGTGTTCCTTATTGGAGGGTTCGCGCCGGCCGGAGACCACATTCACGGTTTCCGATTGCCTTGCCAAAGATCCACGGATATCACCGACGATGCGTGCAAAAAGGGAGTTCTTGCTGGCCTTGGCAATTGCTGCGTGGAATTCCGTATCCAATTCCACCCACGCCAAGTGATCATCTTCAGCTTCCATCTCTGCGATGATGCCCTGGAGTTGTTCCAGGTCATCCGAGGTGCGACGGGTGGCTGCGAGGCCTGCTGCCGGGATTTCAATATGTGGACGGGCCTCATAAAGATCAACCGCAGTGTAGGTGCCCAGCATGAGGTCATTGGTGGGATGAGCGGAAATGACAAAAGTTCCACGCCCGGTTTCGGTCTTGGTAAGCCCCAAGGTGGCGGTGGAGCGCAAGGCCTCGCGGATAACCGAGCGGCTAACTCCAAAAGAGGCTGCCAAAGTGGCTTCGGAGCTGAGTTTGGTTCCTAGTGGGATTTCGCCACTGTGAATTCCTTTGCGAATTGTGTTGAAGACTTCCTCGGCAGCACTGGTGCGGGAGACCACCTGCTGTCTAGGTGTCCAGCTGTCAGACAGGTTCATAATGAACATCATGCAGTGTGATCCGGCTTACGTCGAGAGGCTGTTATGTCATGGCGGACATACTGCCGCGCAGGCCCTGCCCAAACCTCCACCCGAACCTCGGATTCAATACCTCGGAAGGAGTACTGAATCCGAGGTTTTTTGCGTCCTTCCGAGGTATTGAATCCGAGGTCTTTGCAGTCCGCAGCAGGTTTTCCACCTTGTGCTGCAAATTCTGGCAAATGGGTGAATACTAAAGAGGAGGAAAACCTCGCTGGCCAAAGATGGGCGTATCGGCCCAGGCGTAGGAGAGACGTGACCAATGAAAATCATCGCGCACCGTGGGTTGTCATCTCGCTTCCCTGAACTAACTGAATCGGCATTCCGTGCAGCTTTAGAGTTACCTATCCATGGCATTGAAACCGATGTTCGCCTTAGTAAATGCGGTGAAGTTGTCAACATTCATGATCCCATCGTGGACCGCGTATCAGATGGCTTTGGCCGGGTGTCCAAGTTGAACCTGGAAGAACTGCTGGACCTCAACTTTGGCACCAAAGAAACACCTGAAAAAGTGCTCACCCTAAATAATTTGCTGGATATTTTAGGAGACTATCCAGATAAGCACATTTACATTGAGACCAAACACCCTATGCGCTATGCCATCATGCTGGAAGAAGAAGTAACCAAGATTTTGCGCTACCGCGGTTTGGAAAAAGATCCGCGGATTCACATTATTTCCTTCGCATTGCCAGCAATCCAGCGCATGTCACGCCTGGCCCCTGAGCTGGATCGCATTCATTTGCGTAGGTCTTGGGAACGTTGGGGAAATCCGGGCGATCATAGGTGCGGAACGCCCACCGGTTTGGGTGTGTCAATTGAGCGTGCCAAGGTGGATCCCAAGCTTATTGGAGCCAAGGGTTTGCCTACTTATTTGTTTACGGTGGATAAGCAAAAAGATATGCAGTGGGCACTGGAACATGGTGTGGATATGTTGGCTACCAATTATCCTGAGCGCGCTGTGGAGCTTTTGAAAGCAGCACCGCAGCCTCCCATGTACGCTAATGCGCATGGCAAAGAAGAATAAGAAGAATGAGCAGTTGCCTGATGGCATGAGTCGTCGTCAAGCAAAACTGGCAGCCCGCGCCGCTGAGCGCGCTGCCCTGGACCGCGAACCTCGCCCGTTTGCGGGACTAAAGATGGAATCTCAGCTGGTTGCGCTGCAGGAATTTATCCCCTCCGCAACGGCTCCCATCACCATCGCTGGAACCGATCGCAAGGTGACCCTGTGCACCGTGCTGCCGGGTGCAGCTGCTGCATTGGTGCGCGATGAGTCCTATGGTGGCGAGGCTTTTGTGGCTTTGCAGCAGGCTGTGCGCTCCAACAATCCAGGCAAAGACCTGGCCTTTGCCCTTAACTGGGTGAAAAACGCCGAAGCTGGTCAGTCCTTGGCGTTGGCGACCGCCGACGGCACCCAGCCAGAACTGTCTGAGCTTCTCGACGCCTCCCTCACCCTGGATATCACCGCTCACCAGGACTTCAACTGGTGGTTGGCAGAAAATGACAACGTCTCCCCTGAGGTTGCCCAGCACATGCAGGCAGCTAATGAATCTATCCTTCCTTCTTTTGAGGTTGAGGCAGAGGTTCCAGGTGCTGTGTGGTGGGTTAACCCAGGTGGCAAGGCTCATATCCGTTGGGTCCGCACCGAGGACGAGGGCGCTTTGCTCAATGCTTTGGCGCGCATCGCAGCCCGCGATGAGCTCAAGCTTGGTGAGGAAACCAAGTTTGCTGGCGCTTTCCGTACCCACGGCATTGTAGTTCCAGTGTGGGATTTGGACACCGAGCGTCCACATACTGACTACGCCGCAGATGTGGAAGCACTCAATAAGAAGATTGAGGCTGAGCTGGAAAATGATGCACAGCTTAATGCTGATGAGCGTCGTCAGCTGGAGAACATCAAGTCCCGTCAGGTGACTATTCGCTAAAAGAAACTAAAGGCCTATGCTGCAGATTATTTTCTGCAGCATAGGCCTTTATTGCGCCTGAAACTTCTTAGGCAGCCGGTGCGGTGCCAGTCATATCGCCTGCGCCGGGGCCGCCACTCATGCTGGCTTCACCCTGGGTGACAGAGTTGGCATAGTCATTGGTGGGATCGCGGTAGATGGAGTGAATGTGGCCCCAACCTGCGGTAACTACGCCACTAATGTCGGCACCTGCAGAACCGTTCTGGTTGGCGAACTCAATGTAGACCTTTGGTCCACTGATCTGGAAGTAGATTCCTTCACCGGTGCTGGTGTCATAGCTGGTAGCACCAGACCAGTTGATGTAGGTGTCATCCAAGGTCTCGCTGATGGCAGCAAGTTCTTCCGTGGTGGTCTCGGTGTCAGCAAGGCCGACCCAGTTGGAGATGAGCTCAAGCAGTAGATCCTTTTGCTCGTCGGTGAGGTCAGAACCCTTCAGGCCAGTGCCAGTTGGGTAATCGCAGGTGCCACCTGGTGCGCAGACCATGGTTGCTACTTCTTCACTTTGGTAAAGGGAAGCAAGCTGTTCTTCGGTGAGGCTGTCATAGAAGTTGAAAGCATCTTCATAGGTGGCGTCAAAAGCGCTGACGGTTTCGCCCTCACTATTTACCCATTCTGCTGGCTGAACGCCGAGGTGGGTAGGGGCAAAGGTGATGTCGCCGCCAGAGAAGGTGGCGTTGATGCCGATGTGGTGGCCACCGAATTGCACGGACCAGTATTCAGAAGTGGAGGGGCTGCCGTAGAAGGCGATGTAGTACTGGCCGAGGGAATCTTCAGATGAGGTACTTGCATCATTGAGGTATTGATCGCCTGCCATGATGTCTTCAATTTGCTGGTAGGCATCGTCGTTTAGCAGGGACTTGAGCACATTGAGGGCTGCTGCTTGCTGCTCCTCGGTGAGGTCATTGAGGTTAAGTCCGGCGCGCTCGACGAAGGTGACCGGATAATTGGACCAGGTGGTTGACTTATTTTCATCGGTGAAGTCATAGAGCAGGGTGTCTTGCTGCTCAGTGCTCAAGGTGGTGATGAATGCCTCGGCAGCTGCGGTGGTATCAGCGATAGTGCCGGCGGTGGTATCGGAGGATCCAGTGGAGGCGGTCTGTGTGGTCGCAGAAGATGTGGAAGAGGAGGTGGAAGTGGAGGCATCTGCAGAAGTGGTATCTGCAGCGGATGAACAGCCAACAAGGGCGACGGAGCCGAGGAGGAAGCTGGCGATCACGGTGGGGATGAATTTCTGGCGCATGAGCAATACTTTAAAGCGCTTTGATGAGTGGATCGTGAGAGCTAATGGCGAAGCTTCTAGGGGGTTTCAGATAGTTCACCGTACACTTACTGAATGGTTACTGTGAGTGTTGAGCTGGGGAAACCTTTTCTCGGGAGTGTCTTCATTTCTCAAAGCTGTGGTGGGTTTTGGATTGGAACGGTAGCTCAAAATGAAAGAGCCTTGTACTGAAGTTCAAAGAACAACAGCACAAGGCTCACATATATGCGTCAAATTTTTATTTAGTTGGTGTTATGGGACTGGTTCATACTTACCAGGTATTCACGCACTACACATTGAAAAGTGAAATGGTGGATTCTGCTGCGGCTTTGTTTTCCGCATTGAAGTCATAAAGAAGAGTGTTTTGTTTTGCCACATCCAAGGCAGTGGCTGAAGATTCAACTTCCTTGGAAGGTGCAGGGTTGACTTCTGATGAAATTACAGAGGAGGAGCTGCCTGCGGAAGTATGTTCTGCCCCTCCCGCATGACTGCCTTCGGAGTTACCCGCAGCGTTTCCTTCGGAAGAAGTGTAGGTAGGGGTAGATGTCATCACGGAGGAGACGGTGGGTGCAGAGGTAGCGGTAGTGGTGGAACAACCAACAAGAGCGACCGAGCCGAGTAGGATGCCGGCGATCGCGGAGGGGGTAAGTTTCTTCTGGCGCATGAGCACCACCTTAAAGCGCGTTCTTAGGTGGAACGTGGATGCTTGTTTGCAAGCTTCTAGGGAAGTGAATGTGGTTCCCTAGAAGCTAACTGGGCGATTCCTGTGAGCGACACGCTGGGTTAAACCCGCCCAAACACCCAGCCTTAACGCATCTGCTCAAACAGTGCCTCAGAACCAACATCATCCCAGATAGCAACATTGCCCACGTCATAATCTTCAAAGTAGGCAATAGGAATAGTCTCGGTCTTAATTCCACCGCGCATCGCTAGCACCATGCGTGCCAAATGCCAGACGTGATCACCATCGCCCACGCTAAACGTACTCACTGCATTGCTGATCATGGGGAAGAAGCGGAAAGGATTAAGCAGGGTTGCGGGGGAGGTCGCGGTGCTAAGCAGCGCAGAGAAGAACTCGCGTTGGCGCACCACACGGTCCAAATCGCCGAGGGCAGTGGCGCGGGTGCGTACATAACCCAGTGCGGTTGCCCCATCAAATTCTTGACATCCGGCTTGGATGTCCAGGTTTGCTAGCGGATCTTGAATAGGCTCAGCCGGACACATTTCGACACCACCCACGGAATCGACCATATTGGCAAGTCCACCCATGCCGATTTCCGCATAGTGATCAATTCGCAGTCCGGTAGCTTCCTCCACAGTTTGAGTCAGCAATTCCGGCCCGCCTACGCTAAAGGCAGCATTAACCTTATCCATGCCCCACCCTGGGATATTTACATAAGAGTCACGCGGGATCGACATCAACGTCGCCTCCCCGGTGGTGGGCAGATGCAGCAGCATAATGGTGTCGGTACGTCCCACACCGATATCGCCACCGGTTCCCAAACGCGCAATATCTTCATCGCTCAATCCTTGGCGGGAATCTGAACCCACCAGCAGCCAGTTGGTGCCGGCAGTATTGCTAATTTGCTCAGCTGGCGTGGCGTCCACTCGGTTGAGTTGCGAATCCGCCCACAGCGCCACCACCACACTCAGTACCAAGACCGCAACCAGCACAAGTCCGATGGAACCTAAACAGCCACGGGGCTTAAAATTAAACGCTTTTCGACGTCGCCCGCCACCCGCAGGTGGCGCGGGTGGGCTGGCGATGATCGGTGGCTGGGGGCGTAAATGCCCAATTTGGCCAGGTTGTTGAGGCACATACTGCTGCCTCGGTGGTGTTTGACGAGGTGGCCCGGACTGAAAAACACGAGTCTCATTAACCGGAGGTGGCGGTGTCTGACGCGGGGTGCGTGGAGGGTTCGGGCGCTGTGGTTGACGCGCTCGAACCGGCCGACCAAAACGATCGACAATGGGGCGGCCCTGACTATCCCGGGCGATATCGCCTTGTCCTGGTGAATCCATGTTTAATACAGTAGCGCCTACCGGACTACCTAAGCATTAAGAAGTTCCGCTGGTGGTTCCTCTTGCCTTAGTTTGCGGCCGCGCAACGTGGCCCATAGTGCGATCAAAATAATCAATGCGATGATTGCCAAGTCCAATTTCATTCACCATGACAATTGCAGTTGCCAACCGCTTGGAACTTCATCCTCAGTAATAGGGGAGTAGTCACGTACTGCTGTTACTAACAAACGGTCAGAATTAATGCCATAAGGAGTACAGGTAATCAAGACGATCTTGTCTACACCAGGTTCATAGGTAACAGCCTCATAATGCTCGGGCTTCACCACCTGCGATCCAGTCATGCGGTAGCGCAGCTTTTCACCCAGCACACTGATATAAACCGGCTGGCCTTCTTTAAGTTTGCCCAGGTTATCGAACATACTGGCATTAACCATGCCAGTATGGGCAGTAATTACCGAGGTTGAACTATCCTCGCCAATGGGCAGATCCGAGTTATACATATGCCCCGCACCACGATAAAGAATCCCCTCAGTGGTGCCGTGGTAGATGGGCAAATCAATACCCACATCTGGGATCTGAATACGAGCCATCGTTTCTGACTGGTCACTGCTCAAAAGCTGCTGCTTATAGTCCTGGTAGATAGGATCCTCAGGATCTTCCTTACGTACTGGGTGATCCGTTGCCCACAATTCCGCGTTATAGTCCGAAGCCCGTTGGCGTAGCTGCTCAATAATTTCTGGGGTGGCAGCTTCACCTACTTCTTCGTCATAACGGCGTGCTGCTTCACTATTTTGATAGTCCGCAAGCACTGTTGCCACGATGGGATAAAACAGGACTGCCAGACTAATTATGAGCAGGATCAAGGAGGTAATGCGAGATCCTTTACCCGCACTACTCCTGGGTGCTTCTTTACGATGCCGAGACATTTACTGCCTCCTGCTCCTGATGTACATGATCACAGCGCTAAGTGCTGCTAGAATTCCCCGACCCAAAACCCACACTAAACTGGTGCGGCCGGTCTCTGGAAGCATAACCTCTAATACAGCATCATTTGCATCGGGATAAAGGTTGGTGGCAGTAAGCAGTCAAGCCAAGATTGACCAAAAATGTTCCTGCATTTGAATAAGTTCCATCGTGGCTATCGGGCAAGGTGATTGCTGTGGCTGTAACTACCCCCGAAACAAGGGGACCGCTGTATGGCCTGGGCTCAAAAGTGGCCCAGGCCATACTTTTTACATGAGAAAATATATATTAAACCTGCAGTTTCGAACTTCTTAAAAATCGACTGTATATTCGACAGCTAATTTTTATGAGTTTTTACCTATTTATGTATTTAGCGTTGAGTGTTATAAACCCAACCAACTTAAATTCCCACCAATGGCCGAATAGCCCACAAAAGCCACGGCATCGATTAGAAAATGCGCGATCACCAAAGGCCAAACCTTGCCGCTGCGCTGATAAAAATACGCAAAAACTACGCCCATGATGATATTGCCAAAGCCGGCAGATACACCTTGGTAAAGGTGATAAGAACCGCGCAACACCGCAGAGGCCACAATTATCCAGGGAATACTCCAACGCAGTTGGCGCAGACGAGTAGATAACCACAACACCACCACAATCTCTTCACCAAAGGCATTGGCAGCAGACCACACCAGCAGCACGGGGATCTCCCACCAGCTCTCCAACGTGGTGGGAACAACCTCTTTGGAAAACCCCACATGCACCGCACTGGCATAGAAAATAAGCCCTGGGATTCCAATGAGAGCTGCAAGCCCCATGCCCCAGCCCACATCACGCACTTGAATACCGCGGAAAGCTTGGCCAAGCAGGTAGATCGCTAAGGCGCCCCAACCAAAAAGTACTCCGGCAGAACATAATTGCAGGGCCAGATCCAACCAGGCGGAGTTGGCAAGGGAGGTGTTGAGCGCCACGGACTGCTCATTAAGCGCTACAGGGGATAGGAGATCATCAATAAGCCGTAGCAAAGAGCGCAACCCACTCATGCCAAAGGTGATGCCAAGAACTATAAGAATCTCCAGCTTGATGCGCCTGGAGGAAATTACTGGATTACCCTTTGCCGAGGTAGCCAAATCACTCATCTTTGAGCCTCCTCAAGAGCTGCCGCCAACCCCAAAATATCGGCATTATCAGCACGAATAGCACCCAAGTGAATACCCACCCCATTTACCGGAACACTAATGGCAGCACCACCGGTCATATTAAAAAGCGTGGCCCAAGGTGTCCAATGGGTTTGAGCAAGGAAGTCCTGTTCCGGGGAAAGCGATGAAAAATAGCCAATGGCAGGCGGGCTAAAAGCAAGCGTTGGGCTTAATAAAACATCAATATCCCAGGCCTCCAGTACATGCTCACGCACTGAATCAAAGCCTGCAATACAGGTTGCGCGTTGTTCTGCAGACAAGCCCCGACCTGAAGCAACCAACCACTTAACCAATGCACTGCCAGGTTGGGCAATCGCCGCAGACTTCATCATGAGCACCTCGGTATAAGCCTCAAAAGCCCAGGGACCATAGGGAAGTGGCACCGAAACCACCTCATGGCCTGCCTTTTCAAAAAGTCGAGCTACTTCCTCCACGGTGTCTAAAAAAGCTCCATGTACTGCGGCAGGAGCATGAATAGGATCAGCTAACACCCCAATTCGCAATACCCGCCGGCGTGGTTGTAAGGCATAAAGGCGCGCTTGGGTGGCTACATCTCGAGTAATAAAACCCTGGGTGGCAGGGTTACCACCGCGGGAATCATGGGCGGGTTTAAACCCGACCAGCCCGCAGGCTGCAGCAGGAACCCGGATGGAACCGCCACCGTCTGAGGCATGGGCCGCGTCGACAAGCGCACGTGCCACAGCAACCGCCGCCCCACCCGAAGAGCCGCCCGGGGTATGGCCAGGGAACAGGGGATTTTCCGGCGCCGGCATACCCACCGGCTCACAATAAGCCGTCATGCCCAGCTCACTGGTTTGGGTTTTGCCCGCGATAATCGCGCCACGATCAATCAGATTCTGAATAAAAGGGTCCGTGGTCTGCGCCACCGTGCGCCGCGCGCTATTGCCCAAAGAGGTAGGCATCCCAGCAACATCGTTGAGGTCTTTAGCAGGGATAATCATCCCATCTAGTGGGCCTTTTCCGTGGCCGGCGGTGATATGGGGATCAAACCAGGCAAAACCGTGTTCGGCAGGGGTGAGTTTTGCAAGGCGGCGAGCAAGTTGGGCAACGGACATGAACACCCACCATAGTGGCGCGGGTTAAGCTGTGTAACCATGAGTGACGCACAAACAGTTGTGGCCTATTTGGGGCCAGCAGGAACCTTTACCGAAGCTGCCCTCTATAAATTTGCCGACGCCGGCGTATTTGGCAGCAACCCCATTGTGACGCTACCGCTGAACTCCCCCCAACAGGCAGTCGACGCCGTGCGCGAAGGCACCGCCGCCTTTGCGGTAGTCGCCATTGAAAACTTTGTGGACGGCCCCGTCACCCCCACCTTCGACGCCCTTGACCAGGGCTCTTCCGTGCAAATCATTGCCGAAGAGGAACTCGACATTGCCTTTTCCATCATGGTTGCACCGGGAAAGACGCTTGTCGACGTAAAAACGCTGGCTACCCACCCAGTTGGGTATCAGCAAGTGAAAAACTGGATGGCCAGCCACATCCCGGAGGCACAGTATGTGCCCGCCAGCTCAAACGCAGCAGCTGCCCAATTAGTAGCCGAAGGTGGCGCCGATGCTGCAGCCGCCCCAGAAAGAGCAGCAGCACTCTTTGGTCTGGAACGCCTTGCCGATGATGTTGCCGATGTCCGCGGTGCTAAAACCCGCTTTGTAGCAGTTCAAGCCCGCACCGCAGTTCCTACAGCTACCGGCCATGACCGCACCTCCGTGGTCTTTTCCCTGCCCAATGTGCCAGGCAGCCTGGTTACCGCACTTAATGAATTTGCCATCCGCGGTGTGGATCTCACCCGCATCGAGTCCCGCCCCACCCGCAAGATTTTTGGCACCTACCGCTTCCACCTGGACGTCGTAGGCCATATTCACGATATTCCCGTCGCCGAAGCACTGCGCGCGCTCTACCTACACGCCGAAGACCTCGTATTCCTGGGCTCTTGGCCATCCAACCGCAGCGGCGATAGCGCGCCGGGCGCAGATCAACTGGCTAGACTACGCAAAGCAGATGAATGGGTACGCGCCGCCAGCGCTGGAAAGGAGCTTTAGAACAACATGGCCGGAAGAATCATTTTGCTCAGGCATGGGCAAACTCACAACAACGTAAAACACCTGCTTGATACCCGCCCACCGGGAGCAGAACTTACTGAACTCGGCCGCCAGCAGGCCCTCGACGTAGGCCATGAACTAGCCAACTATTCCGGCGAACGCCTCTCCCACGTTTATAGCTCCATTGTGCTGCGCGCCCAGCAAACCGCCGTGCTGGCAACCTCCACCTTTGAAAAAGCCCGCGATCTTCCCGTTGGCAGCGTGCCTTTAGATGTCGTCTCCGGCATTCATGAAATCAACGTGGGAGATTTTGAAATGCGCGGTGATGAACAAGCGCATATGCACTATTCCACCGCCCTCAACGGTTGGCTCCACGGTGACCCCGCAGCAGCATTGCCCGGTGGTGAAACCTACCAAGACGTGCTGAATCGCTATCAGCCCACCTTGGATGAGATTATGGACAGCCATGATCTTGATGAAGACCGCGATGTTGCGATTGTCAGCCACGGCGCAGTGATCCGCATTGTGGCCACCCATGCCAGCGGCGTTGACCCCAGCTTTGCTTTTAACACCTACCTGGGCAATTGCCGCTATGTAGTTCTCGAGCCCAATGGCAAGAGCTTTGGGCAATGGGATGTGGTGCATTGGACGGGAAGTCCTTTGCCGGAGCTGAAGCGCTAAGGGGTTTAGGCATAACCGAGGCGGTGCAGATCCTCTTCATCGAGTCCAAAATAATGGCCGATCTCATGCAGTACCGTCACTCGCACCTGCTCAATTAATTGCTCTTCAGAATTGCAATAGCTTTTGAGCGCACCTTTATAAATGGTGATGGAATCCGGTAAACCACCATGATTAAAGGTGCGTTCAGGTAACGCCACCCCATTAAAAAGCCCCAGGATATAGGGGGAACGCGGGTGGAAATCCTCAATGAGGAACACCACATTGCGCAGATTATCTAAAAACTTCTGCGGGATTTGATCAAAGGCGAGATCGACAAGTTCCTCAAAACGCTCATCGCTCACGTCAATCATGGCGTATTGGCCTCCACTGGAGCTGCCACGGCAGCCGCATTTGCAGCAGTATCTGTGGTGGCGGAATCGCGAATTGGATCACGTGCTGGCTGTGGCGGTGGAACCGCACCATTGATGGTAAATCCACTGAGCGCCGAACCATTAAGCGTATTAAAGGTATCTTCGCCGGTGGTTGATGGAGACATCAAGTAGCAGTTCACACTATGAGATCCACCCAGCCACGAGTTGGATGTAATAGTGGGCCAGAACATTTGCAAAGTGGACTGGTAAACAGCTTCCTCAGAACCCAAATAATCAATGGCTGCCTGGGTACAGGTGGTGCCCAGGAAGTTATTTTGCTCATCGGTACTTGGCACACCCTGTGGGAAAGGCACTCCAAGGTTCACGGTGGACACGGCCTCTAGGTGGTGGTCTTCACCGCAATCAACTTCCTTAAACTCTGCGGAAGATTCCACTCGAATACACGCACCAGCATTAAAAACGCGGGCCTGATCATTGGCGGAAATTGGTCCAACCGCAATCTGCGGAGTACCAGAAGCATCAGTTACCTGCAGTCCACACAGCATTGTTCTATCGCCTGCAGCCCAAGCTTCTGCCGGTGGCAAAATTGGGGCAATGGTGTAGCGGCCGGAAGGATCAAAGCGGCCGTTTAGATAAGCCAAGGTTGGAGCCTGGCACAGCTCTTCGCGCAGTTGTGCCTGGCGGGTGAGGTTTGGCGGTTGCGCGTCTGGACCAAATTCTGAGCTGGGGTAGGTGGCTAGGTTTTCCCGCTCGGAGATTTCAAAGCGATGTTCTTGATCACAACTGACCTGCTCAAAGCCGGAAACCTGACCATTGTCATTTACTTCCCAAGTGGCGCACTGACCCACATCGGCGGTGGTAAAGGATGCCACAGCGGTGGTGGTTGCGGCACTGGACTGGGTGGAAACCGTAGCGTTTTGGGATTCTCCACCGGCGGTATCTTGAACGTTGTAGGAGTACATGCCAACAGCTGCCGTGGCCGCGAGTGCAGCCACAAGCATGGTTTGGGTAGCAGCTGCCGTGCGGAAGCTGCTGCCCCTAGCCCTTTTCTTTGGCGCTAGTGGTTCACCCTGTGGTGACTTTGAGGTATCAGTGAACGTACTCATGATTGACACCATCATGCCACGCATTGGCCTTCAAGTCAGAGATCTTCAGAGCGTGTGACCAAGGTTTTTAAAGAATAGCGATCAGTTCTATACAAAGAAACGCACCATTCCACGGGCTTTCCCCCCGAAACCGACTGCCGCAAGATCCGCAAAAGAGGTGAACCGGGGGTGACGTCGAGAAGCTTTGCAGTCTCTTCATCAGCGGCAACTGCGGTGACAGTCTGCTCAGCCTGGGTCACTGGAACACCATAAACCCGATCCAAAATGGAATACACCGAGTTATACACATCATTTTCCAAAAGGTCTGGTGTAAAAACTGAGTTGTACCAGCCATTATCAATGGCATAGGGGCGGCCATTGCCCAAGCGCAAACGCTTCAAGGTGATGTGCTGAGTGCCTCTTTCTGTACCAAAAAAGTCAGAAATATCATCTGGGGCCGGGCCGCGGGAAGAACTTAAAATTTTGCTGCTGGCAGCTAGATTCTGAGCTGCCATTTCAGCAGAAAAAGAGGCCAAATGCAGGCGCGATACCAATGGTGAGTGCGCCACAAAAGTGCCTTTGCCACGCGCCCTTTTTAATCTGCCAGAGGCGACAAGATCACCAATGGCGCGACGTACCGTAATGCGGCTAACCCCATATTCTTCTTCCAAAACACGCTCACCAGGCAGCATATCTCCAGGTTGGAGCTGGGTGGTGCACAGTTCTTCCAAGATTTCCCGCAACTGTTGGTGTTTTGGGATATTGGGATCATTTAATAAACGATGGGGCAGATGCGGGGCAGCTGCGCCTTTTCCTGAAACCCCATGGGAATCGGTGGGGGTTCCGTCCTGGTTGTGGGTTTCCTCAGACATACTGATTACTCTAGCTGATCTGGTCATAACCAGGTGTGCTCTTGGGGTGTGAAGTTTTTTAGTGAGCAGAAGTTTGGGGGAAACACAGCCTTACTCTCCACGGAGCTAAAGAGCACGGTAGATTATTCCTTATGATCGATCTGAAATTCCTCCGTGATAATCCGGACGTTGTTCGTGCCTCGCAGATCACTCGCGGGGAAGACCCTGCACTTGTAGATCAGCTAATTAGTGCTGATGAATCTCGGCGTGAAGCTATTAAAATCGCCGATGATCTTCGTGCTGAGCACAAAGCATTTGGAAAGAAGATCGGGCAGGCCTCTCCTGAGGAACGCCCTGCACTGCTGGAGAACTCTAATGACCTCAAAGCACGTGTAAAAGAAGCCGAAGAAGCACAGACCGCAGCCGAAGAAGCTGTCACTGCCCTGCAAATGAAGCTTTCCAACGTGGTCAGCGGTGCACCTGCTGGCGGCGAAGATGACTTCATTGTCTTGGAGACCATCGGCGAGCCACGCACCTTCGATTTTGAGCCTAAGGATCACCTAGAGCTCGGCGAGTCCCTCGGCCTTATTGATATGAAGCGCGGCACCAAGGTTTCTGGCGCTCGTTTCTACTACCTCACCGGTGATGGCGCCATGCTGCAGCTGGGCATGTTGATGCTCGCCGCCCAAAAGGCTCGCGAAGCTGGTTTTACCATGATGATTCCACCAGTGCTAGTCCGCCCAGAGATCATGGCAGGCACCGGATTCCTCGGCGCTCACGCAGAGGAAATCTACTACCTCGAGCGCGATGATATGTACCTAGTTGGTACCTCCGAGGTTGCTTTGGCTGGTTACCACAAGGATGAGATCATTGATCTCAGCGAAGGCCCTGTGAAATACGCTGGTTGGAGCTCTTGTTTCCGTCGTGAAGCAGGTTCCTATGGCAAGGACACTCGCGGCATTTTGCGTGTCCACCAGTTCGACAAGGTTGAGATGTTTGTCTACTGCAAGCCTGAAGAAGCAGAAGACATCCACCAGCAGTTGCTGCAGATGGAAAAGGAAATGCTCGCTGCAGTTGGCGTTCCTTATCGCGTGATTGACGTAGCTGGTGGAGATCTGGGATCCTCTGCTGCTCGTAAATTTGATACTGAGGCGTGGGTTCCAACCCAGGAGACCTACCGTGAGCTCACCTCTACCTCCAACTGCACCACCTTCCAGGCCCGTCGTCTGCAGACCCGTTACCGCGATGAAAATGGCAAGCCACAAATCGCTGCAACCCTCAACGGCACCCTCGCTACCACTCGTTGGCTGGTAGCAATTTTGGAAAATAACCAGCAGGCTGATGGATCGGTTATCGTTCCTGAGGCATTGCGCCCATTCGTGGGCAAGGATGTTTTGAAGCCAATTAAGTAGTCGGAGTTTTCATGGACAACATGGTTAAAAGGTATGGATTCTTTGTTGAAAAGGATCTGCCCAAGGTTCCACTGCACCCCAGTGAATCCCGGGAGCCTGTTTATGCGCGGATTATCATCAACGCAATTCGTGGCGTACTTAAAGCACAAGGGGTAAAAATCTACATCTTCGGCGCGGAAAATGTGCCAACCGAAGGTGGGGCCGTTTTTGCCATGAACCACACCGGATACTACGACTTCATCGTGGGTGGTATTCCGGCTTATGTCCGCGGCAAACGCCTGGTGCGTTTTATGGCCAAAAAGGAAATTTTTGATACCCCCATCGTCGGTTCGCTGATGCGCGCCATGAAGCATGTGTCGGTGGATCGCTCCGCTGGCGCTGGTTCCATGGAAGATGCACGCAAGCACCTAAACGATGGCCATTTGGTAGGTATTTTCCCCGAGGCTACGGTGTCACGTTCTTTTGAAATTAAGGAACTTAAAACCGGTGCTGTGCGCATTGCCGATAGCACCAACACTCCACTAATCCCGCTAATTATGTGGGGTAGCCAGCGCGTTATCACCAAAGACATTGACCCCAACCTGGGGCGCTCCCACACTCCAATTTTTGTGCGCGTTGGTGCCCCAATTGACCCCAGCGGCGACCCTGCCGCAGCCACTGAGCGCCTCTTCGAGGCGATGAAAACGCTTCTCGACGAAACCCGCCAGCAGTATGAGACAGAGTTTGGTCCATTCCCCGGTGGCGAACCTTGGCGACCAGAATCCTTAGGCGGTAGCGCTCCTTCATTGGAAAGAGCGAAACTGTTGGAGATCGCCGAGAAGGAACGTCGACAAGCAAAAAAAGCGGCCAAAAAAGCGCAAGGTGGCCGCAAAGGCCTGCTCGGGAAACTGCGCGGGTTCTTTAAAAAATGATCCTTCCTGGCCCAGCCCCCAAATTGGTGGCCACCGATGTTGATGGCACGCTCATTAATAGCTCCGAGCGAGTTCCGCAGCGCCTGCGTGAGGCGATCGCGCGGATGACGGCTGAGGGCGCCACTCTCGCGCTTTCTACCGGCCGGCCGGCACGCTGGATTTATAGCGTGCTTGATCAACTTTCGGTGCGTCCGGTGTGTGTTTGTGCCAATGGTGCGGTGCTTTATGATTCCGCCACCGATGAGATTATCGCAGCTCACACCCTTAGTCCCGAGGTTATGACGAAGGCCGTTATGGCTGCGCAGGAAGCCATGAAGGATTTTGGTGGGGTAGGGCTAGCTGCTGAACGCGCTGGAGTTTCCGCCTATGATCGCGCCCAGGATCTCTTTTTGGTGACCGAGGAATATAGTCATGCCTGGCCTTCCGTAGAACACGGCACAGTGTCAGAAGAAATGCTGCTTTCCGAGCCAGCCACCAAGTTATTGCTGCGTAGTGGTGTTCTGGAATCCAAGGAAATGTTTGACATTATCCGCCCTGCAATTCCAGTGGATCAAGCACATGTGACTTTCTCAATGTCCGGTGGCCTGCTGGAGATCGCAGCGCCTGGCGTGACCAAAGCTTTGGGTGTCTCCCTTTTGGCTGAGCGCCTGGGAATTGCGCAGGCAGACGTTATAACGTTTGGCGATATGCCCAATGATATTGAGATGTTGCAATGGGCTGGTCGTGGAATCGCCATGGGCAACGCTCGCCCAGAGGTGCAAGCGGTAGCTGATTATGTCACCGCCACCAATGATGAGGCTGGGGTGGCTGATGTTTTGGAATGGTGGTTTTAACAGCTAAATAGTGGAAGTCATGAAAAGATAAACGCATGACAACCACAAAGGCCAATTCTTTTATTGCAGCAATTGACCAAGGAACCACCTCCACTCGCTGCGTCTTTCTTGACCGCGCGGGCAACGTGGCAGCTTCTGCCTCCAAAGAGCATAAACAGATCTTCCCGCAGCGCGGCTGGGTGGAGCATGATGCTCTGGAAATCTGGAACAATGTGCGATCCGTGGTGAGCCAAGCCATGGCAGAGATCGACATTACGCCCTATGAAGTAGCCTCGGTGGGTCTGACCAACCAACGTGAAACCACCGTGGTGTGGAATAAACGCACTGGTCAACCCATCTATAACGCCATTGTGTGGCAAGATACCCGCACTGCAGATTATTGCAAGGAACTAGCAGGTGAAGAAGGCCAACAAAAGTGGCTAGACCGCACCGGCTTGTTGATTAACTCTTATCCGGCAGGCCCTAAAGTCACCTGGATTCTTAATAATGTAGAAGGAGCCCGCGAACTCGCAGAAAAGGGCGAGCTGCTTTTTGGCACCATCGATACGTGGTTGCTGTGGAATCTCACCGGTGGTGTGCGTGGTGATGATGGCGAAGAAGCCTTGCACGTCACCGATGTAACCAATGCATCGCGCACCTTATTAATGGATCTGCGTACCCAGCAATGGGATCCGGAACTCTGTGCAGCCTTGGATATTCCGATGTCCATGCTCCCTGAGATTCGTCCATCCATTGGTGATTTCCGCTCGGTGCGCCACCGTGGTTCCCTGGCGGATGTTCCCATCACCGGAGTTTTGGGCGACCAACAAGCTGCACTTTTTGGTCAAGGTGGTTTTGCGGCCGGAGATGCTAAAAACACCTACGGTACCGGCCTATTTTTGCTGATGAACACCGGCACAGAACTCAAGATTTCTGAGCATGGTTTGCTTTCTACCGTGGCTTATCAAATCCAGGGCAAGGATCCAGTGTTTGCACTGGAAGGATCAGTATCCATGGGTGGCTCCCTGGTGCAGTGGCTACGCGATAATCTGCAGATCATTCCCAATGCACCAGCTATTGAAAACCTCGCCCGTGAAGTTGAAGATAATGGCGGAGTCCATGTGGTTCCTGCATTTTCAGGACTTTTTGCACCACGCTGGCGTCCTGATGCCCGTGGCATTATCACTGGGCTGACCCGGTACGCCAACCGCAAACACATTGCGCGCGCTGTCTTGGAAGCAAATGCCTTCCAAACCCGCGAGGTCGTAGATGCGATGGCCAAAGACGCCGGAAAAACCCTGGAAACCCTCTGCGTTGATGGGGCCATGGTGGAAAATAGCTTGTTGATGCAAATGCAGGCTGATTTCTTGGGCATTAATGTGCAAAGGCTTGAGGATGTGGAAACAACTGCCGTGGGTGCCGCTTTTGCCGCCGGCCTGGGCTCTGGATTCTTTATTTCCATGGAGGAAATCTCGGAGCTTATTAAAGTGAAGCACGTGTGGAATCCGCAGATGGATGAAACCCAGCGCGAGGAGAAATTTGCCGAATGGAATAAGGCAGTCGAGTGTTCCTATGATCAGGCATAGACCTTCAAAGACTTTGGCTACCTTAATTTTCTAGCTGACTGAATGCCTGTTCAGGGGCTAGCCACAGGCTTTTTAGAGGGGTCAACCCAGCAATTTTTATATCCAGCAAGCTCACAAAAAACTTGCATATAACTTGCTGGGTCAGCCCCAGTAGTTTGGGAATTTTAGCGCTCATACTAATTCCCATGACAACAAACTTCACGACGGCCCCGGGTCTTTCCCACAGTGCGTCCGCCAATGCTGCCGTCACCCACACCAAGAGCGCTGAAAAGCGCCACGGTGGACACAAAACGCCCCTCACCCCACGCGCTAGGGCATTGCCTTCATGGTCGGCCTCTGTGGTTTATAGTGCTGCGTGGCTGGTTATGCTCTTTGTTCTTTATTTATGGACGCAGGCCGGCGGTGTGCAATCGCTACTTGATGATCCCGCTAGCTCTGAATCCCTTAATTCCCTCGGCAGGCTATTGGGCCTTATTGCCAGTGCTGCATTATTAATCCAGGTGCTGCTCATGGCGCGTATCCCCATCATGGAGGAAGCCCTCGGCCACGATTGCCTTACCTATATGCACCGCATTTTGGGCTTTAGCTCCTTCTTCCTCATACTGGCGCATATTGTCTTGGTGGTCTTTGCTCAAGTTGATTTGACCGACAACCCAGCCGTCGGATTTATTGCCACTTTCTGGGATATGACGTGGAATTATCCAGGCATGCTTATGGCGGTTGCTGGAACTGCGGCGTTGATCATGGTGGTGCTCACCAGTATCAAAGCAGCACGATCCTCCATGCGTTATGAAAACTGGCACCTTATTCACCTTTATGCCTATCTTGGTGTGGCTTTTGCTCAGCCTCACCAGTTGTGGACAGGTACCTCCTTCTTAAGCTCGCCACTGGCTCAAACTTTCTGGTGGGGCTTGTGGATCGCCTCCGCAGGATCGGTAATTGTGTACCGCCTGCTGCTACCTGCCTTTGTATCTTTAAGGCATGACCTCAGGGTGGAATCTATTAGCTTTCCAGCGGTACCCGGTGCAGAACCTTTGGTTCGGGTAGTTTTGCGGGGCCGCAAGTTGGATCGTATGCGTGTTGCCGGTGGGCAATTCTTTAACTTCCGCTTTGCCGGAGCTGGTGTAACCAGGGCTTTGCCACTTTCACTTTCGGCTGATCCAACTGCTGAGCGTTTGGAGATCACCGCAGCAGTACGGGGACCAAAAACCACCAGGTTGGCAAGCCTTAAACCAGGCACGCGGGTGTTTATCGAAGGCCCTTATGGTCGCTTCCATAAATATGCCAAGGCTTATACAAATACTGCTTTTATTGCCTCTGGTACCGGCATTATGCCGATTATCTCGCTGATGGAATCTATGGGTGAACAAGCTCGCGGTGCTGTACTTATTCTGCGCGCCGGCAATGTGGAAACCTCGCCATATTTTGCGCGCGTGCAACAGCTCACCCAGCAGCTCGGAGTGAAGGTAGTGGTCATGGGCGGTTCGCGGAAGGATCTGGCCTATAGGCCAGCGACACTAAGCCAAGCGTTTTCCAAAATTATTCCCAATATTGCGCGTACCGATGTTTTTATCTGCGGCTCAACAGGCTGGATGAATCTGGCTACCTCGGCTGCTCGCAAGGCGGGCGCAGGCACCATTCACGCTGAGAAATTCTCCATCTAACTTAAGGAAAAGAATCATGAAAAAGATCGCCTGGTGGCTGATGTCCACCCTCACTGCCTGCGTCCTAATTTTGGGATATCGCACCAGCTCTGCCACAGAACCTGCCCTCGTTTCTGAAACTGTGGCAGTAGGCCCCGCTGTTGCGGGTGGTGCAGACCCCGAAGAAACTACTGCAACTACAGCCGCCACAGCAGCGGAAACCACCGTGTCCAGCAATGATGGCACTTATACGGGAGTCTCGGCACCTACTAAATTTGGTCCGGTACAGGTGCAAATTACTGTTAGCGACGGCCAGATCACTGCCGTGGAAGCCATCGATTATCCGACCAGTAATGGCAAAGACCAGCAGATTAACTCCCGCGCTATCCCGAAGCTCAACCAAGAAGCAGTGGCTGCGCAGTCGGCAAATATCAACACCGTTTCTGGCGCAACCTATACCACCGATGGTTATATCACCTCCCTGCAATCAGCCATTGACCAGGCGGGACTCTAATGCAACCGTGGGTGCACGTGGAGCAGATTATGGGTCTGCCAATTTCCCTTCATGTGCGTGGCGTTGGGGAGCATCAGGGGTGCGTCGAAAAGCGCGCAACGGCGTTTTTTGAGCACCTGAAACGCGCTGACCACATCTTTTCCCTGTGGCGTCCGGACTCTGATATTTCGCGCTTAGCGCGCGGCGAGGTTGGCGTGGCCCAGCTAGATCCGCTGGTTAATAAGGTGTGGGAGCTGGCTGAGCACGCACAACAGGCCACCGAGGGTGCCTATTCCGCTTTTGGGCTTAGCGACGACTACCGCCCGATTATCAATGGAAAACACGTATCTGCCCATTTTGACCCCACTGGTTTGGTGAAGGGTTGGGCAGTGGAGGAAGCAGCGACGGCAGAGTTGGAGCGCCTGGTGGAACTAGGTATGAGTGTATGTGTCAATGCTGGTGGTGATGTATGGATGCGTACCGCGGAGAATGATCCGGAGGGCTGGAATGTAGGCATTGAAAATGCTGCCAATCCTCAAGAAATTGCCACCGTCATTAAGGTGCGTAATGGGGCGGTTGCTACCTCTGGAACCTATGCGCGTGGTCAGCATATTTATTCGCCTTTGTTGGATATGCCAGCGCCGTGGGAGGGTTCTTTAACAGTTAGCGGGCCAACGCTGACCTGGGCAGATATTTGGGCAACGGCCGCTTTTGCTAGCCCGGAAGTTACGCCTGATCATGGCTGCACGGTGGTAATTGATCAGCGAAAGGCATACTAAAACCCCGCTGCCTCAGGGAAAGCAGCGGGGTTAGGGCTTAGAAACTAGTTGCTATGAATCTCGGTGTTTCCAGTGGTCTTATCGAAGGTGATATAACCATTCTGGAAATCAACACGAAGCTGATTGCCAACGGTGTATTCATTGCTGGTTGGTAGGCCAAGTGGTCCAAGGTCTGCGCCTTGTGCAGCCCAAGCGTCACCGATCGCACCCCATAGTGCATGGGTGCCAGCCTCCGGGGAGGAGATCATGAGACCATTTTCAAAAGGTACGAAGGAAACTTCGGAGTTTTGATCGCTGGTGTAGTTCACAGTGGTTTCGCCACCAGTTGCAGCGCCGAGCACTGGGCCGAGCGTGCTATTGAGATCATTCCAAGTACGGGAGTACTTGTTATCGCCAGTGAGGTTGATAACGGTATTTACAACTGGGATGACTTCACTGATCTTGAGATCATTGAGTACTGGTACACCATTGTTATTGCCAATGTTGGAAGCCAAAGCAGAGATGTCATTGGAACCCAAGACGGCTGCCAAAATCACTGCAGCGATAGAGCCCAAGCCGGTAAGCAGTGCCATGGTGTTGGAATCAGCGGAGCCGCTAGCCAGCAGTTCAGCGAGCTGATCATCGGTACCGGGGGTTGGTGCGGTTGGCTGAGACGCTGGCTCAGTAGTAGGCGCAGCGGTGGTGGTCGCTGGGGTAGTGGCCTTGGTGGTAGTCGGCGTGCTGGTTGCAGTGGACTGCGGAGCACTGGTGGTCACACCAGTTTGCAAGGCAGTGTACTTTGCCTTGGCAATGCTGCGGATGGTGGACATCTGCGCATAACCTGCATCACCTGGGCAAGAGGTGGTGCCAACATCGCGGTGCGCGAAGATATTTGGCAGAGTCACCGAGGTGCCATAGGAGTACTTGGAATAGGAGGTGCCCTCAGAGAAGTGGGTATCTGAACCAGTTGGATCAAAACCTGCTACCTTTGCGCGCCAGCCTGCGAGCTCACCAACAGACTGAATGGTAGCGCTAGATGGCTGCACGGTGGAGTAATCACCCATCATGGAGATGGCCCAGGTGTTCTGGTTAAAGCCACCAGCGTGTGCGCCCTGCACTGCGCGGGTCATTCCGCCGTAACGGCCTTCGTAGATGGTGCCGTACTTATCGACCAAAGACTGGTATCCAATATCGCACCAGCCGAGGGTTACGGCGTGGTAGTTGTAGTAACCACGAACCTGGGCAGCGGACTGCGCAGGAGTGTAGTTATTGCTGCCGGCGGTGTGGTGAATGGTGATCGCCGAAACGCCATCATCAATGGTGGGATCGGAGCAGCGTAGGGTTTCATCTGCACCCCATCCTGCACGGGAAATAACCTTTGGCATGCCATCGGTATCAGCAACGTTGTCAATGCCAACGCCAGCTTCTTCATTGCCATCGATAAAGACAGCGTCTAGGCCTGCATCAACATCAGCAACTGGTTGGATCTCGCCATAGTTGGAAGGCAGTGGTGCCAATCCATCGGTTGCTGCTGGAGTGTCCTGGGTATCAGCGGAGTATTCCGCAACTGGTGCTGCTTCGGCTGCTGGAGCCTCAACAGCAGGAGCCTCAATTGCAGGGGCAGCCTCAGCTGGTGCCTCTGCAACAGGAGCCTCGGCTGCTGGAACCGCAACGCCGGCTTCATCCGCACCGGTTACGGCGGTCTGGTCGTCGAAAAGCTCAACGTTGTGGGTGGCTACCTGGATCTTGGTGGTAGGTCCGTGCCAGATGAGGTCGGTGCCGTTTTTGCCGTTGGGATCGCTGGACTGGGTGGCCAGTGGTTCCATGGTGTACCACTGGGACCAGCTGCCATCAGCCTGTTCTGCGCGGACAAAGGCGGTGACATCTTTTGGGCCGGTCCAGGTCAGTGCGAACATGGAAAATGGCTCAGCGCGCTGGAATTCCTTGACGGTACGGGGACCGGAATCCTCACCCTGTGCGGTGATTGCGGCATCTTCAACAACAACGTTGGTGCCGTTGGAGAAGGATTCTGACACATTTTCCACAGCTACTGGGCCAATGCCCTCGCTCTGAGTATTGAGGTACTGCGTGCCTGCAGCGACAAGGCCAGAAGCGGCCAGCGCTGTAGACAAAATAATTGCGAGTATGGGCTTTCGCCTTTCCTCGCTAATGCGGCGTCTTTGCTGCACGATAAATTCTCCCTGATGTTTGTGGTGCTGCTGAGACTTTAAGAAACAACTGAGAAGCCTAGTGCACTTCTGGGGATAATGATACTTATGTGACTGAAGTTTTGTAGAGTGAGAGGATTTTTGAATTGACGCTGTGAAAACCCAAAATTTGGCTGAATTGCTATAAATCCGTTGTCCAGAGGTTTTATCGGATGCAGCGGCAGCACCGTGGATGTTGCGGGGGAAATGTGGGTGTAATAAAACTGCCCCAAAATCGCGAGGAAAATGCGAGGGAAATGCGGCAAAAGTGAAAAATGGCCGTGAAACCTGCCCTAAATAGGGTTTTCTGGGGTGTTTAAAGTTCTCGCGAGCCAGTAGTGGGTTAGTGTCAAAGCCATGACGGAATCAAAAAACTACGATCTCATCGTTGTAGGCTCTGGACTTTTTGGACTCACCGTGGCGGAAAGAACCGCCAGCCAACTGGGCAAAAAAGTCCTCATTGTTGAGCGTCGCTCCCACCTCGGTGGTAATGCCTACTCCGAGGCTGAGCCAGAAACTGGCATTGAGATCCACAAATATGGTGCGCACCTATTCCACACCTCCAACCAGCGCGTGTGGGAATACGTCAACCAGTTCACCGACTTCACCGGTTACCAGCACCGCGTTTTTGCCATGCACGATGGCACCGCCTACCAATTCCCAATGGGACTTGGCCTGATTAACCAGTTCTTTGGCAAGTACTACAGCCCAGATGAGGCCCGTGAGCTGATCAAAGAGCAGTCCTCTGAGATTGATTCAGCTGCAGCTTCCAACCTGGAAGAAAAAGCCATCTCTTTGATTGGCCGCCCACTGTATGAAGCTTTCATCCGCGATTACACCGCAAAGCAGTGGCAGACCGATCCAAAGAACCTGCCAGCTGGCAACATCACCCGTCTGCCAGTGCGCTATAACTTCAACAACCGCTACTTCAACGACACCTATGAAGGTCTGCCAGTAGACGGCTACACCGCCTGGCTCGAGCGCATGGCTGACAATGAGCTCATCGATGTTCATCTGGACACCGACTGGTTTGAAGTACGCGATGAAATCCGCCGCGCTAACCCAGACGCACCAGTGGTCTACACCGGACCACTAGACCTCTACTTTGACTACTCCGAAGGAAAGCTGGGCTGGCGCACCCTCGACTTTGAAACTGAAGTTGTAGAAACCGGCGACTTCCAGGGCACTCCAGTGATGAACTACAACGATGCAGATGTGCCATTCACCCGCATCCACGAGTTCCGTCACTTCCACCCAGAGCGTGAAGAGCAGTACCCCAAGGACAAAACCGTCATCATGCGTGAGTTCTCTCGCTTTGCTGAAGGTAATGACGAGCCTTATTACCCCATTAACACCCCAGATGACCGCGAGATGCTAAAGAGGTACCGCGAGCGTGCCGCTGCTGAGGCTGCTAATAATAAGGTGCTTTTTGGTGGACGTCTTGGCACCTACCAGTACCTAGATATGCACATGGCTATTGGTGCCGCATTGAGCATGTTCGACAACAAGCTCGCACCCTTCTTTAACGAAGGCGCACCACTAGAGCAAGAGCGCGGACACTAATTAGCTTTTAGCTAAAAGTGCAAAATCCCGGTTTCAGAACTCCTTCAAGGAATGCTGAAACCGGGATTTCTTTTTGGTTTGTTTAACCCTTATGCCGAAACCTCGGCACTCTCAGTCTTGCTGTACACCGGGGTCTCCATGCCCTCAAAACGTGCCTTGAGCTGCAGCGCCAAGTAACGGGAGTAGTGGCGGGACTGGTGTAGGTTGCCGCCGTGGAACCATAGGCCATCAATGGTAGTGGGCTTCCACATATTGCGCAGCTCTCCCACCCAAGGGCCGGGATCCTTGGTGGTATCAGAGCCAAGGCCCCAACAAGGACCCACCTTTTCGGCAGCTTCTGGGCTAACCAGCTGTGCTACCCAGTTATTCATATTGCCGTAGCCAGTGGCCAGCACAATTACATCGGCAGGCAGTTCCGTTCCATCGGTGAGAAGCACCGAGTTTTCCTTAACTTCTGCAATGCTCACACCGGAACGAACCGGAATCTTGCCATCGGCCACGAGTTCAGAGGCTCCCACGTCGATGTAGTAGCCGGAGCCGCGACGCAGGTATTTTAGGAAGAGGCCGGAATCATCATCGCCGAAGTCGAGGAGGAAGCCAGCTTTTTCCAGCTTCTCGTAGAACTCTTTGTCATCCTCGCGGATTTTGTCAAAGGCACCTTTTTGAATTCCGGGCAGCACTTTATAAGGCCAAGAAGCAAAGAGCAGATCAGCGGTATCGGTGTCAATGCCCGCTTCAAGCGCATCCTCGGAATAAAGCGGGCCGAAAACCTCTCGCATAAGGGATTCGGAACGCACGATATGAGTGGAGGTGCGTTGAATCATCACAGGTTTTGCGCCATTGGCATAAAGATCAGCGCAAATATCGTGGGCTGAGTTATTGGCACCAAGCACGACCACATTCTTGCCACGGTCGGCGTCGCCACCGCGGTGCTCAGAGGAGTGGCGGATTTCTCCGCGGAAATTCTCTTCACCTTTAAGGTGTGGGCGGTTGGGGGAGCCTGACATGCCGGTTGCCATCACCAACTGGGTGGGGTGCAAGGTGGTTTCAGTGCCATCGTGGTTTACTGCCACATCCCAGCGCTGTTCTGCTTCATTAAAAGTGGCGTTGAGGCATTCAGTGTTGGTCCAATAATCCAGATCCATAATGCCCACATAGTGCTCCAGCCAATCGCCCATCTTGTCCTTAGGCGTAAACACTGGCCAGTCATCAGGGAAGGGGAGATATGGCAGGTGGTCGTACCAGACTGGATCGTGCAGGCAGAGGGAACGATAACGGCTGCGCCACTGATCGCCTGGGCGGGCAGCTTTATCCACAATCAGGGCTGGAACTCCAAGCCTTTTTAGGCGTGCGCCAAGTGCAATGCCACCTTGGCCACCACCCACAATCAACACATAAGGCTGCTCGGTATTACCCAGAGCTTCCTGACGTTCCTTCTTGCGATCGCTCCAGTTGCGGGTATCTTCCGTTTGTCCATGCACTGCGCCTAGCTCGCGGCGACGTCCCTTAGGTTCTGGGTATTCCAGCAATTCGCGGGCAGAGGTGAGCATGGTCCAGGCTTTGCCATCACGCAGGCGCACAATTCCCGTGCAGGAAAAGTGTGCAGATTCGCAGCTAAAGTGCACGCGGGTTACACCTTCGCCTTCATCAGCGGCGTCACCTTTGAGAGAAATATTGCGCAGCGCACTGTCGGGCCAGGTGGAGCTGATCAAATCGGAAATCTGCGCAGCACCCTCGGCGGTGGTGAGGTTCCAGCTAAAACCTAGGAGGTCACGCCAATAACCTTCTGCTTCGAAAAGTTCCACCACGGCAGCTGCTGCGCTTGTGGCATCTGGTGCGGCGAGGGCTTGCTCGAGGGATTCCAGCCACTTTTCAGCCGCAATGTTGAGTTCTGTAGCAGACACTTAAAGCTCCTTAAAATTTTCGAAGACAAGATCAATACATCTACATAGTGGTTTACATCACCCTTTTAGATTGAGTGTGGCGCAGGACATAAAAATCCCCCCGTTTGTTTAGCTTTGATATTTTCTTAAAAATCTCCAAAAATTGGCCTTTAGCTCGACTTTTAGCAAGAAATAGCAAAGTGAAATATCAGAAGAATGTGCACCCCCGCGCTGGCAAGCGCTGACGCCCCCGCGCCGGGTGGGGTGTCGTCGGCCGAACCTTGCCTAAACTCCACCTAAGTCAGCAAATAAGGAGCGATGTGGTGGATCGGCAGATTATGGAATTTTTTAACTCTTTAAGAAACCCCGCATTAGACCCCATTATTGTCATCTTTACACAGGTCACCGGCCCAACTGTGATGTTTTTATTGGCCGGGGTCCTAAGTATCAGTAAGCGTAGTGCCTTCCCGGCAGCGGCCGTGCTCTTTGCTAATTTATCCAGCACGCTGCTTAAAGCCATATTGGAGCGTCCGCGACCCCAGTTGGCGCCACATTTGGTTACTGAGACCAATTTTTCGCTGCCTTCAGGTCATGCGGTGGGCGCTGCTGCTCTGGCCACGGTGCTCACCCTCATATTTCGTCGTTGGTGGCTGATGATTGTGTGGTTAATAGCCCTGCTCATCGGCCTGGCACGGCTGTATGTGGGCGTACATTGGCCCAGCGACCTGCTGGCAGGCTGGGCGCTGGGCTGCATGGTTGTACTGGGAATTTATGGCATTTTTAGACTGGCAAAATTACCAACTGGAGCCACCGCCAGCGCCAGAGAAACCACTGCTAAATGAGGTATTTGCGCTGCCTGAGGAAGCACTAGAAGCAGCGCTAACATCGGCTGCATGCCAGGTGCTGATCATGTAATAAGGCACAAAGGCGTTGTATCCCGTGCCAACCCGCCAGTTGTCATCGTAGATGGCAGGGGCAGTGCGGTCAGTGGTTTGCTTGGTTTCACCAAGTTGCTTTTCGACGCCGCGAAGCGCCACCGCATAATCGCGAATCAAGCGGGCGTAGTCATCCATAAAAGCTGGTGATGCAGGAGAAAGGCCTTCAGTGCGTGAAATGAGCGTGCGCAAGGTGTCATCCACCAGGGAATTTTTATCGTTAATATCTTGTCGTGCCTCTTGCATATCTTCACGTAAACGAGTGAGCTCACGGCGGCGCACTCCTTCATCCCCATGCTCCATGTTGTAGAGGGTGTCGATATTTTCCTGAGCTTTTTCCACCTGGCTAATTGCAGTATGTGCCTTGGAGATATCGTCTGAAGCTTTGACAAAATCCTTATCAGGAGAGCTGGCCTTAAGACCTTCCAAACTCCCAAAAATATCGTTGACCTCGAGGAACCTGCCATGCACATCATCCCACTGGCGGCGTAGTTCATCATTAGCCAATGGTGAGGTCAGGGAATGGGCACGCACATTAATGCCATCAAGCTGCTGGGCAACCTCACCATAATGGCGCTGTGCATAATCGAAGTTCTCGCGCGCGGTACGGGCCTTTTTCTTTCTTTCATGGCCCCAAGCCCAGGCCACAATGGCAGCCGTCAACGCAGCGATGCCACCGACAATGCCTGCGATCCAACCTGCGCCGAGGCTGTTATCTTCAGCTACCACCGAGGTATCAGCTACTGATTTAGCCCCCTCCAACATGGCCAATGAAGTTTTGCCATCTTGGAGTAGTGGACGCATAACGTCTGTAATTCCATCAATGCGATCTTGTTCAGCAATGCCGGTAGCTGCTGCAACATCATTTCCGGCATACGCACCCATGGTGTTGGGATTAAAACCCACGGCAATAATGACAACCCCAGGTGCAAAAGAGTCTTCCTGGATTAGTGCGGGCTGTTGCGCGCGTAGGAAGTTTTCCACATCATCATTAGTGTTCTCGCTGCCGTCGGCGAAGGTGATGTAGTGCACGGATTTAACTTCGGCAGGGAAGTCAATTTTCTGAGTATCGGAGCTTAAGAAGTCCTCATCAGAGGCTGCTAGTTTATCTGCGTTATCAAGGACGCTTACCTCGATAACTCCTGGATCTGTCATCGTGTCTTGGGCAAATGCGGGTGCAGCAAGGGGAGCGGCCATCACTATCAATGCGCCGGCTGCTAGTCCACAGGTGGTCTTGGTCAGTGATTGAAGTGCCATAAGGCTTAGTCTAAGTCGAGCCCTGAGGCAAAATAAGCAGATGAAGATATTGTGACCATATCTCCACATTTGGCGTAGGGGGTTGCGTCGAAAAGCGTCTTTTTAACGTTGGGGTGATGGATTTCGCTATCGCTGGGCGCTTAATCCGAGGTCTCTAAAATTGCCCTGCATGGCCTGCCCCTAAGGGCAGGAGCAGGGATTATGTGAATGGGGGTGGTGCATTAACAGATCTTTATCAGGGCTTTACGGCGCGTAAGTTCTGTGAATGAGGCTGCCTGATACTACGCTTGAGACGAATAATTGTGAGTTCAATGAAGGGTGAAGATACGTCAATGAGCGCAACAAACCTGGCGGTTGAGCAGCTACAGCGCGTGCTCCTGCCGAGGCGCGGCGAGCCGGCGGATGTCAGGTCCCTATACCTGCTTGAAGCTGAAAATAATAAGGAACGCTTGGTATGGGATGACCGTTTCAGCGTTGCTATCCCCGCGGGTGCAGAGGTGTCTTTCCAGACTTACTTCAATGCCTTCCCCGCAAGCTACTGGCGCCGCTGGTCCCAACTCGATTCTGTAGTACTCAAGCTGAAGGTTTCCGGCGAAGCCCGTGTGGACCTTTATCGCTCCAAAATTGATGGCGCACGCATCGGAATCACCGGTTCCGTTGTTAAAGATGATGTCATTGAATTTGAAGTGTCACTAGCGCCTTTTGAAGACGGTGGCTGGATCTGGTTCGACCTCACCGCCGAAACCGACGCCACCATTGAAGAAGCTGGCTGGTTTGCACCATGTGCGCCAAAGGCTCAAATCATGCCTGATGGCACTGAAGTTGGACCTTTTGAAGCTCGCGCAACCATCGGCATTCCAACCTTCAACCGTCCGGCAGATGCCGTGGCAGCACTGGAGGCCCTTGCCTCTGACCCGGCTGTGGACGCTGTTATTGACACCTTGATCATGCCTGATCAGGGAAATAAGCACCCCGCTGATGAGCCTGGTTACCAGGCTGCAGTAGAGCACTTTGGCGAGCGCTTTTATGAATTCCGCCAGGGCAACCTCGGCGGCTCCGGCGGTTATTCTCGCATCATGTTTGAGGCCTTGGGCGGCGTTGACGGCAAGGGCGCAGCTGGTGCAGCACAAAGCCCTTACATCCTGTACATGGATGATGACATTGCCATCGAGCCGGACTCCGTGCTGCGTGCGTTGCAGGTAGCTCGTTATGCAAAGTCCCCAATTTTGGTTGGCGGACAAATGCTCAACCTCCAGGAGCGCAGCCACCTGCACTCCATGGGCGAGGTTGTGGGACACCATGACTTCATGTGGACCTCTGCGCCTCATGTGCACTATGACCATGACTTCTCCAAGCACCCACTGCACGACCGCGGACAATTTGGCGACAAGCCAGATGCTCCCAACTCCCGCGATCTCCACCGCCGCATTGATGTAGATTTCAACGGTTGGTGGATGTGCATGATCCCACGCGTGGTTGCAGAAAAGATCGGCCAGCCATTGCCACTGTTTATTAAGTGGGATGACGCCGAATACGGTCTACGTGCCAAGGCAGCAGGATTCCCCACCGCCACCTGGCCTGGCATTGCCATCTGGCATATGGCTTGGTCCGATAAGGATGACGCCATTGACTGGCAAGCCTATTTTCACCTGCGTAACCGCCTGGTAGTTGCAGCTATTCACCACGACGGTGACGTTGCTGGAATTGTAAAGTCCATGCAAAAGGCTACTTTTAAGCACTTGCTCTGCCTGGAATACTCCACCGTGGCTATTCAAAATGAAGCCATGAAGGACTTCCTGGCCGGACCAGAAAAGCTCTTTGACATTCTGGAAACCTCCTTGCCTCGCATCGCTGCGATCCGCAAGACCTACCCAGATGCTGTGGTCTTGCCAAGCGCTACCGAACTGCCTAATGCCACCGGTGCACCTGGTGTGCCCACCAAGGACATTGGCGGACGTCTCGCACCAATCAAGAAGGCAATGTGGCTGGCTAAGGGTCTCAAGCACTCCCTGTCCAAGGAAGATCCAGCTCACCACGAGGTGCCACAGGCGAACTTCGCACCAATCGAGGCACGCTGGTTTAGCCTTTCCCGCGTTGACGGCGCTACTGTCACCACGGCCGATGGCCGCGGTGTGGTCTACCGCAAGCGCGACCGCGACAAGGCCAAGGAGCTGGGCAAGGAGGCTCGCGACCTGCAGAAGCAGGTAGCAGAGCGTTTCGACGAACTACGCACCCGATACCGCGCAGCACATGCAGAACTCGTGAGCCGTGAGGCATGGGGAAAGGTTTTTGATGAGCAATAAGGAAGTCCAGATTCTGGTGCAAATCCAGGATGCTTTGGTGGATTTACCTGGAGTTATTCCCACCGCTCGCACTCTAAGCTTGGTGGGCGAACACGCTGCAGGCTGGATGGCCATTGGCGCAACTGGTGCTGTGGTGGATAAAAAACGCCGCAACTCTTGGGCTGGGCTTTTTGTTGCGGCTTTGGCCAGCCACGCTGCTTCGGTGATTATCAAGCGTGTGGTGCGCCGTCCGCGACCTCATGATGCTGCCATCAAAATTGGTGTGGGAACTCCCTCCAAGCTGAGCTTCCCTTCCTCCCATGCGACCTCAACAACCGCCACCATGGTCTACCTGGCTCGTATCACCAAGTCTCCGCTGCCCCTGCTGGGTATCCCCGTGATGGCACTTTCGCGTATGGTTCTCGGAGTCCATTACCCAACAGACGTGCTTGCCGGAGCACTGCTGGGTGCAGCAACCGCAGAGACCGTCCACAAGATTGAAAGGTCCAAGAAGTGAGCGATAACGTAGCTGAGAACCAGCACGAGCACGAGGATTTCCTGACCTCTGAGCCGCATACCTCAGCACTTGAGCTTGATGGCAAAAAGAAGCAGCCACCTAAAAACCTGGCTGATGCCATGATCAAGGCACTGCGCCCCAAGCAGTGGGTCAAAAACGTCCTGGTTTTGGCCGCACCTTTGGCAGCCGGTGCTGAAGCAATCTTCAACCAGCGCACTTTGCTCGACGTTGCTCTAGCTTTCATCGTTTTCTGCTTTGGCGCCTCCGCTATTTACCTGGTTAACGATGCCCGCGATGTTGAAGCTGACCGCGCGCACCCAACCAAGCGTTTCCGCCCCATCGCTGCAGGCATGCTGCCAGTAGGTATGGCCTATGCCATGGCCATTATCCTCATCGTGCTGGCAGTTGGCTTATCCTTCTTGGCCACCGACGGCGTAGCTCTGGCCTCTGTTATCGGTGTCTACATCGTGCTGCAGCTGGGTTATTGCTTTGGCTGGAAGCACCAGCCAGTGATTGATATTGCACTGGTGTCCTCAGGCTTTATGCTGCGCGCCATGGCCGGCGGCGTAGCTGCAGGAATTGATCTTTCCCAGTGGTTCTTGCTGGTGGCAGCCTTTGGCTCCCTCTTTATGGCCTCCGGTAAGCGTTATGCAGAAATTCTGCTGCACGAGCGTACCGGTGCCAAGATCCGCAAGTCTTTGGAAAGCTACACCCCAACCTACCTGCGCTTTGTGTGGACTCTGGCAGCAACCGCTGTGGTTATGTCCTATGCACTCTGGGGCTTCGACCTTTCCCAGCAATCCCATGATGCAGGTCCGTGGTACCAAATCTCTATGGTTCCTTTCACCATCGCCATCTTGCGTTATGCAGCTGGTGTGGATACCGGTGACGGTGGAGCTCCAGATGAAGTAGCACTCGGTGATAAGGTGCTGCAGGTTCTGGCACTCGGCTGGATCTTCTGCATTGTCATGGCTGTTTATGTCATGCCAATGATCTAGTTTTACGAACTTTTAAAATGGACGCTGCTGGGAAACTGGCAGCGTCCATTTTTATTGCAGCTAATACTCCAAGAATAAATAATCTACAATGTATATGCGCTGACCAGCATGTCCATTGAGGTATTCAGCTACCCACGGTGCTAGCATTTGCCCTCATGACGTTTAGCACCCCGCGTCCGGAATTTGAGCCCGGGAATTCCTCAGCATCAGCGCCCCAACAATCAGCTGCGCCGCAAGGTGAAGCAGCTGACTCTGCTGGTAGTGACCGCGAAAATACCCGTGCGCAAAATGCCGCGACCACAACACTGCGTCGGCCACAAGCCGTGGGTGTGCACCGTGAAACCTTTAAAACCCCAAAGCTTTCCGGTGCTGAAATAACTTTCCTCACCACCTGCTTGGCAGCGATCACTGCAGGCATCTTTGCTTTCTGGGCCGGATGGACCCGCAAATGGATTAGCGATGACGGCCTCATTGTCCTGCGCACCGTGCGAAACCTGCTGGCTGGAAACGGTCCAGTTTTTAACGCGGGGGAGAGGGTGGAGGCCAATACTTCTACCCTTTGGCAGTACTGCATTTATGTAGTTGCGCTGGTCACCGATTTGCGGCTAGAAGATATTGCGCTGTGGTTGGCGTTGATTTTCACCACTGCAGCTGCCGTAATTGGTGTGCTGGGAACTGCGCATTTGCACCGCAAAAAAGTTGCGCTCATGCTCCCTGCCGGCATAATTGGCTATTTCAGCCTTTCGCCTGCACGAGATTTTGCCACCTCCGGTTTGGAATGGGGCTTGGCAATTTTTTGGATTTCCGTGCAGTGGCTGCTGCTGGTGCTGTGGGCAACCTCGGGTCCGCGCGAGCAGGGCGCTCGAATCCAGGGCGCTGGAGCTAAGGGCACAGGCCTAGCCAACAATAACTTTGTGCGTGCCGGTGGCATCACCTATCTCTTGGCCTTCTGGTCTGGTTTGAGTTGGCTTGTCCGCCCTGAACTTGCCCTTTATGGTGGATTAACTGGATTGCTCCTGCTGATTAGCGCCCCGCGTTGGCGGGTAATGCTGGGTATTTTGGCCGTTGCTTTGCCAATTCCGGGCGCTTATCAAATTTTTCGCATGGGCTATTACGGGCTGATGGTGCCACATACTGCGGTGGCTAAGTCTGCCTCAGATGCAGTGTGGGGGACAGGCTGGGCTTATGTGGAGGATTTCACTGGCCCATATAATCTCTGGCTGGGCTTGGCGCTGTTGCTTGGTGCGGCAGCTTTTACCGTGTGGCGGGTGGATGCTCGGGTGCAATTCCCGCAGGGGCGATTGGGTTTGCGTACTCCAGGTATGTCTATCACTGTCATTGTGATCTGTGCGCTGGTGCATTTCCTTTATGTCATCCGGGTAGGCGGTGACTTTATGCATGGTCGTATGCTCTTGCTGCCACTTTTCGCTATTTTGTTGCCGGTGGCTGTTATTCCCATCAGTGTAATCAACCGCAGCTGGCAGGATTTCGCAGCTCTTGCCATGGTTTTTGCTACGTGGGCGTGGTCTACAGTGATTTTTGTGCAAGGCCACCCGTGGGAAAACACTGGCCAAAATGTGGTGGATGAGCGCGATTTTTGGATTGATTTCACCAACCGTGAGCCTGGCGATGCACCGCTTTATGCGGAGGACTTCCTGGGCGCTGATTCCCTCAATGACTATGTGGAAGTTATGCGGGATCAAACTTTGGCGCAGCCTACTGGCCAACAGCTCAGCATTTTGACCATGGATAATCCCAGCGAGTTTTCTTGGATTACTACGCCGCGGGTGGAGGGCACAGAAGCTGGTGACTTGGCTAATTTGCCACCAACTATCTTCCACGTGAACCTCGGCATGACTTCTATGAATGCGCCACTTAATGTGCGCATTACAGATCTCATTGGTTTGGCCACTCCTTTGGCTGCTCGCCAGCCACGTATTGAGGGCGGACGTATTGGCCACGATAAGTTGATGGCTTTGGAATGGCAGGTCGCAGAATCCGCAACGCCTTTGGCTTATAGCCCGGGCTGGCTTGATGGGGAGAAGATCTATCAGGCGCGGCAGGCTTTGCGTCATCCGGAACTGGTGCATCTGTTCCAGACTTATCGTGAGCCAATGTCTTATCACCGCTTTGTGGACAATATTAAATTTGCCCTCACTGAGGGTAGAACTTTGGAAATCTCCGATGAGCCGGCAGATCTTTTGAAAGATTTTCAGGCCACTCCTGCGGAGGACCAGCAAGGACTCCCAGAAATATCCTGGCCTGTGGATATAAAGCTGGATGAGCCCCGTGGCGAGCCTTTATACGCCTCTCAGTAAACGCTTAATTACAGCTCAGTAATTCCTTAAAACTTCCCAAGAGAGTCACGAGTTGGTAACGTATCTGCCGGAAAACAAGATAGGCAACTAGAGGTATCGACGGTCCGAGCTGTCGAGTAGTTCGTATCCATTTTTGCCCGGAGGAGAATCATGTCCCTACGTTCACATGCTGGCGCAGCTAGCTCGAAGCTCATAGCCATTTTGGTGGCCATCGCTACCGCAGCTGCACTAATGGTGGTCGGAACTGGTACCGCGGCAGCTGCCAACCGTGACTGGCTGCGCGGCGATAACTCTGGAACCTGTGATTGGGATGGTGCGGGCTACTGGGTGCAGCGCTGCGATGTCTGGTCTCAGGCAATGGGTCGCAATATCCCGGTTCAGATTCAGCCTGCTGAGCGTGGTGGCAATGCTGGTCTCTACCTCCTTGATGGCATGCGTGCTACCGATGCCTCCAATGCATGGCTGGTAGATACCAATGCTGCTGCACTTTATGCGCCAAATAACATCACCCTGGTTATGCCAGTGGGTGGCGCCGGTTCCTTCTATGCAGATTGGAACGGCCAGGCTTCCCTCTCCTCCTCTGATCCAGTGATCTACATGTGGGAAACCTTCCTCACTCAGGAACTGCCTACTTACCTCGAGCAGAACTTCGGTGTGGCGCGTAATAACAACTCCATCGGTGGCCTGTCCATGGGTGGCACTGCTGCGCTGAACCTTGCTGCAAAGCACCCTGATCAGTTCCGTCAGGCCATGTCTTGGTCTGGATACCTCAACACCACTGCTCCGGGTATGCAGACCCTCTTGCGTCTGGCCATGCTGGATACCGGCGGATTTAACGTCAACGCTATGTATGGTTCCATCGTGAACCCACGCCGTTTTGAAAACGATCCTTTTTGGAACATGGGCGGTCTAGCCAATACCGATGTCTACATCTCTGCAGCTTCCGGCCTGTGGGGTCCAGAAGATAACGGTGTGCGCGCAGATCACCGCCTGACTGGCTCTGTGCTTGAGGTTACCTCCTTAATCTCCACTCGCCTGTGGGAATCTAAGGCTCGCCTCCAGGGTCTTAACGTTACTGCCGATTACCCTGCAACCGGTATTCACGGCTGGGGGCAGTTCAATTCCCAGCTGGTTAAGACTCAGGGTCGCGTTCTTAACGTTATGAACGCCTGGTAAAACTGCTGCGCTTTTCGACGCCACCCAGCGCCGCGCCTCCCGCATCACTGCGGGGAGCGCGGCGTTTTTACTTTCCGGATCGTTGCTCAATCTGGGGGTTATTCCTTATATATAAGGAATAACTTGCGGTGTAAATTAACGCGTTAAGCATTTAGGTGAATATGCCTAATAAAACCCCAATTTTTTATGATTAATGCCGTAATTTCCGGTGTGGCATTGTTAAAACCCTCAAGTTGTACTTAAGATTGAGAGCATTCTGGAGTTGTGGCCTGCATAGGGATAATCACGCAATGTTGTGTGTAACTTTCTGTGTTGGTTTTACGACAAGCTGGATAGAACTGAAGACTCTCAAGGCATAGTCCATTTTTAATAGTGTGGAAATCATTGGTGCTGGATGAAAGCGGGGAACTTTCAGTTCGACGCGCCAATGCCTTCTGTACTGGACTAGCCTGTGTATGCAGCAGACCAAAAACAATTGAGAAGGATAACTTCATGCGCGACACCGCATCTCGTTCCACCAAGTCCAGGAGCCGTTCCCTCTGGATCGCAGCTGGCGCTATTCCAACCGCCATTGCGCTAACCATGTCTCTGACGGCTCCATCTGCGATGGCGCAGTCCTCCAACCTGTCATCTTCTTCGGCAATCACCGATGGTGCAATTGGTGCAATTACCGACGGATTGACTGACTACCTGCAGCCAAATGTGGAAGAGATTCCTGCCGGTGAGGTTACCTACCCAGAAATCGCTGGTCTTCCTGAAGGTGTGCGCGTTATCAGCGCAGAATGGTCTACTTCCAAGCACGTAGTCCTTACCATCCAGTCCGCAGCAATGCCAGAGACCCCCATCAAGGTGCAGGTCCTCTTGCCACGCGATTGGTACTCTGACCCAACCCGCGAATTCCCAGAAATCTGGGCACTTGATGGTCTGCGCGCCATCGAAGAGCAGAGCGGTTGGACCATTGAGACCAACATTGAGCAGTACTTTGCCGATAAGAATGTCATGGTTGTCCTCCCAGTCGGTGGCGAAAGCTCCTTCTACTCTGACTGGAATGAGCCAAACAACGGCAAGAACTACAAGTGGGAAACCTTCCTAACTCAGGAATTGGCACCAATCCTGGATAAGGGCTTCCGCTCCAACACCAACCGTGCAATCACCGGTATCTCCATGGGTGGTACTGCTGCAGTTAATATCGCAACCCACTACCCAGATATGTTCAAGTTTGTCGGCTCCTTCTCCGGCTACCTAGACACCACTTCCACCGGTATGCCAATTGCAATTTCTGCAGCACTGGCAGATGCCGGCGGATACGATGTCAACGCAATGTGGGGTCCTGCAGGCTCTGAGCGTTGGTATGAAAACGATCCAAAGACTAACGTCGCAAAACTTAAGGGCAAGTCCATCTACGTTTCCGCTGGTAACGGTGCAGATGACTTTGGTACCGAGGGTTCTGTTGCTACCGGTCCAGCTAACCCTGCTGGTGTTGGCCTGGAAATCATTTCCCGCATGAGCACCCAGACTTTCGTTGATGCAGCTAATAATGCTGGCGTTAACGTCGTCTCCAGCTTCCGCCCATCCGGCGTGCACGCATGGCCATACTGGCAGTTTGAGATGACTCAGGCTTTCCCATACATGGCTGATGCTTTGGGACTATCCACCGATGACCGTGGCGCAGAGTGCACCGCAGTTGGCGCAATCGCTGAAGCAACCGCTAACGGCACACTTGGTGCTTGCTTGACCAATGAGTACCCAAGCTCCACCGGTCGCGCACAGGACTTTGCTAATGGTCGCGCTTATTGGTCCGCTAATACCGGCGCCTTTGGCCTCTACGGACGCATCAACGCTCGTTACTCCGAGCTTGGCGGCCCAGATTCCTGGTTGGGCTTCCCAACTTCCAATGAGATGACCACCCCTGATGGAGTTGGCCGTTACGTCACTTTCGAGCACGGTTCCATCTACTGGACCGCAACCACCGGCCCATGGGAGATCCCATCTGACATGCTTGCAGCATGGGGCACCCAGGACTTTGAAAAGGGCAGCCTCGGCTACCCAACCGGTGCTGCAGTGGAATACAACGGTGGATACCGTCAGGAATTCCAGGGTGGATACATTTACCGCACCAACACCAACGCTACCTACTGGGTGCGTGGTGAAATCGCCAAGAAATACGCAGCAGATGACGTCTTTGCAAAGCTCGGTTTCCCAACCGGCAATGAGCAGCTGATCAATGGTGGAGCTTTCCAAACCTTTGAAAAGGGCAACATCTACTGGTCCGCAGAAACTGGTGCGCACTTCATCCTCACCGGCGATATCTTCAACGCCTGGGGCGCAAAGGGCTGGGAACAGGGCGCATATGGCTTCCCAACCACTGACCAGACTGCCATCACCTCCGGTGGACAGACCATTGATTTTGAAAATGGCACCATCCGCCAGGTAAACGGAAATATCGAGGAGTCCCGCTAACAGTGAAGTTTCCGCAGTCGATCCCAACCTTTAAGGGCCTAACTGTTGTTGTAATGGCCTCACTGCTCACCGCCTGTGGCGGTGTGACAGTGGAAGGCGATTCCACCGATGCTGACAACTCTGGCGCAGCGGCGAATTCACTCGCCCGGGAGGGCTCAAGTAGTGCCTCCACTACGGCAAAGGATGGCAGCACGGAGGCGTCGACAAGCTCAAAAAAGAGCAGTGGATCGACTAAGGATGGCGCAGCAGCGGAGGTGTCAAAACTTCCTACCACTAACGCGGAACGTAGCACCGAAGAGAAGGAATTTCTTAAGGGACTACAAGATGGCGGCATTAATGTTGATGGCCTTGAAGACCTCATGATCTCCACGGCCTCGAATTATTGCAATTCGGAGAACAAGGATGCCAATGTCACTCCGGACGCTGTTGCTGGCCAGCTCATTGTGCAGGGACGCACCAAAGTGACCGAAGCAGAGGCGGAGAAAATTTCCACCCTGCTGAAAGAAACCGCGGAACGGACGTATTGTTAACCGATGAGGAAAACCATCACCGTTATTGCTGTACTGATTGTTCTTGTCCTCATTGGCGTGGGCATTGTGCAGTATGTGAACACTACTAAGGATTCTGGCATCCCAGGAATTCCAGACGGCACCGAAACTTCGGCAGCGCCTGAGCAACCTGCTTGGTGCCCTGATGTAGAGGTAATTTCTGCACCAGGCACCTGGGAATCTGCGGCAAATGATGATCCTATCAATCCCACCGCAAACCCTTTGTCCTTCATGCTCAATTTCTCGCGCCCTTTGCAGGAACGCTATCCAGCAGAGGACGTCAAGGTATGGACCCTGCCCTATACCGCGCAATTCCGCAATATCAACTCGCCCGATGAGATGACCTATGACCAGTCCCGCAATGAGGGCTTGTCTACGCTCACCGGTGAGCTCGTCAGCATGAACCAGCAGTGCCCCGCAACAGACTTCATCATTGCGGGATTCTCCCAGGGAGCCGTTATTGCCGGTGACCTTGCTGCCCAAATTGGATCAGGTCAAGGCGCAATTCCCGCCGAACGCATCAGGGGTGTCGCCCTGGTTGCTGACGGTCGCCGGGTACCTGGTGTTGGCCAATTCCCGGGCACCTTTGTCTCCGGCGTAGGTGCCGAGGTTGCACTGCAGCCGCTAAACCTGCTGGTTCAGCCCATCGTCCCCGGCGCCACCATGCGTGGTGCCCGCGAGGGTGGCTTTGGTGTGCTTAATGATCGAGTGCAAGATATTTGCGCTCCCGATGACACCATCTGCGATGCGCCAGCAAATGTGGGCAATGCACTAGAACGCGCGATGGCCATGGTTGCGGCTAATGGTATCCATGCGCAATATGCCACCAACCCCAATGTTTTCCCAGGTACAACCACTGATAAGTGGCTTGTTGACTGGGCTACTAACCTCATTGACAACGCTTAAAACGCTTTTCGACGAAAAACTGGTGGACTGGCAAAAGGCTCGGTTTTGGAGCTCATGGTGGGTGCTCAAGTAGTGTTAGTTTCCAAAAGTAATATAAATTGAAAATTTTCCGACGTGGGGCACCAACGAGTCTCGCGTCGCATCCCAGTACATATGGCGATGACAACGTAGCGAGGAGTTAGGTAACCACATGGATCTACAAAAGGCTATTGGCTCATTCTTTGATGAGAATGGCGACATCAACCTGCCACCATTTATGACCCTGGCAGCCATGGCAGAGTTCATGTACCAGGCTGATGTGGCTGAGGGCGGCGGAGACAAGAAGCGCATGCACTTCTGGGATTTCTCCGAATCCCGCGAAGGCAAGCTCATTGAATACACCCGCACTGAAATTGACACCCGCGTCAAGGCCGTTGCTGGCCGTTTGCAGCAGGTAGCCAGCATTGGTGACCGCGCTGCCATCTTGGCTAACAATAGCCCGGAGTACATCTTCAGCTTCCTCGGTGCCCTTTATGCAGGTCTGGTTCCAGTTCCGCTTTATGATCCCACCGAGCCTGGTCATGCTGACCACCTCAATGCGGTTTTTGCTGACTCCAGCCCAGTTGTGGTGTTGACCAACACCCACTCCGCAGGTGCCGTACGTAAGCACTTCTCCGCTCTTCCTGCCAAGGAGCGTCCACGCATTCTCGCCGTAGACTCCCTGCCAGATTCCTTGGCTGAGTCCTATGAGAACCCAATGATGACCGAGGCCGGCAAGCGCCTTATCGCCATGCGCCAGGTTGCTCCCATCGACCTCACCGCATTCCTGCAGTACACCTCCGGTTCCACCCGCACCCCAGCAGGTGTGGTGCTGACCAACCGCTCGATCTTGACCAACGTGCTGCAGATCTTTAAGGGCGTGCAGCTGCAAACTCCATTGCGTTTGGTGTCTTGGTTGCCTCTACACCATGACATGGGCATTATTCTGGCTGCCTTTGTTACCATGCTTGGCTTGGACAATGAGTTCATGAATCCACGTGACTTCGTGCAGCAGCCTTCCCGCTGGATCAAGCAGATGGCACGCCGCGCCGATGAAACTGACATGAATGTTTACACCGTGGTTCCTAACTTCGCCCTGGAATTGGCTGCCCGTTATGCCAAGCCAGCTGAGGGTGAAGAACTCGATCTTTCCAACGTTGACGCAGTGGTGGTTGGTTCTGAGCCAGTCACCGTTTCTGCTCTGCAAAGCTTCCGTGAAGTTTTTGAGCCTTATGGCTTGCCAACTCAGTCCATGCGTCCTTCCTATGGTCTGGCGGAGGCATCACTGCTGGTGGCTACCCCACAGACCGAAAACCGCCCAGTAGTTGCATACTTTGACCGCGAGGTTCTGAAGGAGCACCGCGTGGAATTGGTGGAGAAGGGTGCCGCTAATGCCGTTCCATTTGTATCTAATGGTCAGGTTGTTACCCCGCAGCAAATGGTAATCGTTGATCCTGAAACCAAGGCTGAGCTGCCAGAAGGTCAGATTGGTGAGATCTGGACTCACGGTGAAAACACCGCAGCCGGTTACCTAGATCGTGAGGAAGATACTGCAGAAACCTTCCGTAACCGTCTACTGAGCCGCTTGGAAGAAAACTCCCGTGCCGCTGGCGCTGCCGATGACAACTACTGGATGGCAACCGGTGACTTGGGCGTCATCTTGGACAATGAGCTCTACATCACCGGCCGTATCAAGGACCTCATCGTGGTGGCAGGACGTAACCACTACCCACAGGATATTGAGTACACCGTTCAGGCTGCATCCAGCCACATCCGCGTGGATTCCGTAGCTGCCTTTGCTGTTCCTGCGGAGGATATTGAAAAGCTCATCATCTTGGCAGAACGCGATAGCACCGCTGATCCTGCCAATGATGAAGCTGCGATTGAAGCAATCCGCGCTGCAGTGGGTACTGCCCATGGTGTGGTTCCAGAAGAGATCCGAATCTTAGCAGCCGATGAGATCGCTCGATCCTCCTCTGGCAAGATTGCACGTCGCGTTAACCAGCGAAATTATATTGCTGAGCAAGCAAATTAATTAGCAATTATTTAAAGCCTCTGATGGATTTCCTATCAGAGGCTTTTCGCTTCGCAAGGTTAGTCCTCTAAAATCAAATTCTTATGGCTTTTGACCTCCAAAATGAAACACTTTTAGAGGCAGGGGCGATATAGGTCTGGATATTCCTTTTTTATTGAGGTTTCCCAACCTTAAAAAATGTGGAAAATTAAAAGTAATAAAGTCAAAATCAATCGATGTGAAAGGCTGAGGCCATCAATATGGAACAGAGCCAATCGTCGGAACAAAAGATGACCGTAGACCAGGTTCGCACCTGGCTCCGCAACTGGGTTATTCGCACTACTGGACTTCCTGAGGAAGAAGTAACGGATGACAAAGCTTTGGAGAACTTCGGCCTTTCCTCCCGCGATGTTGTTGTGCTGTCCGGTGAACTAGAAAACCTCCTAGACATCACCCTGGACGCCACCATTGCATATGAGTACCCGACGATTCGTGGCCTGGCGCAACGCATTGTTGATGGTGAGCCTGAGCGTTCCAACGTTAAACGTCAGCTCAACTTCACCGAAATCAATGATTCCCCTGGCACCCACGATATTGCCGTCGTTGGTATGGCTGCCCGTTTCCCCGGTGCAGAAAACCTCGACGAGATGTGGAAGCTGCTTGTTGAAGGCCGCGATGGCATCAGCGAGCTCCCCATCGGACGCTGGTCTGAATACTCCGGCGATGAAGTTATGGCCCGCAAAATGGAAGAATTCTCCACCATCGGTGGTTACCTTCCAGATATCGCCAGCTTTGATGCTGAGTTCTTCGGACTTTCCCCGCTAGAAGCAGCCAATATGGATCCGCAGCAGCGCATCCTTTTGGAACTTACGTGGGAAGCCTTAGAAACCGCTCGCATCGCACCGAATAGCCTGCGTGGCGAGGCAGTCGGTGTATTTATCGGCTCCTCCAACAATGACTACGGCATGATGATCGCAGCAGATCCAGCCGAGGCACACCCTTATGCACTAACCGGTACCTCCAGCGCAGTCGTGGCAAACCGCATTAACTATGCCTTTGACTTCCGCGGCCCATCTGTCAACGTAGATACCGCATGTTCTTCGTCCCTAGTTGCAGTACATCAGGCAGTTCGTGCCCTACGCGCAGGCGATGCCGATCATGCCATCGCTGGTGGCGTGAACATCCTGGCTTCTCCTTTTGTTACCACCGCCTTTGCTGAACTTGGTGTGATTAGCCCCAGTGGCAAGATCCATGCTTTCTCTGATGATGCCGATGGTTTTGTCCGCTCCGATGGAGCTGGCGTTGTAGTGCTTAAGCGTGTGGAAGATGCCATCAAGGACGGCGATGAAATCCTCGCCGTCATTAAGGGTTCCGCAGTTAACTCTGACGGACACTCCAATGGCCTGACCGCACCAAACCCTGAGGCACAGATTGATGTGCTGCAGCGTGCTTATATGGATGCCCGCGTTGATCCCACCACCGTGGATTATGTGGAAGCTCATGGCACTGGCACCATCTTGGGTGATCCTATTGAGGCCACCGCTTTGGGTGCAGTGCTGGGACAAGGCCGCGACCAGTCCGCTCCTACACTTTTGGGTTCTGCAAAGACTAACTTTGGCCACACTGAATCTGCCGCCGGTATTGCAGGTGTTATCAAGGTGATTTTGGCTATGCAGCACAAGACCCTGCCACCAACCGTGAACTTCACTGAGCCAAACCGCTATATTGATTTTGATGCTGAGCGATTGGAAGTTGTAGAAGATCCACGCGAATGGCCAGAATATAACGGCTACCCAGTAGCTGGTGTCTCTGGCTTCGGCTTCGGCGGCACCAACGCTCACGTAGTAATGAGCGCCTACAACCCTGATGAATATGAGGTGCGTGCTCCACAGGCAGCGCAGCTTGCTGACCAGCAGGTAGCCCTGCAGGTGTCGGGCCACCTGCCATCGAGGCGTCGACAAGCAGCAGCGGACTTGGCGGACTTCCTGGAAGGCCGCTCCGAGGATGACCTCATCCCTGTTGCGCGTGCATTGGCCAACCGCAACCACGGCCGCTCCCGTGCCGTAGTGCTCGCCAACACCGTGGAAGAAGCGGTTAAACGCTTGCGCCAAGTTGCAGACGGCAAGGTCAGCGTCGGTATCGTGGCAGCTGATGCCCCTGCATCACAGGGTCCCGTATTTGTTTACTCCGGCTTTGGCTCCCAGCACCGCCTGATGATCAAGGAATTGTGCTCCCTCTCCACCCAATTCCGCGAGCGCATGGAAGAACTTGATGAGATGGTTAAGTTCGAATCCGGCTGGTCCATCATGGAATTGGTGCTCGATGATGAACAAACCTATGACACCGAAACTGCACAGGTTGCCATCACCGCCATCCAGATTGCCCTGACTGACTTCCTGGCCAGCTTCGGTATTAAGCCAGCAGCTGTCATGGGTATGTCCATGGGCGAAATCGCTGCAGCTTATGCAGCTGGCGGTCTAAGCGACCGCGACACCATGCTTATCGCTAGCCACCGCTCCCGTTTGATGGGTGAGGGTGAAAAGTCCCTGCCTGAGGACCAGCTCGGTGCCATGGCAGTGGTGGAATTCGCCTCTGCAGACCTGGATGCTTTCATTGCCGAAAACCCTGAGTACCAGGGCATTGAGCCTGCTGTTTATGCAGGTCCAGGCATGACCACCGTGGGTGGCCCCCGTGAAGCAGTAGTTAAATTTGTGGAGAAGCTGGAGGCGGAAAATAAATTTGCCCGCCTGCTAAATGTTAAGGGTGCAGGCCACACCTCTGCAGTGGAACCATTGCTCGGTGAGCTGGCTGCTGAAATCGCTGGCATTGAGCCACAGCCTTTGCAGATCCCACTATTTAGCTCTGTTGACCAAGGCGTAACCTACCGCCCAGGTGAAGTTGTGCACGACGCTGACTACATGCTGCGTTGCACCCGACAGTCGGTGTACTTCCAGGATTCCACTGAAGCTGCCTTTGCTGCTGGCTTCAACACCCTGGTGGAAATCTCACCAAACCCAGTTGCACTCATGGGCATGATGAACACTGCTTTCAGTGTGGGCAAACCAGATGCACAGCTGCTCTTCGCGCTAAAGCGCAAGGTACCCGAGACTGAATCCCTGCGTGAGCTGTTGGCAAAGCTATATGTTAATGGCGCACCAGTTGACTTCACCCTGCTTTATGGTGAGGGCAAGATCATTGATCCGCCACATATCACCTGGAAGCATCAGCGTTTCTGGACCTCCGCACGCCCATCCTCCGGTGCATCTTTGGATCTGCCAGGATTCCGCGTCAACCTGCCAAATAACTCTGTAGCTTTTAGCACTGCAGCTGAGCTTGCGCCTTCTGCCATTGCGATTATGGAAGCTGCCGCCATGGCAGTGCTGCCAGGATCTTCCCTGGACGCTGTTGACGAACGTGACCAGCTGCCTCCAAGCGGCGAGATCACCACCATCGTCAACCGCACCTTGGGTGGTTTGAGCCTGAGCGTGTACAAGGTTATCGGTGGCAACACCAGCTTGGTTGCTGAAGGCTTTGCTGCCTCCGCTGGTTTCTCCGCATCCGCTCCAGCTTTTGAAGCTTCAGCTTATGACGCTAATCAGCCGGATCCGCTCTCTGATATTCCACTTGATGTGGAAGCAGTGCGTTGGGATCCAGCCGTGGAAACTGTGGAGCAGCGTATGCGCACCATCGTTTCCGAGGCTATGGGTTATGACGTAGATGACCTCCCACGCGAGCTTCCACTGATTGACCTCGGCCTTGATTCCCTCATGGGCATGCGCATTAAAAACCGCATCGAAAATGACTTCCAGATCCCACCGCTGCAGGTCCAAGCCCTGCGCGATGCTTCCGTGGCTGACGTTGTCACTCTCGTAGAGGACCTGGTTGCTGGCCGTTCTGCCGAGACGCTTGTCGACGCCGCCCCAGCTCCGGAGACCGCCACCGCCCCAGCGGAGGCTGCGGCTTCTGACGCTGATGCTGATGCTGATGCTGGTGCGCAGGGCGTGGGCGTCGCCCCACGAGATGCCTCCGAACGCCTTGTTTTTGCAACCTGGGCCGGACTGACTGGCGCAGCTGCTGCCGGTATTACCAGCACCTTGCCAAAGATTGATGTGGATACCGCAACTGCAATTGCAGAGCGTCTAACCGAGCGTTCCAGCGTGGAAATCAGCACCGAGCAAGTCTTGGCTGCTGAAACCCTCGAGCCTTTGTCTGACCTGGTCCGCGAAGGCCTAGAGACTGAGGTTGAAGGCAATATCCGCGTGCTGCGTGCGCGCCCAGAAGGTTCCCAAAAGCCTGCTGTGTTTATGTTCCACCCAGCCGGTGGCTCCTCCGTGGTTTACCAGCCATTGATGCGCCGTCTGCCAGCCGATGTGCCAGTGTATGGCGTGGAGCGTCTGGAAGGTGAACTTAAGGATCGTGCCGCAGAGTACGTCAAGGACATCATCACTTACTCCGATGGACTGCCAGTTGTTTTGGGTGGTTGGAGCTTTGGTGGCGCCGTGGCCTATGAAGTTGCGCACCAGTTGGTTGATACTGACGTTGAGGTTGCAACCATCGCGCTGCTAGACACCGTGCAGGCAGCACAGCCAGCCGAGGACACCCCAGAAGAAACCCGTGCTCGTTGGGAGCGTTATTCCAGCTTTGCCAAGAAGACCTATGGTCTGGAATTTGAGGTTCCTTATGAGCTGCTAGATTCCATGGGCGAAGACGGCATGCTCACCATGATGGGTGAATTCCTGGCTAATACCGATGCTTCCCAGCATGGTCTTTCTGCCGGTGTGCTTGAGCACCAGCGTGCGTCTTTTGTGGACAACCGTATCCTGGCTAAACTGAGTTTTGCTGAGTGGGCAGATGTTGATGCACCTGTCATGTTGTTCCGCGCGGAACGTATGCATGATGGCGCCATTGAATTGGAGCCAAGCTATGCCCACATTGATCACGATGGTGGTTGGTCAGATATCGTTGATGATTTGGAAATTATTCAGCTTAAGGGTGACCACCTAGCGGTCGTCGACGAACCGGAGATCGGCAAAGTTGGCGCTCACTTGAGCCGTCGCATTGAAGAGATTTCCCGGAAGAATTAGGAACGGAAAGCTGAGGGAAGTTGAGTAACACCACTACTGCAGAGAAGCTCGCGGATCTGCGCGCTCGTCTGGAGATTGCTAAAGATCCAGGTAGCGAACGCGCACGCAAAAAGCGTGATGATGAGGGACGCACCACCCCTCGTCAGCGCATTAATTCCTTGCTCGATGCAGGTTCATTCGTGGAAATCGGCGCTTTGGGCCGTACCCCGAATGATCCCGACGCTCCCTATTCCGATGGTGTAGTTACTGGTTATGGCCGTATCGACGGTCGCCCAGTAGTCATCTACGCACACGATAAAACTGTCTACGGTGGTTCCGTGGGCGAGACCTTCGGCCGCAAGGTCAGTGAAGTTATGAATATGGCCATTCGGATTGGCTGCCCTGTGGTGGGTATCCAGGACTCCGGTGGCGCACGTATTCAAGATGCAGTGACCTCATTGGCCATGTATTCCGAAATTGCGCGCCGCCAGCTGCCGCTTTCAGGACATAGCCCACAGATTTCCGTGATGCTGGGCAAGTCTGCTGGTGGCGCCGTGTATGCTCCGGTTACCACTGACTTTGTTATCGGTGTGGCTGGTGAAACCGAAATGTATGTCACCGGACCTGCCGTTATTAAAGAGGTCACCGGTGAGGAAATCACCTCCGCTGACCTTGGTGGCGCCGTCCAGCAAATGCAAAATGGCAATATTTCTTATCTGGCTGCCAGTGAGGAAGAAGCCTTGAGCATGGTTAAGGATCTACTCGAGTACCTGCCTTTGACCTGCAAGGATCCAGCACCAGTTTTTGCTGCCCCCACAGATGAGGAGATTGCATATGATGCATCCCTCAACTCCTTCATGACCGATGACACCAACCAGGGTTATGACATGTTGGATCTTTTGGAGCAGCTTTTTGATGATGAAAACCTGCTAGAAATCCAGGCTGAGTTTGCACCCAACCTCATTACTGCCTTTGCCCGTGTTGATGGCAAAGCAGTAGGTGTGGTGGCAAACCAACCTATGGATAAGGCTGGTTGCATCGACGCTGATGCTGCTGACAAGGGCGCGCGCTTTATTCGTATCTGCGATGCCTACAACATTCCGCTGTTCTTTATTGTGGATACCCCGGGCTACCTGCCTGGTGTTGATCAGGAAAAGGTCGGACTGATTCACCGCGGTGCCAAGCTCGCCTTCGCTGTGGTGGAAGCATCAGTGCCAAAGATTTCCCTCATCGTGCGTAAGGCTTATGGCGGAGCTTATGCCGTCATGGGTTCTAAGAACCTCAGTGGTGACCTCAACTTTGCGTGGCCTACTGCGCAGATCGCCGTGATGGGTTCAGCCGCTGCGGTGGTGTTGATCCAGGGCAAGCAGCTGGAGGCAGCGCCACCAGAGCAGCGCGGTTATATGAAGAAGTTGTTCATGGACTTCTATGATGAGAACATGACCAGCCCTTATGTGGCTGCTGAGCGTGGATACATCGACGCCATGATTGAGCCAGCGGAAACTCGTTTGGTATTGCGTAAAGCTTTGCGTCAATTGGAGAACAAAACCGTGGTGGATTTGGAGAAAAAACACACCATCATGCCAATGTAATCCCGTAGGGTGGGGGAGAACATTCGCTGATCTAAGGAGAACATTATGTCCACTGTGATCGCAGTTCTGTTAGGGCTAGACATTTTTGGAGCAATTCTTCCCTATATTCAAGGGTTGCTTAGCTACTAGCAAGACTTAACCCGTGGCCTTGAAGTTTAAGGCCACGGGTTTTTCTATACCCAAAAATAATTGCTGACATAGCTTTAAATTATTGTTATCCTGAACCTAACATTCGCAGACCTAAGGAGTACATCATGTTATCTACTGCTTTGCTTGTCGCTTTTATTCTGGATTTCCTCGGCTTGATCCCACCACTGGAATCCTTCATCCCTGCTTACTAAGCACCCAAAAAGCCCGTGACCTTGGATATCAAGGTCACGGGCTTATTTTTATGGAGACTCTTAGCGGGAAATAACTTTAAAGAGTGCACGCCAACCCAAAACCAAAATGGCAGAAGCTGTGGTGGCCACGATCATAAATGACCAGTGGGGGACCGCGCCGTTATTAAAGCCCCAGATGGTCAAACCAATCACCACGGCAAAAGCCCATACGCTTAAGCCCGCCGGACGGATCCTTTCACTGGCCAATTTAGCCGGCAGAATAATCACCAAATAAGCGATAAAAACGCCTGCTAGGAAGGGGAGCCAGGTAAAAAACCAGCCGTGGAGGTTAAGGGGCATCTCTGCACTTTGGTGGGCCACCCTGGCAAACAGGGCAAAGAGACCGATGGCGATGGCATCAATGGTTAAAGACGTCCAGCGGTTCACGAGTTCGGCCTTTCAGAATGTGCAGAGGAAGACTGTGCGTCCATGGTATCGCTTTCTGCGGGGTTATCCTCATTAAGCTCAATGCCCTTGGGGGTGAAATAGATAAAATAGATGACCCATCCCACCAGCGCCATGAGGATAAAGGAACACAAGCGGTAGATGATGACGGCACCTGCAGCATGCACCGCTGTCATACCGGTTGCCACCAACGCTGCGATATACGCCGCTTCAATCGGGCCAATTCCGCCTGGGGTCGCTTGCAATGAGCCCGCAATTTTAGCGGTGGTATAGGCCAAGAGCACACCCGCGATGGTGGTGTTATTTTCCTGCGCATCCCAAAATGGGGCTGAGCCGGTCACCGCCCAAATGCAAATCCACAAAGAGAAGGCGTCGAGAAGCCTATTAACCAGTGACCACGCCGCAGCGACCGCAAACCGGGGCCCACTGAGGGTTACGGTGCGGAGCTGCTCAATCTGGTCTAAGAGCTTGTCGACGACTCCGTGCTTGCGGTTTCTGCTTAACTTGCGCACCCAGTGCGCCAAGATATCAGGATTTTTGGAAGCCCAAAAAACCAGGACCGAGAGGCCAACCATGCCTAAAAGGCTTAAGATAAGCGACCACAAATTGAGTGAAGCGCCCATATAAAACACGGCAATAAGGCCCAGTGCTACCAACCACACCGTGGACAAAGCACTGGAAAGTAAGAAGAACCAGGAACATAACACCACGCTGGCGCCCCAGCTACGCTGCACTTTAAAAGTCAAAATGGCGGAAAACGCAGCACCACCGGGTAGTGTGGCAGACCAAGAATTAGAGGCAAATGTCAGCGCAGTGGCTGCTTTGAGGCTGGTTGGGGTGCCGCCAGCATCCAACATAATTTGCATCACGCGAGCCATCGCCACAAAGGAAAATACCAAGCTCACAATAGTTAAAACGATGCCGGTGGGATGCGCATGGTGGATTTGTTGTAATCCAGTTTTAAGGAAATCCAGTTGATCGCGCAGAAAATACAATAGCGCCCCCAGGATCGCCAGGGACAGCGCCCAACGAACCCAGGGGTTAGCTAAAATTTCGCGCATTTAACTAATCGCGCTCCTTGCGATTTTCCAGCTTTGCCATCAGCTCAGCAAAGGAGATGAGTTCCTCATCTTCCTGGGTGCTGCGGCCGCTGCGAGATGCCACAGTTTCAGCTGCAGGCACTGCTTCATGAATGGCCACATCAGTGGGCTCTGCTGCTGGGGTAACAGCTGGAGCGACCTCTGAGCCATGGCCCATTACGGCATAAGCCTTCTTAATAAAGCCAGGTGCCCACCAGTTATCCTCGCGCAGCAGGTGCATAACTGCTGGAACCAACAGCATACGAATGATAGTGGCATCCAAAATCAACGCTGCGATCATACCGAAGGCGATGTACTTCATCATGACGATTTCAGAGAAGCCAAAGGCTCCACAAACCACAATCATGATCAACGCGGCAGCGGTAATAATCGAGCCGGTATGGGCAGTGCCATAGCGGATTGCATCATCGGTGGACTCGCCCTTATCACGGGCTTCCACCATGCGGGAGACCAAAAAGACCTCATAGTCTGTGGATAGACCGTAAATAATGGCCATGATCAGCACCAAAACGGGGCTCATCAATGGTCCAGCCGAGTAGTTGAGTAGGCCTGCGCCAACACCATCCACAAACATTAGGGTCAAAATGCCCAAGGTGGCACCCATACCCAAGATGGTCATAATGATGGCCTTGGCTGGCAAAATAATCGAGCCAAAAACCAGCGACATCAAAATGAAGGTGGCAAGCACAATATAAATTGCCATCCACGGTAGTTTCTCCAGCAACGCTTCAATGGATTCAATTTCCATTGCTGGGGTACCACCGATGTAGACGTTCACTCCTTCTGGCACGGTGATCTCACGGAGCTGATTAACCACCTGCCCATTAACGGAACGGTCTTGAATACCTGCGGAAAGCACGGTGGTGCCGTCCTCAGTGGTGGCTCCGGCGCTAAAACGTCCGGTGAGTCCTTCAACCGCATTGGCTTGCACGTAGATATCGATGAGCTGATTATTATCCGCCCCGGTGACCACGAGCTTTACTGGTTCAGTGCGGAAAGTGGGGAAGGCCTCGTCGAAATGCTCTTGGGCAACGCGGGTGTCATTGGCTGGAGGTAGGTAAGTCTCGTTGATGCCACCAAATTTCACGCCGCTCAGCGGAATAGTGAGGGCGAGCAGCAGCAATACAATAGCCACGGTGAGCGCCTTGGCATGGCGCATGGCCCATGCAGGGATGCGGAACCAGATGGTATCTTCCAGCTTGCGGGCGGTGCGCGAGGTACGGCGCAAGCTCCATTTATCAATCTTAGTGCCGAGTAGGCCAAAGATTGATGGCAAGACGGTGACAGACATCAGTGCTGCCAAGCCCACGGCAGAGATCGCGCCGAAGGCTACGGACTTGAGGAAGGCCTGGGGGAAGACAAAAAGTCCAGATAGCGCCACGGCAACCATCGCTGCCGAGAACACCACTGTTTTACCTGCGGTGGCAGTGGTGGTGGCAACTGCCTGTTGTACCGGAGTGCCCTTGTCCATTTCCTCGCGGAATCGCGAGACCATAAACAAGCCATAATCGATAGCCAGGCCCAAGCCCAGCAGTGTGACCACAGATTGAGCGAAGACGTTGACCTGGGTAAATCCAGCCAAAATGGACAAAATGCCCAAAGATCCCAGAATGGACAAAATGCCCACAATGAGTGGCATGGTGGCGGCTACAACTGAACCAAAAACGATGAGCAACAGCACTGCAACAAAAGGCAAGGCAAAAACTTCGGCGCGTTTAATATCGCCAGCCATGCCTTCATCGAGGGCATCTGCCACCGCGGTGGCACCGGCTACCTCAGTGGTAATTCCGCCGGGAAGGGACTCTGGGTGGAGTTGATCCTCAATGGCGCGGAAATCTTTAAGAGTTTGTTCTCCATCACCTTTAAGGCCAAGAGCTGCAAAGGTCTGAGTACGGTCGGCGCTGAGCAGATTCTGGTTGCGGGTATCAAAATAACTATTGATATGGCTGACCTCGTCGGGGTTATTGGCTATAAGCCCGTCGAGGTAATCAGAAAGACCTGCAAAAACTTCCGGGTCATCAAAGGTGGTGCCAGCAGGAGCGGTAAAAAGCAAGACGACGTCGCCGTTGTTGTCCCTGCCAAAAGTCTCCGCCTCAATGGAGGAAGCCACGGTTGAGTCTGATCCGGGATCATCCCAACCTTCTTGGCTCATGCGATCGCCTAGTTTGAGCCCGAACGCCACATAAAGCGCCAAAATAGCGAGGATGATAAACAGCGGAACAATACGCCTATGGCGATAGGCAAAATGGCCCCATCTCGAAAACACGGGTGCTTTACTCCTGAGGATTGTGGCGGTTGGACAAAAGTGCAGTCAAAGGACGGAAAGGCTGGAGCCATGCGCCGTTATCCGGCAGGTTATCCAGGCTGACACGTGGCAACGGCTCCCGGAATACACCCGGGATTTCTTCCAAGTCCACAAATTCAATGTGCTCATGAGCAACTGCCCAAGAGGCATGCTCATGGAAACCAATAACAGTGGCTGGAATGCCTTCTGCGACCAACTCTTCGAGAGTTTCGCGGAAGTTCTGGCCATCGGCACTGGCAACGATTACACCACGCAAGACACCCTCATTATGGCGACGCTTGATGTGGGCGATCATGTCTGGATCGACATCGGAATCTTCGCCGATTTTCGGCTTGGCAAAGACCGCAAAACCTACGTTACGCAGGGCTTCTACCCAAGGACGAACAACGTCAGCGCCACCTGGGGTGATATTGGCAAAGACCGTGGCCTCAGGTTCAATGTGGCGGCCCAACTCATGGGCGCGCTTGCCAGCACGAGCTAGCAGCCAGCGACCAATGGCATCAAAACGGGGGCGGTAGGCAGCTGTGGGGCGGCCACCGAGGATCGCACCCAGTCCCATATCTAGGTTGGGGGCATCCCAGACCAAAAGCAGGTTTTCTGGGCCTGCTTGATCAGTTGGGTTGTAGCTATGAATGATCTCGTGGACATCAGTCATTAGTTTTGAACCTTCTGCCACAGATATTCGTTGATGACATGGTCTTTTTCTAGACCCTTGCCCTCAAACTTGGTGATGACCTGACGGTCGGTGAGCTGTGGGCATTCTGCCCAAGGCCAGCCCTTGTATTCCAACAAAGGCTCAACGTTGACAAGCTCATTGATCCACTCTGCATAGTCGGCGTGGTCGGTTGCCACATGCAGCACTCCGCCTGGTTTGAGCTTCTTAGCAAAGAGGTTCAAAGGACCAGATTGGATGATGCGACGCTTGTTGTGGCGAGCCTTAGGCCAAGGATCCGGGAAGTAAACGCGGATACCGTCGAGGGATTCATCGGCGAACATGCGGTTAAGAACCTCAATGCCATCACCGCGCACCATGCGGATATTGTCAATGCCACCGCGCACCACAGAGCCCATGAGCTTGGCCAAACCTGGCTTGTACAACTCAACGGCAACGATGTTGGTATCAGCTTCCAGCGGGGCCATAGCTGCAGTGGAGGTGCCGGTACCGGAGCCAATTTCCACAATGGTGCGAGCGCCGCTGCGACCAAACCAGCTATCTAGGTCAATGAGCTCATCTTCGAGGATGCGACCAAGTTCTGGCCACTTTTCATCCCACATGGTTTGCTGGTTTTCGGTGAGGGTACCGCGACGGAAAGTGACGCTACCTAGACGTGGGTAGTCCAGGTCATTATCAAAATCGGATTGGAGGGGACGGCCAGCTGGCAGTTCACCCAGTTGATCTCGGGAATTATCAGAAATAGACATTAGTGGTTATTTTTCCTGTTTAGATGTAAAACTTCAATATTGTGCGATTATGCATGGACTTTGCCAGTCTGCAGGCTTAAAGAATCTTCCAACAAAAGATATGAGGATTTCCCTCGATGCTGGGAGCAGTGCTGCCAAAGCCAAAAGATGTCGGCATATAAGACTGACCTAAAAATGAAATCCTGGCAACTTTCCCATTTTTCAAGGTAGATGGGAGTTGCGCTTATGGATTAATCCTACAGTTTGGACTCTAATATGTCTGTTGTGCTGCGCACACATCGAAGTTATCCACAGAGGCAGTTGCGCAGTTGCTAACTCTAGGGTTCGATGGTGTTTAAGCTTTAAAAGCTGCGCAGGGGGATGGGGATCTTCGCAAAATTAGTGTCTAGGGGTGGGCATATGGGAACAGCGGTTCCTGCAGTTTTTCTCAAAGCCGCGGCGTGGGCGGAAAGTCAGCCTTTGAGCGATCCGGCAGCACGTGCGGTGCAACAGGTTTTATTTCAGCTCACGGGTCCGCCTCGCATTGGGGTGTGCACCTTAGATGCTGCGGTTGATATTTCCATTCCAGGCGCGGTGATGGTGCGAACTACTTGGCCCGCGGTGGGTTCGGGTGCCGATGTGGTGCTGTTGGTGCACCCCGGCGAGCTTAGCGGCCGGGTCCGTTCGCGGATGCGATTTGGCCCCCAACTTTTTGTGCATATAGAAGATAAGGACAAGCTCTCAAATTACACAGTTGAAATTTCCGAGCTCATTAAAGTCCGGGAACGCCTGCTAATTGGTGAGTTACAGGCATTATCCCGACTGTTTCCCCAGCTCACACCTGGTATTTTAGTGTCACGCCAACCGGTGGCAGAAATTCCGCGGGTGGCAGTCATCGGTCCAGATATGCAGGCCGTTGCGCTGCTGCGTACACAGCTTGCACCCCACGTTGAGCTCAGTGATTCCGCCGGGGTTGACGTTGTGGTTGCGGTTGCTGGGCCCACAGGTTTTTTGCTTGTCGACGCCCCCATCTTGCAGGACGCTTGGCACCGCGTGGGCCGACTGGTTGTGTGCTCGCCTCTGCCCGTTGGTGTGTGCCCAGGTGCGGTTCCTGCTGGCTCGGACATCGTGGAAACCGTGTTAAAGCTGGCACGAATGCCAATTAAAGAGCAATTCCCCCAAGTGCCGAGCGGACGGTGGGATCAAGTGGTGGCGCGCTGGGAGCGAAAAGATGATTTAGAATTCCAAAAATTTCGCCTGCATAATGATCGCGAGGGGGTGCGTAGGCGGTGGAATATAGCTTTTCCAGGTGAGCCAAGAATTGCTACACAAGTGCTTATCATGGCAGCCTTTGCAATTCTTGTTACAACTTTACTTCGCTTAGATTCGCTGCCTTTGGTACTGCTTATGGTGTTCATCCAAGTGCTTAATGCACGGCGTAGCAAAGTGACGAAATGGTGGAATCAGGCCCAAAAAATGCTTCAACTAGATATAACCAGTAGAACCGCAGGGGATAAATTGGGGCCAATGAAGTGGTTGCGTCAACAGCGTTTGGATAGTGAAAAGTAACAATGAAGTACACATGGCTAAACGGACTTGGGGAATTATTGGCGGATGCCGTAGGGGTGCCCGGCGGCCTAGCCCTGGAATTTGAGGGAAGCTTCCTTGAGATAGGGGATGTGGGGGAGGAATCTGTCACCTTCAGCAGCGAGAAAGGGATTACCATTCTCGCTGATCTGGACGGGGATGGAGTTGTAGACCGCATAAGCATGCATAGTTTTTCGGGTACTTATGAGGTGTGGGCTACACAAATGCCGGAAAATGATTGGGGTTTAGCGCAAAATGACATTAATGAGCGCTCTGAAACATGGGGGCTAGTGCCCGAATCTACCCCCGAAAAGGGGCAGTCAAACGGGAATTTTACTCACAATAAAAGTCTATGGATGCGTGTGGACAGGGGGTAAGTGCACTGGTAATGACAAATGTGGCATGTGTCTCATTAGACTTATTAACTAGTTCCGGTCCTAAAAGCTACGCTGGATTTCGAGAACTCAGTCGAGTGACAAATTGTCTGGAGAAGTGATGACTACAGCTGCAATCAGGGGCCTTAAAGGTGAGGCGCCAACTAACAATGAGGAACTGCTGAGCTGGATCGCGGACGCGGTCGAGCTATTTCAGCCAGAAGCAGTTGTCTTCGCAGACGGTTCCCAAGAAGAGTGGGATCGCATGGCGGAGGAGCTCGTTGAGGCTGGAACCCTCATTAAGCTAAATGAGGAGAAGCACCCCAATAGCTTCCTGGCACGTTCCAACCCTTCCGATGTTGCACGTGTTGAATCCCGTACCTTCATCTGCTCCGAGAAGGAAGAAGATGCAGGTCCTACCAATAACTGGGCACCGCCACAGGCGATGAAGGACGAAATGTCCAAGCATTTCGCTGGCTCCATGAAGGGCCGCACCATGTATGTGGTTCCTTTCTGCATGGGCCCAATCAGCGATCCTGAGCCAAAGCTCGGTGTTCAGCTAACCGACTCTGAGTACGTTGTCATGTCCATGCGCATCATGACCCGCATGGGTGCTGAAGCCTTGGAGAAGATCGGTGAGAACGGCACCTTCGTTAAGTGCCTGCACACCGTTGGTGCACCTTTGGAGCCAGGTCAGGAAGATGTTCCATGGCCTTGCAATGACACCAAATACATCACCCAGTTCCCTGACACCAAGGAAATCTGGTCCTACGGCTCCGGCTACGGCGGAAACGCCATCCTTGCTAAGAAGTGCTACGCACTGCGTATCGCTTCTGTCATGGCTCGTGAAGAAGGCTGGATGGCTGAGCACATGCTCATCCTGAAGCTGATCAATCCAGAAGGCCGCGCTTACCACATCGCTGCAGCATTCCCATCTGCTTGCGGTAAGACCAACCTTGCCATGATCACTCCAACCATCCCAGGCTGGACCGCTCAGGTTGTTGGCGATGACATTGCATGGCTGAAACTACACGAGGATGGCCTCTACGCCGTCAACCCAGAAAACGGTTTCTTCGGTGTTGCTCCTGGCACCAACTACGCATCCAACCCAATTGCGATGCAGACCATGGAGCCCGGAAACACCTTGTTCACCAACGTCGCGCTTACCGACGATGGCGATATCTGGTGGGAGGGCATGGATGGCGAGACTCCTGCTCACCTCATCGACTGGAAGGGTAACGACTGGACCCCAGAGTCTGATGAAAACGCTGCTCACCCTAACTCCCGTTACTGTGTAGCGATCGAGCAGTCCCCAGCAGCTGCACCAGAGTTCAACGACTGGCACGGCGTAAAGATCGACGCCATCCTCTTCGGTGGACGTCGCCCTGACACCGTTCCACTGGTTTCCCAGACCTACGACTGGGAGCACGGCACCATGGTTGGCGCCCTCCTCGCATCCGGTCAGACCGCAGCTGACGCTGAGGCAAAGGTCGGCACCTTGCGCCACGATCCAATGGCAATGCTGCCATTCATGGGTTACAACGCTGGTGAATACCTGCAGAACTGGATCGACATGGGCAACAAGGGTGGCGACAAGTTGCCATCCATCTTCATGGTCAACTGGTTCCGCCGTGGCGAAGATGGACGCTTCCTGTGGCCTGGCTTCGGTGACAACTCCCGCGTTCTGAAGTGGGTCATCGACCGTATTGAAGGCCGTGTTGGCGCCGACGAGACCATCGTTGGTTACACCGCAAAGGCTGAGGATCTGGACCTCGAAGGTCTAGACACCCCACTTGAGGATGTGAAGGAAGCACTTACCGCTCCTGCACACCAGTGGGCATCTGATGTTGAGGACAATGCTGAGTACCTCACCTTCTTGGGACCAAAGGTTCCAACCGAGGTTCATGAGCAGTTCGAAGCACTGAAGAAGCGCATCAACGCAGCACAGGCTTAGTACAGCTCCGGAGACCCCGGATTCAGAAACCCAAAAGGGTGCCTGAATCCGGGGTTTTCTGCTGTTTTAGAACCAACCTAAGTTCCAGTGATCGTGGAAATGAACGCGGCAATCTATTGCAATGGAAAAGGAATTATATCCTGCCCTTTCACTGCTTCGATCCCACACCAGCGATCTTCTCATGCAGTGCCCGACGCTCCAGCCGTAGCTCATAGTTCGTCTGCAGATTCATCCACATCTCGGCGGATGTACCAAAATACCGTGCCAGGCGAAGAGTAGTATCAGCGCTGACACCCCGCTTGCCATGCACGATCTCGCTGATTCGACGTGGTGGTACGCCAATTGCTACAGCGAGCTTATTTTGTGTGATCCCGAAGCCGGTGATGAAATCTTCCATCAGGATCTCACCTGGGTGGATCGGCTCAATAAACTCACCTGGTTTGTCCAGTTCATTTTCAATGAAAGTCGACGAGTTCGACCTTATCCGCACCTTCTTTATTCCAGATACATCAGAGACACCATTGAGCATTCACACGAATACTATGTCGTCCGCGTTGGTCGCCAGATAACTGTTCCAAATGGTTTCCTGGTGGAATCTTAAGGCACCAATACCCATTGCCGCATGAATCAATTCAAGCTTTCGCAAAGTCGCCCGCTGAAGAAGTTGCACTCTTAAAGTCGAAAATGGGCGCAGACTTTTTCGCTTGGAGGGAACACAATCCCTAACCCCACTTCACTCACCTTTGCGCAGCACCAACACCAGGTTGCTCACCAAGAATTCACGCAAAACCGGTACCCGGACTAAAAACCAAGCCCATGTGGGGTGATAACGCGGAAAAGCAAGTACCAACTGAGCATCTGTAGCTTGTTTTGCCCAGTTCAAACCCGCAGCGCAGGAGACATCAAAAAGAGATTGGCCAAAAACATTCTTCGGCAGGTGACCATGTTTGCGAAGGTAGCGCTTAAGCGCGAATTCGCCACCCACATAGTGCTGCCAGATGCCTGTTTCATGGCCACCAAAAGGGCCTAGCCAGATGGTATAGCTCAAAATCGCAATGCCACCTGGTTTGGTGACACGCAGCATTTCATCGCCCATGCGCCAGGGATCAGCTAGATGTTCTGCCACGTTGGAGGAATAGATGATATCGCAGGAGTTATCTAAAAGTGGCAGGTCAAGGCCGGATCCGCGGACCGAGCCACGCACCTTAATGCCAGCTGCTGCCATCTCGCCAACGTCTGGTTCCACACTAAAATACTGCGCTTTGCGCGCGCGGAAAGCTGAGGCGAAATAGCCAGGTCCACCGCCCACATCAACAACAACCTTGCCGGCCAGTGAGTGGCCGGTGATGTCGTGGCTGATGGCGTCGATAAGCGTGGCAGTGTCTTGGGCTAAGTTGCCGTAGAAGATATCGGGGCGGGTTTGCTCAAAGCGGAAATCGCTGAGTAAACCCAGCGCGCGGCGCAGGGTGGCCAAGCGGCGGGTGTGCGCAGGGATCAATTGGTGGACCAGTCCAGATCGCGGATATCCTCACCATTCATCCAGCGCAGAACGGTAGTAATTGCGGTGGAGACATCGGGAACGATGGTGGTGTGGCTAACGCCTGCAACGCCATATTCCAGGGTCCAACCAGCTAATTCATCAAAGCTACGGGCTTTGATATAGGTGGACTCATCGGCCGGGTTATCCAGGTCAAAGCGGCTAATGACAATAAAGTCCTCATCTTCATGCATAAGAGTCATCAGTGGCTCTAGCCCCAGACGGGAGGCGCCAATGCGGGCATCGTCATCGCCACGCATTTTGATGGTGAAGTTAATGTCTTCATCGCCAAAGCGCAGGGTTTCGCCATTATGCTGCAGACCCAGGCCTTCAGCCAGCACAAAATCATCGAGCCAGCCGAGATTGTCATTGATTAATTCGGAGGAGACTTCAATGGTGACATTATCGGTATTGGCAAAAGGCACCCCGATAAAGTCGGCGCCATCTTCGCGGGCTGCAGTCAAAATAAGTTCGCGGATCTCCTCCGGGCTGTGGCCGGGGGCGCGGAAAGGCGAAAAAATCGTGATGGTTTCTGAGCTGCTGGAAGTCATAAAACTATTATGACGGGTTTGGGCTGGAGGCGGGAATCCGGGGCACATGCAGCTAAACTTGGAAACCCTATGAAGATCCTTTTGTTGTGCTGGCGCGATACCACTCATCCCCAAGGTGGCGGTAGTGAACGCTACCTGGAACGAGTGGGGGAATATCTGGCTTCCCAAGGCCATGAGGTTATTTTCCGCACGGCAGGACATACCGATGCCCCGCGGCGTTCCTTCCGCGATGGTGTGCGCTATTCGCGCAGCGGGGAGAAATTCAGCGTTTATCCCAAGGCTTGGGCTGCCATGACTTTAGGCAGGTTGGGTATCGGCACCTTTGCCAAGGTTGATGTGGTGGTAGATACCCAAAATGGCATTCCTTTTTTTGGCAGGTTTTTCTCCGGCAAGCCCACCATTTTGCTTACCCATCACTGTCACCGCGAGCAGTGGCCAGTGGTCGGCCCGGTCCTGGCGCGCGTGGGTTGGTTTTTGGAATCTAAAGTTGCACCCCGCGCCTATAAAAATGCACCTTATGTCACGGTTTCCGCGCCTAGTGCAGAGGAACTGAGCAATCTTGGTGTGGAGCCAGAGCGCATTCACATTATCCGCAATGGCCTGGATCTGGTGCCAGCTCATCTGCCTCGCCTGGACCGTGATGGCGTGCATTTGATTACGCTCTCGCGCTTGGTGCCCCATAAGCAGATTGAACATGCCATGGATGTGGTGGCAGCCCTTGATGGCGTGGTGCTCGATGTGGTGGGCAGTGGCTGGTGGCAGGAAGAATTGGTGGCCTATGCCCGCGAGCTCGGTGTGAGCGATCGGGTGGTGTTCCACGGTCAGGTGGCTGAGGATCATAAACATGCCCTCCTCGAGCGCGCCACCATCCATCTCATGCCCTCCCGCAAAGAAGGCTGGGGTTTGGCCGTCACCGAAGCCGCCCAACACAGCGTGCCCACCATCGGTTATCGCAGCTCCGGCGGCCTGCGCGATTCCATCGACGACGACCACACCGGAATCCTTGTTGATTCCAAGGCACAGTTGATTGCCATCACTAAAAAGCTGCTTCTCGACGCGCCCCTGCGTGCCCAACTAGGCAGCGCCGCGGCTCAGCGCGCCAGCACCTATAGCTGGGACACCGCTGGTGCTCAATTTGAGCAGCTACTCCTTGACCTTGGAAAAGGATCTGCGTGGGCGGAAAAATAACAGCGCGAAAGGCAATAGGAGCCAGCCGACACTGAGGCTGGTGCCTAGATAAAAACGCCAGCCGCGCTGCGGTGGGGCGGAGGTTTCTACCACGGTGTCGCCGTCGATAATTAGGCCCACACCGAGGGTTTCCAATTCAGCGAGGTCGCCGCGCTGCCACGCCTGATTAGCGGCCACCCACCTGGACGAAGGCGCATCGGTGACCACGCCGTCAACCCGCAGCTCGCCAGATTCCACCAGGGAGAGCGCCTTGGTGCGCGGATCAACCACCACAATGCCATCGGCGCGCTGCACCAGCGTGGACTGCCCAACCAGCAACACATCACGGCCTGCCGCAAGTTGGGCAAGTTCCGCGGTGGCTGTCACGTGGGCAGAGCTGGGGCGCAACACAGCAACCTCGCGCGCAGCATCGGGGATCTGCAACAGCGCCAGCAAAGTTGCCACCCAAGCCAAAGGTTTATGCAGACCAGCTGCCATAGACACATAAGCTGGGATGGCAAACACCAAAAGTTTTTGAGAATCTCGGAAAAGCGCTGCGCCCGGAATATGCGCGATAACCCAGGTGAAATATTCCGGCAGCAGCCAGGGACTTAAAGCACCCAATAAACCAGCCACTGCCAGCACCATTAAAGGCCACGGGCAATTGCGGAAACCGGCCAGCAAAATAACAAATAACAAAAATCCGGCGATGGCGAAGCCGGCTTCTCGCGAGGCCGGAACTGCGCCTGCATTCCAGATGCCACCCAAGCCGAGTGCGGTGCCCAGGGTGCCGGCGAACCCTTCAGCGCGGATGCCAAATACCGATACCCCCGCTGCCGCTGGGGGCGCCAAGAGAGCAGGAATCAACCACGGTAGCCAGCTTAAGAGTCCAAAAATTGCCGTTAGTGCTTTGCGACGAGACGATGCAACACCCACAATCACCGCCACAAAAGCCCCGGTGGGAGAAAGCGCTGCTGCCCACATGGCCACAATCTGTAAACGTGGGTGCTTGCGCAAGGAAATGATCAGCGGCAAAAGCCAAGCAGCCATCACCAAAGACCAATGCCCTTGGAGTAATCGCTCCACCACAAAGGGGTTGTAGATGGCAATGGTTACCGCAGCAAAAGGCATTTTTCCCAGTCGCATGGCTCCATACGCACCCGCTAATCCGGCAACTACCAAAAGCAATCGCACCAGCCAGCTGACGGGGAGGAAACCCAGCAGAGCCAGCACACCATCTTGGGGAGCATTACGCGCCGGGAGGTCACCAAAACCTAAGGCATTTAGCGAAAGTGCGGGATTATCCACCACCGCCATATCACGTAGCAATAATTCCCCAGGACCTGCCAAAGGCCACAACAAAGAACCCACCAGCAGGGTACTCCAGGCCCAGAGCAGCATCCTGTGGGTGGCAGACATGTTTAGCGCCCGAGGTTTTGCACAGTCTTGGTCAACTGACCGCGTTTAAAAATTCCAGTCTTATAAGCACCGAGGGCCAGCAATACTGAGCCAATAAACTTGATAAAGAAATCCAAAGCCTTGGCTAATTCAATCTTTTGATCAATGTCAGCTGCACGTTCTTGCAGATCAGTGCGAGTATCATCGGTATAACTAAATTCCACTGTTTGATCTCCACTGACATCGTGGATGGTTAAGACCTCATGCTTATTAACAATAAACCCAGAGTTCTTTTCAACTTCCAGGGTGCGTTCCGCGGAATAATTGCGATTGTCATCTAAGGGGATATAACGAAGATCCTGGTAGAAGCTATAAATATCGCCATCTCGGGAGACATAATCCAGCGGTTCCGCATAACCTAAGGTGATGTCATAGTAAGGATAAGAATTGCGCAAGGTATTAGCCGGGAAGAAATAGTGCAGTCCTTCGCGGACTTCATTGCTGTGGTCTGCCGGGGAACCAACAATTGAGGCAGTTGGCTCAATTGCGGGGAAACGGGAATGCCCAATGAGCGTGAGATCATCGGTGATATCAGAGACAACCTCGCCGGCCTGATCTGTAATGGTGATCTCCACATGCGTGGCGATCTCATCAATTTTCTCAGTTTTGGCCGTCACAATATGTTCAGTGCGAGTTAGCCCCTGTGGGCTTTCACTCACAATGGTTAAGTCCAAGTCTTTGGGCAAGGTTCTTGCCTGTCCAACCATGAAGGGAGGCACGATGAGAGCGAAAATGAGAAACAGCACGCCGGTGGTCATTAATATCACGGCTGATCTTTTCATTGTGTGTTTACTCCTTTCCGCTAAGCTCGCATTCTGAACAATGTCTACCCAATCATATGCACCCACCCGGCGCCACGGATTCATTAGCTCTCTTGAGGGCCTTCGCGCACTAGCTTCCCTCGGAGTGTTGGCTACCCATGTCGCTTTCCAAACGGCCGTTGATCCCGCTACCGCAGTGGGCGCAGTACTAGCGCGTTTCGATTTTTTCGTCGCAGTGTTTTTTGCTCTTTCAGCCTTTGTTTTGTGGCGCCGTCGTGCCGGACAAGCCTGGGCACAGTATTACTTCAAGCGTTTTTCCCGCATTATGCCTGCTTATTGGGTGTGTGTATTGGCTGTGCTGCTGTTTATCCCAAGCGGACCGTGGTTAGCTAACCTCAGCCTCACCCAAATCTTTTGGCCAAGTGGGCTCATGACAGGCCTTACCCATCTGTGGTCTTTGTGCGTGGAGATGGTTTTTTATCTGGTGCTTCCACTTTTTGCGCTGCTGTTGGATAGGTTCGGCAAAAAACAGCGCATCTTATTGATCCTCGGATTCTCTTTGTTAAGCCTGGGTTGGGCCTGGCTGCCTATTGTGGAATCTGCGACGGACCGCGGATTGGCCAATATGCAGATTTGGCCACCGTCTTATATGTGCTGGTTTGCCGTGGGATTAATTGCCGCAGAGCTAGAAGGCATGCGTTTCCCAAAGATTCCCTATGGCATCTGGGTGGTGCTGAGCCTGATTATTGCGTGGGTGGCTGGCCAGGAATGGTACGGCCCCTTGGGGCTTGTTCACCCTAGCCCCGCGGAATTTAACTTGAGGATTTTAGCTGGCACAGCCTTTGCTGCGGTTTTGGTAGTACCGCTAGCTTTGGGCACACCTTCGGCGGTATTGAGCTCTGCTCCGATGCAAAAACTGGGCTTGTGGTCCTATTCCATTTTCTTATGGCACCTGCCAGTTTTGACCATCGTTTTCCCACTTTTAGGTATTCCGCTTTTCGACGGACACTTCTTGCTGGTTTTCGTGGCTACGGTGTTGTTGACGATTCCGGTGGCTGCGGCAAGTTATGTTTTGGTGGAGCAGCCGGTGCAACAGTGGGTGCAAAAAGTGCTAAAACGCCAATCCCAGCCAAGAGCGTCAAAGCAGGAGAATCTCCTGGATAACTAGCGTCGGGCCAAGGTGCTTGGGCTAGCCACAGTCCACAAATTCCTACGGGCACTGCCGCGAGCGCCCAGCGCGGAATCAGGGTAAATCGCAAAATTAGCCAGCTGGCTGCTGCCGGAATAATCCACCAACCCAGCATTGGAATCAAGAACAGAGCAGACCAAGGTGCATTTGAATTGTCCTGCCAAGGCTCAGCTGAAACTTTGCGGCGACTACATATCCAGGCCGCAGCTGCCAACACCAGCAGTGTTAATTCCATGCCGCCAAAAAGACTAAAGCGATAGGGTTTTTCGCCAGCAAATCCAAAATTTAGTTCACCGCTTAAACCTGCTGGAATAACAAAAGCTTGGGCGCCTGCATCAATTTCCACCGCCTGCAAAGGGGTTTCGTCGAGAAGCGCTTGGGAACCGGAATTAAAAGCACGCGTGGTCAGCAACAGACGGTCGGTGGGTGCTGCCTGGATGTTGGTGAGGGGTTCTACCGCGGTACGTGGAGTGGTGGCGGTGAAGGTGACCCACTCGGATTGGGTGCGCAGCATGTGGGTGCCTGCGCTTAAATTAAGTGGACCGCAATCGACACGTTGACCATCAAGTTCGATATTGCGGCAGGATTGCGCTGCGAGGGTGACCTCCATATAGCGGGGTACGGTGAAAGCACGGTCCAGGTAGGCGGTGGGCACAGTCAGGCGTTGGAAAATAAATTGCTGCACCTCAGGGGAAGTATCGGGCACCGTGATGGTGCGGGAAAGCCCATCCATCTGCAATTCAGAGATGCCCACAAAATGATCAAACTCCAGGCGAGCTTCAGGAGCTGCGAGTTTTAGGGTGGTGCTTTGGCCTTTTTTGAGTTCACGCACCATCACGGAATCGCCCGAGGTAATGGTGACGGTGACATTATCGCGGGGAGAAATACTGAGAGTTGTACCAGATCCACGGACTTCCAACCAGGGTTTGCTATCGCCTGGGGTGGGGAACCAAGCAGTATTAAAACGGCCATCTACCAGGGAGTTAATGGAACGATCTGGAATCGCACCGCCCCAAGAAGTGGCATCGGAACCAGAAGAGGAAGCCACGATGGAGCCTTCGGTGACAACTTGGGTGCGGGGACCTGCAGATGGGTAATCCACAATGCGGTTTTTCACCTCGGTTTCCGCGAGGCTGGCTAGCGCTGCAGAGCTTTTTCCATCGCCATAGTTAGTGCCCACCAGTTGTGGAGTATCGCTGACGATATCGGCATTAGCGCTGGTTAGAGTATGCGGGGAATAGCCATTAATGGAATCTAGGAGCGCGAGGATTTCGCCACCACCAGCTACGGTGGGAACGTCGGTGGAATCGGCAAGCATCATATCCTGCTTGGGATTAATCACGTAGACATCTACCTCGCCGAAGGTGTGTTTTTCGCCCTCAATTTTCACCTTGGGGGAGGAGTTTGTACTTAGATCATGGCGCACCAACACCACACCAATTCCGAGGCGTTTGAGGGATTCCGCAGGCAGACTTTGCGCAGAGCTTTCCGCCAAGCTTTCCAAGCCGTCCAAACCACGGATAGCTTCTGGTGGCACCAATGGGATGGCATCACGCACAGCCCACGGCACTTCTAAAAGTGGTTGGGCAGGTTCATCGCGGGTCCATCCCCAATCTTGGCGGGCAAAAGAAGAACTTGGCCAAATGAGAGTGCGGGTATTGGTGGCGTTGTTATTAATAAACTCTGTAGCCTCATACCAATATGCGGGAACTTCATCCCAGGTGCCCTGCGGGAGTAAGCGGCCTGACCACGCCGGAGCAATAGCACCGAGCGCTATTAACACCACTAATACGGCAGCTGCCTGCCGCTTTTGCCCCGGCTGTGGGGTGGTGGGGTGGCTGGGAGGCCGCGTCAACAAGCGTAGGGGGAGGTAAGAGCCGAGCGCCGCAACGCCAACCATCAACGGCAGGCGCACCAACAGGTCAAATTTGTGGATATTGCGTAGCGGAGCGCCGGCGCCATCGAGGAAGGATTGCACGGCGGGCAAATGGGCACTGCCCAAAATGAGCAGGCCGATGCTGAGCATAAAAACCCACAGGCCACGCGGTTTCAGCAACGCCAAACCCGCCAGTCCAGCTGCTGCCACCAACACGCTAAGCATGACAAAGAGAGCATCATTAACCAGCAAATATCCAGCTTGGCGCTCGGTATCTACAAAGGTTGTCCAGCTGGTGGTACCGCGCAAAATCTCAATCGGATTAAGCCAGGCAGTGGTTACTGAGGCACTTTCAATAAACTCCGTAAAAGGCGGGGCATAACGGCCCAGCACAATCAGCGGGCCCACCCACCAGGAATTAACCGCCACAATCGCCAGCCCCCAGACAGGCAGCTGCCACCACTGTTTAGGGTGGGGGAGAAGCCGGTACAAGAGGATCAACGTAGCTGGTAGGAGCGCTGCCATGGTGGCGGTGGCATTAACCGCACCCATGCAGGCTGCAGGGAAAAGAGAAAGCGCAAAAGCAGGGAGATCAAGGCTTAAGCGGAGCAGCGGCAAACACACCCATGGCGCCACCATAATTGGCCAGGCCTCGGAGGAAATAGCAGTCAGAGTGGTCAACGTACGCGGGGAAAGCGCAAAGAGCAGCGCTGCGATTATTCGAAAAGCGGGAGTACCTATCCGAAGCTGAGTTACTAGCTTCAGGAAGCCGGAAAAACCGATGCCCAAAAGCAGCCACCACCATAGGCGTTGGGCAATCCAATCCGGAAGGAAGTCTGTGAGCAGGAAAAATAGACCCTGCGGGAAAAGATAACCATAGGCCTGGTTTTGTAATTGGCCCATCGTGAAAGTATCAGTCCAAGCATGCAGCGCACCGCTCAAAAACCCAGCAGGGTTGAGCATAAGATCCAATTTGGTATCGGCTGCCACCTGGCCCAGAGGTTGTAAAAATGCCAAAAAGCCCAGCACAATCCACATTAAGGTATGCGGAGAGCGGGCTAGTTTTTGCAGGAGCCGGGGGCTGGCGCTTAAGGCGCTTAAGGCGCTTAGGGTGAGGTTGGCGCTGCTAAGGCTTTTACTGCTGTGGGTGCGCCGGCCGGGCCTAGTTTGCTTCGCGTGAGCCATACTCCGGGCCACCAAGCAATGCACTATCGGCGGTTACTGCATTACCCGTGGGCACTGTATCTTGTCCGGAGATCGCTGAAACTCCAAGGACCGCGACAACACCGACAGCAATACCCACAACGGCGCTGGCGATAGCAGGGCCGAGGGTTCGCCGGTTGAGGGAATCTGTTTCATATGCCATGACAGATCACGAGACTACCAGTTTTTAGGCCATTACAGCCAATATTTTTTGCTCGATTTTAAAGGCGCGGTGCTCCGGGTCAGCAGTAGCGGCGTCTTAAGCAGTGTCTTAATCTGCGGATTCTTCGTGCGCAGGAGGCACTACAAAAACCGGAATACCCGCATTGTGCAGCACATTATCTGCCGTAGAAGACTGCCACAGTGACTTCCATCCGGAAATAGCACGGGTGCCTGTAACAATAACGTCGGGACGTAACTCATCGGCTGCATCCACAATCGCGCTCCAAATTGCAGTGGCAGACTCCACCAAATGTGCCCGCGGGTTGAGCCCTAAGGATTCCGCCAGGGCCACACCCTGCTGGCAAATCTCCAAAGCAGCTGCCTGGGCTGGGTCTGCTGCAGCATCACCCAAGGTTGTTAGTGTCACCGCGCGCGCTGCCTGGTGGTGCAAAGGTTCCCAAGCAGTAAGAATTTCTACATTTTTGGGACGCAATAAAGCTGCTGCATATTCCAGCGCGCGCCGGGATTCCTGCGAGCCATCAAAAGCAATAAGCATGGTGGTTTCGGTGGCTGGATGTGGTTCCGGCACAGTGAGCTCCCTAATTTTTGCACTTTTAATGGATGGAGATGTGGCGATTCATTAGCTTCAATTGAAATAAATGCCCGCGCTGTTTCTATAGTAGTTAAGCGTGTGGCAGCAAAAGAGCAATTCCCAAAAGACAATGTCCGCAGCACTCCTATCAGCGACATTGCTATTATCGGCATGCTCTGAGGAAGTTGCAGAACCAAGCTTGTCGACGACTACCGCCGCGCCTACCGCACCGAGCTCGACAACCCCCACCCCGGAACCAACGGTGGAGGATTTGGTGCGTGCGCAAATCCCAGCCGAGCAGCGTGCCCAGGTGGCATCCCTGATGATGGTGGGCGTTTCCAATTATGACCAAGCTTTGGAAGCCCTCAACCAAGGTGTGGGTGGAATTTTTATTGGTTCCTGGACCGATGAAACCTTGTTGACAGAAGAAGGCCGAAATATCGCAGCATTGCGTGCTGCAGTTGGCCGTGATTTCTCCGTAAGCATTGACTTTGAAGGCGGCCGAGTACAAAGAGCCACCAACATCTTGGGAGATTTCCCTTCCCCCCGCGTAATGGCCCAGACCATGACACCTGAGCAGGTAGAAGACCTGGCTGAGATCCTGGGTACCGGCTTGGCAGCTCATGGCGTGACCGTTAACTTCGCGCCAGTTGTTGATGTGGATGCCTGGGGTTTACCTATCGTGGGTGACCGCTCATTTTCCAACGACCCAGCCGTTGCCGCTACCTATGCCACTGCCTTTGCCAAGGGATTGAGCAAGGTTGGAATTACCCCGGTATTTAAACACTTCCCAGGCCACGGCCGTGCCAGTGGAGATTCTCACCTGCAGGACGTAGTAACGCCCTCCTTGGAGGAACTAAAAACCTATGACCTCATTCCTTATGGAAAGGCACTTGCGGAAACCGATGGTGCCGTCATGGTTGGTCATATGATCGTGCCTGGTTTGGGTGAGGAGGGAGTTCCTTCCACTATCAACCCCGCTACCTACCAATTGCTGCGCAGTGGCGATTATCCTGGCGGTACCCCCTACGATGGGGTGATTTATACCGATGATCTTTCTGGCATGAATGCAATTTCTGCCAATTATGCTCCGGCCGATGCTGTACTTGCTGCGCTTAAAGCGGGTGCTGACCAGGCATTATGGATTGATTATAGTTCCCTCACTGCAGCAATTGATCGGGTTGATAGTGCGGTAAATAGTCGAGAATATCCGCGCGAACAGATGCTGGCCTCTGCTTATCGGGTGCAATTGCTGCACGTCACAGGTCAACAGAAAGAGTGAAGTTATCTCCTTAAAACCTATTTGAGTAGGATTTTTGCAGGAGTGCAACTAGCCTTTTTCATGTGAAACAATCTGGAAAAAAGTCGGCGATCAACAAGAATCGAACTACGGGTGTCTTTGTTGGGATTCTCGTTGGTCTTTTTGTGATTGTTGCTGGCATTTATGCCGTGGATGTTTTCTTAAATAAGGACAACATCCCCCGTGGCACCACGGTTGGTGGCGTGAGTATTTCCAATATGAGCAAAGAAGAAGCTCGCAACACTTTGGAAAGCGAACTAGCCGATACGGTAGCGCAGCCGGTCAAAGTCATTGCGGGTGTTAAAAATACCCAATTTGATCCTATTGCCGCAGGTGTAGGTATTGACTGGAACGCCACAATCGCAGGTGCAGGTGAGCAATCCTGGAACCCAATTACGCGCTTTAAGGCACTCTTCCAGGAATCTGAAGCTCCAATTGTCAGCACCGTTGATCCTGCCGCTTTTGGCCCCACTTTGGACCGCATGGTCACCGAACTTCATAGTGAGCCAGTTTCCGGTAACCTGCGTATTGACGCTGGCAAAGTTGTCGTTAATAACACTGTGGACGGTCAAGCCGTGGACCGTGCTGCTTTGGAATCAGAAGTCACCGAACACTGGCTAAACCCAGAAGGCGTGACTGTAGAAACCTCAGTAGTTCCTGCAGCTATTAGCCAAGACACCCTTAATGAATTGGCGGAAGGACCTGCTGCAAAGGCAGTTTCCGAACCTTTTGTCGTGCGCGGTGACGAAGGTGCAGAAGGCACCATTCCAGTGGAGCGCATGGGCGAGGTTGTGACCTTCCCTGAGGAAAACGGTCAACTCCGGGTAGACGTTAATACCGAGGTAGCTACGGAAATTTTGGCAGCCGGTTTGGAAGATACTGAAACCGAACCCACCAACGCCAAGATCAGTTTTTCCAGCGGTTCCCGCGTGGTTACTCCAGAAGTAAATGGCCATGAAATCAATTGGGAGCAAACCCTGGCCAGCTTGACTGAGAGCCTAACCGGCAATGGCGAGCGCACCATCGATGCCATTTATGAAGACACCCCAGCTACCTTTACCGCAGCTGATGCACAGGCTGCGACCTTTGATGAAGTGATGGGCGAGTTCACCACCGGTGGATTCTCTGCAGCATCTGGCACCAACATTCGCCTCACTGCGCAAATGGTTGATGGTGCTGTGGTTTCCCCAGGTGAAACCTTCTCCCTGAACAACTACACCGGTCCTCGTGGCGCAGCCCAGGGATTTGTGGAATCCGGCATTATTCTCGACGGCCACTCAGACAAAGCTGTCGGCGGCGGAATTAGCCAATTTGCCACCACCTTGTACAACGCTTATTACTTTGCAGGCTTAGAGGACATCACCCACACTCCACACAGCTACTATATTTCGCGTTATCCAGCCGGCCGTGAAGCCACAATCTTTGATGGTGCCATCGACCTGCAGTTCCGCAACAACACTCCATACCCAGTTATGATCAAGACCTCTGCAGATTCTTCCTCAGTAACCGTGCAGATCATGGGTGTGGATACCACGAGCGTAGAGTCCATCAACAATGGCAGGTGGGCGACTACTCAGCCAACCACTATGCGTCTTTCTGGTGATACTTGTGCAGCATCTACTGGTGCTCCTGGCTTTACTACCTCAGATACCCGCATCATCAGTGATCTTGCCGGAAATGTGATTAGCCGCGAAACCACCACCACGGTTTATGATCCTTCCCCCAACGTGGTCTGCTCCTAAGCACCAATAACAAAAACCTCGGATTCAATACCTCGGAAGGAGTACTGAATCCGAGGTTTTTTGCGTGAATCCGAGGGCGTGAATCCGAGAAGTTTTGTAGATCTTGAGCCGGTGACGGGAATCGAACCCGCGCCTCCTGCTTGGGAAGCAGGAATTCTACCATTGAACTACACCGGCATGAGGCCTTTAAAAGGCTTCCCCACAAACGTTAGCACTGCTTCTGTGACGTCCAAGATTGGGGTCGCGATCAAAAGGACTAGACTAATGGGCGTGCTGCTATCAGATCGAGACATTCGCAATTCAATTGACTCCGGCGACCTTGGGATTGAGCCTTTTGATCCTGAACTAATCCAGCCGTCGAGCATCGATGTTCGCATGGACCGTTATTTCCGAGTTTTTAACAACTCCAAATACACCCACATCGATCCCAAACAGAACCAAGATGAGCTCACTAGCCTGGTGGAAGTAGCCGAAGGCGATCCCTTTGTGCTGCACCCAGGTGAGTTTGTGCTGGCCTCCACCTTGGAAAAGTTCACCCTGCCCGCTCACTTGGCAGGCCGCTTGGAAGGTAAATCCTCCCTCGGACGCTTGGGTCTTTTGACTCACTCCACCGCTGGATTTATTGATCCCGGCTTCAGCGGATACATCACCCTGGAGCTTTCAAATGTGGCAAATCTGCCTATCACCCTGTGGCCGGGCATGAAGGTTGGCCAGCTGGCGCTCTTCCAGATGAGCTCACCTGCTGAGACCCCTTATGGATCTGGAAAACTTGGCTCTAAGTACCAAGGCCAGCGCGGACCTACTGCATCTAAGGCATATCTGAACTTCATCAATGAGTAACCTGTAACACGCCTTGCCCCTGTTTGGCTTGTTCAGGTCGCGCGTGCTTATAAAACGTGTTGAGATGAACTTCGGTTCATACTTCGTTGAAAGGAATCCCCCTATATGCGGATGACAGTGATTGGCACGGGATACCTGGGCGCAACCCATGCTGCATGCATGGCTGAGCTGGGCCATGAGGTACTCGGCGTTGATGTTGATGAGGCAAAGATTGCTTCACTTAAAGATGGCAAAGTGCCGTTCTTTGAGCCAGGTTTGCCAGAGGTATTGGAACGCAATATCGCCAATGGTCGTCTCGGCTTTTCCACGGAATATGCCGATGCTGCGAGCTTTGCGCAGGTGCACTTTTTAGGTGTGGGCACCCCGCAGCAAAAGGGTTCTTTTGCAGCAGACCTCACTTATGTACGTCAGGTAATTGAAAATCTGGTGCCTTTGCTTGAGGGCAAACACATCATCTTTGGTAAATCCACTGTCCCCGTAGGTACTGCCGCGCAGTTGCAGGAACTGGCAGATTCCCTGGCCAAGCCGGGTACCGAGGTAGAAATCGCGTGGAACCCTGAGTTTTTGCGCGAGGGATATGCAGTTAAGGACACCATCACCCCTGATCGCATTGTGGTCGGTGTGCGTGCTGGCTCCCAGGCTGCAGAGGTAGCACGGGAAGTTTATGCCACTGCAATTGCTGCGGATACGCCATTTTTGGTCACCGATCTTGCCACCGCGGAATTGGTCAAGGTATCTGCCAATGCTTTCTTGGCCACCAAAATTTCCTTTATTAACGCTGTTGCGGAGATCTGCGAGCAAACCGGTGCAGACGTCGTCAGCCTGGCTGATGCCATCGGTTATGATGACCGCATTGGCCGCAAGTTTTTGGGCGCTGGCCTGGGCTTTGGTGGCGGATGTCTGCCAAAGGATATCCGTGCATTTATGGCGCGTGCCGGCGAGCTCGGCGCAGATCAGGCGCTGACCTTCCTGCGCGAGGTTGACTCCATCAATATGCGTCGCCGTGATCGCGTGGTGCAATTGTCAAAGGAGATCTGTGGCGGATCGCTGTTGGGCAAGCGCGTGACGGTGCTGGGTGCTGCATTTAAGCCTAATTCTGATGATGTGCGCGATTCCCCAGCGCTCTCAGTAGCTGGCTCTTTGTCCCTGCAGGGTGCTGCGGTTTCAGTTTATGATCCTCAGGCCATGGACAATGCGCGCCGGGTATTCCCAACGTTGGGCTACGCCGCAAATACCCAAGAGGCGCTTGCCGACGCCCACCTGGTCGTTTTGGCAACGGAGTGGCAGGAGTTCCGCGATCTCGATCCGGTAGCCGCGGCGGGAATCGTCGACAAGCCCGTTATTATTGACGGCCGCAACGTTCTTGACGTTGCCAAGTGGCAGGGCGCGGGCTGGGAAGTCCACGCGCTGGGCCGCAACCTTTAATGGCGGTGAACTAGGCGGGGCTTGCCATCGCTCGGCGGGTGGGGTTCATCGCCGGGCACGGTCCACGCTGCAATCAGCGTGGTAATCGGGACTGCCAAGGTCAAGGTAAGCGCGCCGACGCCGGAACGCAGTAGCTCACCGGCCATAACATCGCTGGTAAGCGTCTGTAAAAGTGGGCGCTCAGCCAGCGAGAGCAACAGGAGCAGTGGCAGCGCAGCGCCGGTATAACCCAGCACCAGGGTGTAAATCATAGAAGAAATATGATCGCGGCCAACTGTCATGGCGCCGGTGAAAAGTCGCCATGGGGTGGCGTCTTCATCAATTTCTGCCAACTCATTAATGGTGGAGGCTTGCGAGATTGTGACATCGTTAAGCACGCCCAGGGTGCCGATAATAAAAGATGCCAAAAGTAGCCCAGAGATAGAGACCTCGGGCAGATAATTAATGATCTTTAGGTGGTTTTCATCGCCCAGGCCACGCAGATTAGTGCTGTTAATACTGAGCCAGGACAACACCGCGGAGAGCACCAGCGCCACCAAAGTGCCAGCTAGTGCTGCTGCAGATTTCCAATTAAGTCCGTGCACAATCGGCACCACAATAATCAAAATGGCAGCGCCACAGGTTAGTGCCAACCACATGGCATCATGTCCGCTGGCTAGGCCTGGGAGTAGGAAAGCAGCAACAATTCCCAAAGTGAGCACCAGTCCAAAGAGCGCACGCACACCGCGCCAGGCAGCAAAGGCTCCCATGGCCACGATGAGAATGAGCCCCCACACCATAAGCGAAGTTCCGCGCTGATAATCAGCGAAGGTAAACATGGTGGAGCCATCTACCGCAGGGGTTTGGACCAGGCGGATCTTATCGCCAACTTCAAATACCGGTTCACCAGGTTGGCCATAGGTGACCAATTGGGTTTTCATACCGGCGCTATCACCTGAGGTGATGTCAACCAGTGCGCGGATACAGTCCACGGTGCCGGTATCGAGCGGCACACTAGGGCTATCGCTAAACGCCCTGCCGGTGTCGGGGGAATTGCACGCCGCGCCGTCGACAAGCGTAATTGTGCCGTCTACCTGCTCATAGTTACCCGAGAATGTTTGAGCAAAGTCTTCGGAAATAACTACTTCATCGGCATCGGGCCACAGCACAAAAAGGCCGACGGCGGTGGCAATGACGGAAGAAATTAAAAAGGTCAACAACCCAATACGCCACGGTGAGCGTTGAGTTGTTGACTCGGATACTGCGTGTTTTGCCACTGTATCTCCTGGGTTGGGCAGGCACTAGAACATAGTGAAGCCTAACCCAGGAGTGGGATATTTTTCATCCCTACTGCTTGTAACTTGATAGGAAGTTACCAAGACGGTCGATAGCGTTTTCCAATTGGGAAGCCCATGGCAAGGTGACCACGCGGAAGTGGTCTGGATGTGGCCAGTTAAAACCGGTGCCCTGCACCATGAGAATCTTCTCAGCGCGCAGCAGATCAAGCATCAACTGGGTGTCATCGTGAATTTCATAGACATTGGGATCCAGCTTGGGGAAGGCATAAAGCGCACCCATTGGCTTAACGCAGCTGACACCTGGAATCTCATTGAGCTTTTCCCAGGTCACATTGCGCTGCTCCAGGAGGCGGCCATGCTCGCCGGTGAGGTCATAGATGGACTGGCGTCCACCCAAAGCCACCTGAATCGCATGCTGCGCAGGCACATTGGGGCAGAGGCGAGTACCGGCCAAGAGCTCCAAGCCCTCGATGAAGCCACGAGCATATTGCTTAGGTCCGGTAATGACCATCCAGCCAGCACGGTAACCGGCCACACGATAAGCCTTGGAGAGGCCGTTATAGGTGATGCAGAGCAGGTCAGGGGCGAGAGTTGCCAGGCTGATGTGCTCGGCACCATCGTAGAGAATGCGGTCATAGATCTCATCAGCCAGGATCAATAGATCATGCTCGCGGGCGATAGCTACGATCTCCTCCAAAACCCGGCGCGGATATACCGCACCAGTTGGGTTATTGGGGTTGATCACCACAATGGCCTTGGTCTTGTCGGTGATCTTGGATCGGATGTCCTCGATAGAAGGATTCCAATCATCTTCCTCATCACAGAGGTAGTGCACAGGCTTGCCACCAGCAAGGGAAGTTGCTGCGGTCCACAATGGATAGTCCGGTGCTGGGATTAGCACTTCATCACCATCATTGAGGAGAGCCTGCGTGGTCATGCTGATTAGCTCAGAAACACCATTGCCCAAGAAGACATCATCAACATCAAAGTGGGGGAATCCGGGCACCACTTCATAGCGGGTTACCACTGCGCGCCGGGCTGGAATAATGCCCTTTGAGGTGGAATAACCCTGGGAAAGCGGGAGGTTGGCAATCATGTCGCGCATGATCACATCGGGGGCATCAAAGCCGAAGATTGCGGGGTTGCCGGTGTTGAGCTTGAGGATATTATGTCCATCAAGTTCCATGCGTTCCGCCTCCGCGGCCACCGGGCCACGGATCTCGTACAACACGTCCTTCATCTTCTCCGACTGATCGAAGATGCGACGGCGAGGCCGTCGAGTGGGACGCGCCGCCTGATCCGCGCCCACAGCCTTGGTGGCGGTGTCGGTGGTCTTAGAGGTTTTGCGCTTGTCTGTAGTCACTCGGTCAATGTTGCCACTTTGTATGCCAAGTTGGAAGTAAAACACGAGGATTGCACCCAAATGAGGCCTAAATTCACCACAGGGGTGTCCAGCTGGCCTCGTAGCTGCTCCCAAATTCACCACGCATGCAGGCATTTTTTGTGACCCACAACATAGGGCTTGCTTTTTTTCTTGCGAGTCATACATAATGATGTCAATAGCTTTCACCGACGTGGTCCTAGAATGAGCTCGGCCACTGAAGCGCAGAGCTTGAGGATTGTAACCCGCAAGGGGCAAGACCTGAAACGTAGATGATTTTTATCGTCTGTTGTTTCGGGTCTTTTGTCGTTTCTGGGGTCCTGCGATCCACCCGTAGCAAAGAATTCTCAACATGTAGGTGTACTTGTTCAGAAAGGACAAGAAAATGGCAACAAAAACTGACTTCGGGCCTTTGACCTCAAGTGTTGCAGAAGCCATCGGTGGGCCAGAAAATGTGCGCAGCGTGACTCACTGCGCCACTCGTTTGCGCTTTAAGGTAAAGGACACGGAAAAAGCCGACCTTAAGAAGGCTAGCGAAATCCCCGGCGTTATTACCGCAATCGCAGCCGGTGGCCAGCAGCAAGTTGTGGTGGGCAATGACGTTCCCCTCGCTTATGCAGCTTTGATGGATGCACCAGGCATGCGCTCCAAGGGCATCAAAGATGGCAATGCAGGTCCTGAGGAAGCCGAAGATGATGGACCAAAGGAAAAGAAAAACCTCTTTAACCAGTTTATTGACCTAATCTCTGCACTGTTCTCCCCGATTGTGTGGGCTTTGGCTGGCATTGGTTTGGGCAAGGCAGGTCTAACTCTTGCCACGACCGTTGGCCTTTTGGAGACCACCTCTACTAGCTACGTTGTCTTTAATGGCATGTTTGATGGTCTCTTCTACTTCCTGCCTTTCTTCTTGGCAGTAACTGCAGCTCAGAAATTCCGAGTTAATCAGTTCATTGCTATGGCAATCGTGGCAGCACTACTGCACCCCACGTTGACTGCACTGGTTGGACAAGAAGGACTTACCTTCATTGGTTTGCCACTGAATATGATGTCTTATTCTTCCTCGGTTATCCCTGTGGTTGTGGCTGTCTGGTTGGCGGGCTACCTGCAGCGTTGGTTGGAGAAGGTACTTCCAGGTGCAATCCGTAACTTCTTCACCCACTTGTAGTACTGCTGATTATGGTGCCTTTGGTGCTGTTCACCGTCGGCCCTGTCACCCTCGGTTTGTCCAACGCGGTATCTTCCGGAATCACCTTCCTCTTTGAAACCGTGCCTTGGCTTGCAGGCGCTATTTTGGGTGCCTTCTGGCAGGTATTTGTGCTCTTTGGTCTGCACTGGGGCTTGGTTCCAGTCATGATCAATGACATCGCTACCCAAGGCTTCTCCTACATGATGGCTCCTTTGATGGCAGCAATTTTCGGCCAGGTTGGCGCAGCGGCAGCAGTTTGGGTGCGCACCAAGAATCCTGAGCGTCGTAAGGTTGCGGGCCCCGGTATCCTCTCCGGATTCCTCGCTGGTGTTACTGAGCCCATCATCTACGGCGTGAACCTGCCTCTGAAATACCCCTTCTACGCAGGTATTATTGCCGGCGGTATTGGTGGCGCCATCATCGCAGTCGGTGGCAACGCCTTTGATGCCTTTGTATTCCCATCCGTGATGGCATTTGCGGCTACCTTGAACGTTGGTAGCTTTGTGGCGCAGCTGATTGGCTCCTCCGTTGCTCTCGTCCTGGCCTTCATCCTGACCATTGTTTTTGCTAGTCGGGCAGAAAAGAAGGAACAAGAGCAAAAAGACGTCGAAAAGCTTGTCGACGCGGCCCCCAGGTTGCCCCTAACGCCGCACCCGAGGTCGCTGCTGCCATTAGTGGCACCTACGTGCCACTCAACGAGATTGATGACAAGGTATTTTCTTCCGGCGCTATGGGTGCAGGCTTTGGTATCCGCCCAGCAAATGGTGAAATTGTGGCTCCGGTCGCCGGCAAAGTAATTGCAGTGCAAAAAACTGGACATGCTTATGGCATCCGCGGTGATAATGGCATTGAGATCTTGGTGCACGTTGGTATCGACACCGTCAAAATGGGCGGCGAGGGCTTTGAGATTCTGGTTGCTCGCGGTGACCATGTTGAGGCTGGTCAGGTGCTGGGTCGTGTTGACCTGGCAGCTGTGGAAAAAGCTGGTTTTGATAACACCACTGCTGTGATCGTGACCAATTCTCGTAAGCTGGAGAATCTACAAATTGTCAAAACTGCAGGTGAGCTCGCTGCGGGTGATGTGGTGATGCGTCTAGATAGTTAAGTTCTCAAACCGCTCGGCACGCTAAAGAATATAGAAAGAGAGTTTTTATCATGACTGCATTCTCACAAGGTTTTCTCTGGGGTGGCGCTACCGCTGCCAACCAAATCGAAGGCGCCTATAACGAAGGCGGCAAGGGCCTATCTATTCAAGATGTGATGCCAAAACGGTGTGACAACTCCTCCTACGGAAGCTCCCACTGAGGACAACCTCAAGCTCAAGGGCATTGATTTTTACCACACCTACGCTGAAGACATCGCACTTTTTGCAGAGATGGGCTTTAAGACCTTCCGTTTCTCCATCGCATGGTCCCGCATTTTCCCACGTGGTGATGAGCAAGAACCAAATGAAGAAGGCCTCGCTTTCTACGACCGGGTGCTTGATGAACTAGAAAAGCACGGCATCGAGCCTTTGGTAACTCTCAGCCACTATGAAACTCCGCTGGCTCTTGCGCGTGAATACGGTGGTTGGCGAAACCGCGAACTCATCGATTTTTATGCCCGTTATGCGCGCACTGTCTTCACCCGTTATAAAGGTCGCGTGCGTTATTGGTTGACCTTCAATGAAATCAATGCAGTGCTGCACCAGCCATTTTTGGCCGGTGGCATTGAGGTTCCGCGCGAAGAGCTTTCTGAATCCGAGCTCTACCAGGCAGTGCACCATGAGATGGTGGCCAGTGCCTTGGCAACCAAAATTGCCCACGAGGTGGATCCAGAGATCAAGGTGGGCTGCATGATCCTTGCTATTCCGCGATATGGAATTAACCCTGATCCTCGTAACCAGCGTGTTGCGCAAGAACGTTCCCAATTTGATTACGCTTTTGGTGATATCCACGTGCGTGGCTACTACCCAGGCTATTTGCTGCGTCACTTCCGTGAGCATGGCATCACCCTGAACATCACCGATGAAGATCGCGAAATCCTCAAGAACACCGTGGATTTTGTATCCTTCTCCTACTACATGTCCGTCTGTGAAGCATTTGATCCGGAGAACTACACCACCGGTGGCGGCAACCTAATCGGCGGAATTGTTAACCCCACCTTGGAAGCATCAGAGTGGGGTTGGCAGATTGACCCTGTAGGTTTGCGCATTATCCTCAACGAGTTCTGGGATCGCTGGCAAAAACCACTATTCATTGTGGAAAATGGTTTGGGCGCCAAGGATGTGCTGGAAAATGACACTGTGGAAGATGGTTACCGAATCCAGTATCTCAATGATCACCTAGTGCAGGTGGGAGAAGCTATTGAAGATGGCGTAGAGGTTCTTGGTTTCACTTCTTGGGGTCCAATCGACTTGGTATCTGCCTCAACTGCGCAGATGTCCAAGCGTTATGGTTTCATCTATGTTGATCGTAACGATGACGGCAGTGGTTCCCTCAAACGCTATAAGAAGAAGTCATTTGATTGGTACCGTCAGGTTATCGCCAGCAATGGTGCCTCACTTGAGGCTTAGTTTTTAAGATCACGAAAGGGCAGTGCTAGCTCGGTGAAAATCCTCAGAGTACTAAATAATAATGTGGTGCTTGCCAGCAAGGATGACACCGAGGTGGTGCTGACTGGCTGGGGTATCGGCTTCCAAAAGAAGCCCGGCCAAGATGTTGACCGGGAAAAAATCACGCAGGTTTTTGTTCCGGAAAACAACCGCGATGCGGACCATATGGCCACCCTGCTCGCCGAAGTCCCCCTGGACTATTTGGACCTGTCTACCGAGCTTATTGCCTCAGTTTCTGCTGATCTTGACGCTCCAGTAGGCAGTGCCACCATCGTGGCCTTGGCAGACCACCTGCAAATGGCAGTAAAACGCAATGAGTTAGAACCAGAACTCAGCGCGCAGCCTAATCCTTTGCAGGAAGAAGTCCACCATCTATATCCCACGGAAACTAAGCTGGCTGCTCAGATTCTGGAACGCACCAACCAATGGTTGGCTGCCCGTAATGTGGCTAGCCTTCCGGAATCTGAATCCGTAGCGATTTCATTACACCTGGTAAATGCTCGTTTTCGGAATGAAGACCTGGCTGAGACCTATGTGATGACTGGGGTGTTTAGCCAGCTTTTTGATGTAATTGATTTAGCCTTTGGCATTACCTTGGATCGAAACTCGGTTAACGCCGCGCGCTTTATTACCCATATGCGCTACTTCTTTGTGCGGGTAAAAATAATGCGCAGCTTAATGACGGAATGTCAGTGCTGCGCACCAGCCTGGAAGCCTCACATCCTGCATCAATTTTATGTGCAGAACGTTTGTCCCAAGTCTTGGAACTTCGTTTAGGCAAAGAGCTTTCAACCGATGAGCAAACATACCTTGCCCTGCATGTTGCCCGTTTAGCTGAAGATAAAGGTGTTGCCTAGCTCCTAGGAACCCTAGCTTTTGAGTGCTGCCAATCCTAGATCGGAGTCTTTGCTGAGGTGCGCACCAAAAGCGGGCTGGCCAGGCTCGAGGATACGACCATTGGCCAAGGCTCCAATATTGATGGGGTCAAAGCCAAAGTGCTCAATAAGCTGTGCGACGATTTCGCCAGCAGCCTCATCATCAGTGGCATAAGCAATGGCACGACCGGTGTTCGCATCTTCTTCTAGCTCGTGATAGCCAATGTGGTTGAGGCTTTTCACCATGCGCGCGCCGGGGAAATAATCCGCAATGATTTCGGTAGAGCTGCGGGGATCAGCGGTGAGTTCGTCCATTTCACCATTTACCGGTACCCAGTGATTCATGGTGTCAATGACAATCTTTCCCTCCGTGCCGGTGGGATCAATGCTGCGGTATTTGTGCAGGGGGACTGCCAAAATAACAATATCGGCACCGTCTACTGCGTCTTTTGCAGTGCTGGGCTGAGCTCCTGGCATGAGGATTTCTGCGGTAAGTGCAATTTTTTCCACAGCTCCGGAACCTGCAATATGCACTTGATAACCAGCAGCTACGGCAGCACGAGCAATGGAAGAACCTACTTTTCCAGCACCTAGGATGGCAATGGTAGGAAGCGCATTAGACATAAGTTTAAAGACCTGATTTCACTGTGATGGGGGCAAGGGAAGCTAAAACTAAAAGCTATGAACTTTTCTATCTTCCATCAACAAGGCTATAGCTCTAAATATTTCCGAATTATCTAGCGCTGCTTCCAGGGCTTTGTAGAAATAACATTTTCCGCAGCATCGAGAGCTTTGGTTTTCAGGGCGTGGCTGCGCTCGCGACGTTGGGCCTTTAACTCCAAATTGCGCAGTTTATCTTCTTTACGCAGAGCCGCGATACGACGGCGCTCAATTTGGCGGGGAGTGGGGGCATACCACTTGGCGGGTCCTACCTTCATGACATAAAGCAGGATAAATACGATGGGGATAATTGCTAGCAAGACCGGCGCAAAAACTGTTGATTGCGCCAAGATAGCAGTACCAGTAATTGCCACTACGGTGCTTAATCCCAAAATGCCAGCGCGTGGTCGGGCACCTTGGCGGTGTAGCTCAGCAACCTCTGCAGCGGTATAGGTTTTTTCGGGTAGTCCAACCACACCACCGCTGTTGTGGGGGAGATCAAAGAAGATGTCATTGAGGTCGCCACGAGTTGTGGCTTCAGCAACGGCTGCACAGCGTTCATCGGTTTCCTCCATAGCTAGTCTGCCCTCGGCATAAAACTGGCCAAGTGCAGCTAATGCAGTGGAGCGTTCATTATCGCTTACTCGAATATCTTTATCGCCTGGAAAGTGTGCACCCATAGTGACCACCTTAGCTGTGTGAAAAGTACATGAGTATCCGGGCTTTCCCCCAATTCTCAAAGTAGCTATCAGGGTGAAGCATTCTCATTAATTCCAAATCCCAGAGCTGCCACGTCGGTGGCTTCCCAAAAGGTGCGTATCTACCATCCCAATAGCCTCCATCAGGGCAAACATCGTGGTGGGACCAACAAAGCTAAAGCCTTCTTTTTTAAGGGACTTGGACAGTGCCAAAGACTCTGCAGATTGGGTAGGGATCTCTGCAAGGGTTTGTGGTCGGGGAGTGGATGAGGGCTGAAAACTCCACACCAGATCTACCAGTCCGGCTTTTTCGCGCAAGCGCTTTGTGGCTTTAGCATTATTAATGGTGGCAAGAATCTTCCGACGGTTGCGCACAATGCCTGAATCATTAAGTAGCTTGGCTGTTTCTTCTTCGCCAAACTCAGCTACTTTATCGGGGTCAAAGTGTGAAAATGCAGCGCGGAAATTCTCACGTTTGCGCAAAATTATGGACCAAGACAAACCCGATTGAAATGCTTCCAGGCTGATTCTTTCAAAAAGGCCCTGTTTATCTCTAATGGGCATACCCCACTCGCGGTCATAGTAATCCTGCAAAAGAGGATCACTAGCAGCCCAGATAGGACGGCTAAGTCCATCAGGGCCGATGATGAGATCGTTATTCACGGGTATTTCTTTGAATGTCTTAGTTGAGAAGCCTGCTTAGCCAAACTCCAAGGCAGATCGAGCTGAGATTGCTAGTGGCAGTGATATCACATTAAGGGGTTTCGTCGAAAAGCGTCGAAAAGCTTTTTAGGGCGCACGCGCCCGCCCATTAAACTAAAAACATGATCCCTGTTCTGCTTGATTGTGACACCGGCATTGATGATGCCCTCGCGCTGGTTTACCTGGCTGCGCTCCATAAGTTGGGCACTATTAAATTAGTTGGGGTTAGCACCACCGCGGGAAATGTTGATGTCGCACAAACGGCGCTTAATACCCAGTGGGTTTTAGAACAGTGTGATCTCAAGGAAATCCCGGTTGTGGCAGGTCAAGCGGTTCCCCTCGAGGTGCCATTGGTAACCACCCCTGAAACGCACGGGCAGCACGGCTTGGGATATATCACTGGATATATCACTCCAGAACTTCATACGCAGATCCCGGCAGCTTCTTGGCAAGAGCTCTGGCATGAAGCTATCAATACCTATCCTGACCTGCGTTTAATCGTTACCGGGCCAGCCACCAACTTGGCGACCTTTGGCCCCGTCTCGCGCACCACACTGATGGGCGGTGCGTATCTTTATCCGGGAAACACCACTCCCACCGCAGAATGGAATTCTTGGGTGGATCCACATGCTGCAAAACAAGCTTTTGCCCAGGCCACAGACCCTATTAAGGTATGTTCTCTGGGTGTCACGGAGCAGTTCACAATAAATCCAACAAGCCTTAATGCTGTGATTGCAGCACTTGGCAGGACTCCAATCGCACAGTATTTGCCGGAGATTTTGCGTTTTTATTTTGAGTTCCACGAGGCGCAGGGCGAGGGCTATCTGGCGCAGATCCATGATCTGCTCACCTGCATGATCGCTTTGGAGCAAATTCCCTTCACTGCGCGCGAGCTAACCATTGATGTGGAAGCGGAGTCTGAGTTGCTGCGTGGCACCACAATTGCTGATATCCGCGGCCACTGGGGCCGGCCTGCCAACGCCAATCTGGTCCAGACCGCAGATATTGCGGCGGCTCATGCCGAATTGCTGCGCACCTTGCACGCAGCCACCAACCTTTAAAACGTGCTTGTCGACGCCACCCTCCACCAATGCCCTCAAGGTGGCGGGGGTTGCCACTAGACGTTTTTTAGCCAGCGTCGGTTATACTTTTCAATCGTTCCAATCCCTACACGAGGTGACATAGTGCAGGGCTCTTGCGCGTACCCTAAACCCACCCCACTACTAGAGGGAATTTGGCATGTCACGAACCCAACGCTCATTGGTCGCCCTGGGTGGCCTTATTATTGCTGCAACTTGGTTGTACCTCGTTCTTGTTCGCCCCACCGACTGGGAATCAGTAGGTGGATCTACCGAGGCAATTATTACCTTGGTGGGTTATGTGGGCGGTACCCTCGCACTGCTTGCTGGCGTTTTGCCTACTTTGCCAGCGCGTACCATCGCCATCATTCCAGTGGCGCTGATTCTAAATATTTTGCTTGGCCAGGTCACCGGTTCCATCGGTATTCCCCTCTATCTTGATGCCGTGGGCACTGTGCTGGTTGCTGCTCTTGCTGGCCCGAGTGCAGGTTTGGCCACTGGTGCTTTGAGCTCTGTGGTGTGGGCGCTATTTAACCCGCTTGCCTTGCCTTTTGCTGCTGGTTCTGCGCTAACTGGTTGGTTGGCTGGTATCGCTATCCGCAAGGGTGCTTTCAAAAACATCTTCTTGGCAATTGTTTCTGGTGCCGTCATCGGTTTGATTACTGGTGCTGTGGCAGCGCCGGTGGCGGCCTTTGTTTATGGTGGTACCGCCGGTGTTGGTACTGGCGCATTGGTGAGCCTCTTCCGTGAAATGGGCAATTCCTTGCTTGCCTCTGTCACCTGGCAGTCCTTTATCTCTGATCCTTTGGATAAGGCGATTGTGATGCTGGTTGTTTTTGTGGTGGTGAAGTCCTTGCCACAGCGCACCAAGAGGGCTCTTGCTCCGGAAGCGCAGACACAGGCTTAAATTAAGTGAACCCGCTGACGTGGATTGTAGGGGCGACAAGCATGTGGATTATCGTGCTTGGCGTGAATCAACTATGGCTTAGTGCTGCCATCGCAATTTGTGCCCAAGTAGTGGGCATAGTGCGCGTTCGTAATATTTCAGTGCTGGCCAATACTGTTGTGCTATCCGTTCCTGTCTTTTTATCCATGGTGCTGGTTCATGTTCCTTTTGGTCAGGGCGGGTGGCACTTGGCACTGGCCTTGACCTTGCGTTTTACTGCGCTTATGTCGGTCTTTTTGGTGGCAGCAACTGCCATTACGGTGCCTGAGCTCGTAAAAGCCTTATACCGCTGGCCACGTTTTGCCTATGTGGTGGGCTCAGCCGTGCAGATGTTGCCGCAGGGCAGGGAAGCGTTGGCTTCAGTAAGGGATGCCAATAAGCTGCGCGGTAGAAATACCCGTGGACCAGTGCGTTCCTTAAAATATATTGGATTGCCCCTAATTACCCGTTTGCTTAATGCGGGCGCCAGTCGCGCAATTCCCCTGGAGGTTGCGGGCCTGGACCGCAAAGGACCTCGTACCTTATTGGTCGACGTGCGGGAGGGGCGCGTCGAAAAGCTCTTAAGGTGGCTATTTCCGCTGTTGGCGATAGGAGTGGTCTGGTGGCTATAACCCAATTTATTGGCGCTTCGGGCGCGGGGCTGAGCCGTACTCTGGAGCAGCTTTATCGCAGCACGCCCGGCGCGGTGATGCTGACCGCCGATCCGCGCGCCCACATCACTTATCTGCGCGCAACCGTTGCGGAGGAGCTGGTTTTTGGGCTAGAGCAGCGCGGGATAACGGTGGAAAAAATGCGGGTTGAGCTGGACAGCATGGCCCGCGCGCTGGACCTGGAAGGGCTGCTAGATCGCAGCCCCACTGAGTTATCCGGCGGGCAAACCAGGCGGTTGGCAATCGGCACCGTGGCCATTTTGGGCACCCCAACGATGCTTCTCGACGAACCCTTCGCCGGTCTTGATTCCGCCTCACGGGAACTTTTGTGCCAGTTGCTGCGCGATTATGACGGCGATGTGGTGGTGGCAGGGCACCGCGATTATCTCAGAGGAGTACCCACTACTTTTTTGGGTGAGCCCCAGGTCTTGGAACTGCCTGCTTATGTGAATCGGCAGCCCGGATACCGCGAGTTTCGTGGGATCATTGGACACCGCGGGCAGGATAAACGCCGCTGGTGGCAGTTCCGTGAACCAGCCCCACAATTTTCTATTGGGCCGCGTGATTTTGCGGTGCCAGTGGGTGGCGTGCTGTGGATGCAGGGTGCAAATGGTGCGGGAAAGTCCACGCTTTTGCGTGCCATGGCCGATGAACCAGGTGTGTCATTGATGCTGCAAAACCCACATGACCAGGTTATTGATGCCACTGTGGCGGATATGGTGCCGGGAAGTAGTGACAACACCCACCCTTTGGATCTTTCACAAAAAGACCTGCGGCTGGTGCAATGCGATAGCGCATTAAGCACCCAGCCGCAGGTGTTATTAGCTGATGAACCTGATGTGGGACTTGATGTTATTGGCCGTAGCCAGCTGCATCAAAAATTTGCCGATTACCTTGGCCATGGTGGCGCATTGGTGCTCAGCTGCCACGATGAGCAGTTTGTGCAGGAAGTACGCAGTTATGCCACCGTGGAAAGCGTAGATATTAGCGAGCAGTAACCTGACCAAAAAGCTTGGCAATTGGTGCGATAATAACTGGTCGAATAGCAAAGAAACCGGCGATAATCACAATGAGCGATGCCACAAACCAGCCGAAACCTACCCAGTTTTCGACATCCTGGCCGGCATACATGTGGTTGAGATTGCGTAGCGCTCCGGTAGCCAGGACCAAGAACACGTGGATGCAGATAAAGACCACGTAGTAGACCATCACTGGTAGGTGGATGGCGCGGGCAAAGCCAATGGGCAGAATCTTGTTGAGCGCAGCATTGTTTTTAGGCCAGTAGCTGGACATTCTCCAGCCGGAAATAATAGACAGCGGTGCAGCAATAAATACAGTAAGGAAGTAGGTAAGTTCCTGCAGGCTGTTATAACTTGCCCAGCTTCTTTCCGTAGGCCAATCCAGGGAAAGATACTGCAGGCCAGCGCTCAGTGCATTGGGGAAGACTTCCCAGCTGGTGGGCACAATACGCATCCATTGACCGGTGGCAAAGAGCATGATGAAGAAGACAGCACCATTGATGATCCACAGCAGATCAAGGGATAGGTGAGTCCACAAGGTCAGGGAAATCTTCTTGCCACCCTTTTTAGGAGTCCAATATCCCTTAGGCCTGCGGGTTTGGTTGATTTGGATACCAGTTCTGATGATCAAGATCATGAAGAACATGTTGAGGAAGTGCTGCCAGCTCAACCATGCAGGGAAACCTTCTTCCAAGGAACTTGGCTTTTCATACTCTCCCGGATAGGTGGTGATGAAGTCCTGCATGGTGTCGGTACCCAAAAGCAACCTGGTTAGACCCACGACAATTGCCGCCAGAATGACAATTCCGACTAGGCCTGCGCCCAGAGTGAGGATCCACTGCTTGCGGGTAATTGGGCGTGCCAGGCGGATTCGCAAAGGTACATCTTTTTTGGCATTGCCGGAGTGATCAGTGCGTTGGCGTTTTTCCGCATCAGGAATATTGGGAGCGCTCTTGGTTGCTGGTGTCGCAGCGGGAGCAACTGCACCCGGTACTGGAACCGCGCCCGGAGCCACTGCGCCAGGGGCTACTGCACCCGGGGCTGGGACTGCCATACCGGGAGCTGCTGCACCGGGGACCGGAATCGCCGCGCCAGGTGCAGCAGCTCCAGGAGCTGGGATAGCCGAACCTGGGGCCACTGCACCCGGTGCCGGTACTGCAGTGCCAGGTGCAGGGATGGCAGAACCAGGGGTTGGGATGCTCGCGCCGGGAACAGGGATCGCCGCGCCAGGCGCCACAGCTCCAGGAGCTGGGATAACAGAACCAGGGACGGCTGCACCCGGAATAGGCACACTCGTACCAGGTGCGGGGAATGCAGAACCGGGTGCTGGAATAGCTGCCCCGGGAGTTGGAATGCTGGAACCCGGCGCTGGGACAGATGTATTTGGAACAGCTGCGCCAGGAGCAGGAATTGCAGCTCCAGGTGCTGGAATCGCACCTCCTGGAGCAGGCGGAGTGTTGGCAATCTTATTTTCAGGCGCAGTGCCGTCCATATGAGGTGTTGTCCCTTACTGCATCTTGGATCGGGGTCTGGAGGGAGTCGCTAGAATGACTGAAAATGCAAACTCCATGTGGATATTTAGGGTAATGCCCAGGGGCTAAAAATCCACATTAAACAAGGTTTTGTTTCACTGGACATAACTTCTATAGACAGTTCAGTCTAATTTGATTGAACTCCTTAGTCCATAAAACGGTGTACTTTGATGCTTAAACCACAAAATTAAGGAAAAAGATGACGCTTTTCGACGACACCCGCCAACTCCTGCAGGAACTTATCCAAAACGCTTGCGTTAACGATCTCACCCCAGATTCAGGACAAGAGATTCGAAATGCCGAAACCTTAGAACGATTTTTTGCTGGCACCCCCAATGTGGAAATAACAAAATTAGAGCCACGCCCAGGTCGCACCTCAATTATCGTCACGGTGCCAGGTTCTGATCCCGCTGCGGAACCACTTACCCTGCTGGGACATACCGATGTGGTCACTGTAGATCGCCCCAAGTGGACCAAGGATCCTTTTGCTGCCGAGATTTCGGATGGAAAAATCTGGGGACGAGGATCCGTCGATATGCTCTTTATTACAGCAACGCAAGCAGCCGTCACCCGTGAAGTCGCCCGCACCGGGGGACTGCGTGGCACCCTTACTTTTGTCGGTGTTGCTGATGAGGAAGCGCGAGGTGGGCTCGGTGCCAAATGGCTAATGGAAGAGCATCCTCACCTCTTTAGCTGGAAAAACTGCCTCTCTGAATCTGGTGGATCGCATCTGCATGCCACCGATGGCAGTGATTCCGTGGTGATTACCGTGGGTGAAAAGGGCGCTGCCCAACGTCGTCTGCATGTTAACGGTGATGCCGGACATGGTTCCATTCCCTTTGACCGGGATAGCGCAATCGTTAAGATTGCCGAGGTAGCGCGCCGTATTGATGCTGCTGAGATTGCTGTAGCCAAGGACGATATTTGGCAAGGTTTGGTGCAGGCACACCGCTTTGATCCCGCTACGGAAAAGGCACTTTTGGAAGGCACTGACCCAGCAGCCTATGCAGAATTTGGTGAGCTTTCCCGCATTGCTCATGCTATTTCCCACCTCACAATCGCACAGACTGTGGTTCGTGCAGGTCAAGCCATTAATGTTTTGCCATCACACGCCTATTTGGAATTAGATATCCGCACCTTGCCAGGCCAAAGCAATGACTATGTTGATGAGGTGTTGCGCACTGCGTTGGGCGATTTAGCTGCAGAGGTGGAAATTGAGCACCTGATTTCCGAGGAAGCGACTTTAAGCCCCACTGATTTCCCGCTTTATCAGACCCTAACTTCCGTTTTGGGTGACTTCTTCCCAGACAGCCCCGTGGTGCCGGTGATTTCTACCGGAGGTTCGGATCTACGCTTTGCCCGCAAGCAGGGAGGAGTGGGTTATGGTTTTGCCGTCCACGCACCTGAGCGCACCTTGGCTTATGCCATGGGGCAATTGCATTCCCATGATGAGGCCTTGCACCTGGAAGATTTAGAACTCACTGTGCAAGGATATGAGGCTGTGGTGAAGCAGTTCCTTTCCTAGGAAGGTTAAACACTGCCTGGATTGCCACCACTATTGCAACAACGCCAGCTAGTAGTGGCATTCCGCCGAGAGTAATGAGGGGACCTGCCAGGATTCCACCACTGGCACCGGCCAGGTTCATCACTAAATCGCTGCGCCCCTGTGCAAAGGTCCGTGCTGGGGCGGAGGTTTCGTCGATAAGCAACGCAGAGGAAGAAACAAGCGCGGAATTCCAGCCCAAGCCCAGCAAAATCATTGAGGTGACGACTGACCACTGCGGATCGGGCCAGCAGATCATAAAGAGGGCTGCTGCGCCGAGCATTCCCAGGCCTAAAAAGATGCCAAAACGGCGGCCGATTTTATCGCTAAGCAGGCCAAAGACCGGCGATAATGCATACATTCCTGCTACGTGCAGGCTGATGGTGAAGCCAATGATGCTCAGGCTTAGTCCTAGATGATCCATGTGTACTGCTGCCATGGACATCAGCCCCACCATGGAGAAATGAGCAACCGCAACTGTGGAAATCGCCCGGCGCGCGCCGGCCGTCAGCTTCTTAACTATTAGCTGGGTGGTGTTGGTACCTGCAGGTTTAAGGCCTTTGGGCAGCGTGAACCGCCACACGCCAATGGCAACCAATTGTCCGAAAAGGCAGAGCAGATAAGCGCCCGCGTGCTGCTCTAGACCTAGCCACTCGCTAAAGCGTGCGCTGGGAGTAAAAAGATTTGGCCCCGCAATAGCGCCGATAGTGGTTGACCACACCACTAGGGATAAATCGCGACCTCTGGATTCCTCACTAGCAACATCGGTGGCCGCAAATCGCGCCTGCAAATTAACGGCACTCATGGCGCCCAAGAACAAAAAGCCCAGCAAAATAACCGGGGAAATCCCAAACTGAGCACCCAACATGGCTGCCAGCGCACCAAGACAACCCAGCAGCATTCCCGTGGTCAGCGAGGTGCGACGATCATATTTTTGCACCATTCGTGCTAAAGGAATGGAAAATAGTGCTGCACCAATGGTGGTAAAGGTAGCTGCCGAACCACCCCAGGCAGCACCGGCTAAATGTGCAGCCAACAAACTGCCCATGGACAGCGTGACACCATTGGAAGCTCCCACCATAATCTGGGCAATGATCAGGCCACTGAGAACCTTAGAGCGCTGTGGATGCACGGCAATTGTCATGGATTTAGGGTAATTCATGCATCTATACTGGGAGCTATGTTTTTAACAAAGGTGGCCTTGGTGGATAGCCCCGATAGCCTCGCGGGATATTTATCAGAGCTATCGGTGGTGCACTCTTTGTTTCAAAAACCGCTGGAGTTTAAAACCCCCATTACGGTAATCACCGGGGATAATGGGGTGGGTAAATCCACATTGGTGGAAGCCCTAGCAGTGGGGATGCGCATTAATCCCGCCGGCGGATCCAGACACGCCAACTTTGGGCGCAGCGAGGATATTGTTTCTGAATTACATAAATCACTGAAGTTAACGCGCCGGGCAAACCCCAAAGATGCCTACTTCTTCAGGGGTGAAACCTTTTATAACCTGGCTTCCTATCATGGTGGACTGGCGGGAGATCCGCTGTCGGATCTTTTACAGATGAGCCACGGGGAATCCATAATGGCGCTGGTGGAACGCCGGCTGCGCAGGCCTGGACTGATTATTTTAGATGAGCCAGAAGCCGGTTTATCGCAGCTGCGCCAATTGGAATTTATGGGAAATCTAGTGCACCTGGCAGCAGCAGGATCGCAGATTATTGTAGCCACACATTCGCCGATTCTTTTGGCTACCCCAGGAGCAGACATTATTGAGGTCACGGATGCAGGGCTGCGCCGGGTGTCTTTTGAGGACACTGAGGCGGTGCAGGCTGCCCGGGAATTTCTCAATGATCCCCGCGGCACCGCAGCTTTCCTGGTAGAGGACACCCAATGAGCCTTTATATTAAGGACATCGTGGCTCTGGAGAGCCCAATTGGGGAGGCTGCCCTGTGGACTGTGCAGGTCCCAGCTTTTAAAGCTTTGCAGCGCTCGCAGATTTTTGATTTCAGGCACCCCGTCACCTTAATCACTGGGGAAAATGGAGTGGGTAAATCCACGCTTTTGGAAGCTATTGCGGTGAATGCTGGCTTTAGAGTCCACGGTGGACCCTTTGATGGCAGCTTTAATAGTTTTGAAAATCCCCTGCGTAACGTGGCAAAAGCGCACTTCGGTCCACAACCTATGGCGGGATATTTCTTAAGGGCGGAATCCTACTTTAATGTTGCAGCTACCTATGGGGCAGAAGCCCCGGGCTGGGTGAACCTGCATGAGATGTCTCATGGAGAATCGGTGATGCACATTGTCCAGCAGGGCTTTGTGGGACCTGGGCTGTACTTATTGGATGAGCCGGAATCAGGTTTGTCTTTTATCCGTCAAATGACATTGTTGGCGCAATTACATGACATTGCTGCAGGTGGCTCGCAAATCATTATGGTGACCCATTCGCCAGTGCTTTTAGCTATTCCCGGTGCCGAAATTTGGGATTTTAGTGCCGATGGACAAATGCGCCGCGGGGTGGAATTGGAGGAAACCATTGCGTTTCGGGCATTGCGTGATTTTATGGCTGATCCGGTAGAGATCGCCGACTATATGGTTGAGGTAACTCGACCGGAGTAATTTTGAGTGCTTAGGGCACTATCAATAGGGGAGAGCATGGATCATCCAAAAACTGCCAAAGAATTCCTCACTGCACGTTATGGCAAGGAACAGCAGTGGCAACCGGATAAGTGGAATGACACTTTAGAGGTGATTTATAGGCATCGATCGGTACGCCGTTGGTTGGATAAACCAATTTCCACAGATACGATTCGCACCATTGTGGCAGCTGCGCAATCGGCACCCAGCTCCTCTAATAAGCAATATATTTCTGTGGTTGCCGTCCGAGATCCTGCGCTTAAAGATGAAATCGCCAAGGTAGCGCGCCAAATGTTTCCGCATATTCGGGAAGCTGGGGTGGTGTTGGTGTGGTGCATTGATATCACTCGCGCCAAGTTCTTGGCGGCAGCAGATGATGCTAAAACTGGTGCCTTTGATTATCTTGATGAGGCTGCCATCGGATTTATGGATGCCGGAATTGCCTCCCAAACAGCGGCTTTAGCAGCAGAATCAATGGGCCTTGGCACTGTTCATATTGGAGCGGTGCGCAATGATGCGGCACGGATGCAGGAGATCCTGAACCTCCCCGAGACTGTCGTTCCGGTGATCGGCTTGTCCCTCGGCCACCCGGACCCCAGCGAACCAGCAGGCATTAAACCACGCCTGCCCCAAGAGCTGGTGCTGTCATGGGACAGCTATCAGGCACCCACCCAGGAGCTTTTCGACGACTACAACCAGGCTTTGGACCATTATTTCTCGCGTTATGGCCAGCACCAATTATGGACCAAACAATTAGTGGCACGATTAGCTGCCAAAGCCACGGAAAAAACCAACCGTCAGTTCTTGCGGAAAGTAATGGAAAAAGCTGGCTTTGGCTTGCGTTAAGTGCTCTTTAACCTTGGCCCTCGGCTAAAGCTACGAGCCGCTCCAAATCGGCTTGGACTGCTTGGCAATCGGCAGCAAAGTTTTCCTCGCTGTCACCACCTTGACGAACGGTGAAAATCAGCTCGGAACCTAAGAAGTGGGGGACTACGCGAAAAGGATTTAAGACTTCTTGGCCATCGGGGAGAACCACAATATGGTCAAGAATTCCGAGGTCATTGCGGGGTGTAAAAGTTGTGAGAACTTGTCCCATCGGGGAGTCAAGTTCCACGCGGTTTTCGTCGATAAGCCTGAGGTTGCCGGCTGCTAAGCCGGACGCCCAGGTGGGAAGCTGCGGGAGGTCGCGGGCGAGATCATAAATTGTTTGGACATCGGCGCTGCTGAGCACGCTAATATGACGGGAATCTGAGGTTTCCATGCTGCCGAGGGTAGTGAAATTGACTACCTTGGGGGAGGAAAATTCACGATCCCCAAGCCAAAGGAACCCCCATGCAGGCAGATCTCACTCCTTATCGTCAATTTAATGGCAACGCCAAAGAAGCCATGGAATTTTATCAGCAGGTTTTTGGCGGTGAACTCCAGTTAATGCCATTTAGTACCATGCATTCTGAGGAAGAAGTAGGCGGCGAGGGTGATAAAATTATGCACTCTGAGCTGCGCATTGATGGCAAGAAATTCCTATTTGGCTCCGATATTCCTTCTTTTATGCAGCGCATGAAGGGCGAAGACACTCCGCTGTCCATCACCGGTGGCACCGAGCTGGAAGAAGAAATCCGCGGCTATTGGGAGCAGCTTGCTGAGGGTGGCAACATCACCATGCCTTTGGAAACTGCTCCTTGGGGCGCAATTTATGGTGCCTTGGAGGACCGATTTGGTACCCACTGGATGTTCAATATTGGTGGCTAAGCGCTGGGTTTAAATTCCAGCTTAAATAACAAAAAGTGGGCACTGTCCTTTGGATACGACGGTTCCCACTTTTATGCTGTTTTAGTTTTTCTTAAACAGCTTTTTAGACGATGGCTGGAGCTTCGCGAGCCTGGCGAACCATCTCTTCCCAGTCCACAATCTTCTTGCGCTCGCGGCCTTCGGCCTCACCAAGTGCACGTTCTGCGGCATCCAGCTTGTACCAACCCTGCCAGGTGGTGAAAGGAATGCTGCGGGAATCCAGCAGCTCAATGATGGCGTTTTCATCGCTGTGCTTTGGTGCTTCCAAAGCCCCAGCTGCAGCATCGGCGATGAGCATATCGGTGGTTTCCTTGGCATCGGACTTGGTATTACCGATTAGACCGATCGGTCCACGCTTAATCCAGCCGGTGGCATAAAGGCCAGGAACCTTTTCCGCATTTGGTGCGGTGAGGACGTGTCCGCCATCGTTTGGAATGACGTGGCGCTTATCGTCGAAAGGTACACCTGCAATGGCATCGGACTTATAACCAACTGCGCGGTAGACGGCCTGAACTGGCCAATCCTTAAATTCGCCGGTGCCGGTGACGCCGCCGTTGCCATCAAGTGCGGTGCGCTCGGTGCGCAGGCCAACAACCTTGCCGTCCTTCTGCAAAACCTCAACTGGGCTTTCAAAAAGGTGGATCTGCAGGGTGTGTGGAGCTTGCTTTGGCTCGCGGATGGCGTACTGCTCGAGGATCTGGCAGACCAAGTCCTGGGACTTGGATGCGCGGCGTGCTTCCTCGGAGGCAGCGTCATAATCGATATCTTCTGGATCAACAACCACATTGATGGTGGAAGAATGATCAAGTTCTTTAAGTTCCTGTGGGGTGAACTTCACCTGGGCTGGGCCACGACGACCGAAAACATGCACCTCAGTGGCCTTGTTTTCCTTCAGGGACTCATAAACATTGTCTGGAATTTCGGTGACTTTAAGTTCATCGCCGGTCTTTGCCAAGATACGAGCCACGTCAAGGCCCACATTTCCGACGCCGATGACGGCAACGGATTCAGCGGAGAGATCCCAAGAGCGCTCAAAACGTGGGTTGCCGTCGTAGAATCCAACAAATTCACCAGCGCCATAGGAGCCTTCGGCCTCGATGCCAGGAATGTTGAGATCGCGGTCAGCTACTGCGCCGGTGGAGAACACAATTGCGTCATAGTATTCGCGGAGTTCTTCAACGGTGATATCGCGGCCGACGGTGATATTGCCCAGCAGGCGCAAACGTGGCTTGTCCAGCACATTGTGCAGGGACTTCACAATGCCCTTGATACGTGGGTGATCGGGTGCAACACCGTAGCGGATGAGGCCGAAAGGTGCTGGCATCTGCTCGAAGAGGTCAACAAAGATCTCGTGCTCTTCATTGCGGATGAGGAGGTCAGATGCGTAGATTCCGGCGGGGCCGGCGCCGATTACGGCAACGCGCAGGGGAGTGGTCATCTGCTTTTACCTTTCGTTCCCAAAATGTGGGGCTGTGATGTGGGGTGGGTCTTTAAAACCTCGGGGCGAGGACTTTTTAGAAGGGCCTGTCTAGCGAAATAGACCATCTTGTAGACCGCTTGGTCTGTAAAGCTAGCAGCATAAGCGGCGCTTGCAAATAATTTCCGCTAATTAAATTCATGGATTCTAGAAGGAGTAGACAGTCCGGTCTATTTTATTCATTGTGGTTATTACCCAGTTTATGCAGGTAAAATGCCGAAAGTTGATTTTCCTTAAATCTGCGAACGGGAGGGTGTGAATCTAAATGTTGTTGTAGACAGAGCGGTACGTCTAAGTTCTTCCGTAGATTAAACATAAAGATTTACAAAGATTCATCACGTTTTAAGCCCCAAGCTTTGAGGAGCGTCATCCACCCATGGCATCACCTACAACATCTGAGCAGTCAGCAGAGGATAAGGCAGCAGCCCCTGCTACCTCTGCAACTGCAGAGCGTCCAGCTCGTCAACCACGCAAGCCCAAGCCAGAGGGTCAGTGGAAAATTGATGGCACCACCCCGCTGAACCACACCGAACAGGTAAAGCAAGACGAGCCTGCTTTTGCAGTTAAGCAGCGCGTTATTGATGTGTACTCCAAGCAGGGCTTTTCTTCCATTGATCCGGATGATATTGCCCCTCGCTTTAAGTGGTTGGGCATTTACACCCAGCGCAAGCAGGATCTGGGCGGTGAGCTCACCGGCCACGTCCCAGACGCTGAGTTGCAGGATGAATACTTCATGATGCGCGTGCGTTTTGATGGTGGCCTGGCGTCTCCAGAAAAGCTGCGTGCCGTCGGCGAGATTTCTCGCGATTATGCACGTTCCACCGCGGACTTCACCGACCGTCAAAACATCCAGTTGCACTGGATTCGTATTGAAGATGTCCCCACCATCTGGGATAAGTTGGAGTCCGTTGGACTTACCACCCTCTTCGGATGCGGTGACGTCCCCCGCGTTATCCTCGGCTCACCCGTTGCAGGTGTTGCTGCTGAGGAGCTTATCGACGCAACCCCAGCTATCAAGGAAATCCACCAGCGTTATTTCAGCGACGATGAATTTACGAACCTACCTCGTAAATTTAAGACCGCTATTACTGGTAACTCTCGCCAGGATGTCACCCACGAAATCCAAGACATCGCCTTTGTGCCTTCTGTACACCCAGAACACGGCGTGGGTTTTGAATGCTTCGTTGGTGGCGGCCTTTCCACCAACCCAATGTTGGCCCAACCACTTGGTGCTTGGATTCCAATCGAAGAAGTTCCAGATGTATGGGCTGGTGTCGCCGGAATCTTCCGCGACTATGGCTTCCGTCGTCTGCGCAACCGTGCTCGCCTCAAGTTCTTGGTGGCACAGTGGGGAATTGAGAAGTTCCGTGAGGTACTAGAAACCGAGTACCTAGAGCGCAAACTCATCGACGGCCCAGAGATCACCACCAACCCTGGCTACCGCGATCACATTGGTATTCACCCACAAAAGGATGGCAAGTTCTACCTCGGTGTGAAGCCAACTGTGGGTCACACCTCTGGTGAGCAGCTAATTGCTATTGCCGATATCGCTGAAAAGCATGGCATTAGCCGTATCCGCACCACCGTGGAAAAGGAACTGATCTTCCTGGATATTGAGCGTGAAAAGCTCACCGAGGTGGCTCGTGATCTGGATGAAGTTGGACTATATTCCACTCCCTCGGAATTCCGTCGCGGCATCATTTCTTGCACCGGCTTGGAGTTCTGCAAGTTGGCACACACCACCACCAAGGCACGCGCAATCCAGCTAGTGGATGAGTTGGAAGAGCGTATTGGTGATCTGGATGTACCAATCAAGATTGCGCTTAATGGCTGCCCCAACTCCTGTGCTCGTACACAGGTTGCAGACATTGGATTTAAGGGACAGATCGTTACCGATTCCGAGGGCAACCGCGTAGAAGGTTTCCAGGTTCACCTGGGCGGCTCCATGAACATTGATCCAAACTTTGGTCGCAAGCTTAAGGGCCACAAGGTTGTTGCTGATGAAGTAGGCGATTACGTCACCCGCGTTGTCACCAAGTTCAAGGAACAGCGTGGTGAAGAAGAGCAATTCCGCGATTGGGTACAGCGCGCCACGGATGAGGATTTGAGTTGAGTCTGCGTCGCAAACCCAACCCGAACCGCAATCACCCGCTCTACTGCCCCTATTGCGCCGGAGAAACTCTTTTTCCCAATGAGGAAACAGAATTTGCCTGGTTCTGCACAGACTGCACCCGGATCTTCGAAGTGAAGTACTACGGCCAAGATGATCCAGAGCAGCGCCCAGCACCAGCAAAATCAACTTCAGAAGCACTTAAAGAATCACTGGCCAAACACGGCCACCTAATAAACGAAGGAGGCGACACTCCACAATGACTTTCCCATCTATCAACGGCATCAATGTTCTGAAGAACACTGGTCCTGTCAAAGACCCGGAGGTCTCCCCGGAGGGTCCCCGCACTACCGAGCCTTTGCCGGCCGACATCGCGGCCCGCAATGAAGAGCTCGTCGAAAAGCACGCTGAAAAGCTCTATAACGCCAGCGCACAAACCATTTTGGAATGGGCGGCCGAGCACGCACCCGGCAAAATTGCAGTGACCTTGAGCATGGAGAACACTGTGCTCGCGGAATTGGCATCGCAGTTTTTGCCAGAATCCGATTTCCTCTTCCTGGATACTGGCTACCACTTCAAGGAAACCCTCGAGGTTGCCCGTGCCGTGGATCAGCGTTACCCACAGGAATTGGTAACCGCATTGCCGCTGCTCAGCCGCCCTGAGCAGGACTCCATTTATGGCAAGAACCTCTATTTGTCCAACCCGACCGCCTGCTGCCGGATGCGCAAGGTTGAGCCACTGGCTACTTCCTTGAGCCCTTATGCCGGTTGGATTACCGGACTGCGTCGCTCAGATGGACCAACTCGTGCACAGGCACCTGCCTTGAGCTTAGATGCCACTGGCCGTTTGAAAATCTCCCCGATTATCACCTGGTCTTTGGAAGAAACCAATGAGTTCATCAAAGCCAACAACCTTATCGATCACCCTTTGACCCATCAGGGTTACCCATCCATCGGATGCGAAACCTGCACCCTTCCGGTTGCAGAAGGACAAGACCCTAGGGCCGGCCGTTGGGCTGGAAACGCCAAGACAGAATGCGGACTTCACTCATCATGACCACATCACTAAACACCGAACTCTCCCCACACCTAAAAGACCTCGAAAACGAGTCCATCCACATCCTCCGCGAAGTGGCAGGCCAATTTGACAAGGTTGGACTGCTGTTCTCCGGCGGCAAGGACTCTGTGGTGGTTTATGAGCTAGCTCGTCGCGCTTTTGCACCTGCAACCGTGCCTTTTGAACTGCTGCACGTGGATACCGGCCACAACTTCCCAGAGGTTTTGGAATTTCGCGACAACCTAGTTGCTCGCACCGGAGCACGCCTGCGTGTTGCAAAGGTTCAGGACTGGATCGACCGCGGTGACCTGCAGGAACGCCCAGACGGCACCCGCAACCCACTGCAGACCGTACCTTTGGTAGAAACCATTGCTGAGCAAGGTTATGACGCCGTGCTTGGTGGTGCCCGCCGCGATGAAGAGCGTGCCCGTGCCAAGGAGCGTGTCTTCTCGGTGCGCGATTCCTTCGGTGGTTGGGATCCACGCCGTCAGCGTCCAGAGTTGTGGAACCTCTACAACGGTGGACACCTGCCAGGCGAAAACATCCGCGTTTTCCCCATCTCCAACTGGACCGAAGCTGATATCTGGGAGTACATCGGTGCTCGCAATATCGAATTGCCTCCAATTTACTTCTCCCACCAGCGCGAAGTTTTTGAGCGCGATGGCATGTGGCTCACCGCTGGCGAGTGGGGCGGCCCTAAGAAGGGCGAGGAGATTGTCACCAAGACCGTGCGTTACCGCACCGTAGGCGATATGTCCTGCACCGGTGCTGTGCTTTCCGAAGCTCGCACCATCGACGATGTGATCGAAGAGATCGCAACCTCTACCCTCACCGAGCGTGGCGCAACCCGCGCAGACGACCGACTCAGCGAATCCGCCATGGAAGACCGTAAGAAGGAAGGCTACTTCTGATGACTGCTGCAACACTTGATGGAGCTAATAAAAAAGCTTCAGCTAAAATCGCCGAGCGCGAAACCCTCCGTCTGTGCACCGCAGGCTCCGTCGATGATGGCAAGTCCACCTTCGTTGGTCGTTTGCTGCATGACACCAAATCAGTTTTGGCTGATCAGCTCGCCTCTGTAGAGCGCACCTCCGCAGACCGTGGTTTTGAAGGCCTAGACCTTTCCCTCCTGGTTGACGGCCTGCGTGCTGAGCGTGAGCAGGGCATCACCATCGACGTGGCATACCGCTACTTCGCCACCGACAAGCGCACCTTCATCCTGGCAGATACCCCAGGTCACGTGCAGTACACCCGTAACACCGTTACCGGCGTATCCACCTCCCAGGTGGTTGTACTACTCGTTGATGCACGTCACGGCGTTGTTGAGCAGACCCGCCGCCATCTCTCCGTGGCAGCGTTGCTGGGTGTACGCACCGTTATCTTGGCAGTGAACAAGATCGACCTGGTTGACTATGACGAAGCGAAATTCCGCGCCATTGAAAAGGACTTCAACTCCCTGGCAAAGGCACTGGACGTCACCGATTCTCACGTGGTTCCAATCTCTGCACTCAAAGGCGACAACGTTGCAGAGCCAAGCACCAACATGGATTGGTACACCGGACCTACCGTCTTGGACATCCTGGAAACTGTTGAGGTTTCCCGTGGACGTGCGCATGACCTGGGCTTCCGTTTCCCAATCCAGTACGTCATCCGTGAGCATGCCACCGATTACCGTGGTTATGCCGGCACCATCAATGCTGGTTCTGTCTCCGTAGGCGATACTGTCTACCTGCCAGAAGGCCGTACCACCGAGGTCACTCACATTGACTCTGCCGATGGCCCACTACAAACCGCTGCCGTTGGTGACGCTGTAGTACTGCGCCTGGCTCAGGAAATTGACCTGATCCGCGGCGAGCTGATCTCCGGTGCTGACCGCCCAGAATCCGTACGCTCCTTCAACGCCACCGTGGTTGGTCTTGCAGATCGCGACATCAAACCAGGTGCTGCTGTCAAGGTTCGTTATGGCACCCAGTTGGTACGCGGCCGTGTTGGCGCCATCGACCGTGTTATCGACATTGATGGCAAGAATGACAATGAAGCTCCTGCTTCCTACGGCCTCAACGACATCGCTCATGTGCGTATCGATGTAGCCGGCGAACTCGAAGTTGAAGATTATGCTGCTCGCGGCGCAATCGGCTCCTTCCTCCTTATCGATCAGTCCACTGGCGATACCCTCGCCGCTGGTCTTGTTGGCCACCGTCTCCGCAACAACTGGCAGATCTAGTAACTAGATCTAGCTCGGCATTTTGCCCAGTTAGGGGCGGAGGGCCCGAGGGCTGCTAGCAGCTTCTACGGCTGCTAGTGGCCAGCAAGGCCACCAAAATTAGGAAAAACCCATGATCCCCTTGATTACGCTTTCCCACGGTTCCCGCAAAGCATCCGCCGCCGCTGGCATTACTGCATTAACGCAGGAGACTGGCCGAATGCTGGGTGTGGATGCAGTGGAAGCACATCTTGATCTTTCCGAACCATCACTTGATGACGTGGTGCGGAAGCTCAGTGTGCAAGGCGTAACTAAGGCCGGATTAGTTCCACTGCTTTTTAGCAATGCTTTTCATGCCAAAGTAGATGTGCCAGCAGCAGTTAAAGATGCCCAAGAAAAATATGGCGTTGAACTGCTGGTTGGTCCACATTTGGGAACTGGTTCAGATGTTGCAGCCGTGTTGGGGGAGAAGCTTAAAGCAGATGCCCCAGCCGATGCTCATGTGATCTTGTACTCCGTGGGAAGCTCCCACATTTCAGCAAATGAAGCCGTTATTGAGCTGGGGGAGACCCTGAGCCGACTCCGCGGTCACAGCGTTGAAGTTGTTCCCGCTACTGGCGGCGCCGGTGCTGGTGGAGCTGGAGTTATTGAGGTAGCTGCAGCACATAAGGTGGTACACATTTTGCCACTTTTTGTCACCGAGGGTTTGTTGTTGGACCGCGTCCTTGATCAACTTCCCAATATTAGTGCCGCTACCGGCGCTGCACTTACTTTCTCCACTCCACTTAGCACTGCTCTTGCCCCTTTGGTAGCTGCCCGTTATCGCGCAGCTCTGGCCGAGCTGTTGGCAGCTTTCTAACCCTCTAGCGGGACCATGTATCAGAACCTTTTGAAGGATTAGGCCAATGCGGACTCTCATTTTTATCGCGATTGCAGGTATCGCAGCGCAGCTTGTCGACGGCGGTCTCGGCATGGGTTTTGGCGTCACCTCCACCACCATCATGATTATGCTGGCTGGACTTGGCCCAGCTCAGGCCTCTGCAGTTGTGCACACCGCCGAAGTTGGCACCACCTTGGTATCGGGCATTAGTCACTGGAAATTTGGCAATGTGGATTGGAAAGTGGTGCTGCGCCTCGGCGTTCCAGGTGCCATCGGTGCCTTCGCCGGCGCGACCTTTTTGTCCAATATTTCTACCGCAGCTGCTGCTCCAGTGACCTCCATGATCTTGGCGCTCATCGGCATCAACTTGGTGTGGCGTTTTAGTAAAGGTCGGGTGCGACGCAGTTTTAATGAGCGCCCGCATAGTCGCGGATTTTTAGGAATCTTAGGCCTGCTAGGTGGTTTTATTGATGCTTCCGGTGGCGGTGGCTGGGGTCCAGTGACTACCTCAACGTTGTTGTCACTGGGTCGTACCGAACCTCGCAAGGTGGTCGGCACAGTTAATACCGCGGAATTTTTGGTTTCGCTGGCTGCCACCCTTGGCTTTGTGGTGGGGCTGTGGGAAGACCTTGTGGCCAACTTCGCCGCGGTTATTGCACTGCTCATCGGTGGTGCGGTTGCAGCGCCAATTGGTGCGTGGATGATTTCTCGGGTGAATGCCACGGTCTTGGGCGGTTTTGTCGGCACTTTGATTGTGGCCCTCAACTTGCCAAAGGCGCTTGCCGCCATAGGAGTCGAATTCCCCACCGGCGTGCTGCCAGCCATCATCATGGTGCTCGGACTTGGCTTGACATATCTCGGCTTCCGCCGCTACCGCGCGCATCTGGCGGAGGATGTGCAGACCCCGGTCCCGCAACCGGAAATCGTCAAAGCCCCTTAGAGCTTTCCCCGCAAGGTTCAACCTTGCGGGGATTAGTGTTTTTAGGGCGCTTTTCGACGCAAAAACGCAGCAAAGAATTTTTAGGCAATATGTTCTATTATTTCTTTTTTGAATTACCTTTTAAGTCTATAGTCGTTTGGATAAGAAACGTTAGCTATTTGCCAGTTTTATTTAATGAAACTTTAGGTTAATTTAAAATGAAACCCAGTTGAGTGTGTTTACCTACTGACGATTTGGAAAAACTTGATATTGATTCCTCTTAGGTTTTCTTGCCGATTTTGGTGTTCACTAGGGGAAATCATTTTAAGTAAGTAATCTAGAACACTTCCTGGGGGTGAGGTTTTGGGGGTGGAGGCAGTGTTAATTTTTTAAGAGTTTCTTATGTGCCAATTGGCTAAATGTTATTTTCTTTATATTTTTTATTAGAATAAGCTGGGCTTTTGCTTATAAATTCCATTACTTAATATTTAATAGCCTTTCGGGTTGAAGTTTTAATAGAACTAACGTTCTATCCATTTTTGGAACCTATCTGGTTAATGTGCGGTTTGGCTCTCAATTACCAAATCGTGCACCTTCCATTTCGGGGAGTGGCCCTTAAAAACCATGGAGGACCCGTTGAAAATCAAGAATTCGGCTTCAGCACTTAACCGCAGCATGAGAATTGGCATTGCAACCATCACCAGCACCGCATTGCTGGGTGGTGTTTTGGTGGCAGTACCTGCCCATCCTTTGCTCTCAATGACTGCAGTTGCCAATGCTCAAGAAGCTTCAGCCCCCTTCGCCACTGCAACGGGTCAGGTTATTGACCTCAAGCTCCTCGAAGATTCTGTTGATCCAGCCGTTAGCGCTGCTTTCTTAAATGTTCTGGAAGCAATTCGCGCCGAGGCTCAATTCCCTGGTGATACCGCAGATAGCGCCGATATTGACCTCACCGCCCTCGAGGGTATTGACACCATTGTTAGTGGTATTAAGATTCCACTAACTGACATCCTCAGCATTGACAGTAATGCAGGTGTACTTGGCGCAAATGCCAGCACTCCAGCTGGAAACAAGGCTTCCGGTGCTGCTGGTGTGGTTAATGAAGATGGCTCCATTGATCTTGGTGCACACCAGGATGGTTCCGCAGTGGATACCACTTTGGATCTCAGTAATATCCTGGGTAGTGCAGATGTGATCTCTGAAGACGTTATTAGTGCACTTTCCCTGCGTATCGGTGCAGCCAGCGCCTCCGCTTCCCGCACTGGCGATCAGGTCACTTCTGAATATGCACTTTCCAACGTTGACCTTCAGGTCAAGAGCCCGCTAGTAGCGGACGTTACCGAACTCCTCATCGGTGAAGAAAACGGTTTGGGTGTCTCCATTGATACCGCTGTAACTCAGGTGGCTGGTGATGACAGCTTGCTCAACCCCCTGACCGGGTTACTTGGTGGAGTGTTTGATGTTCTCAACGTTTTGGGCGTTATTGACGTCGAAGAGCCAACCTTGGCCTTGGACTCCAATATTCAAGAAGCTTTGGTTCCACTCGTGGGCGGAACCCTGCAAGGTAATGCCGTGTCCATTGACCTTTCCACTGGCACTGTAAACGTCAACCTCGAAGCTCTGGGTGGAACCTCCGCTGTCGATCCCAACACTGATCTGCTTACCGATGTAGCAGTGCAGCAGATTGAGGGTGAAATTCAAACTCTGCTCAACCAGCTGTTGACTGATGTCCGTGCTGCTGTTGATGAAGGCCTGCTGGAAACTCATGTAACCCTTGGTCTTGGTGCGAAGGTCCTGGGCGTAGATTTGGCACAGGTTGATATCGACGGAACTCTTAACCAGCTCCTCGATGGTGATGCAACCACTGTAAGTGTAGAGGCTTTCGGCCGAAACGCTAGCTTGGTAACCAATGCAGTACTTGCCCTGCTGGGAACTGTGGGAACCACCTTGGAGACCGCCCTGAATAAGGTTGTTGATCCACTGATTAACAACACTCTTGATGAGGGTGTTAGCGGCATTATTGCACCTTTGGTACAGGGTTTGACCGGCGTCTTGGGTGATCCTGGCATTCTTCGCATCACCTTGAATGATCAGCCAAACCCACAGGTGGGCGCAGTAAACACCATTCCTGCTCGTCCAAACTCCAAGACTGGAGCTATCACTACTCCAGCTGATGCATTTACTGTTTCAGCAATTCGAGTCAACGTGCTTAATGGTCTTGTGGATCTGCCAATCTCCCGCGTTACCGTTGATGCTGACAAGGATTGGGCTCCTGTCGGTGGCATTGCCATCGACGCAATCGATGACCAAACCATCACTATCGGTGACGCAATCGACAACGTTATTCCGGTAAGTGCCCCTGAGGGATCCGAAGTGACAGTGGATGGTCTGCCTGATGGCGTGACCTATGAAGATGGCGAAATTTCAGGAACTCCAACCGAAGTTGGTGAATATGAAGTCACTGTTACCGCAACCAACGGAAACAATTCTGTGACTGAGACTTTCATCATCACCGTCCTCGATATTGATGGTGGTACCGGTAATAACGGAAGTGCAAACGGATCCACTGACTTCCTGCAGCAGTGTCTAAGTTCCCCAGCAGCCGGCATTGCGGCGCTGCTGATCGCATTGGGTGCTCTTGGCCAGGTCGCAGGCCCAGCCTTGGAGCCAATCGCACGTTCCATCAATGTGGAGATCGAGCGTCAAACTCGCCACATTATTGATACTGCGGGTATCCGTCAGCCAAACCAGCCTGAGTGGCTGCAAAGTATTAACCGTTCACTTGCCGATGCTGCAAATAATGTGAATCCTAATCTTGCGTCCCAGGGGCTCTACGCTGCCGGTGCTTTGGCCCTGATTTCCATTCCTGTGCTCTGTGGCATGGGTGGATCTAGCTCAAGCTCCAGCTAAAGTTTTTCCCTTAATTCCGACCCCTTAACTGGTTTCATCCAGTAAGGGGTCGGTTTTTTATGTCTTTGACCTGCAAAAATAAAGTAAATGCAAAAAATTTGATGACTTGCGAAGGTTTAGTCGTTATAGTGTCCAGTAGCCATTAAATTATGGTGCACATCACAAAAGGCAATCAGTTGTAGTGTGGGACACGTTAAAGTGGTTTCCCTAAGCTAAGCCTGCCAACTCGAGGTTTGACCGCTAAGCCAAACTATAAGGAGTGAGATCGCATGACCACTGCTCTACCCGAGGAATTTACCGCTGCTGTTGTGGAGAAGTTTGGCCACGAAGTTGCGATCAAAGATATTGATATGCCAAAGCCGGGTCCTTTCCAGGCCTTGGTGAAAGTTTTTACATCCGGCATCTGTCACACCGACCTCCACGCTCTTGAAGGCGACTGGCCAGTGAAGCCTGAGCCTCCTTTTGTTCCTGGACATGAAGGCATCGGTGAAGTAATTGAGCTAGGCCCTGGTGACCATGATGTAAAGGTTGGCGATATCGTCGGCAATGCATGGCTTTGGTCTGCATGTGGAACCTGTGAGTACTGCATCACCGGCCGTGAGACTCAGTGTAACTTGGCTGAATATGGCGGATATACCCAAAATGGCTCCTTCGGCCAGTACATGTTGGTTGATACCCGTTATGCTGCTCGCATTCCAGATGGCGTGGATTATCTAGAGGCTGCGCCAATTCTGTGCGCTGGTGTCACTGTATATAAGGGCCTTAAAGTTTCTGAGACTCGTCCGGGTCAATTCATGGTTATCTCCGGCGTTGGCGGACTAGGCCATATTGCAGTGCAGTACGCAGTTGCCATGGGTATGCGCGTTATTGCCGTCGACGTTGCTGAGGATAAGCTCGCTCTCGCTCGCAAGCACGGTGCGGAATTTACCGTAAATGCGCGTGAAGAAGATCCAGGTGCGGCTGTGCAGAAGTACACCAATGGTGGCTCTCATGGCATCTTGGTGACCGCAGTGCACGAGGCAGCTTTTGGTCAGGCGCTAGATATGGCTCGCCGTGATGGCACCATTGTCTTTAATGGTCTGCCACCAGGAGAGTTCCCTGCATCTATCTTTAACATCGTGTTCAAGAGCCTAACCATCCGTGGTTCCTTGGTGGGTACCCGTCAGGACCTGGCTGAGGCTTTGGACTTCTTTGCACGTGGACTTATCAAGCCAACCGTGTCCTCGTGTGAACTTGGCGAGGTCAACGAGGTTCTGGAGCGTATGCGCCAGGGTAAGATTGATGGCCGAGTAGCAATCAAGTACTAAAAGTTTCCACAACCGTAAAAGCCTTTGTTTTTCCCCTTGGGAGTGGGGAGAAACAAAGGCTTTTTCATGTGGAGGTGAGCGTCGAAAAGCTTATTTAACTGACTCCGTTGCCGTCCGACGACGACCGATACTGCTGAAACGCTTGCGGATGGCAGCGAGAGCTTCCTGGCTATTCATGCCACCTGGAGCACCCTTAGCGGTGGCCTCTTCAATATCTTCAATGGAAATTTCGCCTGCGCGCAACGCGACCATCTCGGAGTGGTAGCGGATCCACACTGCAATGGTTGCCGCAACTGGTACGGCAAGGAAAGCGCCGACGATATTAAAGAGTGTGGAACCAACGGTCACGGAAAGCAGAACAACGGCTGCGTGTAGGTTCATGGCCTTAGACTGCAGCATTGGGGAGAGGATGTTGCCCTCAATCTGCTGCACCACGATGATAAGCAGCAGCACCAAAAGGGCATTGGTCAAACCATTGGTGACCAGGGCGATAACCACAGCCAATGCGCCGGCAGAGAACGCACCAACAATGGGAATAAAGCCAGCGAAGAAGGTGATTACTGCCAGTGCGAGTGCCATTGGAACCCCAAGGAGTACCAAGCCAAGGCCGATGAAAATGGCGTCAACCAGGGAAACCATGGCCTGTGCACGAATAAATCCTGCCAAGGTGTTCCAGGTGCGGGTAAGAACCTCGGTGAGGTGCCAGCCTGCATTTTCGCCGGTGAAGCTGCGCATCCAAGGTAGGAAGCGGGGGCCATCCTTGAGGAAGAAGAAGGTCAGTACCAACATGATGGCGAAGGTAACAACAAGCGATGATGCGGTGGAAAGTCCAGAGAACACGCCAGAAGCAATAGTGGAGGACTGGGACTGCAGCATTGAGGTGAACTCATTGATAGTGTTCTCAAATTGCGACATATCAAGATTGAGCGGTGGGCCCTGCACCCAATCGTTAAGGCTTTTCAGGCCAATGGTTGCCTGATCAATAACTTCGCGAGTCTGAGCTGTCACGCTTGGAGCGATGGAGGCAAAAATGCCACCGATGATGGCAAAGAAGCCAATAATAGTTATCAATACTGCAAGAGCTGCGGGAACCTTATGGTTGCGCAGCCATTTAACTGGTGGCCACAGCACGGTGCAAACCAAAAGTGCAAGTAAGACTGGCAGTAGGCCAACCCAGATGAAGCCCAGCATCTTGAGGGCAATAAAGCCGGCGATGACCAGAACGATAAAACGCAAAGCCCAGCCGGAAAGCCAACGGCCATCCTTGCCGAGGATGACAGCGCGGTCAGTCACCGGCTCCGGGCCGATTGCGCCTGGTCCAACTAGATTTTCTGTTTGCCCGGTTGATTCAGCATTAAAAGTAGTGGTGGATTTTCCGGCAGTGCCTGCGGCATTTAGTCCCGGTTCCGTATTTCCTTCAACAGCATCCAAGATGGTGTCAGGAAGGTCTTTGAGCGGGGTATAGCCAGAAACTGCTTCTTTGTTGGGGTTCTTCTCAGATTCAGTGCTCACAAAAATCACTATGCCATAGCCATGGGACATAAGTAGTCGTCCTTTTGGAGGGGACTGTATTAATCCACATATTTTTAGTGAATTGGGTGCTTTAGGGAGTAAAAAATATCAGGGTGAACCCCCATCTTTCCCCTAGTTGAAGGCTTTTGACCTGGGGAAATAAAGAAAGTTGAGCGAAGTGGGAACAACTTTGTAGAATTGTCCGTTGTAAGAGATGTAAGCTTGAGTCAGGCAGGCTCAATAAGAGCTTTTTGTACTGGGTTTAAAAACTTAGTGCGGAAGCACCAAAGCTCAAGCCGTGGACAATACAAAATCACCTAAAACAGGAGGCACCAAAATGGGACGTGCAGTAGGAATCGACCTGGGAACCACCAACTCTGTGGTTTCCGTACTTGAAGGCGGCGAGCCAGTAGTTATCGCTAACTCTGAAGGCTCCCGCACCACCCCTTCCGTGGTTGCATTTGCAAAGAACGGTGAGGTTCTGGTTGGCCAGTCCGCTAAGAACCAGGCAGTTACCAACGTTGATCGCACCATCCGCTCCGTCAAGCGCCACATCGGCACCGACTGGACCGTAGCGATTGATGACAAGAATTACACCGCACAGGAGATCTCCGCTCGTATCCTGATGAAGCTGAAGCGCGACGCTGAGGCTTACCTGGGCGAAGAGGTCACCGATGCAGTTATTACTGTTCCTGCATACTTCGAGGACTCCCAGCGTCAGGCAACGAAGGAAGCTGGCCAGATCGCAGGCCTAAACGTGCTGCGTATTGTTAACGAGCCAACCGCTGCAGCGCTTGCATACGGCCTGGAAAAGGGCGAGCAAGAGCAGACCATTCTGGTATTCGACCTCGGTGGCGGTACCTTCGACGTCTCCCTGCTGGAAATCGGCGATGGCGTTGTTGAGGTTCGCGCAACCTCCGGCGACAACGAGCTTGGTGGCGATGACTGGGATCAGCGCATCGTTAACTGGTTGGTAGAGAAGTTCCAGTCCGCTAATGGCATCGACCTGACCAAGGACAAGATGGCCCTGCAGCGTCTGCGTGAGGCTGCTGAGAAGGCAAAGATTGAACTTTCCTCTTCCCAGAACGCCAACATCAACCTTCCTTACATCACCGTTGATGCTGACAAGAACCCACTGTTCTTGGATGAGAACCTCTCCCGTGCAGAATTCCAGCGCATCACCCAGGATCTGCTTGACCGCACCAAGAATCCTTTCAACCAGGTTATTAAGGATGCAGGCATCTCCGTTTCTGAGATCGACCACGTTGTGCTTGTTGGTGGTTCCACCCGTATGCCAGCGGTGACCGATCTGGTCAAGGAGCTCACCGGTGGCCGCGAGCCTAACAAGGGTGTTAACCCTGACGAGGTCGTAGCAGTCGGCGCCGCCCTTCAGGCCGGCGTGCTGCGCGGCGAGGTTAAGGACGTTTTGCTTCTCGACGTCACCCCGCTGTCCCTGGGTATCGAAACCAAGGGTGGCGTTATGACCAAGCTCATCGAGCGCAACACCACCATCCCAACCAAGCGTTCCGAGACCTTCACCACCGCAGAAGACAACCAGCCTTCTGTACAGATCCAGGTCTTCCAGGGTGAGCGCGAAATCGCATCTGCAAACAAGCTGCTCGGATCCTTCGAGCTTGGCGGTATTGCACCTGCACCACGTGGCGTTCCTCAGATCGAGGTCACCTTCGACATTGACGCAAACGGCATCGTTCACGTCACTGCGAAAGACAAGGGCACCGGCAAGGAAAACACCATCACCATCCAGGACGGCTCCGGTCTTTCCCAGGAAGAGATCGATCGCATGATCAAGGATGCGGAAGCTCACGCTGATGAGGACAAGAAGCGTCGCGAAGAGCAGGAAGTTCGCAACAACGCTGAGTCCCTGGTTTACCAGACCCGCAAGTTTGTCGAAGAGAACTCCGAGAAGGTTTCCGAAGATCTCAAGACTAAGGTTGAGGCAGCTGCCGCAGGCGTTGAGGAAGCACTCAAGGGTGATGACCTCGAGTCCATCAAGACTGCAGTAGAAAAGCTCAACATCGAATCCCAGGAAATGGGTAAGGCTATCTACGAGGCTGACGCTGCTGCTGGCGCAACCCAAGCAGATGCAGCTGCAGCTGATGACGATGTTGTGGACGCTGAGGTCGTGGAAGATGACGCAGCTGACAACGGTGAGGACAAGAAGTAATGACAACCCCTAACGGAATGCCCGATAACCCCGGCGATCCTGAAAACACCGATCCAGAGGCTACCTCCGCGGATCGCGCCGAGCGTGCAGCTGAGGAATCAGCTGCCCGTCAGGCAGAGGATCCTGAGGCTGGACAACCGGCAGAGGATGCAGCTGATATTGATCCAGAGCTCGAGGCAGAAATCAACGAAGCACTCGCTGATATTGAAGCTGAGGGGGCGGCAACTGAAGTAGAAAGCCAGCTGGCAGAACGTACTGAAGATTTGCAGCGCGTGACCGCCGAATACGCTAACTACCGTCGTCGCACCGAGCGTGAACGCCAAGGCATTGTTGACAATGCCAAGGCTGGAATGGTGTCACAGCTACTCCCACTGCTTGATGATCTAGATCTTGCTGCACAGCATGGCGACTTGCAGGAAGGACCTATGAAGGCCCTTTCCGACAAACTTTCCAGCATCCTCAGCGGACTTAAGGTGGAATCCTTCGGCGTTGTTGGCGAAGAATTCAATCCAGAGGTTCACGAGGCTGTCCAGGATCTCTCCCAGAGTGACACCAAGGTACTCGGCACGGTATTGCGTAAGGGATACCGCCTCGGTGACCGTGTCATCCGCACTGCAATGGTGATCATTGCAGATCCAGAGAACTAGTTCTCTAAAAAGATCGGGCGGAGAACATGATCTCCGCCCAGTCGTTTCGCCGTTGTCCACGGCCACACTTTGTACACCGGCGGGCATCCCTAAACGGGATTGTTCGCCGGTGGATGGACAACAAATAGTTAATAATGTAAAGACGATAATCCTTTAAGAAGTACAAATAACTACACAACAATCCCCATATTTAAGACGATGAGAGGAGGGGATGCCCAGTGAATAACAGCGAATGGGCAAATAAGAACTATTACGCAGACCTGGGGGTCTCCTCGTCCGCCACTGATGAAGAGATCAAGAAGGCATATCGCAAACTCGCCAGGGAAAACCATCCCGATAAAAACCCCGGTGATAAGGCCGCTGAAGATCGCTTCAAGAAGGCGGCCGAGGCCTACGATGTACTCGGCGATGATAAAAAGCGTAAAGAATATGACGAACTCAAGGCACTTCTAGCATCCGGTGGAATCCGTGGTGGATTCGGAAATGGAGGTGCGGGATTCCCCGGAGGGTTTCGCACGTCGACGAACGGATTCGACGCCTCCGACCTCTTCACAGGAGCCGGACAAGGTGGAGGATTTTCTGCGGACGGCGGTTTGGGCGATATCTTCGGTGGCATTTTCAACCGCGGCGCTGGTCCTCGCCAGTCAGCTCGGCCGACGCGGGGTGCGGATGTAGAAACCAATATCACTCTTGAATTTGTGGAGGCTGCAAAAGGCACGACCATCCCGGTGGAACTAACCGGTGATGCCCCGTGTAATACCTGTCATGGATCAGGTTCTAAATCTGGACACCCAACCCTGTGTGCAACCTGTAAAGGCACCGGTTTTACCTCCGAAAACAAGGGTGCGTTTGGATTCTCTGCACCTTGCACTATCTGTGGTGGCAGTGGCGAAGTAATCACCGATCCTTGTGATAACTGCCATGGCACCGGAACTGTCCGCAAATCTCGTTCTATCACCGTGCGTATTCCTGCAGGCGTGGAAGATGGCCAAAAGGTGCGCCTTGCAGGCCAAGGTGAAGCAGGCCCTAATGGCAAGCCAGCCGGCGATTTGTTTGTCAAAGTGCATGTGAAAAAAGATGATATTTTCACCCGCGAGGGCAACAATATCCTGGTTAGCGTGCCAGTAAGTTTCTCCGAACTTGCTCTTGGTGGTGCAATTTCTGTACCTACCTTGAATAAGCCAGTGAAGTTGAAGCTGCCCGCAGGTACCCCTAATGGGCGAACTCTAAGAGTACGTGGTCGTGGCATTGAAACCCGCAACAACACCGGTGACTTGATGGTGACAGTGCAGGTTGCAGTGCCAAAAGATCTTGATGAAAAAGCAACTGCGGCATTACAAGCCTATGCACAAGCAGAAACTGAATCAGGTTTTGACCCCCGCGCTAATTGGCCAGGTAAAAATGGCTAAAAACTGCTAGAAATTTCTAATAACAACGGCATAAAATCGCGTGAAAGGAGGTGACGGAGAGAAATGGCAACGAAGGAAAAAAATCAAGAAAATACAGCACATTTTGATCAAGTTGAATTCCAGAGTGAAGTTTTCGCCATTTCTGTCGCCGCGGAACTTGCCGGTATGCACGCGCAAACTTTAAGAACCTATGATCGCATGGGATTGGTTACTCCCACGCGAACTCGGGGAGGCGGGCGCCGCTACTCGCGCGAAGATGTGGAGTTGCTCCGCAAGATTCAATATCTCAGCCAAAAAGGCGTCAATCTCGCTGGTATCAAGGCGATTATTGAGCTCGGTGAAGAAAATCGAAATCTCAAAGAATCTTTGCGCAAAACCCAGGCTGAAAATGAGTTGCTCAAGACTCAAGTGCGTAATGGCAGGCCTCGTGGGGAACTCGTTCACGTTCCTTGTTCCACAGCTGTGGTGATGTGGGAACGTCGAAAAGGACGCTCCAATTAGGGTCTGATTAAAGACAGTCAAGTTTTAAAGGGTGTTATTTCTTTTAAGAGATAACACCCTATTTTTGTGTGCGGGGGTGATGATTTCCGCGCTTATGTTTGCTTTGAACAGCAAAAACAACTTTTCAGGGGGTATTTATTCGACCCCACTCTAGCCTCCTTAACTTTTGCCACCTATGGTTGCTGCTAAGAGTGCGAATGTGCTCACCATCACACAACTTGAACATATGTCACCTAGCACACATTGGAGTGTGTGGCTGACGGTTTGAAGGAGACCCAATGACTGTTTATGCAAATCCAGGAGCTGAAGGCTCGATCGTCAACTATGCGAAGCGCTATGACAACTACATCGGTGGCCAGTGGGTTCCACCAGTAGAGGGTCAATACCTGGAAAACATCACTCCAGTTACCGGCGAGGTTTTCTGTGAGGTGGCACGTGGTACCGCTGCTGATATTGAGCTAGCACTCGACGCTGCACATAAGGCAGCCGATGCATGGGGCAAGACCTCAGTTGCAGAGCGCGCTTTGATGCTACACCGCATCGCAGACCGCATGGAAGAGCACCTCGAGGAAATCGCAGTTGCTGAAACTTGGGAAAACGGTAAGGCAGTCCGTGAGACCCTGGCAGCTGATATCCCATTGGCTATTGATCACTTCCGTTATTTTGCGGGTGCGATCCGTGCACAAGAGGATCGTTCCTCCCAACTCGATCACAACAACGTTGCTTATCACTACAATGAGCCAATTGGTGTTGTTGCCCAGATTATTCCTTGGAACTTCCCAATCCTCATGGCTGCTTGGAAGCTGGCACCCGCACTTGCTGCCGGCAACTGCATCGTCATGAAGCCAGCTGAGCAGACCCCAGCTTCTCTGCTTTACGTGATCAACATTATTGGTGATCTCATCCCAGCTGGTGTTCTTAACATCGTCAACGGCCTTGGTGAAGAAGCCGGTACCGCGCTTTCAAGCTCCAATCGCATTGGCAAGATTGCATTCACCGGTTCCACTCAGGTTGGTAAGATCATCAACCGCGCTGCATCCGACAAGATCATTCCGGTAACCCTGGAGCTTGGCGGCAAGTCACCTTCTATCTTCTTTGAAGATGTCTTGGCCAAGGACGATGCCTATGCAAAGAAGGCTGCAGAAGGTTTTGCAATGTTCGCTCTTAACCAGGGTGAAGTTTGTACCTGTCCTTCCCGTGCTTTGGTACACGAGTCCATCGCAGATGAGTTCCTTGAGCTTGGTGTACAGCGAGTAAAGTCCATTAAGCTTGGTAATCCTTTGGACACCGAGACCATGATGGGTGCGCAGGCCTCCCAGGAGCAGATGGACAAGATCAGCTCTTACCTAAAGATTGGTCCAGAGGAAGGCGCAGAGACCCTCGCCGGTGGCCACATCAACAAGATCGAAGGCCTGGAAAACGGTTACTACATTGAGCCAACCGTCTTCCGTGGTAACAATGACATGCGAATCTTCCGCGAGGAAATCTTCGGACCAGTTCTTTCCGTTGCCACCTTCAAGGACTTTGATGAGGCAATCCGCATCGCCAACGACACCAACTATGGTCTTGGCGCAGGCGTCTGGAGCCGCGATCAGAACACCATTTACCGTGCAGGCCGCGCCATCCAGGCTGGTCGTGTGTGGGTAAACCAGTACCACAACTACCCAGCGCACTCCGCTTTCGGTGGTTACAAGGAGTCCGGTATCGGCCGTGAGAACCACCTCATGATGCTGAACCACTACCAGCAGACCAAGAACCTGCTTGTCTCCTATGATCCAAACCCAACCGGTTTGTTCTGATCCTTTAAGTAGGACTGAGACCGTCACCATTTATGGTGGCGGTTTCTTTGCGTTCCCAGCAACCACTTCGCGTAGTTGCTGCAAAAACTTTTCATCCTCCCAATAACCAGAATGATCAGCTTGAGAGGGCAAAACGGTAGCTCCAAAACTGGGGGAGGTGGGATCAATCCCATGAACGCCGTCGTATTGGGTGGCTGCAAAACCAATAGGATCGGTGCTACCGGTTATGGCATAAACTTCCTCCCCTAAATCAGAAGCATGGAAAACACCACTGCCAACACCAGGGCTACCAACCAAAACCACAGCGTCTTCTTCCAAAATACCTGCAGCTGCTCCGACCACGGTGGAGCCATAACTATAACCAAGCAGCACCTGGCGTTGCTGTGGGTTACGTGCCCGCAAAGCGGTTTGGAAGTCTTGTAATTTATTTGCGGCTGATGCAGCAGGTGCGCGCGCCAAACCATGCGCCAAAGTTGGGGGAGCGGAATAACCTAACCACATGATTGTCGCACCTCCAGTTGTGGCCTGAATAGTGCGGGCGCGCCCCAGATAAGCTGGCCATTGTTCCGGCTGGGAAGAACCAACACCTGCCACAATGGTGGTCACGGTAGCAGCATTATCAATACCTCCAAAGGCTGCCACCAAATTGCCATCACCTGCTTCTAATATTTGCATATCGGGATTGTCGTGGGCCAATTGTTGGATCTCTGGTGGGGAATAGAGCAAATGAAATTCATGAATCTCAGCAGCTGAAAGCCCCGCAAAAGAATCGAGATATTTTAGTGGTGGCGGGCTAATGGCAGTGCACAGCGCGGAGATCTCGCGGGCGCACATAAAGTCCAATAAATTTCCTAGATTGCCCAAGTAGCGCAGTAAAAAGCTGACTGCCTGCGATTGATCGCTAAAGTTCTCCAAATAGGAGACATACCTTTCTATTAAGCGCAGAGTATCGGCAGTATCTAAAAGGGTAGACGCCACTCGTTGCATCTGTTCGGCTACTGCAACGGTGGGCATATTAAAGGAGGAAAGTTGCTGAAAACCCACCCGGAAGGATGTGGCGTCGCTTAAAGATTCCAGCTCCAACCAGGACTTTTCCCGTGTGTCATAAGACTGCGATAACTCACCAGCTGCTTCAGAAAGCTCCACAGCAGCTTGTTCTAAGAACCTACTGCGCAGCGTCATGGCAAGGCTTCTAAAGAGGCACTTAAATCTTCATCGATACTTAATAGTCCAAAGCCTAGGCTGCGCATCTGGTGTAGGTGTTCTAAGAGCGAGCGGTTGACGTCGAAAAGCGTCGTGGCCCACTCGTGATCAGCGCTGCTAAGCGCGGTGTGGGTGTGGCTGGGTGGCGCTAAGAGATTTAGCCGGGGAATCGGGAAATCTTTAAGAAAGAGCAGTTCAGGGAGGTTTTTATGAAGGTACATAGTTGCTATCAAAGCCGGAAATGAATATTTGAGCAAGAATGCTTCCCGCGAACCTGTGCATAACTCTCCACCAAGCGCCTAGGCTGTGAATTATGCGTATTGCCCTGCTGCAAATTACAACAAATGCCGATAAGATGGCTAATTTTGAGCATCTTCGCCAGGCTGCCGAATATGCTGCGAAAAAAGGTGCTCGGGTGTTGGTTTTCCCGGAAGCTACCTCCCAAGCTTTTGGCACTGGCCGGCTTGATAAACAAGCTGAAAACCTCGATGGCGAATTTGCCACTGCAGTTCGGGAATTAGCATCTGAGCTGGGCGTTGTCATTGTTGCTGGAATGTTTGTGCCAGCTGACACGGTGGAAAAAGAGGGTAAAAAAATTGATCGCGTGCACAATACGGCACTGATTACCGGTGCTGGTTTACATCAGGGGTATCGCAAAATTCATACCTATGATGCCTTTGGATATCGGGAATCAGACACCGTTAAGCCTGGTGAGGAGCTTATGCTCTTTGAGGTTGATGGTGTGAGTTTCGGCGTGGCTATTTGTTATGACATCCGTTTCCCGGAGCAGTTTAAGCAGTTGGCGCGAGAAGGTGCACAAATTATTGTGGTGCCTACCTCTTGGCAAGATGGTCCGGGGAAGGTGGAGCAATGGCAGGTACTCAGCCGTGCTCGTGCCTTGGATTCCACCACCTGGATCGCTGCATGCGATCAGGCCCGTCCCCAGGAAGAGCGCAAAGGTCCAACCGGGGCTGGCCATTCCGTGGTGGTAGATCCCACTGGCAAAGTAGTGGCTGAGGCTGGTTATGAGGAGGAAACCCTCATTGTGGATATTGATCTCAGCGAGCTAGAAAAAGTCCGAAATAGTATTCCGGTACTTTAAAATCCCAAAATCTCAATCTGTCCAGCTGGAGTGCCACGGCGGATCATTGCTCTTTTAATATCGCGGGCCCACTGCTCAGGTCCGGCAATTAAAACATTACGATCCGCCCAGGCGCCCACATCAGTGACAATCTTGGCCATTGAGCCAACTTGCTGTAAGTGCAGGCCACGCGGTGGTTTGGAGGCCTCGGTGGACTGCACCCACCACTCGTCTTTTTCATGTGTGGTCACTGGAACCACCGATAACCAGGGGCTGGCGGCGGCAAAATTCCACATGCCCATTAAGTCATAAAGTTCACCGGGATAATCGGCGCCCACAAAAAAGTGCAAGCGCGGCGGAGTTGCCTGATTAAGCAGCTCAAACATATAAGCGCGCAGGGGTGCAAGACCGGTGCCATGGGCAATAAATAACAAATCATTGGGCTCGCACATCTTTACTTGCCCAAAATCGCCTTGGCCGGGGCCAATGATCCATCTATCCCCAGGGTGGGTGGTGGCCAACAACCTAGAAATATCATCCACATCGGATTGAATATGAAACTCCACCTGACCCCATTTATTTGCAGGAATGGAGGGGCAAAAATAGCGCCAGGTATTGGGCAAATAATCCGTACTCACCGGCACAAATTGGCCAGCTTGATAGGGAAGTGGCTGCTCAGCTTGTAAACGCACCACCGAAAACCTGCGGCTGCGCTTTTCCACCTCTACAACCTGGGCAGAAATAAAAGGCAGCACACCTTCATCCTCGGCTTTTTGGGCACTGGCAGACATCGCTAGCGCAGTGGCAGAAACTGCTCGTTCTGCAAAAAGTACCGTTTCAAAAGGTAAATCAGCGCATAAAATTCGCAGCTCAATTCGGATAGCCTCACCCAAAGCCAAAAGCGACTTCGGAGAAACTCCAAAACGGCGATAATCCACAGCCAGCTCTTTAAAATAATCAAGCGTTTCTTGCTCAACCTTGCCTTCTGGACCAGTGTCATCAAGCAAGGAGGTCAACAATTCAGCAAGGCTGACATGAGTTTGATCATCGGGGCTGGGCCATTGTCCGCGCGCGCCGGGCTCCAAAGAGAGCAACCGCTGCGCAATTGCATCAAGAAATGTGGAGGCATTGTCCTCAATGAGGTCAACGACAGCTTTAAGAGGTCGAGGTGTCACAAAAACCATTGTGCCCCCAACTCAGTAAAAAAGGTGGCGCGCACCTTGCGCGTGTCGGGGCGTTTTTAAAGCGCTTTTCGACGCCACCTCTGATGGTAATTTCTACTATGAAATCGGCACCATCGCGCAGGAGATTTTGAGCTCCAAAGCAGCGATGGTGCCGAGAAAAAGGGTCTTTATCTAAGAATTAGAATTCATAACCGCTAACAAGACCCTCAGTGTTTGGCTTCCAGCCAAGTTCCGGAGCCACGTGCTCAGCAAAATTCTTCAAAATAGAAGCATTAAGCTCCACACCCATTTGGTTAGGCACAGTGAGCATCAAGGTATCAGCCTCCATGACCGCGCGGTCATTCTTCAGCTGATCGATAAGCTCATCGGGGCTACCGGCATAGGTACGTCCGAAGGTGGTGCGGGAATCATCAAGGAAGCCAATCTGATCTCCACCCTGACCTTGTAGACCAAAAAGCTCACGGTCGCGGTCAGTAACAATTGGGAAGACGGAACGAGACACAGACACACGAGGAGTCCAATCGTGTCCGGCTTCCTTCCATGCAGCACGATAAAAGGCGATCTGATCAGCTTGCAGATCACCAAAAGCCTGTCCCGTTGCTTCTGCGACCAGGGTGGAGCTCATGAGGTTTACACCATCGCGAGCAGCCTGTTCGGCAGTGCTGTGGGAGCCTGCACCCCACCAAATGGATTTACGCAGGTCAGGATCATGTGGGAAAACAGGCAATGGAGTACCTGGGGTGTAAAGGCGTGGATACTGGTTTTCTGCAGCAACAGCCATCCCATAACCATCGATGGCATTAAGGAACCGCTGGAACTTTTCACGAGCCATACCAGCAGCCTTGGGGTCATCGCCGCCGTCATAACCGAAGGCTTCCCAGCCCTTTTCAGCTGGCTCGGGTGATCCCCTGGATACTCCCAATGCCACTCGACCGTCAGCAAGCAGGTTCAAAGCTGCTGCTTCCTCCGCGAGATGGAGAGGAGATTCATAGCGCATATCAATTACACCGGTACCGACCTCAATGTGCTTGGTGGCGCCAACAATGGCACCCAAAAGCGGCATGGGGGAAGCACCTTGCGGGGCGAAGTGATGCACGCGGAAATAGGCGCCATTAACACCCATGGCGTCTGCTTTCTTTGACAGCTCTAATGCTTGTTTCAGCATGGAGCGTTCATGACCAATTTGATAATGGCCAAAACTTAAAAATCCAAATGCCTTCATGGTTTGAACCTTTCCACTATTTCTATGACATGTCAACTAAAATTGTAGTGCAGAAATTCCATCGCGAAATACCTGCAGGTTTTCGTCGAAAAGCGTTAAAGGCCGAGCCGCTCGGCGGTGGCTTTGCCGGCAATGCGGCCCGCGCGGGTGGCGCCGATGGTGGATGCCGTGGAGCCATACCCGACAAGCAGGACGCGACGGTCGGCGGTGGGGCTGACCTCATCGCTGAGCTCGATGCCGCGGCCTGAACCGGTGCCGCGCAATTTCATGGGTGCTAAATGGCGCAAGGCTGCGCGGAATCCGGTATTCCAAAAAATGACATCAACATCTACTTCGGTGCCGGCAGGGTAAGGGTCCCAACTTTGTGGGACTGCCAGCGTTGAACCTGCTGAGGGGCCCAAGCCTTGGGAGATATGGGTGTGGGGTTCGCCAAAAACCACGCCAGTGGGAGTGATCTCATCAAACATGCCATGGCTGACAATCAGGCCACGCTCCACACCTGCCAAATAATCGGGAAGTTGTGGAATGCCAGTAGTGCGCACCACGCTGACCGGGGCTTTGCCGGAATAGGTGCGCTCACGCACTGCCTTTTCCACCGCCAAGCCCCAGCCGGCGTCAAATTCGCGGCTGGTGAAGTTTGGTGGACGACGAGTTGCCCAGACGGTATCGGCAATTCTTTCAAGCTCCAGCAGAAATTGCACGGCACTTAAACCACCGCCAACTACTAGCACTTTTTGGCCGGAAAAGTCCTCAGCCTTGTGATAACCCGCAGTATGTAATTGTTTGCCTTGAAACTTATCAATGCCGTGGATATAAGGCACATAAGGATTAGTCCAGGTGCCCGTGGCATTTAGTACAAAACGAGCCTGCCATTCGTGACCATCTTTGGCTTCAATTTTTAGAGGCGAGGTGGGGTCAGTGTCATCGGTGGGGGAGACCTTTGTGACCTGGACTGGACGGACCACCTGGAGATCAAATTCCTGTTCATAGGAATTGTAATATTCGGTGACTAATTTTGAAGCGGGGATGGCAGGGTCGGGGCACGTCATGGCAAGGCCGGGGAGATCGGCAATGCCATGCGCCTTGCCGAGAGTTAGGGAATCCCAACGGTGACGCCAGGCGCCACCGGGGCCTTTATTGGAATCGAGGACGAGGAAGTTGATGCCGGGCTTAAGGTTGCGACGGGCAAGCTCATGAGCGGCTGCAAGTCCGGCCTGACCTGCGCCAATGATGATTGCATCATAGATACTTGACATGTCAACAATCGTAACAGGGATTCCTTGATATGTTAAGGGAATGTGGAAGAAATGGATCGCTCGACTAAAGTCACTGTTTTTTTCAACAATTCGAAACTTATATGCGGGGAATCAAATAGATTCTTCGCTTCGAGCTTAGATGGAAGGAAGTGTTTTGGGTATGGAATACACACCGTACAGTTTGATCTTGGGTGTGGGGTGGATCTCGGGCTTAATGCTTATCGGCAGCATTATGCGACGCAAGATTCCTTTTTCCAGACCTTGCTTATTCCTTCCTCTATTACAGCTGGTTTGATTGGCATGATCCTAGGTCCTAAAGTTCTGGGCTTTATTAGCTGGTCTGAGCATATTTCCACCTACACCACCGTACTTATTGCCATTGTTTTTGCGGCGATGCCATATTCCATGAAATTTGACCGTGGTGTGCGCAGCGGTGTGAAAACAATGTGGGCTTTTTCTACTGCCATGTTTGTCGGCCAATGGGGTCTATTTATTCTGCTCGGCATTTATCTCTTTGAACCAGTATGGGGCACTGAAGACTGGTTTGGCATGATGCTGCCAGTTGGCTTTGTGGGTGGATTTGGAACCGCAGCGGCAGTAGGAACTTCCCTGGAAGCTGCTGGTGCGGAAGCTGCAATTTCCTTGGGCTTCACCTCGGCAACTGTGGGTACTTTTGCGGCGATTGTTGGTGGCATTATCTTCACCACCTGGGGAATCAAAAAGGGTAAAACCTCAGCAATGCCTGCGCAATTGCCATGGGATTTGCGCTCTGGATATATCGATAAACTCGGCGAGCGTCCCTCAATTGGTAAGGCCAGTACCAACCCTTCGGCTATTGAACCGCTGGCGCTGCATGCCGGAATCATCTTCTTTACCGTAGCTATTGCCTATGCCATTAATGGTTGGCTCAAAGAGCTTTCCCCTCTGTGTCCATTCCACTATTTGCCATGTCCTTTGTGGTGGGCATTGCGGGCATGGCGCTCATGCGCCTGCTGAAAAAGCCAGATTACTTGGATCGAGAGACTGTAAATTCAGTTTCCGGTGCAGCAACTGATTACCTCATTGCCTTTGGTATTGCCTCCATTGCACCTGCTGCCATTGCGGATTATTGGATTCCGCTGGTGGTGCTCTTTGTGATTGGTGTTGTCTACTGTTGCTTCTTTTTCTTCTGGGTGGCACCACGCTTCTTTGGTGAAAAGTGGCTGGAGCGCGCGGTCTTTGGTTGGGGCTGGGCAACAGCTGCAGTGGCAACCGGCATTGCGCTGCTCAAGATCGTGGATCCAAAACTTAAATCCGGCACGCTTAATGAATACGGCGTGGCCTACATTGGCTTTGCTCCCTTTGAAATCGGAATGACAATTATTGCGCCAATTGCGGTTATTGGTGGATTTAGCATGGGACTTGGCTGGGTCGCGCTGCTGTTGGCAGTTGTAATTATGGTTTTGGTGTGGGCTCTTAAATGGTTGCCGGAACGTGGACATGTTCGTGGACATGTTCGTGCTCAGGGCACTCCATTAGAAGTTGAATAAGAAACTCTCCTGAGTGATCCCAGGTGCAAAGCTTCGGCTATGCAGCTGGGATTTTGTTATTTAAAGCGCCTTTAGCATCGGGGTTGCGTCGAAAAGCGCAGTATTGCGCGGAAAATGCCAGGCTACGTGCGCTGTGTGCCTTGATTGCCACCGGGTTGGGCAGCTGGCGACTAGTTTGGGGGATGACCCTGATGCTAAAACTTGAACAATTGCTTAAGATTGATTCGAGTCCACTCAAGTTTGCTGAAAAAATTTTTAAAGTTTTTCACCTTGAGTGGAACAGGCTCAACTATTTATGCGTTATAATTAGTAGAGAAGCAAAAAATAGGCGTTTACCTGTATTGATAAAGGTTGGCGCCTGAAAGAGAAAGGGCAATGACATGAGTTCATTCAATCCAACCACCAAAACCAATGAGGCACTCCAGGCTGCGCTGCAACAGGCATCTGCTGCCGGAAATCCTGATATTCGTCCCGCCCACCTGCTTGCTGCCATCTTGGAACAAGCTGATGGTGTGGCCTCCCCAGTGCTCACCGCTGTAGGTGTTGACCCTAAGGCTGTCCTTGCGGAAGCAAAGCGCCTGGTAAGCACTTATCCCAAGGCTTCGGGCACTAATATGGCCAACCCTAACTTCAATAGGGATGCGCTTAATGCCTTTACCGCTGCGCAGGAACTAGCGGGCGAGCTCGGTGATGAATATGTCTCCACTGAGGTGCTTTTGGCAGGTATTGCGCGCGGTAAATCTGATGCCGCAGACGTACTTAAAGCTAAGGGTGCAACCTATGATGCGATCAAGGCTGCGTTCCCATCCGTGCGTGGTTCCCAGCGTGTGACCACCCAGGATCCAGAAAGCCAGTTCCAGGCTTTGGAGAAGTACTCCACTGACCTAACCAAACTCGCTCGTGAGGGCAAGATTGATCCGGTAATTGGCCGTGACCAGGAAATCCGCCGCGTGGTGCAGGTGCTGAGCCGTCGTACCAAGAACAACCCAGTGCTGATTGGTGAACCAGGCGTTGGTAAAACTGCCATCGTCGAAGGCCTGGCACGCCGCATTGTGGCAGGGGATGTCCCAGAATCACTCAAGGGCAAGACACTGATCAGCCTGGACCTTGGTTCCATGGTTGCCGGTGCTAAATACCGTGGTGAATTTGAGGAGCGTCTCAAGGCTGTGCTTGATGAAATCAAGGGAGCCAATGGTGAAGTAATTACCTTTATTGATGAGCTGCACACCATTGTGGGTGCCGGTGCTTCCGGTGAATCCGCAATGGATGCCGGCAATATGATTAAGCCACTGCTAGCCCGTGGTGAACTCCGCCTGGTTGGTGCCACCACCTTGAATGAGTACCGTAAGTACATCGAAAAGGATGCTGCCCTGGAACGTCGTTTCCAGCAGGTTTATGTAGGTGAGCCTTCGGTAGAAGATGCCATTGGTATTCTGCGTGGACTTAAAGAACGTTATGAAGTCCACCACGGTGTTCGCATTCAGGACTCTGCACTGGTTGCCGCAGCTGAGCTTTCCAACCGCTATATCACCAGTCGCTTCCTCCCAGACAAGGCAATTGACCTGGTAGATGAGGCAGCATCTCGTCTGCGCATGGAAATTGATTCCTCTCCGCAGGAAATTGATGAACTTGAGCGTGTGGTGCGTCGTCTAGAAATTGAGGAGGTTGCACTAAGTAAGGAATCCGACGCTGCCTCCAAGGAACGTTTGGAGCGTCTGCGTTCAGAGCTAGCCGATGAGCGTGAAAAGCTCTCCGAGCTCAAATCACGTTGGCAGAATGAAAAATCTGCCATTGATGATGTGCGCGGAATTAAAGAAGAGCTGGAAGCACTGCGTTCTGAATCCGATATCGCTGAACGTGAAGGAAACTATGGCCGCGTAGCCGAACTGCGCTATGGCCGCATTCCCGAGCTGGAAAAGCAGATTGAGGAAGCAGAAAACAAAGTGGGAGTTAATGAAAACTCCATGCTGTCTGAGGAAGTTACCCCAGATACCATCGCTGAGGTTGTTGCCGCCTGGACCGGTATTCCAGCCGGCAAGATGATGCAGGGTGAAACCGAGAAACTGCTGGACATGGAGCGTGTTTTGGGCAACCGCGTGGTTGGCCAAAAGGCTGCGGTGACTGCAGTTTCTGATGCGGTGCGCCGAGCACGTGCCGGTGTTGCTGATCCTAACCGTCCTACCGGTTCCTTTCTCTTCCTGGGACCTACCGGTGTGGGTAAGACGGAGCTGGCCAAGGCTGTTGCAGAATTCCTCTTTGATGATGACCGCGCCATGATTCGCATTGATATGTCGGAATATGGCGAGAAGCACTCGGTTGCTCGTCTGGTCGGTGCCCCTCCGGGATATGTCGGCTACGACCAGGGTGGTCAGCTCACTGAGGCCGTGCGCCGTCGCCCTTATACGGTGGTGCTTTTCGATGAAGTAGAAAAGGCTCACTCTGATGTCTTTGACATTTTGCTGCAGGTTCTTGATGAAGGTCGCTTAACCGATGGCCAGGGCAGGACTGTTGATTTCCGCAATACCATCTTGATTTTGACTTCCAACCTCGGTGCCGGCGGTACCAAGGAGCAGATGATGGACGCTGTTAAGCGTGCATTTAAGCCGGAGTTCATCAACCGTCTTGATGATGTGGTCATCTTCGATCCACTATCTGAGGAGCAGCTGCGCAGCATTGTTGACATCCAGATTAAGCAGCTGGGAGAGCGTCTTTCCAGCCGTCGCCTGAACCTGCGCGTTAGCGATAGTGCCAAGTCTTGGCTGGCAGAACGCGGTTATGACCCAGCTTATGGTGCTCGTCCACTGCGTCGCCTCATCCAGCAAGCCATCGGCGATGCGCTGGCCAAGGAACTCCTGGCCGGTGAGATCCGCGATGGTGACGGGGTGCTTGTCGACGTCGCCGACGGTGGTCAGAAACTCGAAGTTTCTCGGGCGGCCTAAGGCAGGTGCCAAAACGGGAAAAGCTACGCATTCCGCTTGATATTCCAGGAGTGGAATCCGAAGAAGTCAGTGTGGAACCGCTTGCGGAGGGCTACTACCTAGTAGTCACCCTCCCGGCGGTTGCCCGCGACTGCGCCTTAGGCGACGTGGTGCGGGCGCACCGCGTGGATGAAGTGCTGGAATTTCACAGCGTGGCAGTTGCCGGTGGCAACAAAACCCTCAGAGTGCTTGTCGACGCAATCGCTGCAACACATGTTCAAGTGCAATTAGAAGCATTGGGTCTATACGTGGAAGCACCAATGTCAGAAATGCTCACTGTAAATATCGCGCCGGATTCCCCATCCCATGGTTTGGAAATCCTATTGGATAGCCTTCATACCGAGGGAATTATCTACCGCGCGCTTTAACTATGTGGTGCTTGCCGCCTCAGCTATGTCTTGGCTCGAGGTGGCATAGTGCTCACTGAGCTTGCGATAAGAACGCGACATAAACGCCAGCAGCACCACAACCAGCATGATCACACCAGAGATAAAGAACATCAAGGCCATGCCACGGGCATTACCCTCGCCCAAAATAGTGCCCCAGATGGAGTTTGCACCAGCGCCCTGCATCCACGGAATTAAGTAGGCATCCGCAATGATGGCCACAACCACTGTGGAAAGCGGATTGGCAGCCATTTCCACCGCCATGGCTAAGCCAAAAACTCGACCCTGTTGGCGGAAGGGGACAACGCGTTGGAGGATGGTTTGTTCTGCGGCTTCGGCAGCCGGGGTAATAACCATGAAGATGAAAATACCCAGCACATAGAGCCACCACCATTCGCGGATGGCAAAAAACATGCCGACAAAAGACACCCCAACATTGACCAACAACAAGGTGCGCACCGGGTTCTTACCTAGACCGGTTTTGGAAATTAAGCCACCGCCTATCACAAAGCCTAAGCTGCTCAGGCCTAGCATCAGACCCCACACTTGCGGGCTAAAAAGCTCCAGGCCGTAGGGATCCATCAGCGCGGAGTACACGCCACCGATTAGGTTATTAAAAGAAGCAAAAAGCACTAGCGCCAAAAGTCCCGGCACGCTCAAAATAATTTTCATTGAGCCTTTTAGATCAATTCCTTTGGACACAATGGAGAGATCGCTGGCCGGGTTAGGAACTGCCACTTCACCGTCTTCTGCGGTGGTAGCTGCTTGTACCGCAGCCTGCGCATCGTCGTGGGAGATAATTTCCGGCTCGGCAATTTTGATGGGCAGCAGGTGGATAAGTGCCACCAAAGACAATCCCACACAGATCCACATGGTGGCCTCCATGCCGAGGAAACCAATGGCAGAACCCGCAATCACACTGGTGACCAAAAATCCCACGCCTTGCACGGCACCGACTAGACCATTTGCCTTATCGCGTTCTGCTTCTGGAACTAACAAGGTCACCACTGTGGAGAGAGCAATATTGCGCATATGTTCCACGATGGAACCGATAATGATAAAGCTCATAAAGAACCACAAGGGCACATAACTGGTGCTCAACTGGGAAGTATCCATCCACAACACCCACACCACGGCGCTCAACACATAAAAGAGCAAAGTGATGATGGAGGAGAAAACCATCACCGACTTTTTGCGATTATGGTCCACGACAGTGCCAAAGAAGATGGAGCTTAACGCGATAAGACCCATATACACGCCACTGACAATGCCAGTGAGGGCAGCGTCATGGGTTTCCAAATAGATCCAAAAGACCAAAGCGAAAAATAAAAAGCCAGTGGTGATATTAGCGATCATGGTGTTGATCAGGACTTTGTGAAAGGTCTTCACAAGGGGCCTCCGAAAGGTGGGGAGCAAAGCTAATAATTATAAATTAGCTGTTTGTTTCTTGCTAAAATATACGGCACAGCAGAGTTGGGCCAGGTAGGCAAACCTCCGAGTTTCCAAAGAACGGTCAGTGAAACTTAGGAAAAAGCGAGCCATTAGCATTATTAAGTGTGAAAATCGATGAACTCATTGCGCTTGCAGCCGAACAACCAACGCGCATCTCCCGGCGATCCGGGGTTTCTCGATCCACCCTAAAAAGAGTGGGGGATAAAACCAGTGAACCCACCTTGTCCACACTCCGCGAAGTTGCCTTAGCTTTAGGTCTGGATTTGGATGTGGCAGCGGTGCCAGCCTCGGATCCCTATGCCGTTGCAGCAGCACGAACCCTTATTGATGATGCCCTTCCGGAAGATCCTCAAGACGACAATATTGTCGCTTGGCTGGATCGCTTTGCACGCTGGAATATCAACGATCCTTTGACCTTGGTGGCAGAGGCCGGCATTCTACAAGGCATAAACAATCGCAATGGAGCTCAGTATTTCCACATTGAGGCCTTACCATTAGCTACCTTGCCACAGTTTTTTATTGGAGAGAATCTGGCGTGGGCAATCTCGGGAGCGGCTGCTGCCTCTGTAATTATGGGCAGGGAAGTGGCAGGACCCACTGTTATTTGGCATGAGGGTATTGCGGAGTTAGCCGATGCCGGATTTGGCCAAAAAGTCACAGATCCTGCGCAAGCAAATGTTATTTTTGTGCCTATCGGAGCAACTGAACTGGTGGGCAGTTTTGCACAAGATGGCTTAAATTTTGTAGCGCCAGTGCAATTAGTTATTGATCTGCACAGCTTGCGCCTTTTTGAAGCCGCGGAATTCCTTACCCAAAGCTGGCAGAATTAGGGCGAAAAGCGCTACTTCTGCACAAGTGGATAAATACGCATAGGCTCATTAATCATGACAGTGTTGATGCACCCAACTGCCCTTGCTGAATCAATCCACGCTGGTAATAAACTCACCGTCCTCGCTTCTTTTTGGGCGCCGATTGAAGGTGCCGGACGTACCATTTTTTGTTCCGAACACATTCCCACCTCTATCTTTTGTGATCCTGCAACTGAACTAGCAGGCATTCCTTCTTCCGCTGATGGCCGCAATCCACTGCCCACAATGGCGCTGCTGGAGCGTTCTTTCCGACACTGGGGTCTGAACACCGATCGTGACATTGTGGTTTATGACCAAGGCCGTGGCCTTTATGCTTCTCGTGCTTGGTGGGTCCTGCGGTGGGCTGGCATGCCAAATGTGTCATTTCTTGATGGTGGCTTTCAAAAATGGGAAGACCACAACCTCGGCCATGCAGGTGGACCGGGAAATTTCCCACATTTTTGCAATGTTCGCCCCAACCCCGGACAAATGCCGGTATCCAACATTGATGATGTAAAAAACCACGAGGGTATTTTGATTGATGCCCGTGACGCGGACCGTTTTGCGGGACGTCGTGAAATGTTGGACCTTAAAGCCGGTCATATTCCAGGCGCGATAAATGTGCCAGCACGCTCTTTGCTTAATGCGGACAATACTTTTAAGACCCCGGAAGAAATTCGGAATATCTTTGCAGCAATCGGCGTAGAAAGTGGCGAGAACGTCATTGTTTACTCCGGTTCAGGCAACCACTCCTCCCAAGTTTTATTGGGAATGGAGCACGCTGGAATCACTGGCGCATCTCATTATTTTGCTGGTTGGTCGCAGTGGAGCGCCAATCCACGTAACCCTGTGGAGTCCTAAACCTCGGTTTGTACACCAACAGCCAGTAAGGTGTCAGGTGTGATGGAAACTCTGGTGTTGGTCTTTGCCGTCTTAATCCTGATGGCTGGTATTGCTCTATGGCGTACAGATACCGCAAAGCGCGGTGGCGCCACGCGTTCTGCTGCAGTGGCAGAGGTGGATTCCGCATATGAGGAAGACACTTTTGAGGATTCTCCAGCAGCAGCTGAATTCGTAGAAGCTGAGCCTGTGGCATCTAAGCCGCAGGCCTGGGATGAAACTGCACCGCAGCCAATTGTGCGCGATGAGGCAGCTCAGGCACCGCAAGAACAGCCAGCGCGCCGGGCTGCTGAGCCTGATCGCGCAGCTGATTTTTATGAAGATGATGCTGAAGAGCTAGATACTGCAGCTGAAGCTGATTTAGCGGCAGTCCCTGAGGTAAGTGCTGCGCAATTTGAGCAAGCGGAGGAAGCTCCGGCTCCCGCACCTATTCCACCGGCAGCAGAACCCCTTGAAACGGTAGAGCCCGCTGCCACGCTGGATGAGGAGCAGCGGGGCGTCGAAAAGCACTCTTTTTTGAATTCTTTGCCCGGCTCCCAGCGCCGCGAACGCAAGCACTGGGCTGCGCGCCACAATTTTGACTTTATTAAAGAAGACGCTTTCTTAACTGATGAGTGGTCACGCGGAGCGGCCTCAACCGGAGCGGTGGCCCGCGATGTAGTCAGCGGAATGGCTGCTGGTTACGAAACCCATTTGGTCGATCTAGCTGGGGTTCCGGTGATGGCGATGCGTCGTGGCACCAACTCGGAGTTGGTTATTGATGCTCGTCGTGGGGAGCCAGCGGCGGATGTTGCGCGCGAGGAGTCTGAAGACCTCGTAGAAATTGCCAATGTTTCAGAGTTTCGCCTGCTCAGTAATGATGCCGGTGTAGCTCAGCGATTTGTGGATGAACGTGTTTTGGCAGCTTTTGAAGCCATGCCAGAGGCAGTTACCGCTGTATGGCTGGAATCTGAATGGGTGCTGGCAGAGACCATTAAGGGCTCAACGGCGGAGGATTGGGAAGAGATTTTACATCCTTTAGCACTGCTCACCGATGCTTCCTTTACTTTGCCCCCACGTTCTTTTGACAAGGTGGAGGCGGATTTGAAGCTGCTTGAACCAACGCGTTTGAAGCCCACTGCACCCCCAAAACCAGAGCACACCATTGAGCCTGCGGAAGCCGATCTTTCCCAGCCACTGGTGATTCGCCCGGAGGAGCCTTTGCAGATGCCGGTGCGCGGACATCAGGAAAGCCGGGGAGTAGTTGAGCCACGTTCTTTGGGTGCTGATGCTGTGGAGTCCATCGCAGATGGCAGCCCACAAACACCTTCAGACCTTTATGGCACGCGGGTAGTGCGCGATCTTAATGGCAAGTCCTCCATCTTTGAGGATTCGCCAGAGAGCAATGAACCTCCACAGCCTTGGCAGTCCTAAGGCCTGCAGGCTAGTGCCTGCAAGTAAGGCGCGCAGGTTTAAAACTTAAGTGGTGGCAGGTTGTGTCCACCCCAGCCTCTATGCTGGAACACGAGTTTAAAAAGAATTCTGGGATCTATTAGAAGGGAAGGCCTTGGATGTCTGCTCCAAGCATTAATGCTGCCGCTCGTGCTGAGTTGGCGCAGCTTATTAAGGAATTGGCCGTTGTTCATGGAGAAGTTACCCTCTCCTCTGGCAAAAAGGCTGACTACTACATCGACGTGCGCCGCGCTACCCTGCACGCACGTGCATCTCGTCTGATTGGCCAGCTTTTGCGCGAGGCCACCGCCGATTGGGATTATGACGCTGTGGGCGGTCTGACCTTGGGTGCTGATCCTGTCGCCACCGCAATCATGCATGCAGATGGTCGCGATATCAACGCTTTTGTGGTCCGCAAAGAGGCTAAAAAGCACGGTATGCAGCGTCGCATCGAAGGCCCAGACCTAACTGGCAAGAAGGTGCTCGTGGTGGAAGATACCACCACCACCGGAAATTCCCCGCTCACCGCAGTTGCTGCCTTGCGCGCTGAGGGCATTGAGGTTGTCGGCGTGGCCACCGTGGTTGACCGTGCTACCGGCGCCGATGAGGTTATTGCTGCTGAGGGCCTGCCATACCGTAGCCTTTTGGGTCTTGAAGATCTTGGACTCAAGTAACACCCCAGGCCCCACCGAGTGGGGCGAAAGCCGCGTGGGTAAAGGTCCTTGGGAAGAGGAAAACCCCGGCGTACCTCGGCCTACAGACCCGCTTTTCGACGAAACCCTGCTCACCGAGGGTGATCGCCGCAATGTGGTTGATGCCTATCGATATTGGACTCGCGAAGCGATTGTCAATGATATTGACACCCGCCGTCATCCTTTGCATATTGCTATCGAAAATTTCGAAAACGATGCCAATATCGGCACGGTAGTACGCACTGCCAATGCCTTTGCCGTGGATACAGTGCACATTGTGGGCCGACGTCGCTGGAATCGTAGGGGTGCTATGGTCACTGACCGTTATCAGCACTTGATGCATCACCCAGATGTGGAATCCCTATTGGCCTGGGCAATCCACAATGATCTCACCGTGGTTGCCATTGATAACACCCCAGGTTCAATTCCTTTGGAAACGGCCACGTTGCCTAAAGAGTGCCTATTGCTTTTTGGTCAGGAAGGTCCGGGAGTTACCGAAGCAGCTCGCGCCGGTGCGCTGATGACTTGTTCAATTGCGCAGTTCGGTTCTACGCGCTCTATTAATGCTGGTGTAGCTGCTGGTATTGCCATGCATGCCTGGATTCGCCAGCACGCTGATCTCTCCCAAGCTTGGTAGCTAAGAGGGGGTAGATTTTAGGGATAGTTTCCGCTTCCGCATTGTTAGTCTTTCGTTATACTTTTGGTGTCTAGTTTGATCTCCAGATCACCCCAGCGAGACTGCATCGGAGCGAAGAAACTTTCAGTGATACACAAATGGGTTAATAGAGCTGATTTGGCGGAATCCGCCATTAACGAGCGCCATGCTGCTCGGGTTTGGGGTCTGCCCCGAACCAACCTCGGGCATGTGGCATGGCCGGCAAACGCCAAAGAAAAACTCTTTATCCACTGGCATTACTGGTGGCAGGCGCATTATCTAGATTGTTTAGTTGATGCAGCCCGCCGCCGCACCACTAAAGCCCGCCGTGATCGCATTCGTGACACTATGCGTGGTATTTCCGTGCGCAACGTTAAAAAGCTGACCACCAATCGTTATTATGACGATAAAGCCTGGTTAGCACTTGCTTTAGGACGCGCAGGGAAAGTGCGCAAAGTTCGTGCACCAAAGTCTCTTGCGCCTTTGGAAACCGATATTGTCGCCGGCATTGATTCCCTTACCGGGGTATTGCCATGGCGTTCTGGAGAAACCTTCTATAACGTGCCCTCCAATGGTCCCGCAGCCATCATGATGGCGCGTACCGGGCGCTTAAAAGAAGCCCGCCAAATTACTGACTGGATCTTCGACACCCTCATTGATGGTGACGGCTTGGTCATGGATGGTCTGCGCATGCGTATGCACGGCCCGGAATTAGTCAGCAATATTCACCCATATTGCCAAGGTGTGGCCCTGGGCGCATGTTTGGAAATTGGCCTCAAGCTGCAGGAACGTGCCGGTGTTAGCGGAACCACCGTGGAGCACTGGAGTGAAGCTGACAAATTGGAAGATGCGCTTCAGTATTATGCGCATATCCATGCTTTGGTTAATGCGGTCTCTCGCAAAATGACAAATTCTGCTGGGGTTATTGACTGGAATACCGGCGATGGAGACGGCGGACTGTTTAAGGGCATTTTGGTGCGCTACCTAGCCGATATAGCCGTGCGTTTGCCGGATGATTCCCCCAGCAACCGCGAAACCAAAAAGCTAGCTGCACGCATGGTCCTTGAATCTGCCGAAAGTGTCTGGAACCACCGTCTTGAAGTTGATGGTCTGCCCGTTTTTGCCACCGACTGGACTACCGATGCCCGTTTGCCGCAAAACTTTGGTCTTAGTTCCTCTGGCCTGAGTGACCTGGTCAGCGTGGTTCGGGTGGATGAACGGGACCTTTCCGTGCAATTGTCCGGTTGGATGCTTATGGAAGCGGCAGCACGAGTGGTGGAAAAACTCGAGGGTAATGAGGGTGAATTCACTGGAAGAGGCCTCTAACCCCATTGGTGTGGGGCATTGACCTGGGGTTTTAAAAGATTCTGCAGTCTCGTGAAAGATCACAGGGCAAAATGCGAGTGATGCAGGCATAATTGACGTTAGGCAGTCATTAAGACCACAGGCCCTGTCTGATCGGAAATGATCGGACATCATCATGTGGACTATGTGGCTCGCACGTTCTGCGCCTGGAAACTTTTCCAAAAGCAGTTCTCATAAACATATTGTTCAGCAACAGTCACCTTTTGGAGGAGACACTCTATGCCTATCGCAACTCCCGAGGTCTACAACGAGATGCTCGATCGCGCTAAGGAAGGCGGCTTCGCCTTCCCAGCCATCAACTGCACCTCTTCGGAAACCATCAACGCAGCTCTTAAGGGCTTCGCAGAGGCTGAATCCGACGGAATTATCCAGTTCTCCACCGGTGGTGCTGAGTTCGGTTCCGGCCTAGCGGTTAAAGACAAGGTCAAGGGCGCAGTCGCTCTTGCAGCATTCGCACACGAGGCTGCCAAGAGCTACGGCATCAACGTTGCCCTGCACACCGACCACTGCCAGAAGGAAGTTCTGGACGAGTACGTTCGCCCACTGATTGCTATCTCCCAGGAGCGCGTAAACCGCGGCGAGCTTCCACTATTCCAGTCCCACATGTGGGATGGCTCCGCTGTTCCAATCGCTGAGAACCTTGAGATCGCTCAGGAGCTGCTGGCTAAGGCTAAGGCCGCCAATATCATCCTTGAGGTTGAAATCGGCGTTGTCGGTGGCGAAGAAGACGGCGTTGAAGCTAAGGCTGGTGCAAACCTTTACACCTCCGCTGAGGACTTTGAGAAGACCATCGACGCAATCGGCACCGGCGAGAACGGCCGCTACCTGCTCGCAGCTACCTTCGGTAACGTCCACGGCGTTTACAAGCCAGGCAACGTCAAGCTGCGCCCAGAGGTGCTCCTCGAGGGCCAGCAGGTTGCTCGCAAGAAGCTTGGTCTTTCTGATGAGGCTCTGCCATTCGACTTCGTTTTCCACGGTGGCTCAGGCTCCGAGAAGGAAAAGATCGAAGAGGCACTGCGTTATGGTGTTATCAAGATGAACGTTGACACCGACACCCAGTACGCTTTCACCCGCCCAATCGTCTCCCACATGTTTGAGAACTACAACGGTGTTCTCAAGATTGACGGCGAAGTTGGCAACAAGAAGGTCTACGATCCTCGTTCTTACATGAAGAAGGCAGAGCAGGGTATGTCCGAGCGCGTGCTTGAGGCTTGCCAGGACCTGCACTCCGTGGGTAAGACCACCGCTAAGTAAGTCATTTCCCCAGCATTTTAGGGATCTAGCTACTTCCAGCCCCCGATTCAGCTCTTGTAGCTGGTCGGGGGTTTGGTGATGGGGGAGTAAAAATGCTTAGAGTTTTAAGAATCGCTAATCTGGGGCAATGCCGAAGAAGAGACTCGGGACAGTTGCGCGCCTGTCTGAGCTAGATAAATCCCTGCGTAATAGGGTGCTGCGGGTACGTTCGCGCCTGTTCTTTATTTTGCATTCCGCCATTGGCGCTGGTGTCGCCTATTTAATTGCTGTTGAAGTGGTGCGCCACACTGAACCATTCTTTGCCCCCATGGCTGCAGTGATCATCCTGGGACTCTCTGGTGGTGATCGAATCAAGAGAGCCACTGAGTTAACACTGGGCTGTTCTTTGGGCGTTGGCCTGGGGGATCTCTTGGTCATGCAAATTGGCACCGGCTATTGGCAAATTTTTGTAGTGGTTGGATTAGCCCTGTTAGTGGCTTCATTTGTGTCACCTGCGCCATTGGTAAGCAACCAAATGGCCATCGGCGGCATCCTCATTGCCACCATCTTCCCACCTGGTAATGGTGGCGGCGTCGACCGCATGGTGGACGCTTTTATTGGTGGCGCAGTGGGTATTTTGGTTATTGCTCTGCTGCCCACTTCGCCGCTTAATGCTGGCCGTCATCAGGTATCCAATGTGTTGGGCATTGCCTCTAGTGTGTTGGATGATGTGGCTGATGCACTCCGTGCCCATGACACCGCCAAACTTAATCAAGCCTTGGATGCCCTGCGTAAATCCCAGGCCTCGGTGGATAAGCTGACCACAGCTGCCTCCTCAGGCAAGGAAATGACCACCATTTCACCTTTCCTTTGGGGTGATAGAGGAAGAATCCGTTCGCTATTTCGCATTTTGGGGCCGGTGGACAACGTGGTCCGCAATTCCCGCGTCTTGGCCCGTCGTGCAGTGGTGCTTACAGAAGATGGCGATAGCGTGAGTGAAGAACAAATTAAGATCATTGAGGAAATCGCAGATATTTCCCTGCATCTCTCTGATCTCTATGAACGCCATAAAGAAATCAGTGAAGCCATTGAAATCCCAGAACTTGTACGTCGTCTCCGCCAACTAGGCAGCCATGTGGGAACAGAAGTAGCGGAAGGAAATGTACTTTCCGCCCAGGTGATTTTGGCGCAGTCACGCTCGATCATCGTGGATCTTTTGCAAATCTGCGGCATGTCCCGCGAATCCGCAGTGGCAGTGCTGGTGCCTACCTCTGATAGTCCCGCATACCCACCAGAGGTGTGGCACGAAGAGGACGAGGTTTAGGGCCGCACAATTTGAAGATCACGCAGGTGCCGGTAGAAAGTAACCCTTTCTACCGGCCTTTTACGTGAGGTGCCGTCAACCTGTACCCGGAGGGACAGGCCGCCAGCCTGCAAAGCTCGCCCCGTCGATAAGCTTTGGGCAATAACGGTGCCGGATTTACGCGGAAAAAGGCCACGGGAGGGCACTGCGCCGGGCAGGGGAGTGTCCATGGTGACAGCGGCGATGCCAGGGGCGTCCAGCATGGGCACCAAGCGGGCTCCGAAAATTCCACGACGGGGAATCTTGGCACTGGCTTCATGGCGGATCTGCACGTGGTCATCCACGATAATCTCACCGGTGATCTCAGCATTATCCCAGTTGGTGATGGTGGCAGCACCTGCGACTGCCACCGCAGCATCGTCACGGATCAGCGGTACTGGACGCACCGGCTGGGTAAGCGCGAAGTTCAAGGCTTCCTGCGGATCGCTGGGCAGTGCCCAACTGGTGGCCGCAATGGACTCCCCCTGTGGCACAAAGCCGATTTCCGCCCACATATTATCCGCCCGCATCAGGCGGGTGAGCACTGCAGAAAGCGCTGCATCAGAACCAATAACTACAATGCGCAAAGGTCGCTCAGGTTTTTGGGGCGCAAATTGCGGGGTGCCAAGGTGTGCCACATCGGGCTGTTTGGCAATGTCATCCAGCGAAGGGGTGGGGTCTACGGGGAGTACATCAAAGGCAGCGTCATCGATCACGCGAAGGTCGCGCCGGGCGGGAATTGTAGGAAGATCATGCACCTCCGGAGGGACTGGAGCGACGGAAAAATCGCTTATTGAAGGGGCATCACAACGCAGGACCACAAGACGCATACCGCAAGCTTAGTATTGCAATGATTAAAAACTATCCATTGGCTAGTAAGATGAAATAACGTCTGTGTGCGCACACGCGTGCATACTCCTACTTCACGGATCGGATGTGACGTAAATCAATGGCTGCAATCGTTATTGTCGGCGCCCAGTGGGGCGATGAAGGCAAGGGTAAGGCCACGGATATTCTCGGCGGACTCGTCGACTACGTGGTTAAGCCCAATGGCGGCAACAATGCTGGACATACTGTTGTGGTCGGCGGTGAGAAGTACGAGCTCAAGCTCCTTCCTGCCGGTGTCCTCTCAGACAGCGCTACCCCAATTCTGGGCAATGGTGTTGTTATCAACCTCGAGGCTCTCTTTGAGGAAATTGATGGCCTAGAAGCACGTGGCGCGGATGCATCCCGCCTGCGTATTTCTGCCAACGCGCATCTTGTTGCTCCTTATCACCAGATCATGGACCGTGTGCAGGAACGCTTCCTGGGCAAGCGTGCCATCGGCACCACCGGCCGTGGCATCGGACCTACCTATGCGGATAAGGTTTCCCGCGTAGGTATCCGCGTGCAGGACATTTTCGACGAATCAATCCTGCGTCAGAAGATTGAATCTGCACTTGATGTCAAGAACCAAGTCTTGGTCAAGATGTACAACCGCAAGGCTGTTGTCGCTGAGGAAATCGTGCAGTACTTCCTCTCCTACGCAGATCGTTTGCGCCCTATGGTCATCGACGCCACCCTGGTGCTTAATGAAGCACTAGACCAGGGCAAGCACGTGCTCATGGAAGGCGGCCAGGCCACCATGCTTGACGTTGACCACGGCACCTACCCATTCGTGACCTCCTCCAACCCCACCGCCGGTGGTGCTTGTGTGGGCTCCGGTGTGGGACCAACCAAGATCACCAGCTCTTTGGGCATCATCAAGGCCTACACCACCCGCGTTGGTGCCGGCCCATTCCCCACCGAGCTGTTTGATAAGTGGGGAGAGTACCTGCAGACCGTCGGCGGTGAGGTCGGAGTTAACACCGGCCGTAAGCGCCGTTGTGGCTGGTACGACTCCGTTATTGCGCGTTATGCTTCCCGCGTAAATGGCTTTACCGATTACTTCCTCACCAAGTTGGATGTGCTCACCGGCATCGGTGAAATCCCAATTTGTGTGGCTTATGACGTTGATGGCGTGCGCCACGATGAAATGCCAATGACGCAGTCCGATTTCCACCATGCTGTCCCAATCTTTGAGACCATGCCTGCTTGGGATGAAGATATCACCAACTGCAAGACCTTCGAAGAGTTGCCACAAAAGGCCCGGGACTACGTCCGCCGCCTGGAGGAACTCTCCGGAGCTCGCTTCTCCTACATCGGCGTGGGACCAGGTCGCGATCAGACCATCGTCTTGCACGATGTATTGGCTAGCTAGGTCCACCTAGACTGCCATGACATATGACAATCCCAGCGCGTTCGCTTAAGAACTGCGCTGGGATTGTTTTTTTAAACCCTAAAACTCACACCACCCACACTGTCTTGGCCACCCAGCTAAAGCCGATGTACTCATAGTGCAGCGGGAATAGCTCCGATAGAGTTAGCCAAGAAACTGATTTTATTTGAGGGAGAAACCTTATGTATGTTCCGGAGAAAATCGGCACCGCGCTTAGCCCCAATGCCACCAAAGTGATGTTGCTCGGCTCTGGTGAGCTGGGCAAAGAAGTTGCCATCGCTTTCCAGCGCCTGGGTGTTGAAGTCCACGCCGTTGACCGTTATGAACATGCACCAGCACACCAGGTTGCTCACTTTGCTTATGTAATCAACATGAGCGATCCGGCAGAAATCCGCCGCCTGGTCACTGAAGTTAAGCCAGATTTTGTCATTCCTGAGATTGAGGCATTGGCCACTGATGAGCTGCTCAAGATTGAGGAAGAAGGACTGGCAACCGTAGTTCCTACCGCGCGCGCCACCAAGCTCACCATGAACCGCGAGGGTATTCGTCGCCTAGCTGCAGAGGAACTGGGCCTGCCCACCTCAAATTATGAATTCTGCTCCACCTTTGAAGAATTTGAGGCTGCAGCCACCAAACTGGGATACCCCAATGTGGTCAAACCAGTCATGAGCTCTTCCGGCAAGGGCCAGTCTGTGCTGAAATCCCCGGAAGATCTGCACAAAGCATGGGATTATGCCATGAGCGGTGCGCGCGTGAGCAATGCCCGCGTTATCGTGGAACAGTTTGTGGAGTTTGATTATGAGATCACCCTGCTCACCGTGCGTTCCATTGATCCCACCACCGGCAAAGATGCCACCTGGTTCTGTGAGCCTATCGGTCACCGTCAGGAAGATGGCGATTATGTGGAATCTTGGCAGCCTATGGCTATGACTCCTCGCGCCCTGGAAAATGCGCGCTCAGTGGCAGCCCGCGTAACCAATGCACTCGGTGGCCGTGGCGTATTTGGCGTGGAGCTATTTGTTTCTGGCGATGATGTTTATTTCTCTGAAGTATCCCCACGCCCGCATGATACCGGTTTGGTGACTCTGGGAACCCAGCGTTTTTCTGAGTTTGAGCTGCATGCAAAGGCGATTTTGGGTCTGCCAGTGGATGTCACTTTGGTATCCCCAGGTGCTTCGGCAGTGGTTTATGGTGGCGTTGACGCAGTCGGCGTGAGCTACTCCGGCCTGGCCGAGGCACTTGCAGTTGCTGAGACTGATGTGCGTATTTTTGCCAAGCCTGAGGCCTTCACCAAGCGTCGCATGGGCGTGGTTTTCTCCACTGCAGAGAACGTTTCTGCTGCTCGGGACCGCGCCACCTTGGCTGCGGCGGCCATTAAGGTCCACCCCGCGGAGTAACTTTAAGGCGCTTTTCGACGCCCCAATGCTTAAAGGTGGGTCCCCTAAGAGGGGACCCACCTTTTGGCGATTAGAGCAGTTTAATTCTTAAGATCAGCGAATTTATCGAGCTTTTCAGCGTCGAGGACCATGGGGAGGTGGGCAACTCCGGTATCGGAGAACTCTGGGCCACAGGCTTCGAATCCAAATTCCTTATAAAAGTCTACGAGGGGAAGCTGTGCGTTAAGCACTACATCACGCTCGGGGTATTGCTCATATGCCAGGCGTAGGGCGTTGTGCATAAGTTCGGTGGAAAGGCCGGTGCCACGTTCGGCCTTGGCTACCGCTGGGCGGCCGAGCTGTGAGAGCGGGGCGGCGTCGTCAAGCTCAATCTTTACCCCGGTGTAGGCGGAGAGTTCGGTGACGGTGGTGGGGACCAGGCGCGCACAACCTTCGAGGGTGGAAGGGAGAGTCTCGTGGCGCTGCCAAGCGAGGATGTGGTTGGTGGTGGGGGCGGCATCGATATCATCGATTTCTGCATACGGGGTGGCTTGTTCGTGTACGAAAATATCAACACGAAGCTTGTACAGCTTGTGTACCTCTAAGGAACTGAGTTCTAGAAGGTTAGAAACAGCGAAGTAACGGGTCATGAGAAAAGATTAGCCTGCCACATACCAAAAGCCCCACTGAATGAGCTATCTTTCACCGAATATTCACTACTAACATGCCAAAAGGCACTGCCTATCAGCTGATAGCAGTGCCTTTAAGCAGCGGTTTTACTAGGAGTTCTGGGTGGAACGAGCGTGGTGAACCATCTCATCCCATTCCACGATCTTCTTGCGCTCGCGGCCTTCAGGTTCGCCGAGTGCACGCTCTGCAGCATCAAGCAAGTGCCAGCCATCCCAGGTGGTGTAGGCGATGTCGCGGCCGTCCAAGAAGTTTAGGACTGCTTCGGTCTCAGGCTTAGCAGGTGCAGGCAAGGCGCCGTTAGCGTAATCGGCAAGCAGCATCTCGGTGGTTTCCTTGGCGTCGGACTTGGTATTGCCGATCAGGCCAATTGGACCGCGCTTAATCCAGCCGGTGGCGTAGAGGCCGGTGATTGCCTCGCCGGTTGCGGGATCAATGACGTGGCCGCCATCGTTTGGAATAACTGCGCGCTGCTCATCAAAAGGAACATCGCTAACAGCATCGGAGCGGTAGCCCACTGCACGGTACACAGCCTGGACATCCCAGGTGGTGAATTCGCCGGTGCCGGTAACGCCACCATTGCCATCAAGCTGGGTGCGCTCGGTCTTGATTCCTACAACCTTGCCATCTTCGCCGAGGATCTCTACTGGGGACTCGAAGAAGTGAATGAAAAGCTTGTGAGGAGCGCCCTTAGGATCGCGCATCGCGTACTGCTCGAGGGTCTGGCAGACCAGATCCTGGGACTTGGACTCGCGGCGTGCGGTCTCAGAAGCAGCGTCATAATCAATATCTTCAGGGTTGACCACAACTTCAATAGTTGGGGAGTGATCAAGTTCCTTCAGTTCCAGCGGGGTGAACTTGGCTTGGGCTGGGCCACGACGACCAAAGACGTGAACTTCCTTAGCCTTGTTCTGAGACAGGCTCTGGTAGACATTGTCTGGGATTTCAGTAACCAGCAGCTCATCACCAGTTTTTGCCAAGATGCGGGCAACGTCCAAAGCAACGTTACCAACACCAATGACGGCTACCTTTTCAGCGGAGAGATCCCAGCTGCGCTCAAAGTTTGGGTTGCCGTCATAGAAGCCCACAAATTCACCAGCACCGAAGGAACCCTCGAGGTCAGAGCCAGGAACACGGAGATCTTGGTCGCCGGTTGCGCCGGTGGAGAACACAATTGCATCGTAGAATTCGCGGAGTTCTTCAACGGTGACATCTTTGCCGATCTCCACATTGCCCAAGAAACGCAGTTGTTCCTTGTCCAAGACATTGTGCAAGGACTTAACAATGCCCTTGATGCGTGGGTGATCAGGTGCGACGCCATAACGGATCAGGCCGAAAGGTGCGGGCATACGCTCAAAAAGATCGATCTGAACATCCTGGTCAGACTTCATCAGGAGGTCAGATGCATAAATTCCAGCGGGGCCTGCGCCTACAACTGCGACGCGCAAAGTGCGAGACATATAAAGTACTTTTCCTTATTCATGGTGAATGTGAATGAACTAATGAAAAAAGCTAAGGGTTGAGCTATCAGCCCATTATGTTACGTGCTTAGTGCAGACTAATAAAGGCCGGGGCGGGGTCGCTTATGTAACCCTAAGCATCTGGGCCGGGGTTGTGGATGGGCGTTAAGGCGCCACCCTGCGCGCCTTAAAGGGATAAAATAAGCTTCTCGACGAGTGGAGAAACTTTGCAAAGTAGGCTTCGCAACTTGTAATAGGTACGTTCTGTTTTCTTGTTAATTCTTAGTTAATGCAGCTCAGGACAAATTTTAAAAGCGCTGCTTAAAGTGGTGGAAGAAAAGTTTTCCAAGGGTGCTGTGCACTAGGGATTGGGACGCTAGAATATGTAAAGAATCACAACACTCACCACAATGTGTTGAACGGCATATACCTGCACTGGAAGTTCGGTAGAGTTCAGGTGGAGCATAGAAAGGCGTTAAATGTCTGACACCCCAACCTCAGCCCTTATTACGACGGTAAATCGCAGCTTTGAAGGATTTGATCTCAACGCTTTGGCGGCAGATCTTGAAGTGCGGCTTGTTCACCTACCTGATGAGGAACTAGAGCTCTCCAGAGTCCTCAATGCTGATCTGCTAGCAGCTGGCCCTGCCCTCATTGTCGGTGCTGGAAATACCTACTTTGATGCGCAAGTAGCCGCTGCGCTGGGTCTTCCACTGCTGCTTCTCGTCGATAAGCTTGGTAAACATGTATCCCTGGCGCGCGCACAGGCGGGTAACGCTGGTGCGGTAGTCGCAGCGGCTTTTAGTGCTGATCAGGAGGCTGCGCCGGCGAAACTACGCAAGGCAGTACGCAATAACTCCCAGCTTGAGTCAGTGATGAGCGCCGAGCTTTTCGAAAGTTGGCTGCTCAAGCGAGCTCGCCAGGAGCGTGCACATATTGTGTTGCCCGAAGGTGATGATGACCGCATTTTGATGGCGGCACACCAGCTGCTGGAACAAGATATTTGTGATCTCACCATTTTGGGTGATCCCGCTGCTATTAATGAGCGCGCCACTGAGCTCGGGCTGCACCTAAAAACCGCATACGTGGTTAATCCGCTGACTGATCCCAAGCTTGATGAATACGCAGAGCACTTCTATGAACTGCGTAAAGCCAAGGGAATCACGCTGGAAGAAGCCCGTGAAACCCTCAAAGATATCTCCTATTTTGGCACCATGATGGTGCACAATGGCGATGCCGATGGCATGGTTTCCGGCGCTGCGCACACCACCGCGCACACCATTAAACCTAGCTTCCAGATTATTAAGACCGTCCCTGAAGCTTCTGTGGTGTCCTCCATTTTCCTCATGGTTCTCAAAGGTCGTTTGTGGGCCTTTGGTGACTGCGCCGTTAACCCCAATCCCACCGCTGCTCAGCTTGGTGAAATCGCCGTAGTTTCCGCCAAAACCGCAGCTCAATTTGGTATTGATCCGCGCGTTGCCATCCTTTCCTACTCCACTGGAAACTCTGGCACTGGCCCTGATGTGGACCGTGCCATTGAGGCTTTGGCAGAGGCTAAACGCCTTGACCCAGAGCTGAAAGTTGATGGACCTCTGCAATTTGATGCAGCCGTTGATCCAGGCGTGGCAAAGAAGAAGATGCCGGATTCTGAAGTTGCCGGCCACGCAAATGTCTTTATTTTCCCCGATCTTGAGGCCGGAAACATTGGCTACAAGACTGCCCAGCGCACCGGACATGCGCTGGCTGTGGGGCCAATTCTGCAGGGCCTTAATAAGCCAGTCAATGACCTTTCCCGTGGTGCAACGGTGCCAGATATCGTAAACACTGTTGCAATCACCGCTATTCAGGCAGGAGGGCGCTGATCATGGCCTTAGCACTGGTTCTTAACTCCGGTTCCTCTTCAATTAAGTTTCAGCTGGTAAACCCGGAAAATCACGCCACTGACGAGCCTTTTGCCTCAGGGCTAGTGGAACAAATCGGTGAGCCCATCGGCCGCATTGTGCTTAAAGTTGAAGGCGAAAAGCATGTGTTAGAAGCTCCCATTCCAGACCATTCCGCTGGCCTGAAACTGGCCTTTGATCTTATGGATCAACACAATTGTGGACCCTCCCAGGTAGACATTGTGGCTGTGGGACACCGCGTAGTGCACGGCGGAATTTTGTTCTCTGCTCCAGAGCTCATCACCGATGAGATTGTGGAAATGATCAGGGACCTCATCCCGCTGGCACCGCTGCACAATCCTGCAAATATTGATGGCATTGAAGTTGCCCGCAAGATTTTGCCTGATGTGCCGCACGTTGCTGTTTTTGATACCGGGTTCTTCCACTCCCTGCCACCAGCTGCTGCGCTTTATGCCATCAACAGTGAGGTAGCTGCGGAATATGGAGTGCGCCGTTATGGATTCCATGGCACCTCCCATGAATATGTTTCCCAGCGCACTGCAGAAATTTTGGAAAAGCCAGCAATTGACCTCAATATCATCACCTGCCACTTGGGTAATGGTGCATCAATGGCCGCTGTTGAAGGTGGCCGTGCCGTTGATACCTCAATGGGTATGACACCTTTGGCAGGTTTGGTCATGGGTACTCGTACCGGTGACATTGATCCGGGTGTGGTTTTCCACCTGGCTCGCAATGCTGGAATGAGCATTGATGAAATTGATAACCTCATGAATAAAAAGTCCGGTGTGAAGGGACTTTCTGGAGTTAATGATTTCCGCGAACTACGCCAAATGATTGACGAAGGTGACCAAGATGCATGGTCTGCCTACAACGTTTATATCCACCAACTACGCCGCTACCTTGGCTCATACATGATTGCTTTGGGCCGAGTTGACGTTATTGTCTTTACCGCCGGTGTGGGTGAAAATGCACAGTTTGTGCGTGAAGATGCCCTGGCTGGACTAGAAATGTATGGCATCAAGGTGGATCCGGAGCGTAATGCTTTGCCAAATGAGGGACCGCGCTTGATTTCTACCGATGATTCCAAGATCAAGGTTTATGTCATTCCTACCAATGAGGAATTGGCTATTGCGCGCTATGCAGTGAAATTTGCCAAAGCTTAAATGGCTGAGAGCTAGAGGGCTAGAGGGATAAAAAGGTGGACTCCAAGGTTGAACTGGAGTCCACCTTCCGTTTGTGCTTTTGGCCTTTTGCGGTGCCGGGATTGCGGTGCCGGGAGATGAAAAACCTAGAACCAGGTCAGTGGCCGCACTGAATTAGCCATATCAACCAGCGCATATCGGTGCTTGGCAAAAGGCGCGGAACGTGCCTGGAAGCGCAAAGCCTCCGCAATTCCAGAACGCAGGCCACGTTGTGAGAATGGATATTCAAAAAGCGGGTTATCAGAGGCAGATGCGTTTAGTTTGCTATCACGCAGCCACGATAAACCAGCTGACATCACCGCAATTTTGATCTGATTAAAGCGCGGTTCATTGGTCGGAATCTCAGAAAGACGGCGGGCTGCGCGGCGGATACGGGATTCACTCAAATTGGAGCTAACCAGCAGCAAAATGGTGGTGAGCACGGCCATGCGGTGGTGCGTGGAGGACTGTGACAACTTATCTAAAGCTTGTACCGCCATCTCAATTTGGTTTTCAGCCATGAGTTGACGGGCTAGTCCAAAAGCAGAGGACACAGTTGTCGGATTGGTTGCCCATACCAGGGCATAAAGACGCATGGTGTGGAAGCGCAGTACTTGGGGATCACTGGTGATATGTGACCAGGTATCACTTAAGGCTGCAAAGGCGGAAGGATCTAGATCTTCAAAATCCGTGCCTAGGGTGGAAGTGGCGCTGGCAATTTCTGGCGTGAGCAGGGCATTGTTTTCTTCGCCCATGTGCTGCAACAGGAGTTCATCAACAGCAGCCATCGCCAACTTGGGCGCTGCTTCGCCCGGGAGGATGTTTAGTACCGTGTTGAAATAAACTTGTGCGCTGGGGTAGTCGTCGAGAAGCAAATGCGTGATTCCTGAAAACCACTGATGACGCCAGTCATTGCCCAGCTGCTCTTCTAAAGTCTCAAGCCAAGCGCGCGCCTCAAGGGTAAAGCCGAGGTCAAGCAGGGCACGCACCACGCCAAGTGGGATTTCAATGGAATCGCGGTACTGCTCATCCTCCATAGCGTTGCGTAAGGTCTGCAAGGTTTCAGAAGGCTCGGCATAGGAAGAACCAGAAAGCATGCGGGCGCCGGAATCGGTGCGATCAACCAAAGGCACTGGTAGCGCTGAAACCACTTCGGGGGAGGTGATGCGGACTTGGCGTTCAATGCCGTCGATCAACTTATCGGTACGAAACACCAGGTGTTTGGTGCCAAAGGTGCTTCGTTGTGGGGAAAAGAGCGAATGCTGCGCGGGGAATTGTTTGCCATCGCGAACTGCCAGAATTTCACGCAGCACACCATAAAGCTGGGTGCGCAGTTCCACCACTGAAGAAAATCGCTTTTTGGGATCGGGCGCTGTTGCTCTTTGCAATAAACGATAAAAGCTCAGGTGACGGCGCAGCAGCGGCACATCACTGGGCGAAGGAATTCCCGGTGCAAGTACGCCATCTTCCACCGGTAGTTTTATGGTTAGCGCAGCGAGGGTACGACCGATGGTGAAAATATCCGAGGCAATGGAAGGGCCTTCGGTAGATACCTCCGGAGCCTGAAAGCCTTTGGTGCCATAAATATAACCAAAGGCGCCGATGCCGGTGACTGCTCCGAGGTCAATGAGCTTAATTTGATCTTCAGTGGCAATGATATTTTCTGGCTTGAGATCGTTATAAACCACGCCACGTTGGTGCAAATAATCCATGGCTGGCAAAAGCTCGAGGATATAACCAATCGCTAGATCAACATCAAGCACACCATCGGGTTGTGCTTTACAACGGTCTTTAAGCGAAGGGCCGTTGACGTACTCCATGACAATAAAGCCGCCGGGTACACGCGGATCGTCGATGAAGTTATAGGCCTTCACAATTCCAGGGTGGGTGATGTCTGCCAGGAACTCGCGTTCGGCTTCGGCGGTGCCTTGATCTTGTACCGAAGTTTGGGACATCATGCCCTTGAGCACCACGATGCGGCCCGACACATTATTGTCATTGGCCAAATAGATCCAACCCATGCCGCCGTGGGCAATAACGCCAAGCACTTCATACTGCTCAGCCACAATATCGCCAGGGTTAAGCTGCGGCGGTTCAATGCCGGGTTTGCGCTTGGCAGCTGGGTCAATAAGCAGTTCGTTTTCCGGGGTGGGCGTAATAAACGGCAATTCCACCATGCCGTCGGCAACTTGGCGTGACTCGCGCTTGATACGGCGACGTTCCCGGAATAAAGAAATTGCTTGTCGACGACTCCTCTCACTCGGGTCCACAGGCCGGCGGGGGCTGGCAGACGCCGCAGTGGCTGCGGTTGTAGCACTAGGTTGTTCGGTGGAACCAGTAGTAGCTGTCTCTTCAGCAGGCTCTTGGACTAATTGGCCATGGGTAGCACGTAATTGATCCAAGTCACGCAAGAGAAAGTCGAGGCCTTCGCCCTCAAACTCGTCTTCCTCGTCATCATCAGCGAAGGGATCAAATTTAACAGCGGCAGTGCCGGGGCTGTCTGGTACTAGATCGTCTTCATCATCGTCGTCGGCGAAAGGATTATAAGGCACTGCTTCGGTAGCTGGTGAGCCTTGATTGTCATCGGCAAAAGGATCAAATTTCACAGCCTCAGTGGCGGGAGAATCTTGTGGTTCTGGTCTATTGTGCTTCAACATTTTGCTCACCTTCCTCCGATTTATATTGCAGTGGTGGGGGACCATATGTGGCCAAGTAGGGGCCAAACCAGGTATTAAACATTGTCCACCATGTGGAGTCCGAGCGGACCCTTTCAATGGTGGAATTTACTTGTCTGATTAATCCGGAGGAATCATTGCCTGAGTTGCTGGGAGCTGCAGCAATGCCATAAGACTCCGTAGCCAAGGAAATCGGCAGGATATGGGTATAGGGATCTTGGGCCGCAATGCCAGATAGTATGGCGTCATCACCCAAAATCACCTGTGCTTGATGTTGCTGCAAGGCCATTAAGCAGTCAGACCAATTCCGTGTTTTAAGAATTGGGGACTGGGGAGCAATCGAGCGCGCTCTTTGGAGAGCAGTGGATCCTTCGGTCACGCAGATTGTTTGGCCTGCTAGATCTCCAATTCCTGCAATACCGGAGGAATCCATGGTCAAAAGCCTGGTTTGGGTGCGGAAATAGGGCGTGGAAAACTCCGCACGCTTTGCTCTTTCCGAGGTTATCGCTACCGAGCGAATAACAATATCCACATCACCTTGTTCCAAGGCGCGGAAGCGATCATTGGTATCTACAAAGCGGAAATCCACTCGCTCTGGATCGCCAAAAATATCGCGGGCGATTTCGCGCGCTAATTCCACCTCAAAGCCACGGAGCTCGCCGGTGACGGGATCGCGGAAGCTGAGCAAGTTTTGGGATTGATCAACACCAACGATGATGCGGCCGCGCTTATAAATCAGCGGGATGCGTTCTTCAGGGGTGAGATTATCCGGACGTAAGGACCCAGCCCAGTCATTATCACTATCCAAAATTGGGGCAATTGATCCAGCTTCTTCCAGCTCTGCTTCGGGCGGCAAAGGTGGTCCTGCTTCAGGATTAAGAGCAGTAAGTGTTTCCGTTTCCTCCACTGGCTGATCGGCACATGATGCCAAGAGTGTGGCACAGAGTGCACTGGCACAAATGGCGCGTGTAGTACGTGCCTGGAAGATTGCAGGGCTGCGGAAGATGAACATGTTATAAGTACTCCTGCAGCCGCGGACGAATGCCGATCCAAAGTGCTAAAACGGAAACAATCGACATAATAAGCACCATAATCGAGACCAACGCAGTAGCTTCAAGCCCGCTCTTAATGTAGGTACGCATCGAGGCCCTGGAATCCGTAATCAGTTCGGCCATGGCGGTGTCTAGGCTATCAAAACTGGATTTACCCTCTGCATCAGTGGCTAGCACTGTTTGCACGGCACTGTTGTAATCACCAGCAGAGAGCTGGGCAGTAAAGCGATCATGTTCACTAGTCCACGCTGCCAAGGCGTTACGTACCTCAGTAACCTTTTCCTGGTGCTCAGGAGTTTGAGACTGCACTGTGTTTTCATACTCATCTAGCGCCCGCTTAATTTGATTGCTGGTGGCATTAAAACCAGTGGCGCTGCCCTGGATGGACTGGCGGCGCACGAGAGAAAGCGTTTCAGTAGTTCGGGTTTGCTGTGCATAAATTCGCGCAGTGGTCATGGAGTTTAGGGGACCGGAAGCCTCTTCAAAACCCTTGGTGCCAGCTTGCCAGGTTGCCCAGTTGGCAGCAGACACCCACAGTGTAGCGGTGAGCATCAAAATGCTCGCTAGCGCAAAACCCTTGTTTATGCGACGCCGGGTTTTACGCATAAGCCACCACTGCGCAACCAACAACATCAAAATTGCAGCTACCAGACCTGATAGTGGGATCCATTGTGGCCGGCTGACGGTTTCTTGCTGCTCTGCCACATTCCTACTGGTTAGCGTATAAAGCTCAGATGCCTTAGGCAGAATGTCATTACGCATCATGGCACTGGCTTCTGCCATATAAGCCACACTGACCGGGTTGCCAGCACGGTTATTGGTACGCGCTGTTTCTACCAGCCCGGTATAAACCGGCAATTGGCGCTGAATCTCAATCACCAAATCCATGAGGTGTTCATCGGTGGAATCAGTGGACATCGCAGTGTGGGTTGCCGCAATGGTGGCCCGATCAATGGCCGTGTTGTATTTGATGCGGTTGGTGGGATTTTCCACACCAGCCTGCACAAATCCCGTGGTAGCGGTGGTATCTGCGATTGATAAAGAGGTATAGAGCACGTGAGCGTTGTAGGAAACAGGCTCCGCGTTGGTAATAAGTTCATCAAGGCGGGCTTTCCTGGAGTCAGAGGAGACTGACATGGCATAACCGGCTGCCATAATTGCTAAAGAAATCACCACGGTGAGCAGGGTAATTTTGCCCGGTGAGGTGGTGATAAAACCCCAGGCTTTACGCAACACAAAAAGTGGTTGCCCAAAAGACTCTTGAATAATGGAGTTTAAAATGCCTCTCTTGGAGGACATTTTGGAGGTTATAGGATCAAGCCAATGGTCTGGCTCTTCTTCCTCTTCACCTGCTGCTTCATCGTGAGCTACGGCGCCGGGTGGTTGTAAAGACTTTTTCCCATTTTTATAGGGGGTAGGTGGCAAGACATTATCTGATGTCTGACGTTTCTTTGGCTTGTCACTCTCATTGGGCACAATAATCGGTTGCGCATCTTCATCGGGCGTGGACATGCCAGAGCCTTGAGCGTCATGTGTTGAGCTTGACACTTGTGTGTGCTCCCCATTTCCATCCCGGGTCATTGTTTTAGGATAGCTTGACTACACCGTGGGAGAAAGTAGTGAGGCAGTCCGGCGATTTCTCTTATTGTGACTTAATTTGAAAAGGGCCAAAATTCCTGAATAACACCTGCATCTAGCCTATTGTGGACACTATGAAGGGTGATGGTGATGGCTGGGCTGCAGGCCCCAATGGTGCAGCGATGTGGGGTAAAAACGGTGCTGCTGGAATTTTGCTATTGGCGGGTCATGATGGGGAAGACCTTGATTCCTGGACCATGCTGATGCAGCACCGCGCGCATTGGACCAATAATGGCGGAACTTGGGCTCTACCCGGAGGCGCAAGGGATTCTCATGAAAGTGCAGCAGACGCTGCCCTACGCGAGGCACATGAAGAAACTGGCATTAATGCCACCGAAGTAGAAATCTTAAAGGCAGTAGTTACTGCAGGTCCTTTCCCTAAGGATCCACAGCGCCCGGAACTGCCAGGGGAGTGGAGCTACACCACAGTTATTGCCCGCACCATTGACGGTGAAGAGCTAGAGACCACCGCCAATAATGAATCCTTGGAATTGCGCTGGGTAGCACTATCAGAGGTAGCAGAGATGCCTTTGATGCCAGCTTTCCACAAGGCTTGGCCACAGCTGCGTGCACTCCTTGGTGAGCTAGCTATGACACACTAGGGGAATGATCAATGTTGTAGACCTCAGCAAGCAATACGGTCAGGTCCGCGCAATTGATGGCCTCAATTTTGCGGTCAAACCCGGAATTGTGACTGGTTTTCTCGGGCCCAATGGTGCAGGTAAATCCACCACCATGCGGTGTATTTTGGGTCTGGATAACCCCACCTCTGGCCACGCGACGATAGATGGCCAACCTTATCGTGAGCTAAAAAATCCCCTCACCCGCGTTGGTGCATTACTTGATGCCAAAGCCACCCACCCCAATCGCTCGGCTAAAAACCACCTAAAATGGATCGCCCAAGCCAATGGAATTTCATCCAAGCGGGTGGATGAGGTTTTGGAATTGGTAGGCCTGAGCGAGGTTGCTAAAAAGAAAACCGGTGGTTTCTCCCTCGGCATGGGCCAGCGTTTGGGCCTGGCTGCGGCGTTGTTGGGAGATCCGGAATATCTCATTTTGGATGAGCCAGTTAATGGCCTCGATCCCGAAGGTATTCACTGGGTACGCACCCTGCTACAAAACCTCGCCAAGGAGGGCAGAACGGTGCTGATCAGCTCGCACCTCTTGTCCGAAATGGCTCAGACTGCTGATCACCTAATAGTGATTGGTCGCGGCAAACTTGTTGCGGATACCCCTATGCAGGAATTTATTCGTACTCATTCAGCCACCACTGTCATAGTCCGCGCTGTGGAACAGGATGCGCTGGCAACAGCACTAAAGCGCGCCGGGATTGTTTTTGAACAGCACCTAGATGATCTCAATCGCCCAACTTTTGTTATTCAAGCTTCAAGCTCTGATGAGATCGGCACATTGGCCTTTGAAAATCGCCTTGCGTTGCTTGAACTATCAGAGCATCGCGCCTCCTTGGAAGAAGCATTCCTCCAGACCACTGGCGATGCAGTGCAATATCAAGCCACCGCTCCACAGCACACCCAGTTGGAAGGGAATAAGTAAATGATTAATACTCTTCGTTCTGAGTGGATCAAACTATCTACCACCAAGTCCTTTATCTGGACTACTGCACTATTTTTGCTTTTTAGTTTGGGATACGCAGCCCTAGCTGGCACGATGGCCACCGGCGATAGCTTGGCCACCGTATTCCTCTTTGCCGGAAATACCGTAACTGGCCTCTATCTGCTGGGCTTTTTGATGATCATGATTCAAGCGATCATGATGTACACCACCGAGTTCCGCTTCGGCTTCCAACAGCAGACTTTTCTTGCCACCCCTAAAAGATGGCAGGTGGCAGTGGCAAAATGGCTGCTTTATTTGGTCATTGCCGTGGTACTTACCTTTATCACGGTGTTGCTGTGCTTCTATACGGCAAAAGCTCTAGCCTCAGATACCGCAAGCTCCATCCTGGTGGTGTGGGAGGATGAGCAGGCGCGTCGCATAATGTGGCAGTATCCGCTGGCAGCAGCACTTCTGGTTACATTCTGCGCTGGAATTGCGCTTTTGCTTAAACACACTGCAGGTGCGGTGGCAGTGGTATTGGTGTGGCATTTTGCGCTAGAAAATCTTTTGTCTTTGTTGCCCCGAATTGGAGAATTTGTGGGTAAATATGGCCCCTTCACCAATCTTTATGGCTTTATCACCAATTATCAGTCGGTTGATCCGGGCTGGTCTGTAGAGATGGGTGGCCTGTACTTCGGGGTGTGGGCAGTGGTGCTATTTATCCTGGGTATTGTGGTGCTCGAAAAGCGCGATGCCTAGAGGAGCTTAAATGAAACCCTATTTCCAAGTAGATGTCTTTGGCACTGAGCCCTTGATGGGAAATCCTTTGGCGGTCATCGCCGCAGCTGATGATCTCAGCGAGCAGGATATGCAGCGCATTGCACGCTGGACCAATCTTTCGGAAACCACGTTTTTGTTAGAGCCCACCACCAAAGATGCCGACTACCGCGTCCGCATTTTTACACCCACCGGCGAGCTTCCCTTCGCCGGCCACCCCACACTCGGCACCGCGCATGCTTTCCTCGAACTCGGCGGCAAACCCAAAACAGAGGGCGTTGTTATTCAGGAATGTGCCGCTGGTTTAGTGCGGGTGCGCACCAGCGAAGGTCTTGCTTTTGAGGCACCACCAACCATCAAAAAAGGACCGCTTCTCGACGCCCACCTGCAGCGCCTATGCGGCGCTCTCGGGGTGTCACCGGAGTCCGTCATCGGCCACCAGTGGGTGGATAATGGGCCAGGTTGGGCAGTGGTGGAGCTTGCTTCAGCTCAGGAAGTACTTGCCGTAGAACCCGATTTTTCTAGCTTCCCTGAGGCCAAGGCAGGACTTTTGGGCGCTTATCCGGCTGGTTCCCCGGCAGCTTTTGAGGTACGAGCCTTTGCCCCTGGAATTGGGGAAGATCCAGTAACTGGCAGCCTCAATGCTTCTATTGCGCAATGGCTGCAGCGGGAAGGAAGAGCAGGTGCTGGATATCGCGCTACCCAGGGCCAAAAACTTCAGCACGCCGGAGAAATCATGATCGACATTGCAGGTGAAACTGTATGGGTAGGTGGCAGCACGCGTACCATTTTCCGGGGCGAAGCCATACTTTAGCGCAGGGTGTAGCAGGCCAACACAATTGATGGCAGGGCGATATACAGCCCAAAAATGATCATCAATGTTCTGACGTAACTGCGTGAAGCAATGCGCGCAGTTGCCGAGGACAATCTAATCAGCTGGCGGGAGAGCTGTGGAATACACAGCACTACGGCTGCTCCCACCACATTCATGATGGTGTGTACCAGGGCTGCCTGCATCGCAAATTCACTGAGACTGCTCACAATGGCCAAGGTGGCAAAAAGAGCGGTGAAGGTGGTACCCACATTGGCGCCCAAAATTACGGCCAACACGGGGCGTCGCCTAACGGTTCCAGATACCGCCACTGGCTGCATAGACGCCACGGTGACAGAAGATGCTGTAACCAAGAAGGTGAAAATCAGGCCCATTCCGAAGCTGACAATGGTGGAGCGGGCACTCGCCCGAGTTTTGCCACCAGTATTGACCAATTTATCAATGATGGATGTCGCGGTTGCTGCGGTAATGGTGCGGATTTGCGCACTCATCACTCGCACAGAGACCAGAATAAGCAGGGTGCCAAGGCTCAAACAGATAATGACAGCCAGGTTGTGATTTCCCACGTTGCCGATCAAACCTTGCATGCCGATTGCCTCGACAAAAGGATTCAAAATCTTGGTGATGATTTCGCTGGTAGGAACCACACCAGGAGTATCTTCGGCAAGGAGAGTGGCAAAATAACCACTAATGCTGCGGAGTGGATGGAAAAGAATTTCCATAACAAAGAATCCTGCTGCGGTGAGAATATTAAACCAAGAGTGCATAGCTGCAGTGGTAAAGGCTTTTTTGAATTCTCTGCGTTCACCAATATAGGAAAAGGCCACCAGCATCGGGGTGATGGAAGTGCCGATATTGGCGCCGATAATTAAAGGAACCGCCACCGAAACTGAGACCAATCCCGAGCCCACCGCTGTGACTGTGAGTGTCGTGGTGGTCGAAGATGATTGCACCAAAGCTGTGGCTAAAATGCCGATCGCCAAGCCGGTGAGGGGATCTTGGGCGAATTGGTACATGCGGTTGGCAGTGGAGGTGCCGGTTGCATACACGCCATTCAAGATGAGGTTAATGCCAAGGCTAATGGCAAAAACTGCGATGACAACAAGGATCCAGCGAACGAGCTTGCCCCAGCCAGACAATAAAACTTGGTCTTGGCCGGCGGCTATGTTCTTGGGATTTATCGGGTGAAAGGTACCAGGCAAAAATGCCGCTGCTGGACCCTGATTGGTTGGAATCGGGGGCGGTAGGGTGCGGCGCGGATGCTGGACAAATTCAAAGCTGCTAGCCACGCAGCGACCCTCCCTTAACGATATAGAAAATGATTGGTAAAAATTATCGAGAGGGGCATTCTAATTGCATTCACTCGCGAAGTTTTATCTTAATCTTACATTGCATTTGGGTAAACAAACCAATAACAAAGCATTCATGAAGCTCAGATGCTTAAAAGGTGCTACCTTATCTATCACTTTTCATTGATAGATAACATCATTTTAGTTGGCTCAATTTCAGGCAGCGATTAACCTCTTTAACTTAGCCTTAGAAAAACTCACGGAATGTATGGCCGAGGATGAGAACACCACAACGACTAAGCACACCCCTCATTTGGGGGTTGGCCCTCCTAGCAGCAAGCCCTGCACTATCCACCGATATGTATTTGCCGGCGATGCCAGGCATTGCTGCAGATCTAAATACCACGACGCCCTTGGTGCAGCTGACACTCTCAGCATTCATGGCGGGAATGGCTATTGGGCAACTAATTATTGGACCTATTTCAGATCAATTAGGCCGTAAAGGCCTTCTTATCGGCGGAGCGGTAGCTGCGCTGATTGCTAGTGTGCTGTGTGCAGTCGCGCCGTCGATAAGCGTTTTAATTGCTGCCCGAATCCTGCAGGGTCTCGGCGGTGGCGCCTGCGTGGTGATTTCACGCGCGATCGTGCCTGATCTGGCGCGTGGTAAAAAAGCTGCGCAGGCTTTTGCACTGCTGATGATTATTCAAGGTGTGGCACCGGTGGCCGCCCCACTTTTTGGTGGGGTGCTGGTGGAACATGTGGGGTGGCGCGGAATTTTTTGGACCTTGGCGCTTATTAACGTGGCACAACTGATGGTGGTGATCTTTGGTATTAGGGAATCTAAGCCGGTGGAGGAACGCAGCGCCGCCGGAGTACGAGGCATGTTGGCTAACTACGCATTTGTGCTGGGCAACCGGCAATTCCTGGCTTATGTTTTAACTCTAGCTTTCGCCTTTGGTGCGCTCTTTTCTTATATTTCGGCCTCCCCTTTTGTTATTCAAACTCAAATGGGAATGTCAGTGGGTGTATTTTCGCTGATTTTTGGAGTAAATGCCTGTGGCTTAATTATTGGCGGAATGGTGAATCGACGGCTTTTGCAAAAAGTGCATGCGCATAAAGTGATGCGCACGGTACTGCTGAGTTTTGTTATTCTCTGCCTGTTATTACTGCTAGAGGTGCTTTTTGTGCAGTGGACGCCACTGTTTTTGGTGCTGCTTTTCCTACTTATGTCCCATATTCCGATGATTATGGCTAATGCCACCGCACTGGGCACAGAAGTTGTGCGCGCTCGGGCGGGATCCGGCTCGGCCATTTTGGGATTTACCCAATTTTCCATGGCAGCACTGGTTAGTCCTTTGGTCGGCTTGGGCTCAGATAAAGCCCTCACAATGGCGCTGGCAATGGCCATTTCTGCCTTGTGTGCCCTTGGATTTTCCTACTTAGCAGGACGTAAAGGCTTACCAACGATGGCCTAAAACACCTCTGAAATTATTGCAGGGCAGAGGTCAAGCGCATGACATTATCCACATAACGTCGGCCCCAGCTGCGCTGATTCCATTTATCCAAGGTCAGGCGGGTGCTTTTGGCCTGGTACTGAGCAGTGAGCTTGTTGAGGTCTTGGATGAGATTGCCCTTGGCAATCATCATGGAGACCTCGTAATTCAAACCAAAACTGCGCATATCCAAATTGGAGGACCCAACTACACCTAGGGGTTCCAATACTGGAGCTGCAGGATCATCGGAAATATCGGGATCTGCCAGCACAAACTTGGAATGCAGCACGGTGGGCTTGGGGAATTGATAAATGATCACCCCAGCCTCTAACAGGCTTTGATAATAAGAAGACTGGGCATGATCCACCATAAATTGATCAGCCTGTTCAGAGACCAAAAGTTCTACCCGAACCCCGCGATAACAAGCAGAGGTGACGGCCTCCAGCAGGGATTCGTCGGGGATGAAGTAGGGGCTGCACAGCACCAAACGTTTTTTGGCGTGGTGCACAATGGAGTTGAACATGCGCAGGTTGGGCTCGGTGGTATATCCGGGCCCGGAGGGGACAATCTGCACCACATTGGTATCTGATTTTTGGTCAGTATTTGGAGTGGATTCATGCGCTTCTTGGTGGTCAGAAATATCCAAGGCTTCATTGGATTCCACAAACCAGTCGCCAGCGAAAGTCATTTCCAAAGAGGAAACAATCGGGCCGGACATCTCCACCATGACATCTATCCATTCACGCCCAATTTTGACATTACGACGCATCAAATAGCTGGGATCGATCATGTTCTGGGAGCCAATAAAACCGGTGTGCCCATCCACAATGAGCATTTTGCGGTGGTTGCGCAGATCCGGGCGACGGAAGCGACGACGCCACGGCTGTAGCGGCAACATGAGATACCAATCGATACCCATGAGGGTGAGCTGTTTTTTGAGTTTCCGATAACCGGGGTATTTCCAGCTGCCTACATGATCAAAAAGTAGGCGCACTTTTACACCTCTTTGCACGGCACGTTCCAAAGATTCAAAAAATGGTTTGGTCAGCGGGCTCCACGCCATAATGTAGATCTCTACATACACATAGTGCTTGGCGCTATCTACCACTTCAGTCATGCGGTTGAGGGTTTCCCGATAATCGGAATACACCCCGTGATTAACGCCTGTTAATGCTGGCATGCTGGTCAGGCGCCTATTGAGGCGGATTACAGAGCGCAGCTCCGGGGAAAGCTCCATGCCTACTGGGGAATCGGGCACATCCTCGTGCACATTTTCAATAAGATCATTAACTTCTTGTTGAATGCGGTGGCGTCGACGGTTGATATAGGGCGAACCCATCAAAAGGAATAGTGGCAAGCCCAGGAAAGGGATTAACAAAATTGCCAGCAACCAAGCCGTTGAGGAACTGGGTCGGCGACCCTCTGGAACATATCCAATGGCCAGGATCTTAATTGAATAATCAATAAGGAGGCCTATGGACTGCCATAGTTCCAGATTTACCTCAAAAGACATTGCATTACACCGAATAATCCACAATTACAGGAGCATGGTCAGAGGCTTGTTCACCAGCACGCTCTTCCGCATCAACAAAGGTGTGGCCTGCGAGGGCCGCAAGTGCGGGTGATGCGAGCTGGAAATCAATGCGCATGCCCTCGCCTTTAAGGAAACGCGCGCCCTTATAATCCCAATAAGTATAAGTGCCAGGGCCGGGAGTTGTCGCCTTTAAGCCAGCCTCCAAAAGCGCTTCAAAGGCCGCACGTTCCGGCTCAGTGACATGGGTTTTACCCTCAAAAGCTGCCACATCCCACACATCTAAATCAGTGGGGGCAATGTTGAAATCGCCTAAAAGCACTAATTTCTCTGCCGAGTTTTCCGCCAAGGTATCCACCACATAATTGCGCAGCGCAAAAAGCCAACGCAGTTTGTAGTCATAGTGTGGATCGGCAATTTCACGGCCATTAGGCACATAAAGGCTCCACACCTGCACTCCGCCACAGCGTGCACCAATGGCGCGAGCCTCAATGTCTTGTTCCTTGGTGGGATCTTTGTGGAAACCAGGCTGAGCTGGGAAATGAGTCTGAACATCAGTAATCCCCACGCGGGAAATAATGGCCACACCATTCCACTGGCTAAGCCCAAAATGGGCTACTTCATAACCAATCTCCGTAAATCGTTCAAAAGGAAATTGCTCATCTTTGCACTTGGTCTCCTGCACTGCCAGCACGTCAACATCATGGCGAAGCAAAAAGTCGACCATCCGGTCCACACGGGTGCGGGCTGAGTTGACGTTCCAATTAACAATGCGCATGTCTTATACAGTAGCGCTTTTAAAATTGCGCAACCGAGTCGGCGTCGAATAGCGCTTTTCGACGCCGCCCCGGCACCTGGGGTACCCCAGGTTAACGGCGGTGTTCCGCATAGCGGTGGCGGTGATGCTCGGTGAAACCGAGCTTATGATAAAGCCCAATTCCAGCCTCATTATGAGCTACCACCTGCAAATATGCCTCCGTGGCACCCATTTCGGCGCCCCACTGCTGAATCAGTGCGCCGAGCGCGGTGCCCAGCCCCCGGCGTCGAAAAGCAGGGGCAACCTCAACCGCTGAATAACCCAAGAAGTGACGCTCCTCGGCGGCTGTGATGGTGGCACGGGTAATGGCCACCGTTTCACCGGCTGGAGTAGTAAAACGACCAAAGCCCATCTGTCCTTCAATCTGGGTGCGCAATAATTCCAAAGCCTCCGGAGGCAGCGCCTGTCCACGGAAATGGTACATATTCAGCCAATCAGCATCTGGCTGCGCATCCACACTAAATTCCAAATCTGCTGGCATTTCAGGCTGCGGAATGGCCTCCAAAGACTTGGTCATAACCACAATCTCTGGGCCCATAATCCACTCCTGTGGAGCCGCATCAACCACCTTTTGAGCGGGGCGGCCAATGCGCTCTGGAATATGCAGACGCATTGGCAAATTATGCTCCGCATAAAAACGCGCGATATCTGCCATGGGGACCGACTCAAATCCGACACTTGGCCCCAATGGGGAAGCAGAATTGGAACGCTCCGTAATGCCATCGCCGGCGCGCATCAACCAGCCATTAGACCATTCATGCACCAAACCTGGAAAAGCCTTGGCGGTAGCAACTTCCACTGCCCGAATATCAGAATTACGAATGGTGCGCGGGGAGAGGATCTTGATGACCTCAATTTGCTCGGCAGACACCGTGATTTCCGCAGCCTCGGAGGGCATGCCACCAATTGACTGCGGCCGCACCACCAATGGATCCACTCCTAAGACGTGTCCGATGACATCGGTCCAGTGCACTGCCTCAGGAGTTGCTCCAGGAATACGGCGCCGCAAAACTATACGATCGCCGATTTTAGGCTCCTGGCTGCGAAAACGCGGAAGACTAGGCGTCATGCCCGAAAGGATCCTCATCTTCGCCTGGCATCCAGGTCAAACCAGCTTCAGTCCAACCATTGGCTTTAATGGTCTTCTTTGCCATGCGCTTCCAGCGACCAATAAGCACATCGGTATAAAGGAAACCGTCCAAGTGGCCGACCTCATGTTGGAAGCAACGTGCCAAGAAACCTTCAGCCTCAACAGAAACTTCCTCACCCTTTTCATTCAGGCCAGTAACCTTAGCCCAATGAGCACGGCCGGTGGGGAAACCTTCACCAGGAACTGAGAGGCAGCCTTCTTCATCGGTGCCATCATCAGCGGGCATGGTCTCGGGGATTTCCGAGGTTTCTAACACTGGGTTAATAAAACAACCCTTGTGCATATTGCCTTCATCATCTGGGCAGTCATAGACAAAGATGCGCTTGGATACACCAATCTGGTTGGCAGCAAGGCCCACACCATTGGCTACATCCATGGTTTCAAACATATCTGCAATGAGTTCTTGCAGCTCAGAGACATCTTCAGTAACAGGTGCGGTGGGGTTGTGGAGAACAGGATCACCACAAATAACAATTGGTCGGACAGTCATGCTTTACAGTTTAGGCATGCTATCCGCAGATGATTTAAAGATCCTCAACTTTGAGGCCTCCGCACCCCGCGGTGTAGGTGCAAAAGAGGAGGCCATTCGGGCCACTTTTGATATAGCCCCGGTGCGTTATTATCAGCGGCTTAACCTCATTATTGATACCCCCGACGCCATGAAACTAAACCCAACATTGGTGTCCAGGTTACGGCGACGCGCTGGAAAGATAGACTAATCACCATGACTTCGGACATGCAGAATTCTCCACAGGATCCCACTCCCACCCCTGGCCCTGCCGCAGGTGGGCTACCCATGCGTGGTTTTGCCATGATTTTGATCGCAGTAGCAGTGCTTTTGGGTGCCTGGGCACTTTGGTCAATGACCAGCAAAGACGATTCTTCAACGGTTGCCACCACCGAAACCCAATCTCCAACTACTGTCGCTGGAACGGCTGTTTCCCAAGCACCCGCACAAAGCTCCGTAGCTGCTGCTCCAATTAGTTCTGCGCCGGTTGCTGCAGGTGCTAACACTTCTGCTCCCGCAACTGCTGCGGCAGGTGCGCCTGCTGCTGGTGCAACCGGTGCTGCTGGTTCCGCTAATGCTGCAGGTACCCCGGTAACCACCCTGCACGTGCTTAATAACTCCACCGTTCCACAGTTGGCAGCACGTGTTGCTGATGAACTCAAGGGTGACTATGAGCACGTAGAATCCGGCAACCTTTCCGATGTAGTTGTGCCAGAAAACACCGTGTACTTCACCCCAGGTAATACTGCTGCTGAAGAGGCTGCTCGTGAACTCGCGGACCGTGTTGGTGGCATTGCCGTAGCGCGTACCGACGTTCTGCCTAAGGAAACCGAAGGAAATGACGCCATTGTCTTGGTTTTGACCCAAGACGTAGCACTGTAGAAACCCCTAGTTTTTAAGCAATAATTCCCAAAAGTTTTGAGGAGGCTCACGCCATGGGCATTGAGTTTAAGCGTTCACCGCAACCGACCCTCGGTGTGGAATGGGAGGTGGCACTGGTTGATCCAGAAACCCGCGACCTCGCGCCACGCGCCTCGGAGATTTTGGATATTGTGAGCAAGCGCCACCCAGATGTGCATTTGGAAAGAGAATTTCTCCAAAACACCGTGGAATTGGTTACCGGAATTTGCCACACCGTGCCGGAAGCCATTGCTGATCTTGACCACAGCTTGTCCGCTGTTAAAGAAGCAGCCGATGAGCTGGGCCTGAATTTATGGACCTCTGGTTCACATCCTTTTTCTGATTTCCGGGAAAACCCGGTGTCAGAAAAAGGTTCCTATGATGAGATCATCGCGCGTACCCAGTACTGGGGAAACCAAATGCTCATTTGGGGAATTCATGTGCACGTGGGCATTAGCCATGAAGACCGAGTCTGGCCAATTATCAATGCTTTGGTGACTAACTACCCGCATATCCTGGCAATTTCTGCGAGCTCACCGGCTTGGGATGGCATTGATACCGGCTATGCCTCCAACCGCACCATGTTGTATCAGCAGCTTCCCACCGCTGGTTTGCCCTACCAATTCCAAAGCTGGGGTGAGTGGGTAAGTTATATGGCTGACCAGGATAAATCAGGCGTTATTAACCACACTGGTTCAATGCACTTTGATATCCGTCCTGCATCCAAGTGGGGCACCATTGAGGTGCGTATTGCCGATTCCACCTCCAACCTGCGCGAGCTCTCTGCAGTGGTGGCACTAATTCATTGCCTCGTGGTGCACTACGACCGCATGATTGACCGCGGTGAAACTTTGCCAACGCTGCAGCCTTGGCATGTCTCTGAAAACAAGTGGCGTGCTGCACGATATGGCCTGGATGCGGAAATTATTATTTCCCGCGATACGGATGAAGCCATGGTGCAAGATGAACTACGCCGCACGATAGCGCAGCTGCATCCTTTGGCTGCTGAGCTGGGATGTTCTGGTGAGCTTGAGCTTGTTTTGGAAATCCTGGAGCGTGGTGGCGGATATGAACGCCAGCGCAGGGAATTTGAACGCACTGGTAGTTGGCTCGCTGCCGTAGACCTTGCGTGTTCAGAAATGGAGCAGCTCAGGCCTCTCGGAGGAGAATAGCGTGCACAGCCGTCATATTGTTTTCATTCCGGAAAACCGCGAGATGCCTGATGTTTTTACCGATGTGGTCAATGAAATCTCACCGGAACTTGGGTTAAAGCCACGCATTATGCCGTGGTCGGGTTCCCTCGATGATGGAATTCGCGCGGTGGAGTCCTATCTAGACCGCGAGGAAATCCGCAAAGTGGTGTTGGTAGCTGCGGGTAGTGGAGCCGGTGTGGCTTTAAAAATTGCCGCGCAGCAACCACAGCGGGTGGAAAAACTCATCCTTGATTCCCCCTTGGTGCTCCTCGATAAAAAGCAGCTTAAGCAGGCTAAATCGGCGCTTAAGGTGATTCCTGGATTTTTATTCCGCAAGCAGAGCAAAAAAGACGTGCTCAGCCAGTTGGATAAGGCTCAGGAAGAACCCACCCCGGCGTTTGGCCAAGCGCACACTCCGACCTTGATTATCCAAGGCGGCGCTGCCAAAAATGCTCAGGGTACTGCTTTGGCTGAGCAGTTGCCACAGGTAACGAGCCACCTCATCGATGGGGCAGGGCATTTGACTTACCGCACCCATGGCAGTGAAACCGGCTGGGCACTGAATAACTTCTTAAAGAGCTAGAAGCCAGTGCGAATTAAGCCTTAAAGGCTGACACCAGTAATGCCACATTGAGGGTGACGATGACTGCAGCGATAAGCCAGCACAACACTCGAACCCAGGTTCTGGAAGCATAAACGCCCAAGATCTGGTGTGAACCTGCATATCGAAATAGCGGGATGATCGCAAAGGGGATGCCCACTGACAGCAATGCCTGGGAAATAACAAGGACGCGGGTGGGCTCAACTCCGGCAGCGATAATGATCAGTGCCGGAATGACGGTGATGATGCGACGAGCTAGTACCGGGATACGCATATGCAATAAGCCAGCCATAATTTCAGAGCCTGCATAGGCACCAACTGAGGTGGATGCTAAACCACTGGCTAAGAGCCCAATGGCAAAAAGCATGCCAATGGCATTTCCTAAATTATCCACAATGGCGGCGTGTGCACCTTCGATGGTATTTGTGCCACTCACCCCAAAAAGTGAACTAGCTGCAAGTAACAACAGCCCAATGTTCACCACACCGGCGATGGCAAGTGCGATGAAGATATCTTTGCGGGTGTGCGAGAGCAATTGGGTTATTTCAGGGCGGGTGTTGTTCCCATGGAAATGGTCACGGACCAGCGAAGAATGCAGATAGATTGCGTGTGGCATAACGGTGGCTCCCAGCATGGAGGCCGCGAGGACGATTGTTTCCGGGCCTGCAAAACGGGGGATTAGGCCAGCTGCAACACCTGCTGCATCTGGTGGATTGAGGAATAATCCGGCGAGGAAGCCGATGCAAATAATGGCCAATAAACCAATGATGGTTGCTTCGAAGGCGCGGTGTCTGGAAGTTCCTTGCACAAGCAAAATCACAATGGAGACCGCCCCGGTGATAACGGCACCCCATAAAAGCGGCAGTTCAAAAAGTAGATTTAGCGCAATTGCTCCGCCGATAACTTCGGCAAAGTCTGTGGCTATAACAATGATTTCTGCTTGGAGCCAAAAGACTAAACGGGCTGGTTTGTTTAGCCTTTCACCGAGAAGCTGGGGCAGTGACTTTCCAGTGATGATGCCAAGCTTGGCGGATTCATATTGGATCAGCATGGCCATGAGGTTGGATAGCACGAGAACCCAGACCAGGAGGTATCCATATTGTGCACCGGCGGAAATATTGGCAGCTACATTGCCAGGATCGACATAAGCGACGGCAGCTACAAACGCCGGACCGATCACACGGGCGAGTGAAACCTTGTGCTGCGTCATGCTGATCCTTTCTTGAAGTCAAGACTTCAAGCAGTTGAACATTCTAATGTTTTGAGGATACTCCTGCAGGCGCAGTCTTCGTCAAGGTTCGGCGCAGTGAAATTATGTGGGCTTAAAAACAGCAATCCCCCGACACTGTTAAAGCCAGTGCGGGGGATCAATGAGGGACGCTAGTTATTTTCCCTTAATGTTCATTTCGGCCGGTGCGGCATTAGCTGTCATATCTTCTTTGGCTCCGTAAAGGCCTTCACGTCGGGAGACACGGCCTACACGCTGTGCGGTAACTGGGCTGGTCAGCAGGGCAAAAACTACCAGCAGTACTAGAAGACCAAGATCACTGCGGTGGGATTGATTAAAATCTTCATGGCCCAAAATGCGAATAACAGCACCTGCCACAGTAAGGATTAGTCCTGTGGTCTGGGGTTTTGTCATGGCATGCACACGAGACATGGAGTCTTTGAATCGCAATAGGCCAACAGAAGCGGAAAATGATAAAAATGCGCCGAGGATAATAAAAACCAAGGAGACAATATCGGTAATTAATTGAATGCTCATTTAGGCACCATCCCTCTTCCTAAAGCGGGCAACCGAGACCGAGCTAATAAATCCTAAAAGGGCAATCACAATCATGGCATTGCTGACAGTGGTATCCAGCGTCCAGCAAATATAGGTGGCCATGGCACATTGAATCATGGAAACTGTGCCATCAAGTCCGAGTAAGCGGTCGATGGAATTTGGGCCGACCACAATGCGATAACTGGCAAAGATAAAAGACAGCATGAAGAAAGCTGCAGCTACTGTCAGCCCGATGTTATAAAGATTAGGATCCATCGCTTAGCTCCTTTCAAAGACGTAGATTAAGCGACGTTCAAGCTCTGCCACATTGTTAATTTCACGTTGAATACCAGCTTCATCATCGGCGTCCAAAACGTGGATTGTCCACATACGATTAGCAATATCAATATCGGTGACCGTGCCACCAGGCTGCAAGTTATATAGCACCGTGCCGATAGCTAAGACCAGCTCATTATTTACACGCATTGGCACTTTGAGAATGGCTGTTTTAGGAGGATCAGCTGGACGCAAAGCCAGCCATGCAACCTTCACCGACGCCTTTGCTAAATCCCAAAACCAGCGCAGAATCAGAGCAAAAAGAGCTTTCCATCGGATAGACAGGTTAGCCACCGGCATGGCAGGCATGGGCAAAAAGAGCACAATAGCAAGAGCTACCAGGAGGCCTGCAATAAAATTAGCCCAAGTAAATTCGGCCATTAGCATGACCCACATGAGGGTTAGCCAGACAACAAAGTAGGGGCGAAAGCGCCTTTTTAATCCTTCGATCATGATGGATCCTCCGCGGAAATAATTCCGGACTCCGAGGGCGAGGTGTCCGTCGAAAAGCTCTCTTGTTCTTTTAATCCTGCGTTGTTGGCGTCAATGCGGTGGCTGATGTCATCGCGGTTGGCGTCATAACGCTCCATTTCCAAGGTGCGGGAGGGGTCCTCATAGTTGGGGCCCAGCACTGCGGTGCGGTAAATGCTGACGTCTTGGGCAGATTCGGCCGCCCGGCCCGTGATTGAGGAAAGTGGCCCTGCTAGCACAGATACCGCCAGCGATGAAAGGACCAGGACGGACGTTGAGGCCACCATGCCGAAGGGAATGCGACCCACATCGGTGCGGTCTGTTACTGAAACCTCATCCTGCACATCTATTAAAGGTGCCGGGCGGGCCAATACAGTGGCGCCGTCGGGAGCGTCCTTACGATCGCGCCAAAAAGCCTTAGACCACACCAATACCATGGTGTAGAGGGTTAGCAAAGAGGTAATTACTGCACCTGCAATGAGAATCCAAGCCATCCAACTGCCTTCTTCCGCGCCAGCTTGCAGCAAAATTACCTTGCCCAAGAAGCCAGAGAAAGGTGGAATGCCACCCAGGTTGATGGCCGGAATGAAGTACAAAAAGGCCAGCAGAGGGGACAAATAAGCCAAGGAGCCGAGGCGACGCAGTGAAGAAGAACCTGCTTGGCGCTCCACCAAACCAACCACCAAGAAGAGAGTGGTTTGTACCAAAATATGGTGGATAGCGTAGAAAATGGCACCGGAAAGACCCTGCGCAGAGCCTAAGGAAACACCGAAGATCATATAACCAATGTGGCTGACCAGGGTAAATGACAATAAACGCTTAATGTCATTTTGCGCCATAGCGCCAAGAATGCCCACTAACATTGTCGCCAAAGCAACCCACATCAACATGGTGTCCAAGGAACCATCGGTGAAAATAATCGAGCGGGCACGAATAATCGAATACACACCCACCTTGGTTAGCAAGCCCGCAAACACCGCGGTGACCAGCGAAGGAGCAGTAGGGTAGGAGTCTGGGAGCCAAGAATCCAGCGGGAACACTGCAGCCTTAATGCCAAAGGCCACCAAAAGCACCGCAAAAATGGCAGCGCGAGTGCCGGAAGGAATTTCCTCCATCCGCAGGCCGATATGTGCCATATTCAAGGTGCCTACGGAGGCATAAACCATGGCCAAACCAAAGAGGAACACCATGGAAGAGGACATGGAAACCATCACATAACCCACTCCAGAACGCACACGCGCCGGCGAGGCACCCAGGGTGAGCAGCACATATGAGGCCACCAGCAAAACTTCAAAACCAACATAAAGGTTAAAAAGATCGCCTGCTAAAAAGGCCAGGTTCACACCCATAGATAGCAGTAGATAAGTAGGCAGGAACACGGCCACTGGCTCATCTTTGCCACCGTCCCTAATGCCCTGGCTGATGGCGTACCACATCACGGTAAAGAGCACGATGGAACTAACCGTCAGCATGGATACGGAAAGGCGGTCGGCCACCAGGGTAATGCCGACCGGCGCATCCCAGCCACCCATTTGCAGGGTTTGAATACCTTCGCGGTCCACCAAATACAACATGGTGGCATTAAGCCCAATAAGAAACAGCAGCACAGTCATGGTGACTATACGTTGGGCAGTTAAATATTTGGACAAAATCAGTGTGAGTGCAGCTGCCACTGCTGGCAAAATAACGGGCATTGACACCATATAAGGCAGGAGGGGAACCAAGAAGTTATAAAGATCATTACTCATCTTTGGCCCCCTTTACTGGTGATTCAAAGGACTCAGGTCCAAAAACATCGCCACTGGAGGTCATACGCCCGGTTTCTGGATCATCGGAAGCATCGTGATCGGGTGCTGCCGAAGCCAAATTGGGGCGCACAGTGATGGCAACGTCCTCGGTGTCATCTTCAATAAAGTCCTCAGTACGGTAGCGGTATTGGCGATACGCCAAAGAGAGCATAAACGCTGTCATCGCCATGGAAATCACAATGGCTGTCAAAATCATGGCTTGGGCGAGCGGATCAGAAATCTTATCGCCATAAAGCTCATTTTCACGTCCCAAAATTGGTGGCGAACCAGTTGTTCCACCAGAGACCAAAATCAGCAGATTGGCGCCGTTGCCCATCAGCATCAGACCCATAATCATCTTGGTCATCGCACGATCAAGCAAAAGATATACACCCGCAGCAATGAGTGTTCCCGCAGCAAGTAAGAGGAAAAGGTTGGCTACCATTTAATGTTCCTTTTCTTGGGTAATTTCACGGGTGCTTATCGACGTTCCATCATTGCGGTTTTCACTCGGCACACTGCCTTCAGCTTGTTGCGGCTTAATAGAAGGGAGTGGGCGGGGCTTTTTCTCCCCGGCAGTGGCGCTGCTGCGCGCGCCAACCGTTGCTGTCTGCTTGCGACGCATATTGCGCGCCAGACGGCGCGCGCGATCGCGGGCACGCTGCTTACGCATTTCCTCATCGCGGTCGAGCTGGCCGCCCAAACTGGTGAGAATATGCATAACTAAACCAATCACAATGAGGTATACGCCGAGGTCAAAGATCAGTGCTGATGGAATATGCATTTCACCAATAAGGGGCAGTTTAAGATCCAAAATATGGGAGCTCAGCGGTGGTTCACCCAAAATGAGCATGGGCCACAACACTGCCGTGGCAGAAATTAACAATCCGGAGCCGAGGATACGGCCGGGATCAATGGGCAGTGCTTCCTCAAGTTCATCACGACCACCGGCCAGATAACGCAGGGCAAAAGCTAGTGAGGCAACCAAACCACCGGCAAAGCCACCACCTGGAGAATTGTGGCCAACAAAGAAGAAATACACCGACAACAAGATCATGGATGGGAAGAGCAGGCGGGTCATCACGTCCACCATCAAAGAACGGTTCTGCGCCCTTTCCGTATCCACCGCAGCTGCCAACCAGCGACGACCTGCAGTAGCAAGGGTGGGGCGACGCGAATCCTTGCGGAAACTGCGATTGCGATAAACCAAAGAGGCAATACCCGTTGCCGTAATAACCAGCACGGAGATTTCGCCGAAGGTATCAAAGCCACGTAGATCCACCAGCAAAACATTGACGGTGTTGGCGCCATGCCCGATCTCATATCCAAGTTTTTGCATGTACACCGAGATCGGTTCACTGACACGGGCGTTCATGGCAAAGATCGTCATGATCACAACAGAGAAACCAGTAGCTGCTGCCAACCAGGCCCTTAAACGAGAGTTTTTGGGGTCAGCTTTCCAGGAAACTTCCGTTGGCATTTTACGCAAGACCAGCATGAATACCACCATGACGATGGTTTCCACGAGAGCTTGGGTTAACGCCAAATCCGGGGCACCGTGCATGGCAAAAATAACTGCAATGCCATAACCAGTAACACCAACCATGATCAATGCCGAGAGACGATTGTCCATGCGGGTTGCCACAATCGCCATCACAATAATGATGCTGGCGATAAATCCTTGTAACGGGGTGTCCCACAATTCCATGCGCACCGCGCTGCGATCTCCACTGATCAAAGCAATCAGCGGTACCACTGTTAGGACGAAGAAGATCACTCCAACGTTCAAAGTCAGCGAACCACGCTGGGTGGATGCCGTTAAACGCAGGGAGAGCACACGCAAGAAATCCAGCACCGCATCATAGGCGGTATCTGCACTACCAAAAGCTGCAGTCTTGGGGCGCAGCTTTTCCACCGTCTCCAACTTCCAATAAAGCAGGAAGCCCATGACGATAATGACAGTGGAGAGCAGCAGTGGCAGATTAAATCCATGCCACAGTGCAAGATACGTCTTATGCGCATCAGGGGCAGCCGGGGTGACATTATCTATGTGCGTCACAATGGCATTGGAGATGGGCTTGGGGAAGAGACCCAATCCGACGCTGAGGATAGCCAGAACTACTGGTGCAATCCACAGCTTAAATTTCACCTTGTGCATATTCGCCACAGCAGGTGACTGACCGTGCTCCTCAGGGAAAAGAGCAAGCTTGGTAGCAAAAGCACCGTAGAGGAAATAACAAGAATAAGCCATGGTGAAAATTGAGCCCAACACAATTCCCGCTAACATAAGCCGTCCTGGCATGCCGTGCAGCATGTTCTCATTGAGCACTGCAGTTAGAGCAGATTCCTTAGCGATAAACCCAAACAGCGGGGGAATACCAGCCATGGACGCTGCTGAAATTGCTGCAACCACCAGCAAAATGGGCTGTTTGCGCCACAGCCCAGAGAGCTTCCTAATATCTCGGGTGCCGGTGGTGTGGTCAATGGCGCCGACTGTCATAAACAAGGTGGCCTTAAACAGGGAGTGACCAAAGGTAAGCGCCAGACCTGCAAGTAGTGCTTCCCGGGTGCCGATGCCTATGACGGAAATAATAAAGCCCAGTTGGGAAACAGTTCCATAGGCCAGGATGAGCTTGAGATCTTTTTGACGCAATGCCATCCATCCGCCCATGATCATGGTGAGCATGCCGAGCGGAAGGATAATCAAATACCACGAAGACACCACATTAAACTCAGGTGCCAAACGAGCTACCAGATAGATGCCAGCCTTGACCATCGCTGCGGAGTGTAAATACGCAGACACTGGAGTTGGCGCAGCCATCGCGCCTGGCAACCAGAAGTGGGTGGGGGCGATAGCAGACTTAGATAGTGCGCCAGCCAGCAATAATGCAGCGGCAACGGAGATAAATGGTGCGTCTGCCCAGGAACCTTCATAGGTGGGAATATCGGAGAAATTCCAGATGCCTGTTTGGGTTCCCATGAGGATAATGCCCACCAACATGGCCAAACCGCCCAGGGTGGTCACCATCAGTGCTTGTCCTGCTGAACGTCGTGAAGATGCGCGTTCGCCGTAGTAGCCGACCAATAGGAAGGAAAGCACAGAAGTGATTTCCCAGAACACGTACATCAGCAGCATATTGTCGGAGATCACCAGGCCGTACATAGCCATCGCAAAGGCGGTGAGCTCACCAGCAAAGGCACTTAGGCGTCCAGGGTTGGAATCAAAGTAACCCCAACAATAAAGCAAGACGAGCGCGCCAACACCTAAAATGATGAGGGAAAAGAGTGCAGCCAGGGAATCCATGCGGAAGTTAATATCCAGGTGTGCCGAGGGCATCCACTCATAGTGGAGGAGGAGTTCACCTCCATTCTGGAAGGTGCCGTTGAGAAACTCCGAGGTAACCCAAAAGAATCCTGCTGCTGGCACGAGGGCGAGCAAGCCGAATGCTGGGCGACCGACGGTACGGATAAGGACGGGGGCGATCACTGCGGCAGCAGTGAGGGCGAGAAAAAGAATTAGCACGCGATCTCCAGTTCCCCTTTGCGCATTGTGGATTTGTCTGGAGCCACACCTTTTTACAACGCCGACGCGTGTGCTACCCCCCAGCTAGAAACACACGTCGATGTCGAGAACGAAGTTGATAACTGAGAAACACCCAAGTTCGGTCGGCGTCGCATCAGGGCGCGACCAATATTTATGAAGTCTACCCATCGTTTGCCTGTGTTCCCAACGGAAAAACGAATTTCACTGTATTAATATAGGGCTATTACGCACTCGAAATTCATGTTTATGCAGTTCATTGCGTAGCGAGATGGTGGTTTTTCGAGCGAAAAATAATTCCACCGCGGGTGCACCAGAAAGTGCTCTCGAGGGGGAACTAGTTTTTGCTCTGTTGGTTTTTGTTTTAGCGACTACCCATAGATGAGGTGGGCTGCCGAACTCATTGCAGCTGCAGCGGAATGTTCAGCGGTGCCACCAAAACCCATAGCCCAGGTGCGGTGAACGTTGTTGCAGGTGTAGATGAAGGTGACAGTTGCTTCGAAGATCTCAAATTGATGGAATTCGAGGATTTCGATGCGACGGCCGGCGTCGGCAAGCAAGTTGGTGCAAGCAGAAACTGGGCCGGTAGCAATGATCTCAGTGTCAAACGTGCTGCGGTGGTGCTCGGAATTGGTGATCATAGTGGCGGTGTAGTGGAACATTCCGCCCCGGCGGGATTCAAATTCCAAGTTGGAGATGCGCAGGTTTCCCATGGGAGCGTAGGTGTTGATGAAGGTACGCCATTCCATTCCTCGAGCTTCTTCACGCAGGCCACGAGGCAATTGGTGTCCAAAGCGATCCTGGAAAGGATCAGAGTTTGGAGTGTGCTGAGTGGGGGTTTGCTGCGGTGCAGTGAGGGGGTGGGTTTCCCGCTGTGGAAAGTTGATGATGGTGGAGTGGCGGGAATTTTGTGTGCGGAGGTAGAGAGACATTGACACGGTCCTTTGCGTCTTTAAGGGAGTGCAGGATCGTTCTTTTCTGGTTCTGGAAAAGAATGTGTGTACAGGATCCTGTTAGGTGGAGGACCGACTCTTAAGCGTTGTGGGTGATGATTAACGACTACTTCCCTAGTGCGGGGAGTCAGTCCTTCATCCCGCCGTAGGGTACGTAGCCTTGGCTACTCGCTTAAGGTCAATGTTTTTAGTCACGTTCGCCATGGTAACGGCGGTCACATTATTGATCAAGAGGTCCTAGTGGAGAATGTTAAAACCCACCCCCTTGCGGGGGTGGGTAATGTGTTAAGTACTACTTCTTAAAAAGCTACATTGTGTAGTTGAGTAGGAAGAGTGCCTCCGCAGTGGCAACATCGCGAATCTCATGAGGATCCACAGATTCGTTGGCTGAGTGGATCACAGTCAATGGCTCTTCGACGCCATAAAGTGCCAGCTCAGCGTGAGGATTTACCTCAATAAGCTCCGTGCACAAAGGAATTGAACCGCCACTACCTTCAGTGACGGTTTCCTTGTTGTCATAGGAAGCGGACAAGCACTGGGACAGGGTGGACATGGCAGGGCCGGAAATATCGGTGGAGAAAGGCTGATTAATATCAGCGATCTCTACAGAAACCTTGGCACCCCAAGGAGCGTGATTAATCAGGTGCTCCTTGAGCTTTGCAGCGACCTCATGGGCATCCTGGCCGGCTGGAACACGCAGATTAAGCTTCGCGGAGGCAGTTGCTGGTACCGCATTAAGTGCCTCAGTTACTGGAGTTGAGGTGAAACCGGTGACGGTAATTGCAGGTCGTGACCACAGCATGCTGGAAGGATTGTCACCATTGCCCATGATCTCAACACCATCGAGGATGCCGGCATCGGTGCGGAAGGTCTCAGGATCATAAGGAGCGCCCTCCCACACTGCAGAAGAATCCACACCATCAATGACAGTGCGGCCATGTTCATCGCGCAAAGTATCCAAAATACGAACCAGTGCAGCGACTGCATCTGGAGCAGCTCCACCGTACTGGCCGGAGTGAACAGCGCCTTTGAGGGTATCTACGGTGACAGTGATCTGTCCACCACCGCGCAATGTGGTGGTTAGTGTTGGAACACCAACAGCGGCATTACCACTATCGGCGATGAGGATGACATCCGCGTCGAAAAGCTCTGGTTTTTCCTGAATGAGCGCGCTGAGCGCACCACCTCCCATTTCCTCGGAGCCTTCAATGACGTAGGTGAGGTTGAGGTTGGTGTCGCCGAGGGACTGGACGGTGCGCAATGCAGCCAGGTGCATAACTAGGTTGCCCTTGCAGTCTGCTGCGCCGCGACCATACCAGCGAGTACCTTCGCCGGCGTCACGTTCAGTGAGTTCAAAGGGGTTAGAATCCCACAGATCGAGGGGGCCAGCTGGGACAACGTCAAAGTGGCTGTAGAGCATCACCTTTGGCGCATCGGGGGAACCAGCCTTGGTGGCAATAAAGTTGGTGGTTCCATCTTCGGCGGGGTATTCGGTGACAGAAAGTCCGGCATCCGTGAGTGCGGTGCGTACCCAATTAGTGGCACCCTCGTAGTCGTCAAGGAGTGCTGGATCGCTGTGCACGGAGTTAAAAGAGACAATTTCTTTTAGCTGCTGGAAGATCTGATCCCTTTGGCCCTCGAGATGGCCTTTGATTTCTTGAACATTGCTGAATTGGCTCATGCCTTTCCACCTTATATATCTTGAGCAGCAAGTGATAAGCAGCCCAACGCTAGCACTCGCGAGCACTATAGAAGGAACACCTGCTTGTGGCCAGACAACCTGTAGGAAGTGTTCGAATAATTTAGGCTGTAGCCAATTTGTGTCCGGAGGCTGAGTAAACTTCGGGAAATAGTTGATATCTAAAAGTTGGTTCTTTTTAGTCCAGCTGGTTTCCTTGATTGGAGTACCACTTGAAATCCCCGATCGATCGCGGAGTTGCTTATGTCTCAAGGTTTTAATCCACCGTCTGGAGGTTCTTTTGGATCTCCCTCCGGCGGCCAATCAGGCTTTGGCACTAGCCAAGGCGGTTTTTCGGCGGGCTCAGGAAATTCAGGTGGTTTTGGTGGATTTGGTGCAGGGCCAGCAGCCGGTGGGTCCTTTGGTGGCGGCGATAGCGGATTCTCAGCGCCTTCCTTTGATTCTGCTCCGGTAGCTTCCCGCAAACGTGGAATCACTAAGGCTCCGGTTGAAAAGCTCATTCCCAGTCTGGTGCTGGCGTCAATAGGCATTGTGCTGAATGTGTGGCTGTTAATAAGTGATCAAGTTGCTACAGATACCTCATTCCTCATTTTTGCTTTGGCGGCATGGGTATTTTCCGGAATTGTCGGAATCTCCGCATTGAGCTGGTATTTCAAGAGCCTTAATGAAAAGAAGGCAAATGGCATTTTTAGTGATGAACCTGGCCGCAAAGCCTTCTTTTATCTCACCGCAGTTGCCTTGCTCATTGCAGTGGTGTGGTCAGCGTTTAATATCGCGCAGTTCTTCGGGAAATTATAAGGAGATCCATGATTACCTTCTCACCTAAAGTTTCTCGGGGATTGGCAGTACTAGCTGCGGGAATCCTCGCAGCCGTGATTTCAGCTCCGGGGGCGGTAGCTCAAGAAACCCCAGTTAGCCAAGGTGGAAATCTTAATCAGGTAGGCGCCTGTATTGCGCAAAAAGGCGCCCTTGATGTCATCGTGATGATCGATGAAACTGAATCACTTATCCACGAAGCCCGCGATGGCAATGTAAATACCAACGTCCCTGGTGCAGATGCGGATCATAACCGTGTCCCTGCAGCTCAGAGCTTTATTAAAGAGCTACTGAATAAGCAGGAGGATGAAGGTTTCCAAACCAAGGTACGCGTTGCAGGTTTCGGCCAAAGTTATAAATCAGGCACCACCGATGCTGAAAACTATGGGCTATGGACCGAGCTTTCCCAATCTTCTGTGGATGGCACCCTGCAAGAAATCCAGGCTTTTTCAGAGCGCACTTCAGAGCAATACACCAATTATGCTGCTGCACTTGATGGCGCCTACCAAGATTTCTCCCGTTCAGAATCCCAAGATGCCTGCCGCATGTTGGTCACCTTCACTGATGGCGCACTTACCGCCGAAGAAGGCGCAGACACAGCTCAACAGGCACTATGTGCTCCCAGTGGAGTGAGCGATCGCTTGCGCGCAGGTGGCATTACCCACATTGGCATCGGTTTGTCGTCGCCAAGCAACCCCTCTGACTTCCGCTTGCTGCAAGGTATCACTGAAGGTGCGGGAGCCGGCGGCGATCGGTGTGGTGTGGAAGCGTCCAATGGCGCGTTCTTTACCGCCGACAATGTGGGCGGGCTTTTTGCCGCTTTCCGCGAAGCGCTGGCAACCGGTGGTGAGCTCATGAGTGAAACACGCGCCGGGGATCCTTTTGTGTTTACCCTGGATAATTCCGTGGATTCGGTGCGTTTTTCAGTTATCGCTAAGGATGATTTGGGTGAGCAGGCACATTTGGTGGTAACTGCCCCCAACGGCGAGAAGATCTCGCTGGTAGAAAATGGTTCCGGCAGTCTGAACTCTGCAGACATCACTTGGGAATCACAAAATTCTCCAGTGCAATTGGCTGATGGCACCTTAACTCTGCCAGCTGGCGGGGATTGGAAGGGCGTCTGGCAGCTGCAGTTTGAAGGCTTTGATGCCTCTAAGGCCGATGGACGAGTGTTTAACTCAGTGTCTATTCAGCCTGATTTGCAGCTGCAATTTAGCGGCGGTGAAGCTAGCGATACTGGCCTGAACCTGCGCGATGATCAGCCACTGCAGCTGCAATTGGTTGACCGCGAAGGAAATCCACGCGCACTAGAAGGCTCTGCAACGGTGGATCTTAGCTTCACGCGCGCAGATACTGGTGCAGAAGTTTCCCTGGCACAGGGCCTAGATATCACCTCAGGTCAAGCAGAACTTCCACTCAGCATGATCTCGGAATTCCCAGCCCTAGGCACCCTAAATGCCAGCACTTTTATCACCACTGCCGGTGTTGATGGCCAACCAGGAACAGCGTTGAGCCCAATTCTCAATAGCACCGGGCTTAGCGTGACCCAAAGGGATATGCCGATTGTCCCCAGCTCCCTTAATTTCCGTGCTTCAGAAGAGGTAGTCACCGTTGAGGTTCCAATTAGTGGCCCTGGAAAGGTATGGCTACCTGCAGGAACGTCCGTGTCCGGAAGTTTGCCAGATGGTGTGGATTCCATTGCGGCAAGCAGCCAATTTGATAGTGCAGAAAATGCGCTGGTGCTGGGCCTTGATGAAAAAGGCACCCTGCCAGTGCAATTGACCATGAGCCAGCTACGCGACGGCCTGGTCAACGGTACTTTGTCCATTCAGATTTCCAATCCTGAAGGCGGCAATGAAACTACCGTTAATATTCCAACCGAAGGCAGTTTGAGCGTTCCCCTCGACGCAAAGCAATTTGCGCTCGCATTTATCTTGGCTTTATTAATTGCACTACTTATTCCGCTGGCAATTTTGTACGCGATCCGTTATTTCACCTCCAAGATTCCATCTGAATCTTTTGCTGCGGTTCGAATCCCGCTGACTTTTGAGGGCGATCTGATCAGGTTCGCAGATCAACAATACCCTGAGTTGGCTTCCCAGACCACGGCCTCCAACCAAGTAAATCACCAGGGCACATCCTTTAACGCTGCAGGTCACCAGGTGAAGGTCAAGCGCTTCCAGCTCAACCCGATTGCTTCCCCCGTGGCGCTGGTGCAGACGGTGGCGTCGATAAGCAATGACAGCAAGTCCGAAAATGCTAAGGCCAAGCTCCCACTGGTGGTGCAGGGCACCTGGTTCCTGGTGGCCACCGACCCTGAGCACATTGATCTCATCGCGCTGCCCGTGCTGCCTGCCGATCCGGAGCAGCTGCATCACATGGCTGGTGACATTAAGGACAAGGCGCCAGAACTTGCCCAAAAGCTGAAAAACATGCTTGGCGACGCCGCCTCCGCGCAGTCCACCAAGCCGCAGCGCGGCACCAAGAAATCCGGTGGGGCTGCGCCGGAAAAGCCTGCTACTCCGACTGCCCCTGCAGAAAATAAGGGCACCCCACAAGCAGACCCCACGATTTTTGGTGGCTCAGGTGGATTCGGGTCTGGCGGGTTCGGTTCCGGTGGTTCCAGCTCTGGAGGTTCCGGCAACACTGGTGGAAACTCTGGAGGTAACTCAGGTGGTTTCGGATCTGGCGGATTTGGGTCCGGAGGATTTGGCTCGGGTGGCTTCGGCTCGCAGTAGAAATCTGCGGGCCTTGGCCCCAAACGATAAAATCGTATAACTCTGATTCATTTATTTATTTTTAAAGGAAACTCACATGCATAAAGTTCTCGTCGTCGGTTGTGGTGGCTCAGGTGCCAAAACCCTCGCTTATATGATGGATCAGCTTAAATCCACCCTGGCGGACCGTTTGCCTGAGCGTTATGACAGCCCCAAAGACGTAAAACTTCCAGGTGCATGGCAATTTGTTTCCGTTGACGTTCCCACCACCCCGGAACGCCCTGGACCGAATCTTCCCAACGTCCCTGAAGCTGGTGGACGTTATATTTCCTGTGGTTCCTCCGACCGCTATGCCACGGTTGACACTGCAGTGACAAACCAATTGGCCACCCGCCGTGCGCAGGGCAGCATTGCTACCTGGGCTTTAGATAATCCAGAATCTGAAACCACCCCAATTAGTGCAGGTGCAGGCCAGTATCGCTCCATTGGACGCATGCTTATCCTGAGCAAATTACAAGAAATCCAGCAGGAGCTACGTAAATCTTGGGATGTTCTTTTTACCGGTGAAACCGAGCGTGAACTAGCGGATCTCCGCTCCCAGCTTTATGGCCGCTCCGTTTCTTCAGGCGATACCTCCAAAGAACAACCTATGGTTTTTGTGGTTTCTTCCATGGCTGGTGGCGCTGGTGCTTCGATGGCTTTGGATATCTGCCGTTTGCTCACCGGCCTGGAGGGTTATGCGGTTGGCCAAAGCTCCCTATTTATGGTGACCCCAGATATCTTCTCCCAACTCTCTCCAGATGCAGTTGCAGGTACCAACCCCAACGCTTTGGCTATGTTCGCAGAGCTCGTAGCAGCACAGCTGGGTTCTGCAACAGAGTCTGACCAGCGCATCTTTAATGCCCTTGGCGTTCCGGTGGGAAATGATTCCATCCCAGTCGGCCGTATCTTCCCAGTGGGTGTGCGTTCCGGTGAAAACGGCGCACTCCTCGGTGACGGCAAACCAGATACTGTTTATCGCGCACTCGGCCGTGGCCTTGCAGCTCTGATGTCCGATGAAGTTTCCATGGATAATTACAAGCAATTCACCTTGGGTAACCGCGGTGGATCAGGCGCTGACCAGAGCAAATACGCCTGGGGTGCAGCAGAAGCCAAAAACGTTCCTTGGGGTACTTATGGATATGCACAGCTTTCCATGGGCCGTGATCGTTATGCCGAATATGCAGCGCAGCGACTGGCTCGTTCATCGGTAGAACGCCTGCTGAACGGACACATTGATCCGCGTGATGATGCTTCAGCCGACCAGCAAATCACCAAGCGCTTGGGCAATAATGAACAAAGCTTCTTGGCGCAGCTAAGTGCAGTAATTCCAGAACGCGGCAATGAGCTTAACTGGATCGGAGGCAACTTCGGTGAGGTTATTGAATCCTGGTCTCGCCGCATGGCCCAAAAGATCAAGGAACAGATCCCCGAAGCTAACAACAAGCGTGGCAATGAATGGGTTAGCGATGTTGTGCGCGGACTCCAAGAAGCCAGCCGTCAGATTGATCTTGACGCCAAGGGCGAGCTCTACCGTGGTGTGTCCTTCTGGGCTAGCTCCGAAGTGCTGCAGAACCATATTTTGAACATGGTGCGCGCTGAAATTGGTAAATATGGTGTGGCTTATGCAAAGGCCGTAGTTGATAAAATCCGCAACCAGATTGAAATCTCCACCCTTCCAGCATTAAATAGCATTTGGGAACAGCGCACCCCCGAAGCTGTGGGACTTTCTGATGAAAGGCGCATGCAGCTGGAGGGTGCAAAGGGCAGAGTAGATGATTCCGCCCAGCTCATCGCAGAAATTTCTGATGAAAATACCACTCCGCTGCGCCTACGTGGTGCCCAACATATTGCGCACCACATGCACAGTGTCTTGCGTGATTTCATCAATAACTTCCTCTCTCCATTGCAGCGAAGCATCACGGATAAACACCGCGATCTGGAGAAATTCAGTGAGCTCACCACCGATGTGAACCTGGGTGTTTCCCAGCTCAAGACTAATGTTCCAGCATTGTGGCCAGATGAAAGCCAAACTGAGGTGCCACGTCGCTTCAGCCAGGCTGCCAATGAAGTCTTCCTTACTCAGGTGGAGAGCTTCCCGAGCCAATTTGAAGCAGATATTATTCAATCCGCTCAAAGCGAACAGCGCCAAGACTTCGACTACACCTCTGCTTTGGCAGAATCTGCAAGCCGCGTGGTCAGTGGCGAATGGGAATCACTTTCTGGTTCTGAGCAAGCACCACGTGACCTCATTGTCTTGCAAGATACTTGGGTTTCCCGTGAACTTACCCACGATCCCAACAACCCCAACGCTATCCGCGATCCCCGCCCCGCCCGTTTTGATATCAACATCTCAACCGATGCTGTTTTGGAGCGCTCACGTCAGTACATTCGCCGTCCGGGCTTTAGCTTCCAGCAGTTTATTTCCAGCTCTTTGCGTGAATTTGTTACCGCAGCAGGATTGTCTGAACATGAGCGCCGGGCTCGTCGCCAGCAGGTGTTGAGTAAGTTCAGCGAGGCAATGACCTACGCTTTGCCACTAGCCCAGATCAATACTCAATTGGTGCGTGCCATCTACAACGATGAGGTGCGCTACCAGTTTAACTTCTCACGCATTCCTTTTGGTGGTGATGAAGTCGGTGCCAGCCTGGAGCAAGCAGTGCGCGATTACCCCAACCACCGCCCCGCTGATGTGACCAAACCTTTGGGCAAGGCCTTGGTTAACCAGGGTGAAGAGCGTTCCATCGACATCTTTGGTTCCTACCCCAACTATGCGCCAATCGTCTTTGAATCCTTGTTGCCACCGATTGAAAAGCAGTGGCGCCAAACCACCGGTACGCGCGAGGAATTCTGGCATGGCCGCCGCACCCGTCCGCTTCCTGCAGCGCTGCCAATGACCGATGTGGAAAGAAACGCCATGGTGCGCGGTTGGTATGTGGGTCGATTGGTCGGTCGCGTATTCTTCCCCGGCACCTTGGACACCTCAGATCTCACCCCGGTACAGATCTTTGATGAGCACAGCAATAGCTGGATCAACTTTGACACCCCAATGTTGACCCCCGCCTCCCGCTTCCGCGCTACCTTGGATTGGCTGCCCAACCTGCTGGAATCGGTATCTTTGGCCTGGGCCCGCGCAGGTGCACAGCCAGTATTTTCCTCGGTACAGCCCTACATTGAGCTGCGCCACCTCTGGGATGACGCGCCAAGCCCATCCCGCGAGGGACGCACCACCAAGGGGCGTCGTTTGCTGCACAAGTGGCTTTTCGACGGCGAACGCCAGTCGGGGGAGGCCTTGCAGATCGAGGGAACCGAAGTCGGAGTCACTCCGGAGGAGCGCCTCAAGAATGCAGTTGCATGGCTGCAGCGCCAAAATGAGATCGCGCAGCACTATGTGCCAAGCGATAAATTGGGCCAAGGCCAAATGTTTAACTTCGCTGAGCGCCCCTATGGGGATATCACCGATAGAGCCTTGGCATCCCAGATTCCGGTATTCCATGACATTGCCGTCGACGTTGCAGATGCAACAGCTGAGCTGATTGAGGTTCTTGAGGCGTGTTATAAGCTGGGAGCCCCCGTCGACAAGCCCACTGGTTTTGGCGCGCCCACACGCCCCACTAACTCTGGTCCCACCCTGCCCGGTCAAGGGGAGTTCTAGTGGCAGATTCCTTTGATAAAACGCTCACCATATTTTTGGGGCGCGGATTGCTTTCCCAAGGCATTCGACAAACCATCGAAGATTTCACCGCCACCGGATTAATCCGCAACCTGGTGTGGGTGGATGCCGATGCTTTTGAAAACTCGGCTTCCTTGGTTACTGAACTGCGCGTTGATGATCATGGTCAACCGCATATTGAGCGCCGGCCTTTTAATGAGCTGGTCTCGCGCTCTGGCGTGCAGAAGATGAACCTCGGCGTTATCAATGTGGTCGATTCAGCAGCTGGAACTCTGGGCTTTGCGGAACTATCGCCTTTGGTTCGCACGATTGATTCGGTGTGCTCGAATTTTGAGATTCACCGCACCAACCTGATGATCACTGCGGTAAATGCTCCTTTGGTGGGGCAACTGCCAATTTTGAGCGGTTATCTCAACTTGATGTTGGCGCCGGAAGATAGCCCCGGACCCGATGCTTCAACTGTGGCTTATCACTATGACGACCTAGATCATAGCTTTGTACTGCACTGCAGTGCAGGAATTGCGTCCCTGTTTGGACTTTGGGAGGGCAGTACTAGCGCTCCGATCGCTGATCTAGAACCAGCAAAGGGCGGAAGCTTCCGCCTGGTACGTGCCTTCTACCGGCATATTGATGGCCAAGCTGTACAAGCGCGCCTTAAGGATCTCATCCTGGCCACTGCAGATAACCCCTTGCCCAAAATCAAGGAGCAGCCTGGCACTGAATTCACCGCGCAATATACCGAAAACCCCGAGGATTTTGCGCATAAGGCCGCAGCTGAACTTTTTGGGGAATTTGATAAAACTTTAGTGGCTGAAACCAAGAACACCCTGGTGAAAAAGACTAGGAATCTTACTTCCGGCCAAGCTCTCAAGGAGTTTGCAGGCGCGTGGTGGAAGAACCTTATTCCCACCCCTGGTCGTGCCTGGCGGGATTTACGTGCGGAAACCACCACCTTGGCAGAAGATGCCATTCAAGCAGGTGTTTATGGCACTTCCTCCACCGCGGCCCACATTGGGCACGGCGGAGTAGGCGCGGATTATGGCCGTGAAAACCGCAGTACCCAGGCCAATCAAGTGGAGCTTGAACTTAAAGCAGCTTCCGATCTGGGCAGTATGTGGGCTGCTTATGCCAATATGTCGCTAAGCCTCTTAGATGCAGATGCGCGCTTTATGGGGCTTGGTAAGGACGCTATTCGACGCCCCGCCGTGGTGAAAACAAATGCCTCAGAGCGCGTCATTGTTGCCCGCAAAGCTTCCGACGTAATCCCCGGACCGAGCGAAAACTATGGCTCCACCCTGCCCGTAGAAATCAAAGTACGCGTGGATGATGGGGAAGTAGCTCCCTATGACGTACTGGGACAAGAAAAATTTGAAGAAAAACTAGCTCGCCACAGCGATAGTGGACAACGCAGTATCGGTGCCGCCATTGGTGAATTCAAACAGTGGAAGGAAGAAAACTCCAAGTCCTTCGCCTACTTTGTCTCCCAGGGTTTGCGGGATCGTCTTCAGCACCAAAATATGCAGGCCCGTCAGCTGGAATCAACTATTGCGCAATTAGAGCTACGCACAAAGCGAGGCTCCCAGAGCAGTAAAATGGCCAGCATTTTCCGCTGGTTGGGTTATGTAGTTTTCTGGTCGGCAATCTTTTTTGCCGGGGTATGGTGGTTTAAAAATGCCAACCTGGAACCAGGTGGCACCCTTGATACCTGGGTCTTGCACCTTAATAGTGTCTCTACTACCAAGAAGTGGACCCTGTTTGGCGTGTGGTTTGCCCTTTGGCTGTTGTGCTTAATTTTCCAAAATATTGGCCTCACCCGTGATGATCTTCGCCGCCAGGCGTTCCGCGATACCACCATGCAAGAGCTCAAAACTGCGCGAGAAAACCTAGAGTTGGTAAAGAAGTCCATTGTGCGACTCAACGTGGGATACCAGCAATTCTTGGCAGTTTCTAAGATCATGGGCACCCTTTTGGCACAGCCATTCGGTCGCATTAGCAAGGAAAGCGAAGCCCCGCTAATTCTGGAAAACTCTGTTCCAGATTCTGTGGTTTTTGCTGAAGCCACCCCAGATTCCGCAGCCGTGGAGCAACTAGCACGTCGCTTCCGCCGGGATGTTTTTGAACAAGGCTGGCTGGATGAACATATAAACGCCGGCATAGAAAGTGCTGCCAAGCTCCTTGCTGATCGCAGCGGTAGCCCGGTAAATACCAAAACTTATCTGGCTTCCACCGGCCAGAACACCTTTGGTGATTTGGGCCGACTGGCCGCCAGCTTTGATGATGAAGCATTCCTAGCCCAAGATCGCAGCTTGTTCACTTGGAAAAATATTACCCGCGAGCTGGTTAATGATTCAGAAAATCAGCGCTCTGGTGTACTAGATTCTTTGACTATTTACCGTGCCGGAAAACAGGTACCTGCGCCCACCTATTCTTCTCTTAAAGAGCACCTCACCACAGGTTCCTTTAATGGTGAAATTGCTACGCCACTTGGTCGCGTGCATGACATTTTGGATTTGGATCCAAGTCTGTGCAAATACGAATCCCATATCAATGCCTTTGATTCCATCGGCTTGAGTGAAGTGTTGCTGCAGGTCAGTGGGCCAGTTAATAAGGAAGACATTGCATTCCGACTCCCTGACCCAACGGGGCCATCACAGGAGCTAATTGCTGGCATGCCAGTCGATGAAAACTTCCAAACCTCTGGTGTCGATCCCAACCGTTTTAATAACGGTGGATTCACTGCCCGCAATAACAAAAACTCGCAGCTGCCAGGAATGGGGGAGTTCTAAATGTCCACCGAATACCAAATCCTTAGTGCTTTTAGAACCTGGCGTGATGTTGCCAGAGAGCGTTATTCTGCGGACTCACTTCCCGAAGATGAGGCACTTATTGCTGCTGCGGAAAACCCGGAACTACTCAAAACCGGTGGACAATTTCCTGAGCTTTTAGTTTGGGCAAAGCCACTGCGTCGTGTTGTCGGTTATGCCCGCGTGGGCACCACCGACATCATTGAAGACGGCAGTGACCCGCTGCTTTTTCAACCAGACCTGAGCGTAGAAGTGCCTAAAGCAGAACCCTCAGAAAAGACTGCAGAGCCTGAAGCGCCAGTTGAAGCTCTGGTTGAAACTCCTCCGGCAGAATCCAAACCAACTCCGCGGAGGCATTCTCGTCATAGGGAGGATAATCCTGCCGCCACCGCTGCTAAAGATATCCTCAAAGCAACTGAGTCTGGATCACGCCGTGGTGGCAAACGTCGTGCCAAGGCAGATAATTCGGCACAGGAAGATAAAAACCTGCGCTCTTGGGCGGCCTTTGAATTTGCCCGCCTTGATGCCTTCGCCAGGCCAGAACCTTTGGCTGGGGCGGGCTTGCGCGTTGTTCCAGATCAACAGGGCGGATTAAGCCTGGATTGGGAACTGCCAGAACTTCCTCAAAAAAAGGCACGTCTTTTCCGCATTGTCAGTGATGAACAAACCTTTGAGCTGGATCCAGATTTTGGTGAGCATCGTGCAGTTACCGTGGGCACCAAATGGGTAGATTCTGCTCCTTTGACCACTGCTTATCGTATGTATCAGGTGTGGATGTATGAGGGGAATTCCGAACATGATGCAGTGCAATCTCAACCGGTGTTGATTGGGGAGAAATCCTATATCCATCCCATTTCGGGAATTGAGCTCTCTGCCGCAGGTTCAGAGGTCAAAGGCCAGTGGGAATCAGCTGAACATACCCACCGGGTTGCTGTTTTTGCCGTGCCCAAAAATGAGCGCTTGACTTTGGCTAGGCGTAATGAGATTGCCACCGATACTGCTAATTTGCAGGGTTTCCGTTTCCAGCCACAACATCGTGGTCGAGAGTATAAATTTGTCGCGCAGCGCTTTGTCACCATTAATGGTTTGGAATTGGCTTCGGCTCCTTCAGAAGAAGTAACCATTAATGTTCCTGCGGAGGTCATGGCAGTGCCTATTCAGGTGGTGGAAAAAGATGATGGCTTTGACACCACCTTCAAGGTGACCTGGCAACCACCGCATTCTGGTGAAGTAAGGATTTATCGCACTGCCACGGCCCCTGATCCTGACCTGCAATTTAATGAAATTGAAGTTGATCAGTTGGAGGGCTTTGGTCTGGCGCGTCGCGATTGGGCCAATGACCTCGAGGGGGAAAAATCCTCCTGCACGGTGACCTGGCCTGATGATTGGTATTCCATCTTTATTACCCCAGTAAACGTGGTGGGTAACCAAGCTCAGGTTGGTAAAACCCATTCGCGGGTGCGCGTTGGCGCCATTACCAATGCCACCTTGCATGAGCGGGTGAATAGCCAATTGCTTACTTTCGGTTGGTCGGAGGAAGCTCATGAGGTGACGGCTGTTTTTGGCGAAACCGGCACCGGGCAGCACATTGGACCGACCCCAGAAACCCCGGGAACCAGCTTGGTCAGCATCCATCAGGAGGCTTATCAAGATGAGGGTGGAATGCGTTTCCCACTGCCTGGACCTGGAGATATCGCACTTTTTGCTTCTCGTGTTTATGAGGGACACCAGATTTGGGGCGAGCCAGTGGTATTGCACTACCGTGGCGTGCGCCAATTTAGCTATCAGCTGCAGGTGATTGGAGGAAGGCTCTTCTTGGCCATTTTCTCTGATCGTGATCAACCAGCCTCCCAGCAGCTTGATCAATTTACTTTGCGTATTCACCGCAGCCGTTTGCCCTTGGAACCAGAAGATGGTGATGAGGTGCTTACTCGCATGATTGATGGCACCACCAATGAACCAGATGAGGCGCAGTTTAGCCCTGGCATTAGCGCTGGATCTTTGCGTCCAGTTGACCAGCAGGTAGTGAAGTATTGGGAAATTGATCCCCAGATTCTTAGCTACCCAGCTAGCTCACTGATGCGACTTTTTATCCGTCAACCTGCTGATTCAATGGCGCCGGTTAATGCTTTGATTGATCCGGATCCTGCGCAACTGCGTCTGAACACCTGGAATAGGGGATAGGCGGTGACCCCATGATGGAAAGTGCCCTGAACCAACGCTGGGCGCACGTTACCTATGCCTCTTTTAAGAGCAAAACCCGACGCAGTGGGTGGAATGTTGGTCCCACCTTGCGGGCAAGTGTGCAGGATCAACAAGATGTTTCTGCTGCGGCGCCAACCAGTTTGGTGCCGGTAAAAAGCTTCGATGATTTTATTAGTAGCACTGACATTGATGCTTTGCCACGGCGTTTTGAATACCGGCCACGTAGCAATTCGGCGCTTTTTTTGCAGTCAGTTCCAGCCGGCAAGGATGCTACCGGGCGCCCGGGAAATGTTTTTACCCATGCTTTTATTGATCAAGATCTTGATGAGCCGATGGGAGCAATTTATCCCATTGATCTTTATCGCTCGCCGGATTTGCTGACCCCATTTCGCGCACAGGCGGTTAACGCGGTGGAGCTTAATGCTGCACTAACAGAGCCAAGACCTGGGGTTTTTGCTGATATTTCGATGGCCTGGATGATGGTTGATGAGCTCTTTGGCGATCGCAGAGAAGTGCTTTACCAGCTCCAAGATGTCCTGCAAGCTGGGTGTAAGCGTGCGGTGTTATTGCTTAAGAGTTCCAATGAGGCGGCTTATTGGATTGAGGCTTTGTCCTCTACTTTGACACCTGAGGAAGCTCGCACCTTGCTGCATTTTTCCACTTTTGAGCGCGCCGCCACCTTCCCTCAGGCCATCGCTAATGCCACTTTCTCTACGGTCTATGTGTGTCCGCCGGAAGATGCCGCAGCGTTGCGCGAAATTGTCGATGTACAGTTGATTGATCCAGCAAATATCACGCCAACTCAGCATGGCACCTGGGCGCAGATGACCGCCGGGGTTTTTGTCGAGGGCAGTGATTCAGAGCAGCTTGTTGATGAATTAATCCAGATCAACACTGGTATCTCGGATTTTGCGATAAGCCATGCCCAATTGGGCGATGGCTTGGCGCGGGTGATTAAGAACCGCGGCGATGGGGTTACCCAAGCGCTTTTCGACGTCGCCGAGCAGCATTTGGAGGAGGAATTTGTGCCCACCTCCTATCAAGCAATTGATATGGAATTTATCAATGATGTTATTGATAATCCGCAACTTGCCTTAGAAGAATCTAGCTGGCCGGAATTGCCGGTTGATCCTGCACTTTCAGCTCGTGCCCTGGCTGCTTTGTACACTCTGCATGATGCCTCGGTACGGATACTGATGTCTTATCTTAACTTCCTTTTGGAAACCGGTTTGCTTAGCGAAGCTACAGCGCAGGATAGGAAATTCCTGGATTCTTTGAGCAATTTCCACTCTTTGAGTAATTGGGAAAAAACACCAGTTTTGCCCCAGGAGCACTACCTTTTGCGCGAGGTAGCGCGCAACGCAGTGAGGCAGCAGCGCCGCGTCGAAAAGCAACCTACTTCGCCGAGTTTTGATACCGTGCTTAATCAATTGCACTGGTCAATGCCTTTGGGCAGTGTGTTGGCTTGGCTGAAACGTGATGAAAATATTGCTGCCATGGAGCAGATGATGGAGCAGCAGTATCTAAAAAGCACGTCAAATTCCCATGCTGCTTCTATGCTGCGGCTTTATTATGCGGTGGCTTTGCGTTTGCTTTTTAAGCCAGTTATTTCCGGTAGAGCTAAGCGCGATAATAAAATTGCGGCCACGATTGGTGCACTGTGTTTTGATGCCGTGCAACGCCATGTAAATGCTGAATTGCAGCGTGGGGGCATCGTGAATGCCGAGCCATTTGTTCAGGTCGCGCGCAGAATTGCGGTTAAGGACGTGGACGCTGTGGATATGGGTGGGCGCCAAGATGCCTATATTGCAGAGATTCAAAAAAATACCGATCCGAAGTATCTACACTTTAAAACAGCCATTACAGATGTTTTTGTGCTGGTAGCTGCAGAAATTTTGGCCGAAAGACAAAGAATTAATGGTGGTCAACCCACTTCAGGAAGGGACAAGCGCTGATGAACAATATTCGTTTGGATTCAGGGCAATCTTTTGAGGTTCCCATCCGCGGTTTTATTGCGCGTATTGAATTTGATATTACGGGCCCAACCGGTTTTGAGATCGAGGCCGGACGCATGGAAACTAATCGCCGTGGCAATGTTTTGGCGATTAGAAATCCTATTGGAAATTCTGAAATTTCCATCGTGCCTGATCACACCCGCAGTGAATTTCCCATCGACACCCAGCTTTTTGTCTCCATCACCCTAAATGACGGAAATGGCGATGAAGTGCGCCTAGATCTTCCTACCTTTGCTATCGGTGGCTTGCGGTCTTTCCCGGTGTTAGGCATCTTCACCACATTTGAGATTGTGCGCTTGCAAGCAGGCGATGCCAATACCGATAGTTCCTTGGATGTTTATGCCTCCGGGGTGCGCTCTGCACTGCGCCGCACCTTGGACCGGGATGGTGTTTCTGAACCACCGCGTACCGCTGTTAGCGTGCTGGTTGATATTTCAGCCTCCATGAAATTCAGCACCTCAAGTGAAGTTTTTGATGCAATGTGCGCCTTTGCCACCGGAGTGCTATCCACCTCCAGCCAGGGTAGATCCATCCGGCTGCTCACCAGCAGTTCCTCCCGGCCTATGGAAATGCTGGAATCCCCCGAAGTTATCCGGGCTTTGAGCAGCCGAATTACTCCCGCACGCGAGGTGGGCTGGAATGTTGACCTAGCCCAAATTGATCCAGGCGACGCTGTGTTGGTGCTTTCCGATGACCTTCCCATTGAAGTGGTTAATCTGCCCAATAAGAAGGTGCACCTTTTGAGCTCTCGTAAACCCTTGGTGGACCACGGCATTAGTGTTACCCACGTTGATGCAAAACTTATTGAGGCTCTTAAAGCCCAAGATCTTATGAGCCTGGCAATTCCAGCTCGCGCCATGTTTGATGCCCTAACCGGATGGACTCCACCTCCTGCTCCAGATCTTGAAAACCAGCAGCTAGCTACAGAGAAGAAAAGTTCATGATTGATCATTTAACTCAAGAGCCTGAAACCCAAGGCCCAGAATCAGCACTGCTGCCCACTAAATGTCCTTTTACCTTTAAGGAAATGCCGGCCGACGCAGTTGTTTCCCCTTATGTGGAAGACCGTGAAGAATACCAACTTCCCGAAGGCTGGCAGGGCTCTGGCACTATTACCTTTGCCATGGCAGGCGACCGTTCCTCCGGAAAAAGCCTTTATATTGCAGTGATTGTGAAGCTGCTGCGCAAGCTGGTTATTGCCAACGGTGGTTCTTTCCGCAGTGCTGATGAACACACACGCCGCATTTATGAGGACAAATATGAGAACCCACTGTTTGCACAGATGGGTCTTTTGCCTCCTACGCCTCCGGCTTCTTCTGCGGATGCACACCAAACCCGCCCGCTAATTTTTGATGTCTCCACCCCAGCGCATCAGGGCCAGCGCCTCTTTGTGGTGTTCCGCGATGTGGCGGGTGAAGACCTGCAGGAAGAAAATTTTGCACAACGCCAAAGCGAGCTGGACTTCTTCAAATACGCCGACCGCATTATCTTCCTTTTTGACCCCATGGCAGTACCACGTATTCGCCAGCTTTTGGAAGGCTCCGTAGAAAGCCCCGAGGTAGGGGAAGATGGCCCCACCATCGTGTTACGCAACGTATTGAGGGTATTGGGTGAGGAACACCGACCTAAGATTTCACTGTGCCTTTCCAAGTTTGACACCATGCAGCGGCTTTCTGAGGTTAACCAGCAGCATCTGCACTATAGCGGTCCAAATATGGTCAATTGGCAGCGGGTTATGCGTAATTTCGGCGCCACCTTCCGACGCGATAGCGCAGCCCTTGATCAACCTTTTGATCGCACCGGTATTCAACTGCTGGATCTAGAAATCCGCAGCATGTTGGAATGTTTAGATGCCACCCAATTGCTTAACCAGCTCAATCAACCCTTGTTGGGTGTGCAAAATTATGATTTTTCCTGCTTTGCGGTCTCAGCTTTGGGTGCGCCACCGGAGGGCGATCGTATTGCGCGTACCGGCATTGCGCCATTTAGATGCTTAGATCCCATTCGTGATGTTTTGGCTGAGCATGGTCTTTTTAATGGCCCGGTTTATCAAGAATTGCCCAAGGTGATGTGGGGTAATGCAGCGGCCTTAGGAACAGCACCGGTCACCAGCCAGTTCCCCGGCCAATTCCCTGGCCAAGCAGCAGTTATGGGTGGGGGAATAGAGCAGGCGCTCGCCGCTGAACAAGCACCGCTCTCAAACCCAGCTACCGAGACCGCAGCTGAACCTAAAAAACGTCGATTCTGGAGGTGGGGACGATGAGCCCGCGACATTCTCAAGGCCCTGTGTGGGGCGAAGCTCCCGCAGCTAAAAAAGCCACTGGCGGATTTGGCGGAGCAGATTTTAATGATGGATTTTTTGCGGAACAAGGCACCGATATTCGCCATGTAAGAGAATCCGAGGAAAGGCTAGCGGCGGTTCGGAAAGAAAACCGTAAGCGTCGCATTAAGCTCGCCATTTGGATTGTTACTGCCGTTGGTGCGGTGCTGGTGGTGGCTGCATTAATGATGCTGTGGTGGAGTACTGATTACTTTGTTTAAGGCCTCAAACCAAGCTGTGTCCAGAGCAAATAACGCGCGTTTCCAGGCTCTTAAAAAGCCTGGAAACGCTGAGGTTTCTGGCAATCGGGGCAGAGGGAGTTAAAAGGCTGCCTGGAATGCTGCTGCTTAGTAGTGCGAAATCTTGCACTCAAGCCCTTAGAGTGCTAGAAAAGAGGTTAGCACTCTGCTCGTATGAGTGCTAATAAATGATCATGAACTGCTTGGTGGGTGAGGTTGGTCCACACTCACTAACCGTGCCGTCGCGGGCGCCTACCGGGCAGATGACGTGAGTGTCGTCCTACAAATTCTGAGGAGCACAAACACATGGCAAAGATCATCGCCTTTGATGAAGAAGCACGTCGTGGCCTGGAGCGCGGTCTTAATACCTTGGCTGATGCCGTTAAGGTAACCCTAGGACCTAAGGGCCGCAATGTAGTTTTGGAAAAGGCATGGGGCGCCCCTACCATCACCAATGATGGTGTCACCATCGCTCGCGAGATCGAGCTCGATGACCCATACGAGAAGATCGGTGCTGAGCTAGTTAAGGAAGTCGCCAAGAAGACTGACGACGTAGCTGGCGACGGCACCACCACCGCAACCGTTTTGGCTCAGGCTTTGGTTAAGGAAGGCCTACGTAACGTAGCTGCCGGCTCTAACCCAATGGGTATTAAGCGCGGTATTGAAAAGGCAGTTTCCAAGGTTACCGAGAGCCTGCTCGAGGCAGCTAAGGAAGTTGAGACCGAGGAGCAGATCGCTGCTACTGCTGGTATCTCCGCAGCTGACCCAGCTATTGGTGCACAGATTGCTAAGGCAATGTACGCAGTTGGCGGCGGCAAGCTCAACAAGGATTCCGTTATTACCGTTGAAGAGTCCAACACTTTTGGTGTTGAGCTCGAGGTTACTGAGGGCATGCGCTTTGATAAGGGCTACATCTCCGGTTACTTCGCAACCGACATGGAGCGCCTTGAGGCTGTTCTAGAAGATCCATACATCCTGCTGGTTTCCGGCAAGATCTCCAACATCAAGGATCTGCTGCCACTGCTTGAGAAGGTTATGCAGTCTGGCAAGCCTTTGCTAATCATTGCTGAAGACGTTGAGGGCGAAGCTCTGCAGACCCTCGTTGTCAACAAGATCCGTGGCACCTTCAAGTCTGTTGCTGTTAAGGCTCCAGGCTTCGGCGATCGCCGCAAGGCTCAGCTGCAGGACATCGCTGTTCTGACCGGTGGCCAGGTTATCTCTGAGGAAGTTGGACTTTCCCTCGAGACCGCTGACCTCCCATTGCTCGGCCAGGCTCGCAAGGTTGTTGTCACCAAGGATGACACCACCATCATCGACGGCTCCGGCGCTGAGGCTCAGATCCAGGGTCGCGTAAACCAGATCCGTGCTGAGATCGAGAACTCCGATTCCGATTATGACCGTGAGAAGCTCAACGAGCGTCTGGCAAAGCTTGCCGGCGGCGTTGCAGTTCTTAAGGTTGGCGCTGCTACCGAGGTTGAGCTCAAGGAGCGCAAGCACCGCATCGAAGATGCTGTCCGTAACGCAAAGGCAGCTGTTGAAGAGGGTATCGTTGCCGGCGGTGGTGTTGCATTGCTGCAGGCTGCACACGTTCTTGACAACGATCTTGAGCTTGTTGGCGATGAAGCAATCGGCGTTCGCATCGTTCGCGAGGCTCTTAACGCTCCACTGAAGCAGATCGCTTATAACGCTGGCCTTGAGCCAGGCGTTGTGGCACACAAGGTTTCCCAGCTCCCACAGGGCCAGGGTCTGAACGCTGCTACCGGTGAGTACGTTGACCTCATGGCTGCAGGCATCAATGATCCAGTAAAGGTCACCCGCTCTGCACTGCAGAACGCTGCTTCCATTGCAGCTTTGTTCCTGACCACTGAGGCTGTCGTTGCTGACAAGCCACAGCCAGCAGGTGCCGCAATGCCAGGCGCTGATGAGATGGGTGGCATGGGCGGCTTCTAAGCCTTCTAACCTCTCATACCGATAAGCTCCTCCCGCTTCTTGCGGGAGGAGCTTATTTGGCGTTTTAGGGCGCTTTTCGACGATTTCCTGGCCACCGTAGCATTAGAGGTGATCTCTTAATTACCGCCGGGTGGGTTAAGATTTTCACCACTTACCCTCTGATGGGGGTGGGTAAAAATGATCCTATCAAGTTGTGTGGCCTTAATCGCAGCCTTGTAAATTCTTGTTACATGTTTTGATAGTTGTATAGAAAAGTTTTCCTTAAGTTAGCCTTAAAAATCCACATATCCCCAGTTCAAGCTAAAATACTTGGCAATTTTATTTATGAAAAATTAATAAATTAGAGCTTGATGGAAGATAAAAAACTTTGCAAATCGTCTTGACGGTTGTCAAAAATGTGATTGAATGTGTGAGTGACGTCCTGAGGACGTTAGCAAACTGGCAACCTTCACCAGCTCCTTGCTGGTCCTCTTAAGGAGATTTCTCATGGATCTTTCCCTTCTCGCAGACAACCTTGACGATTACTCCACCTTTGGTGGCAACATCGGCACCGCTCTTACCATGATCCCTGATCTACTCAAGGGCATCATCGCGTTCTTCGAGAACTTCGGTGACAACGCTGACGCAACCAGCGCTGCTTTCGAAGGCCTCTCCTCTTAATTTTCAATATGGCTGTTAGGTAAGTGCCTAGAAGCCTTTTCCCTTCACCCGTATTTAAAATTCTCTAAAGGAGATTAAAAATGGACAACTTTGTTGAATTCCTCGACAACGTAAACACCCTTTCTTCCACCGGCCTCGTTGCTGAGCTTCTTGATTTCTTTACTGCTTCCGGCAAGTGGGCTGGCGCAGTTGCTGACCTCCTCGGACTGGTTAAGTAATTTAAACCCTTAGGTTTAAATCCTTAAAGCTCCGATCCTTAACAGGATCGGAGCTTTTTGTTGTGAGCACTACATTAAATACGCTACACATCGCGCCTAATGTGCGGGAGGTAGGTATGATTTTCAGCATGGCTAATACCAACGATAATGATCTCCCCGTCATCGATCTTGCAAAGATTGAAGGCTATGTAGTTGATGATTCAGACGAGGATGATCCGGTACTCCTGCGTCCAGATGGCACAGCCATTGAAACCTGGAGGGAAAACTATCCTTATCAAGAGCGCGTTAACCGCGAGGACTATGAAAAGGTCAAGCGTTCCTTACAGATCGAACTGCTGAAGTGGCAGAACTGGACCAAGGAAACTGGCCAGCGCCACATCATCCTCTTTGAAGGCCGCGATGCTGCTGGTAAGGGTGGCACCATTAAGCGCTTTAATGAGCACCTAAACCCCCGTGGTGCCCGCACAGTGGCGCTTGAGAAGCCTTCTCCACGTGAGTCCACCTCCTGGTACTTCCAGCGTTATATCCAGCATTTCCCCTCAGCCGGCGAGATCGTCTTCTTTGACCGCTCCTGGTACAACCGCTCTGGTGTGGAGCGCGTGATGGGCTTTTGTACCGAATCACAGCACGCTGAGTTCCTCCGTGAGGTACCAATGCTGGAGAACATGATCTTGGGCTCTGGTATTAGCTTGACCAAGTTCTGGTTCTCGGTGACCCGTAAAGAACAGCGCACCCGCTTTGCGATTCGTCAGGTAGACCCAGTTCGTCAGTGGAAGCTTTCTCCAATGGACTTGGCCTCCTTGGATCGTTGGGATGATTACACCCGCGCTAAGGAAGAACAATTCCGCTACACCGACACTGATGAATCCCCCTGGATCACCATTAAGTCAAATGACAAAAAGCGCGCTCGAATCAACGCGATGCGTTATGTTTTGTCCAAGTTTGATTACACCGACAAAGACTATGAACTAGTCGGCGAGCCTGACCCTTTGATCGTGCTGCGCGGTCGCGATCAGATCGGTGACTAAATAAAAGGGGTAGTTCATATGAACTGAACTGAACCCCCTCATGGCACCCGGCAGGTCGGGCAATTTTCCGGGTGCCACGATATCAATATTTGCTTCTTACCGCTCCCAGACGCGGTGGGAAGCGAGAAGCTCCGTCACCGGGGCCGCAGCCTCGGATGGGGAGGCGACGGCGACGATACCGGGCTGGTTGACTTCGACGCGAGCAGCACCCAGTGCGACGGGGGCATCCGGCCCAGCGAGGATGATTGCCTTCTTGTGGCGCTCAAATTCACCCAACATTGTGGCCACCTCCGGGATAGCAGGAGGGTTGACCACCACGACAGCATCAAACTCGATGGAGCGGGCGGTGAGGTAGGTGCGCGACACGGAGACCTCCGCGCCATCTGTAGTAACGGTGCCGCCCTTATCCGAGACGATCAGCGGGGTCACGCCGTCGTCGAAGAGGGTATCGAGAAGCGCACCCACACCACGGAGGTCTGCTCCGGAGTTGATCAGAACCGCGACCTGACGGCCGTCGACGGGCCAGGTGTCGCCCACCTGGGACAGAGCAGGCGATGGCTGCACGTCGGCGACTTCTTGAGGCTCCGGGTGAGGCAGGCCTAGGTTGTCCGCGACGGCTTCTGCCAGGCCTTGGTCTACGTGGGCCAGAACGTCAAGGTACCGGAGCTTGACGTTCTCCTCGTAGCACTTGCCCAGCTCGAAAGAGAATGCGTCGGTCAGGTGCTTCTTCTCCACCTCCGACAGGGACAGGTAGAACATGCGCGGCTGCGAGAAGTGGTCCTCGAAGGAGGCCGGGTTCTCACGAGTGATGTGGCCCTCAACGGGTTGCGGGACATCGATAAGTGCACCCTCGTTGACGCTTGCCTCGGTGGGGTTGCCCTCGTCCAGGCTGTTCGGCTTGTAGGGTGCGACGCCCGTGTGTGCGCCCTGCTGGTACATGCCGTCTCGGAGGTTGTCGTTGACGGGCGCGTGCGGGCGGTTGATGGGCAGCTGGGAGAAGTTCGGCCCGCCCAGCCGGCTGATCTGGGTATCCAGGTAGGAAAAAAGGCGTGCCTGCAACAGAGGGTCGTTGGTCACGTCAATACCGGGAACTAGGTGGCCCGGGTGGAAGGCGACCTGTTCGGTCTCCTCGAAGTAGTTTCCTGGGTTCTTGTTCAAGGTCAGGGTGCCGATGATCTCCACCGGGGCGAGCTCTTCCGGGACGATTTTCGTCGGGTCGAGTAGATCAATGCCCTCGAACATCTGCTCCTTGGTGTCCGGGAAGACCTGAACACCCAGGTCCCACTCGGGGTAGGAGCCGGCTTCGATGGCGTCGGCGAGATCGCGACGGTGGAAGTCCGGGTCCACGCCACCGGTGATCTGCGCTTCCTCCCACACTTGGGAGTGGACGCCGAGACGTGGCTTGAAGTGGAACTTGACCAGGGTGGTCTCGCCGGCGTCGTTGATCATGCGGAAGGTGTGGATGCCGAAGCCTTCCATGGTGCGGAAGGAACGGGGGATTCCACGGTCCGACATGTTCCAGAAGGTGTGGTGAGTAGCCTCCGTGTGAAGGCCCGCGAAGTCCCAGAACGTGTCATGCGCGCTTTGTGCCTGGGGGATCTCCCTGTCTGGGTGCGGTTTGGCGGCGTGGACGACGTCCGGGAACTTGATGCCATCCTGGATGAAGAAAACTGGGATGTTGTTGCCCACCAGGTCCCAGGTGCCTTCGTCGGTGTAGAACTTCACGCCCCAGCCGCGGGTGTCGCGCACGCTGTCGGCGGAGCCACGGGAACCCAACACAGTGGAAAAGCGCACGAATACGGGAGTTTCCTTGTCCTTGGTAAACACACCCGCCTTGGAAATCTTAGAGGCTGCACCATTGGCCTTGAACATGCCGTGTGCGCCTGCACCACGGGCGTGGACCACGCGCTCAGGGATGCGCTCGTGGTCGAAGTGGGTGATCTTTTCGCGGAAATGGTGGTCCTGCATGAGTAGGGGGCCACGGGTTCCAGCGCGCAGCGAGTGGCTGCTCTCGCTCAGACGTGCACCCTGAGCGGTGGTCAGGTACTCACCCTGCTGGGCGCGGGGATCGGGCTCGCCGGCGCCGATGTGGAACGGGCAGCCGGTCGGGGAGACCGCCCGCGGCGCCTGCTGATCCGGTTTCGGTACGGGAGGCGTGGCCGGGGTAGTGGGCTCGTTCTTATCTGGGGTGGCGTTGCCCGGGGTACCGGGGGCCTTGTCGCCCTGCGGGGAGGCTGCGGGATTGTTCTTCGGGGTCATCTTCTCACCTGCTACAAATCGGTTATTGGTTACATAGGCCAGAGTAGAGAAAAACAGCCTCACCGTTCAGCCTCTACACCTTCACCTGGGGTCTTTCGAATCCCGATAGGTGTTGTGGCGGTTTACCGGGTTCACAAGCTTGTCGACTCCCACCTGGCCCAGCGCCGCCTCCACAAGCTCACGCGCGTGCCCCGACTGCGTGCCGCGTTGATCAGGGGAATCTGAAGTGGCAAGCGCCCGAACGCGACGAGGCCCTGCTACAACCGCGGGGACGCTCCACTTCCTAAGCGTTGCTACACGACGCACCTCTGACCATGTGGGGTGAAGCCGATCGCGCAACGTAAAAGGGCTCCCCGGGTCGTGCAGACGCCTCCTGCGGGAGGTAGCGTCCACATCCATCACACACTCTCCACATGCAAAGGATGACTGTCTTGACCACGAAGAGTAGAAAGAACAAGTATGGAAACAGCTTCCCTTTAGAGAAACTTTGGCACGCTTCGCTCTGATGCTCGCCGACGTGAGCTCCGAATCGGGGACTGCTTCAACTACGGATCGGCTGTGGGCGGACGTATAAAAGACACAAAGCTTCGATTCTCGGTGGAGCGCGCACTCACACAAGGTCATCGCCTCATCGCTCCACAGGTAGTTTTAACGACAATGCGCGAGTTCCTTCTGCTCAGGGACGAAGACGATGGGCTTGATGATGGAGAGAATGATCTGGATCTTCTGATCTGTGCGCTCCTGGGGTGGCCGAGGACCTAGATGATTCTGGTGATTTGCCCCAGGATTGGCCGGACAACCCGGATGTCACCCGATAGGGACACCTCGCAGAGCCTCTGGCGACGGGTTTAATTGCCAATATCTACTTCAATCAGCAGCTTCCGTTGCCCTATCTTGTGGCTCGTACCTCTGAATGACTGTGGGGGACACCTGGAACGACAATGTTGATGCTGCGACTCAACAGAAAATAAGGGCGAGCCCCGGGAATTATTCCCTGAGGCCACGGGCTCTGATATCGAGGCTTTCATTGACATTGCCCTGTAGTAGTTCATTGCACAGCACCTCAAAGGTCGGCATTTGGTTTTCCGCCTCACTTCATAACCTGGGCGCACCTGACTGATACCTCACACGAAGAAGCACTACAGGCATTAAGCACTGATGTACCCACGCTTAAACAAGAGCTACATGAAACGTCAGGACAGTACTGTAACTTCGACGCCATCAAGCAGAACCCACTTCTCCGCTTAAAAGACGGATCCTATCTCGTCATCCATCTGGGATGGCTGGTCAAACGGTCTATGCGCGAGCACTTCTCCCACGAAGTGCGTCAGTATTTGGAGATTTTTGACCAGCAGCAGGGCACTGAACGTAAAGATGCATTTCACCGTGCCATTGGAGCCCAGTTCGAAGCCGACGTATCTGAAGTATTGGAACGTACCTTCCATGAAAGACGCAGCAAAACTGATCAACTGACCAGCCGAGTCTGGGATGAAACTGAGTTGGAATCGGCATTTGCTAGCTCAGGTAGTAAAAGACAGCAGCCCAAGATCCCCGACTTCGTCCTACAGTTCGACAACACCTGGCTCATCATTGATGCTACTTTCAGGGAACCGATTAGGCGGGTAACTCACGGACAATCCGACGTGGAAAGACTTAGTAAGGAAGTCTCCATGTTGATGACGGATAGAAAAGCCGATCAACTCAACTCGATGGTTGAGTTGCTCACCAAAGACGCATCTCCATTGATTGGGAGCCCACTGTCTGGTGATCCTACGTTCATTCCTTTGATCATTTCCGGGGACTACTCGCTGCCATGGACACTTCCGGTAGCAGCTACGACCCAGGAATTCCTAGAACGCAAGAACCTTCTTCAACAGCACAATGTCTTGCCCCTGGCCCTGATGACGTATAAAGATCTTCTCCTGGTGGAGCACATTGGTGAATCGCAGGGACCACGCGTTAGCGAGACTATTAAGCGATGGCGGAATTCCGAGCTGGATAGCTGGGCATTCCACCAGTTCGCCCACCACGAGGGAACGGCTTTACGACTACCACGCGCCGTAAAGAAGCGGTGTAAGCAGGCATTTGAAAACTTGTTCCGCCGATTCGAAAAGCGGATGAAAGAGATGGAAAAAGGTAACTAAATTAGGCACTGTACCTAGGACCTTCTCCCTGCTCTCCATTGATTAGCCTGCAGCACAAAGAAAGTAGTTATTCCATCCATCTGGATTGCACTGAGAAGCGTGCGGTAGCGCGCAACCTGCCCGTCCCCCAGTTTTTCTCAGCCTACGCACTGGGATCGGTTTCCCAATCGCGGAGATGATCCCTCCCACCGGGACAGTGCTTCGTCACTGGTGGTCAGCTGCCAGCGAGCAGTTTCCGACCGTTTTCGCGCAACTCTCCTGTCGGTGAGACATGCCGGTAGAGAATCTCTCGGGTAATCCCCAACTCCGGGCAAAGGCAGCAACACTGATCTCTGGTTGCCTCATCGAGGCCATCGTCAACCTCACCTTGGCCGCGGTCATCTTGAATGGTCGCCCTCCCTTACGCCCGCAGGCCCTGGCTGATTCCAGGCGATCTTCTTGTTTGCCCGACGCCCGGTCTTCATATAAATAGTCCGGATCCATCCGACTTCGAGACCCGCATATAGCCAATCAACGCTATAGTATTATCCCATCATAAATACGATCGTTTACGTGCCAACCGCAATCACTACACCCACGCCCGAAAACATTGTCACTTAATCCGTCATTTATTCTATGTCAGCTTAGGGGTATTGAAAACAAGTAAGGTGACGGCTTTTAAACATGGAATCTACTACTTCAAGCGCTCTTCGGATATTGCAGTTTGCATGAAGAGAAATTATGAGACAAAGCCGAGCAAACATTCGAGATGCCTAAACGTCTTTCCCCTGACATTTAGGTATCACTCAATCTCGACCTAGCTTCTATCCGTATTAGATACCTACCAACAAAAGGGAAATTTGTCTGGGCTCCGATTGGTGGATGCCTGCAGTGCGATGCAACTAAAGAGGGGGTCTACAGGCGCATTGAACTGAGCCCCGTTTTCGCTATTCAGAGGCGGTTGCTGCGGGGTAAACCAACATAACGAGTATCCATGTAGTCATGGATGCCCTCTTGGCCACCTTCACGGCCCATGCCGGACTGCTTAAGTCCACCAAAAGGTGCCGCCGCATTGGAAATAACACCAACGTTGAGACCCATAAGTCCTGCTTCTAGGTGCTCATTGATTTCCAGGCCGAGCTGAACATCGCGGGTGTAAAGATAGGAGGCCAAGCCGTATTCGGTGTCATTGGCCAGTTCGATTGCTTCTTCCAAGGTTTGGAAGCTGATGATCGGTGCGACAGGTCCAAAAATCTCCTCTGTTAGTACACGAGAACCGGCTGGAACATTGTGCAAAACGGTGGGAGGATAGAAATTGCCTGCGCCCTCAATTTTGTGTCCACCGCACAAAATCTGCGCGCCTCTTTGGGCTGCATCTTCAACCAGTCCAGCCACTCGCTCAAGCGCTTTTTCAGAGATCAGTGGTCCGCAATAGGTTTCTGGATCAAGGCCATTGCCCACCTTCATATCGCGGAACTTGGTGGCCAAACGGGAAGCGAATTGATCCGCCAGGGAGGCATGCACAATAAAGCGGTTGGCAGCGGTGCAAGCCTCACCCATATTGCGCATTTTCGCAGCTACAGCACCTTCTACGGCGAGCTCAAGATCGGCATCCTCCAGCACAATAAATGGTGCATTACCGCCCAATTCCATGGAAGTACGCAAGATGTTATCGGCAGCGCTGCGTAGCAGGTGGCGTCCAACTTCGGTGGAACCGGTGAAGGAAATCTTGCGCAGCCGACGATCGCTCATGATTGCATCGGACACTGCAGGAGCATCAAGGGTTGGCAAAATGTTGACAACTCCTGCAGGGAAACCGGCTTCTTGGATCAGTTGTCCCAGCTTAAGAGTGGTAAGTGGGGTGAGCTCAGAAGGCTTCACAATGGTGGTGCAACCAGCTGCCAAGGCCGGTGCGAGCTTGCGAGTGGCCATTGCTAGTGGGAAATTCCATGGAGTGACCGCATAGGTTGGGCCAATTGGCTGATGGCTAACCATCATGCGCAGATTGCCCTCTGGAGTATCGGAATAGTGGCCATCTAGGTGGGCTGCTTGCTCAGCAAACCAACGGAAGAATTCGCCACCATAGGTAACTTCGCCATAGGACTGCTCCAGGGGTTTGCCCATTTCAAGGGTCATAATGACGGCGAGTTCTTCGGCGTTTTCCTGGATTAAATCAAAGAGCTTGTGCAGCAAGCTGGCACGGGTACGTGCTGGGGTGTGTGCCCACTCTTTTTGGGCGTTGTGGGCTGCGACCATCGCCTGGATTGCGTCGAGTCCACTTGCTGAGGCGACGTCGCAAAGCTTTTCCCCGGTGGCCGGGTTTAAGACCTCAAAGGTTGCGCCATCGCTTGCGTCCTGCAAGCCCCCGTCGATAAGCAATTGGGTAGGGATGCCCGCCAGGATTTCTGAAACCCGTTGTGCACTGACGCTTAGGGTGTTAATTGCATTTGTCACTTTTGGACAACTCCTTGTGGTATGAGTCAACTTTGATTGTCCAGTGTCGCCTAAGTCACTAGATTTGGCAACATAGACAGCCCGAGAAAGGAAGCGATAATGACTACCGCTGCCAACCCAGACACCAACCATAATCCTGATGATGGTGCACACTCCCAAAGGGATGACCTCCGCCGTGCGGAACTCGGCCCCAACTCTCTCCTGTGGCAATACGGAGCAGACGCCCGAATTCATTTGCTGCGTGGATACACCGGAATTTTGCAGAATATGCACCCCGCGATTGGTCAGTCCCTACTGGACCACTCCAAGTTCTTCGAGGAGCCATTCGCGCGTTTGCAGCGATCCACCCCGCAGATCATTGAGTCGATCTACGTTGAAGAGGGAAACCCGCTGCCACAGCGCATCCGTGACTACCACGTAGATATTCAAGGAACCTTGCGCGATGGCAGCCGCTACCACTCACTTAACCCAGAGATTTTCTGGTGGGCACACGCCACATTTGTGTACCGCGTAATCCGCACCCAGGATCTTTTTGGCACCCCATTCACCGCTGAGCAGCGTGACCAGCTGGTTCGTGAAGGCGTGACCTGGTGGGAAAAATACGGCATGTCCAACCGCCCAGTTATTGATAACTATGCCGATCTCATCGCCTATATCGAGCACATGACTGCAACCGAGCTGGAGCGCAATGACACCGTGGACTTTGCGCTGCGCACCGCCCGAGTTGAGCAGCAAAAGTGCCCAGATGGCATTCCAAAGAAGGTATGGGACATCATCTGGAAGCCCGCCATGCGCAGCTTGATCTGGGTAACCGTGGGCACCTTGGAAGATTCCCAGCGTGATATTTTGCAGCTGGACTGGAGCAAAAAAGACATCAAGCGCTTTGAACGCCTGTGCAAGGTTATTCGCTTTATCTTCCCGAAGCTTCCGCTGAAATCCCGCTACATGAGCCCGGGCCGCGAATTTATGGCCTACCATGGCATGCTTGGTGCGGAGGAACAGCGCGAGGCTGTCCAAAACTGGGATAAGCGCGTATCCACCGCAACTCTTTCCAAGAAGAACCCTAAGGAAGATGCCGCTGCGCATGAGCCTTTGGCCAGCGAGACCATGTCCATTCAGGAACGTCGCGCTGCAGGATGTCCTTTCTAAGATCCTGCATCTTGAAATGCGGAGATGATTCTGTGGGCAGTTTTTCAACTGCTGCGACGGGGTTATCTCCGCTATCTGCGTTAACTGGCGCTGCTTGTGTGGCACTGATGTGGCGACTGTGTGGCGCTGGGCGTGCAAAACTACATAGCCTTTAGTAAAACTCCTCTAAAAAGAAAGCTAAAAAATAATGCATAAGCGTTTCCCCATGGGCCCTTTGCCGGAAGATCTGCACCGCAAACTGCTCAACCTCACCACCAACACCAAAACTGCTGGCGCAGCAGATGCTGAAAAAGTAGATGTTAAATCCTCATTTAATGGTGAAACCATCGGCACCGTTTTATCCGGCACTGTGGAAGATGTGGAATACGCCTTTGAGCTGGCACGTGCTGCACAGCAAAAGTGGGCTCAAACTCCTATTGAACAGCGCCAGGAAATCTTCCGCGCCTTCCATGACCGCGTGCTTGATAACCGCGAATTGCTTATGGACATTGTCCAGCTAGAAACCGGCAAAAACCGTGCTTCTGCCCTGGATGAGGTTATGGACGTGGCCATCAACGCCCGTTATTACGCAAATAATGTCGGCAAGCTCATTGGAGAAAAGAAGCGCCCGGGTGCCCTTCCAATTGCCACCCGCAGCGTGGAGCAGCATATTCCCAAGGGTGTGGTTGGACAGATTACCCCGTGGAATTATCCTCTTGCTTTGGGTATTTCTGATGCAATTCCAGCACTGCTTGCCGGTAATGGTGTGGTGGCGAAGCCAGATTCCAATACTCCTTTCTCCTGCCTGATCGCCGTCCTCTTCCTCTATGAATCCGGCTTGCCCCGCGATCTGATGCAGGTAGTTACCGGTTCTGGAACTGTTGTTGGTAGTGCTATTGCTGACCGTTGTGATTACCTTATGTTCACCGGCTCCACCAAGACCGGTCGCATCCTCGGCCGCCAGGTTGGCGAGCGCCTGATTGGTTACTCTGCAGAGCTAGGTGGCAAAAACCCACTGATTATTGCCAAAGATGCCGATCTTGATTTGGTGATGCGCGAAATCACCAGCGCATGTTTCTCCAACTCCGGCCAGTTATGTGTCTCCATTGAGCGCATCTACGTCGAAGAACCGGTCTACACCGAGGTAGTTAACCGCATGAAGGTAGCGGTAGAAGCCATGAAGATTGGCAGCGGTTTTAACTGGGATATTGATATGGGCTCACTTATCAATCAAACCCAGCTAGACACCGTCTCCCGCTTTGTTGATGAAGCCCGCGAACACGGCGCCAGGGTGTTGGCGGGCGGCAAAGCCCGCCCGGACCTAGGTCCGTACTTCTATGAGCCAACCGTGCTGGTTGACGTCCCTGCCGGTACCCCAGTGCTTAGCGACGAGGTCTTTGGTCCTGTTGTCTACATTGAAAAGGTTGCATCCCTTGAAGAGGCCGTGGAGAAGGCTAATGGCACGTCCTATGGTCTGAATGCCTCCGTATTTGCAGCCCCTGAAACCGGACGCAAGATCGCCAGCCAGATTGAAGCAGGCGGCGTGGGCATCAACGATGGTTATGCAGCATCCTGGGCTACTGTTTCCGTACCGCTTGGTGGCATGAAGCAGTCCGGAATGGGACGTCGCCACGGACCAGACGGCTTGCTCAAGTACACCGAAATCCGCAATGTGGCAGAGCAGCGCTTTATCTCTATGCGTGGCCCTGCCGTAATCTCCCGCAAGGTTTATGCCGATGCGATGGTCACCGCACTGAAGCTGGGTAAGAAGTTGCGTTTCCTGCCTTAGTCTAAAAAGCTAGGCAGCTAAATAGGCGCCGGGAAGAGAATCCTCTTCCCGGCGCCTATTTTTATGATCAGCCGCAACTTTGTCGACCACCGTCGTTGCGTCGACAAGCAATAAAAAGGCCCTGGGGGCCAGTAAATACTGACTTCAAGGTCTGCTCTGGGGCTATTTAGCGGCCAGCGCGCTTAAATGCGCGGTCTGCAAAGGCAACCATGCGTACCTTGCGAGGCAGAACCGAGAAGATAGAGCGCACTGTGTGGGAGAAGATCACAAACTTGATCTGATCTTTCTTGGTCCATTCCCAACCAATACGGCTTCGGATCTGTTCTGGGAGGAGCGCGGTGTTAACCCAAATCAACAGGTTCACCAGGGGTGGGGGATTGAACGCCATAGCCAGGTTGAGATGGCAGCGATTGGTGGATCGATATCGAGGCGCTGCACAATGCGGGAGCGTTCCACAGTTTCGGTGTGGTAGAGCTTATTTTCAAAGAAGCTTTCCATATAGGTCTTGAACTCTTTGTAGTTCTTTGGCACATTTTTGGGTTCCGCAACTCCGTAGTAGAGGTACCAAGTGTGGCTTTCCATCTACTGATTCGTCCCATGTGGACCCCTTTAGATATCTGGCATGCTTTACATTGCTAAGGCTTTTTCTGGAGATGTAAGTCACATATTCCTTAATTGCTGGAAAGTTACCGAGTTTTCTCTCGGAGGTGAACTTAAAAAGGCTCTCTTGGCCAAGTCGAAGGTAAGCATCTCTCTAGTTTTGTGCATTAGGCACAGTGATTTAAACTACAATTTTCTCAAAGCAATATAGAAGTCATTAGCAATAGTTAAAGGCGTGGGGAGGAAGAGAGTTGGATCCAAAATATAGGAAGAAGTTCACCCAAGAACTTAACCGCCGTGGCGAAGAATTGGCTGATCAGATTGTTCTTCAGGCATCGCGGGAGATGCCAGAGCTCGTTAATCCTGCTATGTCTTCAGTGATGCGTGATAGTGCGCTGAGCAATGTGGAATTATTTAGGGATTTTATTGCCATGGAAGGCGATAAACGAGCAATTCGCAGTGGTCCTCAAATCCGCATAATGGCGCGCTCCCTGGCCGCGCGCGGCCAACCACTATCCACTTTGATCATGCTCTTTCACCGCGCGCACAATATTTTGGAATTCCAGCTTCTCAATATTGCCAATGACCTATTTGTAGGTTCCAACTCTGACGAACTCATGAAGTTTCTCTCGGAACTGCGCGTAATGACAAATAGTTGTGTCAATGTGCGTTCCGATCAGTTACCTGCGGTATTTGCTGAAGAAGTCGCCAGGCTGCAGGTACCGGGAGATCCAGGCCTCTTGGCAGAAGTACAAAGAGTGCTGCGCGATCGCGAGTCCTCGGAAAGCATCGGCGGGCATGTTTTTGCAGGTCCACAATTGGCATTTTTGTTATGGGGCGCGCCGGGTAACCCGCAAAACTCAGAGACCCTATTGCGTGGAGCACGGGAAATTTCTGCGGAAGTTGGAGCTAAAGCCCAGCCATTGATGGTGTTTAGCTCGCCTAATCTCTTGTGGGTATGGTGCCGACCAGAAACCGTGGCGGATAATCGCGGGGGTCGTGGCGAGGCAATCATCGCAAAGGCTGCGCTCAAGGAAATTTTGCCAGCCGGTGTTAGTGCAGCCATTGGTCCGATCGCAACAGGAGTTGCTGGCTTTAGAAGTAGTCATCAAATGGCGCAGCGTTTGCGAAGGGTGGCAGAGCGCAATACCACTTCAAATCGCAACTTTATTGATGCGGGAATGGATGGTGCACTCACGGTTGCAGCCTTTGTTGACCGCATTCCTTTGGCCAGTGAAATTGTGGAGGTTACCCTCGGCGAGCTAGCTAAAGACGATGAATATAGCTCCGTCATTCGAGCCACAGCACGTAGTTTCCTCCGGCATGGAATTGCTGGTGCTGCTACCGAAATGGTGGCCCACCGCAATACCGTGAAGTACCGTTTGGATAAATTCCGTGAGGTGGTGGGCAAGGATAATTCCACCGCTACCGATCTCCGGACCGCCTTAGAATTGGCCCATTGGTTTGGATCTGAGGTTTTGCGCCCGGCTCAATAAAAGAACTCGGCCACGCTGCACAAGATGCAACGTGGCCGAGGTGGGCGCCGAAAAGCGTGGTTTTAAAGCCAGGGCTCAATCGGATTGCCCTGCCACCTGGTGTGCGCAGGAACTCGATCGCCGCGCATGACCAGGGAACCTGGGCCGATAGTGGCCGAGGTATCGATAAAAGCTGCAGGCAGCGCCACAGAATGGTCTGCCAAAGTAGCGCCTGCCGCGATGGTTACAGTATCCAAGCTCATCACGCGGTCCTGGAAGAGGTGGGTCTGCACAACCACGCCAGGACCTACGGTGGCACCCGGACCGACATAACAAAGGTCAGTTTCGGGGAACCAATAAGACTCCACCCAAGCGCCACGGCCGATGTGCGCACCGAGGGCCTGCAAGCCAAAGTTCAACATGCCGGTGCCCAAGTTGGGAACCAGGAACCACGGGCCTGCCACCGATTCCACAAAGGCATCTTGTAGCTCATTAAGCCAGACAAAGGGGCTCCACAACGGGTGATCTGCAGTTTTATGGCGACCCACGCAGAGCCACTTCATAATCACCGTAATGGCCATGGCCTGAATACCCACTGCCATCAGCACGATGCCACCAGCCAGCCAAGCAATCCACCAGTTGAAGGTGGTGAGCAGGAACTGCAAGGTCAACAGGGTTAGCGCAGCCAGCACACCAGAAACCATCGGTGCGAGCAAACGTGCAGTTTCCACAATGCCGCGGGCGATCTTCACGCCAATGCCAGGGTTATAGGTCTTGGATTCGCCTTCGCCGACTTCCACGGTGACACGACGCATCCGCTCTGGAGGTGAACCCCACCAGTTGGAGCTGGCCTTCGCCTTTTTAGGAGTGGAGGAGAGCACTGCAACCAGGGAGTTTTTGCCCAGTTTGCGCTCTGGACCGGCAATGCCGGAGTTGCCCAAGAAGGATCGTTTACCAATGCGGGTTTCACCGGTGAGCAGCCAACCATTGCCCAGTTCATAACCGCCGATGAGGGTGTCATCGGCCAGGAATGCGCCCTCGCGGATATCCGCCAGTTTAGGCACCATCACCGCGGTAGAGATCTCTACATCCTTGCCGATCTTGGCGCCCAAGCTCCGGAACCATAAAGGAGTGAGCTGGGAGGCATAAAGCGGGAAGAGGTAAGTGCGAGCATCATCCATCAGACGTTCTACCGCCCACACCTGCCAGCCCAAACGGGAACGCACTGGCGTAATTCCGCCCTTAATTCCAATGGACAGTACACGCACCAAAATCCAGATCATGATGGTGTAGGTTGCAAAGGCTACCAATGCGCCGAGGGTGGCAAAAACCAATACGCCTATGGCCAGGTTAAATGGGCCAAGATAAGCCAGCCACAGGGTAAAGGCAGCACCTGCGCCCAACGCAATTAGTGGCAGCAAGGACAATACGATGGAGGTTGCGCCAAAGATTGGAACCCAGCGGCTGCGACGTGGGGGATGGGTATCAGGGAAGCTGTGCTTGGCACGGCCTACCTTTTGCGCCGGCGAACCAGCCCAGCGCGAACCCGGTTTAATGTTTTTATCACCAGTAACTGTGGAACCTGGCTCCAGGTGTGCGCCCTTGCCAATGACAGTGCCGGGTAGCAGCGTTGAACGTGCGCCGATGCGGGCATTATCTTTGACCTCGATGGGGCCGACGCGCAAAATATCGCCGTCAATCCAATATCCGCGCAGGTCAACTTCTTGTTCAATGGACACATTGGAGCCCAAAGTCAACATGCCAGTTACCGGTGGCAGGGAGTGTAAATCCACACCCTTGCCCATTTTTACGCCCAGGGAACGCGCAAAATAGTTCACCCAGGTCGCGCCGGAAATATTGCGGGAACCCGAGGCATCAGCCAAGCGCTCAGCAGTCCAGATGCGCAGGTGGTTAAAACCGCCGCGCTTATAATTGCCGGGCTTAAGCCCCGCTGTTAGGATGCGCGCACCCCAACCACCAATAGGGAGCCTGCCGACGGGTGTTGCAAAAATGACGATCATGCCAATAACCCACAGCCATGGAACAGGCTGTGCCCACTCAAAACCAAGAGCTGACATGATGTTGTTGCCCAAAAGCAACCAGGCGATCCATTGCGCTGCCTGCAGCGTCATAATTGGAACTTGGATAATGGTTTGAGCAATGCGGGTGCCTAAAGAAACAGGCTTTACGACGCGTTGCTTTACTTGTTTCGGCTTTTCGAGGGAAACTCCGGTATCAGTGGCAATGGTTTCCACCCGTTCCGCCAGCTTTTCCAAGCGGGGATGATCATAGAGATCTCGTACTGCAACGGTTGGTACCTTCTCGCGAACACGGCCCACCAAAGTAGCCGCTGCCAGGGAAGTTCCGCCCAAGCTAAAGAAGTCCGCATCCTTATCCGCCACTGAGGTGCCCAAAATATCCACCCACATCTGAGCAAGCCAGGTTTCGGTGGAGTTAAGGTCATTGGCTTCAACAGCAGTGCCAGGAAGTGGCCACGGCAAAGACTTCTTATCAACTTTGCCGGAGGTAGTAACCGGTAGCTCATCCATCACATGAATACGGGGCACCAACGCTGCTGGCATGGAATCTGCCAGGCGTGCTTGGGCTTCTTCTTGATCAAAACCTACCGCTGCATCCTGCAAAGAAACATAAGCAACCAGCACTTTTTGATCAGCACCAGTGGTTTGCACAATCACTGCAGAGGAACGCACATTTGGCAGGGCTGCCACATTGGCATCAACTTCGCCAAGCTCAATGCGGCGTCCGCCGATTTTTACCTGATCGTCAACACGGCCTACAAAGTAAAGCCCATCTTCTTCCAGGCGCACATGGTCGCCGGAACGATAAGCACGGTGCCAGCCGGCAGAAGGGAGGGGAGCGTATTTTTCGGCATCTTTTTCAGGATCCAAATAACGGGCCAAGCCCACGCCACCAATGACAAGCTCACCAACTTGGCCAACCTCTACTGGATTTCCAGCCTCATCAACCACAATGAGGTCCCAGCCAGCTAGTGGCAAACCAATGCCTACTGGCTGACCCGCATGGAGCTGGGTTGCACAAGCTACCACCGTAGCCTCGGTAGGGCCATAAGTATTCCAGACTTCACGATCAGGAGTGGATAGGCGTTCGACGAGTTCCTGGGAACAAGCTTCGCCGCCGACAATAAGCAGACGGACCTGTGAAAGAGCCTCTGCAGGCCACAGTCCCGCCAAGGTAGGAACAGTGGAAACGACCGAAATATCGCGGCGAATCAACCATGGGCCAAGGTCCATGCCAGAACGCACCAGTGAACGTGGCGCAGGAACCAAACAAGCGCCATGTCCCCAGGCCAGCCACATTTCCTCACAGGAAGCATCAAAAGCTACAGAAAGGCCAGCCAAAACGCGGTCTTCTGGCCCCAGCGGGCCAGAAGGGTGATTAACCAGGAACATCTGTGCTTCAGCATCAACAAAGGCTGCTGCTGAACGGTGAGATACCGCGACACCCTTGGGCTTGCCGGTGGAACCGGAGGTGAAGATGATCCAGGCGGTGTCATCCAAGCGCGGACGGCGGGTATCACCACCGGGAGTAGCGCGCAGAATGCGGAAACCAGACGCATCAAAAACGGCATTGATATTGGCTTCCCCAAAAACCATTTCAGCACGTTCATCAGGATCATCGGCATCAACTGGAACATAGGCAGCACCTGCCGCCAAAGTAGCCAAAATTGAGATGTAGAGATCCTTGGAGCCAGAAGGCATGCGGATACCAATGCGGTCCCCCCGGCGAATGCCTTGGGCATGCATGGAATCTGCGAGGGCGGTTACCTCTTCAATAAGTTCGGCATAGGTGATGATTTGCCCGTCATCAATCGCCGCTGCTTCGGGGTAGGTGGATGCAACTTGGACAAGGATGTCCCATAGCGTGCGCTTTGGCGGTGCCTCTGCGGACCTAAGGAACTGGGCTGGAACACTGCTCAAAGCCACGTTGAAAATCAGTCCTCTTCAGTGGAAATAATTGCGGCCGCCAGTTTACGAAGGTGCTTAAGTTGTTTTGATGTGGATTCATCAAGGGCAACATCCTCAGCTTCGAGCACCACTTTGTGAAGCTCAGCTTGGGCATTTCGGCCTTTCTTCGTTGATGTAACAATCTGACGGCGGCGATCTTTAGGATCACGTTCGCGTTTTGCCCAGCCACGCTTCTCGAGGGAATCAACGAGTCTGACCATGTCAGATGCATCGATGGCCAAGAGCTCACAGAGAGCTGATTGGCTTGCTGCATCTGAATGTACGAGGCACGTCAAAGTCCAGTACTCCCGCATGGTGGTTTCATGGGAGGACAATTGGCTCTCCACATGATCGCGGGTTCGCCTTCTCAGGCGTTCGAGTTGGTAGCTGGGGGATTCGAGCAACTCAGTGGGGATGTCTGGGTGCGTAGCCATGCCTACCAGAGTAATTCCAAATATAGGATTTCGCGAATCATTGGGGGAACCAATTATTTTAAAACGACTGATAATGAGCTATTTATGCAGATGATGGCATTGATGAAAAGAAAAGAACCTCGAGGCACCAAAAGATGCTCGAGGTTCCTTCAGGGCTTTAAAGCTCCTACTTTTCAGTAGGCAGACCTGCTGCAATCCAGCCATCGGTGCCACCAAGAACGTTAATAACGTCAATGCCACGCTGCTCGAGGTATTCGCCAACCTTCTGGGAACGACCGCCAGCCTTGCAGATGAGGTAAATATCGCGATCCTGATCGATCTCATCAACGCGTCCGACGATCTCGCTCATTGGAATGCTGATAGCACCCTTAGCGCGAACCTCGGCGTATTCGTCAGCTTCGCGAACGTCAATCAGCTGAACGCCTTCTGGAACTTCATTAACAGTTACTTCCTGCATGTGCAGTACTCCTTAAAAATTGGATATTTATGTGTTCTCGAGGATAGTCATACCCGGGAGGGGATGTGGGGAAAGGGGGCTTTAGCGGGCGGAATGTGTGATGTGAAAATAATTTCACTCGAAAATCTTGCTAAATCCGGATACTTTCCCCTAAGGTCTAAATCAAGTAATACAAACAACATTCAAGTCAGGGTTGTTATTCCGATCACAGGAAGCAAAACCTGGCCTCTCTTTGCAGTTGATTTGCCTGACCTCTGGCACGCCAACCGCGTGGAGAGGTCAGGTTTTTTGCATTTCTAGAAGACCTGAAGGCGCCCCAATTCCTTTTAAAGAGAGGTGAAGCATGGCTACAAAAGTAGATTTCCAATCCCTTGCCACTGATGTTCTCAAGCTGGTGGGAGGCGAAAACAATATTTCTTCAGTCGTTCACTGTGCTACTCGGCTGAGGTTCGTGCTTAAGGATCGCTCGGGGGCGGACGAAGCGGCAATCAAGCGATTACCTGGTGTAATCACGGTGGTGGAATCCGGTGGGCAATTCCAGGTTGTAATCGGTAATAACGTCCCATTGGTCTATGCCGGACTGCCAGCATCGCTAACCGCAGATGCACAAGGCAAAAATGAGCAGAGCGGTTCAGGAAACTTCCTCGGCAAGGCTGTAGATATTGTCTCCTCCATTTTTGCTCCAGTGTTGGGAGCCATGGCAGGCGTCGGTATTCTTAAAGGCCTGTTGGCGGTAGCAGTTGTTGCCAATTGGATTGAAAACACTTCCACCACCTACCAAATCCTTTATGCCGCTGGCGACGCCTTCTTTATGTTCCTGCCAATCATCTTGGCAATTACGGCCGCGCGTAAATTCGGTGCCAGTGTTTTTACCGCAGTGACCTTGGCAGGTGCCTTGCTTTACACCCAATTGCAGGCAGTTTCCGTGCTTGTGGACGGTGAAGTACAGAAGATGACTTTGTTGGCCTTCCAACAGGCTGGGAATGACGTCACTTTCTTGGGTATTCCAGTGGTTTTGCAGTCCTATACCTCCACTGTTATCCCGATTATCATCGCGGTGTGGGTGCAATCTTTGCTGGAACGCCCGCTTAATAAATTCCTGCATGAGTCCATCCGCAACTTCATCACCCCGATGATTGTGCTGGTCATCATGGTGCCTCTGACTTTATTGACGTTGGGGCCCGCAGGTGTGTGGCTGGGCAATGCGCTCGCTTCCGTATTGCAGTCTGCTTATGACTTCTCCCCAATCGCATCTGGCATTTTGATTGCAATGTTGTGGCAGATCATGGTCATTTTCGGCGTGCACTGGGGTATCGTTCCCGTCTTTATTAACAATGTTTCCCTCAACGGATTTGATCCCCTTAAGGCAGCCTGTTTCCCAGCTGTGCTTTCTCAGGCAGGTGCAGCTTTTGGGCTCTTCCTGCGTCTGCGTGATCAGCAACAAAAAGCGCTTTCTGGTTCTGCCGCCCTGGCGGGAATCTTCGGTATCACTGAACCTGCGGTTTATGGTGTCACCCTGCCACGTAAGCGTCCTTTCGTAATTGCCGTAATTTCCGCTGGAGTTGGTGGTGCAATCATCGGAGCTACCTCCACCATGGTCTATGGAACTGGTGCCCCAGGTTTGCTCACTCTGCCAATTGGTATTGATCCAAGTGGAGCGAACAACACAATCGGATGGTTGGTTGCAGGCACAGCCGTTTCCTTCGTGCTGGCAGCTGTATTGACCTATTTCTTTGGAATGTCTGCAGAAGATATTGCCAAGGACAAGGCTACGGCTAAACCTGAGCCAGCTGTTGCTTCCGCAGAAGTTGCTGGGGCCGCTGTTTCGCAGGAATTGGATGAACTAGAACTCAACGCACCTGTAGCTGGAACTTTGATTCCCTTGGCGGAGGTCGCTGATCCGGTATTCTCCAGCGGAAAGATGGGCGATGGAATTGCCATCATGCCTACCTCCGGAAAGATTTATGCTCCTTGCGATGCAACCGTCAAGGTTGCAATGAAGTCAGGACACGCTTTTGGACTGCGAACTGACACCGGTGTCGATATCCTCATCCATATTGGTATCGATACCGTGGCGCTAAAAGGTGAAGGATTTACTCCTCATGTCACCCGTGGCCAAGAAGTGAAAGCCGGTGACTTGCTCGCGGAGGTTGATCTTGAATTGATGGCTGCGAAAGGCATTGACTCTACGACCATCATGTTGTTGACCAACTCGGCGAAATTCCGCATGGATTTCCTTGTTACCCCCAGAGAGGTTAATCCTCACACGCAGGTAATTCAGGTTAGACCAGCTCAATCCACCGCCACCGTTTAGCACCCACCTCGTACCCCGCAGCAACCTTGTGTGCTGCGGGGTAGGGTGCGTCGAAAAGCAGCTTTTAAGAAAGGCAATCATGCATATTTCTCAACTTCCTCCATTCCCTGAAAACTTCCTCTGGGGTGCGTCGACTTCGGCATATCAGACGGAGGGTGCGTGGAATGAAGATGGCAAAGGGCCGTCGGTGATCGATGCGCGGGAAAGTTATCCGGAGGGTACCTGTGATTACACCGTGGCCACTGATACCTATCACCACGTGGAAGAAGATGTGGCGCTTTTTGCGGAGCTAGGACTAAAAACTTATCGCTTCTCAATCGCGTGGACCCGCATTATTCCCGATGGAGACGGTGCAGAAAACCCGGCCGGCATTGCTTTTTATCACCGGCTGATTGATGAGCTCAACAAATATGGCATTGAGCCACTGGTTACCATGTATCACTTTGATTTACCGGCAGCGCTGGACCAAAAAGGTGGTTGGGGAAATCGTGCCACTGTTGATGCCTTCGAGCGTTTTGCCAAAATTTTGTTCCGGGAATATGGCTCGAAGGTAAAAAGATGGCTGACCATCAATGAGCAGAACATGATGATTTTGCATGGTGATGCATTGGGAACCACAAAACTGCGCGGGCTAGCTGCCAAAAAGGATCTCTACCAGCAAAACCACAATATGTTTGTGGCACAGGCTAAAGCCATGATTGCCTGCCATGAAATGCTTGACGATGCCCTCATCGGACCTGCTCCCAACATTGCGCCGGTTTATCCTGCCACTGAATCCCCGGAAGATGTGGTCACAGCCGATAACTGGTGGGCTATTCGCAACTGGCTTTATCTGGATCTTGCAGTGCGCGGTGAATATAACGGCATCGCTTGGGCTTATCTTAAGGAACGTGGCTGGGAGCCCACCATTGAAGACGGCGATATGGATCTAATGAAAGCAGCGCAGCCAGATTTTATTGCCTTCAACTACTACAACTCACAAACGGTGGCCGCCATTGCAGAGGACGAGGATATCAACGATGGCAGTGGCGACCAGCAAATTGCGTGGGGTGAAAAAGGCCTTTATAAAGCGGTGAAGAATTCCCACCTGGAAATGACAAGTTTTGGGTGGGGGATTGATCCGCATGGCTTTAGAACCGTTATGCGCCAAATCTGGTTCCGCTACCAACTTCCAATGATTCTCACTGAGAATGGTCTGGGCGAGTTCGACACCCTAACTGACGACGGCCGAGTGCATGATGATTACCGCATTGAATACCTCAGCAAGCATATTGAGCAAATTCAATATGCCCTAGCAGACGGTGTGCAGATGTTTGGTTATTGCCCGTGGTCTGCCATTGATCTGGTATCCACCCACCAAGGTGTAGCAAAACGTTATGGCTTTATCTACGTCGACCGCACCGATACTGATCTGAAGTCACTGGCACGTATTAAGAAGGACTCCTTCTTTTGGTATCAACAGGTTATTGCCAATAATGCGCTGCCTGAATCCGTATCTGTTGAAGCCGGCACTAAAGCATAATTAGAGCCGTGACAACAACAGCCTGGAAGATCGTGCAGGTCTTCAACAACAATGTGGTCCTCGCCGAAAGAGGTGCCGATCGCGCAGTGCTGCTCGGCCGAGGCATTGGCTTTGGTCGAGCAGCTGGCGCAGCCGTGCAAGAAAGTGCTGTGCAGGAGCATTTTCGCGCGGGAGGCTTACAACCACCAGAACACCTCGCACGATTAATCGCGGAGCTAAACCCAGAAATCATCGCACTGGCTCGCGAGCTGGCTGAAAATGCACAGTTTATGTGTGATGTGGAGATTCCCGATTCCACTGTTATTGCCATGGCTGACCATATTCGATTCTCCATTGATCGAGCAGCGCAGGGAATTAGAATGCCTAATCCGCTGCGCTGGGAGGTTAGCCAGTTTTATCCACGGGAGTATTCCTTTGGACTTAAAGCTCTAGGGCACATTAGAAAAGCTGCGGGGGTGTCCCTGCCTGAGGAAGAAGCTATCTCTTTGGCATTGCATATTGTTAATGCCCAATTTGCGCAAAACTCAGCACAGAACACCATGACGCGTACGGCGCAATTAACCAGTCTGCTTTCCCAGGTTTTTGATGTCATTGAAACCGCTTTGCCGAACCATGAGATTGATCGAGATTCCACCGCTGCCGCCCGTTTTGTGACTCACCTGCGGTATCTCCTGCAAAGAATGATTGGCAGGGGACGCGATCCACATCAGGTGGAGGATGCCATGTTGAGTCTGTCCACCAAGGTGGCTGATGAATATCCGGTGGCTTATAACATTGCGGGAAAAGTGATCATGATGCTGCAAATGGAATTAGATACCAATTGTTCTGATGATGAGGTGGTGTATCTCAGCCTCCATATCGCTCGCTTGATGCGGACTCCCAGGTAGGGTAGATGTGAAAGAACTCAACCAACCTGGAGTTTTAAATGAATATCACCTGGCTGATCCTCGCAGTAATCCTGGTCATCGGTGCAGTGATCTTTTTGTACCTGGCTGAGAAGAAAAAGAAGAGCGAACCTCAACAACCCCGGCAGCGCCAAGATCCTCTGAAATTTGCGGATGGCTCTGCGGATTTTAATGCCCGCATACTGGGACCCGGCGCGATCATCACCTATGGTGCGGTGGACTATGTCTGCCGCGGTGCGATCCAATTGCGTCAAGGCCAATATATTTGGCACGAATACCTGCTTGATGGTGGCAAGGGCAGCGAATATCTCAGCGTGGAATATGACGAAGGCCAGCTGAAACTGGGTTGGTGGATTTCCCGTCCCGACCTCGATGTCACACCCGAGCGCGAAGTTACTGTCGAAGGCGTGCGTTATCGCAAAACCGAATCTGGTATGGGCACTTTCACCTCCGAAGGCACCACCGGTCTCGCGGACTCTGGCGAGTATGAATACTGGGATATGGCCGAAGCTGGTGGAAATAGGCTCTTTAGCCTGGAACGCTATGGTGCGGACGGCCCGCTTGAAGCCTCTTTAGGCTGGAAAATTCTACCCGGTGAACTCAAGGTTTACCCAGCTCCCGAGGCCTAAATGCATACTTCAATCGACTGCCTGCCGGCCGACGTGCGCGCCGGGGATCTCGGGGTGAGCTGGAATGGCGAACTGCCAGAGGTTCTTGCTGAGACGCTTATCGACGCAGCCCCACACCCCAGTACTTGCCATTTAGCCGTGATTGGCGCATCCCACGTGGTCACCGTAGAAGCGCCCGCTGGGCGCTTTAGAGAAGAAATTTCTTGCCATGCTCCGCTCCAAGAAGATGCGCGTTTTCCACTTCCAGAAAGCATGAGCCGTGAAAACTACGTGCTTCAAACCAAAGTATCCGTGTTGGATTCAGAGGATTTTGAAGCAGCCGCAACCGAAATCGCCACAGCTGGTGATGATTGGTTGATTGTGAGTTTTCCAGGTGCTGGTCCCCATCACCTGACTGCTCTGAGTGCTGAATATTCCCATGGTGCCTGGCAGTGGTGGTCACACCATCTTTATCCTGCTGAGCGCACCATCGTGAGCACGAGGAGTATCTATCAGCCATGAGTGCAAAAACCTTAAGAACAATCGGTTTCATATTGCTGTTTTTTGCGGTGTTGTGCCTGATCGCAGCGGTGGTTGCACGTCCCGCCGTCGGCAGCCAAATCTCTGATCGTTGGGAAGGCATAAATGGTCAGTATTCCTGCGCCAATGAAACGGGCGTGGTGGATGAGATTGTGGCCATGTCCAAGCCAATGGATCAAGCAGTAGATCCCGCCACTGGTGACACTTACCTGCGTTATCGCAAAAACTTGGTCACAGTCAGCGGTGAAGGCACTCCCAATTGTCGCATCACCGTAGAAGGCTTAGATCGTATTAACAACGGCACCTTCATTTGGTTGGGTGGCGGATTTGGCCCTTCATCTCCTAGTAATTCCAGCGGCGGGTCCTCCGGGTCTAGCGGCGGAGTCAAATAGCCTAAAGGAACTACAACATGAGTGAATATCTTATCGATGGCGTGATTGGCACCCTGGCTTATTTTGTCCTCGCCGCCGCCATTTTGGTGCTTGGTTTTGTCATTCTCGACCTCATCACACCCGGCAAATTACATAAATTAGTTTTTGTTCATCACCTGCCCAATGCTGCAATTATCACCGCTGGCCAGCAAATTTCCATTGGCATCATTGTGGTCACCGCGGTTTTGACCTCCTCCGAAATTATTATCGAAGGCCTGGTGGAAACCGCCATATTCGGAGTGCTGGGGCTACTAATTCAAGTAGTTGTCATGGTGGTTCTTGAGGCGCTAATTCCTGGGCGTTTCCGTGATTTGGTGGAGGATCCCAAACTCCGTTCCGGAGCTGTAGTAGTTGCCGTCATTTTGGTTGTTGTCGGAGCCGTTAACGCTGCATGTCTGATCTAGGTCCCATTTGGCGCTGGTTGTTGCTGGTTTCCGTTGCTATTTGCGCAGCTTCCGGCCTGGTTTATGAGCTAGCCTTAGTCTCTCTCTCCACCAGTCTCAATGGCGGTGGCATTGTGGAGACTTCACTTATCGTTGCAGGTTATGTTGCAGCCCTTGGTTTGGGTGCACTGCTGGTTAAACCTTTTTTGGCATGGCCTGCTCAAACCTTTCTCGGCGTGGAAACCCTGCTGGGATTGGTGGGTGGCTGCTCTGCACTGGTGCTGTACTTTACCTTCGCCACCATTGGGCAGTCTTTGGGGATTTTGGTTTTCGCCACCGCCGCCATTGGCATCTTGGTGGGCGCGGAATTGCCATTGCTGATGACCATGATCCAACAAGGTCGCCTGGCAGACGCTCGAACCACCGGATCCTTGGTGGCTACATTAAATGCCGCCGATTACTTGGGAGCTTTGCTTGGTGGTTTGGCCTGGCCTTTTATTCTTTTGCCGTGGCTTGGAATGATGCGAGGTGCTGCAGCTGCCGGCATGATAAACCTCTTGGCAGCGCTTTTTGTGGGTTGTGTACTGCTGCGGCATTTGCTTCCCCGAGCTCATTTCATCACCGCGGTTGTGGCATTGCTACTGGCTATTGGCTTGTTATTAACAGTGCTGGTGCGTTCCGATGGAATCGTGGCAAGTGCGCGGGCGCAGCTTTATCGTGATCCTGTTATCTATTCCCATCAATCCGCTTATCAGGACATTGTGGTGACAGAGCGGGGAAAAGATCGCCGGCTTTATCTCAACGGTGGACTGCAATATTCCACTCGGGATGAACACCGCTATACAGAGTCCTTGGTATATCCTGCGCTTTCTGATGATGCTTCATCAGTCTTGATCATCGGCGGTGGAGATGGCTTGGCAGCGCGCGAATTGCTTAAATTTCCTGAGATGTCCATTACTCAGGTGGAGCTCGATCCCGAAGTAATCAATGTGGCCAATACGGTGTTACGCAGTGATAATGGCGGATCCATGGAGGATCCCCGGGTAAAAATTGTTATCGATGATGCCTTCACCTGGCTGCGCAGTGGTGGCAACAATGGTGAAACCTACGATGCCGTCATTATTGATCTCCCAGATCCCAATAATGACACGATGGCTAGGCTCTATTCCCAGGAGTTCTATGCCCTGGCTCGTGCTCGGCTCAATGACAATGGGCGCATGGTGGTGCAATCTTCCAGCGCTTATTCCACTCCGGATGTGTTTTGGCGGGTGGGCTCAACTCTCAAAGCAGCAGGCTGTGCCCAAACCATTCCCTATCATGTGCACGTGCCCACCTTTGGGGACTGGGGATTCCAATTGTGCGGCCCTAACACGATGAATTTGCAGCTGCGGTCAGATACCCCAGCACTGAAATACCTTAATAATGAGGTGTTCGCAGCCGCTGCTGTATTTGGGGAGGATAACCAGCCTAAGGATTTAGAACCTTCAACCTTGGATCATCCAAGAGTTGTGGAAGATTTGCACCGCGGTTATCGCCAATCAGGGGAGTAGCTGCAAAAATACCCCGAGTTCAGCCACTCCGCTCGGGAGGGTGAACTCGGGGTATGTGAAAAACTTAAGGCTTAAGCCTTGTAGCGGTCGATTGCCTCAGCGTGAATCTTCTCAGCCTCAGCCTTGTCGCCCCAACCGGAGCCATCAACGTGCTTGCCCTTTTCTAGGTCCTTGTAGTGGACGAAGAAGTGCTCGATCTCATCCTTGAGGAAGTCAGAAACATCGGAGATGTCCTGGATGTGGTCGTAGCGAGGATCGTCAAGAACTGCGAGCAGCTTGTCATCTCCACCGGCCTCATCGGTCATCTTGAAGACGCCGATGATGCGGGATTTAACAACAACTGCTGGGAATACGGACTCTGGCAGGATGACCAGGGCGTCCAATGGATCTCCATCTTCACCCAGGGTGTGCTCGATGTATCCGTAGTCCAGTGGGTACGCCATTGGGGTGAACAGGTAACGATCGAGGTATACCTTGCCGGTCTCGTGATCGATCTCGTACTTATTGCGTGAACCCTTAGGGATTTCGACGGTTACTTCGACTCTCATAGAAGTCCTCTTCTTCTTAGGTTTTTATACTTAATAGGTAATTCTAGCGTGTTGCGTAATTCCAGCTAGGTTGGCACGCGATATAAGCTTAAACACTTGAAGCCACACAGGAAGGAGAGCCCATGAAAAAGGCGTTGTGGGTGAGCTCATCGGTGGGCGCTCTTGTCGTGGTCAGCTCGGTCATTGGAGCGGGAATTTGGGTTAATAGCAGCGGTTTTGGGCTGAATCATCCGCCCGCTCAAACTGCGGAAATGCCAGCACCACTTTTTAGTTCTGCTATTGATCCAGCTGCCACGGAAGTTCCTGACTTTGATGCCCTAGCAGAACAACTTAATGCCAAAGCTACTGATTCCCGCCTAGGTACTTTTGTCGGAATTGCCCGCGATGTGGAATCTGGGGAAGTAGTGTGGCAGCACAATCCGGAGGTGGCGGTGCGTCCGGCCTCGGCAACCAAAATTCTTACGGCAGCCATGGCGCTCTATCAATTAGGAGCAAATGACACCATCACCACCGATGTGGTGGCTGGTGATGAAGCCGGAACTGTCGTTATTAAGGCTGCTGGCGATGTCACCATCAGCCAGGAACAATTGGATGATCTAGGCCAGCAATTAGCGGGGCAAAATATCTCCAAGGTATTGATCGATACCTCTATTTGGCCGGATGCTGCATTTGCTGAAACGTGGGATCCAGTCGATATTGATGCAGGTTATATCACCTCGGTGGAACCAGCCATGATTGAAGGTGGTCGTCTCGGCGGGGCAGAGGGAGACCTGCCACGCTCCCATACTCCTGCACTCGACGTCGCCCAAGCGGTGGCTGATCGCGTCGGTGCCACCGAAGTTGGAACAGGAACTACCTCTAATCAAGAAGTGTTGGCCAGCATCACTTCGGACACGCTGGTGGAGCGCTTAGCTCGCATGATGAAGGATTCTGACAATGTTATGGCAGAGGGCCTGGCTAAAGAAGTTGCGGCTAAACAAGGCAAAGCAACTGATTCGGCCAGCACCGCACAGATGACGTTGGAGATCTTGCAGCAGCATGGGTTTGATCTCACCGGGGTGTCCATCGTGGATAATTCGGGCCTGAGCTTCGATAACTTGATTACCCCGCAGCTTTTGGATGATATTCTCACCCGCGCTGCTACCGAGGCGGAGCTCAAGCCGCTGCTGATTTCTTTGCCAATCGCACATGGAACCGGCACCTTGGAGGATCGTTATGAAGGTCTTTCGGGAGCCGGCTGGGTGCGTGCCAAAACCGGTACCTTGACGGATACCTCAGCGTTGGCCGGCGTGGTGACCTCACAGTCGGGACGGGTGTTTACCTTTGCTTTTGTGTCTAATGAATCGGCAATTTTGCCTGCGCGAGAGGCCTTGGATGAGATGGCTTCTGTGCTGAGGGATTATTAAATGCCCGCTCGTATCGGCCAGCTGGAATTGCCGGATCAGAGTCCCAACTTTCTGATTTTGCGTCATAATATCCGCCCCTACCTGCAAGAACACATCTTTGTGGGACTTTCTGGTGGGGCGGATTCTTTAAGCCTGATAGCCGCCGCGCGAGCTGAGGGGGCAGCCGTCACCGCGATTTGTATTGACCATAATTTACAAGAAGGTTCGCGCGAGATTTCGGAAAAAGCCGCGGCGCAGGCTGAGTTAATGGGCGCAAAAGCCATTGTGCACAGCGTTGAGGTCACGCCGGGGCAGGGGATGGAGGCTGCGGCGCGGGAGGCTCGTTATGCAGCATTTGCGCATTTCAGCACCGAGATTTGGGTAGCGCACACGATGGATGATCAGGCTGAAACCTACCTTTTGGCCGGTTTGCGTGGCAATTCCACCGGCATGTTGGACGCTTCTCGACGCCCCAATCTCACCGTCATCCGCCCCCTCCTGGGAGCCCGGCGTGCCAACACCCAAGGCGCCTGCGCAGAGCTGGGGCTCACTCCTTGGCAGGATCCCCAAAACTCAGATAGCGCTTTTCGACGAGTCGCCATGCGCACTCAGGTATTGCCCCTTTTAGGCGAGGTCCACGGAGGCGATCCCATACCTGGTTTGGCACTGGCAGCGCGGCGCGCTGCCGAGGCTGCCGAAGTACTAGAGGGCGTCGTCGAAAAGCGCAGGGGAGAGTGGAAAAATGGTTTTCCGGTGACTTTGGCAGCCGAGCCTCGGGCCGTGCGGCATCGAATGTTGGCGGATTTTCTCCGTGGTTATGACATCAAGGTAAACTCGCGCAAACTTGAGGCAATTGACCACCTCCTTGTTGATTGGCATGGCCAAGGACCAGTGGCCGTGGGTAAAACGGCAACTGGGAGGTTGGAAGTGGTGCGTCAAAGTGGCAAGCTTAGGATCAACGATTAACACCAATTTATTGAAAATAAGGGGAATGTGGCTATGAGCAATAACATCGAGATGGCGGATAAAAAGGACTTCAACGTTCCAGCAAATCCTTATGGAGATGACATCGAATCCGTCCTCATCAGCGAAGAGATGCTCAAGCAGCGCATCGCTGAGATGGCCAAGCGAGTCTCTGAGGAATTCAAAGACGCTGAAGACGACCTCATTTTGGTCTGTGTCCTCAAGGGTGCTTTCTACTTCCTTGCTGATTTCTCCCGCATGCTCGATATCCCAACCCAGTCTGAATTTATGGCTGTGTCCTCCTATGGAAACTCCACCTCCTCCTCCGGAGTGGTTCGTATCCTCAAGGACCTGGACAAAGAAATCGAAGGCCGCGATGTGCTCATCGTGGAGGACATTATTGACTCCGGCCTGACCCTTTCTTGGCTGATGCGCAACCTGCGTAACCGCAATCCAAAGTCCCTCAATGTCATTACCTTGCTGCGTAAGCCAGAGCGTTTGACCACTAACATTGACATGTTCGACATCGGATTTGATATTCCAAATGAATTTGTTGTGGGCTATGGCCTCGACTTTGCTGAGCGCTACCGCGACCTGCCATATGTTGGCACCCTAGAGCCTCGCGTTTACTCGGACTAATCCTTATTTTGTCCCGGGCTCAGTTGAATTGACCCGCGGTGGGAACGATTTGGCCTTGTTAACCGTTGTCACATCATTGTCCTGCACCTAATTCACACCCCCTTTAACCCGAGAAAGGCACGGGCTGATCGGCTCCGGCTGGTTGGCCACTGCGCATGAAGAACAAGAAATACCTGCAGATTGGCGGCATCGCAGCCGTAGTCCTCATCGTGTTATTTTTGGTTTCCCTGTTTAGCAGCGATACCAGGAATTTCCAGGAGGTAGACACCTCCGTCGCAATGGCACAGCTCGACGCCGGCAACGTCGCCGAAGCTCAAATTGACGACCGCGAACAGCGCGTGCGACTCACCTTGCGCGAGCCCATTACCGTGGAAGAACGTGAGGGTGTTGAAGAAATCATTGCGCAATACCCAGCGCGCACTGCCGATACCATCTTTGAAAAGGTAGAGGCAGCAAATCCCGATTCCTACACCACCAATGTGACCCAGGAAAGCTTCCTGATGTCCATGGTCAGCCTCATCTTGCCGATGCTGATCATCTTCGGACTGCTGATGTTCTTCCTGAGCCGCATGCAGGGTGGCGGAATGATGGGCATTGGCAGCTCCAAGGCCAAGCAATTGACCAAGGACATGCCTACCAACACCTTCTCTGATGTGGCCGGTGCTGAAGAAGCAGTGGATGAACTTCAAGAAATCAAGGACTTCCTCCAAGACCCATCCCGCTATGAGGCCCTTGGTGCGAAGATCCCTCGTGGTGTACTGCTTTATGGTCCTCCCGGTACCGGTAAGACCCTGCTGGCCCGTGCGGTAGCTGGCGAAGCTGGCGTACCTTTCTACTCCATTTCCGGTTCTGACTTTGTGGAAATGTTTGTGGGTGTGGGTGCTTCCCGCGTGCGTGACCTTTTCAAACAAGCCAAGGAAAACAGCCCTTGTATCATCTTCATCGATGAGATCGACGCTGTTGGTCGCGCCCGTGGCTCAGGAATGGGTGGCGGACACGATGAACGTGAACAAACCCTGAACCAGCTGCTGGTGGAGATGGACGGCTTCGGCGATCGCCAGGGCGTCATCTTGATGGCAGCTACCAACCGTCCAGACGTATTGGATCCAGCGTTGCTGCGTCCGGGCCGTTTTGACCGCCAGATCCCAGTAACCAACCCTGACCTGCGTGGCCGTGAACAGATTTTGGAAGTTCACGCCAAGGGCAAGCCTTTTGCTCCCGATGCAGATATCAAGTCTTTGGCCAAGCGCACCGCCGGTATGTCCGGTGCTGACCTGGCCAACGTACTGAATGAAGCAGCCCTACTGACCGCCCGTGTGGGTGGCAATGTGATCACTGGCGATGCTTTGGAAGAAGCAACTGACCGCGTTGTTGGCGGCCCGCGCCGTTCCGGCAAGATCATTTCCGAAAAGGAAAAGAAGGTCACTGCCTACCACGAAGGTGGCCACACCCTTTCTGCCTGGGCTTTGGAAGATATTGAACGCGTCTACAAGGTCACCATCTTGGCGCGTGGTCGTACTGGCGGACATGCCATGACTGCCCAAGAAGATGACAAGGGCATGTACAACCGCAATGAACTCTTTGCGCGATTGGTCTTTGCCACGGGTGGCCGCTCCGCTGAGGAACTTGTCTTTGGCGAGCCCACCACCGGCGCGTCTGCCGATATTGAAATGGCCACCAAGATCGCTCGATCCATGGTGACCGAATACGGTATGTCACCTGCTGTCGGCATGGTGAAATATGGCCAAGAACAAGGCGATCCATTCTCCGGCCGAGGCGGTGGCGGAAACCTGGACTATTCCCAGGAAATAGCTGCCACCATCGATACCGAGGTGCAGTTCCTGCTGGATAAGGCACATGAAATTTCCTATGCCATCCTGGCTGAGCACCGCGATCACCTAGACCGCCTAGCTGAAAAGCTGTTGGAAAAGGAAACTCTGCGTCGCCCAGACTTGGAAGCACTGTTTACCGACATCGTGCCACGCAAGGTCTCTGAAGTATTCCCTGAAGAATCCACCAGGTTCCCACGCCAAGAAGGCCGTGAGCCCGTGAAAACTCCAGTGGAACTTGCTTTGGAACGTGGCGAAGAACCACCAAAGAAGTTCTCCATCTTGGAAGCTTCCCGTGCTACCCGTGAGCGCCGCCGTCAGGAATTGGAAGCACAGGGCAAGGCTCCCTTGAGCCCCGCTGTACCTGCTGCTCCTGCCACCCCAACAGCAGCGCCTACTTATGGCACCCCACCTCCTGCTAATTGGACGGTTCCAGGTTCTGCCTCCGGCAAGCACCATGCTGATAACGCTGCCGATAATGCTTCCCAAGGTGGCACTCGTCCGAACCCTTATGCCCAGACTGGCACTGCTGCAGGAGAAAATGCCGGCGAGCACCCAGGTATGAAGGCCTATGGCTTTGGCGATCCAGAACTTATGGATCAAACCACCGGCGCAGAGCATTCCCCAGCTGCGCCTAAGACCCCAGGTGCAACCCCAAGTGCTGCCCCAACTGAAATTATCGGTTTCCGCCTGCCTGAGCATGAGCGCCCTGATTATCCAGAGCGTCCTTCTGCCAGTGCTTCAGAAACCACTGAAATGCCCATCGTGGAGGAACGCCCCCGCATGATCGATGGCACCGAAAACAAGGATGAGAGCTCTGATAATGAAGGTGAAACCCGTGGATGATCACGTAGCAATCCGGGAATTTGATGAGGAACGCGCCGTTGCTGCCGTCCGCGAGTTGCTCATTGCAGTAGGCGAGGATCCAGAGCGCGAAGGCCTGCAAGAAACCCCAGCTCGTGTGGCACGGGCATATAAGGAAATCTTTGCTGGCCTGCATGAAGATCCCACTGAGGTTTTGGAAAAGACCTTCTCTGAGGGTCATGAGGAACTGGTGCTGGTGCGCGAGATCCCCATCTATTCCACCTGTGAACACCACCTGGTGCCATTCTTCGGGGTAGCTCACATTGGCTATATCCCTGGAAAGTCCGGCAAGGTCACCGGTTTGTCCAAGTTGGCGCGTTTGGCTGATATGTATGCCAAGCGCCCTCAGGTACAAGAGCGTTTGACCTCTCAAATTGCAGATGCCCTCGTCGAAAAGCTTGATGCCCAGGCCGTGGCCGTGGTGATTGAAGCTGAGCACCTGTGCATGGCAATGCGCGGTATCCGCAAGCCGGGCGCCGTAACCACCACCTCTGCCGTGCGCGGCGGTTTTAAGAACAACGCTGCCTCCCGCGCGGAGGTCTTTACCCTGATTAGAGGCCGTTAAATGAATGTAGCTTCGTTGACAATCCCAGGACGTTGCTTGGTAATGGGAATCGTTAATGTCACCGAGGATTCTTTCTCCGATGGCGGGCGCTACATCGACACCGATGCCGCCATTAAACACGCCCTTGAACTTGTCGCAGAGGGCGCCGATATGATTGACGTCGGCGGCGAGTCCACCCGCCCCGGGGCAGTGCGTGTCGACGCAAACCTGGAGCGTGACCGAGTAGTTCCGGTAATTCGGGCTCTCCATGAGGCAGGAATTCCTACCTCCGTGGACACTATGCGCGCCTCAGTTGCAGCAGCTTCTGCAGAAGCTGGCGTCTCCATGATCAACGATGTTTCCGGCGGCCTGGCTGATCCTGAAATGTTTGCAGTGATGGCCGATGCGCAGATCCCGGTATGCCTGATGCACTGGCGCACCCTGCAATTTGGCGATGCTGCCGGACATGCTGATCATGGCGATGACGTAGTTGCAGATGTGCACCACGTGCTTGATGATTTGGTGGCAAAGGCCACCGCAGCAGGTGTTGCCGAGGACCAAATTGTGCTGGATCCAGGTCTTGGTTTTGCTAAGACCCGCGAGGATAACTGGCGTTTGTTACAGGCCCTCCCAGAATTTATTGACGGACCTTTCCCAGTGCTGGTGGGAGCTTCCCGCAAGCGTTTCTTGGCAGGTGTGCGCAAAGAACGGGGCTTGGAAGTAACCCCTTTGGATGCAGATCCTGCCACCGCAGCAGTGACCGCAGTTTCCGCACAAATGGGTGCTTGGGGAGTACGAGTGCACAATGTGCCAGTATCCCGCGACGCCGTTGATGTGGCTGCTCTATGGCGCAGCGGAGGCCAGTACCATGGCTGATCGCATCGAGCTTAAAGGCCTAGAATGCTTTGGGCACCACGGCGTTTTTGATTTTGAAAAAGAGCAGGGACAGCCCTTCATTGTGGATGTCATCTGCTGGATGGACTTTTCCTCCGCCGGAGCTAGCGATGATCTCAGCGACACCGTTGATTATGGTGAGCTAGCTCTGCTGGTGGCCGACATTGTGGAAGGCCCATCCCGCGACCTTATTGAAACTGTTGCTACCGAAGCTGCCGATACTTTAATGGCGCGTTTTGCTGCCTTGCATGCTGTGGAAGTAACAATTCACAAACCAAAGGCACCGATCCCACGAACCTTTGCCGATGTGGCAGTAGTGGCTCGTCGCTCCCGCAATAAAAGAGGTGTGAACTAATGCGCGCTGTACTATCCATTGGTTCCAATATGGATGACCGTTATGCGCTGCTTAAGACAGTGCTTGATGAGTTTTCCTCTGAAATTGTTGCGCAGTCGTCCATCTATGCCACCCCGCCGTGGGGTGTAACCGACCAAGATGAATTCCTTAATGCCGTCATCGTTGTTGATGTAAATAGCACCCCTTTGGAACTGCTGCGACGTGGTCAAAAGCTGGAGGAAGCCGCTGAACGGGTGCGCGTTCGCAAATGGGGTCCACGTACTTTGGACGTTGATATTGTGCAGGTGCGCGCAGATGATGAAGAAATCCTTTCCGATGACCCAGAGCTGACCTTGCCACACCCGTGGGCTTGGCAGCGCGCCTTTGTTTTGATTCCATGGTTGGAAGTAGAACCTGACGCTATATTGCACGGCACCACCGTTGCCGAGCATGTAGATAACCTTGATCCCACCGATATTGAAGGCGTCACCAAGATTCAGGAGTTCTAGGCTCATGCAAAAAACGTCCATAGGTTGGCTCATCGCCACTGGCGGTTTCTTTGCCGCCGTGGCAGCTATTTTGACCTGGCGTTTTTATGGGGCAATGTCCACCATTCCAGCCACTGTGTCCATCACCTTGTGGATTTTGGCCATTATCTGTGGCCTGGCCGCAGTACGGGTGCAGGGCAGGATTGGTGAAGGTTTGGTGGGGCAGGATTCCTCTCAAATGAATCCGCTGACCATCGCTTATTTGGCCATGCTGGGCCGAGCTTGTGCCTGGGGTGGGGCAATTGTCGGCGGAATTTATGTGGGCATTGCAAGTTTTGTCATTCCGCGTGTCGGAGAACTAAGTGCAGCAGCTGCGGATTTGCCCGGAGTTTTGGCCTCTGCGCTGGGCGGAATCGCTTTGGCAGTGGCTGGACTTTATCTAGAACGCAGCTGCCAGGCACCGCCTCCCCAATCTGGGGAAACGATCGGCTAGATTGGAACCCATGACTCACGAACTGTCACACGAGGATTCCGGCGACGGCAATTCTGTTGACCGTGGACAGATCCTGCTGGCAGTCCTCATTGGACTCGCGTTGATCGCCAGCGTGATTATGCTCCTTGCAGATAGCGAGGGCGCGATGAAGATTGCGCTCCTCGCTGCTCTGTGGGCGGCGATCATTGGATTTTTCATGGTTTATCGATACCGCAAGGTTGCAGAAGCCACTGTTCGGGAATCCGAGGCATTGGAACAAGCCCATCTGACGGAACTTTCCCGCCTGGAAAGCGAACAGCGTGCTGCACAATTGCAGTCACAGGTAGCTGATTCTGAGAAGCTGCGCCAACAGGAAAATGAAACCCTGCAGCAAATCAAGACTCAACTAGAGGAACTGCGCACCCAACTCTCCGAGCTATCTGGCCGCGAATGGGGCTATGAGCCCACCATGCTGCATGCTGAAGCCCGCCGCATTTTGGAATTGGAATCTGAGCAGCTGCGCCAAACTGCAGCCAAGATTCCAGATCCAATTGTGCCGGAGCCAGTTGAGCAGATGGAACCAGATCCAATTCCAGAACCAGTAGCCAGCCCTGTGGTGTCTCAGCCAGTGGAAACCCCACGCGAGGTGGTTGACATTGATGTAGCTGAGGAGCCAAAGCAGGAGGCTGAACCTCGTCGTCGCTCCCGCCATGCCGTTGCTGATGAAGGTGGCGGAAGGCGTCGTCGGGATGAGCGTCAAGGAGGCTTGAGCGTGGCAGATTTGCTGGCTTCAGCACGAAAGCAGGAAAAGAACTAGTGCGGGCACCGCGACTTAACATTGCACTTATTGCTGATGGACAAGATCGCGTGCGAATGGGAGAGCTGCTCGCCGGGGTCGGCCATCATGTGGCCCCGGTTTCGGAATTCAGCGAAATCAACAATTATGAGTTGATTGTGATTTCCGTGAGCGATGACCACCTGGCAGGTGTCGTCGAAAAGCTCTCTCTTTTTGCACGCTCGGGTCAAATGTTTTTGCACACCTCGCTCGCGCACGGCATTCAAATCATGGATCCGCTGGAGACCGAGGGCGCAATTGTGATGGCTGCGCACCCGCTGGGCGAGGACCGCTGGGTGGCAACTGCGCTGGATGAACTTGGTGAAACCATCGTAGGTTTGCTGGTGGGGGAGCTGGGCGGTTCCATTGTGGAAATTCCTGAATCCAAGCGCCAGCAATTGGCTGCCGCACTGACTTATGTGGGCTTTATTAATACCTTGCGCACCGATGCGACCAATTATTTGGATGAATTTTTGCAGGATTATGACACCGCTGCGGACCTGGTCAGCTCCACTTTTGGCGGTTTACAGCAACTCCCGCAACTTGGCGAGCTTAGCCAGCAGTATGATTCCATTGACAATCTCGGGCGGCGCCGGCTGTTTCGGGATTTGGCACGCCGACAGGCAGAAATTTCGCGCGCCCAAGACATTGAGCTGTGGGCAATTCAGAAAGAGGACCAATGAGCTTTCAGCATGGCCAAGGCCGAGTTTATGATTCCGTTGAAGGAATCCGGATGTTTGGCCGCGCGCTGCGCAAAACCGGCAAACCTGTGGTGTTGGTCCCCCTCGGATTAGGCCTGCACGCAGGGCATATTGCCATGACCAGGGCTGCTAAGCGCATCCCCGGTGCGGTGGTTGTGGTTTCCTACGCAGGCCCGGAGGCCGATCATGAGCGTCTCGAACAAGAGCTTATCGACGCGATCTTCACGTATTCTTCCGACACACTCTGGCCTAATGGACTGCGGGTTGAAGTAAATGGTGGGACAACTCTTGGCATAACTGTTGGCTTGGGTGCGGAAGTTAGCCGAGTACTTGCAATGATTTCCCTCACCGGCGCCACCGATGTGTTCTTGGGAGAGAAGGATTATGAGCTAGTTGTGGCAGTCCAACGTGCCCTTAATGACCTTTTTCTGCCGGTGAAGCTGCACAGCGTACCTACTGTCCGCATGCCGGATGGCCTGGCAATTTCCCTGCGCAATGCTTTGATTCCGGTGGAATTTAGGGACTCCGCAGTGGCTTTGTCCGCCGCTTTGACCGCCGGCGCCCATGCTGCCGAACATGGTGCTGCCGTGGTGGTTGAAACTGTGGAATCGGTATTGGGTGCAGCTGGCCTAACTGCCGACTATGTGGAACTCCGTGGCCTTGATCTCGGCGAGCCTCCAGCGCTTGGTGATGCCCGCCTTTTTGCTGCTCTGACCCTTGGAGACGTGCAAATTTCCGATAATGTGGGCTTGCCTTTGGGCATTGGCTTTAAAAATATCGAAGCTGCCCAGGGCTAATTTACGCAGTTGCACCTGCTATCGACTACCCTTAACAAACGTGACTGAATCCAATTCCACTTCCAAAAACAATTCCGCCGATTTGCCCGAGCAGCTGCGAATTCGTCGCGAAAAGCGCGAGCGCATTCTGGACAGTGGATTGGATGCCTACCCGGTTGAGGTAGATCGCACCATCTCCATCACGGAACTGCGCGAAAAGTTTGTTGTTGTCACCGAAGACAACCCCGTTGAACAGCGTATTGATGGCGTAACCTACCTCGAAGTTGGCGAAGAAACCGACGTCGAAGTAGCCGTTGCTGGCCGCGTTATGTTCATCCGCAACACCGGTAAGCTCTGCTTCGCCGCCCTCCAAGAAGGAAACGGCACCACCGTGCAGGCCATGCTTTCCTTGGCTGCTGTTGGTGAAGAATCCCTCAAGTCCTGGAAAGCGGACGTAGACATGGGCGATATCGTCAGTGTCCGCGGCAAGGTGATTTCCTCCAAGCGTGGCGAGCTCAGCGTCATGGCTGATTCTTGGCAGATGGCATCCAAGTCCTTGCGTCCTTTGCCGGTTGCCTTTGCCGATATGAGCGAAGACACCCGTGTGCGTCACCGCTACACCGACCTCATCATGCGCGAACAGGCCCGCAAAAATGCCCTGACCCGCGTTAAGGTTATGCGCGCCCTGCGCCGTTACCTGGAGGACCAGGACTTCCTTGAGGTTGAGACCCCTATGCTGCAGACCTTGCATGGTGGCGCCGCAGCCCGTCCTTTTGAAACCCACTCCAATGCCCTCGATATTGACCTCTACCTGCGCATTGCGCCTGAGCTTTACCTCAAGCGTTGTGTAGTTGGTGGCATCGAGCGCGTTTTTGAAGTTAACCGCAACTTCCGCAACGAGGGTGTTGACTCCTCCCACTCCCCAGAATTCGCCATGCTGGAGACCTACCAAGCTTGGGGCACCTATGAAACCGGTGCTGCCCTGATCAAGGGTCTTATCCAGTCCGTCGCTCAGGAAGTTTTTGGCACCACCTTGGTCACCCTGGCCGATGGCACTGAATATGACTTGGGTGGCGAGTGGAAGGTTATTGAGATGTATCCTTCCCTCAACGAGGCCTTGGCTCGCAAATTCCCAGGTCAGCCAGAGGTTACCATCGACAGCACCGTCGAAGAGCTCAAGGCAATCGCCGCAGTAATTGGTCTTTCCGTGCCTGAAAAGGGCGGCTGGGGCCACGGCAAACTTGTCGAGGAAATCTGGGAGCACCTCTGCGAAGATCAGCTTTATGGCCCCATCTTTGTCAAGGACTTCCCAGTTGAGACCAGTCCTTTGACCCGTCAGCACCGCAGCAAGCCAGGCGTCACCGAGAAGTGGGACCTCTACGTCCGTGGCTTCGAATTGGCAACTGGCTACTCCGAGCTTGTTGACCCAGTTATCCAGCGCGAGCGCTTTGAAGATCAGGCTCGCCTGGCCGCCGGTGGCGATGAAGAAGCCATGGTTTTGGATGAGGACTTCCTCTCCGCCATGGAACAGGGCATGCCACCTACCTCCGGCAACGGCATGGGTATCGACCGTCTGCTTATGGCCTTGACCGGCTTGGGCATTCGTGAGACTGTTCTTTTCCCAATGGTGAAGCCAGAGCAGAAGTAGTCCCTCGCCAGCGAGCGCAGACCTCGGATTCAATAACTCGGAAGGAGTGCTGAATCCGAGGTTTTTTGCGTCCTTCCGAGGTCCTGAATCCGAAGGATTTTGTGGATAGATCCTAAACGGCGAGAGTTATCCACAATCTGAGCGGTAGCACACTTGCAGAGTGAGGTAGTTTCCTCAAGAGTCTCACTCATGGAAGATTGGAAACAGAAATTCGGACTCATTGGCCTGAGACATCTCGCCCTTAAAGATCAGCCACAAGGAAATGTCCACTACCTCACCGCAGAAGTGGTTATTGATGCCGAAACTTATCAAAACCTACCCCCTTGGGATAAAGCTGCTGCCAGAGCATGTGCTGTTGGAATGACAGTTGATGTGGCAGTTATTTCTGGTCAAGCAGCGGCCAGACTGCGTGGATTACAAGTTTTGGAAATTGAATCGCACGTTGTGTGCTATTTACCCGGAGCCAAGGTCCCTTCGTCTAGAAAGAAGTGGAAAAAAGGTGTTGTCTACCGGAGCGGGTATTTGCGAGAGAGCGATATTGAGACCTTTCAAGGGATGCGTATTACCTCGTTGATCTGCACTTTCCTGGATATTGCACGTTATGACGGCCTTGATGCGGCGGTGGTGGTCATTGATTCGGCGCGGCGTAGATGGCCAGAATTAACCAAAGAGCGTCTTTTGGAAGAAGCCAATCCGTTTCGGGGGCGGGCTGGGCTGAAGGTGTTAAAAAGCGCTATTGCTCTTTCGGTGCATTGTTCTGATAGCGCGCAGGAGACTAAGGCTCGATTGCTGATTCAGAAGGCAAGGATTCCGGAAATCAAACGACTGCTTCTACAAGCGCCATTTGATCGGCCAGAGATCGGGACGTTCTATCTGGTGGACATCCTCATAAATAACAAGATCATTGTGGAAATTGATGGGCGAGTGAAGTACCAACGCAATTCTGCTGCGCGCACTGAAGAGGTGATTATCGCAGAGCGAGAACGGGAGAAATACTTGAGCAACTTGGGCTATATCGTTTTGCGGATTACGCCGAAACAATTGGAAGAAAGAACAGGGGAGAGTGAGTTTATTCGCCTGCTACGACAGCATTTAGAGAGCAGAATGTGAGGTCAGCGAGGTTTTATGGGTGGGTAGAAGATCGTCACAAACGGGTTACTAACGGGGTAGTCCCAGCTTATGAAGCACTGCGCAGGGGGATTAACATGCAAGCTTCGGCAATTTAAAAATCGGCATAGAAAAGGTGCGTGAATGTCAGTAGCGACGTCCTCCACAAAGCGTGATCAACAACCCCGGATGAGTACAAAACGGGTCAATCTTGTCATCGCAGTATTTGTTGTATCAGCGATGATCATGATTCTTAATGAAACAATTCTTTCCGTGGCACTCCCGGCAATTATGGAGGATTTCAGCGTTGGCGCTGATGTCGTGCAATGGCTAACCACTGGTTTTATGCTGGTCATGGCCATTGTTATTCCAACGACTGGCTTCTTACTGCAGCGCTTCGGCACTCGCACCCTTTTCCTCGCAGCTTTGGTGCTCTTTATCGCGGGTACGGTTATCGCAGCGGTAGCTCCAGCTTTTGTGTGTATTCTGTTGGGACGAGTTATTCAGGCGATTGGTACTGCCATCGTGTTGCCTTTGCTTATGACAGTCACTCTCACTTTGGTTGAGCCTGAACGCCGCGGAATGATGATGGGCATTAACTCCATCGTGATGTCGGTGGCACCAGCAGTGGGTCCTACTTTGTCAGGTTTAATTCTTAACTCTTTGACCTGGCATTGGCTGTTTTGGTTGATGGTTCCAATCGCTTTGGTTTGTTTGATTGCCGGCTTCTTCTTGATCGTGGATATTGCAGAGCCCGTGAAGATTGGCTTTGACATCCTTTCTGTAGTTTTGTCTGCGCTTGCCTTTGGTGGATTGGTTTATGGGCTTTCCACTATCGGACAGCTTGTAACTGGTGAATCCTGGATCCCAGTTGTAGCGCTCATTGCAGGTGCTGTGTTCTTGGCAGTGTTTGTGCGTCGTCAGATTGTGCTCAGCCGTAGTGGCAAAGCACTGCTGGAGATGGCTCCATTCGGTGTCTTGAACTTCACCTTGTCTGTCACTGTGCTTTCGCTGGCTTTCGCAACCATGCTCGGTACCGTAATTGTGCTGCCGCTTTATATGCAGTCTGCATTGCTCATCACGGCTCTTGTTACTGGTTTGGCTTTGTTGCCAGGTGGACTTATTCAGGGTTTGGTTTCACCATTCATTGGCCGAATTTATGACTCAGTAGGCCCACGGCCATTGGTTATTCCCGGTGCCCTCATTCTCTTGGCTTCCCAAATCTGGATGCATTTTGGCCTGAGTGAAAACACCACAGTGTGGACTGTTATCGCAATGTACGTGCTCTTTGGCATTGGCATGGCCCTGGTGATGACTCCAATGATGACTCTTTCCCTCTCCGTATTGCCCAAGCATCTTTATGGACATGGATCGGCAATCGTGAATACCTTGCAGCAGCTGGGTGGCGCCGCCGGAACAGCGATCCTCATTGCAGCGATGACCATTGGTGCGAAGAATTCATCTGCCACGTCGATGGCTGCAGCCCAAGCGGATGGTACTAGTGCATCATTTATTGCCGGTGGCATTTTGGCTGCTATTGCGCTGGTTGCTGCGCTATTTATCCAGGCACCTCAGCGTACGAAAGTGGTTGAGCAGGAAGCACCACATCAGGCATCGTCTTTTCGTCGAAAAGCGCGGTATTTATTGCCAAGGGGAGCAAGCTGTGGCACGATTATCTAGTTTTCCCATACTTTATTTGCCGAAAGGCTTGTTTCCCTTAAATGGAATCCCAAATTAATAATCAGACCTCCCCGCAGCCCACAAAGCTGCCGCGGGAGGTCGTTGTTGTCCTAGCTATTCTTGTTGTCTCCGCGATGATCATGATCCTCAATGAGACTATTCTTTCAGTGGCGCTGCCATCGATTATGGAAGATTTTGCGGTTCCTGAAACCACCGCACAGTGGTTAACCACTGGTTTTATGCTCACCATGGCAGTGGTTATTCCAACCACCGGTTATCTGCTGGATCGTTTCAGCACCAAGATGATCTTTGTTACTGCGCTGCTGTTCTTCCTGGTAGGAACGATTACAGCAGCCTTAGCGCCAACTTTTGCAGTCCTTCTTATTGCCCGCATTATTCAAGCGGTGGGAACGGCGCTGGTTATGCCACTGCTGATGACAGTAACTTTGACTGTGGTCCCAGCTGAGCGACGCGGCTCCATGATGGGCATTATTTCCATCGTGATTTCCGTGGCACCAGCACTTGGACCAACACTGTCAGGCTTTATTCTTAACTCTTTGACCTGGCACTGGCTGTTTTGGGTCATGGTGCCCATTGTTGCAGCTGCACTAATTATCGGTTTCTTCTTTATTAAAAACATTGGCGAAACCAAGATTACTCCGCTGGATATTCTTTCAGTGGTCCTTTCTGTTTTTGCCTTTGGTGGCTTGGTTTATGGACTCAGCTCCATCGGCGCAATCCTGGAGGGCGAGGGCACTACTGGCATCATCGCGCTGCTAGTCGGCGTTGTGGCACTGCTGGTTTTTGGATGGCGTCAAATCCAGCTGGGCAAACAAAACCGCGCTTTGATGGATCTGCGGCCTTTCAAGATTCGCAACTTCTCCTTCTCCTTGGCTTCCATTCTTTTGGCCTTTGGCGCGATGCTCGGAACCGTTATGGTGCTGCCGATTTACCTGCAGAATTCCCTGGGAGTATCTGCGCTGGTCACTGGCCTGGTAGTGATGCCAGGTGGTTTGATGCAGGGCTTAATTTCTCCCTTCATCGGTCGTTTTTATGACAAGGTTGGTCCCCGTCCGCTGTTGATTCCAGGTGCCGTAGCGCTTGTTGTCGCCGCTGCCGCGCTGACCTTCCTTAATGGCCAAACTCCAGTGTGGATGGTTGTGGCACTGCATGTGCTTTTCTCCATCGGCATGTGTTTGATGATGACCCCGCTGATGACCACTGCCTTGGGCGCACTGCCCAAGAACCTCTATGGTCACGGCTCTGCCATCATGAATACCCTGCAGCAATTGGCTGGTGCCGCTGGTACCGCCATTATGATTGCCGCTCTTTCCTTTGGCACCGCCCTCGCGGTTCAGGGTGGCACCGCGCAAGCTGATGCTGTTGCAGCCGGTACCCGCGTGGCGTTTATTGCAGCCGCAATTATCGCCCTGATTTCCTTGGTAACCTCGCTCTTTGTTACCCGCATTGAGGTAGAAGAGCACGCTGCTTAAAAGCTTTTAAAAGCTGCTTTTCGACGCAAAACTGATGCAATGTGCGGTTTTCTCAGCACAAAGGGAGGTTGGACAAATGTCCAACCTCCCTTTAGTTATGTTGTGGCAAATTACCTAGAAGAACGTGGCTTGCCCTCGGCATAACCTTCAGTGGACTGCACGCCAACGGTGGCACGCTCAAAGAAGGTATCAATGGAATCTGCACCGGCGTAGGTGAAGGAAGAACGCACACCTGAGATGATCTTGTCTACCAGGTCTTCCACACCGCCATGGCGCTTATCAATGTAAATGCGAGCGGTGGAAATGCCCTCTTCAAACATGGCGCGACGAGCCTTTTCAAAGGCCTCGACCTTCTGATTGCGGTTTTCCACAGCGCGACGTGAAGCCATACCAAAGGACTCTTTGTACATGCGTCCATCGGATTCGAAGCGCAGGTCACCAGGGGATTCATAAGTTCCGGAGAACCAAGATCCGACCATCACATTGGAAGCGCCGGCAGCTAGTGCCAAGGCAACATCGCGCGGATCGCGGACACCGCCGTCGGCCCAGACATGGGCGCCCAGTTTGCGGGCTTCGGCAGCACATTCCAACACTGCGGAGAACTGTGGGCGGCCCACACCGGTTTGCATTCGGGTAGTACACATTGCGCCTGGTCCCACGCCGACCTTGATGATGTCAGCACCGGCTTCCACTAGGTCACGCACACCAGCAGCGGTGACCACATTTCCGGCGACGATTGGCACGTCAACACCCATGGCACGAATGCGCTTTAGAGCTTCAATCATGGTGCTTTGGTGGCCGTGCGCAGTATCAACAACGAGCACATCGGCACCGGCGTCGAGCAGCGTCTTGGTGCGGCCTTCAATGTCACCATTAATGCCGATTGCAGCGCCCACACGCAGACGACCCTGTGCATCAACTGCTGGGGTGTACATGGTGGCGCGCAGTGCTCCAGCGCGGGTAAGAATGCCGCGCAGGGTGCCATCGGCTGCCACTACAGGGGCGAGCTTACGGCTGGCATCATGCAAAATTCCGAAGGCCTCTTCGGGGGAAATATCATCAGGCAAGGTGAGCAGGGAGGTGCTCATCAGGGTTCCTACCTGGGTAAAGTTATCTGCACCCTCGAGGTCTTTATCGGTAACCAGGCCAACTGGCTTATCGCCTTCAAGCACAATGGCAGCACCGTGTGCGCGCTTGTGCAGCAGATTCCGGGTGTATCCCACAGTGTGGTGTGGCTTGACGGTAATTGGGGTATCAAAAACCAGATCAGCCTTTTTCACATTGGCGATAGTCTCTGCAGCGATCTCAGCAGGCACATCCTGGGGGAGGATGGCAATGCCACCGCGTCGCGCGATAGTTTCTGCCATACGGCGTCCGGCCACAGCGGTCATATTGGCCACAACCAGCGGGATTGTGGTTCCGGTGCCGTCATTGGTGCGCAGGTTTACAGACATGCGCGAGCCGACGTCGGAACGCGAAGGCACCATAAAAACGTCGGAATAGGTCAGCTCATAGGGAGCTGGTGAATCATTGAGAAAACGCATAGGTTAATCCAATCCATTCGAAAATGAGCGCACCTTTTTGAGCACACCCACGAACGCGACCAGGGTACTCCAAAGCGCCCTTAAAAACCGCTTTTCGACGCCCAAACGCCGTGTTCGCTACAGGCGTACAGGGGGTTTAAGGCCCCAAAAATGATGTTTAAGCTGCAGGAATGTACATAATTCCAGCCTCTAACTTAAAGCCGCTGCAAAAACTAGGGAAGCTTTGTACTTGTGTGGCGTTAGAGTAGGTGAAAGCGAATTTAGAAATTAAGGATTAAGGGGAGAGACATGTTCGAGAGGTTTACCGATCGTGCACGCCGCGTGATTGTGCTCGCGCAAGAAGAGGCGCGCATGCTCAACCACAATTACATTGGCACCGAGCACATTCTGCTCGGCCTCATCCACGAGGGTGAGGGTGTAGCCGCTAAGGCTTTGGAGTCCATGGGTATTTCCCTGGACGCTGTTAGGCAAGAAGTTGAAGAGATCATTGGACACGGCACTCAGCCAACCACTGGTCATATTCCTTTTACTCCCCGCGCTAAGAAGGTTTTGGAGCTCAGCCTCCGCGAAGGTCTGCAGATGGGACACAAGTACATCGGTACTGAGTTCCTTTTGCTCGGCCTGATTCGTGAGGGCGAGGGCGTCGCTGCTCAGGTTTTGGTCAAGCTTGGTGCTGATCTGCCTCGCGTACGCCAGCAGGTTATTCAGTTGCTTTCCGGTTATGAAGGCGGTCAGGGTGGTTCCCCTGAGGCCGGCCAGAGCGCTCCAGGTGCTGGAGATGCCGTTGGTGCAGGTGCTGCTCCTGGTGGTCGTCCTACCTCCGGTGGTGTGGGCGAGCGCTCTACTTCACTAGTGTTGGATCAGTTTGGTCGTAACCTGACCCAGGCTGCCAAGGATGGCAAGCTGGATCCAGTTGTTGGTCGCGATAAGGAAATTGAGCGCATTATGCAGGTGCTCTCCCGTCGTACCAAGAACAACCCAGTGCTTATTGGTGAGCCTGGCGTTGGTAAGACCGCCGTTGTTGAGGGTCTGGCATTAGATATCGTTAATGGCAAGGTTCCTGAGACCTTGAAGGACAAGCAGGTTTATTCTCTAGACCTCGGTTCTTTGGTTGCAGGTTCCCGTTACCGTGGTGACTTCGAAGAGCGCCTGAAGAAGGTTCTTAAGGAGATCAACCAGCGCGGTGACATCATCCTCTTTATCGATGAGATCCACACCTTGGTTGGTGCTGGTGCAGCTGAGGGTGCAATTGACGCCGCTTCTTTGCTGAAGCCAAAGCTGGCTCGTGGTGAGCTGCAGACCATCGGTGCTACCACTCTTGATGAGTACCGTAAGCACATCGAAAAGGATGCGGCCCTTGAGCGTCGTTTCCAGCCAGTTCAGGTTCCTGAGCCTTCTGTTGAGCTGACCATTGAGATCCTTAAGGGTCTGCGCGATCGTTATGAGGCACACCACCGTGTCTCCATTACCGATGGCGCGCTGGCTGCTGCAGCTCAGCTTGCTGATCGTTATATTAATGACCGCTTCTTGCCAGATAAGGCCGTTGACCTTATCGATGAAGCAGGTGCACGCATGCGCATTAAGCGTATGACTGCTCCTGAGTCTCTGCGCGAAGTTGATGAGCGCATTGCTGATGTCCGTCGTGAGAAGGAAGCAGCAATTGATGCTCAGGACTTCGAAAAGGCAGCTGGCCTGCGCGATAAGGAGCGCAAGCTAGGCGAAGAGCGCGCTGAGAAGGAAAAGCAATGGCGTTCTGGTGATCTTGAAGAGATCGCAGAAGTCGGCGAAGAGCAGATCGCAGAAGTTCTGGCCAACTGGACCGGTATTCCTGTCTTCAAGCTCACCGAGGCTGAGTCCTCCCGCCTGCTCAACATGGAAGAGGAGCTGCACAAGCGCATCATCGGTCAAAATGATGCAGTTAAGGCAGTGGCTCGTGCAATCCGTCGTACCCGTGCAGGCCTGAAGGATCCTAAGCGTCCTTCCGGTTCCTTCATCTTCGCTGGTCCTTCCGGTGTTGGTAAGACGGAGCTGTCCAAGGCTTTGGCTGGCTTCCTCTTCGGTGACGATGATGCCCTCATCCAGATCGACATGGGCGAGTTCCACGACCGCTTCACCGCGTCTCGACTCTTCGGTGCCCCTCCGGGATACGTTGGCTATGAAGAAGGTGGCCAGCTGACTGAGAAGGTTCGCCGCAAGCCATTCTCTGTGGTGCTTTTCGACGAAATCGAGAAGGCTCACAAGGAGATCTACAACACCTTGCTGCAGGTGCTAGAAGATGGACGTCTGACCGACGGCCAGGGTCGCGTAGTGGACTTCAAGAATACTGTTCTTATCTTCACCTCCAACCTGGGTACCTCTGATATCTCCAAGGCTGTGGGCTTGGGCTTCTCCGGTTCTACCGCTACCGATACGGAAGCACAGTATGACCGCATGAAGAACAAGGTCAACGATGAGCTAAAGAAGCACTTCCGCCCTGAGTTCCTGAACCGTATTGATGAGATCGTGGTCTTCCACCAGCTCACCAAGGATCAGATCATTCAGATGGTGGATCTGCTTATCGGCCGTGTCTCCAAGGCTCTTGCTGACAAGGATATGAGCATCGAGCTTTCCGATAAGGCTAAGGCTTTGCTGGCAACTCGTGGCTTTGATCCAGTACTGGGTGCACGTCCATTGCGTCGTACCATTCAGCGGGAGATCGAGGACCAGATGTCTGAGAAGATCCTCTTTGGTGAAATCGGTGCCGGCGAGATCGTCAGCGTGGATGTTGAAGGCTGGGATGGCGAGTCCAAGGATACGGACAAGGCCAAGTTCACCTTCACCCCTCGCCCAAAGCCACTGCCAGAGGGTAAGTTCTCGGAGATCTCCGTGGAAGCAGCAGAAGCTATTAAAGATGTAGATTCTGCAGCCGACGGCGACGTTCCAGAGACTGATTCCCTGGATGGCATTGACATCGATCAGCTTGAAAAGCTCGATGCTGATGCTGAGCAGGGCACTGATATCGACCGTGGATCCAATGATTTCTACGGCACCGACGGTCAGTCCGGTGGCGCAGCGCCACAGCGCGAGCAGTAAAGCGCTTCTCGACGAACTGCCCCACACTTACCATGGTGTGGGGCAGTTCTTTGTTTATCCCCACAATTGATTAGGCTCAAGTGTTATGGGATTAAATTATCGAAAAGTAATTAAGACCGGAAAAGACAGCTGGATTAATGTCTCCAAGTCCGGAGTATCTGGTTCCAAGAGGATCGGGCCGGTTACCTTTAATACTCGCGGTGGCATCACCGTGAAGCTTCCCGGTGGATTCACCTACCGCGGCAGGTGGAAATAACCCTGATCATCTTGCTCGGCAAGTCCATCCTGGAGCAGGGAATAAAGCGCGCGGGAGCGTTGGGCAGCATCCGGCCACACCACATCAATTGCTGAAAGTGGTACTGGTGCATCTGCCCCGCGTAGTACATCCATGATCAAACCACGCACTTGGCGATCAGTCCCCACAAACTTCTGCACCCGCTTTTTAGCGGATGCCAATTCTTCTTCACTGGGGCTGGGACATCCCAATTTTTGCCATTGGCACAGCTCCACCAAAGGGCAGCTGCCACATTTAGGCGAGGTTGCAGTGCATACCAAAGCACCCAATTCCATCAACGCTGCGGAAAATTCGGGGGCGTCTTTTTCCGGAAGCAGCAACTCGACGTCGACAAGCTCCTGTTTTTTCGCCGGACCGGCAAGGTAGCGCCCATTTATGGCGCGCTGATACACGCGACGCACGTTGGTATCAACCACCGGTACACGCTGCCCAAAATGAAAAGCCGCCACCGCCCGCGCGGTGTAATCACCAATTCCCGGCAACGCCAGCAGTTCCTCCACCGAATCCGGGACCTCACCACCATGCTTGTCGACGATCACTTGCGCGCACTCCTTCAAACGCAAGGCTCGTCTGGGGTAACCCAACTTGCCCCAGGCACGCAGCACTTCATCGGTGGAGGCAGCAGCAAAATCCACAGGGGTGGGCCATTTTTTGAGCCATTCCAACCAAATTGGTTCCACACGGGCAACGGGAGTTTGTTGGCTCATCACCTCAGAAATGAGAATTCCCCAGGCGCTGGTGTTGGGATTTCTCCAGGCTAGCTCGCGCGCATTGCTGCGAAACCAGGTTAAAAGGGCTGTGTGCAGTGGTTTATATGACATGTCCTGAAAAATTTTAATGCCCAATCTATTAGGTTCCCAATCACACTAAGTGACACAATGTTATTTATGCCTTTGAGAAATGTTGAGAGAACCCCTTCTGCTGTGTGGACGGCACTTGCTGCCGGTAATGAGCGCTTTATGAACTTCAACGAGGACCGTCCTAACCAGGATGCACCTCGTCGCCGTGAGCTTCGTGATGGCCAAAAGCCCGCTGCAGTTGTCATTTCCTGCTCTGATTCCCGCGTGCCCGTTGAGCTGATTTTTGACGTTGGACTCGGTGATCTTTTTGTGGTTCGTACCGCCGGTGAAATTTTGGACCAGGCAGTGTTTGCCTCCATCGAATACGCCATTGAATCCATTGGTGTGCCACTGGTTATCGTCATGGGTCACGAATCCTGTGGTGCGGTCGCTGCTACTGCCAGCGCTCTTGATGGTGGTGCAATCCCTGGTGGTTACCAGCGCGTATTGGTAGAAAAGGTAGCTCCTTCCATTCTTGAGGCCAAGGCTGATGGCAAAACCAGCATTGAAGATTTTGAAAAGCACCATGTAGTAGCAACGGTGAACCAGATTCTTTCTCGTTCCCCTGAGATTCACGATAAGGTCAACGCTGGCAAGGTGGGCATTATCGGCCTGCGCTACCAGCTTTCCGATGGCAAGACCATGCCGGTTATTAGCCGCAATGTAGGTTTGGATTAAAAGCTGCTGGGCGGGTTAATTTTCAACACGCCCACACCGCTAATCCGTGTACCAATGAGCTGCAAGTTATAGAGTGGTGGATGTGGGAACGCCGAGACATAATGAAGCCATTTATAGGCGCCGTCGCATGGCCGCGCTTGCAGTTCTGCTCGTCGTCATTGCCCTAATTATTTGGGCAGTTGTGGCATTAGGGGGCGGATCTTCTGAAAAAACTGAAGAAGATCAGTCGACCAATGCTGCCGTTACCTCAGCAGTGGAAAGCTCTAAGCCGGTAGATCTCACCAGCTCTAGTGCCTCTCCATCTGCTTCGGATTCTGCCTCTGAGGCTTCTACTGTCAAGGAATCAACCTCGGCAGATCCTAAAGCTTCCACCACGGCAGCTGCCGATGCTAAGAAGACCTGTGAACTTAAAGATCTTGTTATTACGGCCAACACTAATAACACCAGCTTTGCCAGCGGGGAACAGCCCGAATTGTTTATGACGGTGCATAATCCAACTGCCGTTGATTGTGAGATCAACCTGGAAGAAAACGTCTTGCGTTTTGAGGTTTATGATCTGGCCACCAATGCCCGTATTTGGTCCGACGTTGACTGTAATCCAGCAATTGAAGATGGCACCAGTGTTTTCCCTGCTGGTAAGGATCGTTATTTCCAGGCCACCTGGTCTCGCACCAACTCTGCCCCCGGGCAGTGCAATAACCGCCAAGCAGTTCCTGCTGGAGCATATTTCTTACATACTGTGATCGGATCTAATCCTTCAGTTCCAGTGACCTTTAACCTGGCCTAAAAACACATAAAGCGCCTGTATTCCCAAAACTTCGGGAATACAGGCGCTTTTTGTCGTTTAAGCCCTTTTAGCTGAGACTAGCTGAGACTAGCTGAGTCGGCCGAGGCCATCGGTAATGTGGCGGGCCCATAGGGAACCGACACCTTCAATGGCGCTGAGATCCTCGGTGCTGGCATTAAGCAGCGCATCCAAGTTGCCAAATTCCACAATGAGTTTATCCATGAGGAATTTCTGTACACGAGGCACACGGTTTAGCGTGCGGTATCCGCGTGGAACCACTGGCTCATCAAGTGCTTCCTCGGTGGGAGGAAGTCCCAGAATACGAGCAATATTAGCGGGCTTCATCAAGGCTTTATCATCAAGCTCGGAAATTGATTCCAAAGCTGCGTGAACTTCATCATCCGCAGGAATACCATCGGTAACCAGGTAATCTGCGATAATTGCCTCGCGCTCGCGGTCATTATCACCACGCAATTCGCTGAGCTGAATCTGAATCTGCTTGGCGTCTTTGCCCAATTCCAAAACATCGCCGTCAATGCTTTCGCCCACACGGCGCAGCATCTCTTCGCGCTGAATTACAGAAACCACGTCAATGACGGTGACATAGCTGTGTAACTCTGCCAGATGAAGACGGCTATCAACCTGATCAAGGCGATCGCGATAACGCTCCATGGTGCCCAAGGCTTGGTTTGCGCGGTTAAGCAGGGTTGATGGCTGTTCCAGCATATGAGCTTTGCCCTCGACGTAGAGGGTAATGGTGTTTTGTGATTCCGATACGGCAATTACGGGAACGCCCGTGTGTAGCGCAGTGCGCTCTGCTGAGCGGTGGCGGGTGCCGGATTCCTGGGTAGGCCAGGTGGGGGAGGGAAGCAGCTGAACATTGGCGCGCTTAATGCGTTCAATATCAGAGGACAAGATCACTGCACCATCCATTTTGCAGAGCTCGCGAAGGCGCGTCGCTGCAAAAGGTACATCAAATTCAAAGCCACCATCACAAATGGAGGTGACGTTTTCATCATCTCCAATAACAATCAAAGCTCCAGTGTGTCCGCGCACAATGCGATCTAGTGCATCACGCAGGGGAGTTCCAGGAGCTAAGCGATGCAACGTGGCTTTGAGAGTATGTACATCCTGGGTTCCTAAAAGGCCGGTATCGGCACCGGCTGCTGCCATGGCGGTAGAACCCTGAGGGGAGGTTGGTGTCATGAGTTATAAGCTTACCGCTGCCAATGCATCAACTAGCGTTGCTGCTTCCATTATCTTCAGCGAGGAGTTTTTGATATTGGAACCTGCAGGCACGATGGCTTTTTGATAACCGAGGCGTTCGGCTTCAGCAATGCGCCTTTCCACATTTGGAACTCGGCGGATTTCACCGGCTAGGCCAACTTCACCAAGTACCACCGTTTTATCGGGCAGAGGTTTTTTAGCAAGGGCCGATGCCGTAGCTAGAGCTACTGCTAGATCAGTGGCTGGTTCCCCAACCTTCATTCCTCCGACAGTTGCCACATAGGCATCTTTGCCCTGGGTAGCGCGCCCTGCGCGCGCGGACAGTACCGCCAAGACCATCGGCACCCGGTTAGCGTCGAGCCCCGTGACAACCCTGCGGGGATTCTTCGAGGGGGCGTCGACAAGCAAGCTTTGGACCTCGGCCAATAGTGGGCGCACGCCGTCCATGGCGACGGTAACGGCAGTGCCATCAGGGGTGGAGCCACGGTGGGAGAGGAAGAGTCCGGAGGGGTCTGGAACCTCTTTGATGCCATCTGATTGTTGCTCAAAACAGCCCACTTCATCGGTGGCACCATAGCGGTTTTTAATACCGCGCAGCATACGTAGGGAAGAGTGGCGATCACCCTCAAAGTTCAACACCACATCCACGAGGTGTTCCAAAACGCGTGGACCTGCCACATTGCCATCCTTGGTGACGTGGCCAACAAGCAAAATGGGAATGCCAGAGGTTTTAGCCAAGGTGGTCAAGGCTGCTGTGACGGCACGAGATTGTGCCACACCGCCGGCAACGCCCTCGACACCTGCGGCATGCATGGTTTGGACCGAGTCCACAATGAGCAAACTGGGCTTGAGCTGGGAGACATGGCCAAAAACTACATCCAAGTTAGATTCAGCGGCGAGATAAAGGGTATCTTTAACCGCTCCAGTTCTTTCTGCACGCAGGCGCACCTGACCTGCAGATTCCTCTGCGGTGACATAAAGTGCGGTACGAGTGCCATCTCCTTCTGGCATGGATGACCAGCGGCTGGCTACCTCCAAAAGCAGTGTTGATTTACCAACACCTGGCTCACCAGCCATAAGTACAACTGAGCCTGGCACAATGCCATTGCCCAGTACGCGGTCTAATTCACCGATGCCGGTGGAAATGCTGGTGGCAGAGGAGGCAACTACCTGGCCGATGGGGACAGCTGGGGAGGTAGGTGTCAGACCTGCGGGAGTTACGCCAGACACTGCGGCGCGGGCAGCTCCGCCGGTTTCACCCACGGCATGTTCCTGCATGGAACCCCAGGAACCGCACTCGGGACAGCGACCCAACCACTTGGGGCTGGAATAACCACATTCTGAACAAGTGTGTACGCTGCGTGCTTTTTTAGCCATGCCCACAACCTTAAACCACCATTGGGACATAGGGGAAACTATGTTCGAAAATAGGGGTGGTTTGGGAAATTGTGAAGACTTAGGAAAAGCAAAATGCACACCTCAAACGAGGTGTGCATTTTTAAAGGCTAGTTAAAGATTAGTGGCTAGATTCTTCTTCGCCGCTTCCAACTTCACGGCTAACCTGGCCGGACTCCAGAACTGGTGCGGAGACGGTAGCGTCAACGGTGATCTCACCGGTGTCGAAGGTCAAAACCACAGGAACAACTCCACCATATGCGAAGCCTGGGTTCTCAACGGAGGTTGCAACGTGCTGGATGCAGCCAACCTCAGGCTCTTCAAGCAATGCAAGTTCAGACTCAATATCTGCGACGAGGGAGCAGTTGCGCTCCAGTGGAGCTACATCGCCGAGAGTAACTTCCTTGCCATCAACGGTGACGGACTCCAGGTTGTGGGAGACGTTCTCGGTGTCCTGGTTGATTGCAGTGAACTTAACGCCAGCTTCGCCCTCTTCGGTGAGGTGAACAGTTACGTCGCGGACTACAACAGCTCCGCTTTCTGCTGCAGCTTGGTTGCCATCAACGGCAGCAACCTGGCTCGAGGTCTGAGTGATCTGTCCTGCACTGCAGGAAGCAAGCGCAAGAGCTGACGCAGCAGCCACAGTCATGATCGCGCCACGACGGGCAACCGAGTTCAGGGACTTCACGGGTTCGTCCTCCATTGGGGTATAAATTCCAGGATTCATCCAGAAAATCTGGATATGCTGCAACTAACCCTAGTCTTTAAAACCTCTTTAACACAGTTGATTGGGCTAACCGAGGGTGTAAACGGGGGCAAACAAAAGGGGCATAAACCTGGCAAAAATGGGCAAAATCCGGCAAATGTCAGCTATTTCACGCGAGATTTTCCTTTAACGCCGGTCCACGCGACCTTTAAGAGGTGTTGCTAGGTAAATATCAGGATGTAAAAGTGAGGTCCCGCCTAAAATGTTCAAAGGCCGGGCAAGTGCCTATATATGCCTGCAAGCTGCTAAAGCTGTATAAACATGGTAGAATTCCGAAGGTTGAGGCCTGTCGCGAAACCCTATGAGAAACTCCCAAGTTTTCCTATGTTTTCGCTGGAACGGGTTTAAGTATTTTGTCTTTGTTTTAAAGCGCCATTTTTAAGGTGCCAGGGGTCAGTTCTTTTTGAAGATATTGACCAATAGAAGGAGTGGGAATGGAATTCAAGGTCGGAGACACCGTCGTTTACCCGCACCACGGAGCTGCAATCGTTTCAGCCCTGGAGCAGCGTGAAATGAATGGTGAGACGGTGGACTACCTAGTTCTCCAGATTAACCATTCCGATCTCGTTGTTCGCGTACCTGCCAAGAATGCTGAGCTGGTTGGCGTGCGCGATGTTGTGGGTGAAGAAGGCCTGCAAAAAGTCTTTTCCGTGCTGCGCGAAATTGATGTGGAAGAAGCTGGCAACTGGTCACGCCGTTATAAGGCAAACCAGGAGCGTCTTGCTTCCGGCGATGTGAACAAGGTTGCTGAGGTTGTGCGTGATCTATGGCGTCGTGACCAGGACCGTGGCCTTTCCGCTGGTGAAAAGCGCATGCTTTCCAAGGCTCGTCAGGTTTTGGTTGGTGAGCTAGCACTAGCAGAAACCGTCGATGAAGAAAAGGCTGACTCCTTCTTGGCTGAGGTTGATGAGACTATTGCTCGTCACCGCGCTGACCTCTTTGGTGAAGAGGAAGAGAAGAAGGACGCTTTTGATGACTTTGATGATTCCGACGTGGATCTTGACGATCTGAGCTTCGACGACGAAGACTAGGCCTTAAAAACCTATGTCTACTCCTTCAATGCCCGTCATCGCATTACTTGCGGCGGCGGGCCGTGGCACGCGCCTGGGCGGACCAATCCCCAAAGCCTTTGTCACCCTGCGGGAACGTAGCCTTGTTGAGCGTTCGCTCCAAGCTATGTTGACCTCCCAAAGCGTCGATGAAATTATCATCCTGGTCAGCCCCGACATGGAAGACTATGCGCGCGAACTCCTCAACAAGCGGGGCTTGCTCGACTCCCCAGAGGGAGTCAAAGTACGCCTGGTGTATGGTGGCGGTGAGCGCGCCGATTCAGTGTGGGCGGGACTTAAGGCCATTAAGCTTGACGACGAAACCCCTGATGCAATTGTGTTAATTCACGATAGTGCTCGTGCGCTAACGCCTCCCGGATTAATTGCTCGAGTAGTACACAAGGTTTCTGAAGGCGCAAAGGCTGTTATTCCAGTTTTGCCAGTGGCAGACACCATCAAAAGAGTTGATGAGCAGGGAAAATTGGTGGTGGAAACCCCAAACCGTGCGGAACTTCGTGCCGTTCAAACCCCACAGGGATTTTTGCTGTCAGAGCTGATAGCAGCAAATGAAAAGTACTTCGCTGACCCCAATCCCGGGTTCATTCCCACTGATGATGCCAGCTTGATGGAATGGTATGGCGTTGATGTGGAATGTGTACAAGGTGATCCCATGGCCTTTAAAGTGACCACTCCAATTGATATGATGCTGGCCCAGCGTATAACCGATGAAGCCGAACCAACAATTTTTGAGGTACCCAGTGACTAACCCCATTATTCCCCGCGTTGGCATTGCCACTGATGCACACCAAATTGAAGAGGGAAAAGCCTGCTGGTTGGCTTGCCTACTTTTTGAAGATTTAGCCGGCTGCGAAGGTCACTCCGATGGTGATGTGGTGGCACACGCGATTGTTGATGCGCTGCTATCCGCTGCTGGTCTTGGTGATCTCGGTTCTTTCGTAGGAGTTGGCCGCCCGGAATATGACGGCGTTTCTGGAACCCAGTTGCTCAAAGAAGTTAGCGAATTTGTGGAATCCAAAGGCTTTATTATTGGCAATGTTGCAGCGCAGCTAATTGGCCAAACTCCTAAATTTGGTCCGCGTCGCGAAGAAGCCCAGCACGTTATCGCTGAGATTCTCGGCGCTCCGTGTTCACTTTCTGCCACCACCACCGATCACATGGGCTTTACTGGACGCGGCGAAGGCCGCGCGGCAGTGGCCACTGCGGTGGTGTGGGCGTCGTAAAGCACGCTTTTAAAGGCGGTTTTTGTGCAATAGCGAAGGCGTTGCTTTAAGCAGAGTGCGGGTGTACTCCTGCTGAGTGTTATTAAAAATCTCCGAGGTGGTGTTCTCTTCGATGATCTCACCAGCCAACATCACCGCGATGCGGTCAGAAACATAACGCACTGTATTGATGTCGTGGGAAATAAAGACCAATCCCAGGCCCAACTCAGTTTTTAGATCTAGCAAAAGATTGAGAACCTGGGCACGCACCGACACATCCAGTGCAGAGGTGGGTTCATCGGCGATGATGATATCTGGTTCCAAAGCCAAGGCGCGTGCAATAGCTACACGCTGGCGCTGACCACCAGAAACCTGGCGGGGGAGCACCTCCAACGCAGATTGCGGCAAGCCGACCATATTGATAAGCTCTGCAACTCTTTGCTTGCGAGTAGCTTCCGTCCCCACGCCGTGGATCCGCAAAGGATCAAGCAACTGATCTCTCACTGTCATTCGGGGATTTAGAGACGTAGAAGGATCCTGGAAAACCACCGATACGGCTTTGCCAATTTCTTTACGTTGGGAGCCTCGGGTACGCATAGGCTTTCCTTTAAACAAGACCTCACCTGAGGTAATAGGTTGTAGCCCCACCATTACGCGTGCCAAAGTGGATTTTCCGCAACCGGATTCACCCACAATCCCAACGACTTCATTGCGATAAGCCTTAAAGTTGATGTTTTTATTAGCATGCACGGTATCAGGCTTAAAAAGCTTGCCACCACGTGTTTTATGGATGACATTAGTATTGCGCAGCTCGATGACGGGAATTCGAGGCTCATTCATTAGTGCTCTCCTTTAAGTGCCAGTAACTCATCGGTGGCAGCAAAACTATGTTCCGTACCAGGTATAGGACGCAGTGTGGGCTTTTCATCTAGTCCGATCTCTGGGAAGGAAGAACGCGGTGCAAAACGATCTCCAGCTACATAATCCTTCGGGGAAGGAACCGTGCCCGGAACTTGGTAGAGGCGATCTACACCAGCCTCAATAGACAACACTGAGCCGAGCAATCCACGGGTGTATTCATGGCGTGGATCTGTGAGAATTTCTCGGGTATTACCTTGCTCAACTACCTGACCTGCGTACATGACCGTTAGTTTATGGACGAGGCGCGCCACCAATGCGAGGTCGTGGGAAACAAAGATCATGGCAAAACCGAGCTTGTCACGCAGTTCATTGAGCAGATCAACCACCTGCTGCTGCACGGTTACATCCAAGGCTGTGGTTGGTTCATCAGCGATGAGCAAACGTGGATTTCGAGTTAGTGCCATAGCAATTAGCACGCGCTGACGCTGGCCACCGGAAAGCTCGTGCGGATAAGACTGTAGGGTGCGCTTGGGATCAAGTCCAACTAATTCCAAAAGTTCCTCGGCAGTGCGCTTGCCACCACGTTTAGTAAGTTGCTTCATTTGGGCGCTAATCAGCATTGATGGGTTCAGTGCCGATAGAGCATCCTGGTAAATCATGGCAATTTCATGACCACGCAAGGCATTGAGCTCTTCTGGTTTTAGAGTGAGAAGATTCTTCCCGTCATATAAGATCTCGCCTTCGATTTTGGCATTTGCTGGCAGCAATCCCATGATCGACATTGCAGTAATGGATTTTCCACATCCAGATTCACCAACCAATCCCATGGTTTGGCCTGGGGCGATATTAAAACTTACGCCATCAACAATAGGAGTTTCTCCATGCGCGCTGGGGAAGGAGATCTTGAGGTTCTTAACTTCTAGCAAGGGGGTGGGGTCACCTGTGAAAACCAGACGAGAATTTGTGTTGTTTTCGCTGGCAGAAAGTGCCGCCAGTGAAACTGCCAAGGCAACATTAGCTTCTTCTCGAGAGGTTTGTCCCAGTACTAGAGCATCTGAATCGATAACCTCCTTGCCTTCTTCTGCTTTCTTCAAAGATGGTGGAACAGGTTTTGGCGTAGGGCTGGCTAGGGTGTCAGTCAGTCCTTCGGAGAGGATATTAAGACACAACACCGTAACCAGGATCATCAAACCGGGGAAGAAAGTAGGCCACCAAGCACCACCGAGTAGCAAGGCTTTACCATCGGCCAAAATATTGCCCCAGGATGGTGAAGGTGGTTTAACACCGGCATTAATAAAGGACAAGGATGCTTCAAAAACAATGGCATCGGCAACAAGCACTGTGGCAAAGACCAAGATGGGAGCTATACAGTTTCTTGCTACGTGCTTGATCAAAATATGCGTGGTGGATGCACCCACCACTTTGGAAGCATTGACGTAGTCCTCGCCAAATTGGGACAAAATATTAGCGCGCACAATTCGGGCTAACTGCGGGGTGTACAAGAATGCAATGGCAAAAACAATAACGGGAACTCCATTGCCAAAAACTGCCACAAAAACTGCTGCCAGAGCAATGCCGGGGAATGACATAATGACATCCAGCACACGCATCAGTACTTCTGAGATGACGCGGTTTGCTGTTGCCGCGATAGAACCGAGTACTGCTGCAATTAACAGTGCGGAACCAGTGGCGCAGAGACCAATAATGAGGGATGCGCGTGCACCGTGGACTACACGAGAGAAAATATCTCGGCCAATGGCGTCGGTGCCAAACCAGTGTTCTCCGCTTGGTGGCTGAACTGGGGTACCTGAAGCTAGCGGATCATATTGCGTGACGAGTGGGGCAAAAATTGCCATGAGGAAGATAATGCTGATGAAAAATACGGCAATTTTGGATGGCAGAGGCAGTGCTTTGAATCCGCCTAGCCGTGAACCGGTGCGAGCTTCCAGCTTAGTTGTCAGTTTGCGGCGCATTAGATATTCCTAATCCGTGGGTTGACCAGGACATAGAGTAAGTCCACGGCGATGTTGACGATGATAAATGCAATAGCCACGGTGAGAGTGACACCCTGAACCAAATAAACGTCATTTCGGGTGACACCATCAAGGATGAGCTGACCCATGGCTTGGATATTGAAGATGATCTCGATAATGACCGCACCACCCATGAGATAACCGACGCGCAAACCAATTACCGTAATGGGCGTAATCAGTGCATTGCGCAAGACATTGCGGGAAATAACCTCTGCTTTGGGAATACCAGCACCGATTGCAGTGCGGACATAATCCTTATCTAGTTCTTCCACCATGGAGGTGCGGACAACACGAGCCAAGGAACCTGCAACCGGAATTGCCAACGCTATTGCAGGTAAAGCGATGTTATTGAAGTACACCGCAGGGTTTTCACTAAATGGAACCCATTTGGTGACCAGTGCGGGGAAGAGCCCCCACGCTCCTGGAATGGTGCCAAGCCATTGGATGAGCAAAATTGCCAACCAAAAAGAAGGAGTAGCTAAAGCTGCGATAGAGGCAATTCGAATGAGTTGATCAGGCCAGCGGTCACGATAAAGAGCTGCGATAACACCAAGAATTAACGCCAAGATGACTGCGATTATTAAGCCCCAAAAAGTCAGCTGCAAAGTAATGGGGAAAGCGCGAGATACAACTTCAGTTACTGTGACGCCACCACTGGTAGTGCCCAAGTCGCCGCGCAACATGCCCACTATGAAATCTAGATAGCGGATCATGAGTGGATCATTAAGTCCATTTGCCTCACGGTAGGCTTCCAAGGCTTCTTGTGAGGCAGATTCACCCAGTGCTAAGCGAGCCGGATCGGCTGGGGAAAAGGACATAACAATGAAGACTAAGAGTGTGACACCGATGATCATGATGGGCAGTGCAATCAGCCGTCGACCGATAAGTCTTAAAAGGTTAGACATAGTTGGTATCGCGCTTTCGAATGAAAGAAGGGGGCACCTTTGGCGCTGGGTGAGCGCCAACTAAATGCTGCTTAGAAATGGGGGACTTTGTGGAATCTAGAAGTCAAAAGCTAAATAGTTGAAACAGATTAAAGCCCGGCGCGGCGCTGTGTGTTTGCTACGCCGGGCTTTAATCTGCCGGATATTCAGGCTTTAAGCGGTGGTTGCTACACCAGAGAAGCTCAAGCCGGTAAGCGCAATTGGCTTGAAGTCCACCAGGGAGTCAGCATTCCATGCGGTTGGAACCTTGCGGTGGAAGAGCGGATAGAGGGGGATGTTTTCGGAAAGCGCATCAAAGGTGCGGTTCCAAATATCTTGTTGCTCGGCCTCGTCGGTGGCGCGTATACCTTCGTTGAGCAGCATCTGAACTTGTTCGTAGCTTTCGGAACCTTTCCAGTGCATACGGGAATCGGTCCAAACATCGGCTGCGTACCACCAGCGCATGAGGAGGTCGGGATCGTTACCAAAGACAGAAGGATCACCCGGGGCGATGACAACGTCAAAGGCTTCTGGTTTGCCGTCGATGGTGTAATAAACATCGGCTGATTTACGCTCGGTGAATTCCACTTCGAGGCCAATTGCCTTGAGGGATTCTTGAATCAATGGGGTGCAGTTTTTCACCCAGTCATGATCGGTACACAGCAGGTTAATACGTGTCAGGCCAGTTTCTGCGATGAGAGATTTAGCCTTGGCAGCATCGAGAGCATAGACCGTGGATGCCTCGTTGTAGTTGGGGTGATCCTTATGCACAAAGGAGGTGGCCGGAGTTGCTTGGTCAGCCATGCCAGTGGTGACAACCTTTTGCATATCCAGTGCGTAAAGGAAAGCTTGGCGGTTGCGCACATCATTAAAAGGATTGTCAGCGGAGCAGTTAAACATTGCAAAGAGGAGGCCAAATCCTTGGACAGACTCTACAGTGCTGGTTGCTTGTACCTGCGGGATGGAGAGATAAGGAACGGAGTCGATGGCCATTGCACTGCCCGATTGCAGGGAATTGGTGCGGGTAGATGCATCGGGAATGATTTGCCATTCCATGGCTGCGGCACGTGCTGGGCGGGGACCATTATAAGAGGCATTCTTTTCAAACTTGAGAACCTTGGAGGCACCTCCATTGTCAGTCATCTTATAGGGGCCTGAACCGATTGGATTGGCATCAAAGCCGGAGGCATCTGCTTCGACGGCAGCCTTAGGAACAATCTTTACCACTGCCAGACGCTTGGCCAGAATTCCGGTGGCGTATTCCAAATCGAAGGTGACGGTGCTGTCATCTTTTTTGGTTACTGCCTTAATAAAAGGAATGAAAGCAGCATAAAGGGAGTTATTTGCCTTGTCCATCACGCGTTGGAAGGAGAAGACCACGTCATCTGCGGTGACGGCCTTGCCATCAGAGAAGGTGGCGCCATCACGGAGTTTTACGTCAACGGAGGTGGCATCACCGCTGGGAAGAGTGCTGGCCAGTGCCGCATAAGTTTCGCCGGTGGCTGGGTCAACTTCGGTGAGGCCTTCAAGGGTGTGCCAGTTGGCAGCCACGGTGAGGGCGGAAGAGGTAGTCATCGGGTCGTAGCCATTTGTTCCGAGTTCATAGGAAATGGCGGCGGTGATAGTGCCGTTTTCATTTGCTGTACCGGTGGCTGTGGAACTTGAGCTGGAAGAACCTGAAGTGCCAGTGTTGTCAGGCGCACATGCTGCAAGGGTGGCGCCTATGCCGGCGGCAGCACCCAAGATGCCTGTTGCTCGGAGGAAGTTACGGCGCGAAACTGGAGTGCTCATGGTGTGCATCCTTTTCAATTAAGGAGGTCGACAGAGGAAAACTTCTTTAAGAACAGTCAATCCAATAAAAATGTGATGGGGGTCATGTGTTTGGGGTAAACTCACTATACATCAGACGTCAGACGTTTAGGAATGGTTTTTCTCGACATTTTGACAATGTGTACCAAAAAACTGAAAAGTCTTTAAACAGTGACCAGGTGAACAGATATTTAAGTTCCGCCAGGGCAGTTTAAAAAGCACTAATGCTGCAATTTCTTTGCGGTTTAACAACTAAAATAAAAGCGTTACTAATAGGAAAGTGGGACACACCATGGAAGCACCTCGAAAGGCAGCACGATCCAGAACGACCACCCAAGATGCAGTGCGCGATATTAAGAAATATATCCGCGACAATCACCTGCGAACTGGGGATATCTTGCCTTCGGAGACTGTGCTCTGTGAGGAATTGGGGTGCTCGCGTTCAGCAATTAGAGAGGCAATTCGGGCACTAGTAACCCTAGATATCGTGGAAGTTCGCCATGGTTATGGCACTTTCGTTTCATCCATGTCGCTGGAGCCGCTTATTAATGGAATGGTGTTCCGCACGGTATTAGATAATGACACCTCAGTAGAAAATATGTTTTATGTGGTGGATACCCGTGAAATCTTAGATCTTTCCCTGGGCGCGGAGCTTATTGAGGTTTTCACTGATTCCGACCGCCAAGCTTTGTTGGATCTGGTGGAAAAGATGCGAGAGCACAATGACCGTGGTGAACCTTTTGTGGCAGAAGATCAAGCTTTCCATCGCACTCTTTTATCGCGTACCAAAAATCCACTGATCCGCGAGCTCAATGACGCTTTTTGGCGGATTCAGACGGAAGCTCAACCGCTGCTAAATATGGCCATGCCAGCTGATATTGATCAAACAATTAAGGCGCACATTGATATTGTTGAGGCGCTTAGTAAAGGCGATGCGGAGGCCTACCGCGCAGCCGTGCTCAATCACTATGCGCCGTTTCGTCGCATGATTGCCGGCATGCTTGATGAAAACTAGCACCATTGTCCGCGGGCTTTATCGCATCCCTGCCCTTGCCTGGGATGACGGTCTTTTTATGCTTTTCGACGCCCGCCTCGGCGTTGACGATCTGCCGGCGCCGGTGGATCTGTGGTCTGCCCGCTCGGCGGATGGTATCCACTGGTCACCGCCTCAGCCGGAGATAACGCAGTCCGGACACCGCGGTGTGGGCGATGCTTGTTTGGTACGCGGTGATTTAGCGTTTTATGGATTGTCTAATTTATCTGGTTTTTTTGAAAACCCCACAGACCTTGACCCCCGGCTGGCGCGCCGGGAGGGGCGGAGGTGGGCGTCGACAAGCATCTCTTCATATTTTGCAGATGTAGATGCCGCCTTTGCCTCTTCTGGTACTGGATTGGTGTTGAAAGATGGACGCTGGTTACAAAGTTTTGTGCTGCGCAAAGGTACTGAAATCTTTGTGAGGGTGCTTCGTAGTGATGGCCATACTGCTGATATTGCTGGCGGCAATGAATCCGCAATGGCGCAATTACCTAATGGGACGGTGGTGCTACATTCGCGAGGAGTGGGGCATAGGCAGGTGAGTTATTCCTATGACAATGGCGCAAGCTTTAGCCCTTTGGAAGATATTCCAGAATTACTTGATCCAGGTTGTAATGGGCATGTTTTTTATTGGAAATCGGCGAAAATGCTGGCTGCCATTCACCTGGCAGATCCACATTTGCGGCGCCATTTGGTGGTGGATTTATCTGCAGATGATGGCAAAACTTGGACTCATCGCATCACCATTGAAAGAGCTGAGGCCGCTTATTCCACTGCGGTAGAGATGCCTGATGGCAAGGTTGCTGTGGTGTGGGAGGCAGAAGGCACGCGAGCTTTGAAATGTACCGTAATTTCAGAAGCAGATATGCAACGCCGGGTGCCGGAAGAACTTGTTGATTGTGTATCGCTGCGCCATGTGGTTCCTCGAGATGATTTTGCAGGAGTAGAGGTTCCACTTCCGGATTCCAGCGCGTGGGGTGAAGGTGTTTTTAAGATTGTCTCTGACCCTAGCGCCAGCACCCAAAAGATCCGCACCAGAGGAAAACCAGCCCGGCACCATCTAGAAATTGGTGATGAACTGGTCTTTGATATCCGGCGCGGATCAGAGATTATTTATGGCTTAAGCGTGCCCTATGATGGCAGGCCTATTTCAAAAGTGAAGCAAACTGTCCAGTAATAAAACCTGGATCAGTAATCGCCGTTCCCACGATAATGGCATCAGCGCCAATAAGGCGACCATGTGCCACATCGGCAGGAGTAGAAAAACGACCCTCACCAATGAGGAAAGCTTCTGGTACTAAATCGCGAGCTTCACGCAAGCAGTCTAAGTCTGGCCCCACTGTCTTGGCGCGGTGCTTGGTGTATCCAGCCAGAGTAGTTGACACAAAATCGGCACCAGCCCGGTGAGCTGCCACAACTTCCTCGGGAGTTGCGCAATCGGCCATAATTAACACTCCAGAATCATGAGCTACCTTCACCAATTCTGCAAAGGTAGAACCATCTGGACGGGGACGGAAGGTCGCATCCGCGCAAACCACAGCAGCACCTGCTTCTGCAACAGCACGCACGGAGTCACGGCTTGGCGTAATGTAAACGCCTTCAGTGCCCTCTTTGGTTAATCCAAAAACAGGTACATCCACTCGCTCTGAAATAGCGCGGATGTCATCTAATCCTCCATAACCACCACAGCGAATTGCTGGTGCACCACCATCAACACAAGCAGCGGCCACATGGGTAAGGGTATGGGTATCGCGCATTGCATGTCCGGCTGGCGCCTGGACAGAAACGATGAGCTGTCCTCTTAAAGTTGAGTGCAAAAGTTCGCGTTGTTGATTGAGGTCCATGAAGATCAATCTCCTAAGGTGGCAGTACTAAAGACGTGCACAAATTAATTTATAAAAAAGCATGATCACGGGCATAACACGCAGCAGCGAGTACCGCAGCATCCGAGCCAAGACTTGTGGTTAAGACTCGAACACCAACGTTGGGCTTCAGAATTGTGTCTGAAATACCTTCCGAAATGGGATCAATAACAGGCGCCCCGATGCCTGATACCCCACCACCGATTACGACGGCGGAAAGATCCAAGAATGTCACTAAAGCTCCAAGTGCTTGGCCAAATCCTCGTAGATTTCCGTTGATGATGCGTCGTGTTAGCTCATCCTCCTCATGCCACTTGTGCATAATATCGGGAAGTTCTAAAGGATTGCCTGTCGCTTCAACATAATACTTAGTTAGCCCGGTTCCGCTAGCTATGTTCTCACAACGATCACTGCGTCCAGCAAAGTCTGAACAGCGGATTTCTGCGAATTCACCAGCAGATCCAGTAGGTCCGGACATGAGTTCACCATTATCAATTACTGCAGCGCCCACTCCAGTGCCCAAAGAAACATAAAGTACTCGGCCTTGGAGGCTTTGCCCAGCACCTAGATGATGCTCGCCATAGGCCCAAATTCGCACATCATTATGTACCGCCAATGGAACGCCAAGGACTTCTTGAACCAATCCCCGCAGGTCAGTACGCGCCCAGTTGCTAAGGGTGTCACCGTTATAGGCAATCTCTCCGCGGGGAGCCAAAATAACTCCCGGCGCGCCAATACCCACCCGGGCAATGTGAAACCCTAATTCTTGTGCTTTAGCTAAGCCAGAAATGAGCGCCTGTCGCGTTTGCTCCAGCGGGCCATCGCCAGCTTTGGTTTTTAGTCGATCTGTGCCAATTGTGGTGGTGGGGTTAGCATCTGGCACCAAGGCAAAAGCTATCTTGGTGCCCCCAATGTCAAGAGCGAGGGTACAAGTAGGGAGGGTAGTGGCAGACAAGTTTTAAACCTCGGGGCGGTAAAGGAAGGCATCGACAATTTCACCGATGCGGGAGACTTCTGCATCATCGAGTGCCTGATGCGGAGCAGCCATGGTGGAATTGCTGATTACGTCAAGGTGTTTAAGGGCTGCTTTGAAGCCTCCGAGGCCTGCAGAAGAGCCAGACATGCGTGCACCGTCGCCGATGAAAACAATGTGGAAAAGATGGTTGATCTGTTTTTGGAGTACAGCTGCCTCATCCCATTGTCCGGCCAGGCATAGGCGTGCCAACTCGGCGTAGGCTGCCGGATCAACATTGCCCAGCCCCGGGACTACTCCATCCGCGCCTGCAAGGTATGCGAAGTCAACGGTCGTCTCACTTCCGGTGAGCACCTTGAAACTATCCTGCAGGCCGGCGTCGTCACGCGCTTCTATGAGGGCGCGGATGGAACCATCGTTGCCACTGGAATCCTTGGTACCTGCCAGCACGCCATCTTTTGCCAGGCGGAGCAACATTTCAGGTTCGAGGTTGCTGTGCACAGAAACTGGAATGTTGTATGCATATAGTGGCAGGTCAGGGGCCACAGCGTGAATCTTGCGCAGATGTTCTTCAATTTCCACTGGATGGGTGCGAGTGTAAAACGGGGCGGTCGCAACCAGGCCTTGTGCACCCACTTCCTGCGCATCCTTGACAAGTTCCAATACTCGCGGGGTGGTGGTCTCGATGATTCCTGCGGTGACGGGGACGCGACCTGCGGTGTGTTCCACGATGGTGCGCAATGCTTCTTTGCGTTGTGTGCGGGTGAGGAATGCTGCTTCACCTGAAGAACCGAGTGCAAAAAGGCCATCGACTCCACCGGTGATGAGGTGATCCACCAAGTTTTTCAGACTGTCAAAGTCAATACTGCCATCAGTGTTTAGCGGGGTCATTACTGGGGGAATGACGCCGGTGAAAGTTGGAGAAGTCATCTTGATTCCTTGGGGTGAGGGGTATGAGCGCCACGGATTGATTTGGCGATACTGCAGGTTGTAGCGAGCTTTGTGGGGATTTTTACTCTGGGATGACCAACAAAAACGATGGACATAAGACATCATACGTCCTATGCTTGTTTGAGGGAAGAACAATAATCAAAGAATGATCCACAAGCTTCAAAAGCGGACGGGATAAAAATCAAAGTGAAAAGCACCGGTGAGATTAGCGGAAGGATTGTTACTCCCCGCGGAATTATTGATGGCACTGTGTCCTTCAAAGACGGACACATTGTGGCGGTATCCGGAAACCCGGCAGCAGATAATGGCTTGGCAAGTACAGGATTAACCCTTGTACCAGGCTTTATTGATCTGCATAATCACGGTGGCTTGGGTGGAGCTTTTCCCACTGGAACTGTGGAACAGGCGCGCCGGGCTGCCCAATTTCACCGTTCCCAAGGCGCCACAATTTTGCTGGCAAGTTTGGTTTCCGCGCCGCCGGAAGAGCTCATAAAGCAGGTAGAAGTGCTGAAAGAGCTGTGTGCGGAAGGCTTGCTTTTTGGTATTCACCTAGAGGGTCCTTTTATTAACGCTTGCCGTTGTGGTGCCCAAAACCCTGATTTTATTTATCCTGGCAACCCGGAAGATTTTGGGCAGATCATTGGAGCTGCTGCGGGCTGGATTAAGTCCATCACCATCGCCCCAGAAACTCCCAACCTGGTTGCACTGCTTGAACTTTGTGTGCAGCACGGCATTATCGTTTCATTTGGCCACACCGATGCTGATTTTGAGACCACCACGCACGCAATTTCCCAGGCCACAGCGCTAGGGCTAAAGGTTACTGCCACCCACCTTTTTAATGCGATGCCTCCGCTGCACCACCGCGCCCCAGGTGCTGCCGGTGCCATGTTGGCAGCCGCGCGAAACGGCGAGGCCTTTGTGGAATTGGTGGCAGATGGTGTTCATTTATCTGACGGCACCGTCGATTTTGCCCGCTCTGAGCGTGCATTTTTTGTTAGTGACGCCATCGAGGCTGCCGGGATGCCGGATGGAAATTACATCCTCGGTGTGCTGGAAGTTGAGGTACAAGGAGGCGTGGCACGCCTCAAAAACGGCGGCGCCATCGCTGGCGGCACCAGCACCATAGCGCAGCAATTTAGGCGCCACGTTGCCAGGGGGATGACGCTTTGCGACGCAACCCAGCTCAGTTCTACAACTGCTTCCCGCGTACTAGGCCTTAGGCAGCATGCTATTGAAGTAAATGCTCCCTTGAATATCGTGGCTTTGGATTCCCAGGGTCAAGTCGCAGCTGTTTATGTGAAGGAGATCTAAATGCGCATCCTCATTAGAAAAAACAACGAAGCTGTGGGACAAAGTGCAGCTCAGTTAATGAGTCCTTTTATCAACCGCGGAGCAACCTTGGGCCTGGCCACGGGATCAACTCCACTATCCACCTACGCAGAGCTAATTCGACTAAATCAGGATGCGGAAATATCTTTTCAACAGTGCCAAGCATTCCTCTTGGATGAGTATGTGGGCATTAGCCGTACCGATCCAAATAGCTATTACCAGACCATTCGCGATACTTTAACCAGCCACATTGATATCGCCGATGACCGCGTTTTTAGTCCTGCTGGCGACCATGGAGATTCTTTTGCAGCTGCCCAAGCATATGAAAATCAAGTTTCTGGGGCCGGTGTGGATATTCAGATTTTAGGAATTGGTGCCAATGGGCATATTGGATTTAATGAGCCTAGCTCTTCACTAAGTGGGCTGACCAAAGTTCAAGCGCTGCATCCTAAAACAGTTGCCGATAATGCGCGGTTTTTTGCATCTGAAAATGAAGTACCAACCCATGCGATTACGCAAGGACTTGGCACAATTTCTCGCGCCAAGAACATTCTTTTATTGGCTGTAGGGGAGAGCAAAGCCCAAGCCATTGCCCAAGCGGTGGAAGGTCCAGTATCTGCCTCTTGCCCGGCTTCCATTTTGCAAATGCATCCAGCCGTGACTGTGATTATTGATGAAGCTGCAGCTAGCCGCTTGGACAATGTTGAGTATTACCGGCATGTGGAACAGGCAAATTTGAACGAATAAGAAACAAAGCCGCCTGCTACAAGCGGTGAATAAGTAGGGTGTGAAACTATGTCCAACTCCGCATCTTTGCGCCCCAGTTATCACCTCACCCCGCCCCAGGGGCGACTCAATGACCCCAACGGTGTCTACATTGATGGCAATAATCTTCATGTTTATTATCAGCATGATCCCGGTTTTCCCTATGCGCCTAAGCGCACCGGTTGGGGTCATGCGGTTACTGAATTACGAGGCCCAGAGCGTTTAAAGTGGCGCCATTTTCCCAACGCGCTGTATCCGGACTTCTCCTATGACCTGCACGGATGTTATTCCGGCGGTGCCGTGGTCCATGACAATAAACTGCGCCTTTTTTATACCGGCAATCTCAAAGTTGACGGCCAGCGCCGCGCCACCCAAAACTTGGTTGAGGTGGAAGATCCGGCTGGGGAAATGGGCGGTGTCCATCGTCGATCAGCATTAAACCCGCTTATCGACGGGCCCGCGCCTGGGTTTACGGCTCACTACCGCGATCCTATGATCAGCGTCGACGGCGCTGGGTGGAAAATGGTGCTCGGCGCCCAGCGGGAAGATGAAACAGGAACCGTTGTCTTGTACCGCTCTGCTGATTTGGAAAATTGGGATTTCAGTGGCGAGATCACTTTTGATCTCAGCCAAGCGGAGCCTGGGGTATCTCCAGATTTGATCCCCGGTGGCTATATGTGGGAATGTCCAAACCTCTTCACTATGCATGATTTGGAAACTGGCGAAGATCTTGATGTGCTTATTTTCTGCCCTCAGGGCTTGGAAAGAATTGATGCTGAGACCACGCATTATGCCAGCTCTGACCAGTGCGGATATGTGGTTGGTCGGTTAGAAGGCACAACATTTACCGTGCTGCGTGGCTTTAGCGAGTTGGATTATGGCCATGAATTTTATGCACCACAGGTAGCGGTATCCGGTGTGCAAACCTGGCTGATTGGCTGGATGGGACTGCCTGCCCAAGATGATCACCCCACCGTGGAAGCGGAAGGATGGGTGCATTGTCTTACGGTTCCGCGTCGACTCAGCCTTAAAGGGCATGAGCTTTATCAAGAGCTACTTTTGCCGGCCGGGGAAGAGGGAGTGAGCCGTTTTGAGCTTGGGCGCGAGCCTGTCCGAGTAGACATCCGACCAAACATCGCCGTTGCGTGGGATGGGAAGGTTTTGTCGGTGGATCGTGCTGGGGATAGGCGCCAAGTTGCTCTCGATGGTGGTGAGCTATTAATTGCTGATGACATCACTGCAATTGAAATAAGTGCAGGTGATGGCAGGTTTTTATATTCCCTCCGAACCTTTTAAGTTTCTTTAGAAAGTAAAATAGATCACACCTTTAGTGAAAATGTGATAGTTTTTACACATTTTTGCCCAAAACCCTTGAACGGGCATAAACAAGCATGTTTAATGAGGGGTAGTTTCCGAACAAACATGATGTTTTGTTCTTAAAATCCCCGTTTAAGGAGAGGTCTATGGACCACAAAGACGTTGCACAGCGGGTTATCCGCGGTGTTGGCGGCGAAGAAAATATTCTCGCCGCCGCCCACTGTGCTACCCGCCTGCGCATGGTTTTAAAAGATTCCAACAACGTTGACCGAGAATTGCTCGACAATGACCCAGACCTCAAAGGCACCTTTGAAACGGGTGGCATGTTCCAGGTCATCGTTGGCCCAGGCGACGTAGATAACGTCTTTAGGGAAATGGACGCAGCTACCTCCAAAGACATCGCAGTATCCACCGAGCAACTCAAAGACGTGGCAGCTAATAGTGGCAACTGGTTTAGCCGCAGTGTTAAAGCACTGGCCGATATCTTCGTCCCGCTGATTCCGATCTTGGTCGGTGGCGGTTTGCTCATGGCACTAAATAACGTGCTCACCGCAGCAGATCTCTTTGGACCACAGTCTTTGGTCGAGATGTACCCACAAATCAGTGGCGCAGCCGAGATGATCAACCTGCTTGCTTCTGCACCATTTGCCTTCCTCCCAGTGTTGGTGGGCTTTACCGCCACCAAGCGTTTTGGTGGCAATGAGTTCCTTGGCGCGGGCATGGGTATGGCCATGGTTTACCCAAGTCTGGTTAATGGCTACAGCGTGGCCACCACCATGGCTGCCGGTGAAATGCCAGTATGGAACCTCTTTGGTCTCGAAGTTGCACAAGCTGGCTATCAGGGCACGGTACTACCTGTGCTGGTTGTTGCCTGGGTGTTGGCAACCATTGAAAAGTTCTTCCACCGCAGGCTCAAGGGCACTGCAGATTTCTTGGTAACCCCAGTTCTTACGCTGCTTATCACTGGCTTCCTCACCTTCATTGCCATCGGCCCTGCCATGCGCTTTATTGGCGATTGGCTGGCGAGTGGCTTGCTTAACATTTATGAATTCGGTGGCCCTATCGGTGGCTTGCTCTTCGGTCTGGTTTATTCCCCAATCGTCATCACCGGATTGCACCAGTCCTTCCCACCAATTGAGCTGGAACTCTTTAACCAGGGTGGATCCTTCATCTTTGCCACCGCTTCCATGGCCAATATTGCTCAGGGCGCTGTGTGTTTGGCCGTCTTCTTCCTGGCCAAGAGTGAAAAGCTCAAAGGCCTCGCTGGAGCCTCTGGAATCTCTGCAGTACTCGGAATTACCGAACCTGCCATCTTTGGCGTGAACCTGCGTTTGCGCTGGCCTTTCTTCATCGGCATCGGTGTCGCAGCGGTTGGAGGCGCACTAATCGCCATCTTTAATATCAAGGCAGTTGCCCTCGGTGCTGCAGGATTCCTCGGAGTGGTTTCCATTGACGCTCCAGACATGGCGATGTTCTTGGTCTGCGCAGTTATCACCTTCGTGCTGGCCTTTGCTTCCGCCCTGTTTTATGGTTTCTACCTCATTAAGAGAGACGGCACCATCGACCCAGACGCAAGCCCACGTGCAGCCGTCATTCCAGCGGCAACTACACACTTAGAAAACTATCTGGCAGCCGATTCCACTGTTATTCAGGCACCACTAACTGGCGAAGCCATTGAATTGGGCAGCGTGAGCGATGAAATGTTTGCCACCGGCAAACTTGGCGCAGGTATTGCCATCGTTCCAAGCGAAGGCCGTCTGGTTTCTCCAGTTAGTGGCAAGGTTGTCGTAGCTTTCCCCTCCGGTCATGCCTTTGCTGTGCGCACTAAGGGAACTGATGGCAAAGACATCGATGTTCTCATGCACATTGGCTTTGACACTGTAAACCTGAAGGGTCAGCACTTTAAAGCCTTTAAAAAGCAGGGTGATGAGGTACAAGCAGGGGAGTTGCTCTGCGAGTTTGATATCGCATCCATCAAAGCAGCTGGTTATGAAATCACAACTCCCATTGTCATTTCCAACTCACGTAAGACCGGTCCAGTAGCTAGCCTGGCTGCAGGTTCCATAGCGGCCGGAGACAAATTACTGAGTGTCGGCGTCAAAGAACTTGCAGAAGCTGCCAAATAATACAGTCACTTTTTAAGCACACCCCGCAGAACGCCTTTAAGGCGCATCGCGGGGTTCGCTTGTTCTTAAAGGCCTTTGTCCACTGTTTGCACAACACCTTGCTTATCGCCAGTTAGACTAGGTGGCGTGACTCTACGCATTTTTGACACCGGTACCCGTACGCTTCGAGAATTTCAGCCTGTTACACCTGGGCATGCCTCGGTGTACCTGTGTGGTGCCACGCCCCAAGCCCTGCCCCATATCGGACATGTTCGCTCTGCCGTAGCCTTTGATATTTTGCGTCGCTGGCTAATCGCACAAGGCCTAGACGTTGCCTTTGTTCGCAATGTCACCGATATTGATGACAAAATTCTCACCAAAGCAGCAGAAAATCACCGTCCCTGGTGGGAATGGGTTTCCACCTATGAACGTGAATTCACCTGGACCTATAACACCTTAGGAGTTTTGCCTCCTTCTGTTGAGCCGCGTGCCACTGGCCATGTCACCCAAATGGTGGAGTACATGCAGCGCTTGATCGACAATGGCTTTGCTTATGCCGTTGATGGTTCCGTCTACTTTGATGTCGCAGCCTGGTCCAAGGCGGAGGGCTCTGATTATGGATCTCTCTCTGGCAACCGAGTAGAAGATATGGAACAGGGCGAAACCGATAACTTTGGCAAGCGCGGACCACAGGATTTTGCACTGTGGAAAGCCGCTAAGCCTGGTGAACCTTCATGGCCAACCCCTTGGGGTGAAGGCCGTCCGGGTTGGCACCTGGAGTGCTCCGCTATGGCTACCTATTATTTGGGTCAACAATTTGATATTCACTGCGGTGGTTTGGATCTGCAATTCCCGCACCATGAAAATGAAATTGCCCAAGCACATGCAGCCGGCGATAAATTTGCCAACTATTGGATGCACAATCACTGGGTCACGATGGCCGGTGAAAAGATGTCTAAGTCTTTGGGCAATGTGCTTTCTGTACCTGAAATGCTCAAGCAGGTTCGTCCCGTCGAATTGCGTTATTACCTAGGTTCCGCCCACTACCGTTCAGTGCTGGAATACTCCGAAAATGCGCTTAAAGAAGCAGCCGCTGGTTACCGTCGCATCGAAAGTTTCTTGGAGCGCGTGGGAGAAGTACCAGTGGGTGAGTGGACCGCAGGTTTTGCAGCTGCCATGGATGAAGATATCGCTGTTCCTAAAGCTCTTGCAGAAATTCACAATGCGGTGCGCGAGGGAAATTCTGCCCTTGACAAGGGAGATAAGGAAACTGCACAAGCTTTAGCAAGCGCCGTGCGAGCCATGACGGGTGTTTTGGGCTTCGATCCTGTTGAATGGGGGGCAGGAACAAATACTGACGAGAAGTCAGATAAGGCACTAGACGTGTTGGTGTCAGCAGAACTTGAGCGCCGGGCTAATGCTCGCGCAGAGAAAAACTGGGCAGTTGCTGATGAAGTTCGTGATCGACTAGCAGCCGCCGGAATCGACGTCGTGGACACCGCTGATGGTGCTACCTGGAAATTGCAGTAGAGTTTGTAACTCTTAAGAAGGAGAAGTTTTAAACATGGCAGGAAATGACAGCCGCCGCGGCGGTTTGCGCAAAACTAATAAAAAGGGCGCCCTCAAGGGCAGCGGTGGACAGGTTCGTCGCGGACTCAAGGGCAAGGGCCCAACCCCTAAGGCAGAGGACCGCGTTTACCACGCAGCACACAAGCGCAAGGTCGAGCGCGAGCGTCGCGATCGTGGCCGCCACGATAGGGAAATGCCAGAGTTGGTTGTAGGCCGTAACCCGGTCCTTGAGTGCCTCAAGGCTCGCGTACCTTCAACTGCACTTTATGTTGCAGAAGGCGCCACCAACGATGAGCGCCTCAGCGAATCCGTCCGTTTGGCAGCCAGCCACGGTATTCCAGTGCTTGAGGTCAACAAGCTTGAGCTCGACCGCATGACCCGCAATGGCATGCACCAGGGAATTGGTCTGTCCATCCCACCATTTGAGTATGCGAATGTACAAGATCTCATCGCCAGTGCTGCAGCTTCTGATAAGCCTGCCATGTTTGTCATCTTGGACAACATCACTGACCCTCGTAACCTCGGTGCAGTAATCCGCTCTGTGGGTGCATTCGGCGGCAATGGCGTTATCATCCCTGAGCGTCGTTCTGCCTCTGTTACCGCTGTTGCATGGCGTACCTCTGCAGGTACCGCAGCGCGCGTTCCAGTGGCTAAAGAAACCAACATGACCCGTACTGTGAAGGAATTCCAGCAAAACGGTTACCAGGTTATTGGCCTGGATGCTGGTGGAGACCACACCCTGGACACCTACGATGGCACCGACAACGTGGTCATCGTGGTTGGTTCTGAGGGCAAGGGTATTTCCCGCTTGGTTCGCGAAAACTGCGATACCATCATGTCCATTCCTACTGAGGATTGGGTTGAGTCCCTCAACGCATCTGTTGCAGCAGGTGTTGTGCTTTCTGAGTTTGCACGTCAGCGCCGCATCAAAGGCTAAAGCCTAAAACACAAAAAAGTATTGCTCCAAACCACACGGTTTGGAGCAATACCTTTTTTTAATGATGATGCTGATCATGCAGGCGACGCTTTAAAGCGTCTTCATCACGTTGGGCGCCACGGCCTCGTACCCAAGCAATTAGGCGACACACCAGGTAAATAAGGAAGGAAATGGTGGTCACAAAAACACTGACTGGTAGGCCAGGGGCGAGAGACAGCAAAAGTCCACCCACTGCCGAGACCTCGGCAAAAATAACCGCGAGAGCCACAGCTTTTAGGGGATTTGCGGTAATCGCCACGGCCGCTGCCCCTGGAGTAATCAGCAAAGCCATAACCAAAAGGGCACCCACAATCTGCACAGATTGGGAGGTGGTTAAGCCCACGAGCACGGCAAATCCAACGGAAATGGCATGAACTTTAATACCTGATGCCTGTGCCATTAGCGGATCGGCGCTAGCAAAAAGTAAAGGGCGCCAGAAAATAGCTACAGCTGCAACCACAACAACCGTTACCGCCACCAAAATCCACAAGGACGCTGCCGACACACCCACAATTTGGCCGGTCAGCAGTGAAAATGCGGTGGAGCTACGCCCTGGGTAAAGGTGAATAAACAGCACTGACAGGCCCAGACCGAAGCTCATCACCACACCCACGGCAGCATCTTGTTGTTTCATACCTAGCAGCGCCAATAAAACTGCGGCCACCACGGAACCAATAACCGCGCCACCGCCTACATTAAGGCCAAAAAGCAGTGCGGCGGCCGCGCCCATGAGGGCAAGTTCGGCAGTGCCATGCACCGCAAAAGACTGCTGGCGCACCACAATTAGCGGTGCGATAACACCAGAAAGTAGTCCCAACAAGGCAGCAGCGATAATGGCATGTTGGACAAATTCCACACTCAGTAGGTACTGAGTATCAGAAATCCAGGTTGTTAAATTCACCTACACCACCACAATTCGGTCATTAATGTGCGCCACTGTCACCGGCGCATTATAAAGCTCAGAGAGCTTCTCAGATTGCATAACTTGATCGATAGTGCCGATGGAATGCCCATTGGGAGCCAGGTATAAAATGCGATCTACCAGCCCGATAAGCGGATTAATATCGTGGGTGACCACCACAATTCCGGCGCCCTCGGCTTTGAGTTCGCCAAAAAGGGAGACCGTGCGCTGTTGAATGCCAGGATCCAGGCTGAGCAGGGGTTCGTCGGCAAGCAGCAGTTGAGGCTGTGTGGCAAGCGCTTGAGCTTGGCGGATAAGCTGTTGCTGCCCACCTGAAAGCTCGCCTACGCGCCGCTCGGCGATTCCGGTCGCGCCAACGCGCGCAAGAAGCTTGTCGACGACACCCTTGCTCGGGGTGCGACCTTTAAGCACACCATGAGACGCAGCAAGTGAAACCAGATCTCGGGCGCGCAGGGGGACGTCGAAAATGCGCTGTTGGGGGATATACCCCAGGCGTGCGTCGGTGGACACCGAACCGCTGGTGAGCTTACGGGTTCCTAAAATTGTGCCGATGAGGGTGGATTTTCCGACACCGTTGGGGCCTAGTACGGCCAGAAATTCCCCCTGGCGCAACTCCAAGTTCAAGTCGCGCCAGAGGGGATCTACGGCTGCATCTTTAAAAGTCAGCAACATTTAAATAATCTTAAACTCCCTGTGCGGCAGCTGCGAGATCGGTGACTGCCTTGGTGAAAGTGTCAAGGAAGTTCTCGCTGCCCTCGGGCGTCTCCGAAATCTCCACAACCGGGATATTGTTCTCCTCCGCCAATTCCTTCAGGCTAGTGGCAACTGGTGAGGCGGACTGCGGATTATAAATCAGCACATCAATGCCATGGGTACGGATAATTTCCTGGAAGGCAGCAACATCGGAGGCAGTTGCTTCACCCTCGCTTAGAGTCGTTGCGCGGTATCCCGCAGGAGTGGACTCAATAAGCTGGGATTCACTAATAATGTGATCAGCAATCGGCTCAGTTTGGGCGATTTTAACTGCCGGAAGGGCTGCGATCTCAGCGTGCAGCTCATCCATTTTGGCAGTAACAGCCTCTGGGGTAACCGTGGCATCAGCATTAAGTTCAACAACCTTTGCCGCAAAATCGCTTGCTACCTCGGATACCGCATCGGTGGAATACCATACGTGCTCATTGTCTACTTCAGCTTCGTGGGCATCTGCAGCATGCTCGCTGTGGTCATGCTCGTTTAAGTCCATGGCATGCACAATGCGAGAGTCATCAGCTTCTAAAGAATCATAAAGCCAGGAATCATAACCACCGCCGCCGACGATAATAATGTCTGCTTCGGCAATCTTGGCCATATCTGTTGCAGAAGGTTCAAAAGAGTGTGGATCCGCTGAACCGCCACTAATAAGGGCTTCTACATTGGCATCGGGGGATACTGCCGTTGCCACGTCAGCCCACACCTGAGTGGAGGTAACCACATTAAGGGCGCCGTCTTCGCTAGCTGATCCCGCAGAATCTGCGTTAGTAGAAGAACATCCCACCAAAGCTAGGGGAAGGAGGGGAAGAGTCCACAGGAGTTTTTTCATAAATTCCATTTAATGCTTATTGAAAAGCGCTGTCAACATGAAAACCTATTGAAAATGCACCGGGGTAAGCCTGAGAGGGTAAAGCTCACTGCCTGATGAATACTCCTGGTAGATTTGGCTCATTATGGCGCGGAAACAACAATATGGAACGCTCGCATCTATTGCAGCAACCCTTGGAGTCTCAAGAACCACCGTGTCCAATGCATATAATCGCCCCGAGCAACTTTCAGCGGAACTGCGACAACGCATTTTGGACACCGCTGAAAAGATGGGTTACTTAGGCCCCAACCCCGTGGCGCGTAGCTTGAGGACGCGCCGGGCAGGAGCCATCGGCGTGCTGCTGACTGAAGATCTCACCTATGCCTTCGAAGATATGGCCTCAGTGGACTTTTTGGCAGGTGTTGCCGAAGCCGCCGGAAATACCCAGCTAACCTTGATCCCTGCTTCCCCAGAAAGCAGTGTGGATCATATTTCTGCGCAGCAATTGGTTAATCAAGCAGCGGTAGATGGTTTTGTTATTTACTCAGTAGCTCAAGGTGACCCGCACCTAGAAGCGGTAAAATCACGCGGATTACCAGCAGTTATTGCCGATCAACCAGTATCGGAAAAAGAGGTGCCATGGGTAGGCGTGGATGATAAAGCTGCTATCGCTCCAGCCGCACAATTATTAGTTGACGCTGGGCACCGCAAAATTGGAATTTTGTCGATTCGCCTGGACCGCGTGCGCAATGATGGATATGTTTCTCCGGAGCGCTTAAATGCTGCCCAATATCAGGTCCAGCAGTCCCGCGTACAAGGAGCCTTGGAAGTTTTTGATAAGGCAGGCATCGCTGCAGATACCGTGCCGGTGATGGAATGCTGGATTAATGATCGCGCTCATAACCTCAAGGTTGCCAAGGCTCTTTTAGAACAACACCCAGAGCTCACCGCAGTGTTGTGTACTACCGATTCGCTGGCTTTTGGTGTGTTGGAGTATCTCAAAACGGTAGGAAAAACGGTGCCAGAGGATCTTTCTTTGACTGGCTACGATGGCACCCAGTTTGCCTTGGCCAGGGATCTTAGTACCGTCATTCAGCCCAATAAACTCAAAGGTTTTAAGGCTGGCGAGTTATTGCTGAGCCTTATTGAAGAAGAATATGTAGAACACCCCATTGTGCTGCCCACGGAATTTAACCGGGGCAGCACCGTTGCCCAGCTTAGAGGCGTAGATAAGGATGAAGCTTAGAGCCCGAGGCTTTTCTGCTCGTTGTACTGCATGCGCTCATAAGCCAGTTTTTCCAGCAAATCGCCAACATCTTCAATGCCCACAACGCGGGTATTAGCTGCCGTATCTCCCGCTCCCACCTTCACGGTCACGGCGCGGGGGTCGTCGACAAGCACCTCAAAACCATGCTCATCGGTGGTGTCATCGCCAATGAAAATAACGCCAGTGGGCTCGGTGCGGTGAATATAATCATCTAACCAGCTGCCCTTGGTGGTGCTGCTGATGGAATATTCGATGATGTTCTTGCCCTTGGTTACTTTGAGACCCGTGGTATCTACGTGGGTGGATGCTTCCACAATGCGCTCGATCAATGCGGGCTCGGAGACTCGGAAGAAGTGCAAAACGCGGTGGAAAGGCTTGACCTCAACAAATGCGCCGGAGATGCCTTCGACAATTTGCTCTAGCTCGGCATGGATATGCTCCAGGCGCTCTTGCTCTCGGTCAGTGAGGGTGCGCGGACGAGAAGAATCCTCAGAACCGTGGGAGCCGACCTTGGTGATGGGATAGTCACCCAAATCCAAAACCTTGTTCAGTCCCTCGAGGTGGCGGCCCGACAAAATGACCACATCCGTATTGGCCTGATTGGACAAATCCTTAATGGCTTTAAGGGATTTTTGATTGATGGGGACCTGGTAGGCTTCTTTGCTGAAACCAGCAATAGTGCCATCAAAATCAGATACCACCAATAAGGTGCGGGTTTGCGCGAGCTCTTCAATACTTAAAGTCATGCCGTCTAGTGTACGTATTTAGGTGCGACCTATGGCGGATATTTTCCGGCACCCGCAGAGCTGAGCCGCTAGGACTGAGTGCTAGGGCGCGGGCGCTAAGGCGCGGGCGCTAAGGCGCGGGCGCAACCCAAGAAAGCAGGCGGATAGATGGCTTATCCAAATCCTCAACATCCTTGGTCAGCAGGATCTCGGTGTCAGATTTCCGGCTGATCTCAAAAGTACCTGGCAAAAGATCCACTAGGCGATCATGAACCATAAGCTCTTGACCTTGGCAATCTTCCGGCAACTCAGCAAAATCGAGTTCGCTAAAAGTAACTTTTTCAGCCTCGGTGACGGTGGATTTTTGGCCAGCTTTATCAAAATCAGCATTGCCAGTAAAAGGCACACAACCGCTAAAACCAGATAGTGAAGCCATGCCAAAATCTAAGCTGGGCTGGGAAATTACCAGATCACTAATGGCATTTGCCTCGGTGGGGGAGGTGTAAATATTGGTGACCAACCAGGTGGAATCAGTCATTTCTACCTCATCGGAACCACAAGAAACTAAGCCCAGTGCCAGTGGAATCAGCGCCAGGGAGGTGAGGAGTTTAGGCTTTGGCATTTTCTCCTGCTTCCTTGAGGCAATCCAAGAAACTATTTGCCCACACATTTACGTCATGGGAATAGACCTGCTCACTATTGGCAAGCATACGAGCGCGCGCAGAGGCTGGGTTTTGCCGCAGATCATAAACCGCCGCCACCATTTGACGCTTAACGGATTCCAAATCAAAAGGATTACACAAATAAGCACCGCTGAGTTCCGCTGCAGCACCAGCAAACTCTGAAAGCACCAAAGCTCCATTGCCATCACGATGGTTGGCCACATATTCCTTGGCCACCAGGTTCATGCCATCTTTAAAAGGCGTCACCAGCATGACATCGGCTGCGGAATAAAGAATTTGCAGTTCAGACTTAGGCAAAGAACGGTGCAAATAATGCACCACTGGGTGGCCCATTCGACCAAAACGGCCATTAATACGCCCCACAGCTTCCTCCACCTGTGATCGCGAGACCCGATAATGATCAATACGTTCCCGCGATGGGGTGGCAACCTGCAATAACACCGCTTTTTCTGGGTCCAAAGCGCCAGCTTCCAAAAGCTGCTCAAAAGCCAGCAGGCGTTGCAAAATTCCCTTGGTATAATCCAGGCGATCAACGCCTAAGAAAGTGGTTTCGGGGTTTCCCAAATCATTTAAAAGATTTAAAACAGAGCTTTTCGACGCCTTCCCGAAGGCACTGACGTCAATGGAAATTGGAAAGGCTCCCACCCCAACATTTCGAGCATCAGGGGTGCGAATATAAGCACCAAGCTCACGAACCTTGGCGGTGCCATGAACTTCCAACTCATCTGGTTGCCCAGTATGAGATCCTGCAGTACCTGCCACCTGCTTGGTTAGCGCCAGGAAATTCTCCGCATTTTGAATAAGGTGGAAGCCCACCAAATCAGCACCGAGCATGCCGCGCACAATCTCTTCACGCCAAGGCAGCTGGCGGAAAAGATCGGGGGAGGGGAAAGGAATATGCAAAAAGAAGCCAATTTTGAGATCAGGACGCAGTTGGCGCAAAATGCCTGGCACCAAAAGCAACTGATAATCCTGCACCCACACTGTTGCGTTGGGTGCAGAAACCTGTGCCACAGCCTCTGCGAATTTTAGATTGACCTCGCGGAAAGCCTGCCACCAATCGGTGTTGTACACCGGTTGCACAATGAGGTCATGGAATAGTGGCCACAGGGTCGCATTGGAAAAACCTTCGTAGAATCCTTCAAAATCACTTGAGGTGAGTTTGACGGGATGCAAGAGCACTCCGGTATCGGTGCGAAAAGGTTCTGGAGCAACATCAACAGTTCCAGGCCATCCCACCCAACATCCGCGATGTTGTTCAAGAACGGGAGAAAGCCCCGTGACAAGGCCACCGGGGCTAGGGGAAATGCTATAAGAGCCATCTGGGTGGACGGTCATGTCCACCGGTAGGCGATTGGCAACTACAACAAAACTATTGGAGGCTTCCATAAACTCTAAGTTTAGGACTTCTTAGTCGTCTTCTTAGCAGTGGTCTTCTTTGTAGTCTTTTTAGCTGTGGTTTTCTTAGCCGTGGCCTTCTTGGTGGCCTTCTTTGCAGGTGCCTTGCGGGTGCGCTTAGCGGCCTTCTTTGGCTGAGATTCTTCATGCTCAGAGGCTACTTTGGAGTAACGAAGCCCCTGTGGCTCAACGCCGAGCATGCACATCAAGGTCACACCATCAAAGAAATCTTTGGAATAGGTGGCGACAATCCTGCGAGCTCCGGCAGCGGTCTCCTCTTCAACAGCGTGAAGGGACTCTGGGGTGGGACGGGTGTCCGTGATTTTGGCCGGCAAGGATCCTCCTGAAGGGTAAAAAGCGATCGACCCTGCATTCTACGCTACTTTTTGCTATGTGGCTAAGTGGCCAAGTGCGTACCTCAGCTGCGGGGCTGGTTGTAGAGATTATTCTTCATTCTGCGTCGTTGACGTCGTGGCTTGGGCTGAATGTCCTGGAATGAGAAGGCATTGGCCTTGGTGAAAGCACGATAAGGGTTAAAGCGTGGCGGACGGCGCAGACGTCGCGCAATCCATTCACCCAGTACCACGCCAGCAGCCAGGGCTGAAGCAGTAGCCAAAGCAACCGCAATATTGGTAAAGCCAATAAGCGTTTGCTCATTAAGTGAGGCATACATGCCACGATAAATTGCCAAGCCGGGAAGCATCGGCGTGATGCCAGCAATCGCCACAATCAACGGCGGAATGAGGAAGCGACGTGCCAACAGGCCACCGGTAAAACCAACCGCAGTTGCAGCCACCGCAGCTGCTGAAACGGGACCTGCATAAACCAGCACAAAATAATAAAACGCAGAACCCATAAATGCGGTAAGACCAGCAATTACCACCGAAGACCATTCTGCATAACAACCAACAGAGAAGCCTGCTGCTGCAATTCCACCTGCAATAACTCGCGCCAATATAGAGGAAGGATTAGGGGCGGTGGCAGTTTCCATTGGTGGCAGCAAAATATCTAAAGCTCCCGAAAGCTGAATTCCTAAACCAACACCTGCCACAATGCCACCGGTAAAAAGCAAGGTTTCAAAAAATCGAGCACTCGCTGTTACCGGGGCGCCGGTGATGCCATCTTGTAGGGACTGCACCAAGGTCAAACCTGCCAACAACACCACAATTCCTGAGGCAATAATTTGGCTGGGTTTAATTTCCAAGCCAAAGTGCATTGCCAAGCTATAGGCCACTGCAGCTGGGATAGTGGCAATAAGTCCACCCACCACATTTTGGAAAAACAGCGGCAAGCCATGCTTTCCCAAAAAAGCAGAGGTAGCAATGATGATCGCCGAGGTAAGGAAGGCGATGAGGGATACCTGCCAACCACCGCCGAGCAGTACTGCCACCGAGCCTCCCATGGTTGCCCAACCCAATAAAGCAGTGGGGAAGCCATAGGAAGCGGGGGACTGTTCCAGATCATCCAAAATCTTTTCCGCTACCTGAGGTGGGGTAGCGCCTGCTTGAATAGACCTAATCAGGCGGTCAACTTCAGAGAGTTTGGAGAAGTTAGTGTCCAGCTTGCCCACCACGCGGAAAATATTGACAGGTACCTTCTTTTCACTGCCAATATTGGTGAAAATGGTGATCGTATTTAGCGTGATGTCCACGTGAGCATAATAAAGACCATAAGCAGAGGTAACTGCCCTAATTTGGACTTTGGTATCACTGTTGGAAGTGCCGGAAGATAACAAAATATCCCCGATCCGCGCAGCGAGATCCATCACGCCTGCTACCTGGCTATGATCGGTGAGATCAATGGGGGCAAGTGGTGATGGTGGTGGAGCGGCTTTTGCAGCGTCAACGGTAGAAATGCGACCGCGTCGGGTGGCAAAACTTATTATCCGTTGGAGAGTTTCTTGCAAGGATCTAAGTCCAATCACGATTGTTTGTTCGCAGGGTGTACCTGCCACTTTAGCGCCGAATTCCCTTGGTGCTAAGCAATGCGCTACGATACCTTTTTGTATCTGATGCTCAGCATCAAATGCGGTGCTGGAGTGGCGCAATTGGTAGCGCAACGCACTTGTAATGCGTAGGTTGTGGGTTCAAGTCCCATCTCCAGCTCAATAAATACCCCTTTACCTGCATGTTTGGTAAAGGGGTAAAAGTTTACAAGTAGGGCAAGTCATAACTTAGTCATAACATTGAATCCGGTGCGAACAATTCCAAGATGGCCGTATTGTCGCCAGCGTCCACCGCTCGAGGGACGTAATAGCGTTGAGTAATCGCACTAGATCCATGTCCTAACTGTTTCTGCGCGTCCTCCAGGCTCGAGGTGTTCGCAATCGCAGTAGCAACAGATGAACGGAATGACTTCAATTGGACGTGGCTAAAAACCTCGCCCCTGGCTTGCCTGAACCGGGTACGGATATTCACCGCATCCATGAACCCGCCCCGGTCGTTGGGAAATACGAGCGTGCTTTCTGCCATCTGAACACGCAGGATCAACATTTCTTTAAACCATTCGGGAAGCTTCACAATGCGGTAACCGTTCTTCGTCTTCGTCTTAGACTGTCTAATGAGTTTCCCGTCTTGCCTAACGATCGTCCCGGTGTTCGCTATCGTCGCCGGAGAAGCGCTTAGATCCACATCTTCCCAACGAATGGCAAGCACTTCGTTAATGCGGAAACCAGTAGCCAGACACGCCCCCACAATGCCCACTAGGTCTGTGCGTTTGTAGGGCGTTTGCCACGCCTGGACGTTCTTCCAGATCTCGCCCACTTCACCAAGGGAGAGCGCTACTGGTTCACCATCGTCACTGTCGTTGCCTTTCAGCTTCACACCATGAGTTGGGTTACTAGGCCAGATCTCCAGGCCGTTCATGACAGTCACGTCATAAGCTCGAGAAAGAAGCACCTTAGCAAGTCTTGCATTGCCGGGGGTGCGTTCTGATAGCTTCATCAGCCAATGGGTGAGCACTGTTTTAGTGCATTCGTAAAGATGTAGGTTCCCGATAGCCTGGTCGCCGCGCTTGCCATCGAATAGTGACAACTGTCGTTCATACGTGTTCACCGACTGGATCCGTAGCCTGTTGCCTACAGTGCCATTGCGCATAGCTTCAAGCGTTTCTTCAAGCAGTTGATTTAGGGTGCTGTTGGAGTCCATAGGGGCACCGTCGTTCTCATACACCCTAATGTTCGCATTGACCCGCAAAGATTCCTCAGCGAGCGACTGGGTGCGTCCTGTGCCCTGTACCTGGACGCGCTTACCGGAGTAGGTGCGGACTTGGCCGCGTGCTCGCCATTTCCGGTGTTCCAATTGGGTGAATCTAATGTTCCCTAATTCACCTATCGGTAGTTTCTTCCTTGCCATCGTCTTTCTGTGCCTTTCTTAATCCTTTTGGAGGGTTAAGACACAGTGGGCAAATCTCCTATTTCGCGGGAGTAAGCAACCATCCTTGACGCTGTTCGATTACTGACTTCAAACCGTTTTGCAATCTCAGGAATCGGAGGAATGCGTAAGGCTTTTGCGTGATTAAAAATATCTGCAACCAGCACTGATACACGTTTCTTGTCACCACGTGGCCACTGTTTCCGGTCGTCTGCTGTTACTTCAATTTCTTGGAATCCCGGTAGTGCAAATTGCTCTTTTTTCTGTTCTTGAATGAACTCAATTGCTTCTGAAACCACCTTTGATAGTGGAAGTGTTCGAAGCAGTGAGGTTGTAATTTCCTCACCGCTAACGGTTATTTCCACCACACTCGCATGTCCTGCAACCGGGTCTAAAAAGAGCTTCATTTCCGCATATGCGGGTGTTTTTGGAAGCGATACATCAAGTTTTTTCCTAAGAATCTCTTGCACTTTTTCCCGTGTCTGACTTTCCCCATATCCAAGGGTCACGACATAAAGCGGATGATGTTCCTCATCCTCAAGGCCGACTTCCAAGATTTCCCACTCGAGCATTTACCCATTGTGTCTTTACCCTGTTCAGTTTTGCAATAAGCATACAAAGTTGTCATAGGGTTGACAAGACAGTGCCACTTGGCATAGCTTAGTCATAACAACGACAAGAGTGCAGGTTTGAACCAGAAAGAGAGGTCTTCAAATGTTCGACATGAAGCAAGATGCAGTAACCCCGGCAGAGCTCGCAGAGTCCACCGGATTCAGTATCAACACCATTGCCACATGGCGAAGCAGGGGGAAAGGCCCGAAGTTCGTGCGAATCATGGGGCGCGTCTACTACCTCAAGTCAGACGTAAACCAATGGATCAATGACCAAATCAACGCAGCGTAAAGAGAAAGAGAAAACCACCATGTTCAATGATTTCGATCTACTACTTATCCGACAAGGCGCTGACCTTGTACCCGGCGACAATCTCACAGACCAAGACATAGAGCACGTACAACGCGACTGGGCTGCATGGGGGAACCAGCACATCGACCAGGACGGCAATAAGACGTGGCTAGTCGCCTTTGCTAACCGTCGTGGTGACTTGCTCGAGATCACCAACACCCGCGAAATACCGCGCAGTGTGGTCACCCCACCGCGACGCCCGCAACTTCGTGTCATTGCAGGCGGAGCCGCCGTAACCGTGGATCTCGAGAAGCCTGCACGCGTCACCATCGACCTACAAGAACTCAACGCCGCTTAACGGCCTATCCAACATCTAAGAGAAAGAAGCACTTCAAATGTCTATCTACCCACCAAACGCGGCAACAGAGTTTACTACTACAGAAAGGCACGACGGCACCCTAAGCGACTATCTACAGTCCGCTATCGGTAAAGCGCTGAAAGAGTTTATCGGAGATGATCGACTCGCATACATGGCAATGGCCGATGATCTGGTTCCCGCCACCCTAAAAGCATTCACCGCCCTTGATTTCAACCACTACGAACGAGACGAAGCAACCCACACCCCACAAGATTCCCTAGTTTTCCTCAACCATGAAGTTGTGGGGCTACTTGAAGCCGCAGATGAAGAGATCCACGGAGTGTCAACAGAAACGGCCTTAAACACCGACGAACTGCCCGAACATCTTCAAAACGGTATTGCCATGATTCACACAGCGCAGAATCTAATCCGCCTAGAGGTGGGAGTTCACGGACTTGCAGGTAGAGCCAAATACAGCAACGGCACTCCAGTGCGTGAGCACTACCAAAAGCCGGGAACTGAACCACAAGATGACGGAACAACCGCGCTGGTCATACATGACTACGTCACCACGCTTTACCCCGATGGTTTCCGTAGGCACCCCGCATTTCGCACAGAGGATTAGCGATGTTCAGTAGTGCGAGGGAAGCCCTAGGTTCTCGACAAAGAAAAATCTCGGTAGTCGCCCCAAGCGACCACCGAGATTAAGAACAGCTAGCACAAGCAACCAACAGAATGGATTACTTCAATGAATCATACACCGTTAAAGTCTGTCCCCTACATACTTACCCTGTTGGGGTGGTTGACCGTATGCGAAAATGACCCCATTGATTATGAGTTGACCGAGTTCGACGGCCTGGATATGCGGGTAGATAGCGCGGGGTAGAAAGATGAAAAACGCCACCACTTCAAGAGCTTTTGTTGTGGTGGCGCTGCAATTTATGCGCAACAAAAGTGGGCGTTTCTAGTCGCCTGAAAAACCAATCTACCGTAGAGACAAGCACAAAAAGACTATCCCCCGTGGGAAACGACCAAGTAACCACGGGGGAGAAAGAGCCAAATCAAATGTTGCCCCAAATGTTACCACAGAGTCTAGACACAGAGCAGCACCTACTTGCCAGCCTGTTGCACATGACCCCTGCGAAAGCCATCGCCGCGATTGATTCCATCCGGGAAGATACACTCACCCCCAACGCGGTCACCATCGTCAAAGCAATCTATGAGCACGCCAGCCGACACGAAGACGATGGTGTATCCCTAAGTCCCGTCGTGGTCAAAAGCATTCTTGCCGAACAGGGCAACTTTCCCGACTCAGACACCGGCATTCGTGGCATGTTCTTGCAGATAATTAGCGCCATGAGTGTAACCACCGCCCACCACTTCCCGGCATTGAAACGGGATCTCGAGAACGAACACTTCAAAGCAACATTTATTGAGGTGGGGCAACAGTGGGCACAGATCAACCCGAATGATCACAGCTTGGACGAACTAGACATCATCATTCGACGCTTCACCGACCAGTTAAGGACGTCTCGAGGGTATCCACCACCCGCCCCCAAGCAGCCTGTAACCAGAATTTCCGATAGAAAGACGGCCTAACCAATGACTGCAAACCTTAATGACCACTTTGAAGCTGTAGGACTGTCCGCAGTACCGGACGATAATGTCACAGTGACCAATATGCCTCGCCCCTGGAATGCGAAAGACCTAGCCCCGGCAAAACAAATTGAGTGGCTGGCGCGCCATCGTTTACCACGTGGCAACATGACTGTGCTGGTTGGAGATGAGGGAATCGGAAAGTCGCTGTATTGGGTATGGCTGGTTGTGGCTCTCACTACTGGTAAAGGTGCCCCTTTTGCCGGTATTCCTCAAGGTGAACCCCGCCATGTGTTGCTATTCCTCGCCGAAAACGGCTGGTCGGATATGGATCGCCCCCGCCTGGAAGTAGCCGGAGCAAACCTAGACTACGTATGGGTAATTGCCACCAATAAGGACGGCACCGGGTCGGGAACATTCACGGGGGACATTCAGCAAAAGATTGAAGAAATGCCGGTGAAGCCCGCACTTATTATTGCGGATCCGTGGCTCGATACCGTTCCCGGCCACTTCAATATCAAGGACACTCAACAGGCAAAGATGGCGTTAAGGCCGTGGCGTGAGCTTGCCATTAAACGCAATACGAGTGTTCTACTCATTGCCCACACTAACCGTATGTCTACCCCAAACGCCCGCGATAAATACGGGGCAACAGCGGCACTGCGTCAAACGGCACGCATGACACTGTACGCCCAGCAGGACGATGAAACAGGGTATCTGATTGTAGGGGCTGAGAAGTCCAACCTAGTCCCCACTGGAACAAAGGCAGACCAGTTCCGGTTTAATGCTGCAACCCCTACCGGTTTCACGGATACTGTGCCCTATCTCGAGTATGCGGGGCAATCGGAATACACCGCAACTGAGTTGATCGAACAAAAAGCAGCGATAGCCCTGGAATCCGGCAAGCCTGAAACGGTGGACGCTAAGGATCTCGTTAAAGAATTTTTGCGTATGCACAACGGCACCGCCCCGGCAAAAATGGTTGAAGAGTTCTGGAACAGAGAAAACAGAAAACCGTCCTGGAAAACGATCTCAAATAAACGTAGAGATTGGGGTATTGAAACGTTTAAGACTGAGGATGGTTGGGAGTGGTTTATCCCAAATCAAGATCCCACTTCCTAGATGTTATATCTATTTGTTTAGAAACGGGATCTTGGGATCTTCCAGATCAAAGCATGTTTCAAGATCCCGTCATATTTCAAGATCCCAAGATCCCACTTCCCAGAGATATAGGTGCAACATTTTGGAAACGGGATCTTAGGCACTTTCACCCCTGTAAACTTCACCAACCTAAACAACCTTTGGCCGGTGGCACACTAGCCCGCATGACCACACGACTAAGCATCTTTCGTACTCAAGTGCTCGCCGCCTTGGATAAGCCAATGACCCCCGTGGAAGTAGCCGAAAAAATCGGGTCTACCCCACAACGAACCAAAAACGCCCTATGGCACCTAGCCAAAAACGGACTTATCGAGCGCAGTTTCTATGGTGTCTACGCCCCTATCGAGGTGTCCGCATGAGTACCGAGTCATTCAAAGCAGTGAAAGATGAACTCACCGAGGGTCTGAAAATCGTGGACTCTTTCGACGAATTGAAAGCATTCCTTGAGGTCGCAAACTGGATTGTGTACGGAAAATAAAGACGGTGATTTATGTCCGACGAACTGACACGCCAGCAAAAACTAGAACAAGAAGTCCTTAGGTGCCGAAGCTACGGCATGGGGCGAAACGCCACCGCGAACTGGTTGCAGGTATCGACCCGCCAAATAGACAACATATCTAAAGCCCTCAACATTGATTGGGGCGGCGATCATGTTGCTAAAGCGAATAGCGCCCGCGCAGAACAGCTTAAAAGCGCGAAGTTAGACCTAGCGGACAAATTTAGGAAAATCGCCAGCTTAGAACTTGATTCCGTCCTAAAAACAGACTGCACGACACCGGGTGAACGGCGTGACCAAATCATGATTGCGGCCATATCGACCGACAAGTTTTTAAAGCTCACAGAGTCCACCGGGGCACCCGAAGAGGTAGCAGGTCAAGCGGAAGCGGCAGCAGCTTTAGACCGTTTCATGTACGCCACTAAAGCGGCCGTGCACCTAGACAAAGGCAGGCCTGATGACCACTAACCCCACAAGGCCGGGTAGGGCACCGCCTGCAACCCCGTAGACACTCACACCACACCCCTAAACAGAACAGGAACCCCCCAATATGGCTACTACATCTAAACCATTCCGTAATCTCGCTGAACAGCTCGAAAAGGTTAGAGAATCGCTAGGAATTATCGCTAATGCCGTGAACGCGGATAATGATCTATCAGATGACGGTAAAAACAACGCGTGGACTCGCTACACTGCCCCGCACCGCGCCTATGTCGCACAGGTTGAAACAGCCCTTGAAACCATTAGTAAGAACATTGACAAGGCATTCAATGCGGCACGTGACAAGGCACTCCCCACGGCTACGGCAGACACTGGCAAATTGGTTGCCGAAATGGAATTGCAGCGGATTATTAGCAGGGGTATCCCTGATGACATTGGTAGCCTGTACAGGCTGGTCACGTCTATGGAACCATCACCTACCCGCACCGCCTTGATTCATGAATTGGAAGCCCGGGGGCATCTTAGTAGTGAGATGATCAGCGGCATTCTAGAAGAGAACTCACCGGAGATTGCGGCACTCACTTCAATGATGGTTCAACATGTGCGGATCGCAAGTGTGTTTACTTATAACCTGCAAACGACGAATAAGGCGCTTAATGATCGTAAAGCGGTATTTGTCCATTGGGTAAGTCTTACTCGTTCCGATGCAGATTATGACATGGAAGTGCCCGGCCATGTGTTCGTTTCTCCTTGGAAGCCAACGAACGCAGAAACCGTGTACAGGGCACGCTAGAACCCCCTAAAAGCCCGCTATACAGGGTAAAGTGGGTGTTGGTTACTTGAGTCAGCATAAGGGCGGATAGGGCGTTAAACAGCGTCCTAGTCGCCTTTTTCAATGGTTGGGGATATGACAAAACCAGTAAAGACGTTCACTGCGAACGATATTGAAGCGGCACTGATAGGCCTGATTATTGCTTGGAATGAAAACTATTGCACCGACGAGCAGGCCAAACAGACCGCCCAAGCGATAGCCGTAGCGTTGAATAAGTGGGCAGACGAGCGGCTTAGGCGTGGGAAAAAGGATTTAGCGCACCAGGACGAGACACACCACATTGAAAGAGTGTTGCGCCATTGGCTTTTTGAATTCCAGAAAGCCACTCACGATAACTGGCAATTAGACGAGGTGCACTCTCGTTTGCAGTCTGTACACCTAATTGAAGCGGCGGGGGAGTCTACCCGCTACGGCCATAATTGGCGTGAAGTAGTCGAACTTTTAGCGCAGTTCGACACGGTGGAATAGCCCTACCAAGTCATAACTTACTCATAACTTTGTTCGAGATGATACTCCAGTAATCGCCCCTAATGTTGCATGAAAACAGCAGGTCAACGCAATATTTGAGCCAGAAAGACAATACTTATGACTTAATGACAACTAGCACAAACATACTATTCGTATTGCGTAGGTTGTGGGTTCAAGTCCCATCTCCAGCTCATTTTCCTCAAGACCTTAAAGGTCTTGGGGATTTTTAATGGGGTAGCAGGGCAGGTGCGGGTTAGTGGGGGCTAAACCACGGTGCTTTTCGACGCGAAACTGCAGGCGCTTTCAGCTCTGAAAAAGTGATAGCCGAATTTCTATAGCGAAAATCGGATACTTATGTTCCGTGTTTTATGTCTGCTTATGGGGGTAGAAAATGCAGGTTAGACCCCCGAAATGGGAAATATCCTAAAAACCTATTGCATATATTGCGACCTATGCACTACATTCAATCCCTATTAATATTCACTAAAGATAGGCTACATTAACTTTAGATGGCCTTGCCTAAGTGCTCATCTTCTGTGGTCTGCTTTCCTACTGAACCGAGGCACTCGTGCTTTATGCCAATCTCCTCATCGGATTGCGCGAAGGTCTGGAAGCCACCATGGTGGTTACCATCCTGGCGGCGTATCTGACTAAGACTGGTCGTAAAAATGAACGTCCCTTCCTTTTCGGCGGTGTAGCTGCAGCGCTGGTTTTTACCGCAATCAGCTTCGCCATCTTGCACTTTGGAACCAAAACTCTCACCACCCAAGGCCAAGAACTCATCGGTGGCATCGCCTCCCTGGTAACCGTCGCCATGATTACCTGGATGCTGCTGTGGATGAGCAAAGCTGGCAAGAATATGTCGGCAGAACTTAAAGGCCGTATGGAAGCAGCAGTGGGACCTAAGGCTGTCTTCTTTGTCGCTTTTCTGGCTGTTGGCCGTGAAGGTATTGAAACCATCCTTTTGATTTTTGATTCCGTCACTTCCAGCAATAGCACTCCATTTATTGGCCTAGCTTTTGGTATCGCAGTGGCAGTGATCATCGGTGTCCTGATGTACAAGGGTGCAATTCGCGTGGACATCGGAAAGCTTTTCCGCATTTTGAGCATCATGTTGGTGCTGGTTGCCGCCGGAATTTTGCGCTATGGCATTCACGACCTCCAAGAAGCGGGAGTTTTGCCTGGTCTGCACACCTATGCCTTTGATATCTCCTCCGTGTTGGTTCCGGGTACGTGGTTTGCAACTGCCATTGAAGGCGTATTCAACTTTGTGCCACAACCAACGGCACTGTCCTTTATTGCTTGGGCGCTATACCTGGTAATCGTGATGTACCTCTTCCTGCGCTCAAATAAGCCAGCTCCTAAAAAGACAGCACCTGCAACTCCTGAAACTTCAGCTCCAGAGAAAGTAACCCACAATAATGTCTAAGCGTTCTGTTTCCCTTTCCCTCCGCGCAGTTCCGACCGCCCTGGCACTCTCCCTTTTGCTGGCTGGCTGTGCTGATAAGGCAGCTGTTGGTGCTTCCACCATTGATGTCCAAGCAGATGACACCACCTGTGCAGTAGCAACCACTGATCTCTCCACTGGTTCCACCACCTTCAACGTGGTCAACAACGGTACCAAGACCAATGAGTTTTACATTATGACCAGTGGCGGACGTGTTTTGGGCGAAGTGGAAAACATTGGACCTGGAGCTTCCCGCACCTTGGTTGTGGAATTCCAAGAAGCCGGCGAATACACCACTCTGTGCAAGCCCGGCATGGTGGGCGATGGTATTACTGGAACCTTGCAGGTCACCGGTGATTCTGTGAACTCGACCGAGGGTGATGCAGCACTAACCGAAGCAGTCGATAGCTACACCTCCTATGTACGTTCCCAAACCGAGAACCTGCAAGGTGTCAGCGCTGCCTTTGTTGATGCCATTAATGCTGGCGATGTAGAGCTGGCTAAATCCCTTTTTGCACAGGTACGTACTCCTTATGAGCGCATTGAACCAGTGGCAGAATCCTTCCCCAACGATCTTGATCCCCGCCTTGACCTGCGTGAAGCTGACCTGGCAGAGGGCGATACCTGGACCGGTTTCCACGCCATTGAAAAAGACCTTTGGGTTAATGGTGCGATCACCGATAACACCAAACAGCTTGCCGATCAGCTGTCCAAGGACCTGCAGGAGCTTGTCGACGGTGTGAACTCCGCAGAATTTCAGCTCACTCCAGTTCAAATCGCCTCTGGCGCTCAAGGCCTGTTGGATGAGATCGCAACCTCCAAGATCACTGGTGAGGAAGACATTTTCTCCCACACTGACCTCTATGATTTCCAGGCCAATCTAGATGGCAGCCGTGCGGCTATTGCATCCTTGGAAAAGCCTTTGGAAGAGCGCAAGGCAGGCATGCTGTCTGAGATCAATGCTCGCTTTGATGCTGTGCAGGAAGAGCTGGACAAGCACCGCGAAGGTGATGGATTTGTCAGCTATGACCAGGTAGATGACACTGAGCGCAAGGCTCTGTCCACCGCGCTTGATCACCTGACCGAAGAAGTTTCTAAGGTACAAAGCGTAATTTCTGAATAGTTATGTCTGAAAACATCAATGAGAATGAATCCTCCAAGGGCGTAAGCCGCCGCGGCTTTTTGGCTGCCATGGGCATTGGCGCCGGCGTTGGCGTCCTTGCAGGAGGTGGCGGAGCAGTGGCTTTATCCCAGGTCACCGAACAAGATTCCAGCGAGTTCACCATTGCTTTCCGCGGTGCAAATCAAGCTGGAATCACCACGGCGCAACAAAATCACCTGCATATTGTGGCCCTCGATGTGCTCACTGAAGATGCCAATGAGCTAAAAAACATGCTCACCACCTGGTCAAAAATGGCAGAAAGAATGACGCAGGGGCTGCCAGCTGCGGAAGAGGGCGCGGAAAACGAGTACAGCGTCCCCGTCGATTCCGGCGAGGCGCATGACCTCGGTGCGCAAAACCTTACCGTTACCATCGGTTACGGTCCGACGCTTTTCGACGCCCGCTTTGGGTTAGAAGGCAAAAAGCCGGTCCACCTCAACCCTTTGCCCACCTTCCCAGGCGATCAGTTACGCGAAGAACTTTGTGATGGCGATATTGTCATTCAAGCTTGCGCTGATGATCCTCAGGTTGCAGTGCATGCAGTCCGAAACTTGGTACGTGCAGGTAGTGGAGTGGTAGAGGTGAGCTGGTCACAGCTTGGATATGGCCGAGCCAGCTCAACTGGTTCAGAACAATCCACGCCGCGTAACCTCTTTGGCTTTAAAGACGGCACCCGCAATATCCGTTCTGATGAAACTAAAGATCTCCAAGAATTTGTATGGGCCGATGAAGCTGATTGGATGAATGGTGGCTCTTATTTATGTGCCCGCCGTATCCGCATGTTGCTAGAACTATGGGATCGTCAAAACTTAGGCGAACAGCAGGCTACTTTTGCGAGATTCCGTTCTTCTGGTGCACCACTTGGTACCTCAGATGATCCGGAACAAGAATTTGCAGCGGTTCCCTTCAACCTGATTTATGGTCGTGAGCCTGCCGTTCCGGTGGATTCTCATGTGTTCTTGTCACATCCAGAAAATAATGGTGGTGTTCGTATTTTGCGCCGCGCTTATAACTTTGTGGAAGGCTCGGACACTTTTGGGCATCTATCGGCGGGGCTCTTCTTTATTGCCTTTTCGGCTAATCCAGATGAGACCTTCATTCCTATTCAGATGCGACTCGCTCGCAATGACCGCATGAATGAATATGTACGTTATGAATCCAAGGCCATTTTTGCTTGTCCCCGTGGACTGAAAGATGGCGAAGACTGGGGTTCGCAACTTTTTAATAGCTAGATCATTCAAGGGCGCTGCCACAGAGGAAGCGCCCTTTTCTCTAAGCTGGGCGTGAGTAGAAATCCAGCAAAATGAAGGGGAGTAAGGAATTATGAGCTCAGGATTTAGCCCCGCAGAAATTGAAGATATGCAGCAGCGCGCTGCTGAATTACGCGCTGCTGCAGCCGGGGGAACCGGAACTAAAAAGAAGGAAAGGGAAGCAGCTGATTGTACTGCTGCCATCGAAGCTTTAGCAGGCTCTGATAAAGAAATTGCCCAATTGCTGCATCGCGTGGTTAGGGAAGAAGCACCACATCTTGATCCCAAAACCTGGTACGGATTTCCCTCCTACGCCCGTGATGGCAAGGTAGTGGTTTTCTACCAACCAGCCTCAAAATTTGGCACCCGTTATGGATCAATTGGTTTTAATGAAGATGCCTTTTTAGATGATGGGGAGTTTTGGCCCACTTCTTATGCAGTTTTGGCGATCAGCGATAAATTTGAGGCAAAGCTGCGAGGGTTGGTGAGTAAAGCAGCAGGCTAAAGGACCCCCAAAGTTTGAAAAACTAAGTGGAAAATCAGTTTTTCACAGTTCCGCTAGCTTTAAGCGCGTAAAGTTATGGCATGGGAAAGTTACTTTTCGTAGACATCGGCGGCACTCTCGTGGACTACTCCAATGAACTTCCGAACTCGGCTATTGAGGCAATCCGTCAGGCCCGCGCCAATGGGCACCGTGTTTATTTAAGTTCCGGTCGCAGTAGCGCTGAGGTGAGCTCAGAACTTTGGGGCATCGGCGTTGATGGCCTGATCGGGGCCAATGGCGGTTATGTGGAAAGCGCGCAGGAATCTGTTTTCCACCGCAGACTCTCTGGCGAAGAAACTACAAAAATTAGTCAGTGGCTTTATGATCGTGGCCTGGAATTTTATTTGGAATCCAATAATGGACTTTATGCCAGCCGTAATTTTCGCACGGCAGCGGAGCCTGTCTTAGCCAAGCTGTCAGATAAGTCCACAGTCACCGTTGATGAGATGTATCCACAGATGTTTTGGAATCAGAGTTTGCAGCGCGATGATGTAAATAAGATCAGCTATATCTTCAATTCCGAAGAAGATCTACAGGCTGCCCGTGAGGCATTTCCTGATTTGGAACACACCACCTGGGGTGGCACTCATGGTGCACTTTTTGGCACTATCGGAGTTGCCGTTAATAAGAAGATCGGCGTTGACCAGCTGTTGAAGTACCTCAACGTCGATCGTGCTGACACCATCGCCTTTGGTGATAGCGATGAGGATCTTTCGCTTTTTGAGGCAGCCGCTTATGGCGTTGCCATGGGCAATGCCTCCCATTCTCTTAAAGCAGCAGCGGATTTGGTCACCGACGCCGTTGACCAAGACGGTCTGCGCAAGGCATTTATCACCTTGGAGCTTATCGACGCCTAGGTGCGCGGTTGTGAAGCATGCTGCGGGGGTCTAACCCCCAGCAGCAAAACCACACCAAGCAAAAGCACCAGTGCAATCGCTAAAACACCGCTGCGATCAGTGCCGCTGAAGGCGACAAAAATGCCAAAAAGCGCGGGCGAAATCCAACTCACCGCGCGTCCCGCGGTGGCATAAAGGCCAAAGAGCTGGCCTTCCTGGCCTTCGGGGGAAAGGCGTGTCAAAAAGCTTCTCGACGCCGACTGTGCCGGTCCAACAAAGGCACAAAGGATGAGGCCAAAGATCCAAAAGCTCAGTGGACCAGAAACAAAGTAGAGCACAACTGCGTCAATGATCATCAGGACCAGCGAGGCAATAATGATGGGTTTTGGTCCTATTTTGTCATCTAAAAAGCCACCTGCGATAGCTCCCAAAGCAGAAACCACATTGGCTGCCACACCAAATAACAAAACATCGCCAGCAGAAAGACCATAAACCGAGACTGCCAAAATGGCGCCGAAGGTAAATACACCGGCGAGACCATCGCGGAATACAGCTGCAGCAATGAGGAAAAAGACAGAATTAGGATCGCGCTTCCACAGCTGCTTAATCTGCTGCAATAAATCGGCATAGGCTGCGATAATTCCCTTTGGCTGGTTATCGGCTTCTACCTGGGCGGGGATCTCCGGTACCCGCAGCAGCGCTGGAATGGCGGAAATTAAAAACCACAAGGCGGCAAAAATAGCGACCATGCGGATATTTAAACCATCGGCTATGGGTAAATTGAGGAATCCTCGGCTCTCGCCCTCACCTGCGACAAATCCGAAATAACACAGCAGGAGCAAAATGATGCCCCCGAAATAGCCCATTGACCAGCCAAAGCCGGAGATCTTACCGACATTTTTTCGGTTGGAAATCTGGCTGAGCTGGGCGTAGTACTGCACTTCGGCAAATTCAAAGGCAATATTGCCCAATGCCATGAGGGCTACGCCCAACCAGAAATAGCTAGGGTCAGTGTTTTTAACGGCAAAGAGACAAAACATCATAAAGATAGTGAGCATTGTCCAGATCCGCAGAGATTTACGTCGGGTTCCACGAATATCTGAGCGGCGGCCCATCACTGGTGCCACCAAAGCCACCACTACACCAGCAATAGCCACAGCCGTGGAATAAAGCGAGGTCGCATTGGAACCTGCAGGCAAAGTCACACCCACTGACTCGGTGAGATAAACCGAGAATATGAAAGTCACCAGCACTGCATTAAAAGATGCTGAACCCCAATCCCAAAAAGCCCAGGAAATAATGGGGGCTTTTGATGTAGTTTTCTCCGTAGCCGTGACAGTCATGGCTAAGACTTTAGGGTAGAAAACCCCTATTTGCTGGGGATGAGATCCAAAATTGTCTCCAGCATGGCCTGGCGCTGGGCAGACTGGAGGACTTCATCGTGAATGTAGTCATGGACAAAAAGGCCATCGGCGGCAAGTTGCACCAAATAAATTGCGCGCTGTTGTGCGCTGCTTTCGAGGCCTGTGGCCTCTGGAATCCAGCGACGGTTGACTCGCCTCCAAGCGCTGAGGAAATCGGGGTGGGAGGGCGCGTCGATAAGCAAAAGGAGTTCGGGACGCGAAACATTCTCGGTCAAGGTGATGACAACTGCGCGCAGGCGCTCCATGGGGTCGGAGGAATCGCCGGCAATGGCGGTGAGTTCGGCTTCCCAATCTGCGGCAAGGAGTTCATGCATTCCCAATAAAAGCTCGTGTTTGCTGGGGAAATGATAAATCAAACCAGATTTGGATAGGCCGGTTGCTGCTGCGAGGGAATCATAACTTAAGGAGTCGATACTGTGCTCGCCAATAAAATTAATGGCAGTGCGCAGGATCATTTCTTTTTTACTAGTGCGCATGAGCTGTTCCTTTAGGGTTTCCACGGAAGAAAATCGCAGTAAGTACGGCGGCAAGAAGGGCACACATTAAGGCGATGAACAAAATATTGTTATAGGCCGAATCCAAGGCAGCGCGAGCTGCTGCTCCAAAAACTTCATCGTGTACGCCAGCGGAAAAATTATCTGCCACTTCGGTTGGAGCCAATCGGGCATAAAAGGCGGGGAAGAGGCTACCCAAGATTGCTACCGATAATAAGGTGCCAAATTCATAGGATACCTCTTCTATGGAGGAAGCCATTCCGGCTTTGGATACAGGTGCGGAGCCAATAATCGCCGTGGAGGCAACCGCAAAAACAGCTCCGGTGCCGATTCCGATAAAGAATAACCCGCAGATAAAAAAGGCTAATGCAGTGTTGTGGGTGGTTCCCCAGATACACAGTGTGATGCCTAAGGATGAGGAAAGGAATCCACCACTGAGCAGATTTCTAAAACCCCATCGGTGCAGGTTGGCGCCCCCGATAATGGACATGGGGAAGCTGCCGAAAGCGATGGGCAGCATCAATAACCCAGCTTCAAGTGGGGTGAAGTTGAGGGATAGTTGGAAACGCTGGGAGGTGGTCATTTCTATGCCAGAGATGGTGAACATCGCGAAGCCCGCGGCGATCACGCCTCCGCTAAACAGTGGATCCCGGAACAGGGAGGCGTCGAGAAGCGGTTCTTGAATCCTTTTTTGGCGCCAGCCAAAGCTGACCGCTGCTATCAAGGAAATTCCAGCGGCGAGCGCTATCAGAGGCAGGCTGCGGGTAGGGGAGACGGCGTCTTTAATAGCGATAATGAGGAATGCCAAGGTGAGCAGCGCAAAGAAAGAGGAGAGGAAATCCCATTTTTTCTCTGGATTGGCGATATTGGGAGGTGCTACGGCCAGCGTCACGATGAGAGCAATCACTGCGATGGGGACGTTAAGAAGAAAGACTGAGCCCCACCAGAAATATTCCAACAGCAGGCCACCGACGATAGGACCAAGCGCTGAACCAATAACTGCGATTGAACCCCAGATGCCGATGGCGGTATTTCTTTCGCGTTCATCGCGGAAAGTAAGGCGGATAAGTGCCAAGGTGGCAGGCATCATGGCCGCGGCGCCTAGTCCGAGGAAAGCGCGGGCAATGATCAGCGCCCCGGCGCCGGGAGCAAAAGCTGCAGTAAGGGAGGCTAAACCAAAGATACTTAGGCCACTGAGAAACATTCTGCGGTGACCGATTTTATCGCCCAGGGTGCCAGTACCAAGCAATAAACCAGCCATCATGAGTGGATAGGCGTTGATAATCCACAGGGATTGGGTTTCGGTGGCATGGAGCTGTTCGCGCAGAACCGGCAGTGCCGTATAAAGAATGGAATTGTCGAGCGCGATGAGCAGAAGTCCCGTGCTGATAACCGCCAAAAAGCCCCAGCGCTGGGCTGGGGTGGTTTGCGGTGTGTAGCTTGCTGGGAAGCTTTCCTTGGTGGTGAGGTTCACAAGGTCAAACTGTAACGAATGGTCGGTACAGTTTCAACTCTCCTTCCTCCGCAGCTTTAAAGCACACGTTAAATGCTGCAGGTATGCACTATTGCGGGCTAAATGTACTGCTAAGGGCGTTATCTGTGGCAGGATCAGAAAAGGAAGAGCACAATTGGGAGCGTAAGAATTACAAATTCCACAGCTTGATCAATCGAGGGAGTGCATATGGCACACAGCTACGCAGAACAATTGATTGACACTCTTGAAGCGCAGGGTGTCAAAAGAATTTATGGCCTCGTGGGCGATAGTCTTAACCCCATTGTTGATGCGGTACGCCAATCCGAAATTGAATGGGTACACGTGCGCAATGAGGAAGCGGCAGCTTTTGCTGCTGGCGCGGAATCGTTAATTACCGGCGAACTAGCAGTCTGCGCTGCCTCCTGTGGTCCTGGAAATACCCACCTTATCCAGGGACTTTATGATTCCCACCGCAATGGTGCCAAGGTGCTAGCCATCGCCAGCCACATTCCAAGCGTGCAAATTGGCTCTACCTTCTTCCAAGAAACCCACCCTGAAATCCTCTTTAAGGAATGCTCTGGCTATTGCGAAATGGTCAATAGTGTGGAACAGGGCGAACGCGTTTTGCACCAAGCCATCCAATCCACCATGGCGGGTAAAGGCGTATCCGTTATGGTTATCCCCGGTGATATTGCCCAAGAAGAAGCCAGTGATGGAACCTATGTAAATTCCACCATTTCTACTGCGCGCCCCATTGCGTTCCCAGACCCAACTGAGGCAGCAGCCCTGGTTGCAGCCATTAATGAGGCAGATTCTGTCACCCTCTTCTGTGGTGCCGGTGTAAAAAATGCGCGCCAGCAGGTTCTGGACCTAGCTCAAAAAATTAAAGCCCCAGTAGGTCACGCACTGGGTGGCAAGCAATATATCCAACACGGCAACCCCTTTGACGTGGGAATGTCTGGCCTTTTGGGCTATGGCGCCTGCGTGGACGCCTCCAATGAAGCAGACCTTTTGATTCTGCTGGGTACAGACTTTCCTTATTCAGCCTTCCTGCCCAAAGACAATGTGGCACAGGTAGATATTGATGGCTCCCACATTGGCCGCCGTACCACTGTGAAATACCCAGTTACCGGTGATGTTGCAGCAACCATTGAAAATATCTTGCCCCATATTGAGGAAAAGACTGATCGTTCCTTCCTTGATCGCATGCTCAAAGAACATGAGCACAAACTAAGCACCGTGGTGGAGGCTTATACCCACAAAGTAGACAAGCACACTCCCATCCACCCCGAATATGTTGCTGACATTCTTGATGAGCTCGCAGCTCCAGATGCCGTTTTTACCGTAGATACTGGCATGTGCAATGTCTGGCAGGCACGCTATATCAACAATCCCGCCGGTACCAGGGACTTTATTGGGTCTTTCCGTCACGGCACCATGGCCAATGCGCTGCCACATGCCATTGGCGCCCAAGCTGCAGATCCCACACGCCAAGTAATTGCTATGTGTGGCGATGGTGGCCTGGGCATGCTGTTGGGAGAACTTCTCACCGTGAAGTTGCACCAACTTCCGCTCAAGGCGGTGGTGTTTAATAACAGCTCCTTGGGCATGGTCAAACTGGAAATGCTGGTAGAGGGACAACCTGAATTTGGCACCGACCATGAGCAGGTCAACTTTGCTGATATTGCCGCTGCCGCCGGTATTAAATCGGTGCGAATTACAGATCCCAAGAAGGTGCGTGAGCAATTGGCTGAAGCTTTGGCTTACCCCGGACCTGTGGTTATCGATGTTGTCACCGATCCCAATGCACTATCTATTCCACCAACCATTACCTGGGAACAAGTAATGGGCTTTAGCAAGGCAGCAACACGCACTGTCTTTGGGGGCGGAGTGGGAGCCATGTTGGATTTGGCACGTTCCAACCTGCGTAATATTCCAAAACCATGAACGCACACACTTCCCTAGAAACTCCAGCAGTCCTTATCCATCGCCCGCAGTTGCTCTCCAATATTTCTCGGATGGCACAGCTAGCAGCGGATAAAGGTATCAAGCTGCGTCCGCATGTTAAAACACATAAAATTCCCGAAATCGCCCAGCTGCAGGTGGCTGCTGGTGCGCAGGGGATTACCTGCGCCACCATCGGTGAAGCAGAGGTGTTTGCGCGCGCCGGGTTCCACGATATTTTTATCGCTTATCCACTACATCTTGGCTCCGCTGCTAAGGCTCGTTTAAATGCACTGCCCGGTGCGGTGACAATTGGGGTGGATTCGGTAGAAGCTGCGGAAAATCTAGTGGGGGTACGCGCCGATATCAAGGCATTCATTGAGGTCGATTGTGGGCACCGGCGTAGTGGAGTGTTGCCCGATTCTGCTGAATTAACAGAAATCCACGCTGCACTAGGTGAGCGTTATGCCGGTGTTTTTACCTTCCCCGGACACTCTTATGGTCCCGGCAACGCTGCCGGCGCGGCACTAGCAGAAACTACCGCCCTGCAGGCGTGCGTCGAAAAGCTTGGTGGGGGTTTAAGCTCTGGTGGTTCCTCACCTACGGCGGCCTTGACCAGGGGCATTGATGAAATGCGACCGGGTGTTTATACATTTAATGATGCTCAGCAATTGGATTCTGGGGCATGCACGGAGGCGGATATTGCGCTGACCGTGTTGAGTACGGTGGTGAGCCGCAATGTGGCAGACCGCCGGGTGATTGTAGATGCGGGCAGCAAAATTCTGAGCACTGATAAACCTACGTGGATTAATGGACACGGTTTTGTTAAAGGTCATCCAGACCTGCGAATTAGTGCGCTTTCAGAACATCATGCCACCCTCTTTTGGCCAGCTGAGCTGGAACTTCCCAAGATTGGCGCGCAGCTTGAGGTGATTCCCAACCATGCCTGCAATGTGATTAATCTGGTGGATCGCGTTTATGTAGCTGGGGAAGAAACTAGCTGGCCAGTGGTGGCGCGTGGTCAAAATTCTTAAAACGGCTTGACCTTAACGCGACGTCAAGGACTTAACTATCACCATGACTGATCGAAGCATTGGCGAAGCCGCTCAACTACTCGGATTAACTACTCGTACCCTGCGGCATTGGGATGATATCGGGTTGTTGTCTCCCCAGTGGCGCAGCGGCAGCGATTACCGCCTCTACACGGAGGAAGATCTGGAAAAAGCATTGCAGATCTTGGTATATCGGGCCGCTGGCCTGCCGTTAAAGGAGATCGCAGCGCTGCTGGAGCAACCAGAAACTGCCCAGCAGCATCTGCTGCGGCAACGCGAACTGCTTAAAGATCAGATCAGTCAGCTGCATCGGATGGTCCGCGCAGTAGATGAAATCTTGCAACAGGAGCAATTTAGCGTGAGCGAGCAAATCGAAATTTTTGGTGAAGATATGCCCAAGTACCAGCAAGAAGCCTTCGAGCGTTGGGGTAACACCGCGGAATGGGAGCAATCTCAGCAGGTCCTTTCCTCCATGGACAAGGACGATATGCAGGCTGCCAAAGCCGCGCACGAGGACTTCATAAAAATGCTTGTCGACGCCGCCACTGCGGGTGTTAAACCAGGTTCGCCAGCGGGCAACAACCTCGCGCGCACCCACCGTGGCCTCATTGGCCAGTGGTATCCGGTAAGTGCCAGCAAGCAGGTAATTTTGGCGCGCATGTATGTCGAAGATGCGCGTTTTAATCAGACTTACCAAGATCAAGCCGATTATTTGCGCAGTTTGGTGGAAGCTTGGGCGCAGTCTGAGGGCGTGGATCTGGAAGCTGTGGAGTGGGAATAAATCACATTTTAACTCTCTCAGTACATTCACAGTTAGTAACCAGTAGTGGTGCAGTTCAAGGGTGTTGACTATGTAGAAGTTGATCATTCCCATCTGGAAGAGATAAAAAATGGAAAACCAAGCCGACGGACAAATCCGCGTCCTTGTTGTTGATGACGAGCCCAACATTGTTGAACTGCTCACCGTAAGCCTGAAGTTCCAGGGCTTCTCTGTGATGACTGCCAACGATGGCAATGAAGCCCTCAAGATCGCCCGCGAATTCCGTCCGGATGCCTACATCCTCGATGTCATGATGCCGGGCATGGACGGCTTCGAACTGCTCAGCAAGCTGCGCGGCGAAGGTCTGGACAGCCCAGTTCTATACCTGACTGCAAAAGATGCCGTTGAGCACCGCATTCATGGTCTTACCATCGGTGCCGATGACTATGTGACCAAGCCTTTCTCCTTGGAGGAAGTAATCACTCGCCTGCGCGTCATCCTGCGCCGTGGTGGCACCATCGAAGAGAACTCTTCTGCAACCCTGCAGTATGCAGACCTCACCCTCAATGATGAGACCCACGAGGTCACCAAAGCTGGCGAGCTCGTTGATCTTTCCCCTACCGAGTTCAACCTGCTGCGCTACCTCATGCTGAATGCTGAAGTTGTGCTCTCCAAGGCGAAGATCCTGGACAACGTATGGCATTACGACTTCGGTGGCGATGGCAACGTGGTGGAGTCCTACATCTCCTACCTGCGTCGCAAGGTTGATACCCATGAGCCACAGCTAATCCAGACCGTTCGAGGCGTTGGATACGTACTGCGTACCCCACGTTCTTAAAGGTCGGTTTTTGACCTATGGAAAATCCTTATGTTGCTGCCCTAGATAAAAACTCAAACTTTGGCGCAAAAGATACCGACTCCGCTGTCTCCGACTCCACCGAGGTGTCTCAAAATAATGATGGGATAGGCACCCCGGCCACTGCTGAGCCAAAAGTAGGTCCAATTCGAACCGCTGGCCGCGCAATGCCATTGCGTACCCGCATCATTTTGCTGGTGGTAGGTATTGCAGGCCTTGGCCTTTTGGTGAACGCAGTTGCCGTGTCGAGCTTGATGCGTGAAGTCTCCTATACCCGCATGGATCAGGATCTGGAATCTGCCATGGGCACGTGGGTCAGAAATGTTGAGCTTTTTAACTTTGATGGTGTTCGCCAAGGCCCGCCCAGCGACTACTACGTAGCTAAGGTTTTCCCCGATGGATCCAGCATCATTTTCAACGATGCTGAATCTGCCCCTGACCTCGGACAAACCACCATTGGTACAGGTCCACACACTGTAGAAGCTGCCGAAGGTTCAGCATCTTCCACACACTGGCGCGTTATGGCTGCCAAAAACGGCGATGTGATTACCGTGGTTGGTAAAAGCATGGGTCGCGAGTCCACACTGCTTTATCGCTTGGTGGTAGTCCAAATGGTCATCGGTGTGCTGATTCTAATTGCGATCTTGATCGGATCATTCTTCCTGGTGCGACGTTCTTTGAAGCCGCTGCGCGAGGTAGAAGAAACCGCCTCCAGAATTGCTGGCGGTGAACTAGATAGGCGTGTTCCACAGTGGCCGATGACAACTGAAGTTGGACAATTGGCCAATGCCCTCAACATCATGTTGGAACAGCTGCAGACTTCAATTATGAATGCGCAGCAAAAAGAGGCACAGATGCGTCGCTTTGTGGGCGATGCCTCCCATGAGCTGCGCACTCCATTGACCTCGGTAAAGGGCTTTACGGAGCTCTATTCCTCAGGAGCGACTCAAGACGCTGATTGGGTGCTGTCCAAGATTGGTGGAGAGGCCCAGCGTATGAGTGTGTTGGTGGAGGATCTTCTTTCATTAACTCGTGCCGAAGGTCAGCAAATGGAAAAGCATCGCGTCGATATGCTCGAACTGGCACTGGCAGTACGTGGTTCCTTGAAGGCTGCGTGGCCAGACCGCACCGTGAATGTGGCTAATAGATCAGAAAATATTCCGGTGGTGGAGGGTGATCCCACCCGCTTGCATCAGGTGCTTACCAACTTAGTTGCCAATGGGCTTAACCATGGTGGTCCTGAAGCAGAGGTAAATATTCAGGTAGAAACCGCTGATGACAAGGTGAAGATCCTGGTCATCGATAATGGTGTGGGTATGTCGAAGGAAGACGCGGAGCATATCTTCGAACGCTTCTACCGCGCTGATACCTCGAGATCCCGTGCTTCCGGCGGCTCTGGCTTGGGCTTGGCTATTACTAAGTCTCTGGTTGAAGGCCATGGCGGAACCATCACCGTGGACAGTGAGCTAGGTAAAGGCACAGTGTTTAGCATCATATTGCCCGCTGCTGAATAAGCGCTTAAAAAACTAAAGCAGCTGCACATTTTTGAAAATGTGCAGCTGCTTTCTGTTTATCATCCAAAGCTAGGATCGCGCGGAAAGCTTGCGTGGGATCAAGTGCTTTAGTTTTTGGAGAAGAGTTTTACCAGTCTCAAAGGCCGTAACCCGTGGCATCACAAAGGTAAAGGCATCCGTGGTTGTTTTTGATTGCGTGTTTGAAAACAAGAAGCGGTACTTATGCAGAAGATGAAAAACCTCAAAAGGCAGATGAGGCTTTTGCATTTTAAACAGAATTTTTATCAGGAAAAACTGAGTAATCCTGATTTGGAAGCTGCTTCAATTTAGAGCATCGCTTCGTCGATAAGCGTGATCTGGACGCAATGACTAGTGGTTCCTTAGAAAATGGAGTTGCCAAACCGCGAGGTCTGGCAACGCTTTGTGGCGTGAGGGCTTAGGCCGGTTTGCGCAGGCTGAGCAGTAGCGTTGCAGCGCCAATCGCGATGGTGGCACCAGCTACAGTGGCAAAATATCTCACTTCCGTGGCAGGCGTTGAAGGATCATAAAACTCCGACATCGTGCCGGCAAGAGACATTCCCATTGCTAAGGTTAGAAAACGCCAGGATATAAAAGGGATTGAGGGACGGTGACTAAGCAGTAGGTACCTCAAAAGAACCCAACATGCGGTCCACATGTTCTTGGGAATAAACAGCTAATACGCCATAGGTTTGCCCCTGCAAGGTCCCAAAAGCAGTGGAGCAAATAAAGATAGGGATAGAACCCAGCACTTTCTTTTTCTCAGCTGGGCTTGCATCGCGGTGTTGCAGTGGGAGGATAAACAGTCACAGCGCGGCGAGTGCAGTGATCAGCAAAATTCCATTGGATATTTTCACCATTGAAAAACTCACTGGTCTTAAGGGGAAAGAATGGATACGCTACCGTGATCCTTTGGCACCCAACTTGGCAGCACTTCAGGAATGTGCAGAACCGCTAGATCCTGCAGCTTTGATCAGCTGGCTTAAAGATCAAGATGCACCACAGAGGCTGGTTGTTATTGGAGGCGCAGGCGGATTGTTGGTGCGTTTGGGGGCAGAATTTACTATCGCTGATCTCGCCCGCGAATTGGATGCACCCTTATTAATTGTGACCAGCACCGGCTTGGGCAGTCTTAATGCTGCAGAGTTAACAGTGGAAGCTGCCCGCCACCGGCAGCTTGCAGTAATTGGGCTGCTAGGTGGCTCAATAGACAATGCGCCAGATTTGGCAACGCGGCTAAACCTTAAAGAATTTGAGAAAATCTCCCAGGTGCCCTTTTTAGGAGCGGTTCCCAAAGGCGCCGGTGCGCTCAGCAGTGCAGACTTCGGCGCGCTGGTGCACAATCTCGGCTTTCCTGCCTTGGATAAGGCAGTAGCGGAATTAGTCGACCAAACCCTCTAAAGCTTGGGCGATGCGAGCTGCAGCATCATCCATCTTGGCTGGATCGGTGGCATCAGCTGCCAGCGCATTGGCAAAGTTATAGTCAGCCATCTTGTCGGTAGGGAAGAGGTGGATGTGGGTATGGGGCACATCAAAGCCCGCAATAATATATCCACAGCGTGGCGCATCAAAAGCTTTCATAATTGCATTAGCAATAAGCTGGGCTGCTTCATTTACTTCCGCCCAAATGCCTTGGGGAAGATCGGTCCAGCGATCAACCTCAGCCACCGGAACCACGAGGGTGTGGCCATAAGTGAGCGGTTCAATGGACAAAAATGCCACCACATTTTCAGAGCGGTAGACAAAGCGCCCCGGGAGCTCGCCATTAATAATTTTCGTGAATACGGAAGCCATATATTTAGGGTACTACCGAACAGGGCACCAGCGCTTTTCGACGCAAAGATCCGCCCTTAGATTTCATGCTTAATAAACAGGAATAGCTCTGAATAAGTTTTGCAGGATAAACTCAACAACCATGCGCATTCTGGTAATCGGCTCGGGCGCCCGTGAGCACGCCCTCCTCCGTGGACTTTCCCTCGATCCTGCAACAACTGACCTTCATGTTGCTCCTGGCAACGCTGGACTTGGCAAGCTAGCCACCGTCCACCCTGAAATCAAGGCTGATGATCCAGCACAGGTCACCGCTCTGGCTCAGGAACTTAACTCTGACCTGGTAGTTATCGGCCCTGAGATCCCCTTGGTAGCAGGTGTTGCAGATGCTTTGCGCGCTGCCGGTTTTGCCGTTTTTGGCCCCAACCAAGATGCTGCTCAAATTGAAGGTTCCAAGGCTTTTGCCAAGGACATTATGGCAGCGCGTGGGGTAAAGACCGCTGTTGCTGAGGCCATCCAGCCAGGTGCGAGCGATGCTGAGATCGAAGCTGCATTGGATAATTTTGGTCCAAACTGGGTTGTTAAAGATGATGGTCTGGCAGCTGGCAAGGGTGTCGTCGTAACGCCCGATCGTGCCGCAGCCCGCGCCCACGTTGACGCCGTCCTCGAAGGTGGCAACCCAGTGCTTTTGGAATCCTTCCTCGACGGCCCAGAAGTTTCCCTCTTCTGCCTGGTTGACGGTGAAACCGTAATTCCTTTGCTGCCAGCTCAAGACCACAAGCGTGTCTTTGACAATGATGAAGGCCCCAACACCGGTGGTATGGGCGCATACGCTCCCCTTCCTTGGCTACCAGCTGATGGCGTCCAGCGCATTGTTGATGAGATTTGCGTACCAGTGGCACAGGAAATGGTGGCTCGCGGTTGCTCTTATTCCGGCCTGCTCTACGCCGGTATTGCCTGGGGTAAGGAGGGTCCTGCCGTGGTGGAATTTAACTGTCGCTTTGGTGATCCAGAAACCCAAGCTGTATTGGCCCTGCTCAAGACTCCTCTGGCCGGACTGCTCAACTCCGTCGCGCAGGGCACCTTGGCTGAGCAGCCACCTCTGGAATGGCAAGATGGCTACGCGCTGACCGTCGTCTTGGCATCCCACAACTACCCAGAGGCACCTCGCACCGGCGATGTTATCCGCAACGCCGATGCCGACAATATCTATCACGCAGGCACTGCGCTTAATGCTGATGGTGAGCTGGTCTCTGCAGGTGGCCGTGTACTCAACGTTATTGGCGTGGGTGAAACTCTGGAGGCAGCACGTGATAATGCTTATGCCACCATCAAGGATATTGAGCTAGACGGTAGCCACTACCGCACTGATATCGCATTACCCGCAGTTGAGGGTCGAATCTCGATCTAAAAGGCGAAGCCAGTTAGGCTTGTCCTTTATGAAGCCAAGCCAAAGAAGTAATGTTCAACCCTTCCGTGTGATGCAAATGCTGGACCAAGTCCACCGTCGCAAGCGTGAAGGCAAAGACACCATTATGTTCTGTGCCGGGCAGCCCACCACGGGCGCTCCGGAAGCAGTTATTAATGAAGCTGAAATCGCCTTGCGCTCCAGCACCTTAGGCTACACCGAAGTTGTCGGTGACCGGGAGTTTCGTGAGCGCGTTGCCGATTGGCATTCAGCAACCTATGGCGTAGAAACCAGTGCAGACAACGTTATTGTCACCACTGGTTCCTCCGGGGGATTTGTGGCAGCATTTTTGGCCACCTTGGATCATGGCGATTATGTAGCCATGTCCACCCCGGGCTACCCCGCCTATCGCAATATTTTGGAATCCTTAGGTGCGAAGATCCTCAACCTGCGTTGTACTGCGGAAACCCGTTTCCAGCCCACTGCACAAATGTTGGAAGAGCTGCCTCATAAGCCCAAGGCCGTCATTGTTACCAGCCCCGGCAATCCCACTGGCACCATTATTGATCCAGCTGAGTTGGAAAAGATTGCAGCCTGGTGTGATGACAATGATGCAGTACTAATCTCCGATGAGGATTACCACGGCATGAGCTTTGGCCGTCCTTTGGCAACGGCACATCAATTCTCCAAAAACGCCATCGTGGTGGGAACTCTGTCCAAGTACTTTTCCATGACCGGTTGGCGCGTGGGCTGGATCATTGTGCCAGATGAGTTGATTACTCCAATTGAAAATCTGCAGGCATCCCTAGCTTTGTGTGCACCAGCCATTGGGCAAGCAGCAGGTCGCGCAGCTTTTACTTTGGAAGCTGCCGCCGAATTGGATGAACATGTGGAGGCCTACCGCGAGGCGCGAGAGGTTTTCGTCGAAAAGCTTCCGGAAATCGGGTTGGGCACTTTCGCCGACCCGGATGGCGGCCTTTATCTGTGGGTGGATGTGTCCGAGTACACCGAGGACTCTGAAGTCTGGGCTCAGCAATTAATTGAGGAGGCCGGGGTAGCGGTCGCGCCGGGTGTAGATTTTGATCCCGAATTAGGCCACAAATGGATCCGTTTGAGCCTGTGTGCCAGCAAAGAAGACACCCTTGAGGGTGTACGCCGCATTGGGGAATTCCTTAAAAAGTAAATGCGACTAGGTTAGTTTCGGTTCGTGGGGAATAATAATTTGCGTGGCTGATAAAAAGAAGATCGCAAATGTCCTGTCGAACCGTTACGCCTCCGCGGAACTTTCCAACCTATGGAGTGCGGAAGAGAAGATCATCATGGAGCGCCAGCTTTGGATCGCCGTGATGAAAGCCCAAAAAGATCTGGGCGTAGAGATCCCAGCCGAAGCTATTACTGCCTATGAAGCTGTCATTGACCAAGTTGATCTGGGCAGCATAGCAGACCGTGAGCGCGTCACCCGCCACGATGTGAAGGCCCGCATTGAGGAATTTAATGCACTGGCTGGCTATGAGCACATCCACAAGGGAATGACCTCACGCGATCTCACTGAAAACGTGGAGCAGCTCCAGATCCACCGCTCTTTGGAACTCGTCCGTAATAAGGGTATCGCCGTGGTTGCGGCCATTGGTTCCCGCGCCGCGCAGTACCAAAGCTTGGTTATGGCTGGTCGTTCCCACAATGTGGCAGCTCAGGCCACTACCTTGGGCAAGCGTTTTGCCTCCGCAGCCGATGAAATGCTGGTTGCCATTGAGCGCGTATCTGAACTTTTGCAGCGTTACCCACTGCGTGGCATCAAGGGTCCAATGGGTACTGCACAGGACATGCTCGATCTAATGGATGGCGATGAAGCTCGGTTGGCAGAGCTGGAGACCCGCATTGCCGCGCACCTTGGCTTTGATCGTGTCTTCGACTCCGTCGGCCAGGTTTATCCACGTTCCCTCGACTTTGACGCTGTTTCCGCATTGGTACAGCTGGGTGCAGGTCCTTCCTCTCTTTCCCACACCATCCGCTTGATGGCTGGCAATGAGACCGTCACCGAAGGCTTCAAAGAAGGCCAGGTTGGTTCCTCTGCCATGCCTCATAAGATGAACGCTCGCTCCTGTGAGCGCGTGGGAGGCCTGCAGGTTATTCTGCGCGGTTACCTCACCATGGTTGCTGATCTTTCCGGTCAGCAGTGGAATGAAGGCGACGTATTCTGCTCCGTTATCCGCCGCGTTGCCCTGCCAGATGCTTTCTTTGCCATCGACGGCATGTTTGAGACCTTCTTAACAGTGCTTGATGAATTTGGCGCCTTCCCAGCCATGATCGAGCGCGAACTTGAGCGTTACCTGCCATTCCTGGCAACCACCCGTATCCTCATGGCAGCTGTGCGTGCCGGCGTTGGCCGCGAGACCGCACACGAGGTAATTAAGGAAAACGCCGTGGCTGTGGCGCTAAACATGCGGGAAAACGGTGGCGGACAGGATCTGATCCAGCGACTGGCCGCTGATGAGCGTCTCCCAATGACTGAGGATGACCTCGCAGCAGCTTTGGCCGACCGCCACGCCTTTATTGGTGCTGCGGAGTCTCAGGTTGCGCGCGTGCTTGACCGCATTCAGAAGCTTGTCGACGCCCACCCCGGCGCCGCTGAGTACCGTCCAGGCGAGATTCTCTAAAGCTTTTTAACGATCGGGTTGTTAGTCCTTGACGGACTAACAACCCGATTTTTGTTGTTTTAGGGAGAGCTTGGGGACAGTTTTGGACAGTTTTGGGCAAATAGGTAGCTAATAGATGACCAAAAAGTGTCAAAAAAACGACATCAAATCTGAGAAATTAGCTTAAGTTTTGGTGATTTTTGGCCTTTTTCGAAAAAAATTTAGATAAATTTTTACTTATGAATAAAACGCAGTTGCCCTTAAAGGTATCTATTTGACACCAATTGAACGGTGTTCAAAAACTGGCCGATTTTTGAGGGGAGGGTTGCATGGGCTTGGCGTTTTAGGCCACACTTGAGTCATCCCAGTCAGGCAGCAAGAGCCTGGCGAACATAGAAAGTGAGATTCTCCATGACTGAGATCTTCGCACTCGTACAGTCCATCTTCGACGGTATCACCGGCCTTGTTGGCGCTGGCTTCAACGGCGTTTCCGGCCTCCTAGGCGCTGGCGTTGAAGGCGTTCAGGGCTTCATCGATACCCTTGAGTCCGCTTCCTCCTAATCACTTGTTAGCCTTCGGGTTAACGGTATTGGGACCAGCTAACTCCGGTTAGCTGGGGACACTTAAGACGAACACTCTCCATGAGAGGGTGTTCGTCTTTTTTGATTTTTATTTAGTTTTTACTGAATATTGCTTAAGTTTTGTTCGAATAGCCTTGGAAAGATGTGAGTGGCTTTTGAAGCTCTTAATACTAAATAACGCACTACAATTTTCCGAACACCTCAATGAGGTCTAGACTTCACTATCATGCGTCCTGAACTCTCCCAGTACAAGCACTTGTCCGCAGGCAAGGTTCGTGAAATCTACGAAATCGATGAGAAGCACATTCTCATGGTTGCTTCTGACCGTATTTCGGCCTACGACTTTATCCTTGATACCGAAATTCCTGACAAGGGTCGAGTACTCACTGCGATGAGCCAGTTCTTCTTTGACACTATTAACTTCCCTAACCACCTGGCTGGCGATATCGACGATATCCGCATCCCCGAAGAGGTCTTGGGTCGCGCTATGGTCTGCAAGAAGCTCAATATGCTTCCCTTTGAATGTGTGGTGCGTGGCTACCTCACCGGCTCCGGCTTGGAGGAGTACAAGCAAAGTGGATCTGTTTGTGGTGTTTCCTTGCCGGAAAACCTGGTGGAATCATCTCGCCTGCCTGAGCCTATCTTCACCCCAGCAACAAAGGCTGATATCGGAGACCATGATATTAACGTCTCTTTTGACGTTGTTGAAGAACGCCTCGGTGAAGCTCGTGCCAACCAGCTCCGCGATGCTTCCATTGCGATTTACGCCCAAGCCGCAGAAGTTGCTCTCGGGCGCGGCGTTATCTTGGCTGATACCAAGTTTGAATTTGGTATCGATGAAAATGGCGATCTTGTTCTAGGAGATGAAGTCCTCACCCCGGATTCTTCCCGTTACTGGCCGGCAGAAGGTTATGAGCCCGGCACTGTCCAGCCCAGCTTTGATAAGCAGTTTGTACGCAATTGGCTCACCGGGCCAAAGTCCGGTTGGGATAAGAACAATGGTTCTGCGCCTCCAGCCCTGCCTGGTTCAGTAATTGAAGCAACTCGCGATCGTTATGTTGAAGCTTATGAACTAATTTCTGGCAAGAAGTTCTCCGAGTGGATCGGTAGCTGCGTTTAACCTTGTTTTTCGAAGGCCTGAAGGGATTTCCTTCAGGCCCTTTGTGATTTCAGGGCGAGGGTTACATGCTCGATTTCGCACAATGGCCTCAAAACAGCGATTTGTGTGGGATTCTGTCATTTTTGAGGCCACTAAGGGAACCGCAAACCACACAAATAAGTTGAAAAGTGAGATTTTTGCGGAATCTGGTCACTCCCATAGCACTCGCGACGCTCGCCTGTGGCGAACAAAGACCCTCCCTAGCATTCAGAGCGCTAAGATCGGGGCTTATGTCTTCTGAACGTTTAACTCCACCGGTCGCCCCAATCCGACCCAGCATTCGATCTTTCCATGGCATCGATTTCCAAGATGATTATGAATGGCTGCGGGATAAAGAATCTCAGGACACCCTGGATTATTTGGAAGCGGAAAATGCGTTCACCAAGCAGGAAACTGAGCACCTAGCAACGCTGCGCGACAATATCTATGAAGAGATGAAATCGCGCATTAAAGAAACCGATATGTCCATCCCAGTTCGCGCTGGTAAGTATTGGTATTACTCACGCACTGAAGAGGGAAAAAGCTATGGCTATTCCTGCCGTATTCCAGTAGCTGAAGGCTCTGATGAGTGGACTCCTCCCACGATTCCCGAAGGGAAGCCAGCAGTGGGGGAGGAGATTATCCTCGATGCCAATGAACTAGCTGCCGGCCATGATTTCTTCTCTATTGGAGCGTCCTCGGTCACTGTTTCGGGCCGCTATTTGGCGTATTCCATTGACACCACCGGCGAAGAGCGCTTTACCTTGCGCATTAAAGATTTAAAGACCGGAGAGCTTCTCGACGACACCCTGCAGGGCATCTTCTATGGTGCAACTTGGGTGGGCGAAGATTATCTTTTCTACCAGCGGGTGGATGATGCATGGCGTCCAGATACCATTTGGCGTCACAAGATCGGTACCCCGGTAGAAGAAGACGTCTTGGTTTATCACGAACCAGATGAGCGTTTTTCCACCTGGGTGGGAACCACACGTTCAGATAAGTACATTCTTATGGGCTGTGCCTCCAAGATCACCTCCGAAGTTCGCGTTTTGCCATTTGAGCAGCCAGAGGGCGAGCCCCAGGTGCTGATTCCCCGTGCAGAAGGCGTGGAATATGACATTGACCATGCAGTAATTGATGGCGAAGATGTCTGGCTGGTCACCCACAATGCAGAAGGCCCCAATTTCTCAGTGGGCTGGGCGCCAGTTGCAGAACTTAATTCTCTGGAGTCCTTGCATAGCTTGGTGGCACATGAGGATTCGGTACGTATTGAAGGTGTTGATACCTACCGCGACTTCATCATCCTGGGGTACAGGTCTAATGCAATTGGCCAGGTGGCCATCATGAAGCTTGTCGACGGTTCCTTTGGTGAATTTGAGCAATTGGAATTTGATGAAGAAATTTATACCGTTGCCTCCGGTGGAAATCCAGAATGGGATGCTCCGGTTATCCGCATTTCTTATGGCTCTTTCACTACGCCCTCCCAGCTTTTCAACTATTGGATTGCAACTGGCGAGCGCACCTTACTCAAGCAGCAGGAAGTCTTAGGCGGCTACAACCGAGCCGATTACACTTCTTCACGTTTGTGGGTAACTGCTGCCGATGGTGCCAAGATTCCCGTATCTTTGGTGCACCGTGCAGATATGGATCTAACTAAGCCAAACCCGGCATTGTTATATGGATATGGATCCTATGAATCCTCCATTGATCCAGGGTTTTCCATTGCACGATTGTCCTTGATGGATCGTGGAATGATTTTCGCAATTGCTCACGTTCGTGGTGGTGGCGAGATGGGCCGCGGATGGTATGACAATGGCAAGATGCTGACCAAGAAAAACACCTTCACTGACTTTATTGATGTCGCTGATGCACTCATTGCACAGGGACTTACTGCACCTGACATGTTGGTTGCGGAGGGTGGTTCGGCAGGTGGCATGCTCATGGGTGCTATCGCCAATATGGCAGGGGATCGTTTTAAAGCAATTGAAGCCAACGTTCCTTTTGTGGATCCTTTGACTTCAATGTTGATGCCAGAGTTGCCTTTGACAGTTATTGAGTGGGATGAGTGGGGCGATCCTTTGCACAATAAGGAGGTCTATGACTACATGGCTTCCTATGCTCCATATGAAAATGTGGAGGCCAAGAAATACCCCAATATCTTGGCAGTAACTTCACTTAATGACACCCGCGTGCTTTATGTGGAACCAGCAAAATGGGTGGCCAAGTTGCGATCAACTGCTACCGGTGGAGAGTTCCTCCTAAAGACCGAAATGGTTGCTGGTCATGGTGGAGTGTCGGGACGTTATGAGAAGTGGCGCGAGACCGCTTTTGAATACGGTTGGCTGATTAACCAGGCCACGGGCGTAACAGAATAAGACTGTTCGCCAAGCGAACAAGATTTTACCCCCAAAAACACTTTTGGGGGTATTTCTGTATTTTAGTAGAAATTTGCAAAGTTTGACATTACACCCGATTTAGGCCCCTGACGTGCGGTGCCATAAATTAGCACCAATTAATGCGCTGCGCCACAAAATTCGCACTTTGCGTCTTGGCCCAAACTTTTACATAATTTTCCCATTCCTGTCAGGGTGCTGATATTTAAATGTCACCTGGCAGCTCAATTAGTGGCATTGCTGAAACGATGCTTTCCCTTAGCTTGAAGAAGGATTCTCATGAGCTCGCATCCTGAGTCATCTCACAGCGACATTAAAAATGAGCACATCGTGGTAGCGAAACCGGCAAAGAAGGATCGCACCCACTGGCTCTACATCGCAGTAATCATTGCATTGATCGCTGGCATTACTGTTGGTCTAATTTCCCCAGAACTCGGCAAAGAGCTTAAAGTCCTGGGAACCATGTTTGTGTCTTTGATCAAGATGATCATCGCACCCGTTATCTTCTGTACCTTGGTGCTGGGCATTGGCTCAGTTAAGGCAGCAGCCACCGTTGGTCGTGCCGGCGGCATCGCACTGGCGTACTTCATCACCATGTCCACCTTCGCACTGGCTATCGGCCTGGTCGTAGGCAACCTCATCCAGCCAGGTTCAGGTCTGAACATTCCAGTGGATTCAGAATCTACTTTTGCTAAGCCTGAAGAAAGCCACGAAGGCTTGATGGGCTTTATTCAGTCCATCATCCCTGATACCTTCTTCTCTGCATTTACCAGCGGATCTGTGCTGCAGGTGCTCTTTATTGCCATCTTGGTTGGTTTTGCTGCGCAGTCCATGGGAGATAAAGGCCAGCCCATCTTGGACTTTGTGTCTCATATGCAGAAGTTGATCTTCAAGATCCTGAACTGGATTTTGTGGTTGGCTCCAGTTGGTGCCTTTGGCGCCATGGCCGGTGTTGTCGGTGAAACCGGATTTGATGCAGTTGTTCAGCTGGGCATTTTGATTCTGGCCTTCTACATCACCTGTTTCATCTTCATCTTCGGTATTTTGGGTGCAGTTCTTAAGGCCTTCACCGGCTTTAATATCTTCAAGCTGTGCCGCTACCTGGGCAAGGAATTCCTGCTGATTTTTGCAACTTCCTCCTCCGAGTCCGCACTGCCAAGCTTGATGCGCAAGATGGAGCACATTGGTGTTGCAAAGCCAACTGTCGGCATTGTTGTTCCAACCGGTTACTCCTTCAACCTGGATGGCACCGCAATCTACCTGACCATGGCATCCATCTTTATTGCTGATGCAATGAATGTAGAGATGAGCCTGGGTGAGCAAATTGGCCTCCTGGTCTTTATGATCATCGCTTCTAAGGGTGCAGCTGGTGTCTCCGGTGCGGGTATTGCAACTCTTGCCGCTGGTTTGTCCTCTCACCGCCCAGAACTTCTGCATGGTGTGGATGTCATCGTGGGTATTGATAAGTTCATGTCTGAGGCCCGTGCACTGACCAACTTTGCTGGTAACTCAGTGGCAACCTTGTTGGTTGGCAAGTGGACTGGCACTTTGGATTCAGCACGAGCACGCAGTGTACTTAATGGTGAAAACCCCTATGTAGAGGTTGAAGAATCAGAAGCTAACACTCATTAGCTTTCAACAAGACGATAACGGCCGGACGTGCAAGAATAATATGCATGTCCGGCCGTCTTCTTGTATCTGTTTCCAGTATTTTCGACCAGACCCGATCAGCGGCCGACGGGCTTATTAAAGACCTGCGCGCCGACGGGATCGAGGTCTCACTTTTGGTTGCGCCCCGTATTGACGGGGATTGGCGCCTTGCCAAAGATAAAGAAACCCGCAAGTGGTTAGAAAAACACCGCGAAATTGGCCATGAGCTGATCCTTAATGGATTTGATCAGCCAGTCCAAGGCCGACGTTCCGAGTTTGCCAGTTTGGAAGCCCATGAAGCGCGACTGCGCCTTATTGGAGCAATTAGGCAAATGGAAAAAATCGGCTTCAACTTTAGTGTTTTTGCCCCACCTAGGTGGCGCATGTCAGAGGGGACCTTTGAGGTTCTAAGTGAGTTTGATTTTGATTTTGCGGCCTCCACCAGGGGAATGCATAACTTAAAAACAGGGGACTTTCTTGCCTGCCGCAATCTTTCCGTCGGTGAAGGTTTTGGTGCAGCTAAATGGTGGCGCAAAAATGTCATTAATGCAGTCTCACGTGGCGCAGCACGTGGCAATACCGTGCGTTTATCCGCCTCGGCTCGAAACTTGGAGAATCCGAAGGTGGCACGTGATTTTCGCAATGCAGCATTGGGCGCTTTAGCACTAGGTGCACAACCGCAAAGTTATTCTCAAGCCATGCAACGCTAAACCCCCTGCAGACCCTAAGGTCTGCAGGGGGAGGCGTCGAAAAGCGTCTTAGAACTTCAGGAATGGCAGAGCGAAGCCGATTGCTGCCAAGATGGCGGCAATGACAGCCCACACGGTGCGGCTGGGGGAGCTGCCGGTGGCATTGTCTTCGTCATCACTGTCATCACTGTCATCACCAGGGACGACTGGGGCGTCCACGGACTCAAGGTTGAAACCAACCTTGATGGGATCGTGGTCTGAGGAGCGGAAAGGATCAGCCGCAAAAACATCGGTGGTGTTGTTGAGGCGACGGGAGTACTCAAAAGCGATGGATTCATCGGCGTTGATATCCCAGACCTCGGCGTCGACCACGTTGTCCATTGCTTCAGCATTGCCCAACGCGTGGTCGAGGGAACCAATGCGACCATCAAATTGGTAGCTCTGGCCAGCATTAAACTGCTCGGCAATATTGCTAAAACCAGCGCCATAAAGGGTGGTCATTGAAGCTTCTTTGCTGTAGGAGTTGGTATCGCCCAGGATAAACACTGGCTTGGAAGCCCAGTCATCCTGGTTCTCCAGGTGGTCAATAAGCGCCTGCGCCTGAGCGACGCGGATATTTGCGTTGTTGCCCTGGCCATCACCGGTGTCGGCATCGCCATTGGCAACAGAACCCTTGGACTTGAAGTGGTTAACTACGCCCACGAAGGATTCCTTGGTTTCATCCAGTGGCTGGAATTCCTGGGCCAAAGGCTGACGTGCGGTGCCGGTGAAAGCAGGATCATCAAAGATGCGGGATTCGCCAACTGGTTTTACCGTGGTCTTGTCGTAAATGAAAGCAACACGAATATAATCCTCATCGGTGCCAAGCTGGGTGGGGGATTCCACAGCAGCCCAACGCTCGGTGCCAGCAGCTGCATTTAGAGCATCAACCAGGGTATTCAGCGCTTCATCGCGGCGGGTGATATCGCCGGTGACAGTTGCGGTGTTCTCAATTTCTTCCAAGCCCAAAACATCAACGTCCAAGCGGTTGATGGCGTCGACGATCTTGCTTTGCTGATCAGCCAAAGCTTCAGCAGTATAAGCACCACGGACATCACAGTTATTGGCGGTTACTGGAGTGCCATTGATATCGGTATAAGCCTCGCAGCCTTCCTCATTCATGCCGAGGGAGGTGAAGTAGTTGAGCACGTTGAAGCTGGCGATGTGGTACTCGCCAGCTACTGCATCAATGGAAGCAAGTTCAGTCGCACGGGAATCTTCCCAAGTAATAGGCAGCTGGGCAGCAGTAGCATTGCCGGTTACTGGGGTGGTGGGCTGGAATTTCCACAGGTCATAGCGGGAATCAAAGATTACAGGAGCCTGGAAATCAACCTGATCGCCAGCCCGAATAGCCTTTACGGTGGAGCCACCATCTTGCACGATCCAGGGCATTGGAATGGTCTTATCGCCACGGGTGTAGTTGCCGGAGCGACCATCATCAAGGGTGATTTCCTTGGCTGCATTGGCTGCTTCATAATCAATTGCAGCCTGACCTGGAGCTACCACATCAGTTGCCTGGTAGAGGGGCTCGGTGCCAGGGGCCAGGGCGATTTCACCATAGGTATTCAGCCCGTAGTTGTTGGTCACGGTATGTGCGCCGGTGGGCTGCAACAACATACCCTCATAAGCCTCGCGGATATCATCACCTGCAGGAACTGTATCCAATGCAAGTGGGGTCACCGGAGCTAGTGGTGCTGCAGCAGGTGCAAAGGTGGTGCCGGAGAGCTGAGTCATTCCATAGTATTCTGCAGCCGTTCCGGTGACGGTGAGGGAATCGCCTACTGCTGGGTAGCTGCCATTGCTGCCAACATAAACAAAGATGCCATCAGAGGCCTGACCTGCAGTTTTTTCTGCGGTGCCGGTGCCAGCAGTCTGGAGGTAGTAACCATTAAATCCGCCCTCTGCATAAACTGCGGTGACCACACCTTCGGTGGTAACCAGCTGGCCTGCCAGTGGGGTTTCCGCGCCGGTGCCCTGAATTTCTGCAATAGGGGTGATTGTTCCAGGGACTACCGGATCTTCTGGATCTTCAGGGTCTTCTGGGTTTTGGGTGGTGCCGGAAGCAGTTGGGGTGGGAGTTGCTACCTGGAAATCTACAAAGTTGTTATCGGTATCTACACCTGCAGTAATTCGCTGTGCGGACACGGGGTTGCTGGTGGCTGCAGTTGCTGCGCCCTCAAACTTATTGGCGCTACCAAAACCGATAAGGTCAACAACCTCGCCACTGCCATTTTTCAGCTCAACTGCGCCATTGGTACCACTCATGGTCAAGGTTCCGGTGGCATCCGGGGTGGGCAGTGCGCCAGTTGCATTTGCACCTGCAGATTGTTGAATGAGGTAGTAGCTACCTGGAGCGATGCTGCCGGACAAGGTGGTGGTGCCACCCAGGTTGCCGCTGGAAGAGTAGTAGGAAACACTCCATCCATCTAGGGAAACAGCGGTTGCGGTCGGGTTATAAAGCTCGATGAAGTCATTGGAATAGACGGAGCCATTATTTCCGCCACCTCCATAAACCTCATTGATAACCGGGAGAGTGTTGCTTGGAGCAGCGGTTGCCTGTGGGACTACAGCCAGGCTGGCAGCGGTTGCACCAGCAAGTGCCAGTGCCAGGGTGCGCGCAGAAATGCGAGTCATGTACGAAGACCTTTGTTCAGATGAGAAAAATCCTTAACAAACGTATGACTTACCGGAAAAACTGAAGCTGCGCTGAGTGCGAGTTTTAATTCAGCTGGGAGTTTACGCAAGCGCTGCCAAAAGTTCATTTATATTCTGTCGCCGATTAAATTTTTCTCCGCAAAACTCCCTGGGTTCAACCCCTCAACTAGGGTGGCGTTTATGGGTACCTTAAAAGATCAAAAAATAACGCTTAACGACGGAACCGAGACCACGATGGGCCAATGGGCCGATAAATTGCTCTTGGTAGTTAATGTGGCCTCGCAATGTGGTTTAACTCCGCAATATGAAGGGCTGCAGCGCCTTTATGAGAAGTACCAAGACCGTGGCCTTGTTGTGCTAGGTGTGCCATGCAATCAATTTAAAGGTCAAGAACCAGGAACTGATGCCCAGGTTTGTGCCTTTGTTCAAGATAATTACGGTGTTAGCTTCCCGCTTTTGGCAAAAACTGAGGTTAATGGGGAGAATGCTCACCCCCTTTATCGGGAATTAAAATCAGCAACCGGTGGGGCGGAGATTCAATGGAATTTTGAGAAATTCCTGCTAAAAATTGATGGTAATACTATTGAGCGCTTTGCACCGCAGGTAGAACCAGAGTCAGAGGAGACTGTGCGCGCTATCGAGGCAAACTTACCCCTTTAAGAGCTGGCTAGGTTTGCCAAGTGCCACGGGTTACACTTGTGCACGTAAAACATTGTCGTCCCCATTTCTTGAGTTAGGGAAAATACCGTGGCCCGTGTTGTTGTCAATGTCATGCCTAAGGCTGAGATTCTGGATCCCCAGGGGCAGGCGGTACACCGCGCCCTTGGACGTATTGGAGTAACTGGAGTCTCCGATGTGCGTCAGGGAAAGCGCTTCGAACTAGAAGTTGATGATTCCGTCACCGAAGCTGATCTGCAGAAGGTCGCTGAAACGCTCCTCGCAAACACCGTCATCGAGGATTTCGATGTTGTAGGAGTTGAGATCGCCAAGTGAGCGCCAAAATCGGTGTAATTACTTTCCCAGGAACCCTAGATGACGTCGACGCAGCACGCGCCGCACGCATTGCCGGCGCAGAAGTAATCAGCCTCTGGCATGCAGATGAAGATCTCAAGGGAGTAGACGCCGTGGTTGTGCCCGGCGGTTTCTCCTATGGTGACTACCTGCGCACCGGTGCTATTTCTGCACTAGCTCCAGTTATGCAATCTGTTATTGAGCAGGCCGGAAAGGGCATGCCAGTACTCGGAATTTGCAATGGCTTCCAGATTCTTACCGAGGCTCGTTTGCTGCCCGGCGCATTGACCCGCAACCAGGGTCTGCACTTCCACTGCGTGGATACCCACCTCGTTGTGGAAAATAACACCACTGCCTGGACCAACACCTTGGAACAGGGACAGAAGATCCTCATCCCAGCTAAGCACGGCGAAGGCCGCTTCCAGGCTGATGCAGAAACCATCGCAGAACTCGAAGGCGAAGGCCGCGTGGTTTTCCGCTATACCGATAATTTCAACGGATCCGTCAATGAAATCGCCGGTATTACCAATAAGACCGGACGTGTTGTCGGCTTGATGCCACACCCAGAGCACGCCGTCGAAAAGCTCACTGGCCCGTCTGTTGACGGCCTTGAGCTCTTCCTGTCCGCCATCGGCACCATCGCTGCCTAAGGAGTCAGAGAAAAATATGAGCACCTTTATCAACGACACTGTCGAGGACGCCATCAAGAACCCAGACCTGGAGCAGCCTTATGCTGCTTTGGGCCTGAAAGACGATGAGTACGCCCGCATCAAAGAAATCCTTGGTCGCCGCCCTACCGACGCTGAGCTGACCGTTTACTCCGTAATGTGGTCCGAGCACTGCTCCTACAAGTCCTCCAAGGTTCACCTGCGTTACTTCGGTGAAACCACCACCCCGGAGATGGCTGAAAAGATCTTGGCCGGCATTGGCGAAAACGCTGGTGTGGTCGACATCGGAGACGGCAACGCTGTGACCTTCCGCGTTGAGTCCCACAACCATCCATCCTTCGTGGAACCACACCAGGGTGCAGCAACCGGCGTCGGCGGTATTGTCCGTGACATCATGGCCATGGGTGCACGCCCAATTGCTGTGATGGATCAGCTGCGCTTTGGTGCAGTAGACAACCCTGATACCCAGCGCGTTTTGCCTGGCGTAGTTGACGGTATTTCCCACTACGGCAACTGTCTCGGCCTGCCAAACATCGGTGGCGAGACCGTCTTTGATGATTCCTACGCTGGCAACCCACTGGTTAACGCACTCTGCGTGGGCACCCTGAAGGTTGAAGACCTCAAGCTGGCTTTTGCCTCCGGTACCGGCAATAAGGTTATCCTCTTCGGTTCCCGCACCGGCCTTGATGGCATCGGCGGCGTATCCGTTTTGGGTTCTGCTTCCTTCGAGGAAGGCGAGGAGCGCAAGCTTCCAGCCGTCCAGGTTGGTGACCCATTTGCTGAAAAGGTCCTTATCGAATGCTGCCTCGAGCTTTATAAGGCTGGCGTTGTGGTTGGTATCCAGGACCTCGGTGGCGGCGGACTTGCCTGCGCTACCTCTGAGCTGGCAGCTGCTGGCGACGGCGGAATGCGCGTCAACTTGGACAATGTTCCACTGCGTGCAGAGAACATGTCTGCAGCTGAGATCTTGGCTTCTGAGTCCCAGGAGCGCATGTGTGCTGTTGTGACCCCAGAAAACGTTGATCGTTTCTTGGAGATCTGCGCTAAGTGGGATGTCACCTGTGCTGAAATCGGCGAAGTTACCGATGAGAAGGGCCGTTACTTGGTCCTCCACAACGGTGAAGTTGTTATCGACGCACCTGCTGCAACCATCGATGAAGGCCCAGTTTATAACCGCCCAGTAGCTCGCCCTGAGAACCAGGATGAGCTGCAGCTGGAAGCTGAAATTGCGCACCCAGTAGATGCTGCAGAGATCAAGAACGCATGGCTGCAGCTGGTATCTTCCCCAGCCCTGTGCTCCCGTGCTTTCATCACCGAGCAGTATGACCGCTATGTGCGTGGCAACACCGTACAGGCCAAGAACGCCAATGCTGGCGTTTTGCGTATCGACGAAGAGACCAACCGTGGTGTTGCAATCTCCGCAGATGCTTCTGGTCGTTACACCAAGCTTGAGCCCAACACTGGTGCTCGTCTGGCTTTGGCTGAGGCTTATCGCAACGTGGTTTCCACCGGTGCTCGTCCGGTAGCAGTAACCAACTGCCTGAACTTCGGTTCCCCTGAGAACCCAGGTGTGATGTGGCAGTTCAAGGAAGCCGTCCACGGTATTGCTGACGGTTCCAAGGAACTGGGCATTCCAGTTTCTGGCGGAAACGTCTCCTTCTACAACCAGACCGGCGAAGAGCCAATTCTGCCTACTCCTGTAGTTGGCGTGCTTGGCGTGTTGGACAATGTAGAAAACAGCATCGGAAACGTGCTTCCGGCAGAAGACCAGGATCTCTACTTGCTCGGCGAGACCTTCGATGAATTCGGTGGATCCGTCTGGCAGCAGATCTCCGGCGCTGGACTTAACGGTCTGCCACCACAGGTTGATCTCGCTAATGAGCAGCGTCTGGCAGAACTCTTTGTAGGTTCTGATCTCTTCACCGCTTCCCATGACCTTTCCGAAGGCGGCTTGGGTCAGACCTTGGCTGAGCTGGCAATCCATGCCAACAAGGGCATTGAGGCTAATCTTGCACAGATTCACCCATCCTTGTTCACCTCTTTGTTTGCAGAATCTGCTTCTCGCATCGTGGTTGCAACCAACCGTGGCGCAGAACTAGAAGCACGCGCAGCAGAACTTGGTGTTCCTGCTTTCAAGCTGGGTCGCACCAATGACTCTGCAGTGATCAGCGTCCAGGGCGCAGATATCACTGTTGAGGTGTCTGTAGAAGAGCTTCGCGAGGCTTGGACCAACACCTTGCCAGAGGCTTTTGGACACGCCGTCGGCGCTAATTCTGTAGTTCAATAAAAAACAGTCTTAGGACGCCGTAGAATTAATCCGGGCTCGCAGTTGTGAGCCCGGGTTTTTTGTCCCTTAAAATATATTGAGAATGTATTAATAGTGGAAGGAGGAAACGGGAAATGGCACGTGATCAGGGAAAGAATATCCACAAAGACACTCAAGAGCCAGGAGAATTCAAAAAAGCAGTCCGCAGAGTTACCGGGGGGCATTTTGATGAACCCCTTATTGAGCTCAGAAAATATGTGCTTGATAGAGGCGAAAGGCCCGTTACTCGCGGGCTCTTCCATCTAATTGCGGCATTCCTCAGTGTGATTTCGGGATCAATCTTAACGACCATCGCTTGGATTGATTTGGAGTGGTGGCAAGCGCTCGGCGTTACCATTTATGCCGTCGCAATGCTGGGACTCTTTGGAGTCTCTGCGGCCTATCACCGTGGGCCATGGCGGCGTATGCGCACCGTGGCTTGGTGGCGTCGTGCAGACCATTCCACCATCGCGGTGTTTATCGCAGCGACCTACACCCCGCTTTGTCTATTGGTGCTGGAGCCGCGAACAGCAGCCTGGATGTTAACAATTGCGTGGATTGGTGCCATCGCCAGCGTCATCATGAACATGGTGTGGATTAACCACCCACGCTGGCTCAGTGTCGCGGTGTACCTCGCCTTGGGTTGGTTGATTGTGCCTTTGATTCCTGAGCTTTGGGCTGGAGCTGGACATACCGTCGTGTGGCTGCTGTTAGTCGGTGGCATTGTTTATAGCCTCGGTGCACTGGTTTATGGATTCCGCTGGCCAGGACGTAATGCCAGAATTCTGGGTTATCATGAGCATTTCCACTTGGCGACAATCGTGGCCGCAGTAATCCACCTCATAGCAGTGTGGATGGTTGTTGCCAACGCTTAAACGTTTTTAAGCGCAGCAATTTAAACACAGGGGGTAAAAATATTCCCGTTAGTTAACTAAAGCTCTTGTTAACTAACGGGAATATTTTTGTGTTTGCTCAGACTAGGTTAGCTTTGCTCAGCCCAGTTTTGGCTAGTCAATCTGCATGGGAACGAGGCGAGGGAAGAGAGGCATAGGGGAGTACTCTGCACGCAGTTCGCGCAAGATGTTGGCGTGTTCGGCCAACTGGATATCCTCTGGGGTGCGTGGCACAAATTGTGGTGCTGGCAACGGTTCTCCATCAATATCGATGCCAATGTAGGTAACAGTGGCATGGATAGCGGTTTCGAGCTCGGCGCGGCCACGGTGGGCATCTCCGGCACGGACATGAATCGACATCTGCATTGAGCGCTTATCGGTACGCATTAGGCGGGCATCAACTTCGATGAGGTCACCGATTTGAATGGGCTGATAAAAACGAATTCCACCGGCATAAACTGCGACGGTGTGATTGGAAGACCACTCCATGGTGCAGGCAGCACCAGCCTCATCAATCCACTCCATGGCAGTACCACCGTGGACTTTTCCACCCCAGTTAACATCGGTTGGCTTAGCCAAGAAACGCGTAATCAAACGAGGTGCCTCAGAAGGACCATCGTAGGTTTGCTTTTCCATTTCTGCCTCAATAGCCTTGCGCAACAAAATGCGAGACTGTGCAGACTCCAAAACACGCTGCTCTTCTTCATCCTTAGGCACAAAGGTCGGTACAGCTTGTGCGCGGCCAGTAGCAGTATCTTTTGCCACGAAAATAACCAGGCAGTCGCAGGCGCGCGTATAACGGCCATCACGAGGGTCAGCAGAGAGCACTTCATTAACAATGTGCATGGAAGAACGGCCGGTCATTGCCACGCGGGAACGCACCTCAACCATGTGTCCGGAAGGAATCGGGCGGGTGAAATGAATGTGACCAACATATGCAGTCACGCAATAAGTGCCAGACCATTGGGTGGCACAGGCATAAGCTGCCTTATCGATCCACTCCAGCACACGACCACCGCCAACGCCGTGGCTACCAGCCATCAACACGTCAGTTGGGGCGGCCATAAAACGGAGGGTGACCTCGGGTGAGCGAGTGTTATTTTCGGAGTGCGTCTCAGACATAGGGATACTTTAACGGTTCGTACTAGGGTAAGTGCTCATGAGGATTGATCCCGCCGAAACGCGAGCCGCAGTTCTTGCCGTGCAAGACTGGATTAAAGACATAGAAAATACCGAAAAGCCAGGTAAAAAGCTGCTTGCCGACGCCACCCGGCTCACCGCCCGACTGTTAGCACAAGACGCGCCGGGGCACAGCGTCGAAGTTCGAGTACCCCCATTTGTGGCAGTGCAATGTATCGAAGGACCACGCCACACTCGTGGCACACCACCCAATGTTGTGGAAACCGATGCGCACACCTGGTTGAGCCTGGCAACAGGAAAAATAACCTTTGAAGAGGGCGTGGCAAGCGGCAAGATCAGTGCTTCTGGTACCCGCACAGGGGAGATTGCACAGTGGTTGCCAGTGGTGCCAATTTAGGTTCTTAGAAGCGTATTAGTTTCTGAGGAAGTGAAAGACTACGATTTGTGCATGTGGCACTAAATGATCAGCACACGCTCCCTGGTTCTATGGTAAACACCGATTATCCCTACGATGATCACAACGAACAAGCTCCGCGTGAAGAATGCGGCGTGTTTGGTGTGTGGGCACCGGGCGAAGAAGTTGCAAAGCTAACCTATTTCGGACTTTTTGCCCTCCAGCACCGTGGCCAAGAGGCTGCCGGCATTGCTGTGGGTGATGGTGAACAAATTTTGGTCTTTAAAGACTTGGGCCTAGTGTCACAAGTTTTTGATGAACCAATTTTGGAATCACTCCGAGGCAATATTGCTATCGGACACACCCGTTACACCACCGCAGGTGGCAATACCTGGGAAAATGCCCAGCCCATGTTCCGCATGGCGCCGGATGGAACAGATATTGCCCTCGGTCATAACGGCAACCTTATTAACCACATTGAACTACGTGATCGCGCCACCAAACTTGGTCTGGTAGATCCACTTAAAAAGCCTTCCGATACCGATGTTCTCACCGCACTTATGGCTAATGGCGTCGGAGAAGGTCGCACCCTTTTTGATTCAGCCAAGGCCTTGCTCCCAGAGGTAGAAGGCGCATACTGCCTTACTTTCACCGATGGGCACACCCTTTATGCAGCTCGTGACCCATATGGCATCCGCCCTCTTTCCATTGGACGTTTGTCCAGCGGTTGGGTAGTTGCCTCCGAAACCTCCGCTTTGGACATCGTTGGTGCATCATTGGTGCGCGAAGTTGAACCAGGCGAACTGATTGCCATTGATGAATCTGGTCTTACCTCCACTCGTTTTGCAGAGGTCCAGCGCAAGGGTTGCGTATTTGAATACGTTTACCTCGCGCGCCCGGACTCTGTGATTAAGGGACGCAATGTCAATGAAGTGCGTCTTGAGATTGGCCGCAAGCTAGCCAAGGAAGCTCCTGCAGTGGGCGACCTTGTTATTCCAACTCCAGAATCTGGAACTCCAGCTGCAGTGGGCTTCGCTCAAGCATCCGGCATTCCTTTTGGCCAAGGCATGGTGAAAAATGCCTATGTCGGACGTACTTTTATTCAGCCTTCTGACACTCTGCGCCAATTGGGTATCCGCCTCAAGCTCAACCCTTTGCGCGAAGTTATCGCCGGCAAGCGCCTTGTTGTGGTTGATGATTCCATCGTCCGTGGTAACACCCAGCGCGCGGTAATTCGCATGCTGCGTGAGGCTGGCGCTGCTGAGGTACACGTACGTATCGCGTCCCCACCTGTGAAGTGGCCTTGCTTCTATGGCATTGACTTTGCTACTCCAGGTGAGCTTATTGCCAATGCTGTAACAAGTGACAATGAGAAGGAAATGGTGGAAGCCGTACGTTCCGCCATCGGTGCCGATTCTCTCGGTTATGTCTCCATTGACAGTATGGTGGAGGCAACGGAACAGCCGGTTAATGAGCTGTGTCTAGCCTGCTTTGATGGCAATTACCCAATGGGACTGCCACAGGGCAATAGCAATGCTGACCTGGTGCGCAAGATGCAAGCTGCACGCCAGGATAAGATTGCGAACTAAGTAGCTTTTAGTTCACAACCTTTATTTTGAAAATTCTTAATCCAAAACCCAAGCAGGAGAAGCGAAGAACACGATGAGTGATCACCAGGACACCACCGCCGAAGGCGTTTCATACGCAGCTGCCGGAGTCGATATTGAAGCCGGCGATCGCGCCGTCGAATTGTTCGCTCCACTGGCAAAGCGTGCTACCCGCCCCGAGGTTCGGGGTAACCTAGGCGGCTTTGCCGGCCTTTTTGAGCTCGGTAAGTACAAGAACCCTATTCTCGCTGCTGGCTCTGATGGAGTTGGAACCAAGCTTGTTATTGCCCAGATGATGGACAAACACGACACCATTGGTATTGACCTCGTCGCAATGTGCGTTGATGACCTCGTGGTCACCGGCGCTGAGCCACTTTTCCTGCAGGATTACATTGCTATCGGCAAGGTTGTTCCAGAGCATGTCGCTGAGATCGTCTCCGGCATCGCAGAAGGTTGTATCCAGGCTGGTTGTGCTTTGCTCGGCGGCGAAACTGCAGAGCACCCAGGCGTTATGGAGCCAAACCACTACGATGTCTCTGCAACTGCAGTTGGCGTTGTAGAAGCTGATGAGTTGCTGGGACCTGATCGTGTTCGCGCGGGCGATGTCCTTATCGGTATGGCTTCTTCTGGTCTGCACTCCAATGGTTATTCTTTGGCTCGCCACGTCCTTTTGGAAATGGCTGGTCTATCCCTCGATGGCCACATCGAAGAGCTTGGTCGCACCCTCGGCGAAGAGCTACTAGAGCCAACTCGTATTTACTCCAAGGACTGCCTTGCACTTATCGCTGAGTGCGAAGTTCACACCTTCTGCCACGTCACCGGTGGTGGACTAGCAGGCAACCTGGAGCGCGTTATCCCAGAAGGTCTTGTTGCTGAGATGTCTCGCGGTACCTGGACCCCTGGACAGATCTTCCGCACCATTGCTTCTTTGGGCAAGGTTCCTCGCGAAGAGATGGAAAAGACCTTCAACATGGGTGTTGGCATGGTTGCAGTTGTTGCTGAAAAGGACCGCGATCGCGCCTTGGCAATGCTGACTGCTCGCCACATTGATTGCTGGGAGCTGGGCACCGTACGCAACGGTGAGACCGGCGAAGCTCGCGTTATTCTTAACGGTGAGCACCCAGGCTACTAAGCACGAAGTGTTTTAAGCTTAAAAACCAAAAATAATCTGATCTCCCTCAGTAGTGTGGGGGATCAGATCATTTTTATACCCACCATTGTCAAACACATCTATTAGGGGGTTAAAACCGCTCTCAGAGGGCGGTGGAAGGCTTGAAAACGCCAACGACGGCACACGGCTTGTCTCGGGCGAAGTCCTTGGAGTGCGGGAACACAGAGGGAAGTACTCCACAAACTTGTCCGGGAAAAACCATGTGCCGTCGTTGACGGTAGTAGTGAACGGGACGTTGACCGTTAGAGAGGTGAAAGTTACACCTTGAAACGGTCTCAAAGCCACCGGATGATGAGGTTAAAGGTGCTTATCTAAGCCTGTGGTGAGTGAACACCTCAGGAGGAGCACACTCAACAAAACTTAGAATCGCAATGGACTACTCAGTGACTAGCGGGTGCCAAAGGCACGCTGGTTTGAGTCATCGCCCTCGTCCCAGTCCGCATAATCTGCGTACTGGTCCTCTTCATCAGGGGCATCGGAGTAGGAACGCCGGGGAGACTGGTTGGCCAGCTCCCGCTGCAGTGAATCTAGATCCATGTCTGGAGAGCTGTACTTCAACTGGCGAGCAACTTTGGTCTGTTTTGCCTTCGCGCGACCGCGACCCATTGCCTGACCCCCTTGGAGTGAGCGGGCCAATCCTGGGAATTCGGATGGCCCATGGGCTTTTCAAGATGTTTTGACTGTATTCCTGATAGACACAATAGCCTGTTCTTAGGAAAATTTCCGCAACGGGGGTCTGACCTGCGCAAAGAGAATGTGGAATCACCAAAGTAGACGACTTTCATCACATTAAAAAGTCGCCTCTTTGGAGGGGTTTAAACTGCAGAAAAATTACTAAAAACTGCAGCCCAAAAACAGCTAGTTAAGGTCCTTGCCCTTGAAACGATTAACTGCCAAACGTCCAGGTGCTACACCGTCATCATTGGGAATGAGATCCTTATCAACGTTGACTGCAACCTCGTTAATATGCAGGTCAGAATCCAAAGCGCTGCGCTTTACTAGACCAAGTGCGATGGGGCCATAATCGGAATCATGTACCACCGTGCCAAGACGGCCGACCGTGCGACTGCCAGCCTTGATCTCTGCTCCGGGCACTGGGTCTTGCGGCGCCGAGCCGTCGAGATGCAAAAGCACCAGCAAACGTGGAGAGCGACCTAGATTATCTACCCGCGCCACTGTCTCCTGGCCGCGATAGCAGCCCTTGTGCAGGTGTACAGCACCGGCATGCTCGTCATTGCCAATCCAGTGTGGAATCTCATGAGGGATGGCTTTATCGTCCAAATCAATGCCACGCTCAGGATCCTGAGCTTTAACCCGCTCGGCCGTGTAGGCCATGAGTCCAGCCAGGCGCGCACCAGCCGCTAAGAGCTTATCGACGCCCTCTTGGAGGGAGCTGCGCTCGAGACCTAGGTCAATGCGAGTAGGGCCGTTCCAGTCGACTTTGCGCTGGAAAACGTGCTCTGGAAGGGGGAGTTCTTTGCCAAGGAGGGTAACAATGGCGATATCGGCTTCACTGACAGTGACATTTGACCAAAAGATCATCTTTTGGAGATATGACAGCAGGGAATCGAATTCAGCTGCCGAGGTGTCAAGATAAAACACCTTGTCAACGACAGAGATTTGCATGGTGTGTTGAATACGGCCTTGGGCATCAAGATTAAGTGCGCCTGCACTGTAGCCGTCTTCGGCGGTATCAACTTTTTGGGACAAAATATTATTGAGGAACGCTGGGGCATCAGGTCCGTCGACTTTAATCACCTTGCGATTAGAACGGTCGACTAGACCTGTTCCGGTTTCGAAGATGCGTTGCTCGACGAGAGGGGAACCGTAATGCCACGCGACGCCTTCAGTACCCGCTTGAGCAGCGGCATCCTGAGCTTCTGCAGCTCCATCCCGCGAAAGCAGGGGGGAGAGATAGCGCTGAGGATCCTGAGTGGTGTCGTTCGCGACCTCGGAGAGTTCGTTAGCCACAAAGTCAATGATACGCACAAAATGCGGTGAAGGGTTATTTCACTTTTTGCACCAGTGGTTAGAACCAGCGAGCGAAAACTCAAATTTGGGTGCATAATCAGGCGTTATGGTGTTTGAACCCGATCGTTTACCCGTGCCAGCTCCGGTGATCATGATTGTTGAGCCTTATGGCGGATCAATCCGTCAGCAAAATCCTAATCTTCCCATGGTCTTTTGGGACGATGCTGCACTCACCCGTGGTGACGGCATTTTTGAAACCCTCCTGATCCGCGAGGGACGTATTTGCAACTTGGAACGCCATGGTGCTCGTTTTAAAGCTTCGGCAGCTCTGCTCGGCCTTCCAGAACCAATTTTGGCAGACTGGGAAAAAGCAACCCATATGGCATTGGAAGCGTGGTTTTCCCATCCTCATGCCGGAGAAGCTTCTTGTACCTGGACATTAAGCCGTGGTCGCGCCTCCACCGGATTAGCCTCCGGCTGGTTGGTAGTACAGCCAATTTCTGCAGAGAAGATCCGACAGCGGGAACAAGGCGTGTCGGTGATGACGAGTTCCCGTGGTTATACCGTGGAAGATTATTTGCCAGGCATTGATGTAGCAACAGGTGAGGCCAAAGGAAAGATCCCGAAAAATCCTGCACCATGGATGACGGTAGGAGCAAAAACCTTGGCGTATGCAGCCAATATGGCGGCACTGCGTTATGCCAATGCCAATGGGTTTGATGATGTTATTTTCACCGACGGCGAACGTGTCTTGGAAGGCGCAACATCAACAGTTGTCAGCTTTAAAGGGGATAAATTAAGAACGCCAACCCCCGGTGGCGACATTTTGCCTGGAACCACGCAGGCTGCGCTTTTTGAATACGCATCTGCCAAGGGATGGCGCTGTAAAGCTCGCGAGCTGAGCCTGGACCACCTTTATGGCGCAGATAGCGTGTGGTTGGTGTCCTCAGTACGCATTGCAACTCGCGTGACCAAATTGGATGGGCAAAAACTGCCCAAGCCCAATAATGAAAAAGAAATAAGGGCCTTGATTAACAAGGCCCTTGGATAAAGAAATTAACCGATTACGCGCTGCAGCTGAGCAGACATGCGTGGCTTCAGCTCGGCACCGACAAGGCGCTCGTCAACCCAACCAAGCTCGTTGGTGGGCAGTAGACCAAAGAGGCGCTTACCTGGTCCCAGAGTGGTGGGACCGGTGGCGGTGACCATGGTGGAAGCAGATTCCAGCTCCCAAGCACGCTCATTGAGAGGCTGGCCGTAGAAAATTTCTACAACTCCGCTGGCGTGGGTGCAGATGAATTCAATTTCATCCTTGAGGTTGATTCGCCAGAAGCCGGATTCGCGGTGGTCAACACCAACGGTCTCGCCTTCTTCGTTGATCTTCCACATGCGGGACTCGTAGGTGAGGTAGTTTTCACCGTCGTGGGCGAAGGTGATCTGCTGGCCAAAGGCATATTGACCCTCTTCGGCGGTATCAGCCTTGCCCTCACCACGCCATACGCCAACCAAAGGCAAAAGGGCTAGCAGGCCATCGTGCAGGTTTGGGCCCTCGCGCAGGTTTGCGGTGTCATCTGGGATTGGAAGATCGCCAAGACCAGGGATATTGCGGTGCGCGGTGCTCTTGGACTGCTCGGCAGCAAGGTTCACGGCATCGGAGCCACTGATGGATGCGGAATCGGACAGGGAAGGGGCGTCTGCTCCCGACCCGGGAACTATTGGATTATTAATAGATTCATTTTCGCTCATGACATCCAAGACTAGCGTTTAGCCACTAAGCTTAGGCAACGTGCATGTTCTACTGATCGCAAACCCGGAATCGACAACCCAGACCGAAGAACTCTTCCGTCGGGTCATTCCACAGCTCATGGAGATTGAAGATCTCCGCCTCGAAGCACGGTTTACGCACTACGCAGGCCATGCTGAGGAAATGGTGCAGGGAATGACACGGGAGGATTTTGATGTCATTATCCCCGCCGGAGGTGATGGCACGGTCAATGAAGTGATAAATGGATTACTTGGACCAGCCGATGGTGATGTTCGCCCCCATGGCGAATTACCAGCCCTCGCAGTGCTTCCAACTGGTTCAGCAAATGTCTTTGCGCGCGCCTTGGGCTACCCAGCTGACAACTATGCGGCGGCACAAATGTTGGTAGATTTGATTCGAGAAAAAAGTACTCGAACCATCACCTTGGGCACCTGGAAAGGCGATGAGGAGCAAAAACGGTGGTTTGCCGTTAATGCTGGTTTTGGCATTGATGCCGAGGTTATTGCGCGAGTTGAACGCGCTCGCTCCCGTGGTTTTGCTGCCTCTCCACTGTTGTATTTGCAGGTGAGTGTGCGGGCATGGATGAAGGCGCAGTTGCATCCACCACAGATTTCGGTGCAGGCTACCAGCACTGATGGCGAAGAGATGAGCCATAAGGATGTGCCCATGATGTTGGCTTCCAATACCAACCCTTGGACGTTCTTAGGGCCGTTGCCGGTGGTGACCAATCCGGGGAACTCTTTTGATTCTGGACTTGGGCTTTTTGGATTGACCAGCTTGCGCGGTTTTGGTGGAGTCGCCGCGATGATGCACCTTATCGGAGTGGGGCATGGTCGTGGGATTGAAAAATTGATTGCCAAGCGCACCATTATTTTTGATGATGCAGAGCAGGTTTTATTGGAATGCCGCAGTGGTCAGCGCTTCCAGGTGGATGGGGAATATGAGGGCAAACCCACCCGAGTGGAATTGGAATCAATTCCCGATGTTTTAAAAGTTTTTGCGCCACATGAGGTTCCTTTGCCTCCCACCATGAGTTGGCCACGCCATGCTGCGAAGTATGTGCGTGACTTTATTCGGGTGCGGGCGGTTTAAAAAACTTCTAAGAGGTGCTGGAATCTTCTTCCGGAGCTGCAAGCGGGGAAAGCTCACGAGTAGTTAACGTGACATTGCGGGCTTCGGACTGGAAGTGGATGGAACCACCGGAAAGGTAGACTGCCATCGCGCGGTCTGCCAACGGAAGTTGGCGGGTGTCCACCCGCCAACTAAAAGCTCCGCTGACATCGTCGAGGCTGAGGTCAGGGGCGGCGTCGATAAGCTCAATGGGGGTCATGCGGAATTCGGAGCCGACCAAACGCAGAGTCACCAAAACACTTACTGGATCAATGTGTCCTTGGGGAGTGCCGGTGAGGACGGCCTCGGAGGCTAGGCCACCGGAAGGGGAAACGTCATTGGGGTGGGCGATATCGAGGTCAGTAATGCCCAGCTGAGCGCCGATCGCAACACCGTCCATACGTAAATCACGGGTAAAAAGCTCTGCGGTGGTGCCTTCGAGATCACCAGATAATAATTGTTCTGGTGTGACAGCTACTTTTTCTACCTCGGTGCTGGCGTTAACCATGCCAACTCCTGGCACCTCAACATCGAGCATGTCAATGCTTACTTTATCTAATTCACCGGTGAAAAATGCCATGGAATAGATGGTGCTACCTGCAAAAACTCGCGGGCTGTTGGTCAAATCTGCAGACTCTGCGACTGCCTTAGAAATATGGTATTCGGCGCGCGCAGCGACGGCTGAATCAACAACCCAGAACGTTGCTCCAACTGCTGCGCACACACCAATGGTGGCAGCTGCGATGTTCAAGGCCTTAGTTCTGGATTTTTGCACACCTATATCTTTACCGCACTTGGCTGCAAGAACATGAAGTTTGGGGCTACCCTGGGGCCATGAATTCCTCTGAGTTAATTAATCAAACCCACATTGCATTGGATCGAGACCTTCGTGAACAGGCACTTTTGTTGCTTCAAGAGGTCAGGGCCGTTGATGGTGTGGATCCTTTGTCTGAACAATTTGTCCGGGGTTTGGCGGAGCCGGGACTTGGCCACAGCCATTTTGTGGTCAATATTGGTGGAAAGTTAGTCGGCTTAGCAGCCTCCGACGGAGAAAGTAGTGAGTTAGCAGTGCACCCGGCGCAGCGCCGGCAGGGCATCGGTAAAGCGCTTATCGACGCAACCCCCACCCCAAGCATTTGGGCACATGGAAATACAGATGCAGCTCAAGCATTGGCTGCCAGCTTGCGAATGAAAAAGACCCGCGAGCTTTTGGTTATGAAAATTTCAGGAAATGCCCTTAATAAAGCAGCTGTTTATTCCGATCCAGCGGGATTTGGCCACAGTTCCTTGGCAAACGCCCCAATTGCCCGTGAAAAAGCAGAAGAAAAGTGGTTGCAAGCTAATAACGAGGCTTTTGATTGGCATCCAGAACAGGGTGGCTGGGATATTCATCGTTTACACCAGGCACAAAAAGCAAGTTGGTACCGCGATGAGGATGTGCTTTTCCTTTGGCAGGGAGAAGAACTAGCTGGATTTCACTGGGTGAAAAAGCACTCTGCCACCTTGCAAGAGATTTATGTGGTGGGCCTGGCTGCTGCTTTCCGTGGCCAAGGTCTGGGAGATCCGCTAGTGCGTTTGGGCTTGCATCATATGGTGACACAAGGTGCAAAGGAGATCATTTTGTATGTGGAAGCGGACAATGCTCCAGCACTTAGTGCCTATGAAAAGCTTGGTTTCACCGTTGTAGAACGCCATGTGGTTTATGAAAAGTAGGGCGAGGCCCTTTAAAAGTATGGCAAAAAGCTGAAAAAGCTTAAAAGAGTATATAAGTATAACGGAAATTTTATTGGAGTGACCTAAATTGCAGCTTAAGGTGATGGGCGTCTCTCCTTAATGAAATTGAGAGTAATCAATCAAGATAATTCTTGAAACGCTTTCCCATTGTTCACACTGTGTTAACCAATTCGGCCTTCGTTAGTCATTTCCAGGCCTTAGGTTTTCTCTGGTGAGCAACCCCGAGGGTTTAACTAGCCCCTCAAAGATCTTGGAGTTGCTCTAACGATGTCTACAATTACACCGGAAAGGCTTCCCCGTGAACCTCACTCTTAAGCGCTCTATCGCCCTCGTGGGCGCAGTAACCGCAGGCTCCTTCGCATTGGTTGCTTGCTCTGACTCTACCGAGTCTGACTCCGCTACTTCTTCTTCCGCTTCCTCCGAGGGTGGCACCGACGCCGCAGCTATTGAGGGTCTTTCCGGTACCACCGGTCAGCTCGTAGCAGAAGGTGCTTCTTCTCAGCAGTCTGCAATGGACTACTTCGGCATCAAGTACGCCGAGGCTGTTGAGGGCGCTTCCCTCGCTTACACTGCGTCCGGCTCCGGCTCCGGTCGTACCAACTTCGTTGCAGGTCAGGTTGCCTTCGGTGGCTCTGACTCCGCAATGAAGGATGACCAGGCTGCAGAAGCTGCACAGCGTTGTGGTGGCAACGAAGCTTGGCACCTGCCTTTCGTTATCGGCCCAGTTGCCGTTGCCTACAACGTTCCTGGCGTAGAGTCCATCAACCTGGACATCGAGACCGTTGCCAAGATCTTCAAGGGTGAAATCACCAAGTGGAACGACGCAGCAATCGCCGCTCAGAACGAGGGCACCGAGCTTCCTGATCTGGACATCTCCGTTCTTTACCGCTCTGAAGAGTCCGGCACCTCCGACAACTTCCAGAAGTTCCTCGGCGCTGCTACCGACATCTGGGAGACCGAAGGCCAGTCCTTCCCAACCGCAGTTGGTTCAGGCGCACAGGGCTCCAACGGTGTAGCTTCTGAGGCTGCAGCTATCGAGGGTGGCATCACCTACGTTGAAGCTGGCTTCGCAAACCAGGCTGGCCTGGGCATCGCTAACCTTGACTTCGGTGCAGGCCCAGTTGAGCTCAACGCTGATTCCGTTGGAGTTGCACTCGACGCTTTGACCTTCAAGACCGAAGGCCACAACATGGTTGTCGACACCGACGCTCTGTTCGCGATGAACGAAGCTGGCGCATACCCACTGGTTCTGACCACCTACGAGATCGTCTGCTCCGCAGGTTATGACGAGACCACCCGCGACCAGGTTAAGGACTTCCTGACCGTTGCACTTAACTCCCAGGATGATCAGCTTGCAGCTCTTGGCTACATCCCAGTTTCCGGCGCTCACTACGACCGCCTTGTTGCAGCTGTTGAAGCAATTCAGTAATTAACGCTGCACGCATCATCTCCTAGAGATTGTGCATTGTGACCTCGGGCGCCCTCTCCCCGCAATTTGGGGGAGGGCGCCTATGGTTTCCCTTAAAGCTTTTTGACAACACGCCAGTTAAGGAATCAACCACAAATGGCCAGTAATGAGTCAGTAACGGAGCAGCGAGACTTGGATTCATCCAAAGTCGAAGCACATAGCGTGCCTACAAACGCTAACTCCGCTCAGACAAAGCCTTCCAAGAAAATCGTCGCAGAAGGTGGCGGAAGCGTTAAGCGCCCCGGCGACCGAATTTTCGAGTTCCTGTCCACTGCTTCCGCAGCAATCATCTCCGTCATTATTGTGGCTATTGCAGCATTCCTTATCTGGCGTGCCATCCCAGCCTTGATGCGCAACGCAGAAGGTTTTGGCGGATTCTTTACTTATTCCGAAGCCTGGGACACCAGGAACATTCAAGCAATGTACTTCGGTATTCCAAATCTGCTTGCGGCAACCTTGCTGATCTCAGTAATCGCGCTGCTTATTGCAATGCCAATTGCACTTGGAATTGCAATCTTCTTGTCTAACTACTCTCCAAAGCGCTTGGTTAAGCCACTTGGATACATGGTGGACATGCTTGCCGCAGTTCCTTCCATCGTCTATGGCCTCTGGGGCTGGCAGGTGCTCGGACCAGCACTTTCTGGTTTTTATGAATGGGTTTCCAGCTGGGGCGGCGGATTCTTCCTCTTTGCTACCTACGCAAACTCCCCATCCTTTGCTACCGGCCGTAACATGCTCACCGGTGGCATCGTGCTGGCAGTGATGATTTTGCCGGTTATCGCTGCAACTGCACGTGAGGTTTTTGTGCAGACTCCAAAGGGCCACGTTGAGGCAGCTCTTGCCCTCGGTGCTACTCGCTGGGAAGTTGTCCGCATGACCGTGTTGCCATTCGGTATGTCCGGTTATGTCTCCGGCGCAATGCTGGGTCTAGGACGTGCACTGGGTGAGACCATGGCACTGTACATGGTGGTTTCCCCATCCTCGGCATTCCGCTTCTCACTTTTCGACGGCGGTACAACCTTTGCAACTGCCATCGCGAACGCTGCACCTGAGTTCAATGACAATACCCGCGCAGGCGCTTATATCGCTGCTGGTCTGGTGCTGTTCGCCCTCACCTTTATCGTCAACGCTGGCGCTCGCGCCATGGTTAACCGCGGAAAGTAGAAGAGGCCAAAGAATATGACTAACAATATCGCCACTCCGCGCATGGATGAGCCATTGAAGAAGAGCTCTGCCTTCTCTGATATCTCCTCTAGCCGTAAGTCCGTAAACACTTTCGCTACTGTCATCATTTACTTTGCGATGGCTTTGGCTGCAGTTCCCTTGGTTTGGGTGCTGTGGACCGTAATCTCCAAGGGTCTGGCTCCAACCCTGACCGCCGAATGGTGGACAAAATCTCAGGCCGGCGTCATGCTGATGCTGCCAGGTGGCGGCGCTGCACACGCAATGATCGGTACCTTCATGCAGGCACTGATCACCTCTGTAATCTCCATCCCAATCGGTATCTTCACCGCCATCTACTTGGTGGAGTATTCCAATGGAAACCGCTTGGGTCGCATCACCACCTTCATGGTTGACATCCTCACCGGTGTTCCTTCCATCGTTGCCGCTTTGTTCGTCTACTCCATGTGGATTGTGCTCTTTGGCTTCGAGCGCTCCGGATTCGCAGTGTCTTTGGCACTGGTTATCCTCATGGTTCCGGTTATCATCCGCAACACCGAAGAAATGCTGCGCGTGGTGCCACAGGACCTGCGTGAAGCTTCTTACGCATTGGGTGTTCCTAAGTGGAAGACCATCGCCAAGATCGTGCTCCCAACCGCACTCTCCGGCATTGTCACCGGTGTCATGCTGGCAGTTGCTCGTGTGATGGGTGAATCCGCACCAGTTCTAGTCTTGGTTGGTTCCTCCCAGGCCATCAACTGGAACCCATTTGCTGGACCACAGGCTTCCTTGCCACTGATGATGCTTGATATGTACAAGGCCGGTACCGCTCCAGCAACGCTGGACAAGCTGTGGGGCGCGGCACTGACCCTGGTGCTCATCATCGCCGTATTGAACATCGGCGCACGCATCATTTCCGCCAAGTTCTCAGTCAAGCAATAAACCACAAATCTTTTAAGAAAAACAACAGGAGAATCCACAGCGATGTCGAAGCTCAAGCTCAGTGATGTCAATATCTACTACGGCGATTTCCACGCCGTTCAGAACGTCAACCTCGAAGTACCTGCACGTTCTGTCACCGCTTTCATCGGACCTTCCGGTTGCGGTAAGTCCACCGTTCTACGCTCCATCAACCGCATGCACGAGGTCACCCCAGGTGCTTATGTCAAGGGTGACATTCTGCTTGATGGCGAGAACATCTATGGCTCCAAGATCGACCCAGTAGCCGTTCGTAACACCATCGGCATGGTTTTCCAGAAGGCTAACCCATTCCCAACCATGTCCATCGAGGACAACGTGGTTGCAGGTCTGCGACTCTCCGGTGAGAAGAACAAGAAGAAGCTCAAGGAAATCGCGGAGAAGTCCTTGCGTGGCGCAAACCTCTGGGAAGAGGTAAAGGATCGTCTGGACAAGCCAGGCGGAGGCCTCTCCGGTGGTCAGCAGCAGCGTCTATGCATCGCTCGCGCAATTGCGGTTGAACCAGAAGTTCTGCTCATGGATGAGCCTTGCTCCGCTCTAGACCCAATCTCCACCTTGGCTGTTGAGGACCTAATCCACGAGCTCAAGGAAGAATTCACCATCGTGATCGTTACCCACAACATGCAGCAGGCTGCACGCGTGTCCGATCAGACTGCGTTCTACTCCTTGGAGGCCACTGGCAAGCCAGGTCGCTTGGTCGAAATCGGACCAACCAAGAAGATCTTTGAGAACCCAGATCAGAAGGAAACCGAAGATTACATCTCCGGCCGCTTCGGATAAGTTTTAAAAACTCAAAAAAACCGCCGCCCCAGCACTTACGCTGGGGCGGCGGTTTTTGCGCACCTGGGGCACGTCGAAAAGCGCTTTTCGACGCCTAAATCTCGCGGTCTTTATTGCTATTGCGGAACTGTCGCTCCAGTTCAGCCCAGCGCTTTTCAACGTCCGCTTCGATCTGCTTCTGCTCACGCTTGCGTATGTACTCCTCGGGCTGCAGACCAGTAGCGAGGTAAATGATGCGTGCTGCGACATTGACTGTGTGGTCAGCATAGCGCTCATAGAAACGCGAGAGCAGAGCTACATCCACTGCAGAGCGTGTGCTATAAGGCCACGGGCGGGAAGTGAGCACTCGCATAATATGTTGGTGGAGATCGTCCACAGCGTCATCATTGGCCGTCATCTCCAAAGCCACATCGGGATTGGGGTCAATCAGAATCTGCCGAATGCTATCAGTCATTGAGCTAACCAAGCGCGCCATTTCCCTGATGAACCCCTGCATATCATCAGGGACCACTGGGTCTGGGTAGCGGCGGCGCACAGAATTGGCGATGTGGATGGCGAGTGCACCCATACGAGTGAAATCCTCCACAATATAAATGGAGGAGACTACTTGGCGCAGATCGCGAGCCACGGGCGTTTCCAGTGCTAAGAGACCAACAGCTTGGGATTCACAACGCAGGCGTACTTCTTCTAGTTGGTCAGCATTTGAAAGCGCACCTTCGGCAGAAGCCAGGGAAGTGCGCATCAAAGCATCCGTTGCCTTAGTGATGCAGTCCTTCGTTACATCGCACAAAATGATGAGGTCATGTGCGAATTCGTCCAATTGCTGTCTATATGCAGTGCGCATGAATTTCACTATAAGCGCGATTGTGACATTGCGCGCTCTCAACGGAAAGGTGGTAATGGAATTACCTAATAATGGGGCTAGTCCCACTATTGGAGTTAGCCGCCGGAGTTTTCCATTTCTGCACCTTCAGGCACAGTTGCATCCTCTGGATCATCCAACCAACCATCTGGAAGGGCTACCTTTGCAGGTGCGCCTTGGCGTCCACGAGCACCTTCAGCATCGACTGCTAGTGCTGTGGAGTCAGCCCAAGGAGCCAGTAAGCCTTCGAGTTCCTGATAGGTGGATACGCGCGCCAGGTTAGCGCGGAAATCTCCACCCACTGGGAATCCGCGCAAGTACCAGCCCATATGCTTACGCAAATCGCGCAGGCCTTTGGTCTCGCCATCGTGCTGCATCAACAGCTCAGCATGGCGCAAAATGATACGAGTAACTTCGCCAAAGGTAGGTTCTGCAGGAATTTCCACACCGCGTACAGCTGCCGAAAGCTCTGCAAAAAGCCATGGGCGGCCCAAGCAGCCACGGCCTACAACTACACCATCGCAGCCAGTTTGTTCCATCATGCGGGTGGCATCGGCAGCAGCAAAAATATCGCCATTGCCCAGTACCGGAATGCCAGTATCAGCTAGGTGCTCCTTGAGGCGAGTGATCTCATCCCAATTAGCGTCGCCGGAATAACGCTGAGCTGCGGTGCGGGCATGCAAAGCAACGGACTTGGCACCTGCATCAACGGCAATGCGGCCAGCATCCAGGTGGGTATGGTGCTCATCATCAATACCCACGCGAAACTTCACGGTTACCGGAATATCAGTTCCCTCAGTTGCTTTAACGGCAGCAGAAACGATGTTCTCAAAGAGTCGACGCTTATAAGGGATCGCAGATCCGCCACCGCGGCGAGTTACTTTTGGCACGGGGCAGCCGAAGTTCATATCAATATGATCGGCCAAGTTTTCCTCGACGATCATTCGCGCTGCTTCATAGGTGTACTTGGGATCGGTCGTATAAAGCTGCAAGCTGCGAGGATTTTCATCAGGTGCAAAAGTGGTCATGTGCATGGTTTTTTCATTGCGCTCCACGAGGGCACGTGCGGTCACCATTTCACAGACATAAAGGCCAGAAACCGTCCCGGTACGCTGCATTTCTTGTTCGCGGCACAGGGTGCGGAACGCAACGTTAGTGACCCCGGCCATGGGAGCCAGGATCACGGGGGAGGAGAGGTCAAAGGGGCCGATCTTAAGAGTCACCTAACTATTGTCTCTCTCATTGTGCTAAAGGCAAAATGCCCGATGAGGTATGTGAAAGATTCGCGCTTTTATATATGGGACAATGCGGATCACCTATGCCCTTAAATAGGCTCCACGTGCCAAAAACGCATGTGCACTGCTCAAAACACCTCTCTAACAGGTGAATTCGGGCATTTCATCGCGTAATGGTTTATTCTGGTGACACAACATATTAAAAGTGGGGTACATCATAAGACCCTTCAAGTCGTGACTTAGCCGTATCTTCTATTTGATTACTGCCAATGCTGCACGTCCTGGGGTTGAGGTGCTCTACATCAACGTGACCGTTGGTTTAAACCGCTGAAAACTACTGCCTTTCTTTTAAAGGTGGTGTTATGGGCTGGACTAGAGCCAACTACCTGAGGAGGTAAAGAATGTCTGATCGCATTGCTTCGGAGAAGCTGCGCTCCAAGATCATGTCCGCTGAAGAGGCTGCACAGTTTGTCAACCCTGGTGACAAGGTGGGCATGTCAGGATTTACCGGCGCTGGCTACCCAAAGGCTTTGCCAACCGCTATTGCAAACCGCGCTAAAGAAGCACACAATGCGGGCAATGATTACGCCATCGACCTGTTCACTGGCGCCTCTACCGCACCTGACTGCGATGGCGTCTTGGCTGAAGCCGATGCAGTTCGCTGGCGTATGCCTTATGCCTCTGATCCAATCATGCGTAGCAAGATCAACGAGGGCAAGATGGGATACTCCGATATCCACCTTTCCCACTCTGGTCAGCAGGTTGAAGAAGGCTTCTTTGGCAAGCTTAACGTTGCCATTATTGAAGCAACCCGCATCACCGAAGAAGGCTACCTAGTTCCTTCTTCCTCCGTTGGTAATAATGTGGAGTACCTCAACGCTGCCGAAAAGGTCATCATCGAGGTCAACTCCTGGCAGTCCGCAGAGCTCGAGGGTATGCACGACATCTGGTCTGTACCTGCACTGCCAAACCGTATTGCTGTGCCGATCAACAAACCAGGTGACCGCATTGGTAAGACGTACATTGAATTCGACACCGACAAGGTTGTCGCAATTGTTGAGACCAACACCCCAGACCGTAACGCGCCATTTAAGCCTGTCGACGAGGTCTCTCAGAAGATCGCGGGCAACTTCCTTGACTTCCTCGAAAGTGAAGTTGCGGCTGGCCGTCTTTCCTACGATGGTTATGTCATGCAGTCCGGCGTGGGCAACGTGCCTAACGCTGTGATGGCAGGCCTGCTGGAGTCCAAGTTTGAGAACATTCAGGCTTATACCGAGGTTATCCAGGATGGCATGGTCGACCTTATCGACGCCGGCAAGATGACCGTTGCTTCTGCAACCTCTTTCTCCCTCTCTCCTGAGTACGCAGAGAAGATGAACAACGACGCTAAGCGCTACCGCGAGTCCATCATCCTGCGCCCACAGCAGATCTCCAACCACCCAGAGGTTATCCGTCGCGTCGGCCTCATTGCCACCAACGGTCTTATCGAGGCTGATATCTACGGCAACGTTAACTCCACCAACGTTTCCGGCTCCCGCGTCATGAACGGCATCGGTGGCTCCGGCGACTTCACCCGGAACGGCTACATCTCCAGCTTCATCACCCCTTCAGAGGCAAAGGGCGGCGCAATCTCTGCGATCGTTCCTTTCGCTTCCCACATTGACCACACCGAGCACGACGTTATGGTCGTTATCTCTGAGTACGGTTATGCTGACCTGCGTGGTCTGGCTCCACGTGAGCGCGTTTCCAAGATGATTGCTTTGGCACATCCTGATTACCGCCCACTGCTGGAGGAGTACTACGAGCGCGCAACCTCCGGCGACAACAAGTTCATGCAGACCCCTCATGACCTTGCAACCGCGTTTGATTTCCACATCAACCTCGCGAAGAACGGCTCCATGAAGGGCTAATTCCTCCATGAGTCGAAACCATCACTCGGTACATTTGCAGAGTGATGGTTTTTCCATATCTGCAGCTAAGAGCCTTGGTTGAAAGAAACTGGGGGTCGATTTTTAAGCGCAAGATAGATGTACTAATATTGTCTGAGTTGGGCCTATAGCTCAGTTGGTAGAGCTACGGACTTTTAATCCGCAGGTCTTGGGTTCGAGTCCCAATGGGCCCACAATTACCCTCGTTCACTGTTTAAGTGAGCGAGGGTTTTCCTATGTCCAGGGTGTCTGCCGTAGCAGGCTGAGGACCGAACCAGGAACCGGACCAAGAGTTTCGACAGAGTTCACTTAAATATAAGTCCAAGAATTTATCCTCTTCCTAGAATTACATAAGCTCATGCCATTGATCTCTGTGATCACTAATTAGGAGGCGATTCCGGTGACGAGTGACCTCAGAGGCCGACCAAAATTATTGTTGGCAGTTTGGACTGTGCTGCTAGCGGTTTTCGCCGCGCTTGCACCGCTGGTACAAGATGCTTTAAACATCCCTTTTGACGTATTTTCCGTCGTGATGCTGGCGCCATTAGCTGCGAGCATTATTGTGTGGCTGCGTCCCTCCTCGTTTCCGTGGAGCTGGACTGGAACTTCAACCAGGCGTCTAACACAAAGCACGGTTTTTGCACTCATTGCAGTACTAACGTTTAGCAGTATCTTGATGCTCATATCAGGCAGGACTCCACACTTTGCAGGAATTAATGCGGGAGCACCTATTGTGGTGTTTTTGGGGCTGCAACTGTTGGGTGCCTTTGCAGAAGAATGTGGTTGGCGCGGCGTTGTACAGCAAACCGGAGAAGAGCTTGCCCGGCCCGCAGTAGTTTCAGCAATTGCCGGATTCATCTTTGGTGCAACTCACCTCGGCTATTGGGGATTAGGCCTAGTTCCGGTCCTAATTTTTGCCTTGACCACTACTTTTATGAGTTTAACCATCACTACAATTTTTCAAGGCTCACTGCTGCAACGTCTTATCCCGGCTACAATTGTGCATTTGGGGCTAAATCTTATCTTTGCCACGCTCGATCGTGGAGATAATTTAGGCACCACAATTACTTCACTCGGGGCTGCAATCGTAATGTTCGCCGTCATTTTTGTTTAAACTCGGCGCTGGCCAACGCAGAGCTGACCCCAAAAAAATTGCTAGAAGCCGACGTCGAAAAGCATTAACGCGCCCTTAAGGGCGCAACTACCCCAAAACGCTTTTCGACGCCTACCTGCTGGTGGTTGCGCATTCCTTAATCCCAAATGCTGCGGGAATAGCAATGGGGGAGAAGCGGTTGGAAGAAGAGACTAACGCAACTTAGAAGAAGGTTTTGCTATGACTACTTCCACTCCCGCATCCACCAAAATGAAAATTGAAGTGTGGAGCGACATCATGTGCCCATTTTGTTATATCGGCAAAAAGCGCCTTGAAGATGCGCTTGCAGAATTTGCTAATGATGACCGCATCGAAGTTGAGTACAAGAGCTTTGAACTTTCGCCAGGTTTAGAAACCTATCCACTTCGCTCTACTTCGGAGATGTTGTCCGAAACCAAGGGTGTGACTGTTGAACAGGCAAAGCAGATGAACGCACGTGTTGAGCAGATGGCTCAAGCTGCAGGTTTGGAAATGAACTCTGAAGAAACCTTGGCTGCTAATACTATTAATGCGCACCGCCTGACCCACTTTGCCAAGGAACAAGGCAAGCAAAAAGAAGTTACGCAGGCTTTGTTCAAGGCTCATTTTGTGGATGGTCGCAATATCGATGACCTTGATGAGCTGGTCAAGGTTGCGGAGTCTGTAGGTCTGGATGGCGCTAAGGTGCGCGAAGTTTTGGAATCCGATGCCTACACCAATGAAGTCCAGCAGGATGTTTTTGAAGCTCGTCAGCTGGGTGTGCAGGGTGTTCCATTCTTCGTTTTTGACCGCAAATACGCCATTAGCGGTGCCCAGCAGCCAGAGGTATTTGCTGGAACGATCGAAAAGTCATTTGATGAGTGGGCGGAAGCAAACCCCCAAAGCCCATTTGAGGTAATTGAAGGCGATTCCTGCTCCATTGATGGAAACTGCAACTAGTTACTCCCGCTGAACCAGGCGCTCACTTTTTAAGTGGGTGCCTTTTGCAGTCTTTGGTGTCATAAGGTGTTGCAAAGTGGCCACTAAAACCGCAGCTCAGCGCGCGATTTTGCGTATTAAAAAAAGTCACGTATATTCTTATCCAGTCGCCGAGAGCGACGAGCTCCCATCGTCTAGGGGCCTAGGACACCGCCCTTTCACGGCGGCGACACGGGTTCGAATCCCGTTGGGAGTACTGCTTCCCCTTTGAGGGGTAGCAGCAGTGAAATGCAGCAATTAGGCCCTGTGGCGCAGTTGGTTAGCGCGCCGCCCTGTCACGGCGGAGGTCGCGGGTTCAAGTCCCGTCAGGGTCGCAATAATGCATATACAGAGGGTGCACATTCTTTATTGAATGGGCACCCTCTGTTTTTTTGTTTTCCAGGCATAGCGTTGCCGTGACCCATTGGCTTGAATATCTAAGAGTCCCTTAATAAATCTCCAAGTGTTGTTTCTTGCTAATCCTAAAGTGTTAGACTTCACAAGAAATTATAAAAAGTGAGCTACACCATATGTGTTGGGTAACTTCCCAAAATTCCGCGTGCAGCATCACCAGATTTGGAGTTTTAGGCCCACCTTGCTGCGGGCTGGAAGAGGGGAACAATGGACATCTTTGAGTTTCAGGCACGCGATCTTTTTGCAGCTCATGAAGTACCAGTCCTCAAAGGAATTGTTGCTTCTACTCCCGATTCCGCGCGCGAGGCAGCGGCTGAAATCGGTGGGGTAACTGTTATCAAGGCTCAGGTAAAAGTGGGCGGCCGTGGCAAAGCTGGCGGAGTGCGGGTGGTGTCTACTCCTGAAGAGGCTTATGCCGCCGCCAGTGAAATACTTGGAATGTCTATTAAAGGCCATGTTGTAGATCAAGTAATGGTGGCCCAAGGTGCACAAATCGCGGAAGAATACTATTTTTCCATTCTGTTAGATCGCGCGAATCGCTCTTACCTGGCAATGTGCTCGGTGGAAGGCGGAATGGATATTGAACTTCTTGCAAAAGAAAATCCTGCTGCACTTGCCAAAGTAGAAGTTGATCCACTTGTTGGTATTGATGAGGCCAAGGCACGCGAAATTGTGCAGGCTGCCGGCTTTGAGCCTGAAACTGCCGAAAAAGTGATTCCAGTGCTAATGCAGGTTTATAAAGTTTATTACGAAGAAGAAGCCACCTTGGTGGAAGTAAATCCTTTGGTGCTCACCACTGCTGGAGAAATTGTGGCGCTGGATGGCAAGATCACGCTGGATGAAAACGCCGACTTTCGCCATGAAAACCGCGCAGCTTTGGCGGAATCTGCTGGTGGTTTAGATCTGTTGGAACTTAAAGCCAAGAGAAATGACCTTAACTACGTCAAACTTGATGGCTCGGTAGGAGTTATTGGCAATGGCGCCGGACTAGTAATGTCCACCTTGGACATTGTTGCTGAGGCTGGCAAGAAGCACGGTGGTCAAAAACCGGCGAATTTCCTCGATATTGGCGGCGGTGCCTCTGCTGAATCAATGGCTGCTGGACTTGACGTGATTTTGGGGGACGCGCAGGTAAGAAGCATTTTTGTCAATGTATTTGGGGGCATCACTGCATGTGATGTGGTGGCTCGAGGGATTGTTGGCGCTTTGGAGACACTCGGGGAGCATGCAACCAAGCCTTTGGTAGTGCGCCTTGATGGCAACAATGTGGAGGAAGGCCTCCGGATTCTGGCGGAATATGACCACCCGCTTGTCACCTTGGTAGACGGCATGGACGCTGCAGCTGATAAAGCTACAGAGCTCGCCGCCCAGCGTTTTGCAACTGCCGATAACTAAGCCACGCTAGAAAAAGGATTAAAAAGTGTCTATTTTCCTTAATGCAGATTCCCGCATCATTATCCAAGGTATTACTGGTTCAGAAGGCTCTGAACATGCGCGCCGAATTTTAGCCTCCGGAGCGCAGCTGGTTGGCGGTACAAATCCCCGCAAAGCTGGCCAGACCGTGCTTATTAATAATCAGGAACTGCCAGTTTTTGGAACCGTGGCAGCCGCAATGGAAGCAACTGGCGCTGATGTGACCGTTATTTTTGTACCACCAGCTTTTGCTAAAGACGCCATCATTGAAGCAATTGATGCTCATATTCCGCTTTGTGTGGTTATTACAGAGGGAATCCCAGTGCGCGATACTGCAGAGGCCTGGGCTTATGTCAAAAAGGTGGGTAAAACCCGCATTATTGGGCCTAATTGTCCAGGGATTATTACTCCGGGAGAATCTTTGGCGGGAATTACCCCGGCCACCATCGCTGGCAAAGGTCCAATTGGTTTGATCTCCAAGTCGGGCACGCTGACTTATCAGATGATGTACGAGCTTGCTGATATTGGCATTTCCACAGCTATCGGCATCGGAGGTGACCCCATCATTGGAACCACCCATATTGACGCGCTGGAAGCCTTTGAAGCGGATCCTGAGACCTCCGCCATTGTCATGATCGGTGAGATCGGAGGCGATGCTGAGGAGCGCGCTGCGGACTATATTGCACAGCATGTCACCAAACCAGTAGTTGGATATGTGGCGGGCTTTACCGCCCCGGAGGGTAAAACCATGGGACATGCTGGCGCCATTGTGAATGGCTCTCAAGGTACCGCACAAGCAAAGAAGAAAGCTTTGGAGGCAGTAGGGGTGCGGGTAGGTACCACTCCTAGCGAAACTGCACGTTTGATGAGAGAAGTAATTGCAACCTTGTAAATAAAGTGTGTTTTAGAGCCTTAGTTTTTGCGCTTTACCTGCTGATTTGTGGCATTTAAGGCGGTCTGTGTAGAGTATTCATCTGTGCGCAGGACAGTGTGACAAACACTGAAAAGGTGCACGGCTTTAAGGCCCTGTGGCGCAGTTGGTTAGCGCGCCGCCCTGTCACGGCGGAGGTCGCGGGTTCAAGTCCCGTCAGGGTCGCTGGAGTTGGTCTACAATGTAGAGCAGCCCCTGGCTAGATAGCTCAGTCGGTAGAGCATCCGCCTGAAAAGTGGAAGGTCGCCGGTTCGATCCCGGCTCTAGCCACAAGATTCACCCCAGTTTATTCTCATGGAATAGGCCGGGGTGATTTTGCGTTCTCAGGTATAAAAGGAAACAACGGATTTTCACCCCAACCTGAGGAGCACGCGCATGAGCGAAAATAACGGCAACATTGAAGTTGTCCACAATGAGGGACAAAAACGTTATGTTATTAGCGTAGACGGCACTCCAGCCGGTTTTTCTAGCTATGTGGACGGCACTGACTTCCGCAATTTCAACCACACCGTCATTAAGCCAGAATTCCGGGGCCAGGGCTTGTCAGCACCGCTGATTAAATTTGCCTTTGATGATTCCCGCGCCGCCGGCATTCGAATTCATGATGCTTGCTCGGCAGTGGCTGCTTTTATTAAGAAGAATCCGGAATACCAAGACCTCAAAAAATAAAAGCGCTTTTCGACGCAAAAAGCCCGCCATACTGGATCTTGTGGAGGCGGGCTAAAAGCGATGTTTAGATGTAGTAGTCAGGGTCAACAAGCTTAATTTTCTCCGCGTTGCCACGTGGACGCGCAACTGCAGGAATTCCTACTGCAATATGCTCAGCTGGAACATCCTTGGTCACAACGGCATTGGCACCGATAGCAGACCCTGCACCAATGGTGATAGGGCCAAGCACCTTCGCGCCAGCGCCGACGGTGACATTATCTTCCAAGGTGGGGTGGCGCTTGGTTTGGGTAAGTACCTGTCCACCCAAGGTGACACCGTGATAAAGCATTACGCCATCACCAATTTCGGCAGTCTCACCAATAACAATGCCCATACCGTGGTCAATAAAGAAACGGCGGCCAATGGTGGCGCCGGGGTGAATTTCAATTCCGGTGAGGAAGCGAGTGGCCTGGGAAAGAACACGTGCGGGCCCACGGAATCCGGCCTTCCACAGGCGGTGAGCTACTCGGTGTGCCCAAATTGCGTGCAGGCCAGAATAGACGATCGCATTTTCTAAGTCGCCTCGCGCTGCCGGATCATGGTCACGGGCGTTGGCGAGGTCTTCACGGATCATCTTTAGGAACGAAAGCATATGGGCAGTCTAACAGCGACCTTCTAGACGAAGTTGAACGGTGACAGAGAAATATTCATCAAAAAACCGCCGGTGTATAAAACACCGGCGGTTTTTATCTCTTAAAGATTAGTCGCGAATGTCTTCGTAAAGAACGGTGGAGACATAACGCTCACCGAAGTCGCAGATGACGGTGACGATGGTCTTGCCAGCGTTCTCTGGCTTTGCAGCCAAGTCCAGCGCAGCCTTGATGTTTGCGCCGGTGGAGATACCGCCGAGGATACCCTCATCAACAGCCAACTTGCGGGAGAATGCAACAGCATCCTCGTTGGAGATGGTCAAAACATCATCCAGGATCTTGCGGTCAAGAACCTCAGGGATGAAGTTAGCGCCGATGCCCTGAATCTTGTGAGGGCCAGCCTTGCCGGTGGTCAGCAGTGGGGAAGCCTCTGGCTCAACAGCGTAAACCTTTACGTCTGCGTTGTTCTCCTTGAGGACCTGGCCAACGCCGGTGATGGTTCCGCCGGTACCAAAACCTGCTACGAAGATGTCAACGTTGCCGTCGGTGTCTTCGAGGATTTCCTTAGCGGTGGTTGCGCGGTGGATAGCTGGGTTTGCCTCGTTCTCGAACTGGCGAGCAAGAATTGCGTTGTCGCGCTCTGCAACGATCTCGTCTGCCTTGTCCTTTGCGCCCTGCATGCCGGCAGCACCTGGGGTCAGGATGATCTCTGCACCATAAGCGCGCAGCAAAACGCGACGCTCGGTGGACATGGTCTCTGGCATGGTGAGCACAACGTTGTAGCCGCGTGCAGCGCCAACCATTGCTAGTGCGATACCGGTGTTACCGGAGGTAGCCTCAACGATGGTGCCGCCTGGCTTAAGCTCGCCGGACTTCTCAGCAGCTTCGATGATTGCTAGACCGATACGGTCCTTAACGGAGTTTGCTGGGTTGAAGGATTCAACCTTAACCAAAACGGTGGCGTCCAGACCCTCAGTAATCTTGTTGAGCTTGACCAGTGGGGTGCGACCGATGGTTTCGGTGATGTTGTTGTACACGTTGCCCATGAAGGGTGTGCTCCTAACGAGAAGTGGTTTTTTAAAGTTCATCGGGACTACGCGAAGCAGCCTCTAATAGGAAAGTGTACACAAAAACAAGTCGCGCAAATAGACAGTCCTGTCCATATTCTATAGACAGGTAAGTTCTTGCAGCTAGAATTGTTTATTTGAGGTGAATTTTTTTGTTTAAGCATCCGCCCGCAGGGCGGCGTCGAAAAGCGGGTTTTTAAAGCATTTTCGACGGGGGTAATTTCAGGAATTTATGCAATTTTTTCCAGAGTGGTCCAATAATTTCAGGATTTCCTGCTCTTAAAAAGTGTTCTATGCCACTTTTTTGCCCTAGTGGGAGGGGGTCGATCACCACAAATGGGGGTGAACGACGTGTTTGCGCTTTGACCTTGGCTTGCAGTGTGGGGTTTCGCTTCAAAAAGTAGTGTGAACTGCAGATTATGTAACGGGGGCAACCGTGTAGAATGTGCGGGGGTATTGGATAGGGGGTGGGGAACTTTCTAAAATACCCCCGAAAATCAATAGATCCAATAAGTGTTGCCAACAAATTTGCATTTACGTCCGACTATGTTCACCCCCAAAGGGGCGGTATACTGTACGTCTGTTGGAAGAATGTAATTCGTGTGGAGATCTTCGGGTGTACCAGCACGGGTGTAAAGCAGGAGGAGATCTACAGGTGGATACCCAGCGGATCAAAGATGATGAAGATGCTATTCGTTCGGCGTTAACATCTCTGAAAACTGCCACCGGCATTCCAGTGACAATGTTTGCCACCGTTTTGCCGGACAATAGGCTGCAGATTACTCAATGGGTGGGTCTGCGGACTCCTGCCTTGCAAAATCTTGTGATTGAGCCAGGTGTTGGTGTGGGTGGACGCGTTGTTGCCACCCGCCGTCCCGTCGGCGTGAGTGATTACACCCGCGCAAATGTCATCTCCCATGAAAAAGATGCCGCCATCCAGGACGAGGGGCTGCATTCCATCGTCGCTGTTCCCGTAATTGTGCACCGTGAAATCCGTGGCGTGCTTTATGTGGGTGTGCATTCTTCAGTTCGTTTGGGCGATACCGTCATTGAAGAAGTGACCATGACCGCTCGCACCTTGGAACAAAACCTTGCAATTAACTCTGCTTTGCGACGCACCGGCGCCGCAGACGGTCGCGGTTCCCTGAAATCTAACCGGATCATGAACGGGGCGGAGTGGGAGCAGGTGCGCTCCACCCACTCCAAGCTGCGCATGTTGGCAAACCGCGTTACCGACGAAGACCTACGTCGCGACCTCGAAGAGCTTTGCGATCAAATGGTCACTCCAGTTCGCATCAAGCAAACCACCAAGTTGTCTGCCCGTGAGCTCGACGTGCTGGCTTGTGTTGCGCTGGGACACACCAATGTCGAAGCCGCCGAAGAAATGGGCATCGGCGCAGAAACCGTTAAGAGCTACTTGCGCTCGGTGATGCGCAAGCTGGGTGCACATACTCGCTATGAAGCAGTTAATGCAGCTCGACGCATTGGCGCTTTGCCCTGATCTTTAGCCCTTTACCCCTGCGTGGCCTTTATTCTGGCTGCTCAGGGATATTTTTTTGATGCTGACCACCAGGAATCCATTTGATGTCACCTTCTTTTAGGTTGGTGGCACGGGCCAATATGAATAACAAGTCACTCAGCCGATTGAGATATTTTCCGGGTAAAGCTGAGGTGGAATCGGGGAATTCGCGGTGGGCGACCCATGCTGCGCGTTCTGCTCGGCGGGTAATTGCACGCGCATTATGTAGCAGTGCAGCCGCTGGCGTACCTCCCGGCAAAATAAAGGAATCCAAAGGTGGAAGATCCTCATTCCACTTATCGCATTCTGCTTCTAATCTGTCGATATAACCCGGCAGCACTCGCAATGGTGGATATTTAGGGTTTTCCTCGATTGGGGTTGCCAGGTCCGCACCGACATCAAAAAGGTCATTTTGAATTGCTTGGAGCAGGCGAGTCATTTCTGCAGGCGGGTTGCCTAGTGCGAGCACAGTGCCGATGGCGCAATTGGCTTCATCGGTGTCTGCGTAGGCGATAAGGCGGGGGTCATCCTTAGAGACGCGGGAAAAATCCGCCAAACCGGTATTGCCATCATCGCCGGTGCGCGTATAAATTTTAGTGAGGTGAACAGCCATAATTTCCAAATTTAGCGGGCATTTCCACTTGCCGTTGCAGAGACGGTTAAGGTGGGGCTGGTGAAAGACAGATTTTTAGTGACAGGCGGAGCCCGACTACACGGATCAGTGAAAGTCGATGGTGCAAAAAACAGTGTTTTGAAGCTCATGGCAGCAGCACTTTTGGCAGAGGGAACAACCACCCTCACCAACTGCCCAGAAATTCTTGATGTTCCGCTGATGCGTGATGTCTTGGTCGGACTTGGCTGTGAAGTGGAGATTGACGGTTCAACCGTGACAATCACAACTCCAGCCGACTTAAGTTCCGATGCCAATTTCCCAGCAGTTACCCAATTCCGTGCATCTGTCTGTGTTCTTGGACCACTTACTGCACGCTGCGGTAGGGCAGTGGTGTCCTTGCCAGGTGGCGATGCTATTGGATCTCGCCCCTTGGACATGCACCAAAGTGGCCTGGAAAAACTGGGAGCGACCACCCGCATCTCCCACGGTGCAGTAGTTGCCGAGGCTGAGCACTTGGTTGGTGCCGAAATTACGTTGGATTTCCCATCCGTTGGTGCCACCGAAAATATTCTGACGGCTTCTGTCATGGCAGAAGGCCGCACAGTATTGGATAACGCAGCTCGCGAGCCTGAAATTGTTGATCTTTGCCGCATGCTGCGTTCCATGGGCGCAAAGATTGAGGGAGAAGGTTCTCCAACCATCATCATTGACGGTGTAGAAAAGCTTTCCCCTACCAACCACGAAGTTATTGGTGACCGTATCGTTGCCGGTACCTGGGCTTACGCTGCTGCAATGACCCGTGGTGATATCACCGTTGGCGGAATCGCACCGCGTTACCTGCATTTGCCTTTGGAAAAGCTTAAGTTGGCTGGCGCCAAGGTGGAAACCTTTGAAAACGGATTCCGCGTGCAAATGAACCGCCGTCCTGATGCCACCGACTATCAGACTCTTCCTTTCCCCGGATTTCCTACCGATCTGCAGCCCATGGCAATTGGTATCAACGCAGTTGCCGAAGGCACCTCTGTTATTACGGAGAATGTTTTTGAATCCCGCTTCCGGTTTGTTGATGAGATGATGCGCCTCGGGGCAGACGCGGCAGTTGATGGACACCATGTAGTTATCCGAGGAATTGAACAGCTCTCTTCTACTTCTGTCTGGTCCTCCGATATTCGAGCAGGCGCCGGCTTGGTCCTTGCTGCGCTGTGTGCGGATGGAGTTACTGAGGTTCACGATGTTTTCCACATTGACCGCGGGTACCCCAACTTTGTGGAAAATCTGCAAAGACTAGGTGCTCAGATTGAAAGAGTGAGCTCCTAAACCTGCATAGCCTTAAAAGACCTCCAGTGAAACCTCGGTTGACCTGGAGGTTTGTTAATGCTCGGCGGTCTGTGTAAATTATTCCAAGTCAGCGCGACCGACTGCGGTTCAGAAATTAAAACAACTGAGCAAAGCAGAAAGAAAACGCAGACAGACTCCAAATCTTCTTCGGAAGTTAAGCCAAGTTGCTTTCTTCTGAACATAGAGTGTAGAGTCAAACAAGCTGCTTAAGGCAAAATCAAACTTTAGATTGATGTTGACTGGGTATGTGTATGTTGTTTGAGAACTCAATAGTGTGCCATTTATTTTATTATGTTTACCATAATCCCCAAACATGGTTTGGGGTTGGTCATGCCGGGTGGTGGGTTGCATATATCCCACCACTGTAAATAAGGAACATGCTCTTTGGGGTGTGTTTTAGTTTTTGTGCATGGTTGTGGTAGAACACTTTTGTTTCCCACTCTTTGACCCCGTCGGGTTGGTGGGGAACGTTTTTTGTTTTATTTTTATAACCATTATTTTTGGTTAACAGCCAGTCAATCACCCTTTTTTGTGGTGGTTGGTTGTTTGTTGTTGGCTGGGTTTTGGGCTTTTCACGGCCTTGATTTTTTTTCATATTTTGTGGAGAGTTTGATCCTGGCTCAGGACGAACGCTGGCGGCGTGCTTAACACATGCAAGTCGAACGATGAAGCTTAGCTTGCTAGGTGGATTAGTGGCGAACGGGTGAGTAACACGTAGGTAATCTGCCCTGCACTTTGGGATAAGCCTGGGAAACTGGGTCTAATACCGAATAGGACACACTATCTTTACGGTGGTGTGTGGAAAGCTTTTGCGGTGTGGGATGAGCCTGCGGCCTATCAGCTTGTTGGTGGGGTAATGGCCTACCAAGGCGTCGACGGGTAGCCGGCCTGAGAGGGTGTACGGCCACATTGGGACTGAGACACGGCCCAGACTCCTACGGGAGGCAGCAGTGGGGAATATTGCACAATGGGCGAAAGCCTGATGCAGCGACGCCGCGTGGGGGATGAAGGCCTTCGGGTTGTAAACTCCTTTCGCTAGGGACGAAGAGTTAAATTGACGGTACCTGGAGAAGAAGCACCGGCTAACTACGTGCCAGCAGCCGCGGTAATACGTAGGGTGCGAGCGTTGTCCGGAATTACTGGGCGTAAAGAGCTCGTAGGTGGTTTGTCGCGTCGTCTGTGAAATCCCGGGGCTTAACTCCGGGCGTGCAGGCGATACGGGCATAACTTGAGTGCTGTAGGGGAGACTGGAATTCCTGGTGTAGCGGTGAAATGCGCAGATATCAGGAGGAACACCAATGGCGAAGGCAGGTCTCTGGGCAGTAACTGACGCTGAGGAGCGAAAGCATGGGTAGCGAACAGGATTAGATACCCTGGTAGTCCATGCCGTAAACGGTGGGCGCTAGGTGTAGGGGACTTCCACGTCTTCTGTGCCGCAGCTAACGCATTAAGCGCCCCGCCTGGGGAGTACGGCCGCAAGGCTAAAACTCAAAGGAATTGACGGGGGCCCGCACAAGCGGCGGAGCATGTGGATTAATTCGATGCAACGCGAAGAACCTTACCTGGGCTTGACATATACCGGATCGGCGTAGAGATACGTTTTCCCTTGTGGTCGGTATACAGGTGGTGCATGGTTGTCGTCAGCTCGTGTCGTGAGATGTTGGGTTAAGTCCCGCAACGAGCGCAACCCTTGTCTTATGTTGCCATCACGTGATGGTGGGCACTCATGAGAAACTGCCGGGGTTAACTCGGAGGAAGGTGGGGATGACGTCAAATCATCATGCCCCTTATGTCCAGGGCTTCACACATGCTACAATGGTCGGTACAGCGAGTTGCCACACCGTAAGGTGGAGCTAATCTCTTAAAGCCGGCCTCAGTTCGGATTGGGGTCTGCAACTCGACCCCATGAAGTCGGAGTCGCTAGTAATCGCAGATCAGCAACGCTGCGGTGAATACGTTCCCGGGCCTTGTACACACCGCCCGTCACGTCATGAAAGTTGGTAACACCCGAAGCCAGTGGCCCAACCTTTTAGGGGGGAGCTGTCGAAGGTGGGATCGGCGATTGGGACGAAGTCGTAACAAGGTAGCCGTACCGGAAGGTGCGGCTGGATCACCTCCTTTCTAAGGAGCTTTAAATAAACTCATCCTCAACAGTTGTTGGGTTGTATGGGTTGTTGGTGTTGGAACCCATGTGTGGTTGCCATCAACACAAATTAATCGGGTGGAGATGACCCTTGGTGTGGTAAACACTTCTCTCTGTGGGGGAAGATAAAAATAGGTGGCATGCTGTTGGGTGTCTGAAATGACATGTAATGTGTTGTTTCTTCATCAGATCATGATTATCCAGTGATTGTGCACGGTTGTGTGTGGTTGGTGGTGGTGATGGTGTGTTGTGTGAGAACTGTATAGTGGACGCGAGCATCTTTATTTTTTGTATATTTTTTTGTGTATCCGAACGTGACACACGATGAATGCTTGTTTGAGTGTTTGTTGGTGTGTTGTCTTAGTGTTTTGTTTTTAAGAGCACACGGTGGATGCCTTGGCATATCAAGCCGATGAAGGACGTGAGAGGCTGCGTTATGCCTCGGGGAGTTGCCAACTAAGCGTTGATCCGAGGATGTCCGAATGGGGAAACCCAGCTGCAGTAATGTGTGGTTACCTGCCGGTGAATATATAGCCGGTTGGGAGGTTTACACGGGGAAGTGAAACATCTCAGTACCCGTAGGAGAAGAAAACAATTGTGATTCCGTTAGTAGTGGCGAGCGAACGTGGATGATGGCTAAAGCTTATGTGTGTGATACCCGGCAGGGGTTACATGTAGGTGGTTGTGGGGTTACAGCGTGTGTGTTCTGCCGGACACTGGCACATGGTTAATTGATTAGTGGAAGTGGTGTGGAAACGCCTGCCGTAGAAGGTGATAGTCCTGTACGCGAAGATCAGTTGGTGTGTGTGGTTGTTTTTCCCAAGTAGCAGCGGGCTCGTGGAATCTGCTGTGAATCTGCCGGGACCACCCGGTAAGCCTGAATACTTGATATGACCGATAGCGGATTAGTACCGTGAGGGAATGGTGAAAAGTACCCCGGGAGGGGAGTGAAATAGTACCTGAAACCGTGTGCTTACAATCCGTCAGAGCCTCACTTGTGGGGTGATGGCGTGCCTTTTGAAGAATGAGCCTGCGAGTCAGCGGCATGTCGCGAGGTTAACCCGTGTGGGGTAGCCGTAGGGAAACCGAATCCTAATAGGGTGTGTTAGTGGCATGTCTTGGACCCGAAGCGGAGTGATCTACCCATGGCCAGTGTGAAGCAGAGGTAAGACTTTGTGGAGGCGCGAACCCACTTAGGTTGAAAACTGAGGGGATGAGTTGTGGGTAGGGGTGAAAGGCCAATCAAACTCCGTGATAGCTGGTTCTCCCCGAAATGCATTTAGGTGCAGCGTTGTGTGTTTCTTGCCGGAGGTAGAGCTACTGGATGGTTTAGCGGGACCAACATCTTAGCGACATCAGCCAAACTCCGAATGCCGGTAAGTCAGAGCACAGCAGTGAGACTGCGGGGGATAAGCTTCGTAGTCGAGAGGGAAACAGCCCAGATCGCCGGCTAAGGCCCCTAAGGGTGTGCTAAGTGGAAAAGGAGGTGGGGTCGCGAAGACAGCCAGGAGGTTGGCTTAGAAGCAGCCATCCTTGAAAGAGTGCGTAATAGCTCACTGGTCGAGTGATTCCGCGCCGACAATGTAGTGGGGCTTAAGCACACCGCCGAAGCCGCGGCAATGATACTTTATTGTGTTGTTGGGTAGGGGAGCGTCGTGCACGCGTTGAAGCAGCCTGGTAATGGTGTTGTGGAGTGTGTGCGAGTGAGAATGCAGGCATGAGTAACGAATGATGAGTGAGAAACTCATCCGCCGGATGACTAAGGGTTCCTGGGTCAAGTTAATCTTCCCAGGGTGAGTCGGGGCCTAAGGCGAGGCCGACAGGCGTAGTCGATGGATAACGGGTTGATATTCCCGTACCCGAGTGTGTGCGACCATGGTGAATCAGTGATACTAACCACCCGAATGCTTCCATGTGTCATCTTTGATGATGTGTGGTTGTGGTTTGCGTGGGACCTGATCTGGTAGTAGCTAAGTGATGGGGTGACGCAGTGAGGTAGCTAAGCCACTTATTGGATTGTGGTGTAAGCGTGTAGCACTGTTGGTAGGTAAATCCGCCAACTATTAATGTGTGAGGCGTGATGCAGAGCCCTTTTGGGGTGAAGTTGGTGATCCTGTACTGTCGAGAAAAGCCTCTAGCGATGTACATATTCGGCCCGTACCCTAAACCGACACAGGTAGTCAGGTAGAGAATACTAAGGCGTTCGGGTGAACTGTGGTTAAGGAACTCGGCAAAATGCCCCCGTAACTTCGGGAGAAGGGGGGCCATCATAGGTGAACACCTTTGCGGTGGGAGCGTGTGGTGGTCGCAGAGAATAGAGGGAAGCGACTGTTTACTAAAAACACAGGTCCGTGCGAAGACGTTTAAGTTGATGTATACGGACTGACGCCTGCCCGGTGCTGGAAGGTTAAGAGGACCGGTTAGCTGTTAAAGGCGAAGCTGAGAATTTAAGCCCCAGTAAACGGCGGTGGTAACTATAACCATCCTAAGGTAGCGAAATTCCTTGTCGGGTAAGTTCCGACCTGCACGAATGGCGTAACGACTTCCCTGCTGTCTCAACCACAGGCCCGGTGAAATTGCAGTACGAGTAAAGATGCTCGTTACGCGCGGCAGGACGAAAAGACCCCGGGACCTTCACTATAGCTTGGTATTGGTGTTTGATTCGGTTTGTGTAGGATAGGTGGGAGACTTCGATCATATGACGCTAGTTGTGTGTGAGTCGTTGGTGAAATACCACTCTGATCGGATTGAATGTCTTAACCTTGGCCCATGATCTGGGTTGGGGACAGTGCCTGGTGGGTAGTTTAACTGGGGCGGTTGCCTCCCAAAATGTAACGGAGGCGCCCAAAGGTTTCCTCAGCTTGGTTGGTAATCAGGTGGTGAGTGTAAGTGCACAAGGGAGCTTGACTGTGAGAGTGACAACTCGAGCAGGGACGAAAGTCGGGACTAGTGATCCGGCACCAACTTGTGGTTGTGGTGTCGCTCAACGGATAAAAGGTACCCCGGGGATAACAGGCTGATCTTCCCCAAGAGTCCATATCGACGGGATGGTTTGGCACCTCGATGTCGGCTCGTCGCATCCTGGGGCTGGAGTAGGTCCCAAGGGTTGGGCTGTTCGCCCATTAAAGCGGCACGCGAGCTGGGTTTAGAACGTCGTGAGACAGTTCGGTCTCTATCCGCCGCGCGCGTTGAAACTTAAGGAAGGCTGTCCCTAGTACGAGAGGACCGGGACGGACGTACCTCTGGTGTGCCAGTTGTTCCGCCAGGAGCAGGGCTGGTTGGCTACGTACGGAAGGGATAACCGCTGAAAGCATCTAAGCGGGAAGCCTGTTTCGAGATGAGGTTTCTTTTGAGGTTCCCTATAGATTATGGGGTTGATAGGCCAGATCTGGACGCATTGTAAGGTGTGGAGGTGACTGGTACTAATTTACCGACAACAAAACACAAACAACTTTAGGGTTGTTGGTGATACGCAAAACGTAACGAAAAATAGCAAAAAGATTTGCTCGCGTCCACTATGCAGTATTTGACACAACACGCATCATTTTTTGTGGTGTGGTGGTTGGTTGTGTCGGTGGTGATAGTAGCAGGGAAACGCCCGGTCCCGTTCCGAACCCGGAAGCTAAGCCTGGTTACGCTGATGGTACTGCACTCGGGAGGGTGTGGGAGAGTAGGTTACCGCCGACCTAAAACTTAATTAGAAAAAGCAGTGCTGGGAACAAGAATTCTTTTCTTGTTCCCAGCACTGCTTTTTCGCATGCAACAAAACAAACGACAAAAAGAAGGAGGGGTGGAGCGCACTATTTGTGCGCTCCACCCCTCCTTTTGGTTTTTTAGGTGGTGATTGCGCCTACTGAAGCCGATTGAACGAGCTTTGCGTACTTGCCCAAGACACCATGCAGACGATGGTTATCAGGGTGAACAAGTCGGGTTCGTCGCTCTTCCAGGACACTTTCATCAACTAGAAGATCAATACGCCTAGATGGAATATCAACCAAGATGGGGTCGCCATCTTCTACCAGTGCGATAGGTCCGCCGTCGACAGCTTCTGGGGATACGTGGCCGATGCACAAACCTGTGGAACCACCGGAGAAACGGCCGTCGGTGATCAACAAGACATCTTTACCAATGCCAGCACCCTTGATAGCGCCGGTGATAGCAAGCATCTCTCGCATACCAGGACCACCCTTTGGACCTTCATAACGGATGATGACAACATCACCCTTCTTAAGTTCTCCATTAAGCACTGCATCCATGGCGGGCTGCTCTTGGTTAAATACTCGTGCAGTGCCCTCAAAGCGGTCAGCGTCGAATCCAGCGGACTTTACAACAGCACCTTCTGGGGCAAGGCTGCCGCTGAGGATGCTGAGTCCACCGGTGGCGTGGATTGGGTTATTGATTGCACGCAGGATCTTGCCGTCAGGGTCTGGTGGGTTAATGTCCGCCAGGTTTTCTGCAACGGTTTTGCCGGTGACCGTAAGGCAGCTGCCGTCGATGAGGCCGGCGTCGAGAAGCGCTTTCATGACTACCGGAATGCCACCGATCTTAAATACGTCATTCATGACGTAGCGGCCGAATGGCTTGAGGTCGCCAAGGTGTGGAACCTTATCGCCGATTTCGTTGAAGTCGGAGAGCTTAAGGTCAACCTCTGCCTCGTGGGCAATTGCCATGAGGTGGAGGACGGCGTTGGTGGAGCCACCGAGCGCCATGACTACAGCGACTGCGTTGAGCAGGGATTCGCGGGTAATGATGTCGCGGGCGGTGATGCCCTTTTCTAGCAAACCAACAACAGCCTGGCCAGAACGGCGTGCGTACTGGGTACGGTCGCGGTGGATGGCTGGTGGGGCAGCAGAACCTGGGAGTGACATGCCCATTGCCTCTGCGGCTGATGCCATGGTGTTGGCGGTGTACATGCCACCACAGGCACCTTCGCCTGGGCAGACTGCTCGCTCGATGGCGTCTACGTCTGCTTCGCTCATTTTGCCGGCACGGCAGGCTCCGACGGCTTCAAAAGCGTCGATGAGGGTGACCTCTTTTTCGGTGCCATCTGATAGGCGTGCGGTGCCTGGCATGGTGGAGCCGTTGTAGAGGAATACAGAGGAGAGGTTCAAACGGGCGGCAGCCATGAGCATGCCAGGAATGGACTTATCGCAACCTGCCATCAAGACGGATCCATCAAGGCGCTCGGCGCTCATGACGGTTTCAACAGAGTCGGTGATGACTTCGCGAGAGACGAGGGAATAGTGCATTCCTTCGTGTCCCATCGAGATGCCATCGGAAACTGAAATGGTACCGAACTCGAGGGGATAGCCACCGGCGGCATGGATGCCTTCTTTGGCAAAGCCAGCGAGCTTTTTCAGGGTGAGGTTACAGGGAGTGATTTCATTCCAGGAGCTGGCAACACCGATCTGGGGCTTGGCCCAGTCATCGTCACCCATACCGACGGCACGGAGCATGCCGCGGGCAGCGGAGCGCTCAATTCCATCGGTGACATCGCGGGAGCGAGGTTTGATATCTACCTCTTTTTGAGGATCGTTCTGTGGCTGATTCATAGCAATGAGCCTACGCATATTCGTGAATTAAGACACCTCTGTTCTAATAAGCGCCTAGATCTGCCCCTGTGTAGGCCTGTGTATAACTGGCAGGCTATCCAAAGTTGCTTGGCATTTTATGTCCTGAGCAGGCATTTAGTGCGAATTTCTCATAGTGGTCGGCCTAATAAACACAGGGGAATATGACTTTATGAGAGATCTGGGGGTCTTCCCTGATTTCTGTGTCCCAGTCCTCCGGTAGATTGGCACTAGTACTTGGCATCCTGCTGTCTAGTGGATGTTTAAGTTTTTAGTTCCTATTTCCATAAGACGTACAGAAGGAAAGCATCGTAGTTCATGACTAATCCTGCCGCGAGCACCCCAAACCACAACTCGGATGACCGGGTGGAGCAGAAGGAGAATACATCTTTCACCCCAGTAACAGATATTGATTCCACTCGTCCCGTTATGGGCGAGGCTGCTGCCCGGGCAGTGAATTTGTATAAGGCCTATGGCCAGGGTGATACCACGGTTACTGCCCTGGACCATGTCAATGTGGAATTTGAAAAGAACAAGTTCACCGCCATCATGGGACCTTCGGGCTCTGGTAAGTCCACCTTGATGCACTGCATGGCTGGTCTTGATGCTGCAACCTCTGGTTCTGCCTTTATTGGAGATACCGATCTCTCCCGCCTTAAAGACAAGGAAATGACCTCCCTGCGCCGCGATCGTCTGGGCTTTATTTTCCAGTCTTTTAACCTGGTTCCAACCCTCACCGCCGCTGAAAATATCACTCTGCCAACTGATATTGCAGGCCGTCAGGTTGATCAGGCGTGGTTTGATGAAATCACCAATCGTTTGGGGCTGTCCGATCGACTAAAGCACCGTCCTGCCGAGCTTTCTGGTGGTCAGCAGCAGCGTGTAGCTTGTGCTCGCGCCTTGGTATCACGCCCAGAGATCATTTTCGGCGATGAGCCAACCGGTAACTTGGACTCCAATTCCTCCGCTGAAGTGCTTGATATTTTGCGCACTGCTGTTGATGAAGATGATCAAACCGTAGTGATCGTTACCCACGATGCGCGCGCTGCGTCCTATGCAGACCGCGTTATCTTCCTCGCCGATGGCCGCATTGTTAATGAGCTCTTTGATCCCAAGATTGAAGACATCCTGGCCACCATGAACGGAATCGAGGATATTGCCCGATGAGTTCAGGCTCGACAATGCGCACAATCAGTTTGCGCAATATCGGAGCACATAAGGTTCGTCTCCTGCTCACGGTTTTGGCCGTGGTTCTTGGTACCGCTTTTGTCTCCGGCGCAATGATGTTTACCAATGCGCTGTCCTCAACATTTGATGAAGCTATTTCCGATAGCCTCGACGGCGTTGATGTGGTGGTCAGTACCAATAGCACTGGCACGGCTGCCGGAATTCCCGTGGATACCGTGAATAAGCTGCGCGAGGATTCACGCATTGATGGCGTTAATATCAATGCGTCACAGTCCGTGGTGCTCGCCGATGCTGATTCCAAAGCTATTCAGGTTCCTAATGGCACCTCGCTGAGCATTGCATATAACCCCGAGGAAGCTGTGGGCACCAATGGTGAGCTGGCCGAAGGTGCCTGGCCCACAGGTACTGAGGAAGTCGCTGTCACCCAGGCTGGTGCGCAATCCCGTGGCATTGGCGTGGGCGATAAACTGCTGGTAGTTGATTCTACTGGCCGTTATAACGTCACTGTCACCGGTCTAGTGTCCTCCAAAACTGATTCCGAAACCGCGCTGAACCTTTTCATGGCAGAAAGCGGTTACCTGGAGCGTTACACCGATGGTGCCACGGTACCGGGCCTGAAAATTTCAGCCGCCGAGGGCACGAGCCCCGAGACGCTTGTCGACGCACTCAGCGCCGAATTGGGTGCAGATTATTCGGTGGAAACCGGCGCCGCGCTGGTTGAGCAAACCACTGGTGCGATCCGCGATGCACTTAGTTTCGTGCAATACTTCCTCATTGCTTTCGGTCTGATTGCACTATTGGTCGGTACCTTTATTATCGCCAATACTTTCTCCATGATTGTGGCGCAGCGTATGCGTGAATTTGCGCTGCTACGTGCGCTGGGTACTGCTCCAGGTCAGCTCACCCGCTCGGTTGTCTTTGAGGCAATTATTGTTGGCCTCTTTGGTTCTGCGCTGGGTGTTTTGGGTGGCATGGGCTTGGTTTGGGTTATCTCCGCGGTGCTCAACCACTTCGGTATGCCAATGGGCTCAAGCGTGGGATTGACTCCTACTGCAGTCATCACGGCACTTATTCTTGGCACTGTTGTCACGGTGATTAGTGCGTGGGCTCCAGCTCGTCGCGCAGGTCAAGTTAAGCCTGTTGAAGCAATGCGCAATATGGAAACCACCACGGTGCGCTCCATGCTGGGTCGTACCATTGTCGGCGCAATTATTTTGGCGCTGGGTGCATTGCTAGCCATCTTGGGTGCACAGATGAGTGATTCTTCAACCACGGTGCGCTCCATCTTGGTTGGCGTCGGTGCACTTTTTGTCATCGTTGGCACCTTCTTCTTCTCGCCAGCTTTGTCCATGCCAGTCGTGGGCGGACTTGGTCGAGTGTTGGGAGCGCCGTTTGGAAGCGTCGGAAAGCTTGCCGCTACCAACTCGCGCCGCAACCCGCGGCGCACCGCAACCACCGCCTTCGCTTTGACCTTGGGTATTGCACTGGTGACCGCGATTGGAATGCTGTCGGCAACTATGAAGGATGCCGTAGCTGACATGATGGAAGAACAAATCACTGCAGATTATGTGCTGCAGGGACCTTCCAATGCGTCCATCACCATGCCAAAGGAATCTGTAAATGATGTCCGGGCAGCTGAAGGTGTGGCCAATGTGGTCATGATTGGTATGAATACCGCAGCTGTTGATGGCCAGTCCTCTTATTCACAAATAGGACAGAGCTTTAGCTTTGTGGCTGATGGTGATTTGGGTACGGTAATCAAGTCCGAAGAAACTGCAGGCACCTTGGATCTTTCGCAGCCAGGTTTTGTAGCCGATAAAGATTTCGCGGCACAAAATGGCTGGACTGTAGGACAGTCTGTTCCTTTAAGTGTGCTGGGCCAAGAAATTGGACAGGTTGAATTGGTGGGCACCTATAGCGGAAATAATGCTATTGGCACCATGCTGATCTCTGAAGCATCCTTGGCAGATACTGTTGCTGCCGATCAAACCATTCCGCAGATGATGCTGGTTAATGGTGAGGAAGGCTTTGACCTGGAGCAGTTGCGCAGCAATCTGGAGAATGCGGTGGCTGATTATATTGTCATTCAGGTGTTGTCGGCAGCAGAAAGTGCTGGCGCCACCGTGTCAATGATCAACACCATGATGAATATTCTCTATGCACTGTTGGCGTTGTCGGTGATTGTGGCCATTATCGGCATTATCAATACCTTGGCGCTTAATGTGATTGAACGTCGTCAAGAAATTGGCATGTTGCGTGCAGTTGGCGTTAAGCGTGGCCAGGTGCGTACCATGATCACTTTGGAATCCGTACAAATTGCTATTTATGGTGCGGTGATCGGCATTGCCATTGGCTTGGGACTGGGCTGGGCCTTTGTCACCGTGATGTCAGGTGAGGGGCTTGATGCCGCGGTCGCGGTGCCATGGGATCAAATTGCTTTGATGCTGCTTGGTTCTGCGGTAGTTGGTGTGATTGCAGCTTTGTGGCCTGCCGCTAAAGCTTCGCGGACACCTCCGCTGGAAGCGATTACTGACTAAAATTTTTTAACACTAAAGGCCTTGAGAAGGAATTTTCTCAAGGCCTTTAGTGTTGCACTTTTAGTAATACTTAGACTGGTCTGTCTAATTAAAACAGACTGGATTGGCTATTTTATGCGGGTGCAGTTAAGGTTTATGAATTCAATTCACCCGCACGACTCAAAGGAGTGCTACGCATGGCAACCGCCACCGCGAAAACAGGCCGCTTTGGCCTGCCCGGCTGGATGACAGGGTTTGGAGCCCAAGTTATCGCCGGCTTAATTATTGGTCTTATCCTCGGCTTCATCGCTCGCGGAATGGATAGTGGCGCTGCAGAAGGCGAAAGCAGTTGGCTAACCGGTTTGCTGGAAGGCGTGGGATCCGCTTATGTTTCGCTGTTGAAGGTAATGATTCCGCCACTAGTTTTTGGCGCAGTTATTACAAGTATCGCTAAGCTGCGTGAAGTCACCAACGCAGCACGCTTGGCAGTATCCACCTTGGTGTGGTTTGCCATCACCGCATTCTTCTCTGTACTGGCAGGTATTGCCGTAGCACTGATCATGCAACCTGGTGTGGGATCTTCCATCGATGCAGCAAATGCAGCAGAACCTTCTCACGTTGGTAGCTGGTACGGCTTCTTGGAATCCATCGTTCCAGTCAACATCTTGGGACTTTCCGGTTCTTATAGTGAAACCTCCGGTGTGAGCCTTACTTTTAATGTGCTGCAGATTTTGGTTATCTCCATCGCTATTGGTGTTGCTGCAGTTAAGGCCGGCAAGGCTGCAGAACCATTCCTGCAATTTACCGAGTCTTTCCTCAAGATCGTTCAGACCATTTTGTGGTGGATCATCCGCCTGGCTCCAATTGGCACCGCAGCATTGATCGGTAAGGCAGTTGCTGTTTATGGTTGGTCTGCACTGGGTTCCTTGGGCAAGTTTGTGCTCGCAATCTATATTGGCCTGGCCATTGTTATGCTGGTTATCTACCCAGTTGTGCTTAAGCTGCACGGACTTTCAGCTATTGGATTCTTTAAGCGCGTCTGGCCTGTAACCAGCCTTGGCTTCGTTACCCGTTCTTCCATGGGCGTTATGCCAGTAACTCAGCGTATTACCGAGCAATCGCTTGGCGTGCCAAGTGCATATGCCTCCTTTGCAGTGCCTTTGGGTGCTACCAGCAAAATGGACGGCTGCGCCGCAGTTTACCCAGCTATCGCAGCAATCTTCGTGGCTCAGTTTTATGGCATTGACCTCAGCCTGATGGATTATGTACTGATCATGGTAGTTTCCGTTTTGGGCTCTGCAGCAACTGCAGGTACCACCGGTGCAACTGTTATGTTGACCCTGACTCTATCTACCTTGGGGCTGCCTTTGGCTGGCGTTGGCCTCTTGCTGGCTATTGAGCCAATCATCGATATGGGCCGTACTGCAACCAACGTGACTGGTCAGGCACTGGTTCCTTTGGTTGTCGCAAAGCGCGAAGGTATTTGGGATAAGGCTCTTTGGGACGCTGCTGAAAAGGGCAGCGCTGCAGTAGATAAGGCAATTGTTCCGGAACCTGCAGAAATCGCTAAATAAACAAAGTTTTAGAAAAACTCGGATCGCTGAGGCGTTCCGAGTTTTTTTCTGCTCGTTATAGTGGAAGACATGAGCGGACCTGCAGAAAAGATGCCCAAGCTACCACCTCTCAAGTTCAAGTGGACCTGGATTATTGCCATCGTGGCAACCACTGCGATTATCGTAGCAGTGCTGATTAGCACCTACTATCCCGGACTTCCAGATCCAATGCCGGTGCATTGGAATGCCGCGGGTGAAGCAGATAATTGGGAACCAAAATCCCTGCAGACCTTTGTCTCGCTAATTCTGCTGGGCCCAGCGATCATCCTTTTGACGTTGATTGGCTCCCAGGCTCTTATCCGCATGCAAGCAGCTCATATTACTGATCCAGGTGGGGCCAGAACTGTTAATGAGGCATATCGCACCTGGTGGGGACTGCACTCCGCAATGAGGCACCTGGGTTGGTACATGTTCGCCATTAACTTAAGTGTGATGGTGCTGCTCTTGGATTCCTACCGGCCAGCACCCTCCACAGTAGGCATCGTTATTGCTCTTGGAGGCTTAATCCTGGCCACCGCGGTTTTTATGTGGATTATGGTCAAAGAGTCCAAACAGATTGAGCAACAGTATCCCAAGCCAGAAGGAGAACAAGGAAAAACCTGGGGCATTTTTTATAATGATCCAGCCGATAAACGCATCTTGATTGACACCGGCTCAGGCACTCATTTCACCTTGAATATTGGTCGGCCTGCCGGAAAAATCTGGGCAATTATCCTTTTTGGAGCACCACTTGTGTTCTTTCTGTGGCTGATTATCGCCTAAAAAGCAGCACCTAGCTGTACCGCACCAAAACCTAGAACCACGGTGCTGGCCAAATAAGCCAACATTTGCCACCACTGGCCACCCTTAATAAGGAGCCCAAGTTCTTTTGCCAAAGTGGACCAGGTGGAAAGTGCGCCACAAAAACCAGTGATCAGCAGAGCGGTTTCTTGTGCGGAAAAATCACGGGAGATAACAAAGCCACCTACTAAGCACGCCAGAGTATTGGCCAAAAGTGTGGCTTTTTTGCCGGGGAAAAGCTGTGCTAATCCCCATCGTGAGAAACCACCAACAAAGGCGGCAACTGCTACATAAATAAAGATCATGAGGCTAGCCGATCGCCAATAAACCACGCGGAGATACAGGCCAGTGTGGTGCATGCCAGGTAGGGCAGGAGGTTTTCGTCGACAAGCATCATGGCTGAGAAGGTGGTGAAACCGCCCAGGAAACCGGTGCCCCAGAAGGCGCCGGGGCGGCGCCAGCCCATAAAAAATGCGCCGAGGATATTTATTGCCAAAATCGGCCATAGGCCCCCCAGCAGCATTGTCAGTGCTAGACGGGTGCATGCGCCGAGGGCAGCACCTGCGCCGACGGCCATACCTGCTCCCAATTTCTGCATAAAAGTACACCTTACAGGGTGAAATTTTGCATAAGTTCTGCGCGTAAATGTTTTTGAGGGGAAGATGAAAGGAAGTAATTGGCACTGAATCTTGGAGGAATTTTAGATATGGCACATGAGCGCGCCGGGCAGTTGGCACAGCCAGCGGATCTTATTGACGTTGCGGAATTGGTAACGGCATATTTCACCCGTAAACCTGACGTAAACAATCCGGATCAGCAGGTGGTTTTTGGCACCTCTGGACACCGTGGTTCTGCCCTTGACAATGCCTTCAATGAAAATCACATCCTGGCCACCACGCAGGCCATTGTGGATTACCGCAGCACCCAGGGTGTGCAAGGTCCACTCTTTATTGGCCGCGACACTCATGCTTTGTCGGAGCCAGCTATGGTCTCTGCACTGGAAGTTTTGTTGGCTAATGGGGTAGAAGTGCTTGTCGACGCTGACGGCCGCTACACCCCAACCCCGGCAGTGTCGCATGCCATTTTGCGCCATAACGCAAACGCGGCTGACACCGCGCTGGCCGATGGCATTGTAATTACTCCTTCACACAACCCACCACGCGATGGCGGTTTTAAGTACAACCCCGCCAACGGTGGCCCTGCTGATACCGATGCCACTGACTGGATCGCTGCGCGCGCCAATGATCTGCTGCGCGCCGAGCTCGAGGGCGTTAAGCGCGTTCCTGTTTCTGGCGTTTTGGATGAGCGTGCTACCCGCTATGACTTCAAGGGCACCTACATCGCTGACCTGCCAAATGTGGTTGATATTGAGGCTATCCGCAAGGCTGGCGTACGCATCGGTGCGGACCCAATGGGTGGTGCTTCCGTGGATTACTGGGGTGCTATTGCTTCCACCTACGATCTGGATCTGACAGTGGTAAACCCCAACGTGGATGCCACTTTCCGCTTCATGACACTCGATACCGATGGCAAGATTCGTATGGACTGCTCCAGCCCACACGCTATGGCATCACTAATTGATAGTGCCACCAAGTTTGATATCGCCACCGGCAACGATGCCGATGCGGACCGCCACGGCATTGTCACCCCAGACGCCGGCCTGATGAACCCTAACCACTACCTGGCTGTTGCCATTGAGTACCTTTTTGCACACCGTCCAGGTTGGTCCCCAGATACCGCTGTGGGTAAGACTTTGGTCAGCTCCTCCATGATTGACCGCGTGGTCGCAAAACTTGGCCGCACCCTGGTAGAAGTTCCCGTGGGCTTCAAGTGGTTTGTGCCAGGACTTATCTCTGGCGAAATCGGCTTTGGTGGCGAAGAATCCGCAGGCGCATCTTTCCTGCGTATGGACGGCACCACCTGGTCCACCGATAAGGATGGCATCATCTTGGATCTGCTTGCAGCAGAAATCATCGCCGTGACCGGCAAGACGCCATCCCAGCGTTATGCAGAACTCGCTGCAGAATTTGGTGCACCGGCATATGCCCGCACCGACGCAGAGGCCAACCGCGAACAAAAAGCAGTGCTCAAGGCGCTTTCCCCAGAGCAGGTCACCGCAACTGAACTAGCCGGCGAAGCAATCACCGCAAAGCTCACCGAAGCTCCCGGAAATGGTGCCGCAATTGGTGGCCTGAAGGTCACTACCGAGAACGCATGGTTTGCAGCACGCCCATCCGGTACTGAAGACAAGTACAAGATTTACGCTGAGTCCTTCAAGGGAGCAGAGCACCTCAAGCAGGTTCAGGAAGAAGCACAGGCTCTAGTTAGCGCAGTACTCGGACAGTAATTTAGATAGTCAGTTTGAATTCCAGGAGCCCTTCCAGCTGAGTGACCCGCGGGGGCCTTGAGTCCTTACGGTTCCGGATTAGAGGGCGAACCTGGGATCAAGCTGATTATTTTTTGCCAGCTTCCGACCTAATTAGGATTTCTGCTGTGAATCTTGTCTCGAGTATGTAGTGGACGTGTCAAATAATCGGCATATGGTTTAAGGTCGATGGGGTATCTAATTGTTGTAATTGCATAGCTACTTTTTAGTGGTTGTGAGTTAAAGCATTTAGTCGGCAATCTTCAAACTGAGTTGGTGCTGGGTTCAAGCGCGCGGACTTCTGAAGGATTCCTTTTGAGAGTTTCTCTTGAGGGCAACTCTGGTGGCAGGAATGTGCGAGAACCCTAGCAGGTAGTTAGTTTTGAAAATCGGGCGCAAGTCCGGCACATAAAACAGAACAAGGTAAGGCAACAAGTGAGCAATAAAGTCCAGAATCCGACCCAAGGTGGAAGCAAGAACTTCCTCTGGGCATTGGTGGCAATTGTCGTCATCGCCATCGTCGTCGTGGGTTTCATCGTGGTTAACGGCCAGGGTAAGAAAGCAGCCCTCTTTGCAGACCGCGAATTTGCAGACACCACCATGACCATGGAAGTTTCCGAAGACTCCATTACTCTTTCATCTCCTGATGCGAAGGCAGATGCAAAGACTGTCCAGCTTTATGAAGACTATTCCTGCTCTCACTGTGCAGAACTTGCAGAAGCAACTGATGCTGAGATGAAGTCTGAGATCGAGGCCGGCAACCTGATCGTCGAGATCAAGCCACTTAACTTCCTCGACCGCGGAAACATCGATGGACACTCCACCCATGCTTTAGCTGCTGCAATGGCGGTTGCTGATACCAACGATCCTGCAATGTTCTGGAACTTCCGTACCTTCCTTCTCGAGGAGCAGGATGAGATCGTTAACCTGTGGTCTGATGAAGACTTCGCCGATGCTCTCGAGGCAAAGGGCGTAGATTCCGCCACTGTTGAGACCGTTCGCAGCGGCTCCGGAGTGGACGCAGCAAACACCCTAGCTACAGCTAACGGCGAGGAGCTTACCGCTCAGACCGGCAGCCTGTCCTCCCCACGCGTACTCCAGGACGGCAAGGATGTTGACGTTCAGGACATCAGCCAGTGGATCCCAGCAGTGCTCGGCTCCTAAGGTCTAACCCTTAAAAATTCCCCTAATTCATCAGCTATTTTCGCAGCGCTTTTCGACGAAAAAACTGGTGGAATAGGGGATATTTTTATGCCCTTGTCCTGGTGGTTCGAGGTTTGAGTTGCGCACAAGCACACGATTTGGATAAATGATAAGCCCTCGACTAGATTTACAAGAGTTGAAATTTGGGGCTATGGCGCAGCTGGTAGCGCACCACACTGGCAGTGTGGGGGTCACGGGTTCGAATCCCGTTAGCTCCACTCAGATCGTTTTAAAATGATCTGCACAATTGAATTACCCAAAGGGGCTATGGCGCAGCTGGTAGCGCACCACACTGGCAGTGTGGGGGTCACGGGTTCGAATCCCGTTAGCTCCACTTCCTCATAAAAAGAGCCTGTTCTACTTCACGGTAGAGCAGGCTCTTTTGTGGCTTCATGGTTAAGGTATCAATAGTGCGCAATTGGTCGGCGAACTAGTGTTGCCCTTTACTTTCGCATGTAACTTTGCCCCGGCAAATATGGAAGTAGCAATGCATGCCTACCGTGAGAGCTTTGTCCCCTCTGAAACTCTCGAAAAGCCTTATGTAATAGGTGCAATAAGGGTTTTCGCTGCAGATAGTCAAGCAGAAGCCGAGCGTTTGGCAACCACCAGTGGCGCCGGAGTCATTATGGGAAAACTGGAATGAACAACAGCGTTACTCGGCAGAATCTCAATTAAGCGAAACAATTATTGGCGAAGCCTCGAAAGTAGCGCACGGCCTTAAACATCTCGCAACCAGAACTAGCGCCGATGAAATACTGGTACAGGCCCAGATTTTTGATCACGCTGCCCGCATTCGTTCCCATGAGATTGTTGTTGAGGCTTTAGAAAAGTAAAAAGGCAATGTCATGGCGCAGGCTTTTCACTAGACTCGGGCGTTATGACACCAGTACATTCTGATCCGCTTGATCCCATCCACAGTGTTGTCCTTAGACAGGATGAAGATGGAACTCCACGCACCGATTACCTAGATACCTCCCATGATCCAGCTTTCCTTGGTGATGGTGATGTCCTCATTGAGGTCGGCTGGTCCAGCCTGAATTACAAGGATGCGATGGCACTGCGCGGGGATAAAGGCGTAGTGCGCACGTGGCCACTAATTCCAGGTATTGATGCCGTGGGCACGGTCATTGAAAGCGCTGACCCTCGCTTCGGCCGTGGCGATGAAGTTGTTCTTAATGGCGCAGGTCTTGGTGAAAACCGCCATGGCGGATTCACTCAACGCCTGAAAGTGCCTGCTGCACCGCTATTGCATATCCCTTATAACTTCAGTGCCCAACAGGTTGGCGCATTGGGCACCGCCGGATATACCGCAGCTCTGTCCGTGGATGCGCTTTTACAACAAGGCGTGAAGCCCGAAGATGGTGAGATCCTAGTAACTGGCTCTACCGGAGGCGTGGGAGCGATCTCTTTGCATCTGCTCAAACAACTCGGATTTACCACCGCGGCGGTGACCGGACGTGTAGCAGAACATGGTGAATTCCTCCGCAGCCTTGGTGCTAGTGAAATCCTGGAGCGCGCGGAATTTTCCGATGCTGGACGCCCCCTGCAAAAAGCACGATGGGCGGGTGTGATTGACTCTGTGGGATCGCACACGTTGGTCAACGCTTTGGCTCAAACAAAGTGGGGTGGAGTGGTTACTGCCTGCGGTCTAGCCCAAGGCCCAGATCTGCCTGGAACAGTATTGCCATTTATTTTGCGAGGGGTGCATTTGGTGGGCATTAACTCGGTAGACGCACCCTTTGAACTGCGGAGACGTGCTTGGGCGTTGCTTTCAGAGAAGCTGGATACGGCGGTGCTCGATGACATGACCACCGTAGTAAACCTGGAAGATATTGCTCAGGCCGGTGCTGATTTGATGGCCGGCAAGCTGCACGGTCGCACTGCAGTACGTATTAATTAACCCCACCAGGCATGGTCTTGAGGACTACACTTGGCAGTATCGCTTCACCTTTAAAAGCGAGAAAAGTTGGTTCCTCAGGACTGTGATTGGGAGTGGAAACACAATGCAAAACCCCGTAGAAATCCTTAATGAACAAGAGGCCCTCAAGAAGCTGGAAAGCCTAAGCCTCGGCCGCATTGTGGTGCGCCGCAGCGATGATATGGATATTTTCCCAGTTAATTACGTAATTGATGAGGGCAATATCTATTTCCGCACTGCAGAGGGAAATAAGCTTTTTAGCATCAACCTCAATCACGACGTCCTTTTTGAAGCCGATGAGGTTAAGGACGGCAAGGCCTGGTCCGTTGTTATCCGCGGTCAGGCTGAGCTGGTGAAGGATCTTAAGGAGATCGCCCACGCTGACACCCTCGATCTCAAGCCTTGGATTCCTACCCTCAAATACAACTACGTTCGTATTGTGCCCACCGACGTCTCCGGTCGCGCATTTGTATTGGGCGAGGAGCCTGAGCGTTACTAATGGTGGAAGTTTTCACTAAAAGACCGGCCGAACCACAGTCCGCACGGGCTGAAGCGGCCGGTTTAAGGTGGTTGGGGGAAGCATCTGCACAGGTAGCAGAGGTGGTCTCCGTTGGAGATCACCATATTTCCACCCGCGCCGTAACTTTGGTGCAACCCACTCCAGCAGCCGCGCGGTCAGCTGGCCACGCGCTTGCCCACATTCACCGCGCCGGGGCGCCCGCCTTCGGGTGCCCACCAGCTGGGTGGGAAGGGCCAAACTATATAGGTACTCAGCAACAAAGTTGCTTTGCGACGAAAACCTGGGGTGAATTTTATTCCACCCAAAGGGTTTTACCTTTCGCTCATAAGGCTAAAAAGCTAAATCACATTAACGGCGACACCTTAGATCTTTTGATCTTGGTATGTGGGCAAATCCAGCGGTTGGAAGATACCGTTTTACCAGCACGCATCCACGGAGATTTATGGTCTGGCAATCTGCTTTTTGGAGAGTTTGGTCCGGTGTTTATTGATCCAGCAGCTCATGGTGGTCACCCCGAAACAGACCTGGCCATGCTCGAACTATTTGGAGCACCCTATCTTTTAGAAATTCAAGTTGGCTATGAAGAAATTAATCCTTTGCCAACTGGATGGCGTGAGCGAACCCCCATGCATCAACTCCATCCTTTAGCAGTGCACGCTGCCTCCCATGGGCCAAGTTATGGCAGGCAGCTGCACCAAACAGCGCTAGAAGTACTCGAGCTGCTTAGCTAACTAGCGCCACCAGGTGTCTTTAGGAGTAACTGGCTCGTGACGCTTGTGGCGTCCCACGGTCCACAGGTGCTCGATCCGGGCGGTAGCCTCAGGGCTTAGTTCACCCTTGTTTTCTAGGTAATCATCAATCTGGGTGTAGCTCAGGCCAAGTGCTTCCTCATCGGGAAGTGCTGGGCGGTTTTCTTCCAGATCCGCGGTAGGAACCTTCTTCCAAGTGCTTTCTGGAGCGCCCAATTCCTGGAGGAGGGCAGCGCCTTGGCGCTTGCTCAAACCAGCGAGTGGTAGAAGGTCAGCTGCGCCATCGCCAAACTTGGTGAAGAATGCGGTAACGTTCTCGGCGGCGTGATCAGTGCCGATAACCAAAAGTCCAAACTGACCGGCAATGGCGTACTGCGCGATCATGCGCTGGCGAGCCTTGATATTGCCGCGGTTGAAGTCGGTGAGTTCTTCCAAGCCAAGGGCTGCAGCAACGGCAGCGTCAGTGGCGTCGGTAGCGTCTTTAATATTGACGGTGACTTCATGATCGGCAGCAATGAAATCAAGGGATACCTGAGCATCGTCTTCATCGGCCTGGATGGCATAAGGCAAACGCACCGCATAGAAGGTGTGCTCGCTGGAATCTTCGGCACGAATCTTTTCCACAGCTAGTTGGGCAAGGCGGCCAGCAAGGGTTGAATCCTGTCCGCCGGAGATGCCTAGGACGAATCCTTTAGCGCCGGAGGTGCGGAGATAATCCACGAGGAATTGGACGCGTGCTTCAATTTCGGCGGCTGCATCAATGGTGGGTAAAACGCCTAGTTCATTGATGATCTCTGAGCGTGTAGAAGTCATGACGTTCATACTAGACTTAGTAAAGGGTTTTGGAGTTTAAGGTGCCTGTCGGTTAAGATAGTTCCTCGTGTCATAGCTGGTATGACATGCCCGATTTTTCAGGCATATCTACACAGCTTCAATAGCCTTAAATAGCGCATGAAAGAAAGGAGCGCCCGAATGAAGGTACGCAATTCCCTTCGGTCGCTGAAGAACAAGCCGGGCGCCCAGGTCGTGCGTCGCCGTGGCAAAGTCTACGTGATCAACAAGAAAGAGCCACGTTTCAAGGCTCGCCAGGGTTAATTCTCCGGTAGATAAAAAGCCACTGCCATCCTCTTGGAAACACGAGGGTGGCAGTGGCATTTTTATGTCCAGATGCATCAGCTCTTCGTCGAAAAGCGTTCTTTATAACAATTTGATAACGGTGTTGCCTTAAGAATTTGGGCGAGCTGGGTAAATAACAAAAATGTAGTTACAGTCATTGGGTTTCGCTTGGAAACATATCGCTACATGTGGGGGCTGGAGAAGTGATGTGCTGGGAATACTCAACGTGTAACTACTATATATAGTGTTTCTTGCACTAATTGACCACAAAGTATAGTGTCTGAAGGAGTCGCTGAGAGCGACACATAAACTTTAAAAAACAGCCAGAAAAATAGTGAGATGAGGCTCCTGATGAATTACAGGAGCCGAGAGGGAAGGTCCGAGATCATGGCGATCACCGTTTACACCAAGCCAGCTTGCGTTCAGTGCAACGCAACCAAGAAAGCCCTTGATCGTGCAGGCCTCGAATACGAGCTCGTCGATATCAGCCTTGACGATGAGGCTCGTGAGTACGTTCTTGCACTCGGATACCTCCAAGCCCCAGTCGTAGTCGCCGATGGCGCACACTGGTCCGGATTCCGCCCAGAGCGCATCCGTGAGATGGCTACCGCAGCTGCTTAAGCTCAGTCACACCGCACTTTGAGGCGTCAAGTAGATCAATCTCTTGACCTTCCCCCCCCGCGTCGCCTTTGTGGGCGGCGTTTCGTATTTCACATGTAGAAGGGAAGTGAGTTCGAGGATGCTTATTGTTTATTTCTCCTCGGCCACCAACAACACCCATCGTTTTGTGCAAAAACTGGGTTTGCCCAATGTGCGGATTCCGCTCACCAGAGTGGATGCGCCACTTAAAGTTAATGAACCTTATACCTTGGTGGTTCCGACTTATGGGGGCGGGGTAACGATGTCCGGGGAACATGCCCGGCCAGTGCCCCCGCAAGTGATTCGCTTCCTCAATGACGAGCACAATCGCAGCTTCATTCGAGCTGTGGTTGCCGGCGGAAACACCAATTTTGGTGCGGACTATGGGCGCGCCGGCGATATCATTTCCCAAAAATGTAAAGTTCCTTATGTCTACCGCTTTGAACTCATGGGCAATGAGGAAGATGTGGAAGTCCTCCGCAACGGACTCATTAACAACGCCCAAGCTCTAGGCTTGGAACCACAAGAAACCACCAACTCATAACTTAAAAAACCTTTTTCAAACTTCTTCGAAAGGGATTATTCCTTTGTCTACAACGGGAACCACCGTCATACCTCGTGGAGATCAGATGGACTTCCACGCCCTCAACGCGCTGCTTAACCTTTATGATGATGAAGGCAAGATCCAGTTCGAGAAGGATCGCGAGGCTGCAAACCAGTACTTCTTGCAGCACGTTAACCAAAACACCGTCTTCTTCCACAACCTGCAGGAGAAGCTGGATTACCTGGTAGAAAACAACTACTACGATCCAATCGTGCTGGAGAAGTACGACTTTGATTTCATCAAGGACCTCTTCAAGCAGGCTTATGCTTATAAGTTCCGCTTCCAGTCCTTCTTGGGTGCATATAAGTACTACACCTCTTATACCTTGAAGACCTTTGATGGTCGCCGTTATCTCGAGCGCTTTGAAGATCGCGTTTGTATGGTTGCCTTGACCCTGGCTGATGGCGAGCGCGAGCTAGCTTCCAACCTGGTTGATGAGATCATGTCTGGCCGTTTCCAGCCAGCTACCCCAACCTTCCTTAACTCCGGCAAAGCACAGCGTGGCGAGCCCGTATCCTGCTTCTTGCTGCGTATTGAAGACAACATGGAGTCCATTGGACGTTCCATCAACTCTGCATTGCAGCTGTCCAAGCGTGGCGGCGGCGTAGCTTTGCTGCTTTCCAACCTGCGTGAAGCCGGCGCACCAATTAAGAAGATTGAAAACCAGTCTTCTGGTGTTATCCCAGTGATGAAGCTGCTAGAAGATGCTTTCTCCTACGCAAACCAGCTGGGTGCGCGTCAGGGCGCTGGCGCTGTGTACCTGAATGCTCACCACCCAGATATCCTGAGCTTCTTGGACACCAAGCGCGAAAACGCTGATGAGAAGATCCGTATCAAGACCCTCTCCCTCGGCGTTGTTATCCCAGACATCACCTTTGAGCTAGCCAAGCGCAATGATGATATGTACCTCTTCTCCCCATATGATGTTGAGCGCATCTATGGAAAGCCTTTTGCGGATATCTCCGTTACTGAGCTTTATGACGAGATGGTTGATGATGACCGCATCCGTAAGTCCAAGATCAACGCACGTCAGTTCTTCCAGACCCTGGCAGAAATCCAGTTTGAGTCCGGCTACCCATATATCATGTATGAAGACACCGTAAATGCAGCCAACCCAATTGAAGGCCGCATTACTCACTCCAACCTGTGCTCCGAGATCCTGCAGGTATCCACCCCTTCAGAGTTCAACGATGATCTCACCTACGCAGAGGTTGGCGAGGATATTTCTTGTAACCTTGGCTCCCTCAACGTTGCCATGGCTATGGATTCCCCTAACTTTGCCAAGACCATTGAGACCGCTATCCGTGGTTTGACTGCTGTTTCTGAGCAGACCAGCATCGATTCGGTGCCTTCTATCCGCAAGGGCAACGAGGCAGCACACGCAATTGGCCTGGGCCAGATGAACCTGCACGGTTACTTTGGTCGCGAGCATATGCACTATGGCTCCGAGGAAGCATTGGACTTCACCAACGCTTATTTCGCAGCTGTGCTTTACCAGTGCCTGCGCGCATCCAACACCATTGCACAAGAGCGTGGCCAGCGTTTCGCTAACTTCGAAAACTCTGACTATGCCTCCGGCGTGTACTTTGACAAGTTCGATCCAACTGAGTTTGCGCCAGTAACTGACAAGGTCAAGGAGCTCTTTGCCAACTCCAATATCCACACCCCAACTGTGGAGGACTGGGCACAGCTCAAGGCAGATGTAATGGAGCACGGTCTGTTTAACCGCAACCTGCAGGCGGTTCCACCAACCGGTTCAATCTCCTACATCAACAACTCCACCTCTTCGATCCACCCAATCGCTTCCAAGATTGAAATCCGTAAGGAAGGCAAGATTGGTCGCGTTTATTATCCAGCGCCTCATATGGATAATGACAACCTTGAGTACTTCGAAGATGCCTATGAAATTGGCTATGAGAAGATTATTGACACCTACGCTGTGGCAACCAAGTACGTTGACCAAGGCCTGTCTTTGACCCTCTTCTTCAAGGACACTGCCACCACCCGCGATATCAACCGCGCTCAGATCTACGCATGGCGCAAGGGCATTAAGACCTTGTACTACATCCGTCTGCGCCAGGTTGCCCTCGAAGGCACCGAGGTTGACGGCTGCGTTAGCTGCATGCTTTAAGGTCTAAAAAAGCGGCTCTCACTATTTATAGTGCGAGCCGCTTTTTGGTGTTTTATCGTCGGGGTGACAGCGTATTGCGTACTTCGTTGAGTATATTGCGCGATGCCTCCTCCGCAGCGGCTGCGTCGCGGGCGAGGAGAGCGTCGGCAAGCTTATCGTGGTTGTCAAGGGCGTCGTGCTCAGGGGTGTCGGGCTGCAGACCGTGCGCGGTGCGCCCTTCAAGAACGGCGCTAATCGACGGAACCAAGGCGGCAAACATCTCATTGCGACAATAGCGCAGGATCATTTCATGGAAGGTGATATCAGCCTCCAGGAAGCGTTGGGAAGCACCCTTGCCAGATTCGCCCAATTGGCGCATTTCCGTAGCTAGTGCCTTCAGCTTTTCAATTTGCGCGGTGGAAGCATGCAATGCAACATTGCGGGCGGCAATTGGCTCAATAGCAATACGAAGCTCAGTCAGGGACTGCAGCTGAGCCTCGCGCTGGCCTTCATCATTAAGGCGCCAGCGGATAATTGACTTATCAAAAACTGCCCACTGATCAGTTGGCAACACCGTAATTCCGATGCGACGAGAAGAAGCAACCAACCCAAGCTGCTCCAAAGCGCGCATTGCTTCACGGGCGACAGTGCGGGAGATACCAAAACGATCCCCGAGATCTTGGAGTTTAAAGGTTTCGCCTACGGCAACCTTGCCGCTCACAATTTCTTGGCCTAGTTCATCAAGAATGCTATCTAGTAGCGGCTTTGCAGGATTGGGGGTGGCAGCAATCGATGAATCGATATTCTCCGGTGTCGAGGTCATTGTTGCTTCCTTATAAAATATTGTCAGCGAAAAAATTTAATGTAATTACCATTATGTCTTGTTTGAGGATTAATGTTGGGCAATTTCCCAGAAAATCATCATTAATAACAAAAGCCCTACCTTCCTTTGCAGGAAGATAGGGCTGAAGCTATGGGAGTGGCTTAGCGGGAGCCGAGCTCTCCATCAATGCGGAGGATTCCGGAACCGGAATCGCCAGCGATACGCAGGCGGTCGATAACCTCGTTTACGGTTGCTTCTTCTTCGATCTGCTCGTTGAGGAACCAGTCAATAAGTGCGCGAGAATCGTAGTCCTTCTCAGCGTCCTGGATGGCCGCTAGCTCGCGGATCATTCCGGAGATCTTCTGCTCATGAGCCAAGGAAGCCTCGAAAGCGTCAAGTGCGGAATGAACATCCAGCTTTGGTGGAGCGATGTCCCCAATCTGGGGGGTGTAGTCGCGGTCCAGCAGGTGCTGTGCAAACTTCTGAGCGTGTACCAATTCTTCTTCGCTCTGTGCCTTCATCCAGTCGCGCATACCGGTGAGGCCCAAGTCATCCAAAACGTAGGAGAGTTGGAGGTAAACCATAGAAGCTTCAAGCTCTGCGGTGACCTGATTGTTGAATGCTGATGCGATCTTCTCGTTGATTGTCATGGCCCCTAAGTTACACAAGCTTTTGGAGGCTGTCAGCAAAGGTTAGCCCAGCATAACCCGCATTTTTACCTTTGGGTTGGCTAAGTTATCTAAGGTTAGTTGTACCTTAAAAGTAGGGAATTTTAGAGGCCTAAAATGACCAAAATTCAAGGAAAATGATTTAAAGGTTTATCTAAACGGCAAGCTTAAAGCAATAATTAAAGCCGATTGAAGCGAGTGGCATTGAGAGGCGCGGCGTGTCAAGGTAAATAGCTTAAGAGTGGCGGGATAATAGCCCGCGATTGAAAAATGGACTCACATAAAGTTGATAATGTGAGAAACTTAACATTAAATCCTGTGGGGAAAGTTGCGTATGTGGCGTGCGGGAAGGGCACTTCAAAAAGACCCGAGGCGAGCGTCTCTCGGGGAATAGAACCCAGGTATGCTTGGTTCCTAAATGTGTCCACTCTGCGCGGAATGACCCTAGTACTTCACGAGGGCTCCCGGAGTAGCACTTAAAACCAATAGTTAGAAGGGGAGAGCGCACCATATGGCTGCCGATTCTGATCTGAACACCCACGATTCCTACCTAAAGGCCCACACTGCACCAGTGAAGGCAATTAACTGGAACTCCATCCCAGATTCCAAGGATCTCGAAGTATGGGAACGCCTCACCGGCAACTTCTGGCTTCCTGAAAAGGTGCCAGTATCCAATGACATCAAGAGCTGGGGCACTCTCAGTGAGTTGGAAAAGCAAGCCACCATGCGTGTGTTCACCGGTCTGACCCTGCTTGACACCATTCAGGGCACTGTCGGCGCAATTTCTTTGCTCCCTGACGCTGATTCCCTGCATGAGGAAGCAGTGTTGACCAACATTGCATTCATGGAGTCTGTTCACGCAAAGAGCTACTCCAATATCTTCATGACCCTTGCTTCCACTCCAATGATCAATGATGCTTTCCGTTGGTCTGAGGAAAATGAGAACTTGCAGCGCAAGGCGAAGATTATTCTTTCCTACTATGAGGGTACAGATCCTCTGAAGCGCAAGATTGCTTCTGTGATCCTGGAGTCCTTTCTCTTCTACTCCGGTTTCTACCTTCCTATGTACTGGTCCAGCCACTCCAAGCTGACCAACACCGCCGACGTGATCCGTTTGATCATCCGCGACGAGGCTGTGCACGGTTACTACATTGGTTATAAGTACCAAAAGGCAATAGCTAAGGAATCTCTAGAGCGTCAGGCAGAACTGAAGGAATACACCTTCGATCTGCTTTATGATCTCTATGACAATGAGACCCAGTACACCGAAGATCTTTATGATGAACTCGGCTGGACCGAAGACGTCAAGCGCTTCCTGCGTTATAACGCCAACAAGGCACTGAACAACCTTGGATATGAAGGTCTTTTCCCAGCGGATGAAACCAAGGTTTCTCCTAATATCCTTTCTGCACTTTCCCCCAACGCAGATGAAAACCACGACTTCTTCTCTGGTTCTGGTTCTTCCTACGTTATTGGCAAGGCAGAAAATACTACGGACGACGACTGGGACTTCTAAGTCCTAAAAGCTTTTAGATTCACTTAAGGTCACACCTCCTGCGGGGGGTGTGGCCTTTGTTGATTTTGCAATGCAGAGAAGAGCTGCATTTAGGGTGCAATCTTTGGCCGCATAGTCGGCCTTTTTAAAGCTTGGAAAATAGATTTGAGGTACTGGCGGCTTTCAATTCTTAATGGTTCTTATAGAGCTTAAAAGGTCAGGTGGGGTACCCCTCAACCTTTAGGTTGAACCCCCGCGGGGGGAGAATTGCAGAAGCTGGAAATTTATTGGTGGGGGAGTGGTGTGCTGGGGAAAGGAATAGAAAAATGTGAAACCCTTCACAACTTTGAATGAAACTCACTGCCCAGGGCTAAATGAGCCTGGGGTGTGGGTTGGATAAAGTTGGGAAAACATTTTTTTTAGGCCTGAAAAGGGATTACAGTTAGCTGCATACCGCCCATTTTGGGTTGGCATCGGATCCTGCTTGTCACATAAGATCAGGCAGTGTTGTTAAAGGACGGTTTAAATCCGAATGGATCGTCCCGTAGTCAGGAGGAACCTATGACCGCTGTGGCGCCTAGGGTCGACGGGCACGTCGCCCCACAGAGGCCCGAGCCGACAGGACATGCTCGCAAGGGCAGCAAAGCGTGGATGATGTTGACCACCACCGACCACAAGCAGCTGGGCATTATGTACATCATTATGTCTTTCAGCTTCTTCTTCCTCGGTGGTTTGATGGCTCTGCTTATTCGAGCTGAGCTTTTCACCCCAGGCTTGCAGTTCCTGTCCAATGAGCAGTTCAACCAGCTGTTCACCATGCACGGAACTGTTATGTTGCTGCTCTACGGAACCCCGATCGTCTGGGGTTTCGCCAACTACGTCTTGCCACTGCAAATTGGCGCACCTGACGTAGCTTTCCCACGTTTGAACGCCTTTGGTTTCTGGATCACCACCGTTGGTGGTGTCGCAATGCTGACTGGCTTCCTCACCCCTGGTGGTGCGGCAGACTTCGGCTGGACCATGTACTCCCCACTTTCCGATGCAATTCACTCCCCAGGCCTTGGCTCTGACATGTGGATCGTCGGCGTTGGCGCTACCGGTGTTGGCTCTGTTGCTTCTGCAATTAACATGCTGACCACCATCCTGTGTCTCCGTGCACCAGGTATGACCATGTTCCGCATGCCTATCTTCACTTGGAACATCTTCGTTGTTTCCGTCTTGGCACTGCTGATCTTCCCACTGCTGCTCGCTGCAGCTCTGGGTGTGCTTTATGACCGCAAGCTCGGTGGACACCTCTACGATCCAGCAAATGGTGGCTCCCTTCTATGGCAGCACCTCTTCTGGTTCTTCGGACACCCTGAGGTTTACGTCCTGGCACTGCCATTCTTCGGCATCGTCTCTGAGATCATCCCTGTGTTCTCTCGTAAGCCAATGTTTGGCTACGTTGGCCTGGTTTTCGCAACCTTGTCCATCGGCGCACTGTCCATGGCTGTGTGGGCTCACCACATGTTCGTTACCGGTGCGGTTTTGCTGCCGTTCTTCTCCTTCATGACCTTCCTGATCTCCGTTCCTACCGGTGTTAAGTTCTTCAACTGGGTAGGCACCATGTGGAAGGGCCACATCACCTGGGAAACCCCAATGATTTGGTCTGTTGGCTTCATGGCAACCTTCCTCTTCGGTGGTTTGACCGGTATTATGCTGGCTTCCCCTCCATTGGACTTCCACTTGTCAGACTCCTACTTCCTGATCGCGCACTTCCACTACACCCTCTTCGGTACCGTGGTGTTCGCATCTTGTGCAGGCGTTTACTACTGGTTCCCCAAGATGACCGGCCGCATGCTCGACGAGCGTCTGGGCAAGATTCACTTCTGGCTCACCTTCATCGGCTTCCACGGCACCTTCCTTATCCAGCACTGGGTAGGAAACATGGGTATGCCACGTCGTTACGCTGACTACCTTGATTCCGATGGTTTCACCATCTACAACCAGGTTTCCACCATGTTCTCCTTCCTGCTTGGACTGTCTGTCATCCCATTCGTATGGAATGTCTTCAAGTCTTGGCGCTACGGTGAGCTCGTTACCGTTGATGATCCTTGGGGTTATGGCAACTCCCTCGAGTGGGCAACCTCCTGCCCACCACCACGCCACAACTTCACCTCTTTGCCACGTATCCGTTCCGAGCGTCCAGCTTTCGAGCTGCACTACCCTCATATGATTGAGCGCATGCGTGCTGAGGCTCACACTGGACATCACAACGATATCGATGCTCCAGCGACGGGTTCAGCCCCGATCCATGCTGCTGGTCCACGTTCATAACGTGACAGCAACAACCTGACTAGATGAAACCCCGACAATTTGTCGGGGTTTTGTCGTATCTAAACACAACTCCAATGTCGTAATCTGCGTGCTGACATGAGACAATAATTTGCGTGACTGAACTCATCCAGACTGAAGATCAAGATAACTTAGCCGGCCAGCACGTAGCATTGCGTGAAGGCTACCTGCCGGCTGTAATTACGGTCAGTGGAAGGGACCGCCATGGCGTTACTGCCGCCTTTTTCCGGGTCCTCTCTGCTAACCAGGTGCAGGTTCTGGATGTAGAGCAATCTATGTTCCGTGGCTTCCTTAACTTGGCAGCCTTTGTCGGTATTGCACCGCAGAAGGTGGAAACTGTCACCACCGGACTCACCGATACCTTGAAGGTGCATGGCCAGTCTGTCCTCGTAGAAATTCAGGACACCGTGCAATCTTCCCGCCCTCGTTCCTCACACGTTGTGGTGGTTTTGGGTGACCCAGTTGATGCAATGGATATTTCCCGCATTGGCCAGACCTTGGCTGATTATGATGCCAATATCGATACCATCCGTGGACTTTCTGATTACCCAGTAACCGGCCTCGAGCTGAAGATCACCGTGCCAGATACTAGCCCTGGTGGTGCGCAGAAGATTCGTAAAGCTTTGGCTGCGCTGACTGCAGAGCTGAATGTCGATATCGCTATTGAGCGCTCCGGTCTGCTGCGCCGTTCCAAGCGCCTGGTCTGCTTTGACTGCGATTCCACCTTGATCACCGGTGAGGTTATTGAGATGCTGGCAGCTTATGCCGGTAAGGAAGCAGAAGTAGCTGCTGTTACTGAGCGTGCAATGCGCGGCGAGCTCGACTTTGAAGAGTCCCTGCGCGAGCGTGTTAAGGCTTTGGCCGGTTTGGATGCTTCTGTAATCGATGAAGTTGCAGCCGCAATTGAGCTCACCCCAGGTGCTCGCACCACCATTCGTACCCTTAACCGCATGGGTTATAAGACTGCTGTGGTTTCCGGCGGATTTATCCAGGTTTTGGAAGGTCTTGCTGAAGAACTAGACCTGGATTATGTACGTGCCAACACTTTGGAAATTGTTGATGGCAAGCTCACCGGCAACGTTATTGGCAAGATTGTGGACCGCGCTGCCAAGGCTGAGTTCCTCGCTGAGTTCGCCGCAGATTCCGGACTGAAGATGCACCAAACTGTCGCTGTTGGCGATGGTGCAAATGACATCGATATGCTCTCCGCAGCGGGTCTTGGTATTGCATTCAACGCTAAGCCTGCGCTGAAGGAGATCGCCGATACCTCAGTGAACCATCCTTTCTTGGATGAGGTTTTGCACATTATGGGCATTTCCCGCGATGAAATTGACCTCGCTGACCTTGAGGATGGAACCTTCCACCGCGTTCCTTTGCCTAACAATGCCTAAAGAAGCGCTTTTCGACGAACCACTGCGCATCGCTCACACATTATTGTCCGAGCGCGCGGGCGACGGCCCGCACGGCGAGGATCCTAATGACCCGGCAACGGTGCAGGCAATGCAAATTGCCCTGCATATCCCCAAACAGGATGCCCCGCGCCGGACTGATGTACTGGAAGCGGCGGCTCGCGCCGTCGTAAAGCTCTGTCTTGATGAGCGAGTGGCAACTGACCCGGAGTTTCGGGCGGCGCTGGAGCGTTGGTATGGCCATTTGATCCGCAAGGTGGCGCGGCGCGCGCGCAATACTGCCTGGGTAAAGGTGCAGGATTTAACCGGTGTGACCGTCGATGATGATGGGGCGCAGGTACGTGCATTTTTGCCAAGTGCGGTCAGTGAAGTGCCGGCGGATATTCGGAAACTGCAGATTTCGGGCACCGAATTGCCGCTGGATCACCCCAATGATATTTCCGACGATGCACCCGTGATTTATGTGGATGGATCTTTGGACATGACCTTGGGCAAAGCTGCTGCCCAGGTGGGTCATGCTTCGATGTTATTGGCTGCCCACCAGTCTTATGAATGGGTAGCAGCTTGGGCGCAGGCTGATTTTGCTTTGCATGTGCGTGAAGTTTCGACTGCGGAATTTGCGGAATTTTTAGCAGCCCCGGGTGCAGTTCCGGTGCGCGATGGTGGATTTACTGAGGTTGCACCCAATACTGTGACTGTTGTTGCGATTCCATAACGTCCGCTGTGCTCCGGACTCCTAGCTTGTAGGGTGTAAATTAACCCCCACCTATCGCAAGGAGGAATTGTGACCAATCCATATGGTTCTCAATATCCAGGTCAAGACGATGAAAATCAACAATGGCCTTATGGCCAGTCCGGTCAACCCGCTCAGCCTGGTCCCTCTGACCCTTATGGTCAGCCCTTTCAGCAATCGGCCTATGCTTTTGATGGTTATGCGCCAGCGCCGGCTGGTGGCCCGCAACCTCAGGCACAAGAGGTTCAATGGGGAACCTTTGATATCGGCGATGTTTTTAGCAAAGCCTGGAAAGGTTTTTCTGCTACCTGGGTTGCGTGGGTAGTCTCCGCTCTAGTTTTCTTCGCGGTACTTACCATCAGCCTGGCAGTCCTCATGGTTCCCTTGATGGGAGCCATGGTCGCAGCCAGCGAAAGCAGTACTGCGGTAGCCACTGGCATCTTTGGAACAGTTGGTGTGCTTGGCTTTATTGGAATGCTGGTGGCCATGGTGGTGACATTTATTTGGACACTTAATTGTTACCGCAATGCCCTGGCCGTGGTGCGTGGTGAAGAGATCAGCTTTGCTAGCTTCTTTAAGGTTCAAGGACTGGGCAAACCAGTTTTGGTCTATATCATTGTTGGCATCTTGGTCGGTATCGGCATGATTGCGCTTTATGTGCCAGGCTTAGTCATAGCTTATCTGCTGGTTTTTGCAGTGCCTGCGTCCTTCCACATTGCTAACTTAGGTGTCGGCGAAGCTCTAAAAGCCAGCTGCAAGGCAGTTTCCAGTAACTGGGTACCAACTATCCTTTTGCTGCTGGCAGTGTTTGCTTTGAATTTCATCGGCAGTTTCACAATTGTGGGAATGCTGGTAACCACTCCTTTGACCTACCTGCTTTATGCCTACGCATTCCAGACCATTATCCGTGGCCCAATTGCCCCTAGGGTCTAGCACCCAGGTCTAGCATCCGGGGTTCGCGGAATTAGCGCAGTTGTAATGCGCGACCAACTTTTACGTCACCGGCTTATTGAGCCACCAGGCGTTTAAGTGCGTCGCGCACTACTTTTGGTTTGGTGGTTTCCCAAAAACGGGGCATGGATGAACGGAGGAAACTGCCATATCGTTTAGTGACAAGTCGATGATCAAGCACTGCAACCACACCGCGATCGCCCACATGTCGCAGTAGACGGCCAGCTCCCTGCGCCATTAATAGAGCAGCATGAGTGGCTGCTACTTCCATAAAACCATTACGGCCTTCAGCATCCGCCGCTTCTTTTCGAGCCTGCAATAGTGGATCATCAGGTCGGGGGAATGGGATACGATCAATAATCACCAATGACAAAGACTTGCCCGGCACATCCACACCCTGCCAGAGCGTGAGGGTGCCAAAAAGACACGTATTTTCACTGTCCGAGAACTTCTTCACCAAAGCTGCCGTATTGTCATCACCTTGGCATAAAACATCAAAAGGCAGACGGGCACGCATAGCCTTGGTAGCTTGCTCAGCCGCCCGGCGTGATGAAAAGAGCCCCAGTGTGCGGCCACCAGCAGCCATGATGAGTTCATAAATCTCATCCAGAGTTTCCTCAGGCAACCCATCGCGGCCGGGATCTGGCAGATGCTTTGCGGTATAGAGAATGCCGGAGCGGGCTGGATCAAAAGGCGTGCCAGCATCGAGGCTATCCCAGGTGCCCTTAGGTAAGCCCCAGCTGGCAGCCATGGCATTGAAGTTTCCGCCAATGGTTAGGGTGGCGCTGGCCAATACCACGGTATTGTCCGTAAAAAGCTTGTCGTGCAAAAGGCCTGCCACGGAAAGTGGCGCCACATTGAGGGAATCTCCGCGTCGCTCATCATGGTTATGCCAGACCACGTCGAGTTGTTTGGCGGGGTCTTCTTCCTCAAAAACCTCCAAAATTCTCACAATGGCATCATGGATCTCCATGAGGTGATTGCTTAAGTTCTGACGCTCAGCAAATCGCTCCGGATCATTGGCGGCTTCGCCCTCTGGAGAACTGGAAATCTGCGCACGCAAATTCCACAGCGCATCCTTGAGCGCAACGAGCGTGCCCTTAGATCCTTCATCCATGTCATTCCACCGGCCCGGTTGCATACTTTGCAGTAGCAATTCCAGATCGCCAGCGAGCTCATTAACCTTGTCTTCGCGTTTATCAGAATCCAATTTGCTGGCTCTGCGCGCTGCGAGATTAAGGGAATTAACAGTGATTTCCGCCGAAGCAACCGCGGTGATGCGGCCATCTAGTTCGTGTGCCTCATCGATAACCACAACCTCGTGCTCGGGGAGCACGGCCACATCGGAGAGTGCATCGATAGCTAGGAGGGCGTGATTGGTGACCACCACATCAGCTTCTTTTGCTTTGCGACGAGCCACCTCGGCGAAGCAATCCTCGCCATGCGGGCACCTGCTGGCCCCGATACATTCCCGAGCAGTCACACTGACTTGCTTCCACGCCAGCTCAGGAACACCAGGATCGAGATCATCACGATCGCCAGTTTCGGTTTCATTAGCCCATTCATTAAGTCGCACAATGTGCTTGCCCAACCAAGAGATATCTTCCTCAGAAATAAGCGAGTCTTCCTGAGCAAGTTCCTCTTGTCGCGCCACCTTATTCATACACAGATAATTGGATCGGCCTTTCATAATGGCAAAGGTGGGGCGGCGCTCCATTAAAGGCTCCAGGGCATCTGCCAAGCGGGGGAGATCGCGATGCACCAACTGGCGCTGCAAGGCGATAGTAGCGGTAGAGACGATCACTGTGGAGTCAGTATTTTGGGCAAAGCGCATGGAAGGTACCAAATATGCCAAAGATTTACCAGTACCTGTGCCAGCCTGGACAGCTAGGTGGCGCTTATTTTCAAAAGCCTTGGTAACTGCTTCCGCCATGGCTTCCTGCCCAGCGCGCCGGGCTCCGCCGAGGGACTCAACTGCTGCGTTTAGTAATTCCACCGTAGCGGCATTTAGCGGTTCGCTCGGTGTGGGCTGTTGAGTGTTTTCGGCGTCAGACATCTGTTTTAGTCTATCTTTCCGGGCTAAAGAACACGAAGTGCAAGGTCAGTTTCAAAGACTTCCAGCGTAGGCAAAAACCCTTGGTTGTCAGGGAAGACAACCAAGGGCTAAAACTTTAGTGAACCAACAGGGAATTAAGGGCGCTTATACAGCGGTGTAACCACCATCTACCAAGTGGTAGGAGCCGGTAATAAAGGAAGCATCCTCAGAGAGGAGGAAGTTTACAAGGGCAACAACCTCTGGGGTTTCACCAAGGCGACCCAGTGCATGCTTTCCGGCAAGAGCGTTGTAGTGCTCTTCAGGAAGGTTCTGCAGGAGTGGGGTCTTAATGTATCCCGGTCCAACAGCGTTTACGCGGATGCCAACTTCACCGTATTCTGCAGCAGCGTTCTTGGTGAGACCAACAACACCGTGCTTAGCTGCGGTATAAGCAGAGTTGCCAGGGGCTGCAACGGTGCCGTGGATGGAAGCAATGTTCACAATTGCAGTCTTGGAAGGATCATCCTGCTTGAGAAACTGCTCGATCTGGAAGTGGTTGCCATAAGCAACACCACTGAGGTTAATGGAGATTACGCGATCCCAGTCATCAAGATCCATCTCACCAACCTTGTGGGACTTGCCGCCGATGCCGGCGTTATTAACTGCCAGGTGCAAAGCACCAAACTTTTCGACGGCGAATTCAACGGCCTTCTTATTGTCTTCGCGGGAAGCGGAGTTCATCTTAAAAGCTGCGGCTTCCCCGCCGGCTTCTTGGATGTCGGCAACAACCTTTTCTGCGCCTTCAATGTTGATATCGGTAACAACGACCTTAGCTCCGCGAGCTGCCAGGTCCTTGGCGATTCCCTCGCCGAGGCCGGATGCTGCACCGGTGACGAGAGCTACTTTTCCTGAAAAATCATTTTTGGTGGACATGATATTCCTTTCTAAGCTAAACAACTTTCGTTGTTTTCTAGGTCTTTCTTTGTTTGTAATTTCCACTATAACCCTTTTTGTTTATATGTCAACAAAGTTTTAAGGGGTATTAAAAGATCCCCTAAAATACCTGCTCACAATAGCTAACGAAGGAATTTAGAGGATCTAAAAAAAGGGGGCTTAAGCGTCAGGGAAGCCAGAGAAACGAGTGTGCAAAACTGGCTCGTCACGGGAAAGCGCAAGGCCTTCCCAAGGCAAGGAAACCAATTGCTTGGCCAAGTAATCTCGGGATTCTTCCAGAGTTGGCAGACCTGGAACGATCTCACCATCGCGCATAAGTGGGATGGTCAACTGCAAGACATTAAGTTTGCAGGTGTCCGGGGTGTCATTGTTGAAGGGGAATACAACTTCTTCAATAGCGGTGCCGGTATCGCGGTGGGTGCGAACCGCACGCTTAGCACCACCATGGCTTTCCTTATTGCGGGAACGCTTGGCAACAGGGTGACCATTGACCTCAACGAGCTTATAAACCAAGCCAGCGGTTGGAGCACCTGAGCCATTAACCACAGAGGTGCCAACGCCATAAACATCAACTGGCTCACCGCGCAGACCTGCGATAGCAAACTCATCAAGGTCAGAAGAAACCACAATCTTAGTGTTGTGAGCGTTGAGATCATCAAGCTGCTTGCGTACCTTGCGGGCCATCACGCCGAGGTCGCCGGAGTCAATGCGCACGCCACCAAGCTCGGTACCTGCAACTTCAATGGCAGTGGCAACACCTTGGGTGATGTCATAGGTATCAACCAGCAAGGTGGTGCCAACGCCTAGAGATTCAATCTGGGACTTAAAGGCTGCTGCCTCATTTGGGGTGCCATCTTCGTTGATATGCAACAAGGTCCAAGCGTGGGCAGAAGTACCGGAGGCAGGGATGCCATAACGGTAAGCAGCTTCCAAGTTGGAAGTGGCCACAAAACCTGCCAAATAAGCGGCACGGGATGCGGTTACTGCTGCATACTCATGTGCACGTCGGGAACCCATCTCAATGATTGGGCGTCCATCGGCTGCAGTGACCATGCGGGCAGCTGCAGAAGCTACTGCGGAGTCAGCGTTCATGATGGAAAGGATGACAGTTTCCAAAATGACGCACTCAGCAAAGGTGCCACGCACAGTAAGGAGCGGGGAATTAGGGAAGTAGATTTCGCCTTCACGGTAACCATCAACCTGGCCCTTAAAGCGGTAATTGCGTAGGTATTCCAGGGTGTCTGCGTTGAGGAAATCTAGATCAGCTAACTGGTCTTCGGTGAATACAAAGTCACGGATGGCGTTAAGAACGCGAGCCGTACCTGCAACAACACCATAGCGACGCTCATTGGGGAGCCTGCGACTGAAAACTTCAAAGGTTGCTGGGCGCTCTGCTGTTCCATCAATAAGAGCAGCTTCCAACATGGTCAGCTCATATTTATCGGTGAGCAGAGCCGTGGAGCGATTAGCCGGAATGGAGGAGTTGTTTAGATTCACCCTGTTAATTCTACGGAATTTGTGGCATTTATAGTGAACTCGACCACTACCCAGACACGATCACCCTTATATGCAGCTCCCACTCCGACTGCTTGATAGCTAGGTGCTAGCAGTAAATCGCGGTGCGCCGGGGAGGCCAAAAGGGTGTCCACAATATAGTCGGCGTTGGCCTGCCCATAGGGCATATTAATCTGCAAGACCACTAAATCTTCCGCTGGATCAGCCACCGGACCTTCGGTGCCGGTGGCCGCATTTTCCTCGGCTTCTTTTTGCGCCGCATTATGCAAATCAACACCAGGCGTAATAGATAAGAGACCCTGCTGGTTGCGTTCATAATTGATCTTGGCAATAACATCAGTGCGTAATTGATCAAGCTGCGGTGCTTGGGAGGTATTACCGCTGGAGATCGCATTAAAGCTAAGAATTGCGGTCAGTAAGATCGACAAGATGGGGATAGCACGAGACAGGGAACTAATAATGTCGGCTTGGGAAGGTTGCACCCCAAATTGTTGGAGCCAGGTACGTACTTGGTTTTCTAGGTTTTGCATCTGAGGATCCTTCCAATGTGGTTGCGCTCCATAGGAGATGAGCCACACACCACCTGGCTTAAGAATTGCTTAAGAATATGCCAAATTGTTGCAGCCAAGACTATCAGAGCTAGCGCCAATTAGGTCGGTGAATAAGTGAATAAAATGTCCCGCGCTGCGCCACTGCAAGGTATTTGACTAGGCTATTTGGCATGAACAGGCTTAACCACACCTACGCCACACCGGCGGTTAATAGCACCGATATCTTTAAGGTGGCAGATTCTCCAGTGGTCTCCATGCCGTCAGCGCCCATCGCCACTCCCGATGTGGAAATGAACGTGCACACTCTTTCCAGCGAGAATTTGCCCTGGTTGTGCATCGTTTGGGATGACCCAGTGAATTTGATGAGTTATGTCACCTATGTTTTTCAAACCGTCTTGGGCTTTAGCAAGAAGAAGGCCACAGAATTGATGATGCAGGTCCACACCGAAGGTAAAGCGGTTGTGAGCTCGGGGGAGAAAGACAAAGTTGAAGGCGATGTAAAAAAGCTGCACACCGCTGGTTTATGGGCCACCATGCAGCAGGCAGGCTAGGAAAAACTATGCAACAGTGGAAAAAGAAAAAGGGTTTACGCAGGCAGGCGCGCTTTAGCGTAATTTTTGAACCCATGGAAAGGGAAGTGCTGGGCGATCTTTCGGCAGCAGTTTCAGAAGCACTTATTCAAAGAGCGCAGTCTGTTCCCAAAGATCCGCTGGCTGAGCTCACGGGCATGGTGGGCGGCCACAAAGAAGCTCCTGAAGATCCTGCGCTAGCTCGTCTATTGCCAGATTTTCAGCATGCTGGCGATGAGGAATATGAGGGTGATAACTCTTTCCTGCGTTCCCTGCACGAAGGTGATATCACTCGCGCCAAGCTGGCTAACCTAAGAGTCATTAATGATGCATTGGGGCCTGACGGCAATGTTGCTGTCACTGCCACCGAAGCAGAGGCCCATGCCTGGTTGGCAGCGCTAAACGATATTCGCCTTTATGTAGCATTTGCTGAAATGCATGGTGGTGGTGAAGCCGCAGCCGATGAACGCGAAAACCTGGTGCAATGGCTGGCTTATAACCAGGAATCCCTGCTAGAAGCGATGATGGATTAACATGAGTGCGCTTTTCGACGTCCCCGGGTTCCTTTTAGGCCACGTGAGCAAGGGGGATACCGGTTGCACAGTGGTCATTGCACCTAAAGGTGCAATTGCGGGCGTCGATGTGCGCGGTGGGGGACCAGGCACTAGAGAAACTGACCTTTTAGAACCCCACAACACCGTTCAAGCAGTTCATGCGGTTGCCTTATGTGGTGGATCTGCCTTTGGCTTAGCAGCTGCCGATGGTGTGATGACTGCTTTGGAAGAACGTGGAATCGGATTTCCAGTGCGCGGCCCAGGGATTGAACTAAGAGTCCCGATCGTGCCGGCTGCGGTTATTTTTGATCTTTTTGTAGGAGATCCCCACAATCGACCCACTTCATCTGATGGGGCAGCAGCAGTAGAAAATGCTTTCGCCGGTGCAGATACGGCATCCGGCAGCATTGGTGCTGGTATGGGAGCTACTGCTGGAAAATTACGCGGTGGATTTGGCCAAGCCTCGCGCCGGGTTGATGAATATCCCATCGCTGCTGCAATCGTGGCGAATCCTGTCGGAGAAGTAGTCGACCCGGAAACCGGGCGCCTTTATGGGCGGCCGAGTGCTGCGGCGGTGGACGTCGACAAGCTTAAAAAGCTAGCACCGGCGGCAACCACGCTGAACACCACCATCGGGGTTATTGCAACGACGGCACCCTTGACAAAGGCGCAGGCCAAAAGGGTTGCTTTGGCAGCGCATGATGGTTTGGCGCGTGCAGTTCGGCCAGCGCATTCGCCTTTTGATGGTGATACTTTGTTTGCCCTGTCTTCTGGTGACGGCAGTGGGGTTAGTGATGAACTTTTGACGCAATTGTGCGCGGCGGCGGCTGATTGTGTGCAGGACGCTATTATCGACGCCATAACTTCCGCGAGTCCGGGACTCGAACTACACACCTTGAGGGAATTAACAGATGAGTTATAACAGCCCCTACCACAACACCGGTTTTGGAACCTCAGGTTTTAACCCCAATACTTCCGGCCCTGTGCGACCCTGGAATAAACCAAGCCCGCAGCTTAATCAACAGTTAAAGAATAAGTCTTCACTGCGCACCGGATTGAGTTTCGCCATTGGATTTTTGGTGGTTATTTGGGTGGTGCATTTTGCCAATGTGCTCACCGGTGGTCTGCTGAGCTATTACGGAATTCATCCGCTTGACCCCAGCTCCTTATGGCATATTGTGACCTCGCCACTGCTGCATGGAAGTTGGGAACACCTTATTGGTAACTCAATTCCGGGCGCGATTTTCTGCTTCATCATCGGTATGAGCGGCAAAAGAGTGTTCTGGGAGGTCACGTTGATCGCCGGTCTGGTGGGCGGTCTAGGAACCTGGTTCTTTGGTGGAATCGGCACCAATCACATCGGTGCTTCCGGCCTGATTTATGGCTGGTTGGGCTACCTTATTGTGCGCGGATTATTTAACCGAGATCTCCGGCAATTCCTGCTCGGTGTGGTGTTGGCCTTCATTTATTCCGGCCTCTTCTGGGGACTTTTGCCAATTCAACCAGGTGTTTCTTGGCAGGGACACCTCTTTGGTGCCCTTGGCGGAATTTGTGCTGGCGCCTTTATTACCTCCGATGATCCAGCAGCTCTAAAAGCTAAAAGGCAACAAAAGAAATTAGCGCAGCAACGTCAAAAACGCGGTTTCTAAAAATTTGAGGTAGGGCGACTGATGGGGCAATTGGCGCTGCACTTGGTGGGGCACTTGGTGGGGCAAAGTGCAGCGCTTTTGATGTCAAACGGCTAAGATTGATTGCCATGACAAGCGAAAACACAGAATCCCCAGACATCTGGCTGACTCAAGAGCAACAAGACGTGTGGCTTAATGTGTGGTCCCTGCGCGTTTGGCTGCCTGCTCGCCTAGATGCCCAGCTCAAGGAATCCGCCGGGCTAAATATATTTGACTATTTTGCCATGGCTCAGATTTCTATGGCTCCGGATCGTAAAATCCGCATGAGTGAACTTGCCGAGCTTTCCGATATGACTCTCTCACACCTCTCCCGTGTGGTAACCCGCCTGGAGAAATCCGGATGGGTTCGCCGCGAGCCCGATCCAGACGATGGACGCGCAACTGTAGCTGTGCTTACCGATGCAGGTTGGGACAAGGTCGAAGCCGCTGCCCCAGGCCACGTCCAAGAAGTTAAACGCCTGGTCTTTGAGTGTCTCGATGATGATGAGCTCAAGGTCTTGGGTACTGCGATGGAAAAGATTGTGGCAGCCCTCGATCCACCACGCTTCCCACGCGTTTAGGAAATATAAACAACAGCGTTATTGCCACCGCTGCAGGTGACAAACTGCCCATTATCCTCGCAGCTTAAGGAATAAGTATCTCCGGTTACTGGGCTGGTCGCCTGGATCTGCCCGGAGAGTTCGTTGGTGTCAAGATAATGAAGCACAAAGGCATCTCGTACTGCGCGCGCAAATTCTGCTGAGGTAACCACCGATCCGGAATAAACATTATTGAGGTTTCCGGCATCTGCATTGGACGCTGCAGCATCATTAGCTGGCATAGCGCCATCAGGGAGTGTGGGCTGGGCCGGACGGCCACTTGGTGCTGCTGTCGATTCTTCCGCTTGGGTTGTTGCAGAGCTTGCTGCAGCTTCTTCACTTTCAGCAGGTTGTGTAGGTTGCGTTGCAGTTATTGAGGAATCCGTTGCCAGTGCGGAAGACTCTGAGCTGTTCTTATCGCCGTCCAAACCGACCAATAGCCACACGCCAGCTGCCACGGTAATGACAAGCAAAAGGCTCAGCAAAGCTATAACGGGACCATTGCCCCTATTGTTGCCTCGATTATTGCCCTGTGGAGATGCCTGCAATTGTGCGGAGCTGCCCAAATTAATCGCTTGTGGGGTTGCGCGCACTGGGGGAAATTGTGTGGTCTCCGGATCTACAGAATCAGCCATGGCCATATTGTGGCACATTGGCGGAGTAGAAAAAGAAGAGCTGGCCGGTGATGGCCGAAAGGTTTTGAGGTGTGCCTAGTATGAATAATGTGACTGATTACAGCGGTTCTATGATTGAGCGTCCTATTCCAGGCGCTAATGCGCCCATTGGAATTTTTGATTCAGGTGTTGGCGGACTGACCGTTTCGCGAACCATTATTGATCAGCTGCCCCATGAATCAATTATTTATATTGGTGACACCGCCAATGGCCCTTATGGTCCGTTGCCTATTGCGAAAGTGCGCGAACACGCCCTACGCATTGCTGATGAGCTGGTGGAACGCGGCTGCAAAATGATCGTCATCGCTTGTAACACCGCATCAGCTGCTTTCCTAAGAGATGCTCGCGAGCGTTATGACGTTCCCGTAGTGGAGGTAATTTTGCCGGCTGTGCGTCGTGCAGTAGCTGCCACCCGCAATGGAAAAGTGGGTGTGATTGGCACGGTAGGAACTATTAACTCTGGTGCCTACCAGGACCTTTTTGCGGCAAGTCCATCGATAGAAGTTAGCGCTACCGCCTGCCCACGTTTTGTGGACTTTGTGGAAAGAGGCATCACCAGCGGCCGTCAAATCCTTAATATCGCAGAAGGCTATTTGGAACCTCTGCAAGCCAAAGGCGTGGATACTCTTGTTTTGGGGTGCACTCACTATCCTTTGCTTTCAGGTGTCATTCAATTGGCTATGGGCGATCATGTCACTCTGGTGTCCAGTGCTGAGGAAACTGCCAAAGATGTGCTGCGCATTTTGAGTGAAAAAGACTTGTTGGCTGATCCTGAATTACATCCAGAGCCCTCTTATAGCTTTGAATCAACTGGTGATCCGGAAATTTTTGCTCAACTTAGCCGCCGTTTCCTCGGACCAATTGTTTCCCAGGTGAGGCAAAACGAAAGCTAATGGCAGGTGTGTGATTTATCCCGGATTTAAAAAGGGGGTTAAATGCTCACAATTAGGCTTCTTTTTCACCCGAAAAGTACACATGAACTGCTGAGCCGTGGCACAGTATCCCTATGAGACTTACCATCCTCGGAAGCTCTGGAAGCGTTCCTGCTCCAGGTAACCCCGCATCTGGATATGTGATTAATTCTCCAGATTCCCCATCCTTGATTATGGATATGGGACCTGGCGTCCTTGCCTCTTTGCAAGAAATTCAAGATCCTTCCGATGCGCATGTTATTTTCTCCCATTTGCATACCGACCACTGTGCAGATTTTGCTTCTTTGATGGTGTGGCGCCGATTCCACCCCACCAAAGCAGCCAAGAGTAGGAATCTGCTTTTTGGACCTCAGGACACCCCTAATCGTTTGGGTCGATTGAGCTCCGATGAGCCCGATGGCGTTGATGATATGTCTGATACCTTTGCTTTTGATTCCTGGAAAGAACGTCAGCCTGAGCTGATTGATAAGTACAAGGTCACTCCATTTAGGGTTATTCACCCCATCGAGACCTACGCGCTGCGAGTTGAAGAACACGGCACCGGCGTAACCTTGGCTTATTCCGGTGATAGCGCTTATACCGAAGCCCTAATTGATGCTGCCCGCGACGTAGATATTTTCCTTTGCGAGGCAACCTGGGGAGACTCCTGCGATGGCAAGGCTCCTGGCATGCATATGTGTGCGCAGGATGCTGGCAAATTAGCTGCCGCTGCTGGTGCAAAAAAGCTGGTTATCACCCACATTCCGCCATGGGTTGACCCAGCTCGCGCCTTGGAAGCTGCTGCGCAGTACTATAACGGCCCAATTGAATTGGCTCGTTCGGGGATGCACTTCGATATCTAAAACCACCACATCAGCACCCTAAACGGGTGCTTTTAGGGTGAGGGGCGGCTGGAATAAAACACCAAATACGCTTCTCGACGTGCTCCCGTGGAATTCATAAAGGTACCCTGTACCTTATGACTTCATCTTCTAGCTTTACCCGTTTTGATGGTCGCGCTCAGGATCAGATGCGCGCCGTCAAAATCACCCGTGGTTTTACTTCTAACCCTGCAGGCAGCGTGCTTGTAGAATTCGGCAACACCCGTGTTATGTGCACCGCCTCTGTGGAACTGGGCGTTCCTCGTTTTAAGCGTGACTCCGGCGAAGGCTGGCTCACCGCAGAATATGCCATGCTGCCTGCTGCAACTGCAGAGCGCAATCGTCGTGAATCCATGGCTGGCAAGGTTAAGGGCCGCACCCACGAAATTTCTCGTTTGATCGGTCGTTCCCTGCGCGCTGCAGTAGATCTTTCCCAGCTTGGTGAAAACACCATCGCCATCGACTGCGATGTTTTGCAGGCAGATGGCGGTACCCGTACCGCGTCTATCACCGGTGCTTATGTCGCACTGGCAGATGCCATCAAGGTGCTGCAGGAACAGGGAGTTGTTCCGGGAAACCCACTGCTTGCTCCAGTAGCTGCTGTTTCTGTTGGCCTTATCGATGGCAATGTTTGCCTCGACCTTCCTTATGAGGAAGATTCCCGTGCTGATGTTGACCTCAACGTCGTTATGACTGAAAACGGTGAATTTGTAGAAATCCAGGGCACCGGCGAAGCAACCACCTTCACCCGCGAGCAGCTTAATGAGATGCTCGATTACGCAGCTAAGGGTTGCACCGAATTGGTTGCCGCACAAAAAGCAGCACTGGGAATCTAAATGAAGTTGTTGCTTGCCTCCAATAACGCAAAGAAGCTTAAAGAGCTTCAGCGCATCCTAGATCAGGAGGGCTTGGAGTCTGTTGAACTACTCGCTCTTGCGGACGTAACTGCATATGACGAACCCATTGAAAATGGGCGCACCTTTGCAGATAACGCGCTGATCAAGGCACGTGCCGGGGTTGCGCATACTGGTCTTGCCACCATCGCTGATGATTCTGGTATCACTGTTGAAGAGCTCAATGGCATGCCAGGTGTGCTTTCTGCACGCTGGTCTGGTTCTCATGGCAATGACCAAGCAAATAATGATCTCTTGCTGGCGCAGATGGATCATGTTCCTGCTGAACGTCGTGGCGCAGCCTTTGTTTCAGTATGTGCTTTGGTGCTGCCAGACGGCCAGGAGTTTATCCAAGAGGGTCGCTGGGAAGGCACACTTTTGCGAGAGCCCGTAGGGGAGAATGGCTTTGGCTATGATCCACTATTCCAACCTACAGAAGAAGCTACGCGCAGCTCAGCTCAGCTTTCCGCGGAGGAAAAGGATGCCCTTTCCCACCGTGGTAAAGCTTTGCGGGGATTGGTCGACATCATCGCCAAACTAGCTGCCTAATGTAATAAGGAAGCCGGGTGCTCAAGACATTTCTTGAGCACCCGGCTTTATCGATTGCAAATTTTAGGAATTGAGCTGGAAAACTTCAGTTACTTCTTTGCGTCGATTATGTTCCACAAAGAAGGACAATAGCGGCACGACACCAGCAATGGCGGTGGTGAACCAGCGCATCGGCTCCCATCGTGCCTTCAGGCCGAGGTTAAGGGTGGTCAGCAGGTAAATAATGTAGGCCCAACCGTGGAAGATAGCGATAAACGTAGCCCAGCCAGGCATATCCATGCCTACGACCTTTTCCAAAATTATACGCACGGTGAGTGCAAGCAGAAAAACACCCGTCACCCATGCTGCGATAGAAAACATGGTGAGAGCTTGGCGGACGCGCTTTTTGCGCTCTGGGTGAATTGCAGTGGTTGACACGTAGATCTTCCTTGGGGGATTGGGGTTACTTATCTGAGAAAGTAGTCGGTTAAGCAGTGCGGAAAGTTCCAGGTTTTAAGCTTTTCGACGCCTTCTTGCCCGGGGATCATTCAGCTTATTAAATTCTTCGACGTCCAAAGTTGGTCGTTCCGGAAGGAAAGATTCGTCAATTTCTTTCACGCCGTCATCATGAACCAAGCTGGGGCGCTGGGAAATAAATTCTTCTCCGGGAGCAATTGGACGTGCTGTTGCACTTTGAGCTTCCAGGTTTTCTAATTCAATGGATTCGTTTTCGTATTGCAAATATTTGCGATACGCATAGATCAAAAATCCACCGATAAACGGCCATTGGAGGGCATAGCCGAGGTTTTGGAAGGTGCCGGATCCGGATTGGAAACGCGACCACTGCCACCAAGCCAAAGCCAGGGCTGTACAAAAACAGATGATTAAGAAAACGATATGACTTAGTTTTACGGTCTTTTTTTGTTTCACTCCGACGCTGCCTGGCTCGCTCATAAAAGGCTATTCTAGCTGCCTTATTGCTAGAAGCGAATTCCCTTCGGGTGCAATTAGTCACCCCGCATTATTTGATTTGCGCAAGAGCATGTATAGTAAAACCCGCACGAAGCGCTTGTGGCGGAATTGGCAGACGCGCTGGATTTAGGTTCCAGTGTCTTAGGACGTGAGAGTTCAAGTCTCTCCAGGCGCACCATTGAGAAGGGCCCCGGTTTTTACCGGGGCCCTTCTTTTGCTTTCTTAGCGTCTAAAAAGGCCTTTTAGAATGCTGGATAAGAAGCCTGTGGATTCAGTTCTAACGCTGCGGGGGTTTGGCGTTGATCTATAATGAGTTCGAACTTTAAAGCCATTGCGCTCGTGACCATGTACGAAGACCCGCTTCTTGCCATCTTTTGTTTGTGCCACAACGCACTCCGATCTTTTGAAGGTAAATTTCACCTCAGTTTATTGTTAACGGTCTTATCTAACGATGGTTTTTCCAAGATCAGATTCTGAAAATTCTGGCCTAAAAGCTAGGAGACAGGGAAGGGGGTAGAAGTAGATCCCATTGTTGGCTAGCCATGTTTGGGGATCTACTGGGGTGTAGCCATCAGGGTGGATCTCAAAGTGGAGGTGGGAGCCGGTGGAGAATCCCTGGCTGCCCATGCCAGCGATTTCTTGGCCGGCGTAGACTCTTTCGCCAACGGAGGCATAGAGGTACTCCATATGTCCGTAGATTGCGATGGAACCATCATCGTGTTGCACGCGAATCCACTGTCCGTAGCCGGATGCTGGACCTGAGCTGATGACAGTGCCGTCCATGACGGAGTAGATTGGGGTGCCAATTGCATTGGCAATATCAATTCCGTTGTGGCTTGTTCCCCAACGTGCACCATAACCTGAGGTCAATGTGCCGGTGGTTGGGCTGACCACGGTTTGGCTAGCGCCATAGATGGTGTTGTTAATTTCAGAAGAAAGAAAAACCTGGGCGCTCGCTTGGGGGATGGCGCTCAATCCAACGGTGGCGATTGTGCCGGCTACGAGGGCGCTAAGAGTGAGTCGGCGACTAAGGGCGTGGTGCATGAGGATTCCTAAAGGTGGATATGTAGTTTCGGATTAGATCATTTTGTAACCTATCCGTTATCAAGTTGTGACCACGCTAGGGGTTATCGTTCACTTTGTCTAACTCCCGCATTAAAAATGCTCAAATGGCAAAAGTGATACGACCATTTGCGGCGTCCTAAGCAGGGGGTTGGGCAATGGGTGTTAGTTACATCACTTCAAGAGCTCTCATTAAATGAAAACTGCTAAAAAGCTTCCGCAAGCAGAATGTGAGAATAACCCCTGAGGTGTCGTCGTTATGAAAAGAGCCACAGAGCTGCAGGCATGGGAAAATTTGAGATCGTGCCCAGGATTGAGCTCAGGGTGGGCTCCAAACACCGCGCTAAGCAGTGGAAACTGTGGAGAAATTCTTTCCTTTTAAAAGTTTTGTCAACGCAGCTTTAGGTGGCACGATAGGGGAGAGAAGAGTAGTGCCGAGGGTTGTGGCTGGGTATAAGGTCACCGCACACATGCAAAATATGACGTTTTCCTCATGATTTGTGGCATATTATTTTCTAAACATTGTTGCGGTGCCAAAAATCGCCGCGCCAGATTTCTTTAATTATCCGAACATACACAGTCAGACGGGCCTGCAAGGTCCAGACTGAGTTAAGCAAGGAGCAAGTTCTCACGTGACCGAACTGAGCAAGAACTTCGGGGCTAGCCGACTAATTAATCGTTTCGACCAAGAGCCCTTTGCTTTTGTGTTTGCGGGACAAGGCTATGACTGGTTGAAAACCCTGCGCACTGCCGTTTCCGCAGGCGCAGGACAAAACGTCAAGGAAATTGTCGAGCGTGCTGAGAAACTCCTTGCACCTGTGGCAGATGAACTTGCTGGCACCTTCCCCTTCGGCTTTGATCCACTAACCTGGGCCAATAGTGCGGAGGCTCCCAACTTTGATAGCGCACAATCCGCTATTAGCGTGCCTGGAATCTTCGTCTCCCAAATCGCCACTTTGGATTCCCTTGAGGCGCAGCGTCTTGATGTTGAACAAGCTGTAGCCACCATTGGGCATTCCCAGGGTGTACTCGGTGTTCACCTGCTGAAGGATCCCACTCGCGCTGATGAATTAGTTGCTCTGGCACAGCTTATTGGTGCTGCGATTTCTCGTACTGCACGCATGACCGGCTTGATTGCGCAGGGGGAGAGCGCTCCGATGATTGCCATCGCCGGTATTAAAAAGGAACAACTCGAAAAGGCTATTGCACAGGCTGCTGCGGAGGTTCCTGCGGAAATTCGTCCAGTAATTGGTCTGCGCAATGCTCGCGATTCCTATGTTTTGGTCGGCCGTCCAGATGACAATGCGCGCGTAATTGCGGTGCTAAATGCAATGGCAGCGAAGGATCAAAAAGCTATTGAGAATAAGCAGCGCGGCGGCTCTGCTTTTGCACCGCGTATTAGCCCGCTGAAAGTCCAGGCTGCTTTCCATCACCCAGCTATGTCGATGGCTGTGGAGCAAGCGGTGGCATGGGCCAAGGCTTGTGGCTTTGATGTGGAAAGCGCTCGTGAAATTGCCGCTGACGTACTGGTTAACCCAGTTGACTGGGTTGCAGAGGTCAATGAGGCCTACGGCGCTGGCGCCCGCTGGTTCCTTGATGTTGGTCCCGATGGCGGCGTCGTAAAGCTTACTCAGTCAATTCTGGAAGGCCGTGGCGCGGACTCCTTTGACGTCTGTGAAGCTGCTGGTCAGGCCAAGGTTTTTGATGCTGGTGTCGCTCCGGAATTGCCGGTTGACTATGCGGAATTTGCGCCTCGTGTTGAGCACGTGGATGGCACTCCGCGCCTGATTACCCGTTTTAGTGAGCTCACTGGATACACTCCAATGCTGCTCGCTGGCATGACTCCGACCACTGTGGATCCTGCTATTGTGGCTGCTGCCGCCAATGGTGGACACTGGGCTGAGCTGGCCGGTGGCGGTCAGGTCACCCCAGAAATCCTAGAAACCCACATCGAGCAGCTCACTGAGATGCTCGAACCAGGTATCAACGCGCAGTTTAACTCCATGTTCCTGGACCCTTATCTGTGGAAGATGCAGATCGGCGGCAAGCGCCTGGTTCCTAAGGCGCGCGCCAACGGCGCTCCCATTGACGGCGTGGTCATCACTGCAGGTATCCCGGAAAAGGACGAGGCCGTAGCGCTCGTTAAAGAGCTTATCGACGGCGGCTTCCCGTGGGTCGCCTTCAAGCCAGGCGCTGTAAAGCACGTTAATGCTGTTTTGGCCATCGCCCAGGAAATCCCTGAGCTACCTGTGATTATGCAGCTTGAGGGAGGTGTCGCAGGTGGACACCACTCTTGGGAAGATCTTGATGAGCTGCTGATCGCTACCTATGCCAAGATCCGCTCCTTTAATAATGTGATCTTGTGTGTTGGCGGTGGCATTGGCACCCCAGAGCGCGCAGCCGATTACATCACCGGTTCTTGGTCTGAGGTTTATGACCTGCCTGCGATGCCAGTGGACGGCATTTTGGTGGGTACCGCTGCCATGGCCACCAAGGAAGCAACCACCTCTCAGTCCGTGAAGGACTTGCTGGTTGCAACCGCAGGTTCTGAGCAATGGGTTCCTGCCGGTGGTGCCAACAATGGCATGGCCTCTGGCCGTTCCCAGCTAGGTGCCGATATTCACGAGATCGACAACTCTTTTGCCAAGGCTGGTCGTTTGCTGGATGAAGTTGCCGGCGACGAGACCGCAGTGCAAAAGCGCCGTGCTGAAATCATCGAGGCTATTGGCAAGACCGCCAAGCAGTACTTCGGCGATGTGGAATCCATGACCTATGAGCAGTGGCTCAAGCGTTATTTGGAACTTTCTGGACCCCGGGATGGCCAGTGGATTGATGCTTCTTGGGCAGCTCGTTTTAGCCAGATGCTCGAGCGCACCGAAGCTCGTCTCATCGAGCAAGACCACGGCACCTTTGAACCATCCTTTAGCGAGGCTGGCGACGTCGACAAGCTTCTTGCGGCACTCCCACAAGCCGCAACCCAACTACTCACCCCAGCCGATGCGGCCTGGTTCCTCGGTCTGTGCCGTACGCCGGGCAAACCGGTGAACTTTGTGCCAGTTATAGACAAGGACGTGCGCCGCTGGTGGCGTTCTGACTCCTTGTGGCAGTCTCATGATGATCGTTATGACGCTGATCAGGTGGCCATTATTCCTGGTGTGGTTGCTGTGGCCGGTATTACCCGCGCCAATGAGCCAGTTGCCGAGCTGCTTGACCGCTTTGTGGATGCTTCCATTGCCCGCATTGAGGATCATGATTCTGTCTCCCGCGACATCATGGGCAAGGTACTTTCATCCCCTGGAACTTTCTGGGCAGATCGCAATATCCCTTCCATCGTGCACCGTCTAGGTGATAGCGATAAGTGGTCTCGCACTGAATTTGAAGCGTTCCACGCACCAAGTGGCGCCACCCTGGTTTATGAGGACGCCGAGCACGTTATGCTCACCGTTCCACTAGCCGGATCCACCGCCTTTGGCACCACCGCAGAGCTGAAAATCCGCATCACCAGCCCAATTGATGCACTCCCAAGTGCTGTACCTTTGGTCACCCAAAAAGATGCCGAAGCTGCCATGGGTGAGCTCACCCGCATCGCTGCCGGTGGAACTCTAGCTACCCTGGAAAACGGCACCGCAGTATGGGAAACCACCCTCGATGCTGGGATTATCGCCGACTACAACAATGTCACCGCAGGCTATTTGCCAGCTACCGTTATCCCAGCAAGCACCGCCCCTGATGTTTTGGTGGGACGAGCTTGGCCAGCAGTTTTTGCAGCCGTGCAGTCTGCCACCATCCCTGGCGCTGATTCCGCATCCGTGGTTGAGGGCATGCTCTCTCTGGTTCACCTAGAACACCACATTGTGCTGCATGCGGAGGTACCGACCTCCGGCGCACTCCATGTCACGGCCAAGGCTGATGAAGTTTCCGATACTGATCTAGGCCGCTTGGTGATTATCCGCGCCGAGATCACCTCTGCTGAGGGCACCAAGATCGCCACCCTGGCTGAGCGTTTTGCCATCCGCGGGCGCAAGGGCAATGCTGTGGCGCGTACCAATACCTCTGCGCAGACCACCACCATTGATACCCCACGTTCTTTGCGTGCGATTGCGGAGGTTGTGGCACCAGAATCCATGCGTCCATTCGCCATTGTTTCTGGCGATCGCAACCCCATCCACGTCTCTGATACCGCCGCTGCTTTGGCTGGCCTGCCAGGCGTGATTGTGCACGGCATGTGGACTTCTGCCATTGCAGAACTTATTGCCGGTGCAGAGTTCAAAGATGAGCAAACCCACACCCCAGCTGCGCGCGTTGTGGAATTCAGCGCCACCATGCTGGCTCCAGTTCTCCCAGGTGAAACCATCACCTTCACCGTGGAGCGCTCGGCAGTTGATAACCGCCCAGGCCGTGGCGAAGTACGTGCAATTAGCGCCACCGTTAATGGCAACCCAGTACTTAATGCCACCGCTATTGTGGCAGCTCCCACCACCTTCTATGCCTTCCCAGGCCAGGGCATTCAGTCCCCAGGTATGGGCATGGAAGCTCGCCGCAACTCCGCTGCAGCTCGTGCTATTTGGGATCGTGCAGATGCACACACCCGCAATAAGCTGGGCTTCTCCATTGTGGAGATTGTGGAGAACAACCCACGCGAAGTCACCGTGGCAGGGGAGAAGTTCTTCCACCCTGATGGCGTTTTGTACCTCACCCAGTTCACCCAGGTGGGCATGGCAACTTTGGGCGTTGCCCAAATTGCTGAAATGCGCGAAGCAGGTGCACTCAACCAGCGTGCCTACTTTGCTGGTCACTCCGTAGGCGAGTACAACGCACTTGCCGCTTATGCCGGTGTGCTTTCCCTGGAATCTGTGTTGGAGATCGTCTACCGACGCGGACTCACCATGCACCGTCTGGTTGATCGTGATGAACAAGGTTTGTCCAACTATGGCTTGGCAGCCCTGCGTCCCAACAAGATGGGTCTTACTGCTGACAATGTCTTTGACTATGTTGCAGACATTGCTGAGCAATCCGGTGAGTTCTTGGAGATTGTGAACTACAACCTCGCTGGCTTGCAATATGCCGTTGCGGGTACCCAGGCAGGATTGGCAGCACTGCGTGCCGATGCTGAAAAGCGCGCTCCCGGCCAGCGTGCCTTCATCATGATTCCAGGCATTGATGTGCCATTCCACTCCTCTAAGTTGCGCGATGGTGTGGGAGCTTTCCGCGAGCACCTAGATTCTCTGATCCCTGCTGAGCTAGATCTTGATGTGCTGGTAGACCGTTATATTCCAAACCTGGTAGCTCGCCCATTTGAGCTTTCTCGTGAGTTTGTGGAATCCATGACTGAAGTGGTCGATTCCCCGTACATCAATGAGATCTTGAGCGATTTTGAGGCAGCTTCCGCAAACCCACAGCAGCTGGCTCGCACCCTGCTGATTGAGCTTTTGGCATGGCAGTTCGCTTCCCCTGTGCGCTGGATTGAAACCCAGGACTTGCTGCTTAAGGGCTTGAAGGCGGAGCGCTTTGTTGAGGTTGGTGTGGGATCTGCTCCTACCTTGGCCAATATGATGGGGCAAACCTTGCGTCTGCCGCAGTACCGTGAGTGCCCAATTGAGGTGCTTAACATTGAGCGCGATCGCCCAGTAGTTTTTGCTACCGATGAGGTTGTGCGCACCATTGAGGCAGAAGAAGTTGCTGAAGCTCCAGCTGCAGACACCGTCGAGGTTGCACCGGTTGCCGTAGCTGTCGAGGCTGCAGCACCAGTTGCTGTAGGCGGACCTCGCCCGGACGATATTTCCTTCACTCCAGCTGATGCTACTGAGATGCTCATCGCCTTGTGGACCAAGGTACGCCCTGATCAAATGGGTGCCACCGACTCCATTGAGTCCCTGGTAGAAGGTGTTTCTTCACGCCGTAACCAGCTGCTTTTGGATCTTGGTGTGGAGTTCGGCCTGGGTGCTATCGATGGCGCCGCCGATGCAGAACTCGGCGATCTGAAGGTTACTGTCTCCAAGATGGCAAAGGGCTACAAAGCCTTTGGTCCAGTGCTTTCTGATTCCGCGGCCGATGCGCTGCGTCGCATTAGCGGACCTACCGGAAAGCGTCCAGCTTATGTGGCAGAACGTGTTACCGGCACCTGGCAATTGGGCCAGGGCTGGGCTGACCATGTGGTCGCTGAGGTTGTTGTCGGCGCCCGCGAAGGTGCTTCCCTGCGTGGCGGTGACTTGGCGTCCCTGGCGCCTGCAGCGCCTTCCAATACCACTGAACTAGATGCGCTTATCGACGCCGCCGTGCAGGCAGTTGCTGCCCGGCGCGGGGTGGCAGTGTCCCTGCCTTCCGCTGGCGGTGCCGGTGGTGGAGTAGTGGATTCTGCAGCTCTTGGTGAGTTCGCAGAGCAGGTTACCGGTAAAGCTGGTGTGCTTGCTCAGGCAGCCCGCACCATCTTGACCCAGCTGGGTCTTGATAAGCCAGCAACCGTTTCCGTGGAAGACACCGCAGAGGAAGACCTCTACGAGTTGGTCTCCAAGGAACTCGGTTCTGATTGGCCACGTCAGGTTGCACCAAGCTTCGATGAAGAAAAGGTTGTTCTGCTTGATGACCGTTGGGCTTCTGCGCGTGAGGATCTCTCCCGCGTTGCTCTTGGCGAACTCGCAGCAACTGATATCGATGTCACAGGTGCAGGCGAAGCTGTTGCAGCACAGGCTGAATTCTTTGGACTTGATGATCTCGCAGCTCAGGCTCGCGACCAAAGCTCCTTGGACTACGCCGACGATGTTGCGGTCGTAACCGGCGGATCGCCGAACTCGATCGCGGCGGCAGTCGTCGAAAAGCTTCTTGCTGGCGGTGCAACTGTCATTGCTACGACCTCCAACCTCGGCCATGACCGCCTGGAGTTCTACAAGGATCTCTACGCACGTTCCGCACGCGGCACGGCAGCACTGTGGATCGCGGCGGCTAACTTGAGCTCCTACTCAGACATTGACGCCATCATCAACTGGGTCGGATCCGAGCAGACCACCACCGTCAACGGCGCATCCAAGCTGGTCAAGCCAGCTTTGGTCCCTACCTTGCTGTTCCCATTCGCGGCACCTCGCGTGTCCGGATCCATGGCAGATGCAGGCCCACAGGCAGAATCCCAGATGCGACTTCTGCTCTGGTCTGTTGAGCGCCTCATCGCAGGTCTTGCGCCATTGGGTTCCTCCATCAACGTGGGTCACCGCCTGCACGTGGTCATCCCAGGTTCACCAAACCGTGGACGCTTCGGTGGCGACGGCGCATACGGTGAATCCAAGGCAGCTCTCGACGCAGTGGTCACCCGCTGGAACGCCGAGCAGGGCGCATGGGGAGCAAACACCTCCCTCGTGCACGCTCACATCGGTTGGGTTCGCGGCACCGGCCTCATGGGCGGCAACGATCCTTTGGTCAAGGCAGCTGAAGAAGTAGGCGTGGAAACCTACTCCACCCAAGAAATTGCAGAGAAACTGCTGTCCCAGGCAACTTCCACTGTCCGCGAGCAGGCAGCATCCGCGCCAATCACCGTCGACTTCACCGGCGGACTTGGTGAATCTGATCTGAACCTGGCGGAAATGGCACGTGCAGAAGCAGCTAAGGCAGCTAACACACCAGTGGTTGAGGTTCCACGCACCGTGGCAGCACTGCCAACTCCTTACCGACCAGTGATTCAAACCACCCCTGATTTCGCAGGTCAAGTCACCCAAAACCTCGACGAGATGGTCGTCATCGTTGGCGCCGGCGAGCTCGGTCCACTGGGTTCTGCACGTACGCGTTTCGACGCCGAACTCAACGGTTCCCTCTCCGCCGCGGGTGTCATCGAACTTGCATGGACCATGGGACTTATCCACTGGGATGAAGATCCAAAGCCAGGCTGGTACGACGACTCCGACGAGGCAGTGGCCGAAGAAGACATCTTCGACCGCTACCACGACGAAGTCATGGCACGCGTTGGTGTCCGCAAGTACAATGACATGCCTGAGTACGGCATGATCGACAACTTCGCACCAGAGCTGACCACCGTCTACCTCGACCAGGACCTCACCTTCAACGTGGGATCCCGCGAAGAGGCACTGACCTACGTCGACTCCGAGCCAGAACTCACCTTTGCTTCTTTCGACGAAGCAGCAGGGGAGTGGAAGGTCACTCGCAAGGCAGGCTCCGCAATCCGCGTACCTCGCCGCATGGCGATGACCCGCTTCGTTGGTGGACAGGTTCCTAAGGACTTCAACCCAGCTGTATGGGGCATCCCAGCAGACATGGTGGACAACCTGGACACCGTCGCGCTGTGGAACATTGTCTGTACTGTCGACGCCTTCCTGTCCGCTGGTTTCACCCCGGCTGAACTGCTCGCATCCGTGCACCCAGCTCGCGTGTCCTCCACACAGGGCACCGGCATGGGCGGCATGGAATCCCTCCGCGGCATCTACGTCGACCGCATCCTGGCAGAGCCACGCGCCAACGACGTTCTGCAGGAAGCACTGCCCAACGTTGTTGCAGCTCACGTCATGCAGTCCTACGTCGGTGGCTACGGACAGATGATCCACCCAGTCGCAGCTTGTGCAACCGCAGCTGTTTCTGTGGAAGAAGCACTGGACAAGATCCGCATCGGCAAGTCCGACTTCGTTGTCGCAGGTGGCTTCGATGCCCTGTCCGTTGAAGGCATCACCGGCTTCGGCGACATGGCAGCAACCGCCGACTCCGCAGAGATGGAAGGCAAGGGAATTGAGCACCGCTTCTTCTCCCGCGCCAACGACCGTCGCCGCGGTGGATTCATCGAATCCGAAGGTGGCGGAACCGTCCTGCTGGCACGCGCATCACTCGCAGCTGACCTGGGACTACCAGTGCTCGGTGTCATCGGATTCGCAGAGTCCTTCGCAGACGGTGCCCACACCTCCATCCCAGCCCCAGGCCTCGGTGCCCTTGGTGCTGCCCGCGATGGTGTGGAATCCCGCCTCGCAGTAGCACTGCGCTCCGTCGGTGTCTCCGCTGATGAGATCTCCATTATCTCCAAGCACGACACCTCCACCAACGCGAATGATCCAAACGAGTCCGACCTGCATGAGCGCATCGCAACCGCCATCGGTCGTGCAGACGGCAACCCGATGTACGTGATTTCCCAGAAGTCACTCACCGGACACGCCAAGGGTGGTGCAGCAGCATTCCAGATGATCGGTCTCACCCAGGTCCTTCGATCTGGACTGGTGCCAGCCAACCGCGCACTCGACTGCGTTGACCCAGTACTGTCCAAGCACTCCCACCTGGTCTGGCTGCGCAAGCCACTAGACCTTCGTGCGAAGGCACCAAAGGCAGGTCTTGTTACCTCCCTCGGCTTCGGACACGTCTCCGCAATGGTCGCTGTTGTTCACCCAGATGCCTTCTACGAGGCAGTCCGGGTGGCACGTGGTGCTGAGGCAGCTGACGCATGGCGTGCCTCCGCGATCGCTCGCGAAGAAGCAGGCCTTCGCACCATCGTCGCAGGTATGCACGGTGGCGTACTGTACGAACGCCCAGTCGAGCGCAACCTCGGTGTCCACGGAGACGCAGCTAAGGAAGTAGAAGCTGCAGTCCTCCTGGATTCCCGCGCCCGCCTAGTTGACGGTGTCCTCCGCGCCGAAGGCTAGTTGGTTATTGCGTTGAGCCCCTCATGCGGTGTCCCTTGTTGGGATGCCGTGTGAGGGGCTTTTTGGTTTGCCCGACATAGGTTCGTCCTTATAGGTGGAAGCCTCTGGAAAGGGAAGGTGGTTTAACTTCTAGCTGATGGCAGCTGCGTCACCAGTGAGGGGATGTTCGAAGGTTTCCAAACTGCAGTTATTACGGAGTTAGGCATTGCTTTTTGGTTCCAGTTCAGCCCCATGCCACTTAGGAACAGGCTCAATTGAACTGACCTCAAAGGTAGCAAGTTTGCAATTTTTTAAATACTGGGAATCTGGACGGAAAACACTTCGTCTTCTATCGGTTATTTTGCGAAACTTGGAATAGGAAGTCCCATCTGGAGAAGATACTGGAACATAATAAAACCCTTCGTCAGCTTCAAAAAAGAGGTCTTTTTGGAAGCCTACTAGCCCTTCGCCTGAAGTGATCGCATCTTGCAATAGAATGGTTCCTGTTTCATACTCTCGTCCGTCACCAAAAAATGAAAGACGGCCAATGATATGTGCATGACTAAAGTCAATTTGACCTTCGGTTCCAGAGGCACCCAGATTAATTCTAATAAGACAATCATCCTCTATTCGAACGGCCATACAATTTAGCTGTGTTTCTAAACTTGGTGAGATTTGGACCTCTGCTCCCGACATAACACCACTTCTCATTAAGGAGATACGTCCTTTGCCCGTGCTTGCAATAAAGAGGTTCGCCGCAATGGTGACATCGCGTATTGAGACTGAACTATTATCGAATTCGAATATGAGATTCACTTCTTCTTCAAACTCAGCCCGGTCTAGAATGAGCTTCTGAATTTTTACCTGATTCCAGGAAAAATCTGGTAGAGATGCCCCGGTTAAATCAATCGTCAAATCAGACCAACTTGTAAACTCCGGATTTAGCACTGAGGTGTGCGATTCAATTAGATTCAGGACAGTACGCACAGGGACTTCTGAAGTCATATTGTTGGCGGAACCAGTCAAGCGAAGATAGGCGCACAATACATCAACACACTGTTGTCGATGCCCTACCCATTCATCGGCAAGCCAGCTTAAGGCGTAAATGCCCGCAAGTTGAACTGAAGCATTTTCACTTCCAATTTGCTCACATGCGGCCCGGTAACGCTCAACCAAAGAAGATGCATCAGATCTTAAGCTTTCAGCTTCTGAAATTCTTTGCTTCCTGTATGAATATAACATTGCGAAGATTCCGCCGAACAAGGCAGATATGGTGCCTGTTGCCCGGGCAGTATCTAAGATCTGTGAGGGTGAAAGAGATTCATTTGGCCATCCGAATCCATTAACTTCCACTCCACTTAGCAAAAGGAATACTACGAAAACTCCCCAAATTCCTCCTAATGATAGAATTGAAATAAGCCCGATGGCTAAGTTGAAGTTCATCATTTTGGGAGTATGCCCTACTACCGCTCCGCTTTGGTGTACCATGCCTTAATGGTAGGCGATGAGAAATAGTTTTAAGTAAATCGCGGTATTCTAGCGTCGGAATTTGGCTGTTGTCAATTCTATATCTTGATTAAGTCCATATATTCTTGGCTGAAGGTGAGTTCCGTACCCTCCAACGGTGATTATTTAGCGATGAATTTTCATTTCCTCGCTTAGCCACAGCTCCAGATTGAATAATAGATATTCGCCTTTTGCTGGTGGCTACGAGGGTAAGGGCGCGAAAATCTGCGCTACAACGAACAACGATGGAAAAAGTATTCCGGCAAATCTTTAAGTGGTGCCCAGTAGAATCCCCGTGTTTTCACTAAGATCCCCAACCATTGCTTTTGAGCATTGGCTCCAAGGCTTGTTATGATTTCGCCTCAAGAAGGCAGGAACTCTAGCTTAACGATCGAGAACGCCCTAAGGACGAACTTACTGCTCCATCTACCCTTGAGAGTCAGTAGTCTGTCCGGGTTAAGGCCGATAGTAATAGTCCTGACATAGCTTGCAAGAGGTAAAGATTACTTGACCATCTCATTGAGCTTAAATCGTCTTGGGAAACTACCGATGCTTACCGTTATCCGGATAGGCTCCTATTGCTTGCGAGCTGTGATCCAAACTCATACCTCATCCTAATATCAGCTACTTAGCGAGCAACAAACAATTGATACTCCAACGTTATCGATCAGGAAGCTTCTTAACCACGTGCTGCCTCGAAATGGTGTTTGGAGGGTAAGCTCCCAGGTGTTTCGATGGCGGAGTTCACGCTACTTATTAATTCCAATGTATGACAGTGAGGTTCTCATTAACGATGGTGAACATCCATAACGGGATGGCCGTCTGCTCTATTGTGCACAGAGTACCGAGTTGATATTCTCACCGGCATCTTGTGCAAGTGAGAAACTTGAGGCATAGGCGCTCAGAAAAGGATTGTTGAGATCAGCTTTACTTACTGTTGCATACGGAATTTTCATATCTGTTCACTGCTATTCAGGGTGCCTAATAGTGTCGTGACCTTGTATAAGTTCAATACTGCTTTGAACTCAATGCTTGTATTCTGACTTGTGGACAGTGTGGCGCAATTACATCATTGGACCAGTATCGCGAATGGTCCTGCAAGAATATGATAAGCAGGGATTTATGTGACAGTTTGCATCTCCGTTGTCCGAGTGTTTTCGCTGCATGTTTGGCGCTTAAACTAATTTGCGTAATTCGCGTGTAAGCACATCAGCCTTTTTTCGCTGTTTATCGCTCATGGAGCGGGAATTAAACATATTCAAATAGAATTGAAAATCATTTTTTCCGTCATTTCTATTGAACTTATTTGGCTGGAAAAGTCCCTTCTCATAAAGGGCGGTAATGAATTTTCTTGAAAGAATCCCAGCATCCTTGATCTCTTGGAATGTGATACTCCCCAAATTCCTTTTCCGGAGCTCGGTGATTTTTCTCAAATACTCTACGGTATCTACCATATTCTGGCTTCCAAAATGACGGATACACTCACTGCCAATCGGGTGCAATTGTGTCCTTGTCATAGTATTGGTGATGATGTACTTATACCGGAGCCCCGTTTTGCCACAGACGCATACACTCAAACTTTCAAAGTCTTCATCCTGCCCTGAGACCTCCCACTCAGCAATCGCTTTCTCCCAAGTGTGTGATTGCGAATTTTTTAATACTTCGTTCATAAGTAGTGGTGCTGGTTTTTCTATTCCCATAGACTGATTCTACCGTTTCCTCAGCACCTGTTTGTCCTATTTAAGGATGGAGTGGTCACCGCGTAGATTCAGTTGTTTCTTTAAGCTACTTTGTTGTGGTTAGCGTGCTGGCACTTAACAAAAGTGACAAGTCAAGTGAGTTCTTTAGGATAATTAGTATTACTGGTGATATTTATAGTTCCTTGAATGTAGGATTCGATCCAACTATTCATAACAATAACTCGGTAGGATCAAGGGCTTTTGGATTCGGAATTGTAGTGACAATTGCAACCGGTCTTACTGAGCTCACTGATCTCATTTGGGGGTAGGAATGATGATCTGAAGTGGCCACTTCTGCAGCATTCTCGTTTTGTTCTCTTTTGGTATTGTGCCTTGCTAAACCGGCCGGGGAGAGGTCGTGGCCGTTCATCCCGCTGCTTGATAATTATTCTTTCCGTATTTGAATCTTCGAGTTTCAAAGCTTCATTAATGCAATAGATCCATATTCTTGGATCACGCTAAGGTTTCCTAAGCCCACAAAACCTCACAAACACTATTGCCAGTGAAATCACACACAAGAACGTGCGCATGCACTAATTGTTGATAATGTTTCCTAAGCAACTATCCGCCCCCGTTTTCTGCACGTCGCAGGAACCGGGGCGGTATGCATTTACCTCGCGATAGCGCCCTTTAATTCTAGAAAGGAGCTGGAGCCTTGTCTTCCTCCAGCAACCCCACCTCCAGTAATCCCACCCCAGAATCGGTTGGGATCCCGAGAAATGTTGTCATCATCTTGGCTGTATTAGTTTTTACAGCCTTTGTCATGATGTTGAATGAGACCACTCTGGCAGTCGCGTTGCCGTCGATCATGGCGGACTTTGACATTGAGGCGAATACTGCGCAGTGGTTGCTTACTGGTTTTATGTTGACCATGGCTGTGGTTCTTCCAGCTACTGGTTGGATGTTGGAACGTTTTACCACTCGTAGTGTGTTTATTTTCGCCACGGTGGTCTTCCTGATCGGTACTGTGACGGCTGCGTTGTCTCCTACTTTTGCGATTATGCTTGCAGCCCGCGTCGCTCAGGCGATTGGTACCGCTGTGATCATGCCGCTGCTGATGACTGTCGCGATGACCGTTGTTCCTCCAGAGCGCCGTGGCGCCGTCATGGGTTTGATTGCGGTCGTGATGGCCGTTGGTCCTGCTCTTGGACCTAGTGTGGCTGGTTTCGTACTCAGCTTGTCTTCGTGGCACGCGATTTTCTGGGTTATGGTTCCGTTGGTGTTTGTGGCAAGCCTGATCGGTACCCTGCGTCTGACCAACGTCAGTGAGCCCAAAAAGACTCCTTTGGATGTCATTTCCTTCCTGATTTCCGCAGTGGCTTTCGGTGGCCTTGTGTACGCTTTGAGCTCGATTGGCATCATTTTGGAAGGTGACAGAAGCGCGTTGGTCGTGTTGGCTGTCGGCATCATTGCGTTGGTGGTGTTTGTGTGGCGCCAGATTTCCATGGGTAAGCAGGATAAGGCGCTGTTGGATCTGCGTCCGTTGGCGATTCGTGAGTACACCATTCCGCTGGTTGTGCTTTTGACGCTGTTCGGTGCGCTGCTCGGTGTCATGAATACGCTGCCACTCTACCTGCAGGGATCCTTGATGGTCACCGCCTTGGTCGCGGGTCTAGTGCTGTTGCCAGGTGGTCTTTTGGAAGGTGTGCTGTCGCCATTTGTGGGTCGAATTTATGATCGTCATGGTCCACGCGGACTCGTGATCGGTGGTATGTCACTCGTTGTGATCTCCCTGTTTGCACTGTCCACCGTCGATGAATTCGCCAACGTGTGGTTCATCATCGGCGTACACATCGTGTTCTCCATCGGCCTTGCGCTGCTGTTCACCCCACTGATGACAGTCGCGCTCGCATCCGTCCCCGACAACATGTACGGCCACGGCTCCGCGATCCTCAACACCCTCCAACAGCTCGCCGGCGCCGCAGGCACCGCGGTCATGATTGCGGTTTATTCCACCGTCAGCAACAACGCGCTTATCGACGGCGCAACCCAACAAACCGCCCTCGCCGACGGCGCCAACTCTGCATTCTTCGCCTCAGCGTGCGTGGCAGTGTTTGCACTGATCGTGGGCTTCTTTGTAAAGAGGCCAGCCCGCTAAGCTAGGTCGCATGATCAGCATTGGAACCGACCTCGTTCACATTTCGGCGTTCGCAGAGCAACTAGCCCAACCGGGCAGTTCCTTCATGCAGGTGTTTTCTGCCAGTGAACGCCGCTTGGCATCCTTCCGCGCAGAAACTCGCCAGGCGGAACACCTAGCGGGCCGGTGGGCTGCTAAAGAAGCCTTTATTAAGGCCTGGTCGCAGGCGATTTATGGACAACCTCCGGTAATTGCAGAAGAACATGTGCAATGGCGTGAAATTGAAGTCCGTGCTGATGCCTGGGGGAGGGTTTCCATTGAACTGCACCCCGCTTTAGCAAAGCAGGTGCATGACTCTATTGGTCAATTCCATAGCAGCGTCAGCATTAGCCACGATGGTGACTATGTGGTGGCAACCTGCGTTTTGCAGAACTAGCCAGTTGCGACAGAGAAGAGGTAGGAGATCAACATACGTTTGATTTCCTCCACGATGCTGGCAAAGGCTTCATCGGTGGTATCTACATCGCGCACCGCATAGTTGAGCAGGGAGCTAACAGTATGCACCAGCAAACCAGCTAGGGACATGCGCTCTTCATAAGAAGCACCGCGGGCTAGTGGTCGCATGACCTCCGCAATGATTTCCAGCATTTCCTTCTCAGTTGCTGCGGCAGTGGCACGCGTAGCAGGAGTTGACTGAATGGCATGCCATACCGCGCGCCGGGAAGGATCCTCGCGCCACAGCCTGGCCAAGTGCTCGATGAATTCATCCAAGATTTCTGGCCACTGCAGAGCTGGGACCTGGTCGGAGAATTTCTTAAGCTCGGCAACGGCTTCAGCATTGTCTACGCGGTCAAGTTCACAAATGAGCACGTATTTATTGGCGAAAAACTGATAAAGCGTACCGATTGGTACTTCGGCGCGTTTGGCTACTTCATCAAAGGTGAAGGATTCAAAGCCGAGATCAACAAGCACAGAACGCGCAGCGGTGAGAATGCGATTAAAGCGCTCACGGCTACGTTGCTGGGCGGGGCGGCGTCGAGGTACGAGAATTTCCGTACCGGCAGGATTTTCCGCGGCGTCCTGTTTCTGGGGTTCCATGGATTTAATGATCTAGGTGGCTTATCTTAGGCAGCGTTAAATTCGCGCAGGAGGCGTTCGACGTGACCGGTGGCGCGCACATTGTATTTAGCCATGCCAACGGTTCCATCTGCATTAATAACAAAAGTGGAGCGAATAACGCCCTGGACAATTTTGCCGTAGTTTTTCTTTTCACCAAAGGCACCCCAAGCAGTCATAACTGATTTATCTTCATCAGAAAGCAGAGGGAAATTAAGTTCATGGTCTTCGCGGAACTTAATTAGTTTGGCTACTGGGTCGGGGGAAATGCCGATAACTTTGATACCCAAATCATTAAGTTGGCTTAAAGAATCGCGGAAATCGCAGGCTTCTTTGGTGCAACCTGGGGTGTTTGCCTTGGGGTAGAAATAAACAAGAACTTGCTGACCTGCAAAATCACTAAGCGACGTGGTGCTGCCCTGATCATTGGGCAGGGTAAAAGCGGGTGGGGTGTCTCCGATATTTAGTCGCTGTGCTTCAGTCATGTATTCCACAATAGCGGGTGGCTAACCTGAGGGATACCTTGAGTTCAGCAAAGGTTTTTGGGGACCAATGAACCTAAAGTCAAGGAGTTAAGTAATATGGAAACCCAGTAACGGGTTTTCATGACGCGTTAAACAAAAATAGTTGATCACAGATACACCAAATCAGGAGTAGCGCAGTGGCACGCAACATTGAAGACATCCAGCGCGATATTGAGCGCACCCGCCGACAGCTGGCAAATACCCTCGACGAACTGGCAGACCGCAGCAAGCCTGCAAACCTGGTAGATGATGCCAAGACCCAGGCAACTGCAAAGCTGCAGGAGCCTAATGTGCAGAAGATTCTGCTTGGTGTCGCCGGCGTTGTAGCAGGAGCAATCGTCTTCAGCATCGTGCGTGGCCGTAAGAAGGCTAATGATCTTAAAGAGATTCAGCGTCTGCTTTCCCAGCGCTAAATCGACAAAACAAAAACCGTATCCCTAAATTTAAGGGATACGGTTTTTTGAGTTTTAGACCAGCAGCGCGCCGGCGTCATGCATTTCTTCCAAGGCGCGATCGCCTGCATGAACATCTACGGCAGCACACATATCGCTAAGAACGCGGACTTCAAAACCTTCTTTGATGGCATCCAAAGTGGTGGCACGGACACAGTGGTCGGTAGCAATACCCACGATGTCTACCTCTGTAATGTCACGGGCCTTGAGCCAAGGGGCCAGTAGGAGCTCCTCGGATGTTGCTGTTCCTTCAAAACCGGAATAGGCAGCGGTGTAGTGGCCTTTGCGGAAGAATTCCTCGATAAGCTCAAGGTCAATGCGCTCATGAATAGCAGCGCCATCAGTATCGGCCTTGCAGTGAACCGGCCAGGAATCTACATAATCAGGGTTGTCAGAGAAGTGCTCGCCGGGATCAATATGCCAATCCTGGGTTGCGACCACAGTGTCATATTCGCCACCGTGGGAGAGGAGATAAGCCTCAATAAGGCCTGCTACCTCATCACCACGGGCGGTGGCTAGGGAACCACCGGGGCAGAAATCCTTTTGAACATCAACGATAATCAATGCGCGAGCCATGAGAATGCGGACCTTTCCACGTCAAAAACTGCTGGATCCTAAAAGGTGCTTTTACTTAGATCCAAGTGTAACGCTAGTTTGCTGCGAAAGAATCCACTCTGCGGTTCGCTCGGCAATTTCCGCGGGGGTATCTGCCACATCAAAAACGCGGTGATCCTCATCTGGCTCAAGCAACTCCAGAGTTTCAAACTGCGAATCCAAGAGGGTAGCGGGCATGAAGTGATCTTCGCGAGCTTTCATGCGGGAAAGCAGCAAATCATAGGATCCGCGCAAATGTACAAAAACGGTGCCGGGGCATTTGGTACGGATGAGGTCTCGGTATGAGCGTTTGAGAGCGGAACATGCGATCACACCACTGGGGCGATCGCGTAGCCATTTGCCAACTTGGACTAACCACCAAGCGCGGTCATCATCATCGAGGGCATGTCCAGCGGCCATTTTGTCGATATTGGACTGGGGGTGGAGTTCATCGCCATCTTTAAACTCGAGACCGAGTTTTTCGGCAAGGAGGGCACCCACGGTTGATTTACCACAGCCGGAAACTCCCATGACTACAATGTGCACGCCTTCAGGTGTTGTCATATCTATTCCTCTCATGTTGAAACGTGGAGGCTTAAAAACACCCACAAAATTTAATGGTCATATCATAACGGGTTTTAGGCCAAAATGTGAAGCGCAATAGCAAAAGCTATCTCAAGTGATGGCCAACACAATCAATGTCTGGAATGTAAATATGCTCAGTACCTTGTCTTTTGCGGCAAGATCGGAGTTTTAGATAGCCACTGAGAGCGAGGGGTTCGTCGAAAAGCGTTTTAACAGCGCCAAATTCTGGGGCGCGGGTGCCGCGCACCTGCCGAAAAACGTAGGCTGGCTGGCATGTGTGCCAATAAGTTGACCATGCCCATTCCCGAATACCTCTCCGAAATTCTCGAATCAGTGCGTGCAAACACCGCTGGCGAGGTAGCTAATTACATTCCTGAACTTAAAAAAGCCGACCCTAATCCGCTGGCTATTGCCATCTGCACTGTGGATGGACGCATTTATAGTGCTGGTGATGATGAAGTTGAGTTCACCATGCAAAGTATTTCCAAGCCTTTTGCTTATGCGCTGGCACTTCAAGAATGTGGCGCTGATCAGGTCTTTGACACCGTTGCCGTGGAACCTTCCGGCGAGGCATTTAATGAACTTTCCCTAGATGGTTCAAATCGGCCCATGAACCCCATGATTAATGCGGGAGCCATTGCTATTAACCAGCTAATTAATGGCTCAGATTCCTCGGTGGAAGACCGCGTGGAGAAGATTAGAAAGTACTTTTCTGAGCTTGCGGGCCGTGAGCTCATGATTGATCGGCGCTTGACCGAATCTGAATTAGTAGGCGCTGACCGCAATCTCTCGATTGCCCATATGCTGCGCAATTATGGCGTCATTGATGATGATGCCCATGACGCAGTGCTCAGCTATACCTTGCAGTGTGCCATTAAAATCACCGTGCGGGATTTGGCCGTTATGACAGCAACGCTGGCAGCTGGTGGAGTACAACCGATCACCGGCAAAAAACTAATTGATACCAAGGTTTGCCGTTTAACTCTTTCAGTAATGGCTTCTGCCGGTATGTATAACGAGGCAGGCCAGTGGTTATCCACCGTGGGAATTCCAGCAAAATCTGGAGTTGCCGGCGGATTAATTGGTATCTTGCCTGGTCAATTGGGTATTTCCACCTTCTCGCCCCGGCTAAATGCCCAAGGAAATAGTGTGCGCGGCGTAGAGATCTTCAAAACCCTTTCTGACGATATGGGCCTGCACCTGATGTCCACTGAACCAGTTGCAGTTCATGCGGTGCGCACGATTACTGAAAAGGATGGGGTAACCACCATTCGTCTTCAAGGCGCTATGAACTTCTCTGCCGGGGAGAATTTCCTGCATGAGATTCAGCAGCACCAGTTTGAGGGCGAGATGGTGGTATTGGATCTCAGCCGTGTGATTACTCTCCACCCTATGGCCATGCGCATGATTAAAGAAGGTCTCAAGCGTATCCGCGATGCTGGATTTAAGGTTGCCATTGTTGATCCGGATAATGTTTTGCCGAATTTTACTTTCTCTGATGGCACCCTTTGCGCCCAGCTTGCTTCGGAGCGAGATTTATAGCGAGATCAATAAGGCAATCTTTATTGCGCGGTTGCGGAGCAGATTTTGGGGTACCTTTAGAGTTCGTTCCTTTAAGTTTCAGGAGTTTCGGTGACTAAAACCATGAAAAAAGCCATCATTTTTGCCCCACTGCTCAGCGCTGGATTGTTGCTCAGTGCGTGCAGCAGTGAGCCAGCTGCGGCACCACTTGAGACAGCTCCGCTGCATGAGCAGTTGTTGAGCGTTGAAGAAACGGGAAAGCCTGATGTCACCACCGCAAATGACACCTCATTGACCGGGGAATCCATGCCACTTGCTGTGGTGCACGATGCCGCCAAGTTCGAGGGAGCCTGTGGTGAGGCGCTGCAAGCTGCAGAAGATGCCGAACTTCCTACTGTTGCTTCAGCGGCCCGGACCTATCAAATAGGGGAGGGCACTGTTTCTATTGCACTGATGTCCAACCCGGAGGACAACGAAGTTTCTCTCACTGACCTCTATTCTCAGATTGCAGAATCCTGCACCGAGCCCATTAAAGATGCAGATACCGGTGCCGAATATTCCTTTACTCCTTTAGAGAATTCCTCCGACGATGTCACTGGCTTTAAATATGACATTGCGGTCACTCCTGGAAATGAGGCCTCAACCGTGATGATGCTGCAGCAGATTGGCAATCACCATGTCATCGTCGCAGGTTTAGAAACCGATGAGGCAACCACCAAAGAGCTTTTCGACGCTCAGGTGGCAAAACTCAACGCCGCCTTAGAAGGCGCCTAGCCTCAGACTCAGCCTTTAAGTTGATATGGGTTTTAAATAGGAAAAATGGCTTAATCCCTTCAGTGTTTTTAAAGTATTACCTAGCTTGAAAATAGCTGGCAGGTGCAGGTTTTTGCAGCGCAGCATGGGTTATTGCGAACGTAGCAAGCGCTATTAGCGTTTGGGGTTCGCCCTCGATACCTATAAGGTAATACTTTGTTGTCCCCAAAAAAAGGTAAGCCGCTGAGAACAATATCTCGCGGCGATCCTGGGGAAAATGTGTTGGCATCTGAAATCGATGCCCCTTTTTCCCATCAGAATCTGCGTTAAATGACAGCGAGCTAATGTGCCGCCCCGCCTCTTTATAGACCTCGGTTTTATAGAGGTCGGAAGTTTTGCTGGCGCATTGCCCACCTAAGGGCGCCGAGGCGAATGTAACTGAACATGGAAGGAGTTGTGAGTGAGCGAGAAAAAAGATGAAAACACTCAAACGCTCCGAGAATCGATTAAGCGCGATGAGCTAGGCGGAAGCCAAATGTTATGCAAAAATGAGGAAAAGCGGGAAAACCGACCGCCGGTATCCCGTGATGAGCTTTCCAAGGGTGCTCAAGTTTTTGGTGAAGCCAAAGTTAACTGGGCAGTTCTTTCCATCAGCGCCATTATTATTCTCGCTTTTCCATGTGGGCAATGTTTGCCCCAGATCACGCTTTTAGCACCATGGAATCAATTGTGGGATTTATTGGTGAAAGCCTCGGCTGGTACTACGTCCTAACAGTTTTTATCGTTATTTGTTTTGTGCTGTGGGTTGCGCTGTCTTCCATGGGCAAAATTCGCTTGGGACCTGATCACTCTCGCCCGCACTATAACCTTTTCACCTGGGTATCCATGCTCTTTGCCCCTGGTGTGGGCATTGACATGCTCTTTTATTCGGTAACCGGACCCATTACCCAATATGTCACCCCACCTGATGCAGCTCCTGAATCTGCAGAAGCTGCCCGTGACGCCGTGGTATGGACAATGTTCCACTATGGCATCGGTGGCTGGGCTATGTACTCCCTGCTGGGTATGGCCATGGGTATTTTGCTTATCGCTGGGGTATGCCACTGTCTATTCGCGCAGCGCTGTATCCACTTTTGGGTAAAAGGGTAAAAGGTCGCGCCGGGGATGCCATTGACATCATCACTCTGGTCGGCACGGTCATGGGTGTTGCCACCTCAATGGGTATCGGTGTGGTGTTGTTGTCAGTAGGTTTTTCCACGCTCTTTGAGTTGCAAGATGGCCTGGCACTGCAAATCGCATTGGTGATGGTGGCAGTTGTTATTACTATCGCTGCCTGTACCTCGGGTGTTGATAAGGGCATTCGCTTAATTTCTGAGCTGAACCTATGGAGTGCAGGTGCGATGATTCTCTACATCATTGTCACTGGCCACACCTCATTCTTGCTAAATGGCATGGTGGAGAATTTCGGCCGTTTTATTAACACTTTGCCGCAGCGTTCTTTGCAGACGATGGTTTATGAGGAAGGTGGAGCCGACTGGATGGCCGGTTGGACGCTTTTCTTCTGGGCATTCTGGCTGGCCTGGGGGCCATTTGTGGGCGTGTTCTTGGCTCGTATTTCTCGTGGCCGTACCCTGCGTGAATTTGTTATTGCAGCTATTACTGTGCCCGTGATCTGCGATTTCTTGATTGTCACTACCTTTGGCAACTCTGCAATGTATGAGGTGCTTAATGGCAATGACGCTTTTGCCAAGCTGGCTATGGAGTCACCAGAACAAGGTTGGTACACCCTGCTTGAGATGTTCCCCGGCGCCACTTTCCTGATTGGCCTGGCCACCATTTCTGGCCTTTTGTTCTACCTGACCTCCGCTAATTCCGGTGCGATGGTAATGACTAATTTCTCTTCTTCTATTCCAGATCCCAGCCAAGATGGTGCCAAGTGGTTGCGTATTTTCTGGGCTGTGGTGACCGCAATTTTGACCATTGCAATGTTGTTGGCTGGTGGTGTGACCACTATGGAATATGCAACTTTGATCTTTGCGCTGCCGGTAACTGTAATTGCATATTTGGTGATGGCGTCATTCCTTAAGGTACTGCGGATGGAACGCGCGGAGATGGAAGGCCGTCGCCTGCACAATCGTTATGTGGCAAGCGATGGTGGCAATGCTCCGGAGAAGACCTGGCGTCAGCGTGTGGCCAGCTTGCGTTCTTATCCAAGTAAGCAGCAGGTGGCAAAAATTTGTGGAGTCCACAGTGGAGCCTGCGCTGCAAGATGTGTATAAGGAATTTGCCCGCTTGGGTTATTCAACTGAGTTGATTAGCGATGTTGACCCGCATTCCAATATCCCAACCCATGCTTTGTTGGTAAATATTGAAAACCAGCGTCGCTTCCAGTACTTCGTTTCCCCGGTGTCCACTCCGATTCCTTCTTTTGGTGGCCGTCGCGCGCAGACCGCAGAGAATTATTATCGCCTGGAAGTTTTTAACCTCACCGGTTCGGAGGGCTATGACCTCATGGGCTTGAGCAAGCAGCAAATTATTGATGATGTCATCGACCGTTATGAAACCCACATTGCGTTCCTAACCGTCACTTCTAATGCCGACAATCCTTCGCTGCTTACTCCGCCCGCTCCACCCGTCGCCGAGCCTGCCTTAGAGGAGAGTGGGAATCCGGAAAAACATTAAAAACACGCTTTTCGACGAACCCCCGTTGCCTCATTTATTGCGCGGGGCGCCACCTCCTTAACTCCGTATGAGCTTCATAAGCTTGTGGTGAGGGGCAGGACAGCAATTCAATAGTGCTGCCCCAAGGCGCACGGGCATAAAGATATTGGTTACCGGGACCTGCATCTGCTCCGGGTAGATCAACCGGCTGGCTGGGCAATGTGCCGCCAGCGGCTTCAAATTGCTGGGCAGCAGCTGCAATAAACGATCGTTTTGCATATCGTTGGTATCTACTCCAACTTGGTCGGCAGGGGAGCTTAGCGTCAGGCTAAGACCTTGCTTTGCCAGCCACAATGCGGTGAACATCGCTACTTCGGTATCGCCAAAGACAGTAAGTGCATGATCTGCAGGCTTCTCGCCAGCAATGAGCATGCTTCCAGCATCAAAGGTATCAGCTGGACGTTTACCCGCATTGGTGCTGGTTGCCAGTAGGACCTAGTCGAAGCCATCCAAATCCACACCGATGGCATCGGTATTAAGCTGCATATCAACATTGAGACGCTTGAGCTCGACCTTGTAGAAGTTGATCATGTGCTCGATTTACATCTTCAGGTAGCTAGACGCTGCCCAGGCGCGCATTTGCCCACCAATGGTGTTTTCACGCTCAACCCAAAAAGCGTAGTTCAAGACATAAAATAAATGTCATGTGATGCATTTAGGTTATGGATTTAGGGACGCAAAAAAGCTCTAATCACGAAAGTGATTGGAGCTTTAGTTGGTGCGTCATCAGGGAATCGAACCCCGAACCCTCTGATTAAGAGTCAGATGCTCTACCAATTGAGCTAATGACGCATATTGCTTGCTTGAGTTAATTTACTCGATGAAGTATTCAAGAAGCAAACCGCAGCCTGTGATTCACAGGCTGCGGTTCATTTCTCAACTGTGCGTCATCAGGGAATCGAACCCCGAACCCTCTGATTAAGAGTCAGATGCTCTACCAATTGAGCTAATGACGCATGCTGTGTGCTTGAGTTGAATACCTCGCTTGCAACGAAGAAAAATATAACAGCTAAATGGAATCAATGTAAAATCCACAGGTCAAAGGCCTATTTAAGTTTCGACTTGGTGCTAATTGGGGTGAGAATTGTGGATCTTGAAAAAAGTTAATCAACTCTAGAGCAAATTCGGTGATGATGGGAGGTATTTAGAAAATTGCTGTCTCAAGTTCGCTTAAAAATGCTCAAAAGACTGTGGGGCAACTTGTAAAATTCCGGGGATTTTTCTGGTGCTTAGAATTTGCGCTGCAAGGCGTAAAGTAGTTCTACACAAGGTTTAAAGCCTTATGTTTTTGCAGGTTATTGGATATGTTCGAAAGTCTGGCTACTTATTGGTGTCGTTCTTCTAACGATTTGATTACTAGTGGAATGTTTCCCTTTTAAAAGGTGTTTAATCTTGTAGCGTTTGTCTTTGAATTTTAGTCAGTTTTCTCGATTGTCTTTAGGGATTAATGAGCCAGCTGGCGGATGTTTTATTTTTTGCAGTTTGTGCCAGGAGGGCGAAGTAGTTGCAGGTTTTTGCTAAAAAGCGCAAGGTCGTTGCGGGATCATTGCTTGCGATGCTCACCGTCGGAGCACTCACTCTTTCAGGTTGCACCATCGACAGAAATGTTGACGCCCAAGAGGCTGACGCTCAAGAAGCGACAGTAACTCAAGAAAAGCTGCTGGCTCCCGTGGTCTCAGTAGATGATGATGCGGAAAACGTTAATCCTGCGGAACCTGTCATCGTAAAATCCATGGGTGAGGGTCTTGATGAGGTCACCATGACCAATGAAGAAGGCTATGAGGTGGAATCGGAGCTTTCTGCAGATGGGCGCACCTGGACCACCGCTGAAACCCTCGGATATAACCGCACGTACACCATCAAGGCCTCAGATAAGAACGGCGAATCCACCACCACCGTTTTTAGTACCATTACACCTTCTTCAACCACTTCAGTAGCGCTGTCACCTTTGGCTGATTCTGTCGTTGGTGTTGGTCAAACCATTGGCTTCCGTTTTGGTACTCCAGTGGGAGACCGGGAAGCTGCCGAAGCAGCACTAACTGTGGAAACTTCGCCTCATGTAGATGGTGCCTTCTACTGGCTAAATGAATATGAAGTCCGGTGGCGTCCAGAAGAATATTGGGCTCCAGGTACTTCGGTCACTGTAGAAGCCAATATTTATGGCGAGAAACTTGGCGATGGGCTGTGGGGCGAAACTAATAACGCCACCAACTTCACTATTGGCGATCGTGTCGAAGCAGTTGCTGATGACGCCACCAAAACCATGAGTGTTTATAAAAATGGTGAGCTGCTGCGCACCATGCCAGTCTCTTTTGGTCGAGATACCGCCGAGTTTGCAACTCCTAATGGCACCTACATCATCGGCGATCGTAATGAATCAATGATTATGGATTCCACCACTTTTGGCTTGGGTTATGAGGAAGGTGGATATCGCACCTCTGTGCAATACGCCACCCAGATGTCTTACTCCGGAATTTATGTGCACGCCGCTCCGTGGTCCGTTGGTTCGCAGGGAAACACCAACGTCTCCCATGGCTGCATTAACGTCTCAACCGAGAATGCACAATGGTTCCAAGAGACTGTGAAACGTGGCGATATTGTCACCGTGAAAAACACTGTGGGCTCAACCTTGAGCGGAACCGATGGCTTGGGCGATTGGAATACTCCTTGGTCTGAGTGGAGTGCGGGAAACGCGGACTTTAGCTAAGGCATAATCAAATTAATTTGGAATACAATACTAATATTGCCTGCGCTAATCCTCTGAACTAGACTGACAACCTGTTTTTAAACCGGCGGACATTTTCACCTACACAGCAGCAAGGTGAGGGGTAAATGTCGGCCGGTTGTGCACGTTTATAGCTTTTAGATTGTTAATTGACCAGGCCAAGGGGAAACTAGATGCCACCGTTGAGGCAGACCAAGGAGTGGGTGGACCGTTTCGGTTTTTCCCACCAGGAGCTGCAGCCAACTGTGTCATTTTCCAACGCTCCAGCCAACACGCGCATCATTGATGTGATGGAACGGACCTGGCAAAACGCAGTCCAAGAAGGTGGCGAGCACTCTGCCCGCCTTTGTGGCGACATGGCTGTCAGGGCTCTTGCCAAACCAAATCCGCTCATTGCCGACGATCCTGAAGGCAATCCAGATATATGCCTTTATACCTGGATTGTTGAGTGCCCCGGTGCCACCGCAGTGGTGTTGTGGGTTAATGGCGTTTTTGATCCAAATCGCATTGCTGATTCAGAGATGCACCGCCTTGAGGGCTCTGACCTGTGGATTCTAAGCTTGCGTATGCCCTCAGATTGGCGCGCCAGCTACACCATCAGTACTTGGGAATCTCAAGAAACACCACCGTGGCGCCAAAGCACTGATTATTTGGAGATTCGACAGGCCATTCAGGCCAGTGCCCGTCCAGATTCCCGCGCCCTCGGCGCGGTCATGAATTCCTCCCTCGTGGAAGGCCCTGATGCCTTGCCCAATTGCTGGGGAGGGGCGTCGACAAGCGTAGAGGTAGTGGAAGAGACCGTCGCTGGCGAGCGTTTTTGGTTTTATCAAGCACCGGTTAAAGCGCCATTGCTGATTCTGTTTGATGGCCAATTTTGGCATGAAAACATGAATATAGCAGCGCATATTGACGCCGCGATCGCCATTGGCTTGCTGCCACCGGTGAGCGTTTTGATGCTGGACTCCGTAGACACGCAGCGCCGCTGGGAGACCCTCGGCGTCCCAGGTGGCCAGGTTGATGCGCTTATCGACGCGATCCTGCCGCACGTTCGTGCAACCTACAACGTTTCCGCCCGTGGGGAAGACACGATTGTTTCCGGCGCTAGCTTCGGCGGCTTGGCTGCTTTGTGGGCGCTGGCTTTAGGTGATGGCGAAATTGGTCATGCCATTGCGCAATCGCCCAGCTTATGGCGTTTTAATATTGCCGACGCGCTCTCCACTGCGGAAAATTGGAGCTCTATTCATCTCCAAACCGGCAAATATGAGGGCGATATGCTGCGCCTTTCACATCAGCTTGCAGAGGATCTTTCGGGGGATATCCGTGAGGTCCGCGTGCGTGGTGTGCACGGTGGCCACGATTGGGCCTGGTGGCGGGTGCATATGCTCACCGAGCTCACCAGGCTCCTAAATTCTTTTTAAACTTTGAGCTTAGGCCTCAAGATAAGGGGCAAAACGCTCAGTTGCGGCCTGCGCATCAGCAGTACAGTCTTCTGTTGAAGGGCCAGGAGCTGCAACAAAAAATGAGCGACGGTAGTAGTCCAACTCACGGATAGACTCCACAATATCGGCTAAGGCGCGGTGGGACAGGCCCTTTTCTGGCTGCTTGTAATAAACACGAGGATACCAGCGACGCGCAAGTTCCTTTACGGAAGAAACATCGACCATGCGGTAGTGCAAGGCAGCATCCAGGCGTGGCATTTGCTCGCGGATGAAAGAACGGTCCGTGGCAATGGAATTTCCAGCCAATGGAGCTGGATGTGCAGGATCACAATGCTCAGCGATTAGAGCTAGCACTGCATCCTCTGCCTCTTGAAGAGACACTGTGGAACTGCGGATTTCCTCGGTCAAGCCGGAAGAATCATGCATATTGGTGACAAAGTCATCCATCTGTGCAAGTTCTTCATCGGTGGCGTGCACAACGAGGTCAACGCCTTCGCCAATGATGTTGAGGTTGGCATCAGTAACCAGGGCAGCGACCTCAACAATGACGTGTTTTTGCAGATCGAGGCCGGTCATCTCAAGGTCAATCCATACCAGGCGATCATCGCGTGCAGCTACGGTGGGGGCGTTGTTATCAGCTTCAGTCATATTTAACCCATCTTCTTATAGACCCAGCCCATAACAGGGGAGAGCACAGCGGTTGGAGCAATACTGGATACAGTGTTCATGGCCTTACCCAGTGGTCCGGGGACAACTCGGCGACGGTTCTTGGAGAGTGCTTGCAGGGTTTCTGCAGAGCAGGATTCATAGGTGGTCCAGAGAAAACCTGGCACGACCTTATCCACAATGGACATATCCTCGGCCTGAACAACAGCTTCACGGACGGGGCCGGGAGCCAGCAGAGTACAAGATACGCCGGTACCACGTAGTTCATAGTGCAAGGCCTCGGTAAAGGCATTTACGCCAGCCTTAGTAAGTACATAGGTGGCATTGTTTGGAATTGGCACGTTGCCGGCGGCAGAGCCAACATTGCAAATAGCGCCGGTGCCCCTTTCCAACATGCCGCCCAACACAGCGTGGGTGAGCTCAAAAACCGCGGTGGCGTTTAGCGCAAATTGCTTGGATTCGTAGTTCCAATCTTGGTCCTTAAACGGTCCAAAACTAGCGATACCTGCGGAGTTAATGATGATGTTGATTTCGCGGTCTTTAATCTCCTCGATCAATTCCGCACGCTGATCTTGATCTGCCAAATCAACTGCGCGTACTTCAACGATGACGCCGTGCTTGTTTTCCAAGTCAGCGGCGATATCCTTGAGGATTTCTTCGCGGCGGGCCACCAGAATGAGGTTGTGGCCAAACCTTGCTAGATCACGGGCAATGGCTAGACCAATGCCTTGGCTAGCGCCAGTGACGAGCGCTCGAGCGCTTTTGCTGGGAATGGGTAACGCCATGTCAGGCTCCTTCGGTGCTGATTAAATGGCTAAAAACTATCGCAATTAATGGTACGTCATGGGGTGGACACGTGATTGTCCAACCAACCCAGACCCTCAGTAGTGGCGCCAGCAGGGTTATATTCCGCGCTAATATAACCGCCATAACCCAGCTCATCCAAGGCCTGGAAAATAAATGCCTCATTGACCTCGCCGCTGCCTGGCTCGTGTCGGTGCGGGACTGCTGCCACCTGTACATGGCCCAAAAGGCCAGCTGAAGCAACTTTTTGAAGCTGGTGTAAGAGATCTCCGTGGATTTGTTGAATATGGAAAATATCAAAAAGGATTTTCACATTGGGATGGTTAATCTTTTTGATGAGGTCAAAGGCTTGCTTAAGATTGTTAAGAAAATAGCCGGGAATTGAGTAACTATTAATGGGCTCAATAACTGCTAGGACATCAAGCTTGGCCAATTCCGCGGCGATCCAGCCGATATTGGTGGCATAACGTGTGTCAGCGTGGTCATCAGCCTCGGCGAGACCGGAGAGAATATGCATCTTTTCAGGCCTTAAAGTAGCCGCATAATCTAAGGCAGGCTGCATAAGAACTTTGAATTCTTCTAATTCCACCAGCGCTGCAAAACCAAAAGTTTCTCCCACTGGCGCGTTAAAGAGCGCAATGGGTAAACCGGCCTCGATGGCTGCAGCTTTAATGTCAGTGCCGTTAAGGTCATAGGGATACATAAATTCCACGGCACTAAAGGAATAACGTACAGCGTGTGCAAAGCGCTCTAAGAAATCTACCTCATTAAAAAGTAGCGATAAATTGGCAGCAAACCTTGGCATGTGACCCCTCCGAAGTATCCTAAAAGTCAGTGAATTTTGTTTGTGGCCTGAGTCTAATAAGTACCTGGGACACGGGGTTGATTTTTTAACCCCGTCGATAGACCTAAGCTGGACAGACAAAAAGTTTTTTTAGAGGATTTGAAGGGGATAAAAGTGGGTTTGTGGATTGATGCCACCGCTGGCATTGCAGGGTGAATTCATTAATTGATGCTGGTGCTGATCTAACGCGCATTCAGTCGGTAATTGAGGCCGTAATCCCGGGCGACATCAAGCTAGAAACCTCAGAAGTTGTCCGTCAAGGCCAACGTAGCATCAAATGCGCTCGTCAAGTTTTTGAGACAGCTTGATTGATTTTTCTTCTTACGCTGCTGCTAATCCATACTGCTGCTGATATGCGGTCAAAGCACTAGCCGGTGAGAGCCCCTGGTTATTGCTATGCGGGCGGCGCCGGTTGTGACCTGCCCCTCGATGTACTCCATCACCGCGGTTCGGGCCGACAGGTGATTGTTAAAGTCGTAGTGGTGATACATTTCGGTCTTCAAATGTGAGAAAAAATTCTCCGCGACTTCCGTTATCCCAACATACCCCGGTCAATCCCATGGATTGGGTGATCTTGTTGCCGGCGCACCATGTCTGGAACTGCTCGGAGGTGTATTGCGATCCTCTATCGGAGTGAAAAATTGCGCCTTCAGGATGAAGACGCCCATGATTACGTGCCATGGCCAGCGCGTTGATCACCAACGGTGTGCGCATATTGGAATCCATAGACCACCCCACCACCATCCGCGTAGCCAAATCGATCACGGTAGCCACATACAGCCACCCGGAACCCGTCTTTAAGTACGTAATGTCACCAACGAGCCTGGTCCCAGGCACGGTAGCGGTAAAGTCTCGTTTCCCTTGGCTATCGAGCATATGATTTTTAATATGCTCGGTCCGGGCAGAAGGGTCACTGACCGTGGTGTTCTTCCAGGCCCGCATTCGTCTGGCACGCACTGCTAATTCGTTCATAATTGATCCCACAGTCCCAGTAGAAACTTTGACACCACGCTGGTTGAGCAACGTGGTCAGCTGATCCCTGCCAGCCATCTGGTTGCTTTTTTCAAACTCCTGGGCAACCTCAGCCCTGAGTTCTAAATGCCTTATGGCTGTCGGAGTCAGACCCGCAGGCTTGGCCCACCGGTAATACGACGCTCTGGACATGCCCAACTTTGTGCACATCCATGTAATGGGAAACGACGCCTTCTCTTGCTCGATGAACGCTGAGAGATCCTCTACAGGTGCTTCGGCTTCCAAAGAAGGCGCTGGCTTTTCCCAAAAACTCGTTTTCCCGTTTCAACGCGGCGTTCTCAGCCTGCAGGGCCTTGTATTTCGCCCATTCGACTGGGCCTGGTTCATCCACACCGGCGTCTGGATGCTCGGCCCTCCAGGTTCTTACCCACGCGCTCAGTGTTCCTTCTTTGATACCCAACTCGGTGGCCACTTCCTTGACCGAGCGCCCTGAGGAGACGACGAGTTGCACAGCTCCTGCTTTGAATTCTTCGGTGAAGATGACGTGCGATTCGACATGGAACTAATTCTCATAGACCCTGTCTCAAATCACCACACGGGCGCAGTTCGTCCATTGCAGCGTGAGTACCGAGTGCGATCAAGATGGTGATGGACTTGGCACGATCAGCGATAGCGTCATAAACAGCTTTGATCATCAGGCCGTGGGGACCAGAGCGAGTGCCATCAGGGATGGGAATACATACTTACTTGCCATCAATATCAAGCTTGGAAATTTCCTCAAGAATAAATTGACGAGCTTGTTCTTCAGTAAGGACTTCAGTAGCACTACCGAGCAGGGCAGCGGATTCCGCAAGGCCTTCAGGAATTGGCAGATTAATAGTCTTGTGGCTCATAAAACTAGTGTGCTCAGATCATAGAACCTAAGCAACTAGTTGCAGAGTGTTGCAACGACCCTCTGAACTTAGGTTATGGAATGGGGCACAAAAAATCCCCTCTAATCTTGTTTTGCAAGATTAGAGGGGATCTCTTAGGGGTGGCTGACGGGGCTCGAACCCGCCACACCCAGGGTCTCGGTATGAACTTAGGGCACATGCGGGAATGGTAGGGAACATGCAGCGTGTGGGCGTTTTATGTTCCTTGGTGTTCCGTGTGATTCCCGCAAAATCCCGAGTCTTACGCGTAGTCTTAAGCGTAGTTACGCGTAGGCGCGCTTGACTTGTCTCATGAGTGATTCAATATTTTGGCGGTCGTTGTAGTACTCCTCAGCTACCTGCTCGGTGTGGCCGAAAATGGCGGCGCGTGTAGCTGGGTCCATCACGTCCGCGTACACACCGTGCAGCGTCGCACGCCAGGAGTGGCTTCGGAGGTCTTGAAGAATCTTCACGCCTGTAGCTTCTGCAATTTGCCGGTATAGCTCGGGCACCTTGTCATCTGCGTTCGTCGCGTCCCAGGGCCTCGCGGTCGTCGTCGGTGAGCCTACGATGAAATGCTCGTCGTCCTCGCGGTGTGTACGCAGGTATTCCGCTACGTCGGCCCTCAGGATAGGGATATACCGCCCTCTTTCCTTGCCTTTTCGCCCCTTGACAATATCGGCGCTGGCATTAATGAGCATGCCATCGTCACCGTCGATGATGTGCTTCCACTGCAATTGATTGGCTTCGGCAATTCTCAGCCCTGAAACGGCTTGGAGGAGAGTGAGCCGCACAATGCGGGCATGGATGTTCTTGGTGCTTTGTCGGATGTTCTTGTGCTTGGTGGGGGTTAACAGTGGCTCGGTATCCCGCGTTAACAGATGCTTAATGACGGCATCCCATTCGGGTTTTGTGAGTGTGCGGCGGCCTGACTTCTTGGGCTTCGGTGCTGCAATATCTAGGTTCACGCCCCGGATGGCACCGGAGAGGCTGCAGACAAGCTCGCTGCTGAGGATTCTCACCTGCACGTGCTGCACCGCGAAGGCAAGGGGGGCCTTCTTGGCGCTTATATCGCCGGCTTCGAGTGGGGCCTAGAGAAGGATTACCATGTTCTGTGCGAAATGGATGCCGACGGCTCCCACGCACCAGAACAGCTCCACCTCTTGCTTGAGGAAATTGAAAAGGGCGCAGATCTGGTCATTGGCTCCCGCTACGTACCGGGTGGAGAGACAGTGAACTGGCCTGCCAACCGCGAACTGCTGTCCCGCTTGGGCAACAAGTACATTTCTGTTGCCCTGGGTGCCGGCATCAATGACATGACTGCCGGCTACCGTGCTTTCCGGCGTGAGCTGCTTGAGCACCTCGACTTTGAGGAGCTTTCCAACGCCGGATACATCTTCCAGGTGGACGTTGCCTTCCGCGCCATCAAGGATGGCTTCGATGTCCGCGAGGTTCCGATCACCTTCACCGAGCGCGAGCTTGGTGAATCCAAGCTGGACGGCTCCTTTGTCAAGGATTCCCTGCTCGAAGTAACCAAGTGGGGAGTGGCTCACCGCTCCGAGCAGATCAGCGATTTCACATCGGAAGTATCCAAGATCGCCTCCCGCACGGTCAAGGACATGGAGCTTGGCCCTAAGGCCACCACGGCCAAGAACGCTGTATCGGACTTCGTTTCCGAAGTCTCTAACCTAGCTAAAGGCACCTTCAAGAAGTAACTCGATGCCCGCGGCGTCTCATCCACGCCCATGAATTAGAAGAACTAAGCCCGGAAGCCACGGCATGGCTTCCGGGCTTTGTCATAGGGTCCAAACTAGTGCTAATGTCATAGGCAGCACTCTAGATGGCGCACAGTGACTCACTTCACTGTTTCTCACACTACGGATCGTTCGGCACGTACCTGCCGATGGAGGAGATTCTGCAATGGCAACCGTAACGTTCAAAGATGCTTCCCTAACCTACCCGGGAGCAAAGGAACCCACCGTCAAGAAATTCAACCTGGAAATCGCCGATGGCGAGTTCCTCGTCCTCGTCGGCCCTTCCGGCTGTGGTAAATCCACCACGCTGCGCATGCTGGCCGGTTTGGAAAACGTTACTGACGGTGCCATTTTCATCGGAGACAAGGACGTTACCCACATTGCACCGCGTGACCGTGACATCGCCATGGTTTTCCAGAACTATGCTCTCTACCCCCACATGACCGTGGGCGAGAACATGGGCTTCGCACTGAAGATCGCCGGCAAGTCCCAAGACGAGATCAATAAGCGCGTCGACGAAGCCGCCGCCACTTTGGGCCTGACCGAATTCTTGGAGCGCAAGCCGAAGGCCCTGTCCGGTGGTCAGCGTCAGCGTGTGGCCATGGGCCGCGCCATTGTTCGCAACCCGCAGGTCTTTCTCATGGATGAGCCGCTGTCTAACCTCGATGCCAAGCTGCGTGTTCAGACCCGTACCCAGATTGCAGCCCTGCAGCGCAAGCTTGGGGTTACCACCGTTTACGTCACCCACGACCAGACGGAGGCCTTGACCATGGGTGACCGCATCGCGGTGCTGAAGGATGGCTATCTGCAGCAGGTTGGCGCGCCCCGAGAGCTTTATGACCGCCCCGCCAACGTCTTCGTCGCCGGCTTCATCGGCTCCCCAGCCATGAACTTGGGCACCTTCTCGGTCAAGGATGGTGACGCTACCTCTGGTCACGCTCGCATCAAGCTTTCCCCGGAAACCCTCGCCGCCATGACGCCGGAGGATAATGGCCGCATCACCATTGGTTTCCGCCCGGAGGCACTGGAGATCATTCCGGAAGGCGAGTCCACCGATCTTTCCATCCCAATCAAGCTCGACTTCGTGGAGGAACTCGGTTCCGATTCCTTCCTCTACGGCAAGCTGGTAGGCGAGGGCGACCTTGGATCCTCCAGCGAGGATGTCCCCGAGTCCGGCCAAATCGTCGTCCGCGCTGCTCCGAACACCGCGCCTGCTCCGGGCAGTGTTTTCCACGCACGCATCGTGGAGGGCGGCCAGCACAACTTCTCGGCGTCGACTGGCAAGCGCCTCCCTTAAGCCCGCGTACCGGCTACCCCGAGGCACGTAATGAGTAGGGCAGTTCTAGCCATAATCAGCAGAAAAGGTGGAGTGATTCGCCATGAAAGAGTCCATGAGCATCACCTCGTCGACGTACGCGTCGGCACTGCTGACACTGCCCTGGGGTACACCCCTGGAACAGTGGCCCGATAATCTCATCGCCGCGCTGCCCAGGGGTATTTCCCGGCACATCGTGCGTTTCGTGGGGATCAACCGTGGCATCGTCGCGGTCAAAGAAATTGGTGCGCGTACCGCCCACCACGAGTACAAGATGCTGCGTGAACTGCAGCGCCTTGGTGCCCCCAGTGTGCGCCCCGTAGCCGTGATCACCGGACGCCATCCGGCAGAGGAAGACTACGGGGAGCTCACCGCAGCTTTGGTGACCGAGCACTTGGAGTTTTCCCTGCCCTATCGCGAGATCTTTTCTCGGCACCTCACGGTCGTGGAAGCGGAGAAGCTCATCCGCGCCCTGTCCGTGCTGTTGGTGCGGATGCATCTGCTCAACTTCTACTGGGGAGATGTGTCACTGTCTAATACTCTCTTTCGTCGCGATGCTGAAACCTATTCCGCCTATCTCGTCGATGCCGAAACCGGGGAGTTCCAGCCCAACCTCTCTGAATCACGCAGGCTTTACGACGTCGACATCGCCCGCGTCAACATCATTGGCGAACTCATGGACCTACAGGCGGGTGAATGCCTAGATAAGTCCATCGATGTCATCGCCCTAGGAGGCCTTGTCGAAAGCTCTTATCTTGAATTGTGGACGGAGCTCACCGCGGAGGAATCCGTCGATGCCAGTGAATATTGGCGCGTCTCTGAGAGAATTGACCGGCTCAATCAACTGGGCTTTGACGTAGGGGAGCTCAAGGTCACGAAGGACGATTCGCGGCAGGTTGTGCGCATTCGCCCTGTAGTGGTGGATCCGGGCCACTATCGTGCAGAGCTATTGAGCTTAACCGGGCTGAGCGTCGAGGAACACCAGGCCCAACGCCTATTGGGCTCGATCCAGGCCTATCAGGCCGTCGAATGCGGACCGCATGTAGGTCTTACCCAAGCCGCGCATCTCTGGATGACGAATGAATACGAACCGACTATCGCCGCCGTCCCCGTGGAGATGTTAGACAAGCTGGAGCCAGCACAATTCTTCCACGAAATCGTCGACCACCGCTGGTTCCTCGCCCAAGAAAGGGGAGGGGCTGTCACCCTCCCAGAGGCCACGGCATCCTATCTTGAATCCGTGCTTCCGGCCCGCCGCGACGAGGCTCGCCTCCTCAGCACAAACCCTTCAGACGAAGACTTGTCATAACCTCTCGCGTGCCCCAACGGCTCCTACGATCAAAAATCCTCCCTGCTTCCCTCAACTGTTTTTATATGTATTTGTATGTTTTAGGCCCGATTGCCCCATAATTGGGGAGGGTTTCAATGCCCGAATGTAGATATGGTAACAATCGGGTGTTTTGGGTCCTATTTATTTTGAATATGTGGAATACCTCACTAAGGTGGAAGGGAGGCTAACCAGTTCACAGTTGGACTGCAATCCGCTATGGAGTACTTGGTGGCGCTGGGAAGAAGCCTTCGTTATGGGAGGTCTCCCAGACACAATCGAATACGGGCCGGATATCCATCTCGGCTCATCACCCCGCTTTTTATCAAGAAAGATGAGGACCTCATGAAGCGTCTTGCTCGCATCGCATCCATCAGCATGGCCTCCATGCTCGCCGCCGCAAGTCTCGTCGCGTGCTCCGGCTCCACCGACGAGGAAGGCGATGTTTACTTCCTGAACTTCAAGCCTGAACAGGACGCGGCATACCAGGAAATCGCAAAGGCCTACACTGAAGAGACCGGCGTTAAGGTCAAGGTCGTTACTGCCGCCTCCGGCTCCTATGAGCAGACCCTCAAGGCCGAGATTGGCAAGGACGAAGCCCCGACTCTCTTCCAGGTCAATGGCCCAGCCGGCTTCATCACTTGGCAGGACTACATGGCAGATATGTCGGACACCGAGGTAGCTAAGCAGCTGACCGACGACATTCCGCCGCTGACCACCGAGGATGGCGAGGTACGTGGCGTTCCGTTCGCCGTCGAGGGCTTCGGCATCATCTACAACGACGAGATCTTCGACAAGTACATCGCCACGTCCGGCGCAAAGATCAAGTCCACGGATGAGATCACCAGCTACCAGAAGCTCAAGGAAGTCGCCGAGGATATGCAGGCAAAGAAGGACGAGCTCGGTATCGAAGGCGCCTTCGCCTCCACCTCGCTGACATCCGGTGAGGACTGGCGTTGGCAGACCCACCTGGCCAACGCTCCGATCTGGCAGGAGTACCAGGACAAGGGAGTCGAGGACACCAACGAGATCGAGTTCTCCTACAACAAGGAGTACAAGAACCTTTTCGATCTCTACCTTGAGAACTCCACCGTAGAAAAGTCTCTTGCGCCGTCTAAGACGGTGTCTGATTCCATGGCTGAGTTCGCACAGGGCAAGGCCGCTATGGTTCAGAACGGTAACTGGGCATGGTCCCAGATTTCCGAGACTTCTGGCAACGTGGTCAAGGAAGACAAGATCAAGTTCCTGCCCATGTACATGGGTCTGCCAGATGAAGAAAAGCACGGCATCAACGTCGGTACCGAGAACTATTTGGGCGTGAACTCTGATGCCTCCGAGGTCGACCAGCAGGCCACCAAGGACTTCGTGGATTGGCTGTTTACCTCTGAAGCTGGCAAGGAGCACGTGGTGAAGGACCTTGGCTTCATCGCACCGTTCGAAAGCTACACCGCTGAGGACACCCCGAATGACCCCCTTGCTGAGCAAGTCGCGGAAGCTATCGCTAACAAGGATCTGACCACCTACCCGTGGAACTTCCAGTACTTCCCGTCCCAGCAGTTCAAGGATGACTTCGGCCAGGATCTGTCGCAGTACGCCTCCGGAAAGCTGAAGTGGGAGGACGTCGTCAAGCACTTCAAGGACAACTGGGCTGCTGAGAAGGAATCCAACTGGGGCTAAAGCTCTATTCCCGTCCCCCTCGCCACACTCCTTCCAATAGCGGAGGGCGGGGAGGGGAGTAGGTGAGGGTTGTGGCCCGCGTCGCGAGCTTGTGCGCGAGCAGTTATTCCACATCCTCAGCCTCCTCTCCTCACCGCCTTCCCCGCTGGGAAACGTGTGGCACGACCTGAAATTAAGGTTTCACCACCATGCAAGCAACGCTGAAGAAGTACTTCCCAGTCTTTGTCTTGCCCACCCTTCTGGCATTCATGATTGCCTTCTTGGTGCCGTTCATCGTGGGTTTCTTCCTCTCCTTTACGAAGTTCACCACTATCACCAACGCCAAGTGGGTTGGCATAGACAACTACGTCAAAGCTTTCTCCCAACGCGAAGGTTTCATCTCAGCCTTCGGTTTCACCGTCCTCGTGGTCATCGTCTCCGTGATCACAGTCAACTTCTTCGCCTTCCTCTTGGCATGGTTGCTGACCCGCAAACTCCGCGGTACCAACTTTTTCCGCACAGTCTTCTTTATGCCGAACCTTATCGGCGGCATTGTGCTGGGTTATACCTGGCAGACCATGATCAACGCCGTGCTTTCGCACTATGCCACGACTATTAGCGCGGACTGGAAATTCGGCTACGCCGGCCTCATCATGCTACTTAACTGGCAGCTCATCGGCTACATGATGATCATTTACATCGCCGGCCTGCAAAACGTCGCACCAGAGCTCATTGAGGCTGCCGAACTCGACGGCGTCAACAAGTGGGAGATGCTGCGGCACGTCACTATTCCGATGGTCATGCCATCCATCACCATCTGCCTCTTTTTGACTTTGTCGAACTCCTTTAAGCTCTTCGACCAGAACCTGGCGCTGACCAACGGCGCTCCTGGCGGGCAAACTGAGATGGTGGCGCTCAACATCATCAACACGCTGTTTAACCGTATGAATGTCGAGGGCGTCGGTCAGGCCAAGGCCGTTATCTTCGTCGTCGTTGTGGTCTTCATCGCGTACTTCCAGCTGCGCGCGACCCGCTCCAAGGAAATCGAGGCTTAAGTTATGACTACCAGCACTTCAGCGCAGGCTGCTCCGGCCTCGAAGAAGAAGGATCACCAGCTTCCCTCGGATAATAAGACCCACATGTCTGGCAGCGCCAAGTTCGTGGTCTACGCCATTCTGGCGTTCTTCACCATCGTCTTCTTGGGGCCGATCCTCTTCATCTTCATCAACTCCTTTAAGTCCAAGTTCGCCATCTCCTCCGATCCTTTCTCCCTTCCCATCGGTGAAATCTGGGTCGGCTTCGAGAACTTCATGGTGGGCTTGACCAAGCAGGGCTTCTTGGAGGCCACATTGTGGTCCTTCATCATCACGATCCTCTCCGTCATCGTCATCGTGTTCTTCTCCGCGATGACCGCCTACTACATCACGCGCGTCAAGACCTGGTGGACAAACCTTCTGTACTACCTCTTCGTGGTCTCCATGATCATCCCCTTCCAGATGGTCATGTTCCCGACGGTCAAGATTGCAGACATGCTCCACCTCAACAACCCGATCGGCATCGTGGTGCTCTACCTCGGTTTCGGTTCCGGTCTGTCGGTGTTCATGTTTGCGGGCTTCGTCAAGTCCATTCCTCTGGATGTTGAGGAAGCTGCGATGATCGACGGCTGTGGTCCGCTCCAGAACTACTTCCGGGTAGTCTGGCCTATGCTCAAGCCAACTGCCATCACCGTGGCCATTCTCAATGCCATGTGGGTGTGGAACGACTACCTGCTGCCATACTTGGTCATTGGCCTGTCCACGCGATACAAGACCATCCCGGTGGTCATCCAATCCTTCGTTGGCTCCAACGGTAACCGCGATATGGGTGCCATGATGGCCATGCTGGTCTTGGCCATCATCCCCATCGTCATCTTCTACTTCTCCACGCAGAGGCACATCATCGAAGGTGTGGCTGCCGGTGCCGTGAAGGGTTAAAAGGTTGCGATAGGTTAAAATCATGAATCGCATACTCGGCCCCGAATCGAAGTTCTATGCTGCTCTGAGCCTCTTCGCTGACCTAGTCATCGTGAATGTTCTCTTGGTGATAACGTGCTTTCCCGTATTCACCGGGGGAATGTCCTTGCGCACCGCCCACGCGGTGACCGGCCAGATGGTCCGCGAGGAAGGTTCTCGCCGCGGCTCGGCCTTCGTTCGGGGCCTTTTGACGCGTCCCGGGGTCAACACCGCATGGTGGCTCATTTCCCTCGCCGTCGCCGCCTTAGCCGCGTATGAATTCGCTATCATTGCCAAGGCAGATCTGGGTTCAATGGGCCTGATACTGCGCGCAGCCTTGATCTCGGGGCTTATCGTATTGGGCTCTGTCAGCGTATGGTTCTTCCATCTCGATGCACCGGGGCTCGGCTTCCGCCAAAGAATCACACAGGCCATGATGAAGGCGGTAGGGCACCTACCGCGTACTCTTTTGGCAATATTGCCTGGCATAGTGCTTGTTTTGTACCCCGTCTTTTTCCCAGCGCAGTGGGGAGGCTACCTGTTCTTCCTCGCAGTGCTCGGCCCGGCTCTCGCGGTCTATCTCGCCGAGCTAGTGCTGCAGTGGCCCGAACTCAATTCGCAAACGCCCGATAGCCCCTCTGCATAACGCGGTGCGCGCCAGCTGGCCTAAAACGAGAAATAGGGTAGTGGTATCCACGTCATCGTGGAACCACTACCCTGTGGTCTTTGTGGGCTTCCTAGAAGCTCTTTAAGCTTCGCCTTCCTCCTGCGCCTTCTGCTCCTTGAGCAGACGGGCAGCCGCGCGGCGACGAGAACGCAGATTCTCGATGCGCTCGGTCAAGAGTTCATCCAACTCCTCAATGGAGCGGCGCTCGCGCAGCATGTCCCAGTGGGTACGCGGGCTTAAGGGAGGCGCTTGCCAGTCGACGCCGAGAAGTTGTGCTGGCCGCCCTCCACGATGCGTGCGTGGAAAACACTGCCCGGAGCAGGCGCGGTGTTCGGAGCAGCGCGGACGACGATTTGGCCGGACTCGGGGACATCCTCGCTGGAGGATCCAAGGTCGCCCTCGCCTACCAGCTTGCCGTAGAGGAAGGAATCGGAACCGAGTTCCTCCACGAAGTCGAGCTTGATTGGGATGGAAAGATCGGTGGACTCGCCTTCCGGAATGATCTCCAGTGCCTCCGGGCGGAAACCAATGGTGATGCGGCCATTATCCTCCGGCGTCATGGCGGCGAGGGTTTCCGGGGAAAGCTTGATGCGAGCGTGACCAGAGGTAGCGTCACCATCCTTGACCGAGAAGGTGCCCAAGTTCATGGCTGGGGAGCCGATGAAGCCGGCGACGAAGACGTTGGCGGGGCGGTCATAAAGCTCTCGGGGCGCGCCAACCTGCTGCAGATAGCCATCCTTCAGCACCGCGATGCGGTCACCCATGGTCAAGGCCTCCGTCTGGTCGTGGGTGACGTAAACGGTGGTAACCCCAAGCTTGCGCTGCAGGGCTGCAATCTGGGTACGGGTCTGAACACGCAGCTTGGCATCGAGGTTAGACAGCGGCTCATCCATGAGAAAGACCTGCGGGTTGCGAACAATGGCGCGGCCCATGGCCACACGCTGACGCTGACCACCGGACAGGGCCTTCGGCTTGCGCTCCAAGAATTCGGTCAGGCCCAAAGTGGCGGCGGCTTCGTCGACGCGCTTATTGATCTCGTCTTGGGACTTGCCGGCGATCTTCAGTGCGAAGCCCATGTTCTCGCCCACGGTCATGTGGGGGTAGAGAGCATAGTTCTGGAAAACCATGGCGGCGTTGCTGCGGCCTTTGGGGGCGAGGCGGAACAGTGAAAAACCGAACCTTAAGCGTAGGTTAAAGCGTAGGCGGCTGAAAATGTAAAAATCCCCCAACCTGTTTGTGCAGGTAAGGGGATTATTCGGGGTGGCTGACGGGGCTCGAACCCGCGACACCCAGGATCACAACCTGGTGCTCTACCAGCTGAACTACAGCCACCATTGCTGTGTTAAGCAGCACGGATTATGTTAATGCACCATCGTGTTTTCGCCAAAACGGCAGGTCAGACTGAAAAACTAGGTGTTTTCAAATTGTGTACTCCCATCACTAATGCACAACGCTCGAACTGTCTATCGCTGCCTTAAGGAGTTTTGATCGATGACTGCTGCGCCAGTGGGGGAATCGGAATAAGCAAGACCGGGATCTGCCAATGAAATATGAGAACTTGGAAACTAGTTCCGCCCAAGTTGAACGTGCCCAAAGTGTATCCACATAAAATCAGGACACCCCTTCAATCTGAAAAGGTGTCCTGACCAGTAAAAACGAAGTGCCCCCAGCAGGATTCGAACCCGCGGCCAACCGGGTAGAAGCCGGTTGCTCTGTCCACTGAGCTATGGAGGCAATAGAAATAGCGAAGGAAAAACGCTCGCAACTTCTGAGAAGTACTTTATATAAAGTACGCACATGAATCCAAAACGGAGCGCAGCTGTGTGAATTCCCACAAATTTTAACTAACGTGGAACTCCATCGCACACCCGGGTTCGGTTAGTAAAAAGCTCACTCAACTAGGGAAGACGTAGGGGAGGGGGTTAGATTGGTGGCATGGATGAGCAAGTAATTGCCGAAGGCGCTATGCCTAATAGTGTCGATAATCGTGCCAAAACAGGGGAAAACAAAAAGAGTAGGGTCCGAAATACGTGGCCTCTTTATCTTCTTTTTGCCCTTGTCGCGGGACTTGTTGGAGCGATTTTGGCCTGGGGGTTCTTATCTGAATCTCTTTCAGCGCTAGGAATTGCCGATCCCGGCCCAGTCACTACTGCTGGCTTACCTTTCTTAAGAGCCGTTGGTTGGATCGTGGCCTCGCTTTCGGTGGGGAGCTTCTTAGCCTCCACCTTCTTTATTGCGCCACGCACTGTTGATGGAAAAAACAACCTGCAAAAGGCACTTCTCTCAGTAGATGGAGCTCTCGCTAGCCGCACCGGAGCTCTCGCAGCTATTTGTTTTGGACTTATTGCGATCGTGATGATCCCGCTGGTGATGTCAGATCTTTCTGGTCAACCTTTTAGCTCAGCAATTCAGCCACAAAATTGGTCAATAGCATTTGAACAAGTGGCTACTGCCAAGGCTTGGGGGTGGGTAGCAGTTTTTGCCTTTACTACCGGTATTATTGGTCTTTTTGTGCGGAGCTGGATTATGCAACCGGTTTTGCTTTTTGGTGCTTTTGTAATGATTATTCCGCTTGGTTTGGAAGGTCACTCAGCATCAGGTGGTGACCATGATTTTGGTACCAACTCTTTGCTCTGGCACTTGCTTCTTATGCTGGTGTGGGTAGGTGGTCTCATGGCACTAATTGCACATTGCCGCAGACTGGGCCCAGATTTGGATATTGCGGTAAAGCGCTATTCAGCACTAGCAACTTTCAGTATTGCCGGCATGGCGATTTCTGGTGTTGTTAATGCTTTGCTGCGGGTGGATTTCGAGGATTTGTTCTCCACAAACTATGGCTTATTAGTGGTGGCAAAAACCGTCGGTGTGATTTTATTGGGCGTTGTCGGTTTGGCGCATAGGCGAATTTCCATTCCACAGCTACCTGGAAATCCCCAAGTTTTTGCGCGCATTGCTATCGGCGAAGTCCTCATTATGGCAGCCATTTTGGGCATCGCTATTTCTATGGGTCGTACCCCACCGCCAACCCCTGACACGCCAGATCTTTCTGTGATGGCTCTTGAAATTGGCTATGCCTTAAATATTGAACCCACCATGACAAATGTCTTTACCATGTGGCGTTTTGATTTGATGCTGGGCACTGTGGCTATCTTGCTTTTCCTTTTCTATATGCACGGGCTGCGAGTTTTGCGTCGTAAAGCAAAGCCGTGGAACCACCTACGCACCTTCTGGTGGGTGCTCGGCTGTGCCACCCTGGGGGTCACCGTTTCTTCCGGAATCGGCATGTATATGCCGGCGACTTTCTCCATGCACATGGTGGCGCACATGCTGTTGTCCATGGTTGTGCCGGTATTTTTGGTGCTGGGCGCGCCTTTGAGCTTGATTATGGAAGCAGTTGAGCCGGGCGAACCTGGCCGTCCAGGCTGGCATGAATGGGCTGCAGTCCTGGCTGATAACCCAATTTTGAAGTTCCTTATGCACCCAGCAGTGAACACGATTCAGTTCATCATTATTTTTTATGCGCTGTACCTCACCCCGCTTTATGAGGTCATGGTGTCTGAGCATGCTGGTCACTTGATCATGAACTTTGTGTTTGTGTTCTCGGGATACATTTATTACTGGGAAATGATCGGTCCTGATCCAAAGCCGGAGGAACGCACACACGTTTCGCGGCTGGCGTGGCTGAGCTTCTCTATGCCTTTCCACCTCTTCTTTGGCGTTTACCTCATGCAGCTCAAGGTCATTTTGGCGGAAGATTTTTATACTCGTCTTGACCTCCCTTGGGCGGTTGATTTGGCTCATGACCAGCTGGTTGGTGGTGGCATCGCATGGGCTTCTGGTTCCTTCCCGCTGATTATTGTTTTTGGATACCTCTTCCGTGGTTGGTTGCGCGAAGAGCGAAACAATGAAAAGAACTATGAAAAGCGCGCCCGCGAAACAAATTTTGAGGACGCTGAGGAATACAACAAGATGCTGGCGCGGATGAGCCAGGGCCACGATCTGCACTCGGATTATTACAACGAAACTTTCGAGTCCAAGGACCCTAAAGACAAAGAATAAGCTTTTCGACGCCTCCTTGCGCTCCCCAGGAGCCCTGCCTGTGGATAACTCTCACTAGTTTGAAGTTATCCACAGATTGGCTGCTGGGGTGTTTTACGTCTTGGTGATCAACTGGCACACTGCCTGGTGAAAGTACATCCACTACCACAAAAGAAATGGATCACCGAGACATGATTAACTCACCAATTACCATCGTCGGCCGAGTTTGCAGCGACCCGCTTTATATTGGAAAGAAAGACAATAGTGACGGAGTGCTAAAGCTGCGTATTGCTTCTTCACGCTCCTACCGCCAGGGCGAAAAGTGGCATAACACTGATCAGCTCTATATCAATGTAGAGGCATGGGGTCGCCTTGGAATTAACGCGCACCAATCTTTGACCACTGGAGTATCAGTGATTATTCAAGGAATGCTTTATACCAATGAATGGGCTGTAACTGAGGGGGATTCAGACAAGCTCAATAAGCGCCAAGAGGTGCGGATGCGAGCATTGTCTATTGGCATTGATCTTAATACTTATCGTGTGGGATTTGTTGATTCTCGTCCGCGACTAGAAAACGTCCCCGATGGAGTAACCATTCCTGAAGATACGTCATCTCATTATCCAAACCCAGAAGCGCGGCATTTTAATAACAGCGAAGACAATGGCACCGAGGAAGGAGCAGCAGTGGGGGAGGAAAGTCAGCTAGTAAGCGTTGGAGCTAGCGAGCACACCGAAGAATAGTTTTCCGAGAGGGGCCGGAAGCCTACTTTATTGGCCAAGGTCCCTTATTTGGGCTGGCTCATGTAACCTTGACAGCTGAGTACTTAAACGCAAAATCGCAGTTAAAGGGGTTACATTGGGCGAGTTCATCTACACGATGAAGAACGTGCGTAAGGCAATCGGTGACAAGGTCATCTTGGACAATGTCTACATGTCCTTCTACCCAGGTGCCAAGATCGGTGTCGTTGGTCCTAACGGCGCTGGTAAGTCATCAATTCTGAAGATCATGGCCGGCATCGACCAGCCATCTAATGGTGAAGCATTCCTCGATCCAGGCGCAACTGTTGGCATCTTGCTGCAGGAACCACCGCTGAACGAGGAAAAGACTGTTCGCCAGAACGTTGAAGAAGGTCTCGGCGAGATCTTCGAAAAGAAGCAACGCTTCGAAGCCATTGCAGAAGAAATGGCTACCAACTACACCGATGAGCTCATGGAAGAAATGGGTGTCCTTCAGGAAGCCCTCGACGCCGCAGATGCTTGGGAAATTGATTCCAAGATCGAACAAGCTCTTGACGCACTGCGTTGTCCTCCAGGCGATGAGGCCGTAACCCACCTTTCCGGTGGTGAGCGTCGCCGCGTGGCTTTGGCAAAGCTCTTGCTTTCCGAGCCTGACCTGCTGCTGCTCGATGAGCCTACTAACCACTTGGACGCGGAGTCCGTGCTGTGGTTGGAAAAGCACTTGGCTGATTACAAGGGCGCTGTCCTTGCCGTCACACACGACCGTTACTTCCTTGATCACGTTGCACAGTGGATCTGTGAAGTTGACCGCGGTCAGCTGCACCCATACGAGGGCAACTACTCCACCTACCTGGAGAAGAAGGCTGATCGTTTGGAAGTTGCCGGCAAGAAGGATCAGAAGCTGCAAAAGCGTCTGAAGGAAGAACTCGCTTGGGTTCGTTCCGGTGCTAAGGCACGCCAGGCTAAGAACAAGGCTCGTCTGTCCCGTTATGAGGAGATGGCTGCGGAAGCTGAGAAGTACCGCAAACTCGACTTCGAAGAAATCCAGATCCCAACTCCTCCACGCCTGGGTAACAAGGTTGTAGAGGTTAAGGACCTGGAGAAGGGCTTCGACGGACGCACCCTGATCAAGGATCTTTCCTTCACCCTGCCTCGTAACGGCATCGTGGGTGTTATCGGCCCTAACGGTGTGGGTAAGTCCACCCTGTTTAAGACCATTGTTGGCCTTGAAAAGCCAGACGCAGGCACCGTGGAAATCGGAGAGACTGTACAGCTGTCCTACGTTGACCAGGGCCGTGAAAACATTGATCCTGAAAAGACTGTTTGGGAAGTTGTTTCCGATGGTCTTGACTACATCATCGTTGGCCAAAATGAAATGCCATCTCGTGCATACCTTTCTGCCTTTGGCTTTAAGGGCGCAGATCAGCAAAAGCCTTCCAAGGTTCTGTCCGGTGGTGAGCGTAACCGCCTCAACCTGGCATTGACCTTGAAGCAGGGCGGAAACCTGATCCTGCTCGATGAGCCTACAAACGACCTTGATGTCGAAACCCTGGGCTCTTTGGAAAATGCACTGCAAAACTTCCCAGGCTGCGCCGTGGTCATTTCCCACGACCGTTGGTTCCTGGACCGCACCTGTACCCACATCTTGGCGTGGGAAGGCAACGTTGTCGAAGGCCAGTGGTACTGGTTCGAAGGCAACTTCGAAGATTATGAGAAGAACAAGGTTGAGCGCCTTGGTGCTGACGCAGCTCGTCCATCCCGAGTGACGCACCGTAAGCTGACGCGCTAATTCTACGAAGCGGAAATTAGTTAGAATTGGCCTGTATACTCCCATTTAAAATTCTAGGAGTATGCAGGCCTTTTGTTTGAGATTTACACAGGAATGCGCACGCAGTCGGGTGGTCGGTAGAATGCTTGCGAGACGCTCGAATAACCCGAAGTTAGATAGAAAGAGGCCGAGGCTAAAACCATGGCAGTCACTGAGGAAAACACCCAAAAGAACTTCCACGTCACGGAGGTTGATCTCCGTTGGTCCGATTTCGACCGTTTCGGACACGTAAACAACGCTGCTTATATCGAAATCGCTCAAGAAGCTCGTCTTATTTTTGCCGAGGATCAATTCCGTGAGCGCGGTTATGAAATCCCCGCAGCTTTTGTGCGCCACTTGGAAGTGGATTATTTGCGCGCAATTTTGCCTGATACCACCAAGGTGATTGTGGAAACCCAGGTCACCAAGCTGGGCAATACTTCCTTCAGAACCCGCCAGGAAGTTAAAGACCGTAATGGTCGAGTTTGCTGCGTTGTTGAGTGTGTGCAGGTCACCGTTAATATCCAGACCGCCGCACCACGTTCCATCAGCAAGGTTGAGCGCAAGGTACTTACTGCCGTTGCAAGCAGCGAAGTCCAGGCCCAGGAAGCTCTGGAAAACTAGTGCCAGAATCTTTAAGCATTACCTCCGGCGCCCGCGGCCTCCAGGCACTGGTGGCCCGGGCGGTGGGAATTGATGAATTAGCTAGCGCACGTTTTCGGCAAATTGCGCCTGAATTAGTGGATGTTTTTGTCACCACGCCTTTCAACGTGACGGCCTCACGCCGAGTTGCTGGGGTGGCCAGTCGCGATGGCGCAGCCGTGGGGGCCGCTGATTTATTGGCAGCGCTCAATGCCGGAACCCCCGATATCGGCCCCGCACGCGACGCTAGTTGGCCAGGTTCACTGCCCCCCAGCACCGGTTTTACGCTTGTCGACGAGCTCCCCACTCAGGTAGTAAGGTCGCTGGCTGATCAAGGCCAAGCGCTAGCGCGCCAGTTCTCCGGGCCCCTTGGGCCCCCAGCATCGCTGATGGACCAAGAGGTAATTAAGGCTGAAGGTAATGGCAAAACTGCATCAATTGCCATGCGTACTGTTTTTACCTGCACCTCTTTGGGATTAATCCCAGGCTTTGAGGCTCCCAATGAGATCCCACGCCATTTAAGAGTTTCGGTAAATGGACGTTGGACCCGAATTGATGCACCTTATGGCAGTGTTTATCACTCCGCAGGTTTGGGATTAAGCGTTTTTTAAAGCAGCACCCACCCGGCAAGCGCAGCACCAAGTGCGATTGCCCAGGGTGGGATTTTCCATTTTGCAAGACCCAACCAGCACATTGCTGCAATCGCCAGTGATGCCACCCCAGTGATACCGTGTGTAAACACCGGATCATAAAGCGCTGCTCCCAAAAGGCCAACTACACCAGCATTAACGCCCTGAATGGCAGCTTGTAGTAAGGGAGCTTCCCGCCAGCGTCCCCAGAAATACAGTCCCGCAATGGTCAACAACGCGCCGGGAATAAAGATCAACAAGGTGGCATAAAGTGCACCAAGCACTCCACCATTGACGGCACCGAGGTAAGAGGCAAAGGTAAACATCGGCCCCGGGACAGCCTGCGCGGCAGAATAACCTGCAAGGAATTCATTTTCTGGAATCCATCCAGTTGCCACCACTAGTTTTTCTAGCAATGGCAAAACCACGTGGCCACCACCAAAAACGGTGGATCCGGCTTGATAAAAGGCGGGATAAAAACCACCAGCTGCAATGGCAGCAATAAGACCCAAGAAGAAGATGATTAGCGCGCCGATTCCAGCCCACGCTGGAATAGCGCGCAGGGGCGCGGCAGGCGGGGTTTCGTCGACAAGCTTTTTGAAGGCAAAGATACCAATAACCCCGGCTGCCAAAATTACGCCGAGGTGGGTAAAAGCAGAGGGGATTGCGAGCACGGCGATGCCGGAAAATACCGCGATGGTGGCGCTTAGAGGAGTGTCAGCCATCGTGCGTGCCATGCCAGAAACCGCGTGAAAGACTACTGCGACCGCTGCGGCGAGCAGGCCGAGTGTCCAACCCGCATTGCTGGCGTCGAAGAGTAGCGCAAATGCTGTCATCAGCACAACGGACGGCAACGTGAAGCCGAACCAAGCAGCGGCCATGCCAACAAAACCGGCGCGCTGATAACCCAGCGCTAGTCCGACCTGCGAGGATCCAGGTCCGGGGAGGAGCTGACTAATGGCAACAATTTCGGAATATTGTTTATCGTCGAGCCACTTCTTACGCTCAACAAATTCGGTTCGGAAATATCCTAAGTGGGCAGTGGGGCCACCAAAGGCAGTGAACCCCAACAAACTAAAACTTTTTAAAACTTCTAAAACTTTGGGCACAGCCTAACTTTAAGGTGCCTTCTGGGTTAGCGCTTTTCGTGGGGATCCGGATTGGAGTTAATCAACATATCGGCTACCCGCAGCATATGATCCCAAATGGCTTCATGCTGCTCCGGAGTGATATCCACATCCTGCATGGCCTTATCCATGAGTTCCAGCCAGCGCTGTGCCGCAGTAACGCCGATGGGGAAGTGAGCATGGCGCATGCGTAGACGCGGGTGGCCACGTTGTTCCGAGTAATCGCTAGGTCCACCCCAATACTGAGCGAGGAACATCTTAAGGCGCTGCTCCGCACCCTCCCAATCATCTGGGGGATACATGGGACCAAGGATGTCATCGGTGCGGACCTGCTCATAAAAACGGTGGACGATGAGGGAGAAAGTCTCCTCACCGCCCACTGCATCATAAAAATTCTCGGGGACTGTCATGCCTAAAGATTCTAGGCCTTTTCTCCCGAACGTTTCGCCTCGAGCTGCCTGGGTGAAAGTGCACCGATTCCATTGGGATATGGAGTGGTGATTCCCTCGCGTTGCATATCGCTAAGAACCTTGGCATACACGTGGCGCTGTACCTCCCATTGGAAACCAGGCAAGGTCTTCACCACACCTCGGAAGGTCATATGGTCTGGCTCAAAGGCGGAGATACCCTTCATCTCTGGTTCTTCCAAGATGGAGTTCTTAACAGTTGGCATCTTTACCGCCTCCTGGAAGGACTTTTCAATAACTGCCCAGGCCTTCTCAGTGTCATTGGATAGTCCAACAGGAACTTCAAATCGGGCGATGGCGTATTCATCAGAGAAGTTACCTACGCGCAGAATCTCTCCATTACGGATGTACCACACGGTGCCATCCATATCGCGCAGAGTAGTCATACGCATGCTGATATCTTCTACTTCTCCGACAATTCCATCTCCAACATCGATGGTGTCACCCACGCCATATTGATCTTCAATCAGCATGAAAATACCGCTGAGGAAGTCCTTGACCAGGGATTGTGCACCAAAACCAAGAGCAACACCAGCCACGCCGGCAGAGGCGATAAGTGGAGCCACATTCACCCCAATGGTGGACAAAATGGCCAGTACCGCCCAAGTCCAGACAAAGATTGCGACAGCTGATTTACCCACCGCACCTAGGGTGCGGATACGTGCTTGGCGGCGTTGTTCCTGCGAACGACGCAAAACCTGCACATCAAGTGGAATCTCTTCAGTTTGGGAAGAAGATTTTCCAAAGGGAGTCCTAATGAGAGAAGGCTTTTTCGGCTTCTCTTGCTCACCCATTCTATTGGCGCCGCGTTCTACTGCCTTGGTAATAAGCTTGCGCAAAATCCAATGAGCAATAAGCGCCACCATAATTGTGACTGCAATAGAAATTGGTTTGTCGATGAGCCATTCCTTAGTGGTGGGGTCGTCCCACCAGCTCGAGACATCTTCGACAAGATTGACATCTGACCCTGAGTTAGCACGAGAAATAATCATCGGTTTCTACCGTAATACTTTTGGCGAAATCTCTCACGGCAGAGATTGGCCTGCATAAACGGGATTAAAAGTGTGCATGAAAAGACATGATATTTGGGCTAGAATGGACAGCTTGGTCTATCATTGCCACAGAGCCGATCTGGCTGCACAGCGACTTAAAAATTTTCAGGAGTTGATCTACCTTGTCTTCCAACCCCAACGCCCAGGGTTTCTCCACTGCATCCATTCATGCAGGATATGAGCCAGATGAGTTTTATGGTTCGATCAACATCCCTATTTACGCCTCCACCACCTTTGCCCAGAATGGTCCAAATGATCTGCGCAATGGTTTTGAATACACTCGTGTGGGAAATCCCACAATCGTCTCCCTAGAAAAGACCGTTGCAGCTTTGGAAGGTGCGCAGTTTGGTCGGGCATTCTCTTCTGGAATGGCAGCAACCGATATTCTCTTCCGCATTTTGCTCAAGCCAGGCGATCACATCATCTTGGGCAATGACGCATATGGTGGAACTTTTCGCCTTATCGATACTGTTTTCACTGCCTGGGGCGTGGAGTACACCGTGGTTGATACTGCAGTGGCAGCAGAAGTTGCAGCAGCAATCAAGGAAAACACCAAGTTAATCTGGGTGGAAACCCCCACCAACCCAGCATTGTCCATCACTGATATTGCAGCAATTGCAGAGCTCACCAAGGGTACTAATGCCAAGCTCGTTGTAGACAACACCTTCGCATCACCATATTTGCAGCAGCCACTGGCCTTGGGTGCACATGCTGTTTTGCATTCCACCACCAAGTACATCGGTGGACACTCCGACGTGGTCGGCGGCATCGTGGTGACCAATGATGCAGCACTCGACGAGGAGCTACTTTTCCTTCAGGGCGGCGTCGGCCCAATCCCATCTGTTTTTGATGCTTATTTGACCGCTCGTGGTCTTAAGACCTTGGCTGTTCGTATGGAACGCCACTGCGATAACGCAGAAAAGGTAGCTGATCTGTTAGATTCCCGCCCAGAGGTATCCACTGTGCTCTACCCAGGCTTGGCTTCTCACCCTGGCCATGAGGTTGCAGCTAAGCAGATGAAGCGCTTTGGCGCGATGATTTCAGTGCGTTTTGCTGGTGGCGAAGAAGCAGCAAAGAAGTTCTGCACCTCTACCAAGTTAATCTGCTTGGCGGAATCTCTCGGTGGTGTGGAATCCTTGCTGGAGCACCCAGCAACCATGACTCACCAGTCTGCCGCTGGTTCACAGCTGGAGGTCCCCCGTGACCTTGTGCGTATTTCCATTGGCATTGAAGATATTGAGGACCTGCTCGCCGATGTTGAGCAGGCCCTCGACCAACTGTAAAATTAGAGTCCGAGCAGCTTTTCTACATAAGCAATTCGGGCTTCAACCATCTTGTTAAAGAGTTCGTCCGCAGTGCGGGGGGACACCTTAAGTGCTTGACGGGTAAGTGGGGCTTCAACCTCTGGTAGCTTTTCCAGCCAGACCTCGGGGACTGGGTGGAAGGTTGTTGCTTTGTCCTCATCGCTGCGCAGGTCATAGCTGAAATCTGCGGTGAGTGCGAAGCTGAAAAGATCAGCTAGCAGCATTTCACGGACCACAACGGCGTCCTCGAGGGATAGCCCAATGCTGGAAGAAATCCAATGCAATTTCAACAAGTTTGAGGCGCAAAGGAGAGGTGCCCTGGGGGCTGATCTGCTCATCAAGCGCAACGAGGAGAACACGTGGGAAAGTGCGGAATTGATCACGCAGGGAGTTCCACAACACGTGGAAGCTATTGCGCCAATCAGCTGGATCTAGATCAGGAAGGGTGATACCTTCAACGACCTTAACCCATACGCGGTCAACAATTTCTTGACGGTTGGAAACGTGGTTATAAAGTGCACGCGGGGTGACGCCCATGTCACGCGCTAGGCGGTTCATGGTAACTGCAGCAAAACCTTCACGTCCCGCAATGGCCAATGTGCGCTCAACAATTGAATCAATTGTCAGAATGCGTTGTGTAGGACGCCCTGGGCGACGGCCAGTATTTGTGGGTGCTACGGCCACAGAGGGCTTGATAATTTCACTTGGCATGATTTAAAGGGTACGTCATGAGTTTAATCAATACGAGTCCATTTAATAGAATAGTGGTCATAGCAACTTGTAAGTTGAATGCATTTAATTAAAGAAAAACCTGGGAGACTGAAATGATGTCAGAAAACCAAGAAAAAGCTAAGAAAGTCGCGGTAGTAACGGGTGCGACAGGCGGAATGGGCTTAGAAATTGTTAAGGATTTAGCCACCGACCATCTTGTTTTTGCATTGGGACGAAATTTGGAAATTTTGCAAAAACTTGAGGATATTTCAGGAGTTGTGGGCATCCAGAGCGATATCTTGTCCGACGTTTTAGATCGGGGAGGCGTCGAAAAGCTCTCTAAACTAGAGCGCGTGGACACCCTGGTCCACGCTGCGGCGGTGGCCCGCAACCACAGCGTGGAAAGCTCCTCTGTGGAGCAGTGGCGCGCGCATTTGGAGCTTAATGTTATTGTGCCGGCTGAGCTGACACGGCAATTGCTGCCTGCGCTACGCAAGGCGCAGGGCCAAATTATTTTTATTAATTCTGGCGCGGGTACTGGAGCCCATCCGGGTAACACGATTTATACCGCGAGCAAGCACGCACTGCGGGGTTTGGCGGACTCTTTACGCAAGGAGGAAGCTGGCGTGGGAGTGCGCGTTTCGACGATTTCCCCCGGCCCGACTGACACCGAGATGTTGCGCGGGCTTATGGCTGCCCAGGGGACTGTATATCAGCCTGAGTTGTATATCGACGCAAAAGAAATAGCCAGCGCCATCCGTTTTGTGGTTGACGCTGGCTCATCCACGCAAATTACCAATGTGGATGTTCGTCCCAGAATTGAACTGGGCGATCGCAAATAAAATTATTGAGCTGGGCGCTCTACCGGCTCGGCAATCTTAGACTCAGTGGACGCTTCGGCAACGGGCTCTGAAATTGGTTCTGCTGGGGTTTTGCTTGCAAGTTTGCGAGCAAAACCGATCAGGCCAGGCACGATGGAAATGAATACGATGACCAGGAAGATCGCTTCGATATTGTTGCGGACAAAGTCGAACTGACCAAGAGCTGCGCCTAGAGCAACTACGCCGGCACCCCAGAGAATGCCACCGATGACGTTATAGATAAAGAAGGTGCGGTAGCGCATACCGGCCATGCCAGCTACCAAAGGTGCATAGGTGCGAACGATGGGCACAAAACGGCACAGAATGATGGTGATGGGGCCGTGCTTTTCAAAGAAGTCCTCAGTCTGCTTGAGGTATTCCTGCTTGAAGATGCGTCCATCAGGGCGATTGACCAGCTTGGGGTGGAATTTGTGTCCCAGCCAGTAGCCCACCTGGTCGCCCAAAATTGCGGCGATGGGGCAGAGGATAAGAACCAACCATAGTGGAGCAAAAGGATCCGGCTGGTTTGCCAACAAACCACCGGTAAATAGCAAAGAATCACCAGGCAATAGTGGGAAGAGCAAGCCAGATTCAATAAAGACAATCGCCAGCATCGCGGGTAAGACAAAATCGCCAAAAGGGCCTGAACCTGACAAGAGGTACATTGGGTCCATCCAAGATGGACCCAGTGCTACCTGGGAAACGGAGTCCGCAAGGGTTAAATACATGCAGAACAGACTACCCTGGTTAGGGGAACTTTCTCCAAGGGGAAAGGTAGTTTGGGGAAAGTTCAGGGTTTTTTTAGGGGTTTAAAGGTAATTGTCTCTCAGTATTAAGCATCTATGAATCCCAATTGGCGGAGCACCTGCACTGCAGCTTTATCCGTTTCTTGCAGCATAAGAGGGTTCGTTCCCGGCATCGGTGAAATGGTGGTGTCGGGCAATTGCGCATAAGTGGGAATACCAATTAGGCGTACCCGCGGATCAAGCTTGCCATTGGGGTGCACCAATAGGTGCGTAGCGGGATCAACTTCCGGGGAACCTGTGGGGGCTGCAGTGCCGTCACTGGAATAGACATTAAAGGGACGAACTCGGTTGGCTTCTTCTAGCGTGAGCGCCAAAGGGTCGGCGTTGCGACGCACATCGGGATTATGCATCCAGGCGTCAATGAGCACCCGCGAACGCTGCGGTGTCTCCCCAGTGGTGGGGGAGGTGAGCTGCCACAGCCCATCGTGGACGCTGAGGCGGGGGCGGGCGCCGATGAAGTGCACCAGGCCCGCGTCGACAAGCGCCAACAATTCCCGAGTTCGGAAAAGGGGTGGGCCGGAGCCGACCATCTGGCCAATGGCCATTACTGCGGCGAAGCGATTGCGCCGCGATTCAAAAGTGAAGCGGCCTTCCGCGCCGAGAATGGAGCTGGGTTTGCGGGCGGCAGATATTGACCACAGAGCTGACTTTAGTGGGCTATCCCACGCAAGTTCAGCATGGTGAATATCGTGGCTTAAGCCAGCTGCGATGCGCGCGGTTAATTCCTCAACGCTTTCATTAATTCCCGCCAGCGGGAATTCCCAGGCCTGCAGGTCAAAGATGTCCGCGGTGTGCGCGGCCAGTGCTTTGGGGAGCTTGTCGACGTCTACCTCATCGATAACCTCGATAATTTTTTCCAGACTCGTATAGATTGCCTCAGGGTTAACCCGATTGAGGTTGTCATAATAAGCCTCATAAGCATCACGAACGACAGCTGGCCATACCTCGGTGTCATAGTTAATTGAGGCAATCCCGCGTTTTTGAGAGTTTATTGTGGAAATTACTGCCTTCAGGCGCGCTAATTTTGCGCCAGGTGGAAGAGACTTATAGTCGGATTTTGGAAGATAAGGGTAGCCGCGGCCGGAGGAAATTATAAAGAGTGGTTCCTCTCCTGAGGCCTCATATCGAAGTCCAGAGCGGGTGCTTTGGTCCTCGTGGAAAATGCCACCTCGATCGATGGTAGTCAGTGCCATGATGTCGAAAAAGCCCATGCCTAAACCACGCACAAGTACTTGCTCACCAGCAGGAATAAGGCTGGCATCTTGTTCCACCGGATTGCCAGGCTTTACCCACACCAGATCAGGGTACTCTTCTAAAGCTGCGAGGATGGATTGTTCTTCAGCGTTAAAAGCAGGAGTTTGCCAACCGACCGCCAACACCGTGGAATCGGCAGAAATCATTTCTGAATTATCTAAGGTAATAACATCGCGGTCGCCATCTTCGCGGATGCCGATCGCGCGTGTGTTGTGCTGCTCCACCGTTACCCACTGCGGCAGTAGCTGCAGGGCAACATCGAAAGCCCACCGCAAATAAGCGCCGTACAGCGCGCGGGAAGGATTAGACTGGATAACAGTGTCTGCTAATTCTTGCTTGAAATCCTCCGCCACGGATGCAGTCGGGGGATAGGTGCGGAACAGCTCGATGGCTTTTTCTGGAATTCCACTCAAATCTTCATCGCCGCGCAGCAGGCGGATCCAATCAAATTGCAGTGGTCCTTCCACCACTGGAGCGGTCACAGTGGAACCTGGCTCTGTGAATATTGTCACCGCACCAGCGAGCGTATTCATGCACAGTGTCCTGGTTTGATCGGTGCGCCACACGTTGCCTGCGCCCATTTGAGAATCTTCGACAAGGTGAATGGTAAGACCCTGTTGTGGCCTAGAAACAGTATTGAGAGCTGCTGCAATCCTTTCTAATACTGAAATGCCCCTGGGGCCTACGCCGATGATGGCCACCTGCTTATCGTTCGTGCTCACAAAAACTCCTGCGTAGTGGATTATTGGTGCGATTTAGACAGATTAGTCTAAACCAATGTACCGCTTAGTCTAAAAGTGTGTTAAGTTCTGGGACATTAATTAGCTGACACGTAAAGTAACTTAAATATTCACTGGAGGTAAGCCTAGTGTTTAAAAAGCACAGGCACGGTCTCGGCTCCCCCGAGAATAAACCACGCTTGAAAACCCGCCGGTTGCTCACCGCAGTAGCCGCCACACTGGCCGGTTTAGCCATGCTTTCTGGATGCACTGTCCAACCAGCACAAGGCGAGGACAACACCCTCACTTACCTGGAACCACAGTTCTTCCGAACCCTTTATCCACCATCAGCAGGTTTTTATCCCAACGGCAGCGTGGTCAACAACATTGCAGACCGCTTGCTCTACCAGGATCCAGAAACCCTGGAACTTAGCCCATGGATCGCCACCGATCTGCCGGAAGTCAATGAAGATGCAACAGAGTTCACCTTCAACATCCGCACCGACGTCACGTACTCGGACGGCACCCCACTGACCGCTGAAAATGTGGTGAAGAACTTTGACCTTTATGGACTTGGGGATAAAGATCGACGCCTCACCATCTCGGAGCAAATTACCAACTATGACCACGGCGAAGTAATCGATGAGGACACCGTCCGATTCCACTTCTCTGAACCCGCTCCAGGATTTGCACAGGCTACCAGCTCATTCAATGCTGGCCTTTATGCTGATTCCACCTTGGATTTTGCTAATGAAGAATTTGCACCTGGCAATGCCAAAAACGTCATCGGCTCCGGTCCTTTTCTCATCACTGATGAAACTCTGGGCACCAACCTCACTTTGAGCGTCCGCGAAGATTACGATTGGGCACCACCTGCCCGCGAACACCAAGGCCGCGCAAAACTTGATGCCGTTAACTACGTGCTAGCAGGCGAGGAGTCAGTTCGCATCGGCGCAATCGTTGCGGGCCAGGCAGATATTGCCCGCCAAATCGAAGCGCCCGTCGAAGCGCACCTTAAAAATGAAGGCATTTCCATCATTTCCGCCGCCACCAACGGTGTGAACAACAGCTTCAACTTCCGTTTTAAAAACGACAAGCTGTCAGATATTCGAGTCCGCCAAGCGCTCATCCACGCCATCGACCGTGAAAAGATCATGCGCGTGCTGTTTAGTGAGTCTTACCCACTAGCTACCTCAGTGCTGGGGCAAAACGCACTTGGATACAAAGAACAGGTTGATGCCTATATCTATGACCTAGATAAAGCCACCGCACTTTTAGATGAAGCCGGCTGGACTGTGGACTCTGACGGCATGAGACGCAAAGACGGTGAGCTTTTAGAACTCACCTTCAACGAAGCCCTCCCACAGCCACGCTCCCGCGAAGTGGTCACAATGGTTCAAGAACAACTAGGCGATATAGGCATCAAAGTTAACCTCAACCCAGGTGATCAAGCAGCACAAGACGCTGATTCGAAGGACCTAGATAAAATTCAGGTCCGCCACACCATGGTTGGACGCGCAGACTACGACGTACTGAAATCTCAGCTGTACTCCACCAACCGCAATGAACTGCTGAACATGACCATGGAAGGGGAGACCGCTGACATTGGCGATCCTCATTTGGAGGAACTCCTCATGGCTATTGCATCCAGCCCAAATGAAGCCGACCGCGCAGCAGCATCTGCCGCCGCACAGGACTACATCACCGAACAAGCCTATGTTTTGCCACTGTTTGAAGAGCCAGTTGTCTACGGCGTGCAGCCCTATGTGAAGGGCTTTAGCCCCGAAGTTATCGGACGCCCAAGTTTTTATGAAACATACCTTGACCATTCCAGTAACGATTCCAGTGAGGAGGAGTAAATGACTACCTCGCAGATCCTGCGCCGAATCGGGCAAGCCCTTTTGGTTTTGTTGGTCACTTTTACTCTCGCATTCATCATGCTTTCTGCCCTTCCTGGCGATGCTGTGACTGCACGTTATTCCAGCCCAGACCTGGGTCTTTCACCAGAACAAATCGCACAAATCCGGGAATCCTACGGTGCCGATGAATCCCTAATTGCTCAGTACTTCACAACACTGACTGGTTTCCTAGTGGGCGATTTCGGCTACTCGGTACAAACTGGTACAGCTGTGGCTACCCAATTGGCAGAAGCAATGCCTGGCACCCTCACCTTGGCCATCTTGGCGTTCTTGCTTGCAGCCATCCTGGCGCTGGTCATTTCCATTCTTGCCACCATGGACCGCTTTGCCTGGATCAAGGGATTCTTCCAAGCACTGCCCCCATTTTTCGTCTCTCTTCCAAGCTTCTGGTTGGGCATCATGCTGATTCAGGTGGTTTCTTTCCGCTTGGGTTGGGTTCCAGTCATTGGCTCCACCCCGGCACAGGGATTGATCTTGCCCACAATCACGTTGTCTATTCCGATTACCGCACCACTTGCACAGGTGCTGATTCGCTCCATTGAAGAAGTAAAAAACCAACCTTTTATCGCAGCTGTTCGAGCACGCGGTGCAGGTGAAATGTGGATCTTCTTCCGCAATATTTTGCGCAATGCTTTATTGCCCACCATGACTATCGCAGGCATTTTATTTGGTGAACTTGTTGGCGGTGCCGTGGTTACCGAGGCTGTGTTCGGCCGTGCTGGTCTTGGCCAGTTGACAGTCAACGCCGTGGCCAACCGCGATATGCCAGTGATGCTTGCCATCGTGGTAATTGCAGCTGCTGTTTATGTTTTGATCAACCTCATCGTGGATTTGTTGTACCCAGTCCTCGATGCCCGTCTGCGCCGCAGGGAAAGGGCATAAATACCATGAGTAACCCTCCTATTTCATCTAAGAAACCGGTGTCTGCAAATCCTCGAACTGGATCAGCTGATCCGTCGCGCAAGCGTAAAGCGTTGGGCAATCCTTGGACAAGGCCTGCCGCTGTGCTTTCTATTGTGGTTTTGGTCGTCGCTGTGCTGATGGCACTGATCCCAAGCCTATTTACCTCCCAGGATCCGTTTACCGGCGATGATGTGGCCCTGCTGAGCCCAAGCGGAACTCACTGGTTTGGCACGGATTCTGTGGGACGTGACCTGTATAGCCGTGTTGTCTACGGCGCCAGGGAAACCCTGCTGGGCGCATTAATTGCGGTGTTAGTTGGACTGATTGTGGGCACCTTGATTGGTTTGCTCGCAGGCGCACAACGTGGATGGTTGGACACAGTACTAATGCGTTTTGTGGACGTACTGTTGTCTATTCCGGCGCTGCTGCTCAGCTTGACTGTCGTTATTCTTTTGGGATTCGGCACGATGAATGCTGCGATCGCCGTTGGTATTACTTCAGTTGCTACTTTTGCCCGTTTAGCTCGTTCCCAAGTGATGACGGTTGCAGGTTCTGATTTTGTGGAGGCAGCCTATGGTTCTGGTGGTACCCAGGCACAGGTGTTGTTCCGCCACATTCTGCCTAACTCCCTGACCCCAGTGTTCGCTCTTGCTGCCCTACAGTTCGGCTCCTCTATTTTGCAGCTGTCCGTGCTGGGATTCTTGGGCTACGGTGCTCCGCCGCCAACTCCAGAGTGGGGGCTGCTCATCTCTGATGCCCGTGACTACATGGCAACCTCATGGTGGCTGACTGTGCTGCCTGGTTTTGTCATCATCGCCGTGGTTATGTCTGCCAACTATCTAAGCCGCATCATCCAGAAGGAGGCATAGAAAATGACTACCCCCTTGTTAGAGATCAACGATCTGGTTGTCTCTTATCAAACTGCTAAAGGTTTGGTGCATGCTGTCAACAATGTCAGCCTGGAGGTGCATCCTGGCCAGATCACCGCGATTGTTGGTGAGTCCGGATCTGGTAAATCCACCACTGCGCAGGCCGTGATTGGTTTGCTGGCTGATAACGCTGAGGTAGATTCTGGTCGGATTTCCTTCAACGGCCGTTCGCTGGTTGGCTTGAACGCACGCGAGTGGAAAAACGTTCGCGGCACCAAGATTGGTTTGATTCCGCAGGACCCCAACAACTCCCTGAACCCAGTGAAAACCATTGGTGCGTCAGTGGGGGAGGGCTTGGCTATCCACAAGCGTGGAACTGCCGCGGAGCGCAAGAAGAAGGTCATTGAGCTTCTAGAACGCGTGGGTATTGATAACCCAGAGGTCCGCTATGACCAGTACCCGCATGAGCTGTCTGGTGGCATGAAGCAGCGCGCGTTGATCGCAGCTGCCATTGCACTTGAGCCAGAGCTGATCATCGCCGATGAGCCTACATCCGCGCTGGATGTGACCGTGCAGAAAATCATTCTGGATTTGCTAGAAGATATGCAGCGGGAACTAGGCATGGGAATTTTATTTATTACCCATGATCTCGCTGTTGCCGGTGATCGGGCGGATCAAATCGTCGTCATGCAAAATGGTGAGGTCCGGGAAAGTGGTTACGCGGCTTCGGTCTTGACCGAACCCCAGCATGAATACTCTAAAAAGTTGCTTGCCGACGCGCCCTCGCTGAGCATCGGCGAGATCCCCACGCGAGTAGCGGCAGGTGCCACTTCCGAGCCACTTTTGGTAGTTGATAAGTTCCGCAAAGAATATTCCCGAGGCAAAGACGACGTTTTTGTGGCTGCCAATGATATTTCATTTGAGGTGCTGCGTGGTAGCACCCATGCCATTGTTGGTGAATCAGGCTCCGGAAAAACGACATTAGGCCGAGCCATTTCTATGTTTAATACCCCCACCTCGGGGTCTATTAAGTTTGACGGTACGGAGATAACTGGATTATCTGCCACGGCTCAGCGTCAATTGCGCCAGCAGATTCAGTTGGTATACCAAAACCCATTTTCTTCTTTGGATCCACGTCAAACAATTGCGGGCATCATTGCCGAGCCCCTGCGCAATTTCACCAAATTGAGCAAGGCAGAGGTTTCAGAAAAAGTAGATCATCACCTGGACTTGGTGGCCCTGGATCCACAGTTGGGTAGCCGCCGTCCACGTGAGCTTTCTGGTGGTCAGCGCCAGCGTGTAGCAATTGCGCGAGCAATGATCTTGGAACCTGAATTGGTTGTTTTTGATGAGGCTGTTTCTGCTCTTGATGTCACTGTGCAGGCCCAAATTCTGCGCCTGCTCGATGATCTACAACGAGAGCTAGGATTAACCTATGTTTTCATTTCCCATGATTTGGCTGTGGTTCGTGAAATCTCAGACACCGTCTCTGTGATGAGTCGCGGCAGCCAAGGGGAAGTGGGTAAGACTGCCGAAGTGTTTAAGAACCCACAAAGCGAATTTACTTCCCGCCTCATCGACGCAATCCCGGGATCGCGTTATCGTGGTGGCGAACTCAATCTTGGACTTTAGGAGAGCCTCTACTATGTCAGATCTTATCGATATGCTCGTGGGAACAGATCTTCCAGAGCTACGTGATAACCGCCCCCAAGCGCGGGACAATGCCCATAAGAGTTTTGAAGCATTGCTAGAACCCAGTGAGCCTGGCACTTTTAGTTTTGCTGAGCGTTATGCCGTGGCCACCTATGTCGCTGGCCTGCATCAATTTTCCCCGGCAGTGGATCTTTATCAAGATTTGCTTCTTGACGAAGCCCCCACCACCGTTGTTACTGCTGTTTCAGATGCCATTGAACAGGGTATTTCCTCTGGTCCTTATGGCACCTACCGTGAACCAGAACTTAGTGCGGAATCTGAGCCGGGCGGATCAGTTCGCAATGATGCCACGGTTTTGGGAAAGCGTCTTGCCGCTGCCTTTGATTATGCGCATCTGTTAGTCTTCCATCCACGAGATTCACGTCCTGAGGTCTTAGGCCGACTTTCCGGAGCGGGGTGGTCTGCCGATGACACAGTATCTTTGGCCCAATTGATTTCCTTCCTAGCTTTCCAACTTCGGGTGGCCTATGGCTTGCGCACTCTCAATGGTGAGGATATTCAGGCTGCTGGCGCACGTTTGAATATCCCTGAAACCCCCTGGGAATTGTCTAATGAGGGCTTTGAGATCTCCACTTATGAAGACCTCAACCGACCAGAAAAATTTGTGAACCATTCCCTTGGATGGAAGCCTTGGGTACCACCGGTAGCAAAAGCAGATCTCACCGAGGTTCAACTGGATTCTCTCATTCAACCTGAGCGTGCTGATATGCCGTATTTCCGATTGCTTGCACGTGATCCTGCGGCATTAAAAGCGCGCACTTTGACCGATCTGGATATCTTCTTTAATACCGATGGGGAAGGCCTGGGTCGGGCAGAGCGCGAACTTGGTGCAACCGTTACTTCTCGTTTTAACGGTTGTGTGTACTGCGCATCCGTACACGCTGGCCGTGCGGAGCAAGAATCAGGACGTGGCGCGGATGTAAATGCGCTGTTGAAAAGCATTGACTCTGATTTGGGTTCTGCACAATGGAATGTCATCCGTGATGCAGCGCGCGCACTGACTTCCACCCCAGCTGCCTTTAACCAGGGCTGCATTAAGAAGCTGCGCGGCGTGGGCTTTAGCGATCTGCAAATTGTAGATCTCATCAACTCTGTGGCCTTTTTCAACTGGGCTAACCGCTTGATGCTGTCCCTTGGCGAGCCAGAAGTGCCTAAGCGCTTTTTATAATTTCCCCACCAGTGACCTTTTACCCCCTGTTTTTCCTTTTGTGGGAACAAACAGGGGGTTGAGCCTAGAGTAAGGCACTATGAAGAAACTGCAGATGGCGGCCATTTTGGTCGGAGGATTTGTTGGGCCCTTTACTGGTCAGGCGCTCGCAGTGGTTCTGCCAGAATTTGCAGATACTTTTGATGTCAGTGTGGGGCAAGCTGCCCTCACCATGTCTTTTTATCTTTTTCCATTTGCCACCATGATGCTCATTTCTGGGCGGTTAGTACGTGGAATTCCACCACATAAGGTAGTTTCCTGGGCATATATAGTGACTCTGCCTTTGGCTTTGATGTTGTTAATCACGCCTTCTTGGTGGCTATTTGTCGCTTGTTATGCAGTTATTGGCATGGCTAATGCGTTTACTACGCCGGTGCTGCAGATGATGTTGCGTGAGCTCACTCCACCAGAGAACTTAGGTAAAGCCCTGGGAACCTATGCGGCGATGCAATCCTTGGGAATGTTATCAGCGCCCTTTGTTGCGGGACTGTCATCTGTGGTGAATTGGCGGTTAACCTTCTTGGTTACTGCCAGTGCTGCAGCTTTTATCCTTTTGGCAAGACTCCCCGTGGTCGCAGCACCTTCAGCGTCCCGCCAAAATGTCGCAGGAAAGGTGCAATGGCTTCCTACGTTGATTCATATGCTCTCCGGATTTGTGGTGGGAGTGGGAGTTATTGGCGTTGGATTTATGACATCTCTCCACGTAGGTGATCGATTTGAACTCGATGCAGCAGCGCGTGGTCTTGTTGTCATGTGCGGTGGCGCAGCAGCATTTTTTGGTTCTCGCAAAATCGGGGAAATGGCAGACAAGTTTGGGGTACGCGCAGTATTAGTAGTGAGCGCTTTAATCGCAGCGCTGGCATTGGCCTGCATTCCAATTTCTCCTTGGATCGTGCTGGTTGCATTGCTATGGGCAATTTCTGTTGCTGCTGCTCAAGGCATTCAGGCAACGGTCAACCTTGCGGTGCTTGCTAGCCCAGGTGGAGCGTCTTTGTTGTCTACCGTGCAAGCTTTTAGGTTCTTTGGCTCAGCTGCGGCACCGATATCATTCTTGCCTATTTATATGGCCATAGGAGCGCAAGCTTTTTGGGTCTGCGCGGCTGCCTTGTTGGTGGTGGCATTAACTCAGTGGCTTAATCCACAAAAGAGTATCCGCTAATTTCAAAAGAGTTGTAAAGCACCCTTGACTGTAAAGGGTGCTTTACTTTAATCTTGAGATGTAAAGCACGCTTAACATAGTTGGAGGAGCTGAAAATGTCTAGCACCAAAACAATATTTGGACGTTCAAAATTTGGAGGAGGTGCAGCTGGCTTAATCGCTGCATCGCTAGGTGGAGGAGCATTCTTTTCTGCAGTCTTTTCCCTGCTTATGCTGAGCTTGCTTAACCCGGAACGCTATTGGCTATTTTTGGCTATCTATTTCATAGTGATGCTGCCCGTTGCGGTGGCTCTGACCTGGTTAGCATTGGTGGACCGCGAAACTATCAAAGGTGTCATCCGAAACCCAGAAAATAGCGTGGAAAATACTTGGTATGCCGCAGCGGCCCAAGATACCTTCCACATGCTCATGGTTATCGGAGGAATCGGATCCATTGTGTTCAGCGTGCGTCCCATGGAGATCGCCATGTCCAACGCTTTATTAATCTTATTGGTCTTAATGCAGATCTGTTTTTGGATGAGCTATGGCATCCGCAAGCACCGGGCGGCCTAGGACACTTGAATGAAGAACCACCTTAGAGCCTACCGGGAAGAACTTGGTCTTTCCCAGCAGCGTTTGGCAGACGCGTTGGGAGTCTCCCGGCAGACCATCATCAGCATTGAAAAAGGCCGTTATGACCCCTCTTTGCCCTTGGCCTTCCAGCTAGCTCGCGAGTTTAATTGCCAAATTGAAGACCTCTTCATTTTTGAAGAAGAAGCACCCTAAACTGCTTTGAGGGAATTAACCCGGGCCCTTAGCTGGTCTGCATAAAGGTAGATATCTTCAATAGACTCCAGATCGAAATGTTCAGCTTCACCTTCTGGATTGAAGATAGAGATACGTGGAACCTTTCGGTCGAAGAAGAATCGAGAAATAGGTTTGCGATTATTGTCCTGGAAAAGAATGGCGCAATAGGACTTGGCATCTCGCATGGTGATGTCCTGAGTTGGTACCTCCGAACAACAAATTGCCCGGACAATGGAGTGTCCGTAGATTTCATCTTCAGTTGTATGAACTTCAGAAACCGGTTCCTCAACTTCCGGAGTGGAATTTTCTACTGGGGCAATCTCCAACGGTGAAGGGGAGGGATCATCATAATCCTGAGCGGAGCGTAGACGTCGATTGACCTCATCCTTAAGGAATTGCGAGGATGCGGTAGAAACCAATCGCGTGAAGTATTCCAAATTGGCTGCCGTCATGCGCTTTGTGGAAACAGCGGAGGCCAGCATCTTGACAATTTCCGTATCTGGCTCTTGAAATTGCAGTGCAATGAGCTTCTTTAGCTCGGCGATGTACTTAAGCTCCTCCGCATTGGCAGCCAGAGCTTGTGGATTGAAATGTGCGCGGGTGCACATTTCTAGATGGGAAAATTGCCGCGGATCAATATTGGATAGATCCAAGGTCATGAAGGGCTTTTCATCCATGCGATTAACCGCGTCGAGCTGCGCATAAAATTGATAGATTTCGCCATTGGTGAGGATCGCAAATTCCGTATCGGTGACATTGAAATAGCGCACAAGTTGATTAGCGTGGTCCAAGTTTAGGGGTTCGCCAACCTTCTTACATTCAATGAGAAAGTGGAAATCATCCCCAGACTTGATAGCAAAATCAACCTTCTCACCTTTCTTTACTCCCACGTCAGCGGTGTATTCAGGGATAACTTCGCGTGGGTCGGTGACGTCATATCCCAGGACAGTACTGATAAAGGGAATGATGAAAGCAGTTTTGGTGGCTTCCTCGGTTTCAATGATGGGTTTGAGCTCGCGAACTCGAGCTGCCAAAGCGGTAATTGCTTGTTCGATGGACATGATGGCCCTTTCTTAGAACCAGTGGGGGATGCCTAATGGCTGAACTCCTCTGGAGCTTAAGGGGCAGCGTGGACACGTAAGTATCACATGTTCGAATAATAAAAGCCCTCGCTCGAAAATGAGCGAGGGCTAAGCGCCGAATAGCCTAATTAGCTGGCATCAACTTCGCGGTTACGTACGGCGCGAGCCACACGATCGCGGGATTCAGCAACAATGCGCTTGATACCCGCTGCATGCTCACCATCGAGGAAATAATCGGCACGCTCGAGTCCTTCTGTGGAAATATTCCAAGCAGGGAAGAGACCCAAAATTACCTGCTGAGCCATTTCGCCGGAGAACTTTGCCCACACCTCATCAAGAATCTCGAAATACTGATTGTTGTAGGTGGCCAGCAGATCAGCAGAACCAGTGAAGGTTAAGCCTTCGATCTTATGGCGCAACTCGAGGTTAGACAGGTTATTGTCCAATGAAGTTACCTCCTGATAAACCTCAGCCTTGTTATCACCAGTGTTAATGGCGGCCCGGGCGCGTAGTGAAGCAAGGTAGGAAGCATTGGACTTATCGCGAGAAAGCTCCTCAGCAACTGCCTCTGCTGGATTCTCCACGGCACCATGGGCAATCAACGCAGTCAGCGCCCACCAACGCAGATCAGGATCAACAGTTAGCCCATTTACCTTGCCCGCAAGAACATCGCGGAAGAATGCAACGGCCGCATCATTGAGCGGAGCCTTTGCCAAAGCCTGGATGAACGCCAATTGGGAATCAGAATCTGCTTCGGCCTGCTGTGCACCCTCAAGCAAGGCATTTGCCAGCAAGTCCTTGCCCTCAGTCCACTGCGGATCTGCATAATTCTTCAGTGCCGAGGTAGCCTGCATCAAAATGCGTTCCAGCACCGCGATCTCAGTCTCCGCAGCAGCACCGCGTGCCACCAACGCAATGAAATCACGAGCCTTCATCTGGCCGGAGCGAGTCATCTCCCAGGCTGCTGACCAGGCCAAAGTACGTGGCATAGGGTCCGAGAACTTATCAATATTGTCTACAACAAAGGTGCGTGAAGCCTCATCAAGATCGAGCAGTGCATAGGTGAGATCATCATCATTGACCAGCACAAAATCAGCTGCTTCTGTGCCAATAAGCTTTTCTACGCTTGTCGACGCGCCACTGCAGTCAAGTTCGACGCGTGCGTAGCGGTCGAGGGACCCGTCGACAAGCTTATAAAGGCCCACCGCTAAGCGGTGGGTACGCAGCTCACCGGCACCCGGGGCGGCGCCGGTCTGAGTAACGGCAAAGGAGGTGTACTTGCCATCCTCAACGGTGAAATCCGCGCCGAGGGTATTGATACCGGTGGTCTTGAGCCACTGGTCTGCCCAATCGGAAAGATCACGGCCGGATGCTTGCTCAAGAGCACCGAGCAGATCATCAAAGGTGGCATTACCCCAAGAGTGGTTGGCAAAGTGGCGACGTACGCCGGCAAGGAATGCTTCGCGGCCGACATATGCCTGGAGCTGCTTTAACACCGAAGCGCCCTTGGCATAGGTGATGCCATCGAAGTTCTGATCGACAGTTTCAATGTCATAACCATCAGAGAACACAGGGTGAGTAGAAGGCAGCTGATCCTGCTGATAAGCCCAAGACTTTTCCACATTGGCAAAGGTGACCCAGGCGGTGTCATATTCCGTTTCCTCAGCCTGAGAAATCGCAGCAGACCAGGTGGCAAAGGACTCATTCAGCCACAGGTCATCCCACCAACGCATGGTGACAAGATCGCCGAACCACATATGGGCAAGCTCGTGCAGGATGGTGTCCCCGCGGCGCTCATAGCGATAACGAGTGGCCTTGGAAGCAAAGACATATTCATCACGAATAGTCACTGCACCAGCGTTTTCCATGGCGCCGGCATTAAACTCTGGCACAAAGATCTGATCGTATTTGCCAAATGGATAAGCCACACCGAAATTACGGTGGTACCACTCAAATCCCTGCTTGGTTTCAGCAAAGAGCTTTTCTGCATCCAAATCCTTGGCCAGGGAACGACGGCAATAAAGGCCGAGTGGAACAGTTAGTTCGGTGGGCTGATCACTAGGGGTTTCTGGATGGTGGGTCAGGGTACCGGTCCAAGAATCCTGCACCTCGTGATAGCGACCCGCGCACACTGCAACCAAGTAGGTGGAAAGTGGGTAAGCGATGCGGGAGATATGGGTGTCATATTCCGGATGCTGGGTAGAAACTTCCTGTACCGCATTGGAAATGATCTTCCAACCCTTAGGAGTTTTGATGTTGAGATCATAGGTTGCCTTGAGATCAGGCTGATCAAAACATGCAAACATGCGCTTGGCATCTGCAGTTTCAAATTGGGTATAGAGGTAGACCTCATTATCCGCAGGATCAACCATGCGGTGCAGGCCTTCGCCGGTGCGGGAATAGGGGATTGTCGCAATAATCCGCAGGGTGTGAGTTCCTGGATTTAGGCCTTTAAGAGCAATTCCGGGAATATCATCGTAGCCATCAGCGTTGAGGGTAAGTGCGGATTCCTTGATGGATTCATTGTCTAGGCGGACTTCTTCTACGCTGGCTGCGCGCAGGTCAATGAAGGTATCACCGGCTTCGCGAACAGTAAACTGCACCAAAGTATTGGAGCTGAAAAACTCTTCGCCGATATTTAAGTCCAAAGAAATATCGTAATTCTCGACACTGAGCAAGCGTGAGCGTTCAGCTGCTTCTTGCCTGGTGAGATTAGTAGACGTCATGTACTGCTCCTCATAGATGGATATAAGCTGGTGCGGTACGCCCACGAGTAACATGGACTGCGCAATTACACCACGATAGTTCGCGCTATGGGTGTTGTGCTAGAAACTAAAAATCTGTAGAGAAAAGGAAGTAAATTTTAATGGCTGAAAAAGTCACCTTCTGGTTTGATACCACTTGCCCATTTTGTTGGGTAACCTCCCGCTGGATTAAGGAAGTTGAGCAGGTTCGCGATATTGAGATCCAGTGGGTTCCAATGAGCCTTGCTGTTCTTAACGACGGCCGCGATCTTCCTGCGGATTACCAGGCACGTATGAAGGCTGCTTGGGGCCCTGCTCGCGTTTTCGCTGCAGTTGCCACCAACAACCCAGAGAAGCTGGGCGAGCTTTACACCGCTACCGGTACCCGCATCCACAACGATGGCCGAGGTGCTGTAGACGGTTCTTATAACGAAGTTATCTCTGAGGCTTTGGCCGAGGTTGGCCTAGATGCATCCCTTGTTGAGGTTGCTGACTCCACCGAATGGGATGACGCATTGCGCGCATTCCACCAGAGTGCAATGGATGAGGTCGGAAACGATGTCGGAACTCCAGTTGTGAAGTTCGGCGACACCGCATTCTTCGGCCCAGTATTGACTCGTATCCCACGTGGTGAGGAGGCTGGCGAGATCTTCGACGCTTCCGTCAAGCTTGCTAGCTACCCACATTTCTTCGAGATTAAGCGCTCCCGTACCGAGAGCCCAGAGTTTAACTAATCTCTTAGCGTCAAGCAGGTTATAAGACCACATGGTCTTATAACCTGCTTTTGTGTTTTCTACTGTGTTGCATTGCGCCCATTAAAAACACCTGTTCAGAGCATGTATGAAATCTACTAAGGCAAGGAAATTCACTATCTGAGGCCGTGAAAACATGCAACGCCTTAGCAGAAAAACCAAATCAGACATTCCCTGGTGTGGCTGGCAATTTATGTGGTGACCCCTATTGTGGTCCTCAATATTGGAGTTAATAGCGGGATTTCCATTCACTCCGCCGCGGTTATCGCCTTGGTAGTTCTGAGCATCACTTTGCTTGTTTATCTGTTTCGCACTGGGATCGGTTCGCAGATTGGACTAGGAGTAACTTCTAAGGTTCCAATCCTAAAAATGTGGATTTATCTGCCACTGCTAATACTTCCAGGTCTGCCTTTGATCAAGGGAATTCGTGATGATCTAACCATCTTCGTGGCAATTATGATCGTCTTGCATTATCTTTTTGTCGGTTTCCTTGAAGAAGTTCTTTTCCGTGGACTCTTGTTCCATGCTTTACTGCAGAAGGGAAAGTAAATTGGGCGGTGATTGTCACCGCTTTAACCTTTGGATTTGGGCACGCGGCTAGCCTTCTAATTGGGCAAAGTAGTGCAGACACCACCTTGCAGATTATTAACGCAATGATAGTTGGACTGCTCTTTACCGCGGTAGTACTTAAAACTGGCAGCCTACATGCGGTAATTGTGATCCACATTCTCTACAACGTCATGGCAGAGTTCAGTCCACCAGCAGAAAGTATTGACCTACTTATACCGGCAATCTTGGTCCTCATAATTTATGGAGCTTGGCTTTTTTATGGTGTCGGCAGGGATGAAACTAGGTTCACCGTGCAAGGGTCTAAGGGAATTCCCAAACCTTTAACTCCTTGATAGAGACTACTCTCACTGGCTTGCCACTCCGGGGGATATCTCATAGAGAAAAAGCCTGCAGTACACTAACAATCATGCGCGTATACCTTGGAGCAGACCACGCTGGATTTGAAACTAAAAATGCCATTGCAGAACACCTTAAGGCTCATGGCCATGAGGTAATTGACTGCGGTGCACATGTCTACGATGCGGAAGATGATTACCCCGCATTCTGTATTGAAGCAGCTAGCCGCACCGTGAATGATCCAGGTTCCCTGGGTATTGTCCTCGGTGGATCCGGAAACGGTGAGCAGATTGCAGCAAACAAGGTAAAGGGCGCACGTTGTGCTCTTGCCTGGTCCGTAGAAACCGCTCGCTTGGCTCGTGAGCACAATAACGCCAACCTCATCGGAATTGGTGGACGTATGCACTCCGAAGAAGAAGCATTGGCAATCGTTGATGCTTTCCTCGAACAAGAGTGGAGCAATGCGGAGCGTCACCAGCGTCGTATCGATATTCTCTCTGATTATGAGCGCACTGGCGTTGCCCCAGTTGTACCTCAGAACTAATTAGACAAAAGCAAAGGCGGTCAGTTCATACTGACCGCCTTTTAGTATTTCTACAGGATTAGTTTAGAAGTCGAAATCGAATCCGCCGCCGTCTCCACCGAAGAGTCCGCCGCCGTCATCGCCGCCGAAGAATCCACCATCTCCGAAGAACCCGCCGTCGTCGCCACCTTCAGCGCCACCCATATCGGCTTCACCGCCATCTACTTCACCAGTGTCTCCACCCTCTGCAGCTGCGAGGCCATCTTCATAACCGTCGCCGTAGCCATTTTCAAAAGCTGCAGCAGAATATCCAATGCCTGACATGCCGCTAAAAAGTGCAGAGAACATCATGACAGAACCTGCAGTCCACAAACCGGTACGCAATGCGCTGGCCCACCAAGGCTCGGAGTACCAGCCGGCAGGAACCGGACGACCGGCAACCGTACCACCGGGGTAGTAGTTTGGAGTGTTATCAGTTGCAACAGGAGACGCAGTAATTTGGCGACCATCTTGCTCGATGGTGCGAGTTTCGGTAACACGACCTGCCTTACGCTGCCCTTCCAGAGGTGGAAGTTCAGGACCGGCTGGCATGCCCATAATCTCGCGGGCTGCATTCATATAGTGCAGACCTTCAAGAGCGGATTCTCGAGCAAGCTCTGCTTGGCGAACGGTGCTCGCAGTAGAGATCTGGGAGGATGCGGCATTAAAACGCTCAGAGGCATCGGCAATAGCCTGGGTAGATGCGGCATCGGAACCAGCAATGGTGAGGACCTGGGAACCCAAACGCTCAATCCAACGCCGGGCATCTGCTTGTGCGTCGGCTAATTTCGCCTCTTCCTGCTTCTTGGAATTGTTTGAACCCATCTTCGAGGCGACAAAAACGCCACCACCGATGACGAATGCTATCAGGAGTAGTGCTTCCACGGAATCTTCAACTCGCTCAAGTATCTATATGGAGGGTGTGTTGACCTCCACAGTTTTGGTTATTTATCACTTGGGCAACGAGCAGACATGGCTGAAAGTTCCCCAGCATGGGTATTAAAAAAGGCCACGCGAGTGCGTGGCCTGAAATTTAGGTTGAGGTGGAGGAGATTAGCTTAATTTGCGACGGACTGGGCGTCGTCGGCGGTTTCCTCGCCGATGGAGGTCAATCCCTTGTTGCCAGCAGCACGCTCATCGACCCATTCCTTAATAATCTCAGAATCCCATAAGGTTAGGCCATGATGCTTTGCTACGGGCTTAGGTGCTCGTCCACGACCGGCGTAGCTGGTGAAGGTTCCTCGGGCAGTGCCGGAAAATTCCGCGCATTCGATCGCGGTCCAGAGCTCTCTGCCGGTCTCGGCATCGATGATTTTTGGCTTCATAGCTAGACAGGTTACGCCACGAATCACTCGAATGTCTAAATCATTCTTATATTTGACAGCAAACTGGCAAATTGAAAAACCTATTTAAAATACATGAACTGAGCACGCAATATAGAAGAGAGTTAATGTTTTAAAAAGCTTTACTTCGGTATAAAGTCTGGCAAGCTCATAGATTTCTTTAAGCTTTCCTAACTCCTTATTAGGAAAATTGCAGCTAAATGTACATTTGTGCGTATTCTTTTGGAAACTTTCAGTAACCTTAAAAGGTGAAAAGCGAAATTAGAAATACATAAACGGTTAATAATTACGGTTATCTGAATCGATAAATCAAATTTCAAGGCTTCAGATTTGTAGAGACATTTTAAGCTTCTTAGTTTTTCTTAAGTTTTCTCATATATGGCTAATTTTCTAACCTTTAAGTGCTTCACTACTTCGCTAGGGGAGGGGATGGGAATTAAATCAAAGCCTGTGGCCTGCAGATTTTTAAGATTCCTAAGATTGCGCTACTATATCCAACGTACCAAGCAAGGCATCGCCAAGATTTCTTGGAATTGCTTGAATGGGAATGTCGTATAATGGCTATTACCTCAGCCTTCCAAGCTGATGACGCGGGTTCGATTCCCGTCATTCCCTCCAAATTTTAAAACTTAAATAACAAAACGCTCTTACAGAAATTTTCTGTAAGAGCGTTTTTCGTTTGTCTTTATATCTGAAAGGGGATGCATTCAAATTTCAAAAGGGATAAAAGCTCTTAAGAGGTATGCAGCTCTCGTCTAAATAGGGGAAAAGCTTTCTAGTACCTATAGGTGGCGGTGGCGAGGGGGTTATTGCGTGCATAGGAATTATGAATTAAGCACAACTGACTGCCTAAAAACTCTCCCCAAAAAGTTGCCTCTATATAAATGAGGCCGGCACTGCGCCTGATTGGATGATTGGCACCCTGGAGGGGCGCGTCGAAAAGCGGTTGAGGGGTGCAATGTTTTCAACAGAGTGTCTTTAAGCGATCTAAATACTTAAGAACTAAGAGAAAAACATGCTCTGACCTGGCGATTTTTCTAGTTGGCATATTGCACGTATAGTTTTAAAGCGAACCAAGGGACACCGCAACGAAGTCCGCTAGAGAGTTTCTTAAAGAAGCTTTTATAGTGTACGATAGTTCAAGTCCCAAGGGGCAACTAAATATCGGGGCGTGGCGCAGTTTGGTAGCGCACCTGCTTTGGGAGCAGGGGGTCGCAGGTTCAAATCCTGTCGCCCCGACTTGAGGACGAGCCCGGTTTCGGACGAAGCGAGAAATCGCATTATCGTCGGAAACCGGGCTTGTTTTTATAGTTCATACACTTTTCTTATCCGACCACCCAGGAGATTTACTCGTGAAGAGTTCTGTCGAGAAGCTGAGCGACACCCGTTCAAAGATCACCGTTGAGGTTCCATTTTCTGAACTGAAGCCAGAAATCGACCAGGCATACGCCGCTCTGGCACAGCAAGTCCAGATTCCTGGCTTCCGTAAGGGTAAGGCTCCTCGTCAGCTTATTGACGCACGCTTTGGCCGCGGTCCAGTTTTGGAGCAGGTTGTAAACGACATGCTTCCTACTCGTTACTCCGAGGCTGTTGAGGCTGAGGGTATCAAGGCTATCGGACAGCCACAGGTTGAGGTCACCAAGATCGAAGATGGCGAGCTCGTTGAGTTCACCGCTGAGGTTGACGTTCGCCCAGAGTTCGATCTTCCTAACTTTGAGGAAATCAACGTAGAGGTTCCTGCAATCAAGGCTGATGACGCAGCTGTTGATGCAGAGCTCGACAACCTGCGTGCTCGCTTCTCCACCTTGAAGGATCACAACCACAAGTTGAAGAAGGGTGAGTTCGTCACCATCAACCTTGAGGCATCCATCGATGGTGAGACCATTGAAGAAGCTTCCACCGAGGGTCTTTCTTACGAAATCGGCTCCGAAGATCTGATCGACGGACTCGACAAGGCTCTTACCGGCCTGAAGAAGGGTGACACCGCAGAGTTCACCACCGAACTTGCTTCCGGCGAGTACGAGGGCAAGGAAGCTCTGGTTAAGGTTGAGATCACCGCAACCAAGCAGCGTGAACTTCCGGAGCTTGACGACGAGTTTGCACAGCTCGCTTCCGAGTTCGACACCATCGAAGAGCTTCGCGAGTCCACCGTTGGCGATGTAGAGGCAAAGCTCAAGAACGAGCAGGCTGCTGCGATCCGCGACGAGGTCTTGAAGGCTGCTTTGGCTGAGGCTGAGTTCGCTCTTCCTGAGTCCATCGTTGAAGAGCAGGCACACTCCCAGCTGCACCAGCTGCTTGGCCAGCTCGCACACGACGATGCTGCACTTAACTCCTTCCTCGAGTCCCAGGGCACCACCCGCGAGGACTTTGAGAAGCAGAACCGTGAGGATGCAGAGAAGGCTGTTCGCACCCAGCTCTTCCTCGACGTTCTTGCTGAGACTGAAGAGCCAGAGGTTTCCCAGCAGGAGCTTACTGACCACATTCTCTTCACCGCTCAGTCCTATGGAATGGATCCAAACCAGTTCATCGGCCAGCTGCAGCAGTCCGGTCAGATCGCTAACCTTTTCGCAGACGTTCGCCGTGGCAAGGCACTTGCTCAGGCAATCTGTCGCGTAAATGTGAAGGACTCCGAGGGCAACGAGGTTGACCCTAAGCAGTACTTCGGCGAAGAAGAGGTCGAAGAGACCGAAGCTTAAATAAAAGCATTTAAAGAACGCTTTTCGACGCAAAAACACCGCGTCGAAAAGCGTTCTTTTTATTTTTTAATCCCCCTGCAAACGCTGATAGCGAACAGAGGGGGTTCAGAGGAAATAGAGGGGTAGTCTGGTGACATTGAACTTGATGAACCCTGAACAAACTAAAGGACTATAGGAGTTGACAGATTTCATGAGCGATATTCAGATGACTGGACCTGGCGGAGTTGGCTTCGGCGGCGATATCTATGACCGCCTGCTGCGCGAACGCATCATTTTCCTGGGTAGCCAGGTTGACGATGAGATCGCCAACAAGCTGTGTGCCCAGATCCTGCTGCTGTCTGCTGAGGATCCAACCCGCGATATTTCCCTCTACATTAACTCTCCCGGTGGTTCTGTGACCGCGGGTATGGCAATTTACGACACTATGAAGTACTCACCTTGCGACATTGCCACCTACGGAATGGGTTTGGCTGCATCAATGGGTCAGTTTCTCCTCTCCGGTGGTACCAAAGGCAAGCGTTATGCCCTGCCACACGCTCGCATCATGATGCACCAGCCTTCCGCTGGTGTGGGTGGTACCGCATCGGATATCGCAATCCAGGCCCAGCAATTTGCACAGACCAAGAAGGAAATGGCTCAGCTTATTGCAGAGCACACCGGTCAGACTTTTGAGCAGATCTCCAAGGATTCCGATCGTGACCGCTGGTTCACTGCACAGGAAGCTAAGGATTACGGACTTGTGGACCACGTGATTACCTTGGCTGAAGGCCCAATCAGCAACTAGGCACACGGAAAACTTTAAAGGAGAGAAAAAGATTATGAGCAACGGATTCCAGATGCCATCTTCACGTTATGTGCTGCCATCTTTTATTGAGCAGTCCGCATATGGCACCAAAGAGACCAACCCTTATGCAAAGCTCTTTGAAGAGCGCATCATCTTCCTGGGCACCCAGGTAGATGACACCTCTGCAAATGACATCATGGCGCAGCTTCTTGTGCTTGAGGGCATGGACCCTGATCGTGACATCACCCTTTACATCAACTCCCCAGGTGGCTCTTTCACCGCGTTGATGGCAATTTATGACACCATGCAGTACGTCCGCCCAGATGTACAGACCGTCTGCCTCGGCCAGGCAGCTTCTGCAGCAGCGGTTTTGCTTGCTGCAGGTGCTCCAGGTAAGCGTGCGGTGTTGCCAAACTCTCGCGTTTTGATTCACCAGCCAGCTACGCAGGGTACCCAGGGTCAGGTTTCTGACCTGGAGATCCAGGCTGCAGAGATCGAGCGTATGCGTCGCCTCATGGAGAACACCTTGGCGTATCACACCGGCCGTACCCCAGAGCAGGTTCGTATCGATACCGATCGCGATAAGATCCTCACCGCTGAAGAAGCAGTTGAATATGGCATTGCGGATCAAGTTTTTGATTACCGCAAGCTCAGCCGCTAAATTAGCCGCTAGATAGCAAATGGCCAGACCGTTTAAGGTCTGGCCTTTTCTTATGCCTGCTCTTTATACTCGCTTTCTATCCAGCAACCAGCCAATGAGACATCCAAACACAATTCCCCAAAATGGAGCGGTAATTCCTAATAGGTTGAGCTCAGAAACGGTTACTAAGAAACACACCAAAGCGCCGGTGGAAAAGACTCCTGAAAATCCGGCGACAAAGGCATTTTTTAATGGGGTGAGCATGGCGATGCCGGCAAGTGCAGAAATAAAAGATACCGGCATAGCGAGCATAAAACCCACAAAAGTAGGGGAAAAGAGTCCTACTGTAATTGCGCCTAGTGCGGTGACCATGGCGGCAGTGTAGTGGCGCTCGGGTTTTTGACTAGAAACGATAAGTGCATTGGTTGGACCGGTCAGGCAGGTAGAAACATTTCCAATCAAGGCCATCGGTAGTGACCATAATCCAGAAGCAGCCGCTGCGAGATTTACTCCCGGCTTATGGCCTGCTGCCCGCAAAACCGCGATGCCTTGCCCATTTTGCACAATCACCACTGTGATAGCCAGCGGAACTACAAGCTCCATCATGGCAGTTAAGGAAAACTCCGGAGCGGTAAATACCGGTTTTGCCATAATCCCATTGTCTAAAATTCCAGGTGCTAATCTGCCCGACACAATGGCAATGAGGGTACCGATAACAGCTGAAACAGCAACTGGTGGTGCTATTGCCGCAATTCGTGAATTAATGCTCAAAGCCACAAAAACCACCATCATGGAAATGGCAATGAGGGGATCACTCACGCTGGCATCAATTAATTGCAGTCCAAAGCGGAGGAAAATGCCGGCCACCATAGCCATCACAATGGTGGGTGGCAAAACTGCCATGATTCGGCCAATAAGCCCGGTCCAGCCCAGGAGAAATACCACTAGTCCGGTAACGAGGTATGCTCCGATGACTTCGGCAAAGCCCAGGTGAGTGAGCGCATCACCGACAATAACTGTGCCAGGGATTGTCCAAAAATAGGCTTGGGGGCTGCGGTATATAAAAGTAAGGAAAAGGGTAAGCAGCCCATTTCCTAAAAAAGCTCCGAAAATCCAGGAGGAAGTTTGATCGGGGCTGAGATTGCCAGCGGCCGCAGCTGCCAAAATAACCGCAATTGGGCCAGATGCTGAAAAAATTAGCGCAACTAAGCCATTGCCAATTTCTTGAGCGGTGAGATCGCGACGGATCTCGGCGAAGGTGGGGCGGGGGAGTTGGGGAGGTTCAACTGCCAAAAGTAGTGAGCTGGCCAAGGTTTTACTCCAATGCTGGTTGTGGTGAAATGCAGAAAAGGGAAGCTATAAATAGCTTCCCAAGTTCCGGCAGATTTTAGATGCGAGCCAGTGGCTCCTCGATGATCTTGACCTCAGCTTCTGCGGGGAAGCGAGGGATCAGGGAGGTGCAGATGGAACCGATAACTGCGCCACCTGCGAAGAGGAAGAATGCGGAGGTAGGTCCGAAGCCAGCGCCGATGATGAGACCACCGATAGCAGGTCCGGCAATACCGCCCAGGCGACCAAAGCCAGCACACCATGCCACACCTGCTGCGCGGCACTCAGTTCCGAAGAAGTTTGAGGTCAGGCCGTAAGTAAGGACCTGGGTTCCCAGGACGCCGATGCCGGCAAGTGCGATTGCGGAGTACATTAGTGGCCAAGAGGAGATGAAAGGCAAGGCACCGAGGCAGAGTGCAGCCAAGAGGAAAGTGCTGGTAATGATGGTCTTTGCACCGATTTTGTCAGCGAACCAAGAAGCGATCAGGCCACCGAAAACAGCGCCACCGTTGAGGAAGAGCAAGGAGTAGAGGGAATCGTGTGAGGTTGCGCCATTGGACTCCATGATCTTTGGAAGCCAAGTGTTAAGTCCATAGGTGGAAAGCAAGCCGATGAAGCTCATTGCGCCGATCAAGATGGTGCCCATGAGGTACTTGGTGGAGAAGATGCCAGCAAAACCGGTCTTGGCTGGGGTTGCGGTAGTTGCAACATTGTTCACTACAAATTGCTCTGCTGGCAGGGCAAAGCGTGCACAAAGTGCCTGTGCGTCAGAAATACGACCCCGGGAAGTGAGCCAACGTGGGGACTCTGGAAGGAAGAAGAAAGCCATTGGGAAGAGGAAGAGCAATGGGGAAGCACCGATGAGGAAGAGTCCGCGCCATCCTATGTGTACTTCAAGAACCAGCGCCAGCAGGGAAGCTAGAACACCGCCGGCTGGGACACCGGAGTACACAATTGCATTAAAAAGGTTGCGGCGATTAGCAGGAGCGAACTCTGCGATGATAGCGCCACCGGTTGCAACAATCATTCCGACGCCGAGCCCGGTGAGGAAGCGTAGGAAGCCGAAGAGTGCGATGGAGTTAGCAAATGCGGTGAGCGCCATGCCAACAGAGAACCAAGCGATTGCAGTCAGCATCACCTTGCGGCGACCAAGGCGGTCACCAACAGCGCCGGCGGAAAGGGCGCCGATCATCACGCCGATCATGGCGTAGGAACCGAGGGTACCTGCAACTGCTGGGCTCAGGGCACCAATTTGAGTGGGATCTTCGAGCAGAGTGGACAAAACTGCGCCGTAGATGACCAAATCGTAGCCGTCGAAAAGGATGGAAATGCCAACGATCGCTAGGATCGTATATACAGTGGCACGGTGTTTAGGGCTTTGCCAGCTATTGGTTATTGAGGTGGACACGGCGTTCTCCTTGAATAATGTGAATTGATAGCTTTCATTTGCCTGCCGGTGATGTGATTCACATTTAATCCGCTTATGAAAAATGCTGAAACTAGGGAATGCCCTAAACAGTTCTAGGGGGTACCTGTGCGTTGATAAACCCCCGGTCAGGAGAGGTGAGAGTACTTATTTAAGGCCTCTACCAGCTCCATTCGATTGCGAATTCCGAGCTTTTTATACACCCGGGTGAGGTGATACTCCACAGTTTTGGGGGACAGGAACAATTCCATCGCAACCTCTCTATTGGAGTGTCCGGTAGACACCAACTGTGCAATCTCAAATTCCTGTGGGGTAAGCCCACCGGCCTGTTCATTACGCTGGCCCAATCCACCCACGCGCCTTTCGCGGTTGGCCAAAGTTACCATGGCATGCGCGCCCATATCCTGGAACAAGGAGGAAGCGCGGGCAAACTGTTCATCCGCTCGGCGTCTTTGGCCTTGACGACGAAGAGCCTGACCGTATTCAAAATGAACGTGAGCTCGATAATAGGGAAGCGTAAGGGGCGTTAGCATATCGAGGGCGTCGTCGAAAAGCTTAAAACCTCTCTTGACATCCCCACGGTTAATTAACAGCATTGCCTCAGGCACTGAAATCTTGGCATGGATCGACATAATATCCGAGTTCTTAATCTCATTACGGGTGCGTTCGACCAACGTTTCCGCCTTCTTGATTTCACCAATTCGGATGAGGTGAGTGGCGTGAACATCTTGCCAAGGCCAAAAACCAGGTGCATTAACGTATTTCTGAGTGCTGAGTTTTTCTAAATTAGTACCCGCAACGATTGCTCCTGCCATCTCATTACGCTGGGAATACACCCACATGCGACACATCGCCGAAGGCATGGATTGAATAATAAAAGAATCCTGGTCAGTGGAAAGCCTGCGAATATAGGAACGGGCGAGGTCAAGGTTGCCGCGCGCGGTTGCAACTGTGGCACCCGTCCACAACAGCAATGGCTCCAAAAACTTAATACCAAATTGCTCGGCACGGGCCAGTCCAATTTCCACCGTGCGCGCTGCAGATTCCCATTCCCCAAGTAGTAGTTGGGAACGTGCGAGCCAGCCGTCTTGCCACAAACTAATACGCTCAGAACCACTAATAAAGGTGCGGCGTTCCAGTTTTTGACGAGCAGTTACTGGATCATCATGCACCATGGACAGCCATCCCATAGCCATATGACGCCTTTGTGCATGCAAGGTGGTCTCACCCTGAATAGGAATGTCCTCAGGTAGTTTGCCATCCACAATTGATTGACCAATCAGGGAAATGGACTGCGCCTCAATTTTTTCGCCAGCATCATTTTCACCCCAGGCAACTGCGCGTTCGGCCCAGATTAGCAATTCTTCCGGGCGCCAATCCACTAAGTTGAGCAGCACTTTGCGCTGTGCTAGACGCGGGCCGTGAATAGGATCTACGGGGTCTTGGCGCAAGATCTCCTTAGCGGTTCGTTCCAAGTGACTGCGAGCTTCCGATTGTCTGCCCTCGTGAATTGCCAAATATCCCAGCATGGAATCTTGTTGAATACCTTGTTCGCCAAGGTCCAGGGTGGCAGCGCGAATACGGGCCTGGGGAAGGTCGGCAGCGGCAATAAGGGAATCAATGGACTCCAACATGTACTTATTGGCTTCTTCATTACGAGCCGTGCGGTTTGCTGCCAAAGACAATGCATGAGCTGCTTCCATCCAGTGCCCGGCACGTCCCAATTCATAACCACGTTGGGCCAAAGCCTTCACCGCAGGATTATCAGGCGCTAATGCTGCAAATGCTTGGTGCTGTAAAGATTCATCAATTTGATCCCATATCTGATAATAATCTGCAGCCTTCAGATGCAACTCAGACAAAGTATTCATAGGGGTGCGTGATTGCAGTACTGCGCGGTCGATGGGGAAAACCAAATCGAGACGAGGTGCACCGTCAGAGGGCAGCACTCTTAAAAATCCTTCCCGAATGGCTTGGTCGCAGAGTTCACCGGTGGGATCATTTCCCAAATGCTTAACCAGATCAATAGGGCCACCTGCTGGTAGGACGGCCACCGCCAATAAAACCTGCCAAATCTCCCGCGGCGAGATGCTCAGGCGACGTTTAAGATTGGCCCACCAACTTTGTGGAATAGGCACATTAGGATTAGGGGCTTTCCAGTGATCAGGGGATTCCGCATAAAGAACTTCCTTTACGCGGCCATAAACTCCGCCAGTGATTCTTTGAATATCGGTGGCGGTACTAGCACTGATACGACCGCGAGCAGTGGTGAGAACCAATTGGCGGATCTCTTCAATACTCATAGGCGGGAGCACAAATGAGGCATCGGCAATTTCGGATAATGATATTGAAGCGTCCGGGAAAGCTAATTCTTCATTGTCCAAGCCGATCAAAATTAGGACAAAACGTCCAGAGACCATGCGCATGGCAAATTCGATTAGCTTTTGCATAGATTCCACGTCGGCCCAGTGGACATCGTCGATAATTACGACGGTTGAGGCGTCACGGCGATCGATAACTCCGCGAATAGAGTTCGCGGAATGTGCGCCCAGTTTATGGGCAATGTGGTTGAGCAGGTTGCGTTGACTGTTTTGCAGCCATGACAAGGCGGTTACTCGAACAACGGTCCATCCTTGGAGTGCTTCGGAGAGGTGCGTTCCAAATTCCGTTTTACCAGCGCCTGCTTGGCCACTGATATGAAAGAGTTTTCCTTCGCCCGCTGGTAGCTGGGAAATTAGGGAGCTAATTTCCTGGAGCACAATCGAGGCACGAGGCAAGAAAGCCTGGGAGGAAGAAGGGGTAAAAGGAACTGAAGCAACCATAGTCCGATTCTAATACAAAAAAGGGATTCCTAGCTGCTAAAACAGCTAGGAATCCCTAAGTATCTCCAAGGGTTAACCCTGGTCGCCTCCACCAACTGGCAAAACTGAGCCAGTGATATAAGAAGCTTCTTCAGAAGCGAGGAAGCAAATCGGAGCAGCTTGCTCCTCCAAAGTGCCGTAGCGCTTCATCAAGCTGGAATCAATGGTCTGATCCACAATCTGCTGATACCACTTTTCTTCTTGCTCACCCTCTGGTCCGGGGCCGCGCTTGACTGCACGCTCTGGGGCCAAGGTTCCACCTGGTGCAGTTGCCACCACACGAACCTTGTGAGGTGCTGCCTCATGTGCCAAAGCTGACACGATGCCATTAACACCGCCCTTTGCTGCTGCATAAGGCACGCGGTTGATGCCACCAGTTGCAATGGAGGAGACATTAACAATGGTGCCACCACCGTTGTTAATGAGGATCGGCAAGGCTGCACGGCACATCCACAAGGTGGGGAAGAGGCTACGGTTGATCTCCTTAGTGATCTCTTCCTCGGTGTATTCCTGATAAGGCTTTGCCCAAATGGTGCCACCCACATTGTTGATCACAACGTCGAGGTGCTTGAGGTTTTGGGTCGCGAACTCCAGGGAAGAGGTAGCACCCTCAAAGGTCTCAAGGTCAGCAATGAAGGAGGTGACGGTGCCAGCGCCGGCATCCTGCAATTGCTTTGCAACCTCATGAATGAGGGGAGAGCGATCCACCAACACCAGATTGCCGTCTTCATGAGCAATACGATGCGCCACTGCCATACCGATACCTTGAGCTGCACCGGTAACAACAACACCTTGGCCATAAAAACGCTCCGCGGTGATGTGGGAAGGCTTTTCAGAGATACCTTTTCCTACTGGTGCGCTCATTTGTCGGTTGCCTTGGACATGGTGGAGATACCGTGATCTGCGTGCGCACGAATAATGTCACGCGCAGCATTCAAATCACGCTGAGACACGGCGTCGACAAGCTCAAGGTGCTCAGTGGCAATTGCCGGCTCGATCCACTCAGCGCCCGGAAGGGCAGCCTTCATCTCTTTAACAACCTCGAGGTTCTGGTATGCCGCCATCAACGCTTCGTTGTCGGCACGACGGAAGAGGAACTCGTGGAAGTCAGCGTTTGCCTCGGTGAATTTCACTGCATCGAGGATCTTATCGCCATCCAGGTAGGAGTTTGCGGTCTCGGCCAGGGAACGGAAACGCTCGATGTCGCGATCGCTGAGCTTGTGTAGTGCCAGCTCAAGTGCGCCCAACTCCAAAGCCATACGAGCCTGCAACTGGGTAGCGGAGGAGTGAACCTCGCCGGTTGCCATGCCTGGGGTGGAAACCTCAACCAGGTTGAAGTCTTCCTTAACTTCCTCAGCTTCCACGGTGACCTCGGGGCGACCTGCAGCAGGAGCGGCCGCGGAGGTGAACTTCTCGTAGTAGAAGTCCAAAGGTGGGTTCTCGAGGGAGCTCAAGAACTGGCGGACAGCCTCAACCATTGGTGGAGGACCACAAAGGTAAACGTCAGTATCCTCATCTGGCTCATATTCGCCAGTTAGGTGAGCTGGAACGTAGCCCTTACGTGGGTGCTCGGTGTCCTTGTCAGAAAGCACGGTGATGTAATCAAAGTCGAATTTTTCCTTGAAAGCATCAAGGCGATTAAGTTCAACCAGGTCATGAGTGAAGTTTGCACCATAAACCAAGCGAATTGGAACATCGAGCTTATCGTCTAGCGCCAACTTTTCCAGGATGGCCAAGATTGGAGCCAAGCCGGTACCGCCAGCGAGCAACAGGATGGGGCGAACTGGCTCACGCAGGAAGAATGAACCCATTGGTCCAGTGAGGGTGAGCTTGTCGCCGACCTGTGCATTGTCGGTGAGGTAGGTGGTCATAAGGCCGCCAGGGGTGACCTTGACCAAGAACTGAACACGATCAGACTCGGTGGAGGAAGAGAAGGAATAAGAACGGGTCTGCTCAGAACCAGGAACCAAAATGTTCATGTACTGACCAGGCAAGAATGCGAGGTCCTCGCGGTTTTCCAACTCAATCTCAATGCCGATGGTGGACTCGGAGAAACGCTTGATCTCCTTGAGCTCACCATCAAAGGTGGAAGCGCCGGTTTTTGCCAACACGGAGGTGGTGGCAATTTGCAAGATGAGGTCGGACTTTGGAGTCATCTGGCAAGGCAGGCAGTAGCCTTCATCAGCTTCGTCATCAGAGAGTGCATCTTCGATGTATTCGCCCTCATCAAAGTCGCCGGATTCGCAGAACGCTTTACAAGTTCCGCAGGCGCCGTCGCGGCAGTCGAAAGGAATGTTGATACGTGCCTGGTAGGCGGCATCCGCAACGGTTTGGTCTTCTTCGCAATCAATGAAGCGGGTGATTCCGTCTTCGAAGGCAAGTGCAATTTGGTGTGACATTAAGATGCCTCCTAGACGTGGTAGATGTCGACGATGTGATGAATGTAGTCGTTAGCCAAAACGACCTTCTTCTTCAGGATCTTGGGAGTTTCGCCAGAAACATCAAGAGTCATGAAGGTGTGACCGAAGTAGGTATCGGTGGTGTTGTAGCGGTAGTAGAAGGTGATCCAGTTGAAACGGATATCAACTTCTCCATCACGACGCTCCAGGATTTCCACATTGGTGGTGTTGTGGCCGGTGCGTGGCTCAGGCAGGGAAGTGGAAGAAGAGCGCTCGGTACGGATACGGAATACGCGGTCTTCCAAACCACCACGGTTTGGGTAGTAGATCAAAGAGATTTCAGTTTGTGGGTTCTCGGTGAGTTCACCATTGTCATCCCAGGCTGGCATCCAGAATTCAGCGTCCTCGCGGTAGCACTGGATCCACTCTTCAAACTTGCGATCGTCGAGTAGGCGGGCTTCGTAGTAAAGAAAATCTTCGATCTCAGAACGGGTGATGGTGGCAATTGCAGCGGTCATGAACTTTTCTCCTTAAAAAGATGCTTTTCGACGATTAGTTGCGGGTACGGCGACGGCGGCGTGGCTCAGCGTCAGAAGACTTGGCTGCAGCCTTTGCTTCTTCGCGCTTGTGTGCAGCTGCAACAGTTGCTGCTGCGGTAGCAAGATCATCAGCCTGCTCTTTTTCCTTGATGCTCTGCTTGTTCACTGCAGCCTGCATCAGTTCATGCCAGTATGCGTGCTGAATTGGGTAGAGGCCTTCATCTTCGGTACGAGCGCCGGAGGAGAGAACTTCGTTCATGCCCAGACCCTTTGCAACTTCATTTGGACCCTCAACCTGGTGGCCAAGACCGCGGGTCATGTCATTCCAAGGGAATGCAGTTGCCTGGTAGGTCTTCTGGCAAGAGCGGAACTCTTCCAGGTCATCTGGGGTTGCCATGCCGGTTGCGTTGAAGAAGTCCTCGTACTGGCGGATACGGTTAGCACGGGCTTCTGCGGACTCACCCTTTGGAGCGATGCAGTAGATGGTGACTTCGGTCTGATCAACAGAGATTGGACGGAAGTGACGGATCTGAGAGGAGAACTGATCCATCAGGTAGACGTTAGGGTAGAGGCAAAGGTTGCGGGATGCGCCAACCATGAACTCGCCCTTTTCTTCACCGAACTGCTGCTTGAACTCTTCGCGGCGCTCGTGGAGAGGACGATCCTCTGGGTTGCCCCACCACATCCAAAGGAGCATGTGGCCGTAAGGGTAGGAGAAGTATCCGCCACCTTGCTTGCCCCAGGTGCCAGCGTCCATTGCCTTGGTTTCATTGGCGGATTCACCGGTGCCACGACGGGAAGTGGTTGCAGCGTAGTTCCAGTGGGTGGAGGAAACGTGGTAGCCGTCAGCACCGTTTTCGGTCTGTAGCTTCCAGTTTCCGTCGTAGGTGTAAGTGGAGGAACCGCGTAGTACTTCCAGGCCTTCTGGGGACTGATCTACCAGCATGTCGATGACGGTGCGGGTGTCGCCGAGGTGCTCCTCGAGGGAAACAACGTCAGGGTTGAGGGAACCGAAGAGGAAGCCACGGTAGGACTCGAACTTAGGGACGCGACGCAGATCGTGAGAGCCTTCCTGGCGGAAGTTCTCTGGGTAGGCGCCTTCCTTCTCATCCTTAACCTTGATAAGTGCACCGTCGTTGCTGAAGGTCCAGCCGTGGAATGGGCAGGTCAAGGTGGTGCGGTTGTCAGTCTTGCGACGGCAAAGCATTGCGCCACGGTGGGAGCAAGCGTTGATTAGGCAGTTTAGGGTGCCGTCCTTGGAACGGGTGATAACGATTGGCTGACGTCCGATATAGGTGGTGAAGTAGTCGCCTGGATTAGGGATCTGGGACTCGTGAGCCAGGTAAATCCAGTTGCCTTCAAAGATGTGGCGCATCTCCAGCTCGAAGATCTCTGGGTCGGTGAAGATGTTGCGGTTAACACGGACAATACCCTCTTCTGGGCGGTCCTCGAGTGCATGGTCCAAAACTTGTTGAACGTTATCAAGGTTCTCGATTGGTGTGGACATTGGAAACCTCCGTGGTCTGTCTTTGAATAGGGAGTGCCAACCGGCTGTCATGTTTGGTTCTGGCTCTAGAGCGCTAAGTGACTTTTGAGGGATTGAATGAACCCCTCTGGTGGCGTAACACCAACAATGCCTGAGGAATGAGCTGAATCACATTAGGGGAATTTCTAGGGTTTGTTCGGGGGGTTGTGTTCGCAAGGTGGTATTTTTGGGTTCGAAATGTGGAATGACCAGGATTTTTATGTTCAATTTGCACAAAAATGTCATCAAAAACCGCTTAAATGACTTTTTAGGGGTATTGACGGATCGCATGAATCAGGCCACAGTGTTGTTATCCAGTTGATCGGATCACAATGAAAAACTTCGTTGAAGGTCTTTTGGAAACTGGCTTCGAAATCACCCCCACTAGCGAGGGTTGAACGTATCTCCACCCCCTTTAATTACCCTCTGTATTTAGGAGTATGGCATGACCTCTGTCGAGCAGAACATCGATCCAACCGCCCAGGACTCGGGCAACAAGGCCACTGACAAGTTCAAGGCGAATCGCGTTTCTTCCGACACCTCCAAGGAGCGTGCAAATGCGATTTTCACCGATCTGCTTGCCGCAATCGCTGAGGTAGCTCACAAGCACGAGGTCACCTACGAGGAGTACAACGTCCTCAAGCAGTGGATGATCGACGTCGGAGAATACGGCGAGTGGCCACTATGGCTCGATGTTTTCGTTGAGCACGAGATCGAAGAGATCAACTACAACCGCCACGATTACACCGGCACCAAGGGTTCCATCGAAGGCCCTTACTACGTACAGAACTCCCCTAAGCTTCCTTGGAACGGCGAAATGCCAATGCGTGACAAGGACAAGGCTTGCACCCCACTCTTCTTTGAGGGCCAGGTTACTGACCTCGAGGGCAACGGCCTCGGCGGCGCTGAGATCGAACTCTGGCACGCAGATGAGGATGGTTTCTACTCTCAGTTCGCACCAGGTCTTCCTGAGTGGAACCTCCGTGGCACCATCGTCACCGACGAAGAGGGTCGCTACAACATCAAGACCCTGCAGCCTGCTCCTTACAAGATTCCTCACGACGGCCCAACCGGCTGGTTCATCGAATCCTACGGTGGACACCCATGGCGTCCAGCTCACCTCCACCTGCGCGTTTCCCAACCTGGCTACCGCACCATCACCACCCAGCTTTACTTCGACGGTGGCGAGTACGTGGAGAACGACGTTGCAACCGCTGTTAAGCCAGAGCTCATCCTGAACCCGTCCGTAGCTGAAGACGGCAACCACGTCACCTACCCATTCGTGCTGGACAAGGAAGACTAATCTTCCGTTGATTTCTGCCCGATAAACTAGAGTCCCGTTCACCTTAATGGTGACGGGACTTTTCATACGTAAAGGAAAGAATCTATGTCTGGTCTAAAAATTGTAAAAGTAGAATCCCGAATTCTTGACGTTCCCCTCATTCGCCCGCACGGCTTTGCCACCACTGTCTCCACCGAGCAGCACATTCTGCTCGTCTCCGTGCACCTAGAAAACGGCATTATTGGCTATGGCGAAGGCGTTGTCCCGGGTGGTCCGTGGTGGGGCGGCGAGTCGGTAGAAACCATGAAAGCGCTTGTCGACGGCTACCTCGCCCCAGTGCTACAGGGTCGTAGGGTCTCTGAGCTTGCAGGGATCATGGCGGACCTGGAGCGCGTAGTCGCGCGCGGCCGTTACGCAAAGGCAGCGGTCGACGTCGCAATGCACGATGCCTGGGCGCGCACCCTTGATATTCCAGTTCGGGACCTGCTTGGTGGCACTGTGCGCGACAAGGTTGACGTGACCTGGGCGCTGGGCGTTCTGCCTTTGGACGTTGCCGTTGCGGAAATCGAGGAGCGCATTGAAGAATTTGGCAACAAGTCTTTCAAGCTCAAGATGGGTGCCGGCGATCCGGCTGAAGATACTCGCCGAGTTGCAGAATTGACCCGCGAGGTGGGCGATAAGGTGTCCATTCGTATTGATATCAACGCACGTTGGGATCGTCGTACCGCATTGCAGTACCTGCCAATCCTGGCTGAGGCTGGCGTTGAACTTTTTGAGCAGCCTACCCCTGCCGATGACCTTGAGACTCTGCGTGAGATCACCCGCCGCACCAACGTTTCTGTGATGGCTGATGAGTCCGTATGGACCCCAGCTGAAGCATTGGCAGTGGTAAAAGCTCAGGCAGCTGACGTTATTGCACTGAAGACCACTAAGCATGGTGGACTTCTGGAATCTAAGAAAATCGCTGCCATTGCTGAAGCAGGTGGCCTTGCTTGCCATGGTGCAACTAGTCTTGAAGGCCCAATTGGTACTGCTGCGTCTTTGCAATTTGCTGCTGCAACTAAGGCTATTTCCTATGGCACCGAGCTTTTTGGGCCGCAGCTACTCAAGGACACCTATGTGGTTCAAGAGTTTGAGTACAAAGATGGTCAAGTTGCAATCCCACAAGGTCCAGGCCTAGGCGTCGATATTGACCTGGATAAGGTTAACTTCTATACCCGCAAGTAATTTTAAGGAGGTTTAAATGCTGTTTTTGGCACGTATGGACGTAGTTTTCCCGGACTCCATGGATCCCGAGGTTATGGCCGATTTCCAGGTTAAGGAAAAGGCTTATTCTGCAGACCTGCAGTCTCGTGGAATCATGAAGGCTATCTGGCGAGTTGTTGGGGAATATGCCAACTACTCCATCTTTGATGTTGATGATCATGATGAATTGCACGCTATCTTGAGCGGTTTCCCCATGTTTAAGTACATGAATGTAAAAATTACTGCGCTAGCAAAGCATCCAAATGCGTTGGAGTACTACCTTAAGGGCTAGATTCTTCAACTAAACCGCATTCCCCTGCCTGAGGGATGCGGTTTTCATTTTGCTTAAAATTAGAACATTTGTTTGTTAGAACTCTTGTTTGTGTAGCGATAGGGAAGTAGGATTAGTGATAGTAATCAATCTGGGGAATTGAACTTAGGGGGCGTCAAGAATGGCGTACTTTTCACACCAAGATCCAAGCTGTTCAGAAAGCAAAATTAACTTCCAACTAGCGCAAATGGAAATCCAGCGCTGGTGTCTTCTAATTGATGATCCATCAGTGGATGCTAGTTCCTTGATGATGGAACTTAAGTCCGTTACCGGAGAATCAAAACGCTTTATCGCTCAGGCGATCGATGGAGTTTGGGCTCTAAAAAGCCTTCCTGCTTTGCGGGTGGTGGTGGAAACTCATTTCCATATCCGCATTCCCTACCTTGCACGCATTATGCAAGCTGTAAAACAAGCGGAGGAGGAGCTGTGGCCAGAGCTTGATCTACGTATCGCAGAGCGCCTGAGTCCGCGAGTTCCAGGGCAGATTCTAATGGAAGCTTCGGCGATGGCAGGGCTAATTACCAGGTGGATTAAAGAGTTGGATCCCACCTTTACTGGCAAAAAGAAAGGGCTCAGTGGGCAAGACCGTTCATTGGTATTTCGCCACAGTGAGGGGCGTACATATTTTAGTGGGGATTTTGATGCAGTTACTGGTCAGCGCTTTCAAAAGGTCTTGGAAAAGATAAGGGTTAAAGGTGGTAATTTGGCTGATGCCTTGGTGGATTTCCTGGATCGGAAGACCGAAGTAAAGATCGTGGAACATCTCTTTACCCCACTGGTTGGGGGAGTGTCATGGTTGCCGGGTGCTGGATTTCTATCGCAGGAAGAGTCTGCGCTTTTGGGTGATATGGCAACGCACACTATTGAAATGGATGATGTTGCTACCCGGGTTGAAAAGGGCTATACCCCAAGTCCTTTGCTTAAACTTTATGTCATGGTCAGGGATGGAACCTGCCGACATCCTGGGTGTACGGTATTGGCCCAGAATTGCCAGATTGACCATGTGATCCCCTTTGGGGAAGGTGGGCTCACGGTGATGTGGAACCTCCAGTGTTTATGTGCACATCACCACAATATGAAAACAGACAAGAGGATTAAGGCGACTATTGATGCCATGGGCTGGGTGACGTGGATCGGACCGTGCAATCGGCCGGTAGTCACTGAACCTAGTGGGCCGTTGGCGCAAGAAATGCCAACTGGTAAGTGGGGTCAGACTCTGGCTGATCGTATGGAAGCTAGCTTGAAGCGTCTGCGCAGTTCATTGGAGAGGGAGGGAGAGTAATCCCTTATGCACACCCCTGGTTAACCCCTGGGTGTTCTAGTTTGTGCTGGTTGCGTAATCCTTGGGAGGGGCTGACTAGTTCGCAATGTGAACAGGTTGTCACAGCACTCATTAACACCTACTTTGAGATGCATATCACTACAGTAGAAAGGCCTCTCATGGAGATTCCACACTTCGCCCCAACCGGAGATGACTTTGCTCCTTTGCACTTCCCGGAGTACCGAACCACCATTAAGCGCAATCCAAGCAACGACCTCATCATGGTCCCCAGTCGCCTCGGCGAGTCCACAGGACCAGTATTTGGCGACCGTGACTTAGGGGATATTGATAATGACATGACCCGCGTCAATGGTGGCGAGGCCATTGGTCAGCGTATTTTTGTGCATGGCCGAGTACTGGGATTTGATGGCAAACCTGTTCCACATACCTTGGTGGAGGCATGGCAAGCCAACGCCGCAGGCCGCTACCGTCACAAGAATGATTCCTGGCCGGCGCCGCTGGATCCGCATTTTAACGGAGTTGCTCGTACCCTCACCGACAAAGACGGCCATTATCATTTTTGGACTGTGATGCCCGGTAATTATCCATGGGGCAACCACCACAATGCCTGGCGGCCAGCTCATATCCACTTCTCTTTGTATGGACGCCAATTCACTGAGCGACTGGTTACTCAGATGTATTTCCCAAACGATCCACTATTTTTCCAGGATCCTATTTATAACGCAGTTCCTGCTGGTGCTCGTGAACGCATGATCGCCACCTTTGACTATGACGAAACCCGCGAGAACTTTGCCCTTGGTTATAAGTTCGACATTGTCCTTCGTGGCCGCAACGCCACTCCGTTTGAGTAAAGGGATAAAACATGATTGATACTGGAAAAAACGGCGAGTTCCGCTACGCGCAAACCACCATCGTGGACCAAAACGATGCAGAGTTTGGAATCACCCCATCTCAAACCGTTGGCCCTTATGTGCACATTGGTCTAACTCTTGAAGGCGCAGAAAATGTAGTCGAACCGGGCACTGAAGGAGCAATTGAGCTCACAGTTTCCGCCGTCGATGGCAACGGAGATCCAATCTCTGACGCTATGTTTGAGCTGTGGCAGGCAGGGCCAGATGGAGTGCACAATTCTGACCTAGATCCATACCGTATTAAGCCTGCAACTGTGGAGGGCTTCCGTGGCTTGGGACGTGCAATGGCCAATCCTGCGGGCGAAGCAACTTTTATCACCTTAGTGCCTGGGGCTTTTGAAGATGAAGCGCCGCATTTCAAGATTGGGTTGTTTGCACGAGGAATCCTAGAGCGTCTATATACCCGCGCCTATTTGCCCGGCACAGATCTAAGTAATGATCCAGTGCTTCAGGCAGTGCCCGCAGAACGTCGAGAGTTGCTTATCGCTAAGAAGACGGATGCAGGTTTCCGCTTTGATATCGTGGTACAGGCAGAATCGAACGAGACCCCTTTCTTTGGCCTATGACACGTTCACTCTATTCTGACCTGGCGGGCAGCGGAAAAACCCTAGATATGCTTTCCGACGAGGCGTTTCTAGGAAATCTGCTGGTCGTTGAAGCTGCATTATCTCGCGTCGCTGCGCCTGAATCTCCAGCTGCAGAAACCATCAAATCCTATGTCTTGGACGTGGCAGACCTGTCGCTCCGGGCAGCAGAAGGTGGAAATCCGCTCATTCCGCTGGTGGCAGATCTTAAAGCGATTAATCCAGAAGGGATCCACCCCGGCGCTACCAGCCAGGACATTATTGATTCTGCAATTATGTTGTGTCTGCGGGATGCCACAATGGAGATCATCGCCAACCTTGGAGAACTCGCTCAGGATTTAGCGCAGCTCACCTCAGATCATGCAGAAACTCCCATTATGGGAAGAACCCTAGGCCAAATCGCTACGGCTACTACCTTTGGTGCGATCACCGCGGGCTGGCTCATGGCAGTGCTTAATGCCAAGCGCAAACTTAAGCTGCTGGAATTTCCAGTGTCTTATGGTGGGGCGAGCGGAAATATGGCGGCGGTGTACCCACATGGCTGGGACATCCAAAGCAAGCTTGCCCACGAATTAAATCTCAGCGATCCCGGTTGGGTGTGGCATTCCGATCGCACTCCGATCACGGAGATTGCAGCAGCCCTCGCCACTGCCGCCGGAGTAGTGCGGAAAATTGCCGGAGATATCGTTTTTTACTCCCAATCAGAGGTCGGTGAGCTGCGGGAACAGTCACCCGGCGGCAGTTCTGCGATGCCTCATAAGGCGAATCCGGCAGCCGCAATTGCCTGTGATGGTTATGCCAGGCGCGCGCCGGGTCTTGTCGCCACACTATTTGATGCTTTGGATTGTCGCTTGCAAAGAGGCACTGGCAGTTGGCATGCGGAGTGGGCGACTGCCCGCGAGCTCGCAGCAGTAACCCACGCGGCGGTCAGTCGCGCATCGAAAAGCATTAATGGGATTATCGTCAACGTTGAAGTTATGGCCAGCCGCGTAAGCGGGGAAACCGGGCACGCCGCCGAGCTGGCGGCGCGGGCGCTGGTGATTTATGAGAGGGAGAAATAATGGATCGTTTTGAAGCGGGAATGAAGAATCGGCGTGCGGTTTTGGGTGATGCGCATGTAGATAAGGCGGTGGCAAATACCACTGAGGTGACGGAAAAGTTTCAGGACTTCATCACACGCACTGCCTGGGGGGATATCTGGGAACGGCCAGGATTGGATCACACTCAGCGCCGTTTGCTGACCATTGCCATTCTTACTGCGGTAGGAAATGATGGGGAACTGGATATGCATATTCGGGCAGCATTGCGCGCCGGGGTGGACCAGGAGACTATCGGCGAGGTCATCTTGCACACCGCAGTTTATGCGGGCGTACCTAACTCCAACCACGGATTTAAGCTGCTCAATAAGGCCGTGCAGGAGCTAGCTGAGTAAGAGGGAGCGCAACTCCGCACGGGAAGATACCGAGAACTTCTTATATACCCGGGTCAGGTGATATTCCACGGTTTTTGCCGAAAGGGACAGCTCACGGGCTACTTCTTGATTGGAGCAGCCATCCAAAACCAGGGCGGTGATCTGTTCTTCCTGCGGAGTTAAGCCCTGCGCAGAACGGCGCTGGCCCACACCTGCTACCTTCTTTTCGCCGGCACAACGCGCTGCCAAACTCACAGCTCCCATGGCCAAAAAGACTTCCTCAGCTCGGGTAAACATCTCAGAAGCTTGGCTGCGGCGCCCCATGCGGCGCAACACCAATCCATATTCAAAGAGAATGCGCGCTTCATAGGCTGGCATATTTACCGAGGTAATGGCATCAACTGCCTCGGAGAGCATTTTTACACCGCGCGCCGTGGCACCTCTTTGGATTTGGATATTGGCCTGCGGAACCAGATTACGGGCTCTTAAAGAAGGAATAGTGGATTCGGGAATGCCATCCATGACGGCAGCTGCAGCATCAATACGGCCATTACGAATCAGCGAAAGTGCATACATATCTTCCCACGGCCAAAATCCTGGCTGCTGGGTATTGGTGGTGTAAACGATAGCTGCCATTCTTTCGCCAGCAAGTGCTGCTGCACGAGTATCCGAGGTCATCGAGGCAGTAATTAATTTGCCCATCGCAGCGGAAAGTTTCTGAATCAAAAAGCTATCCTCCGGCACAGTCAGCCTTTGGAGATAGTGGTGCGCTAATTCTTGGCGCCCGGTCATCGCTGCTACTTGGGCTCCGGTCCACAAATGCACCGGTTCCATGAGGGAGGCGCCAGTACGATCACCTGTTGCCAGGCCACGTTCCACAACCGCGGCAGCATCGTGGAATTCACCAAGCACATAATGCGCACGCGCCAAAAAGGCGGTTTGCCACAAACTTAATAATTCAGAATCGCCAGTACGCCGCCGCGAGAGCAGCTTTTTGGCGGTTAGTGGATCATCATAAACCAGCGCTAACCAGCCACTGAGCAGATCATGAATCTGCTGATCACGTACCGCTTCAGGATAAGGCGCCGGGCTATAGGAGCCAGATTCCAAAGCCTGCACAAACATATCAAAAGTGGGATTAACCCCATGCAAAGCCGCTGGGTTCCAACTTGCTAAACCATGAAAAGCCGTCAGCGGGGAAGATGGGAGGGAATGCGCAAAATCGCGGCCCTCATAAAGCGCCAAATAGGCGCGCTCCTCCGGAGCTTCCTCAAGAGGAAGTGCCGCTACATGCAGCCGGGCAAGGGGGAGGTCACCAGCCCTAATAAGCTTTGCGACGCCCGCTTGGGTGGTTTCCCATTCGGACCTAGAGATGCTTTGGGAAGGTGGCGTAAAAGCTTTTACCAAGCTGCGTTCTGCGGGGTGCACAAATCTCAGGGTGCCGTCTTCAAAACTTAAAGTTCCAGCATCAACTAAGTCATCGGCAGCAAGATCTCCCAAAGGACAACCCTCAAAAAATGGATGCGAGGCAACCTGACGCAGCACTGGATCCTTAATGTTTACCGAGGTTTTCCAATGCTCTGGAATGGCGATACTCGGGCGATCGCTGGACCAATGATCGATGGGGTGTGCGTCGAGAAGCTCCCTGATTAGTTGGGGCAACCCACCCGCAGCGTCATGTAGACGGTGGGCGGTGGTCGGGGTGCAATGTCCGACAATTTGGCGGGCGAGCGCGGCGGTTTCGGCCACTGTTAATGGTGGTAATGCCAGCACATCGGTAGCGCCATCTATGCGGTGTGGCACAGTTGCCAACACCATAAGACCTTGGCCATGTACCAGGTCTAGGGCAGTTTTTAGGTCCTCAGGGTTGGCCAAATGGACTTCATCTGCCACCACGATAGGAAGTTTTGGGGTGCTGCGCAAGGCATGAATAACTTCAAATTCGCCCAGCTCAGCAGCTAGTTCACGGATGAAATGCTCTTTGTTGACACCCTGTGGGCCGGTAACAACCAAAAACCTGCCCCGCTTATCAGTGGTGAACTCAGCGAGAAGACGTCGCAAAAGTAACTGACGGCGGGGCAGGAGACTGGTGCTAAGCATGCACTTTAGATTAAGCGAAGTGTGCAGCTAGCAGTGCAGTGACCTCGGCAGGTTGCTCAATGGTTGGTACGTGCGCCGCCGGGGAAAGCACCTTTGCGGTGGATTCACCAGCAACACCATCGGCAATAATCTGCAAGGTTGCAGGTGGGGTAGAAGGATCATCAGCGCCGGCGATGGTGAGTACCGGAACGGTGATCTCCTGGAGGCGATCGCTAAAATCCCAGGTGGCGAGTGCTTCGCAGCACAGTGCATAACCCTCGGAAGGAGTGCTAGCCACCATTGCTTCAAAGTGGTCGCGTGATGCTGGGTTATTTTCCAACCAAATTGGAGAGAACCAACGCTCGATAACAGCTTCGGCGAGGGATGCGGTGCCGTTTTCGCGAGTGGCAGCGGCCCGGTCGTACCAGCCTTGGGGCTCACCAAACTTTGCAGCGGTGCAAATAAATGCAGCCTTGGTTACCCGGGGGGAAGTAGCAGCGAGGTACTGTGCAACCGCTCCGCCGAGGGACAAACCAACAACGCCAAACTCCTCTACGCCTAGAGAATCGAGGGTCTCCAGCACATCCTCGGCCAAATCTGCCACCGTAGGGGTCTGGTGGATGACCTCGGAAAGGCCATGTCCGCGGTGGTCAACTGCGATAACGCGGAAATCCTTGTGCAGTGCGTCGAGCTGTGGCAACCACATATCGGTGGTGGAACCTAGGGAGCCAATAAAAACGAGCGGAGTACCGGTTCCATAGGAAACGCTATGCAAAATCGCCATGTTTTAGTTCTCCTTTTCAAAGATTGCTGCCAAGCCCTGGCCGCCACCGATGCACATGGTGGCCAGACCGTACTGGGAATCTTCGCGCTGCATGCGGTGTGCCAAGGTGACAACCATGCGAGCACCGGTAGCGCCGACTGGGTGACCCATGGAAATGCCGGAGCCCAGTGGGTTCAGGCGCTCATCTTCCCAAGAGATTCCCCATTCGCGCAGCACGGACAGTGCCTGCGCAGCAAAAGCTTCGTTGAGCTCGATGGAACCCATGTCATCAAGGGTAAGTCCGGCACGCTCCAAAGCCTTCTTGGTGGCAGGCACTGGTCCAATACCCATGGTCTCTGGAGGAACAGCAGCAACAGACCAGCTAACCAGGCGCATCATTGGGGTCAGGCCCTTTTCCGCAGCCTTGGCGCGGGTGGTAACCACCACTGCAGCAGCGCCGTCATTCTGGCCGGAAGCGTTACCTGCGGTAACGGTGGCTTCTGCGTCCTGGCGGCCCATAATTGGGCGCAGTGCAGCAAGCTTTTCGACGGTGGTATCTGGACGACCGTGCTCATCACGAGACACGATGGTTGGCTCCTGGCCGCGACGCTTGGCAGGAACAGTAACTGGCACGATCTCCGCGTCGAAAAGCCCAGCATCAGCAGCTTTGCCCCAACGCTGCTGGGAAGCTGCGGAAAGTGCATCCTGCTCTTCACGGGAAATGCCGTATTCGCGGCGCAGGTTCTCAGCGGTTTCAATCATGCCGCCAGGAATTGGGTGGTTCACTCCACCGGCGGACTCACGAGCCTCGGCCAGACGATCGCGCATCTGCATATCTCCACCTTTAACACCCCAACGGATATCACCGGAAACGGTGAATTCAGTGCGGCTCATGGACTCAGCACCACCTGCGATGATGATGTCAGCTGCGCCGGTGGCAACGTGAGCTGCTGCAGTAACAATTGCCTGCAGGCCGGATCCACAGCGACGATCAAGCTGCAGGCCAGGAACGTTTTGGCCAAGCTTGGAATCGAGGGCAACAACACGGCCCAAGGCTGGAGCTGCACCATTAGGGGAAGCCTGGCCCAAGATCAGATCATCAACGTCGTCGCCGGTGAGTCCGGTGGCGTCAACGATGGCATTGATTACGGTGGTAGCTAGTTCCTGGACTGGAACCTTGGTGAAGGATCCGCCATAAGCACCAACTGGGGTGCGTAGTGGGGAGCAAATGACGATGTCTTGTGGGTTCTCGGACATGAAAATACCTTTCGAGGTGTGTTTTAAAGAGCTGATAAGTCGGTGGAGATTGCCCGTGCTGTTTCGAGGAGCTGAGGCAGCACAACTCGGCGAATATCTTCCACAGCATGGGAAGCGGATTGGGTGGAAATGTTGATTGCCGCGACCACTTCTCCATCGGGCCCAGTGATTGGAGCTGCCAACGATCGTAGGCCTGGCTCCAATTCCTGGTCTACCAATGCCCACCCCCTTTCACGGGTGGCTGCAACCTCTTCTCGGACTTGTTGAACTGTGAACAATGACCGAGTGGTTAATTGCTGTGGAGGCGACGCTGCCAGGGTTTCTTCCAGCTCGGCTTCACTTAATCCGGCTAAAAGTACCCGGCCCATGGAAGTGGCATAAGCCGGAAATTTAGTGCCGATGGTGATATTAACTGTCATGATTCGGCGCACGGGCACACGCGAGACGTAGATGATATCGGCACCCTCGAGCACAGACATGGAGCTAGATTCGCCGACCTGGCGGGAGAGTACTTCCAGCCGTGGTTGGGCGATGGCAGGCAGTGTTAGTGCAGATAGATAGCTGGTTCCAAGTTCTAACACCCGTGGCGTGAGTTGAAATCTGGAATCCACATTCACTGCATATCCCAGGTCGGTGAGGGTGTGAAGAAAGCGACGGGCAGTGGCGCGTGAGAGTCCGGTGCGGGTCGCTACGTCCGACAGGGTTTGGGCCGGCGCTTCTGCGCTGAAGCTGCGAATTACTGAGAGACCGCGCGCAAAAGATTGTACGAAATCTGGTGAGTTTCCAGTCATCACCACCACTCCTTTTGTTCGTATTGCGAACTCTTGTGCATATGATGAACATTACGTTAGCATGTTCTTCATGATTAACAAGACACTCGCATCCACTGCCGAAGCAGTGGCTGATATCCCAGATGGCGCTTCCATCGCCGTTGGCGGATTCGGTCTCGTCGGTATTCCAACTCTGCTCATCGAAGCTCTGCGTGAACAAGGCGCTGGCGATTTGACGATCATCTCCAATAACCTCGGCACCGATGGCTTTGGCCTCGGCTTGCTGCTGCAGGACAAGAAGATCTCCAAGTCCATTGGCTCCTACCTCGGTTCCAACAAGGAATATGCCCGCCAGTACCTTGAAGGCGAGCTCACCGTGGAATTCACCCCACAAGGCACTTTGGCAGAACGTCTGCGCGCAGGTGGCGCTGGTATTCCAGCATTTTTCACTACCGCAGGTGTGGGAACTCAGGTTGCAGAGGGTGGCTTACCACAGCGTTACAACACCGATGGCACCGTGGCAATCGTGTCTAAGCCCAAGGAAACCCGCGAATTTAATGGTCAGCTCTATGTCCTCGAAGAGGGAATCCGCGCTGACTTCGCCTTGGTTCACGCACACAAGGCTGACCGCTTTGGCAACTTGGTTTTCCGTAAGACTGCACAGAACTTCAACCCAGATGCTGCTATGAGCGGAAAAATTACCATCGCCCAGGTTGAACACCTGGTCGACGAACTTGATCCCGAAGATGTTGATCTTCCGGGCATCTATGTCAACCGCGTGGTCCACGTTGGCCCACAGGAAACCGGTATCGAAAACAGGACGGTGTCTAAGTAATGACTTGGGATCACAATCAAATGGCTGCTCGCGTAGCCAAAGAGCTTAAAGATGGACAGTACGTAAACCTCGGCATCGGCATGCCAACCCTCATTCCTGGATATGTTCCAGAAGGCCTTGAGGTTATTTTGCACTCCGAAAATGGCGTATTGGGCGTTGGACCTTATCCAACCGAAGAGGAACTTGATCCTGAGCTGATCAACGCCGGCAAGGAAACCATCACGGTTAATCCAGGTGCTTCCTACTTTTCCTCCTCTGATTCCTTCGCCATGATTCGTTCCAAGTCCGTTGACGTGGCTGTGCTTGGTGTTATGGAGGTTTCACAGTTTGGTGACCTCGCCAACTGGATGATCCCCGGCAAGCTGGTTAAGGGCATGGGCGGTGCAATGGACCTGGTCCACGGCGCATCCAAGATCATCGCCATGACCGATCACGTGACCAAGAAGGGCGAGCCTAAGATCCTTGAGGCTTGCCGCCTGCCACTGACCGGCGCAAAGTGCGTGGACATGATCGTGACCACCCACGCTGTTTTTGATGTTGATCCTGTTGAAGGCCTCACCCTCGTTGAGTGCGCTGATGGCGTCACCGTCGAAGAGCTCCGCGAGATTACCGAAGCTCCCTTTAAAGTAAAAGCCTAAAAGTGCTTTGCGACGCGGCCACTGATGATTTCATGGCTGGCCGCGTCCGGGTGCAGGTTATCCGGCAGCGGATGCACTGCCGCATCGGCGGCAGAAAAGATTTCTGCACCATTAATAAGGTGCAAATTTTCATCGGCGCGGTTGTCTAGAATGTCCTGCACTGCAGTTCTCACTACCTCCAAGGTCAAACGACCATTGGAGGTATCTTTTTCGGGAGCGATAAATCGAATCTGGCCACTGCCAAAAGAACTGGTATCAAAGGCGCCAGGTCCAGGGTTTTGCTCGTGAATTTCGCAGTAGAAAGGCGAGATCACATAAATCGGAGTGGTGGGGTGGCCTTCTCTAATTGTGTCTAAGAATCCGTGCAGCGCGGCATTAAAGGTGCGCAAACGCATGGCATCACTATTAACAATGTTGATGCCTACCTCTAGCGAAATTACATCGGCTTGTTGATCACGGATGAGCCGAGCCATAAAAGGATCCAACATGGCACTGCCACCAAAACCAAGATTGAGCAGATCCAATTGCTTTTCTTGAGCTACCAAGGCAGGCCAAATCCGGCTTGGGGAAGCCGCATTGGATCCTTGGCTGATTGAGCTTCCGTAATTAATCCAACGTGTCCCGGGTGCTACGGGCGCAATGGGAGCGTCTGCGTGGATGGCAATAATTTCAACTTCTTCGTTATAAGGCAGCCAAAATTCCACGCGTTTTTCAGTGGGAGCTAAATCAGTTACTGAACACAGGTGATTGCCCTCGGTTTTTTGGGTGGTCTCGCCACTCATGAAATTTACTTCTGTGCTAGTTCCGCCAGTAGTGTGCTCAGAAAGCTGCAGTTTTTCGTCGATAAGCACATCTATGCGCCCGGACGGGCGCCCCGAGTCGAGGTAAATGAGACGGCTGTGGCAGGTTTCCAGGGTGATATTTTGGGCGGAGGTGCGCAGAATTATGCGGACTCCGGAGGGCTGGCGTTCCATGGCCATTAATTGCGGATCCGGAAATTGCTTTCTAATCTGCGCCGGCAAACGGTGGGGGACTAGGCCGCGGTCTGTGACTTCTAACTCGATGGCGCCGTGGATGAAATTTGGAGTGACACTATAATGTTGCATGAATTAGATGCTACGTTAATGCACTGCACAAACTGCGTGGAGCAATAAATAAGCGCTAGGATAGAACAACCCCTTGCCAATAATGTTGGTTAGAGTTGTAAGTAATAAAACTTTTCAATTGTGGAAGCGGGTCTGAAGACTCTTATGGCACGTATGCAGGAAAGCGCCGATCTGCTCAAATGCTCATTTTGTGGCAAAAGCCAGAAGCAGGTGAAAAAGCTCATCGCGGGCGGAGCAGTATATATCTGCGATGAGTGCATTGAGCTATGCAATGAGATCATTGAAGAGGAGCTCGGTCAGGCTCAAGGCCACGATGAAGAGCGCAGTGAGCTGCCTAAGCCTTCACAAATCTCTGCTTTCCTCGACAAGTACGTGATTGGCCAGGACCAGGCTAAGCGCATTTTGTCGGTGGCTGTGTACAACCACTACAAGCGTTTGCGTGCCAGCGAACAAATTGGTGGACGTCGGCGCAAGGACGAGGATGAGGCAGAGTTGGTTAAGTCCAATATCCTTATGCTCGGACCTACCGGATCGGGTAAGACCTACCTAGCGCAAACCCTGGCTAAGCTGCTTGATGTGCCATTTGCAATTGCTGATGCCACCTCCCTTACCGAGGCTGGTTATGTTGGCGAAGACGTAGAAAATATTTTGCTTAAGCTTCTGCAGGCTGCCGATTTTGATGTGGAACGTGCACAGCGTGGCATTATCTACATCGATGAGGTAGATAAGATCTCCCGCAAGTCGGAAAATCCATCCATTACCCGCGATGTCTCCGGCGAAGGTGTGCAGCAAGCCCTGCTGAAAATTTTGGAAGGCACTGTCGCCGCTATTCCACCACAAGGTGGCCGCAAGCACCCCAACCAGGATTTCATTCAGTTAGATACCACCAACATTCTCTTTATTGTTGCTGGTGCCTTCTCTGGTCTGGAAAAGGTTATTGCAGACCGCAATGGCAAGAAGAGCCTGGGCTTTGGTGTTGAGGTTCATTCCAAGAAGGAAGAAGCCAATATTGTTGACATCTTCAAGGATGTGCGCCCTGAGGACCTGGTGAAATTTGGGTTGATTCCAGAATTCATTGGCCGTCTGCCTGTTGTTGCCACCGTATCCAACCTGGATCAAAAGTCCTTGGTCAAGGTACTTACTGAACCACGCAACTCCTTGGTAAAGCAGTATCAGCGTCTCTTTGAGATGGATAATGCGCTGCTGACCTTCAGTGACGATGCGTTGGAAGCTATTGCTGATCAGGCTCTGGAACGCAAGACAGGTGCTCGCGGTCTGCGCGCCATCATGGAAGAAATTTTGGTTCCGATTATGTATGACCTGCCTGATCGTGATGATGTGGCAGAGGTTATTATCACCGGCGCGGTGGCTCGTGGCGAAGCTGAGCCTGAGATGCTGGAATCGGTAGCTGAAGAAAAAACCGCCTAAATGGCGGGCATCATAACCGGCTTTGCCATTATTCTCAGCGTCATTGCCATTGGCCTGATTCTGGCCAAGACCGGTGTAATTGCCGATGACCGCCAACGGTTAGTGCTCAACCGCATTGCCTTTTATGCAGCAACACCAGCACTGCTTTTTACCGTGGTTGCAAAATCGGATCCCGCAGAGCTGCTCTCCCCGGTAATTGTGGTGACCTTCTTGGCCACTGCTGCCACCGCGGCACTATATTGCATAATTTCTGCCATCTTCTTTAAAAAAGATGTAGCGACAACTGCTACAGGTGCAGCTGCCTCGGCTTATGTAAATTCCAATAATATTGGACTGCCGGTTTCCATCTATGTGCTGGGAACCGGAGCATATGTGGCACCAGTTTTGGTGATGCAAATGGTTATTTTTGCGCCTTTGATTCTGGCTGCTTTAACTTCCGGAGATGGTGCTGGCTCAAGAGGCGCCAAAGTTTGGGCAGCCATTAGAGGCTCACTATTAAGTCCCATTGTGTTGGCCTCCATTGCGGGATTAATTGTGTGTTTGAGTGGAATAAAAATTCCAACAGCAGTGATGGAACCAGCCACTATTTTGGGAGGTGCCTCGATCCCACTGATCCTGATGAGCTTTGGTGCTTCCTTGCCATCCACCAATGTGCTTTCCTCGATACCTGATCGTGCCGGAGTTATTACAGCTACTGCAATCAAGATTGTGGGAATGCCCGCCATCGCGTGGCTCATTGCCAAGGCTTTTGGGCTTGAGGGAGATCTGCTTTATGCAGCTGTAATTTTGGCGGCTTTGCCAACTGCGCAGAATGTGTACAACTATGCAGCAACGTATCGCAAAGGAGAAATTCTCGCTCGCGATACGGTGTTTTTAACTACCTTTTTGGCATTGTTTGCCATGTTGGGGATTGCTGCGATTTTCGGACGCTAGGGGGTTGCGTCGAAAAGCGCTTTAATCCTCAAATACGTCGGTGTTAAAGGTATAAACTGCGTCGTTCTTTTCGGGTTCCGTGTTTTGACCACCGACAACGAGGTAGCTGGACGCGCCGGAATTTGGCAGGTTTGACGTCAGGAAAGCAAGCACGGTATCAACTACAATGCGCTGCATTCCAGCGGTATTGATCTCTGAAGATAGGTCCAAATCATACAAGTTATGCATGGTTGACTTGTTTGAGATACGGAAATAAGCCAAAGAGCTGATCAGTACTAGAACGTCTTCGGCGGAAATGCCAGGGCGGAAAGCGCCGGCATCTTGGCCGAGCATGAGCAGTTTATCCAGATTGAGCAAAACATTGGACTTATCGGTAAGCGCCTTGGCTGCTTCGACTCCGCCGTAGTTGTGGAGGTTTTCCATCAGCAGCAAGCGGACTGCTTCTGGGTGTTTGGTGATGCAGGTATAAACAGCCTCGACCGTTTTGCGTACGCCTTCGACCGGGACGGCAGAATCAAGCTGCATTGACTCTGCATCGGGGCGAATCAGCTGCAGTGCATAGGATACGGTCTTGGTATACAGACCCATTTTGTCGCCAAAGTGATAGTGAATCATGCGTTTGGACATACCCGATGCCTTGGCGATCTTCTCGAGCTTGGTTTCGGTGAAGCCTTCTTCGGCGAAGAACTCAAGTGCAGTAGCAATTACCTTGTCTGGCGTTGCAGTGGTTTCGGAGTCGGTAAGGTCGTTACCGTCGAAACGCGGGTTTTCAGCATCACGATCTAGGGATGGCATGATCGATCAAAAATCCTTTCAGGTAACGAATGGTAGAAGCTATATGTATGAAAAAGGAATTTTAGGTCATACCATTCAATAAAACCCAATCCACAATAACAAATGGTGCCCGATTTCTTTCCAAAATGCTCGTTTCTCGCACTATAAAGTGAATCTGCGAAGAAATTTCCCTCATAAGGGGTACATAATTGGGCGCTACGGGGGTAAGAGCGGGTTGGAGCAAATTCGATTCTAAGTGAGCCAGCAGACCTTCAATTCGGTGGTATGAAACTCAGTGCACCTATAGCATGGGCTTTAGTGGTCGAGCAGACGTGGGAAATCTAAGTCGGCAGAGATCGCATCAGAATCGCTAAAACCATAAGGTTTTAAGAGAAAGATTGAGGATAGTTGATGAATTCCCCCAAAAAAGTCGTCGTTACCGGAGCCGCCGGACAGATTGCTTATTCCCTCCTGTGGCGTATCGCTAATGGCGAAGTCTTTGGACCAGAAACGCCAGTTTCCTTAAGTCTCTTGGAAATTCCCGTAGCCCTCGGCGGTGCCGAAGGCGTGGCAATGGAATTGCAGGATTCCGCCCTGCCTCTGCTCTCCAATATCATTGTCACTGCCGATGCAAATGAAGCTTTCAATGGTGCCAACGCAGCCTTCCTGGTTGGCGCAAAACCGCGTGGCAAGGGCGAAGAGCGCGCCGATTTGCTGGCCAATAATGGCAAGATCTTCGGACCACAGGGCAAGGCCATCAATGACCACGCCGCTGACGATATTCGCGTCCTGGTTGTTGGTAACCCAGCCAATACCAATGCCTTGATTGCTTCCGCTGCAGCTCCTGATGTTCCAGCGTCTCGCTTTAACGCCATGATGCGTCTTGATCACAACCGTGCGATCTCTCAGCTGGCCTCCAAGCTGGGTCGCGGTGCTGCAGAATTTGAAAACCTCGTGGTATGGGGCAACCACTCAGCAACACAGTTCCCCGATATTTCCTACGCCACCGTGGGCGGAGAAAAGGTCAGCGATCTTGTTGATCAGGAGTGGTACCGCAATGAATTCATTCCACGCGTAGCTAACCGTGGCGCCGAAATTATTGAGGTGCGTGGCAAGTCTTCTGCTGCCTCCGCAGCTTCCTCTGCCGTTGATCATATGCGTGATTGGGTGCAGGGAACCGAAAAATGGGCATCTGCCGCAGTGCCTTCTACCGGCGCTTATGGCATTCCAGAGGGCATTATCGTGGGTCTTCCCACCATTGCGCGCAATGGCGAGTGGGAAATTGTCGAAGGGTTGGAGATCTCTGACTGGCAACGCGAGCGCATCAACGCCAACGTTGCAGAGCTCCAGGCCGAGCGCGAGGCTGTCAGCCACCTGCTCTAGACTTTAAGGGTGCTTTTCGACGAACCCCGCATCCTTAATCATGTAACCGTCTTTACTGGCTCAGCTCTTGGCAGCACTGCAGTTTATTCCCTGGCTGCCCAGAGTTTGGCCACCGCAGCCGTAGCTCAAGACATCGGTCTGGTTTATGGCGGCGGCAAAGTTGGACTCATGGGAGTTGTGGCTGATGCTTTCCTCGCCGAGGGCGGCGAGGTTTTAGGTGTCATCCCAGAATCCCTTATGGAAAAAGAACTAGGCCACAGTGGACTAACTCGTTTGGAAGTTGTGCCCGATATGCACAGCCGCAAAGCACGGATGTCTGAACTCGGAGATGGCTTTATTGCCATGCCCGGTGGTGCCGGTACCTTGGAGGAACTTTTTGAGATCTGGACCTGGCAGCAGCTGGGATTCCATCAAAAGCCTGTCGCTCTTTATGATGTGGATGGCTTTTGGCAACCGCTATTGGAAATGCTTGAGCAAATGACCCAGCGTGGGTTTATTAAGCGAGATTTCTTTGAATCCCTCATTGTGGAATCAGACCCACATGACCTGCTTAATGCCATGCGAGCCTGGAATCCACCAGCTCCCAAGTGGAACTAGATAGTGTGCTCGACGGTTACTCCGCCTAGTACCTTAATTTGAATTGAAGCTACGCCATCATCGTTTACGGTGATGGTTTCTTCTACTTCTGGACCTGCAAATTTCTGAATTGGAGTGTTATCCACATCTGAAATGGAGGCATCAAAAGGAATCTTCACCTCGCTGAGCAATGAAATATCGCCAGGGCTGCCATCGGCGTGAACGGTTGAGTATTCCACAAAACGGAACCAGCCCACATTGTGCGCAGCTCGATAATTTCGCTTGGCTACCGTGGAACGATCAGCATCGGGAGCAATAAGCGGATCAAAGCTAACTGCTCGGCCAGAATCAAATTCACGGAAAACGCCAATGCCCCGCGCCACGCGATCTTTAAGGTGGAATCCAGAGGATGGATCGGCAGCAATGGCAAGACCCACAGCTGTAGAACCGGAAGGATAAGGTGAGCGGTGGACTCGACGTCCAAAGCGTTCGCGCAGCATACGAGGCACTAGTGGAAGGGCAGAGGCACCGCCCACCAAATAAATGCCTGCGATATCAGAGTCTTTAAGATCTTCAGTGCCAATGAGCGGATCCATGATTGACAAAGACTGTTCAATCAGCGGAGTGATTTCCTGATAAAAATCAGCCACGGGGATGCGCACATCTTGATCACCAAGATCCAAAACCAATCTTCTGGATTGTGGGACCAGGGCTTCCTTGGCAGTGCGGGCTTCGTCGAAAAGCTTGGTTTTAGCCCGGGAGCCGAAGGCGTCGTTCTCGCGCCCGGCGGCCTTGAGGGCGCACTTGGCCAGCGCCTCATCAAAATCATCGCCGCCCAGGCGGGAAATACCCAGCGAGGAAATCACCTCGTGGCTGGTGCCGTCGATACGGATGAGGCTGGCATCGAAGGTACCGCCACCGAGGTCATAAACGACAATTGATTGACGCTTGGAATTAAGCGTATTGGCATGGCGGTGGGTGTATTCAAAAGCGGCAGCGCTGGGCTCATTAATGAGACCCAAGACCTTAATACCTGCTTCGCTAAACGCCGAGAGGGTGAGGAGACGCTGGGCACTGTGCGCATTAGCTGGTACACCGAGCACCGCTTCGATCTCCGAGGTGTCACTACTTTGAGCTTGATAGCTCTTAATTGCTGCCACCACAGTATCGGCATGTGCTCTTAAGACTTCGCCAAGGCTGCGACTGTGCTCACCAAGCTGCACTCGGGTCTGGCTGGTTATCGAAGGCTCGGACATGATCCTTTTAAAAGAACGGGTGAAGGTGGGATGGTCGGTACCCAGCGTCACGGCGTCCCAGCCAGCCTTGATTTCTGCCCCATCAAGAGCTGCAACAGAGGGGATGAATTCATGAGCATCACCTAGTGCATCTTCGACGTTGACAATTGGATAGTTTCCGCGGTCGACAACTGCCACAATAGTGCGCGTCGTTCCGACGTCGATTCCAAATCGCATGCATTTGACCCTAGCAGGATTTTTTTATAGCGCAGGGAAAGAATGTGGGGTGTCCCAGGGGTTTAAAAATATTCCCGAATTTCAAAAAGTGTGAGTTCCCACACGATATGATTGGAAAGTTATTAAGGTTACAAATCAGTTACCTGCTTAAGACCTGGATTTAATGCTGCAAACAGCGGCGGACCAAAGGAGAAATAGATGCGAAGGACCCAAAAGGTAATGGCAGTTATTACTGCTTTAGCATTGTCAGGCGGGCTGGTTTCATGTGCCAGCTCCGATCCCAGTACCGAAATCAATTATGTATCCGTAAATGGAACTGAACCACAGCGCGGACTAATCCCCGGTGATACCAATGAAAATGGTGGCGGGCGAGTGGTGGATATGCTCTACTCCGGCTTGGTTTACTTTGATGAAACTGGTGTGGCACAGAACGATCTGGCAGAAACCATCACCCAGGATAATGAGACCACTTACAAGGTGACTTTGCGCGAAGGCATCAAATTCAGTGACGGTTCAGCCATTACAGCTTCTGATTTTGTTGATACCTGGAACTTCGTCGTGGCCAATGGACTGCTAAATACTTCCTTCTTTTCTCCAATTAAGGGTTATGCAGAAGGCGTAGAAACGCTAGAAGGTCTTAAAGTTCTCGATGATCGCACTTTCACCATTGAACTGGGCCAACCGGATTCCGAATTCACGCAGCGCATTGGTTATTACGGTTTCGCACCTATGCCAGCTTCAGCTCGGGAGGACATCGATGCCTTTGGTGAAAATCCTATTTCCAGTGGTCCCTACAAGCTGGAGCAATGGGACCACAATATGGAATTGCGTATCGTTGCCAATGAAAATTATGAGGGTCCTCGTAAAGCTCAAAATGATGGATTGAAGTATGTTTTCTATGCCCAAAACGATGCGGCATATTCTGATCTTTTGGCGGGAAACCTCGATGTGCTGGATTTGATTCCACCATCTGCCTACACCACCTATGAGGAAGAGTTGGGTGGACGCTCCGTCAATCAGCCAGCAGCATCCTATTTGGAGCTGTCGATTCGAATGGAGTCACCAAACTTTGAAGGTGAAGCAGGAACACTCCGTCGAAAAGCAATCTCCATGGCCATCAACCGTGAAGAGATCTCCCAAGAAATCTTCAACGGAACCTACACCCCAGCCGTTGATTTCACCTCTCCAGTTCTAGAAGGCTGGAATGCCGAACTTGCGGGAAATGATGTGTTGACCTTCCAGCCAGAAAAGGCTCGTGAACTTTGGGATAAGGCAGAAGCAATTGAGCCCTTCGAAGGGGAATTGCAAATTAGCTATAATGCTGACGTTCCAAATCGCGATTGGGTGGATGCCGTTGCCAACAGCATTAGTAATGAACTCGGTGTTGCCGCAGTTGGCAATCCTTTCCCAGATTTCAAGTCCTTCCGAGATGCATATCGGACCACCGGTCTTGACGGGGCTTATCGAACGGCATGGTTTGCTGACTACCCAAGCATCGGCAATTTCTTAGGGCCCAACTACACCTCGGGTGTGGCCTCAAATGACTCCAAGTACAGCAATCCTGAGTTTGATGCCTTAATAGCTAATGCAGCTGCCGCTTCGACCAAAGAAGAAACTTTTGTCGCCTATGCACAAGCTCAAGAATTGCTCTTAAGTGATCTACCAGCTATTCCGTTGTGGTACCCGAATGTTGTCGGAGGCTATTCCGAGGCTGTAGATAATGTTTCAGTCAACTGGAAAGCTATTCCAGTCTACTGGGCAATTACCAAAGAGTAGTTAAGTTTTTAGCCCCTGGGCCAGAGATCAGAGACCGTGTACTTGATATGTGGACACAGGGGCTAAGATGGTCTGCGTGACTGAGCAGAATAATGAGAACACCAGCCAAAACCGCGCAGACAAACTGCCCAAGTCTTGGGACCCCAAGGCTGTGGAGGCGGATCTTTACCAAGGATGGGTAGATGCGGGTTATTTCACCGCGGATCCATCCAGTGATAAGCCAGGATTCTCCATTGTTTTGCCGCCGCCAAACGTAACCGGCCAGCTCCACATGGGACACGCCCTGGACCACACCCTCATGGATGCTATGGCTCGCCGTAAGCGCATGCAGGGCTTTGAAGTGCTGTGGCTTCCAGGCATGGACCATGCCGGCATTGCAACCCAAACCAAGGTTGAGGCAATGCTCAAGGAGACCGAAGGCAAGACTCGTTACGACTACGATCGTGAAGAGTTCATTGCCAAGGTCTGGGAATGGAAAGAAGAATTCGGCGGCAAAATTGGTGGCCAGATGCGTGCCATCGGCGATTCCGTGGACTGGTCTCGCGAGCGTTTCACCCTCGACGAGGGACTTTCCCGCGCCGTCCAAACCATTTTTAAGAAGCTTTTCGACGCAGGCCTCATCTATCAAGCACACCGGCTAGTTAACTGGTCTCCAGTTCTTGAAACCGCTGTTTCTGATATTGAAGTTGTTTACAAGGATGTAGAAGGCGAGCTCGTCTCCATCCGTTACGGTTCCCTCAACGATGATGAGCCACACCTGATCGTGGCTACCACCCGCGTGGAAACCATGCTCGGTGACGTCGCCATTGCTGTTCACCCAGACGATGAGCGCTACAAGGACCTAGTGGGACAGACTTTCCCACACCCATTCCGCGATGACCTTTCCCTCAAGGTTGTGGCTGATGATTATGTTGACCCTGAGTTCGGCTCTGGTGCAGTTAAGATCACCCCAGCTCATGACCCTAATGACTATGCTCTTGGCCTGCGCCACAACCTGGACATGCCAACCATCATGGACAAGACCGGCAGGATCGCAGATACCGGCACCCAATTTGATGGTCTAACCCGCGAAGAAGCCCGCGTTCAAATCCGCGAAGCTTTGGCAGCGCAGGGCCGCATTGTTAAGGAAGTTCGCCCCTACGTACACTCCGTGGGACACTCTGAGCGTTCCGGTGAAGCCATTGAGCCACGTCTGTCTCTGCAGTGGTTTGTCAAGGTTGAAGAGCTAGCCAAGATGTCCGGCGATGCTGTTCGTTCCGGCGACACCACTATTCACCCCAAGTCTTTGGAGCCTCGCTTCTTTGAGTGGGTAGACAATATGCATGACTGGACCATTTCCCGTCAGCTGTGGTGGGGCCACCGCATCCCAATTTGGTACGGCCCTAATGGTGAGATCGTCTGCGTTGGTCCAGATGAGCAGGCTCCAGAAGGCTATGTCCAGGATCCTGACGTTTTGGATACCTGGTTCTCCTCTGCACTATGGCCATTTTCTACCATGGGTTGGCCAGAAAACTCTGCTGAGCTAGCAAAGTTCTACCCAACCTCAGTGCTGGTTACTGCCTATGACATCTTGTTCTTCTGGGTTGCCCGCATGATGATGTTCGGCACTTTCGCTGCCAAGGAAACCCCAGAGATTTTGGGCACCGGCACCGATGGTCGCCCGCAGATTCCATTCAAGGATCTCTTCCTGCACGGCTTGGTTCGCGATGAGCATGGTCGCAAGATGTCCAAGTCCTTGGGCAATGGCATTGACCCTATGGACTGGGTAGAAAACTACGGTGCTGACGCACTGCGGTTTACCTTGGCTCGTGGTGCAAACCCAGGTGTTGACCTCCCAGTTGGTGAGGATTCTGCACAAAGCTCCCGTAACTTCGCCACCAAGCTTTTCAACGCAACGAAGTTTGCGCTGATGAACGGCGCTGTTTCCGAAGGTTTGCCACCACGTGAAGAACTCACCGATGCTGACCGTTGGATCGTGGACCGTCTTGAAGAAGTCCGCGCCGACGTCGACGCTTACCTGGATAACTACCAATTTGCTAAGGCAAATGAAGAGCTCTACCAATTTGCGTGGAATGAGTTCTGTGACTGGTACCTAGAAATTGCCAAGGTACAGATCCCTCGCGAGGGCACCACCCAACGTGGCGCACACACCCAAAAGATTTTGGGACATGTCCTAGACACCCTGCTGCGTTTACTGCACCCTGCGATGCCTTTTGTTACTGAGGTGTTGTGGCAGGCATTGACTGATGGTGAATCCATCGTGGTGTCCACTTGGCCAACCGCTGCCGATACTAACGGCGGCGTTGAGATTGATGCAGACGCTAAGCGACGCATTGCTGACGTCGAAAAGCTTGTTACTGAGATTCGTCGTTTCCGTTCTGACCAGGGAGTGAAGCCTTCTCAGAAGGTTCCAGCACGCCTGGATTTTGCAGCTTGTGATCTCAGCGATCTGGAAGAGTCCGTGCGTTCCCTGGTTCGTATTGAAACTCCAGAAGCAGATTTTGCTGCCTCTGCCAGCTTGGAAATTCGTTTGAGCACTGCAACTGTGACCGTGGAGCTGGATACTTCTGGCACCGTGGACGTGGCTGCAGAGCGCAAGCGTTTGGAAAAAGACCTCGCAGCGGCCCAAAAGGAATTGGATACCACCGGAAAGAAGCTGGGCAATGAGGCTTTCTTGTCCAAAGCTCCTGATGCAGTGGTAGATAAGATTCGTGAGCGTCAACAAGTCGCTCAAGAAGAAGTTGAACGTATTAATAAGCGTCTGGAGGAATTGGCCTAGTGGCTCAGCATGAAGATGACATCACCATGGGCGATGTCACGCTTGGGGAAAGCGGACTTTCCCTACCCATCGAACTTGCCGGCGAAAGGGAGAAGCCAGCTCCTGTGGAAGTAACTCCAGAGGATTTGGCTCGCCTGGCCGCCGTCGAGATCGAACTAGATCAGCGTTGGTTAGAAACCAAGATCGATCCCACTTTCCGTCGGATGAGCTACGTGATGGATTTGATGGGGCAGCCACAGAACTCTTTCCCAGCGATACATATTGCTGGTACCAACGGCAAAACCTCGACCACTCGAATGGTGGAGTCTTTACTGCGTGCTTTCCACCGTCGAACTGGCCGTACTACCAGCCCGCACTTGCAGCTGGTCACCGAGCGTATTGCTATTGATGGCAAGCCAATTCACCCGCGTGATTTTGTACGCATCTATGAGGAAATCAAGCCTTATATCGAGATGACCGACGCCTGGTCTGAGGCTGAGGGCGGACCAAAGATGAGCAAATTTGAGGCTCTCGTGGCTCTTGCTTATGCCGGATTTGCTGACGCCCCTGTTGATGTAGCCGTGGTGGAAGTTGGGCTCGGCGGACGTTGGGACGCCACCAATGTCATCAACGCAGAAGTTTCTGTGATCACCCCAGTTGGTATGGATCACACCGACCGCCTGGGCAATACCTTGGCAGAAATCGCTGGCGAAAAGGCCGGAATTATCAAGCCACGTCCGGCATCTGAAGATGAGATCAACCCCAAGAGCAACGTGGTTATTGTGGGCAAACAAGAGCCTGAGGCCATGAATGTGATTTTGCAGCAGGCTATCGATTGTGATGCCGCTGTTGCTCGTTTGAACACTGAATTTGGTGTGGTGGAATCCACCATTGCAGTTGGTGGTCAGCAGCTAACTCTCAAGGGATTGGGTGGCGAATACACCGATATCTTCTTGCCTCTTGCTGGCGCACACCAGGCAGATAATGCTGCGGTGGCGTTGGCAGCAGTAGAAGCCTTCTTTGGTGCATCAGCTGGACACATGCTCGATATTGAAACCGTGCGCGCTGGTTTTGCACAGGTGGAATCTCCGGGCCGTTTGGAGCGCTTGCGTTCAGCTCCCACTGTCTTTATTGATGCAGCACACAATCCACATGGTGCAGCTGCCCTAGGTGCTGCGCTGGATCGTGACTTTGAGTTCCGTCGCCTCATCGGTGTTATTGGTGTTCTTGGTGATAAGGACGCCCGTGGCATTTTGGAAGCCTTGGAGCCTTATCTGCATGAAGTTGTGGTGACACAGACCAAATCTGAGCGTGCTCTTGATGCCTATGAACTGGCTGAATATGCCCGTGAAATTTATGGTGATGAGCGCGTTCACGTGCAGGAAGATCTCCCCGGCGCGGTGGAATTGGCCATCGAATTGGCGGAGGATACTGACGTACAATCCGGTTCTGGTGTGGTTATTACTGGTTCCATTGTTACTGCCGGTGATGCACGCACGCTCTTTGGAAAGGAACCTGCATGAGCCAGCACGATGAAGCGGTGGAGTACGGACCACTTGGACCTGGGCATGCTCCTGTAAAGGATCCTATGAAAGGTATCCGAGGTGTCATGGCTGGCACCTTGGTTATGGAGGCCATCACCATCGCCCTCGTGCTTACGGTGATTTTGAGAGTTGATAATGGTGTCCACTGGACCACCTTCAACTGGGTTTATGTCACTGTTTTAGCAGTTGCGCACTTGGTTGCGGCATTTTTGCAAAAGTACAGTTGGGCAATTCCGCTCAATATTGCTTTGCAGGTAGCTGCATTATTGGGATTTTTTGTGCATTATTCGATGGGCTTCGCGGCGATAATTTTTGTTATCGTCTGGGCCTACCTGCTGTATCTGCGCTCAAATTTGATTGACCGAATGAAACGCGGTTTGCTCAGCACCCAGCACCTATAAAAAAGAAGAGGCCCGAGGGCCTCTTTTTTGCTTTGCGACGTCGACCGCCAGCTTAATTAAAGATTTTTGATGATCTCAATATCTTCGCGAGTGCCGGGGCGAACTCCCTCCATTGGGTGCTTTTCCAAATATCCCTTTACAAAGGGGCACAGCGGAATAATGGTTAGTCCTGCTGTGTGGGTATCTTCCAAAGCAGCCTTAACGAGGATAGATGCAAGGCCACGTCCACCGTATTCTTCGCCTACGACAGTGTGGTAGAAAATTCGGCCACCTTCATTGTCGACATAAGCGGTGAAACCAGCAGCTTTGTCTTCTGCGGCATAAGAGATTTCATATTGTTTGCGGTGTTCATTGTGGCTGAATTGAACTTCATTATTGAGCTTGTCTACAAGAGTCATGCTGTGTACTTTATGGAAAATTTTGGCGATCCACCGTAACTTAGTGCTTATGCGCAATCCACAGTCATCTTTGGCGTTTTCTGCAGCCGTACTTTTCTGTGCAGTTGCCCTAATTACTCGTTTTGCAGGATCCCCAGTTATCGTTCCAATTCTTGCCATTGTGGTGGCAGCTATCGCTTTAGGCGTTGGTCTGAAAATCCGCAGTAGAGCTGCCTTGCAGGATAAACCGGTGGTCTTTAGCGCGGAACAAACTCAGCAATTAGTGGAATTAAAAAATCGAGGGCAGGAAGCTGCAGCGATTAGGCAGGCGCAATTGTGGAGTCGAGGTGCTTCAAATGAGGCAGTGGCAGATGCTGTGAGGCAGCTCTAGTTAGCCTTAGTGCGCGGGTTCGAACACCATTGGGTAGAATTCTCCAACATGACTGAACGTACCCTTATTCTTATCAAGCCAGACGGTGTTAACAACGGACACGTTGGCGAAATCATCGCACGTATCGAGCGCAAGGGCCTGAAGTTGGCTGCGCTGGATCTGCGCGTTGCAGACCGCGAGACCGCTGAAAAGCACTACGAAGAGCACGCTGACAAGCCTTTCTTCGGCGAGCTTGTTGATTTCATCACCTCTGCACCGCTGATCGCAGGCATCGTCGAAGGCGAGCGCGCTATCGATGCATGGCGTCAGCTTGCTGGTGGCACCGACCCAGTTGCTAAAGCAACCCCAGGTACCATCCGTGGCGATTTCGCTTTGACCGTTGGCGAGAACGTTGTGCACGGCTCTGATTCCCCAGAGTCCGCAGAGCGCGAGATCTCCATCTGGTTCCCAAACGTCTAAAGTAGACAAAAATTAAGCTCCCAACACAAGTTGTTGGGAGCATTTTTATGCGCTAAAGCAGTGGGTGTCCGCTGGCAATGGAGATTCTATTAAAGGCGTTAATAGTAATAATCGCCCATTCCAATGCAGCTACCTGCTCTTCGGCAAAAACACTGCAAGCAGCACGCGCAGCCAAGTGTCCCTCATGGGATTGCAACAAGGTCAGTGATTCAGCCAATTGCAGCGCAGCACGTTCCTCGGCACTGAACTCGCTAACCATATGCCACGCAGCTAGCGCATCAAGTTTCCACTCCGGTACACCCGCACGGCGAGCTTGAGGCACGTGAATGCTCAGGCAAGTACCGCATCCATTAATTTGGGAAACCCGCACATTAACAAGTTCGATGAGGACTTCGGGGAGATCTACCTCGGGGTAAATCTTGCGGAGGGTTTTAGATACCTCACGCATTTTCTTATATGGCTCCGGGAAAAACTTGTCGATGTATGGGCCATGTTCGGAACGCATTTAATCAATTCTCATTTCTGGTCGTGCAGTTGGTGCTGGATTCACGCGGGCTTTAATGGCAGCCTTAGGTAGCGCTGGGGCTGGCAGACGGTGCAAACCATCGCGGTCATGGCTGACATATCCATGAGTGGCGCCAAATCGATCGGAATGGTTTTCCCATTCTTCTCGGTAGACCTCAATTTCAGCGTGATCGCGGCCGATAAAATTCCACCACATCACAATGTCTTCTTTAAAAGGTTCGCCACCAATGAGCAGGGTGCGTGCCGGGGTGGTGCCGGTGTTCTTAATGCGCAGCTGGGTTTCATTAATACCTGTATAGGCAAGCTCAGCGGGGCGGACGTTAATGCCTTCAAGCTGCACCTCGCCCGCGTCGACAAGCAAACCATGTTCAAAAGCGGGGTTGATGTCAAAGGTGATGGTCTCGCCGGGATTGATGTGAATTTCGGCGCCCACCAGTGGGGTGAAGGTTGGAACTGGTGAGCTTTGGCCAAAGAGGTCACCGAGGAATACGCGCACGGTGCCACCGTCCACAGCAACTTCCTCCGGTGCAAAGTGATCAAAGCGGCGTGGACCATTGCGGTCCTTATCTGGCAATACGGTCCATAGCTGCACACCATGCAAAGTTGTGGTGGAGGTGGTGGAAACTTCAGAGTGGCAAATGCCCGCGCCGGCGGTCATGAGGTTGACCTCGCCAGGCATAACAACAGCATGGTTACCACCTGCGTCATGGTGGGTGACCTCGCCTTCAAAAAGCCAGGTGACCGTCTGCAAACCAGTATGAGGGTGCGGTGCCACATCCATACCACCTGTCAGGGAAACATCATCGGGACCATAATGATCCACAAAACACCAAGCGCCAATCAATGAACGCTGGCGCTGGGGGAGCGTGCGGTGCACAGTCATTGCGCGCGGCCCACCAAGTGGAACTTCACGTGCGGTAATGATCTCTACATTTGCGCCGTCTTCACACTGTGGATTTTGGGCGGTACCTGGGGCATTGTGCGCAGAATCAAAGGTTTCTGGCGCAGTTTCAGTATTGGACAAGGCGGTCTCCTGGGCTGAAGGATTGTTTTGTTTAGAGTTTATCTAGCGTCCGTCTTTTAAAGCTTGCTGTGCAGCTAGTCCGTCAATGCTGAGTTCCCAAAAGACTTTTGCAGGATCACCACCGGACATGATCGTCGAGGAACTTAAGATGCCGTGCTCTTGCAAAGAGTGGGCTACCTCCTGCACCTCTCGAAGATCCCAATCTAAAACCCGGGCTACCTGCCGTGCTCTAATACGTGTGCCATCTATGGCACCAAAACCCAAAAGGGTTTTAATAAGGGCTTGCGATCGGGGCGCCTCAATCACATTGAGCTGCGCGGCACTAACCGTTTCTAAAGAGAGCTTGTCGACGAGTTCCTGCAGGCGTTCACGGTTTTGAATAAGTGGCATGCGTGATTGACGATATGCAGAGTAGGTAATTGTCACGCCATATGCTGCGCCATAAAGTAGGGGAGCGTTAAAGCTCGTCTGGCCACCGACAATATCCAATAGGAATACGGTTGCTGGTGCGGCTAGGTGCATGAGGGCGCGACGCTCATCACCTTTGGTGGTGTGAATTTTCCAGGAATCGATGTCTTTAGCAAAAGAATAACTAGGGAAAATAAGCACCAAACTCGCTAGTCCGAGTGCCAATAGAAGCACACCGAGTATCAGATTTTCATCAATGGCAATGCGACTAAGAGTAAAAGATACGGTTGCAGGGAGAAACTTCCACCACTGTGGTTGCTTAAATATTTCTCCCATGACTTTAAACTATAGCCAAAGCAATACCAGTCGCAACCATAAGTTGTGGAACAATGGTATTAGGCCTATAGAAAATTAGGCCGATAACTTTTTATAGAGACGTGTTGATTGTCGCTCTACCTGTGCGGCGGCGGCTGGGTGTTATTCACCCGCCAGCGCCCGGGACTTCTGCGCAATCTTGGGATAAGAAAATAGGAGTGTTGCTGTGCCAAAAAAGCAGGTAAATGAAACTGAAGCTTCATCTTCAGCTGTCTTAGCAGCGGAATTTGATCGTAGTACCTTGGGTGAGAAAACCCGTGTGCACCAACTGGCTAAAAAACTAGGCCTGGCTTCCAAAGATATTGTGGTAGCCCTCGATAGCATCGGTCTGGTCAAGGTTGCCCAATCAAATTTGAGCAAAGAAGAAGTGGAAAAGCTACTCGATACGCTTTCCCAGCCGGTGGTAACTGAAGTAGAACCAGTGGAGAAAATCAGAAGGCGCGTGGAAAAAAACGTAGCCAATGAAATTCACCAGATCGAAGAAAAAATTGAGCGCGAGTTGGCAGCAGCCATCGAACCCAATGACTTTGAAGCAGCAGTCAAAGAAGAAGCTCATGCAGAACTTTTGGAAGACATTGTTCCTGAGGTAACTCCAGCTCCTGCTGAGGCACCAATCTATGCGCCAATCTTCCAAGCGCCGGCCATGATTCCTACCGAGGACATTGCTGATACCGATGATGAACAAGCCCGCGAACGTTCGGCGCGCAAGCGCCGCGGTCGTCGGGGTACCAGTCGTGGACGCGGTACCGAGGCAGAAACGGTGGCACCCGCCAAGGAGGTCGCGTCGACAAGCGAAGTTGAAGAGCAGGTTTCTGAACCCATCGGAATTAAGGGCTCTACTCGCCTGGAGGCGCAGCGCCGTCGTCGCAGTGAAATGCGTGAGGAAAATAAGAAGAAGCGCCATGTGGTGAGCACTCAGGAATTTATGGAACGCCGTGAATCCATTGAGCGTCGCATGGTGGTGCGCGAACGTCAGCGCCACGATCACCCCGGTTTGGTTACTCAGGTTGGTGTGATTGAAGACGATAAATTGGTCGAGCAATTTGTAACCTCTGATTCCCAGATGTCCATGGTGGGCAATATTTACCTGGGCAAGGTGCAAAATGTGCTGCCAAGTATGGAAGCTGCCTTTATTGACATCGGAAAAGGACGCAATGGTGTCCTTTATGCCGGTGAAGTGGACTGGAAAGCTGCCGGGCTAGGTGGTCGTGGTCGCCGCATTGAGCAGGCACTAAAGTCTGGCGATCAAGTTTTGGTGCAGGTGACCAAGGATCCAGTTGGTCACAAGGGTGCTCGCCTGACCACTCAGATCTCGCTGGCAGGCCGCTATTTGGTGTATGTACCAGGCGGTCGCAGCGCTGGTATCTCCCGCAAGCTGCCTGGACCAGAGCGCAAGCGCCTAAAGGAAATTTTGGGTCGCGTGGTGCCAGCTTCCGGTGGAACCATTATTCGTACTGCTGCCGAGGGTGTATCCGAGGAAAATATCGCCGCCGATGTGAACCGTCTGCACACCTTGTGGGAGCAGATTCAGGAACGCACCAAACAAGAAAAGAAGAACCGCGGCGCCAAGCCAATCACCATGTATGAAGAACCTGACATGCTGGTGAAGGTTATTCGTGACCTCTTTAATGAGGATTTCAGCGCGCTCATCGTTGACGGTGACCGCGCTTGGAATACTGTGCGTGCCTATATTCAATCTGTGGCACCTGATCTGGTGAGCCGTGTGGAGCACTTTAACCGCGCCGACTTTGATGGCAAGGATGCCTTTGAAGCCTTTAACCTGAACACTCAGCTGGAAGAGGCGCTTTCCCGCAAGGTCAATCTGCCTTCTGGTGGTTCTTTGATTATTGACCGCACTGAGGCAATGACGGTCATTGACGTCAACACTGGCCGCTACACCGGCAAGGGTGGTGGCAACCTAGAGCAGACCGTGACCCTCAACAATATTGAGGCAGCCGAGGAAATCGTGCGCCAGATGCGTCTGCGTGACCTCGGCGGCATGATCGTGGTGGACTTCATTGATATGGTGCTGGAAGAAAACCAGGAGCTAGTACTGCGTCGCCTCAATGAGGCCTTGGAAAATGACCGCACCCGCCACCAGGTTTCAGAAGTAACCTCCCTGGGTCTGGTACAGATGACCCGCAAGCGTATTGGTGCTGGATTGCTGGAAACCTTCACCATCGAATGTGAGCACTGTGCGGGTCGCGGTGTCATTATTCAAGAAGACCCAGTAGATAACGTAGATGCGCGTGTGGAGGCCAAGGCTGAAGAGCGCTCTCGCCGTCACCGTCGTGGCATGGAGGAAGAGCAAGAAAATCCTGCAGAACACCCCATGGTTGTCGCTATGCGTGATTTGGTGGAAGACGATGAGCATGACTTGGATCAGGAATTTGAGGAGCTAGCTGCCTCTGTTTTGGTTCTTGATGATGCTGATGATGCTGAAGAGTCTGTCGTGGAGTCCACCGTTGAACCGGAGGAAGGCCCACGCCGTCGTGCACGCCGGGAACGTGATGCAAAGCGTGAAGTTCATCCAGTAGAAAATACTGCTGATGAGATCGCTGCAATTGCTGCGGCTGCTGTGGAGATCGCTGATGATGAGGATCCGGATGAGCCTTCAGGTTCTTCCTATGTCTCTGATTTTGTGGAGGAAGAAAAGGAAGCAGAAAAGGCTGAGGTTGTTACCCAGGTTGCTGCGGGATATAAGGAAGCCTTGGCGGAATTTGAGGCTAGCCCCCGCCGTCGCCGCAATACCCGCGGAAATTCCCGTTCTGACCGTGCTCCACAGCCAGAGGATTTCAAGCCAGTTGCTGAAGTGGCCGCACCGCGACGTCGTAAAGCAGCGTCTGAGGCGCCGGAGAAGCCGGCTCGCCGCAACCTGCCTAGCGAGCTCAGCGCGGGTGCGCCGGGACGCAGTAGAAGGCGCGCTATTCGACGCCGCATGGCCGAACCAGCGGTTGAGGCCGTTGCGGAAGTCACCCCAGAAGTAGTTTCCACCCCAGAACCTGAGGTTGTTGTCCAGAAGGTTGCCGGACGTCGGAATCGCCGTCGTGTGGTACGAGTAAAAGCGCAGCAGCCAGCAGCGCAGCCCGTGAAAAAGGCGGAAAAAGTGGAAAAACAGCAGGCTGAGCCAGTAAAAGAGGCGCAGTCGGGTCGCCGTCGCCGGGCTACCAAGAAGTCCCCACGCAGATAGGGTATAAGGGCAGTTTGTATTAAAGCTGCCTTTAGGGGTAATCTTGGACAGTCGCTGTTTTAGGCTGTGTCCGTAATGCCCATTAGCCAATATCGCGGCGAATGAGCGCGTGACGGAAGCCATTTTGTGGCGTTCTCATGCCTAGAACGCAATTGTAAAACGTAAGTCCAATCAGGGACTCAACTCCGAGTGCCTGAGCCGAGAATCAGATAAGGGGTAGCCCTCTATGTACGCGATCGTCAAGACCGGCGGAAAGCAGTACAAGGTTGCCGAAGGTGACCTCGTTAAGGTCGAGAAGATCGAGGGTGAGCCGGGTGCATCCGTGGCTCTCACCCCGGTTCTGCTCGTCGATGGCGCCGATGTAACAACCGCCGCTGACAAGCTCGCTTCTGTGAGCGTCAACACCGAGATCGTCGAGCACACCAAGGGCCCGAAGATCAAGATCCTGAAGTACAAGAACAAGACCGGATACAAGAAGCGCCAGGGACACCGTCAGCCCCTGACCGTTCTGAAGGTCACCGGAATCAAGTAAGCCCCTGGGCTTTCTTTGAGTTTTTCCTTTTGAAGGAGGGAATTACCACATGGCACACAAGAAGGGTGCATCCAGCTCCAGCAACGGTCGTGATTCCGAGTCCAAGCGCCTTGGCGTGAAGCGATTCGGTGGCCAGCAGGTTTCCGCAGGCGAGATCTTGATCCGTCAGCGTGGCACCAAGTTCCACCCAGGTGAGAACGTCGGCCGCGGTGGCGACGACACTCTCTTCGCACTGAAGACTGGCGCTGTCCAGTTCTCTACCAAGCGCAACCGTCGCCTGGTGAACATCGTCGAGACCGAGGCTGTTGACGCTTAAGTCAGCTGCTAAGTTTTAACGAACTAAAGCTACTCCCCACAAACCTCTAAGGCTTGTGGGGAGTAGCTTTTTTATGTTTAGTTTTCTACTGGAGTCCAAGAGTGCGCGGCCCCAAAATCAGCTGCGCCGGCAAACCAAGCCTCAATAAGACCAATGACATCTTTAAGGGTGGCTACTTCGGTGCCTAAGGTCTCTGCGCCGCTGGAGTACTCGACCAGCCATTGCTTCTCCGCTACCTGGTAGAGGGTCTGGATGAACTGTGAATCATCCGCAGTGCGAGTTACTCGTAGATAAGGCAGCTGGGTGTCTTTAAGACGCATCACCTCAATAAGCAGGTGGGGTAGGCCATAGGCGGAAAAAGCCGGTGAGTACCAATTCTCAATTTGCACCACCGCATCGGTGTCTTCATCGCCAAAAAGCAAAATGGTATCTGAGTTCATATCGGCCAAGCCCAGACCATAATCCAGGGCGATGGTAGCCAGCCACTGCGCGGCTTCCTCTGCACTGTTATAGGAGGTGACCACATAGAGGCAGCGATCTCCAGAAAGCTGAATGGCATCTTCTTCAAGTTTTACGGTCAGTGGCGCAGTGGCAGCAAGCCCGGCAGCCAAGGATTCCAACACTGGAGTGCTTGAAGGGGTGGCAAAATCGATACGTTCGGTCAGTGGAGATTTAGAAATACGCGCACTGCCTGGGTCGCCGTCGGTTTCAAAAAGGACAAAGTCATAGCTCATGGTATGCCAGTGTAGGGAGGTGTAGCCTGGGCACTCGAATTCACATCACCTTAAAGGAGTTTTAATGTCTGTTGTTGGTACTGGAAGTTTTTTCGGATCCCCTGAGGAAGAGCGCGATAAGCTTCTGCAGTCTTTGATGGATCAAAAGAAAAAGGTATCCAAGCCAGAAGGAATTCCACTGATCACGCTTAATGACGGCCACAGCATTCCACAGTTAGGTTTTGGCGTGTTTAAGGTGGACCCAGCAGAGGCTGAGCGGATTGTCAGCGAAGCCCTGGAAGTTGGTTACCGTCATATCGATACTGCTGCGATTTATGGCAATGAAGAAGGCGTGGGCCGGGCAATTGCTAAGTCTGGAATTCCCCGCGAAGAACTCTTTATTACCACCAAGCTTTGGAATGATCGTCACCTCGATGTGGAAGCTGCATTTGAGGAGTCCTTAGCCAAACTGGGCCTTGAATATGTAGATCTTTACCTTTTGCACTGGCCCGCACCAGCCAATGATAATTATGCCGCTGCTTGGAAAGCCATGGAAAAGCTGGGCGATCGTGCCCGCTCCATCGGTGTCTGCAACTTCTTGCCGGAGCACCTAGAAAAGCTTTTGGCTGCCGCCGACGTAGTGCCAACGATTAATCAGATTGAGCTACACCCAGCGCTGCAGCAGCGTGAAGCTGTGGAGGCTTCTCAGGCTGCCGGCATTGCCATTGAATCTTGGGGACCTTTGGGCCAGGGCAAATACGATTTGTCTGCCGAAGCTCCAATCGCTGCAGCTGCCGAGCACCATGGCAAGACCCCAGCTCAGGTGGTCATCCGCTGGCACCTGCAAAATGGCACCATTGTTTTCCCTAAAACAGTGACAGCATCACGTATGGCGGAGAACTTGGATGTCTTTGATTTCCTCCTGAGCAATGAGGAAATGGATGCGATTACCGCCTTGGAGCGTAATGCTCGCGGTGGCGCACACCCTAACGATCTCAACTAGGCCATAAGAAATCCCGCCCTTTTCATATGCGAAAAGGGCGGGATTTTTGCGTCGAAAAGCGCTTTAGTTCATGAAATCGGTATCGGTGAACTTGCGGTCAAAGGCCGTGCGCGCGGGGTTGGCATCGGCCAGCAACATATCAAAGCGATCATTGGCGATCTCAATGATCTCTGACAAAGCCTGGCGGTGCTCCTGCTCATTGGAGTTATCCAGACGGCGCAGACCGGCGGTAACCACCGAATCAACGGTGTCCATGGTGTCAAAATACGCCACATAAGGCATCCCAAAACGCTCACGGTACTGTGCGGTGACAGTTAACAGCTTTTCGCGGTCCACATCGTCTAGCTCGACGAGGCCAAGGGATCCACGGTCCTGGGAAATCAGCGCAGCTTCTTCCTCAGAGGCCAGCAGCAGCTGAGCCATATCGGGATAATCGCGGATAAGTTCTTCGCGGTCCTGGGCAGGAGCGGTAAGAACAGCAATCTGAATAGCCTCGCGCAGCTCCGTGACATTGGCAAAAGGACGTGACTCCCAAGCAGTTTCCAGCGGCCAGGTCTTGCTGTTGAACAGAGATGCAAAGGTATCAACAAATGTCTGGCGATTCATCTGGTTTACGGCCTCCAGGCTGAGGTGCTCACCGGACTTAGAAGTCGCAATATTGCCGCCGGTTTGCTTGCCTACATGGAAAAACAGCAGGTTAAGCATAATGGCAGTAATGGCACCCACGGACATTCCGGAGGAGACAAAAATCTGAGCCCACTCTGGGAAAGCCTGCGCAACCTCAGGGCGGAAAGAAACTAGCATTGCGAGTCCCAGTGCGGAAGTAACAATGACGGAATTGCGTCCATCGCGCAGATCAGACTTAGCGATGGTTTGAATACCCACCCAGGCCACGTTGGCAAACAAGGCAAGCGAGGCGCCACCCAACACTGGGGAGGGGATGGATGCAACGATGGCACCAGCCTTAGGTAGCACGCCCAAAATAATCATAAATACCGCAGCGGCTGCAGCCACCCAGCGTGACTTCACGTTGGTAATGCGCACCAGGCCGACGTTCTGAGCGAAGCAGGTATAAGGGAAAGAGTTCATCACACCACCAATAAAGGTGGACAGGCCATCTGCGCGCAGGGCGCGCGTGACGTCATCACGGCGAGTACGCTTGCCGACGATTTCCCCCGTGGCAAATACGTCACCAGTGGTCTCAACCATGGTGATGATCATGACGATGATCATGGAGAAAATGGCCACGGCATTAAACTCTGGAACGCCAAAATAGAAAGGCGTAGTGACATCAAAAGCTTCAGCGGTACCGACGTTGTCTAAGTTTGCATCGCCAAGTAGCACAGCTACTGCGGTGCCGCCTACCAAACCAATAAGCACCGCGAGGGTGGCCAAGAAACCGCGCAAGAAACGCTGCGCCAAAATGATAACAGCCAAGGTGCCAAAACCATAGGCCAAATCACGGGCTGCAGGGGTGGATTCTGCATAGTTCACAAAGTCATTTGCAGACACCGAAAGCAGGGAAGTACCCATAACCAAAAGCACCGTGCCGGTGACAACTGGTGGGAAAAACTTCAGGAAGCGCGCAAAAACAGGAGCTGCGAAGAAGGTGAAAATACCGGAAATGATGACAGCGCCATAAATGGCAGGCAGTGCTGCAACTCCGCCGGCGCCATCAGTAACACCCAAACCAATGGCGATAATTGGAGCTACCGCCGTGGTGGTAACACCCTGGACAATGGGCAAACGCACACCAATGTGGCGGCCTAGTCCCACCGACTGAATTAGTGTTGCGATGCCACAAGTAAGCAGATCGGCATTAATAAGATGGATTGTGGTTGCGGTATCAAGGTTTAGTGACTGTGCAATAAGCAGTGGCACAATAACCGCGCCTGCATAAAAAGCAAGCACATGCTGCAGCCCTAAAGCTGCTAGTTTTGGCGCTGGAGGCACCTGATCTACCGGGTGTTTTACCCGGGGTTCAGTTGAAATTGTCACGGCGATTGGCGGTGTCCCTTCGTCCTCGATATGAAATTTATTCTCCCCTATTGTCACCTTTTTGCTAAGGCAGACAAAATACTGGGTACCACAGGGAAATTTTCGGTTATTCAAGAAGGCATTGTCACTGGTAGGATCGAAGAACCTTGGCGCTCGGACCAAACGCACTTAAAATTTCATAGGTGAACGGGCGCTCGCATTAGTTTTTGATCAGGAGTGACACCGACTTATGAACCGCTTTATTGACCGCGTTGTGCTACACCTCGCCGCTGGCGACGGCGGCAACGGCTGCGTCTCGGTGCACCGCGAAAAATTCAAACCACTTGGCGGCCCCGACGGCGGCAATGGTGGACACGGTGGAGACATCATCCTTGAAGTAAGCTCCCAGGTTCATACCCTGCTGGACTTCCACTTCCACCCCCACGTTAAAGCCCAGCGAGGCGCAAACGGCGCCGGCGATCACCGTGCAGGCGCTCGCGGTGACGACCTCATCTTGGAAGTTCCACCAGGAACTGTTGTTGTTGACGATAAGGGCGAAGTCCTGGCAGACCTCACCACCGTTGGCATGAAGTTTATTGCCGCAGCAGGTGGCAACGGCGGACTGGGCAACGCATCCTTGGCATCCAAGGCTCGTAAAGCTCCAGGCTTCGCTTTGATTGGTGAACCGGGTGAAATCCGCGACCTCACCCTGGAACTAAAGTCCATGGCCGATGTTGGACTTGTTGGCTTCCCTTCCGCTGGTAAATCTTCATTGATTTCTGTGATGTCAGCAGCAAAGCCAAAGATTGGTGATTACCCATTCACCACCCTGCAGCCAAACCTTGGCGTGGTCAATGTAGGCCATGAGACCTTCACCATGGCTGACGTTCCTGGTCTAATTCCAGGTGCTTCCGAGGGCAAGGGCCTAGGCCTTGATTTCCTCCGCCACATTGAGCGCACCTCTGTACTGGTGCACGTGGTTGATACCGCTTCCATGGATCCAGGTCGCGATCCAATTTCTGATATTGAAGCTTTGGAAGCAGAGCTTGATGCCTACCGTTCCGCATTGGACGATGACACCGGACTTGGTGACCTCAGCCAGCGTCCTCGCGTTGTAGTGCTCAATAAGGCTGACGTTCCCGAAGCTGCAGAACTAGCTGAGTTCCTAAAAGATGAGATCGCTGAAAAATTCGGCTGGCCTGTCTTTATTATCTCTGCTGTTGCCCGAATTGGACTTGATCCACTCAAGTACAAACTGCTGGAAATTGTGCAGGCGGACCGCAAAAGGCGTCCGAAGGAGAAGTTGGCAGAACCTGTCATCATCAAGCCAAAGGCTGTGGATCACCGCACCAAGGGCCAGTTCCAGATCAATAAAGATCCAGAAATCCCCGGCGGCTTTGTCATCACCGGTGAAAAACCAGAGCGCTGGATTTTGCAGACCGACTTTGAAAACGATGAAGCTGTGGGATACCTCGCTGACCGTTTGGCAAAGATCGGCATTGAGGAAGGCCTGCGTAAGGCGGGAGCACGTGTTGGTGCTTCTGTAACCATCAATGGCGTTACCTTCGAATGGGAGCCAATGACTTCTGCTGGTGATGATCCACTGCTCACTGGTCGTGGCACCGACGTGCGCCTCGAACAGACCGGCCGTATCTCCGCTGCAGAACGTAAACGTGCATCTCAGGTACGTCGTGGTCTTATTGATGAGCTCGACTTCGGCGAAGGCCAGGAAGCTACCCGCGACCGCTGGGAGGGATAAAACCCGACATTTGGAGTGTCTGCGTGTATACGATGGTGGGGCTATGAATGACACGCAGAATACTCCTGAAAGCGTTCGACTCCGGGATGAACTTCCCACGCCAACCCAAATGGCGCCGGTGACGGGACTTCCCGTCACCCCCTACAGCCAGGAAGCTAGCATTGGCGCTACCTTCCCGGCTGTTGACCCGGAAACCAAAGAAAGCGCCGCCTACGGACATGAGTCCGATATGCGTGAGCGCATCACCAAAGCCAAGCGCGTGGTGGTAAAAATTGGATCTTCTTCACTCACCAATGATGAAGATGGTCATACGGTGGATCCCAATCGCATCAACACCATTGTCAATGCCCTCCAAGCTCGTATGGAAGCTGGCTCTGACCTCATTGTGGTGTCCTCTGGTGCGGTTGCTGCCGGTATGGCTCCGCTGGGCTTAAGTGTGCGCCCCACTGATTTGGCCGTTAAACAGGCAGCAGCCGCCGTTGGTCAAGTCCACCTCATGCACCAATGGGGACGTTCCTTTGCTCGTTATGGTCGCCCCATCGGCCAGGTCTTGCTGACCGCTGCAGACGCTGGAAAGCGCGACCGCGCCCGCAACGCCCAGCGCACCATTGATAAATTACGCATGCTAGGTGCAGTACCTATCGTTAATGAAAACGACACCGTGGCAACCACCGGTGTGAACTTTGGCGACAATGACCGCCTGGCCGCTATCGTGGCACATTTGGTTTCTGCAGATGCATTGGTGCTGCTTAGTGATGTTGATGGACTTTTTGATAAGAACCCAGCCGATCCCACCGCACGCTTTATTTCTGAGGTTCGTGATGGCAATGACCTTAAAGGTGTGGTCGCCGGAGACGGCGGCAAAGTGGGAACCGGTGGCATGGCTTCCAAAGTTTCTGCTGCACGCCTAGCTTCCCGCAGTGGTGTGCCAGTGCTGTTGACCTCAGCGGCAAATATTGGCCCAGCACTGGAACATGCGCAGGTAGGAACGGTGTTCCACCCCAAAGAAAATCGCCTTTCCGCTTGGAAATTCTGGGCTCTTTATGCAGCAGATACCGCTGGCAAGATTCGCCTAGATGCCGGTGCCGTAGATGCGGTGACCTCCGGTGGAAAATCCCTGCTGGCAGTGGGAATTACGGAGATTATCGGTGATTTCCAACAAGGCGAGATCGTTGAAATCCTGGGACCTGGTGGTGAGATTATTGGTCGCGGTGAAGTATCTTATGACTCTGACACCTTGATTTCAATGGTCGGCCAGCAGACTCAGGATTTGCCAGAGGGCATGCAGCGTCCTGTTGTCCATGCTGATTATTTATCTAATTACGCAAGCCGCGCTTAACCCCCGCTGTTAGCCTGCGTGGCAGGCGAGGGGCGGCCTCGAAAAGCATCTTTAAAGGAGAAAAATGAAGTTTCAAATGTATCCTCACCTGTGGGAATCTACTGCTGCTGTCATTGAGGGCGGCGGACATACGCGGGTGGAAAAGCTTGAAGAGGCAGATTTTCTTTTCTTTAATGGCTCCGCCCCAGAGTTTCCTGAATTGCCGGACAATATTAAATTTGTGCAAGCATCCATGGCTGGCATTGATGCCCTGGTACGCGCTGGGGTAGTCAATGACAAGGCTCGTTGGGCGAATGCAGCTGGCCTTTATGCCGATACCGTTGCAGAATCCACCCTTGGTTTGTTGTTGGCACAAATGCATCAGCATGCCATTGCACGCCTTGCTAAGTCCTGGGATGTACGTGATGAGGTCGAAGAGAAGAAAACCTGGCTGCATGACAACAAGGCGGTAGCCATTATGGGCGCGGGCGGAATTGGTGTACGCCTAATCGAGATGCTGCAGCCGTTTAACGTAAAGACCATTGCGGTAAATAATTCTGGACGCCCGGTAGCTGGCGCCGATGAAACCTTCGCTATGGCAGAGGCTGATCACGTATGGTCAGAAGCCGATATCTTGGTGCTGATTATGCCGCTAACCGCAGATACACACCATATTGTTAACACTGAAACCTTGGGCAAGATGAAGTCCAGTGCCGTGATTGTCAATGTGGGCCGCGGTCCGCTAATTAATACCGATGACCTGGTTGCAGCTTTGCAAGCAGGCACCATCGCGGGCGCTGCTTTAGACGTGACCGATCCAGAACCACTGCCGGATGGACATCCACTGTGGGAGATGGACAATGTGGTTATTGCACCACACGTTGCCAACACCACTGAGCGTATCCGCAGTTTAACCGGCGATCTCACACTACGAAATATTGAGCTTTTCCAAACAGGGGAGAAGATGCTCACCGAAGTTGACGTGGTCGCTGGTTATTAGGCTTTTTAGGCTGAGCCGTTGGAGCTTGTGCCAGCGCTGAAAGCCGGAGCTTGTGCCGGAGCAGGAGAAATTTACTCAGCTCCGGCGGCTGCAAGGTCTGTACACTGTACAACCATGAGTTCAACATTGAGCAAAGATCTAGACATCCGCGAAATCGAAAGAGCAGAAGTTTTAGCAAAGGCAGGCGCCGCCAAAAAGGTCGCACCTGAAATAGCAGTGCTGGGTACCGGCATTAAAAATGAAATTCTGCATACTGCAGCCGACACTTTAGAAAAGCGCGCAGCAGAAATTATCGCAGCAAATGCGCTTGATATCGCAGCAGGCCGGCAGGCTGGGATGGAAGCATCCCTTATTGACCGCCTTTCTTTAGATGAATCTCGCATCGTCGGCATTGCTAACGGTTTACGCCAGGTAGCAGCGCTAACTGACCCCGTTGGTGAGGTTTTGCGTGGCCACGTCATGGAAAATGGCATTCAGATGAAGCAGATCCGCGTGCCTTTGGGCGTTATGGGCATGGTTTATGAAGCCCGCCCCAACGTCACCGTTGATGCCTTTGGCCTGGCGTTAAAGTCTGGCAATGTAGCTTTGCTGCGCGGATCCTCCACTGCGGTTAATTCCAACACCATTCTGGTTGAAATTTTGCAAGATGTTTTAGCAAGCTTTAATCTTCCTCGCGAGGCTGTGCAGCTTTTGCCTTGTGAAACCCGTGATTCGGTGCAGGATCTTATTACCGCCCGCGGTTTAGTTGACGTAGTTATTCCTCGTGGCGGCGCTGGCCTGATTAATGCTGTGGTCACCGGCGCCACGGTGCCCACCATTGAAACCGGCACCGGCAATTGCCACTTTTATATTGATAGTGAAGCCAACCTCGAGCAGGCCATCGCCATGCTCCTTAATGGCAAAACCCGACGCCCCAGCGTCTGCAACGCCACTGAAACTGCGCTTCTCGACGCCGCCCTCAGCGACTCAGACAAGCTTGCGGTTGTGCGCGCCCTCCAGTCCGCAGCAGTAACAGTGCATGGACGAGTAGATGAATTGACTGCTTTTGGCGCCACCGATGTTGTCGAAGCAACTGAAACCGACTGGGATTCCGAATACCTCACCATGGACATTGCCGTTGCAGTAGTAGACGGCGTGGACGGTGCAATTGAGCACATCACCAAGTACAGCACCCAACACACCGAAGCAATTGCCACCAAGAATATTGAAAAGGCACAGCGCTTTGCTGATCGAGTGGATGCTGCAGCCATCATGATCAACGCGTCCACCGCTTTTACCGATGGTGAGCAATACGGTATGGGTGCAGAAATCGGTATTTCCACCCAAAAGCTACATGCCCGTGGCCCAATGGCTTTGCCAGAGCTAACCTCCACCAAGTGGATTTTGCAGGGCACTGGTCAAACCAGGCCTTAGCTGCACCTTTAGGAATTTCCCCTTCCACTCTGCGCCAGTAGCATATTAGCAGTATTATCTATGTGAAATTAGCGTTGGTGGAAGGGGATTTCTATGCGTGGCCTCAGGCATTTATCCAAGGGAATCCTTGTGGCAATGCTTTTTGCAGTTGTCGCCCCAGGTGAGGCAGTTGCCCAAAGCAGGGAAGATCAAGTGGTACAACCTGCAGACTATGAGGGCTATTTGCAACAGATTGTGGATCCACATGATTCCACCAAAATTTTGATCCATCCTGATAAAGATCCCGAGCTTTATCAGGCTGTGCTGGATCTACCTACCTTCGGTGAATGTCCGGCAGTGGTGGCCCTTGCTACACGTGGCAGTGAACAAAATTCTCAGATTCGCCCAACTCGTTATAGCACCGAGGCGCCCTGGACTTCCAATGGTTTTGAAGCTGAAAACCTGCGTGCTTTTTCGCCAGGTTGGAGCAATTTCACCTGCTAAGCGATGGTACGTCAATTATGAAAGATGTATATGTGCTGGGTCTACCCGATGAGCTTTACCCAGCTTCTATGCCACTTGCAGAGGTAGGCAGCACGGCGATTGGGTTTAGCAGCTCTCTTTCAAGTGGGCGCGCCGGAGTGCTCTCCACCATTGATAATTTTGAATCAGAAACTGGTTGCACTCCGCAGTATCTCATGGTCGGTTATTCTCAGGGCGCCTTGGTGATAGAGGATCAAGAAGCCGAATTGATAAGTCGAGGGCAGTTTTTAGGATCTCTTTATTTTGCTAATCCGGCCCTGGAACCCGGGGATCCTTCCATTATTGGACACGATCCAGCCCGCGGTGGGCTATTAACTTCAAGTGCGGAATCCCCAGCCATCACCAACAAAATTAATTATTGCTTGCCCCGTGATCTGGTGTGTGATCGCACGCTTTTGAACTTCCTTGGCACAGGCTCTTCTATGTCCACCGCATTTCTTAGCAGTGGAGATGCAGTCAGTGGCTGGGAGCACACGCACTATTTTGTTAGTGAAAGGTCATGGGACGGAGAAATCTTTGACACGGTTGGATCCTGGATTAAAGCGGTTGAGCATTAATATTTTCCCCTCCGCGCAGTAACCTTAGGAACATAATTGGGAGAGGCTGTGGAGATCAATATGAGAATTCGGCGGGCATTTTTAAGCATTTTAGCGATCTCTACACTGGGGATTTTAGGCGATAACACTTCAGCTCTGGCACAAAGCAGCTGGCAGAGTGCGAATGCCACGGAAACCCATGAGGAATATTTAGCGCGCATCGTTAACCCTACAGATGACAGCATCCTAAAAATTCATCCCGCCCTTAACCCCGAGGTATATGGGGAGGTTTATGACCCACCGCAACCTGGGGAATGCCCAGCAGTTGTAGCCGTTGTAGCACGCGGTAGCGAACAAAACTCTCAAATCCGACCCACCCGCTATACCTCTGAGTCGCCCTGGACGTCCAATGGATTTGAGGAAAGAACTATCAGGGCATTCTTTGGACACCTGGAGCAATATCAACTCGAGACAACCGGTAATTCAGTGATGAAGGATGTCTATGTGATGGGGCTAAGCGATGCCGAATATCCGGCAGCTCTTCCGCTTTCCTCACAGGGCAGCAGCGCTATTGAATTTGGTGCCTCCCTATCAAGCGGACGGGAAAGTGTGCTGACCACCAACGAAAACTTTGAGGCGGAATCTGGTTGTACCCCACAGTATCTCTTGGTGGGCTATTCCCAAGGAGTTTTGGTGCTTGATGGATACGAAGCAGAACTCAAGGCGCGGAATCAATACATCGGATCTTTATATATCGCTAATCCCGCCCTGCAATTTGATGATCCCACCGTAATTGGGCACCAACCAATAAGAGGTGGGGTTCTTAGTTCACTTGAAGAGCCCAACAAAGGTGCTCCAATAATTAATTATTGTCTACCCGGCGATATTGTATGTGACCGCAGCATCCAGCAACTATCTGCCAGTGGACCCGAGATGGCAGGGGAGCCATTTCTTACTGAAGATGCTCGCCTAAACCAGGTGCATTTGCAGTATTTCCGCACCGAGAAACCCTGGGATAAGGAAATCTACGCGACAGTGGGATCTTGGATTAAGAAGGCCAGCAATTAGAAACTTTGGTGCTTAATTGTGAGTGGCTGTGGGGTAGGTCATTATACTTCCTTTTCATGACCTCACAGGCGAGCACTCCGGCACAGCGCCGACACCGCATTGGCATCATGGGTGGAACCTTTGATCCCATCCACCATGGCCACTTGGTGGCAGGCTCTGAAGTAGCCGACCGCTTCAATTTGGACCTGGTGGTTTATGTACCCACCGGCCAGCCATGGCAAAAGGCCGATAAAAAAGTAAGCCCTGCAGAAGATCGCTACCTCATGACAGTGATCGCCACGGCATCCAATCCGCGCTTTACTGTGTCTCGGGTAGACATTGATCGCGGTGGCGATACCTACACCATCGATACCCTCCAAGACCTGCGTAAACAATATCCAAATGCGCAGCTGTACTTTATTACCGGTGCTGATGCGTTGGCTCAGATTGTCACTTGGCGCGACTGGGAGAAAACTTTCGAGTTGGCTAATTTTGTTGGAGTAACTCGCCCAGGTTATGAACTTGATGCCAATATTATCCCTGAGGTGCATAAGGATCGCGTCTCTTTGGTAGATATTCCAGCCATGGCAATCTCCTCTACGGATTGCCGTCAGCGTGCCAGTGAAGACCGCCCCGTGTGGTACTTGGTGCCTGATGGAGTGGTGCAATATATTGCCAAGCGCCAACTTTATCGCCCAGAAGGCTCTGACCAAGATATGGATCCCACCGGAAAATAACTACCAAAAGGTGGACTTTTCAGGGGCGGAAATCGTCGAAAAGTTTCAACTTCTGCGGAAAAGTAGGTGATTGGGCCTGCTTCGTGGAAAACTGGGAGGAGTTGACGCGAGGAATCTCTCCTTGGCGTCGGTTCTTCCTGCTCGGGAAGAGCTAAATGAGCAGTTTTTAAGGAATTTTGTGTCTGCACTAAATGAGTCAATTCGCATCGCGACTATCGCGGCTAAAGCAGCGGATGAGAAGAACGCCGATGACATCGCCGTAATCGATGTTTCCGACATGATCGCAATCACCGATTGCTTCGTGTTGGCATCTGTCGATAACGAGCGCCAGGTAGCGGCAATCGTTGAAGAAATTGAAACCGAAATGACCGCCGCTGGTTTTGAACCAAAGCGTCGTGAAGGCAACCGCGAGAACCGATGGGTGCTGCTGGACTATGGCATCATTGTCATCCACATCCAGCGTCAGGCTGAGCGTGATTTCTATGGTTTGGATCGTCTCTACCGCGATTGCCCTCTTATTGAGGTTGAAGGCATTGAGACCATGAAGCGTGAAGCTTCTTGGGCTGATGAGGCTGATGTACGTAACATCGCAACCATCGATGAGTTGCCACCGCTGCCAGCTGAGTACGAGCCTGGCTACGAGGAAGACTAAGGACTAACCGCGCATGACTCGCCGCCTGATTTTGCTCCGTCACGGGCAAACAGAATATAACGCCACCTCCCGCATGCAGGGACAATTGGACACTGATCTGTCCGAGCTGGGGTTTCTACAGGCTCAGCGGGCAGCTGCTGTGCTCGCACAGCAGAGCATTAGTCACATCTTCAGTTCTGATCTAACCCGCGCTTATGAGACGGCCAAGGCCGCTGGGGCGCTTATCGACGCCGAGGTGGGCGTCGATAAGCGTCTGCGGGAGACGCACCTGGGTGAGTGGCAAGCGTGTACCCACCGCGAAATTGATGCGGCTTATCCTGGCGCGCGCGCCCAGTGGCGCCACAATCCGCAATGGGCGCCACCCGGTGGCGAGTCACGAGTTGAGGTAGCGCGCCGGGCTCGTCAATTTGTTGATGAGATCATGGTTTCTCTTGATGATTGGAATGATGGCACTGTCTTGATTGTTGCCCACGGTGGCACAATTAACGCGCTGACCTCGAACCTTTTGGATTTGGACTATAGTCAGTACCCGATGTTCTCTGGACTGGGTAATACTTGCTGGGCGCAGCTAACCGCGCGTCCGCGCTACTATGCTGGTAGTGAAAATCCTGAAGAGGATCTGAAAAACACTCAGATTCATACCGCTGGACCCAACTTTGACCGCAATAATGTGGGCAATGCTCAGTGGTATTTGGATGGATGGAATATGGGCGTTAACGAATAGTAGTTTTCACAAAAGAGGAGGTCAGTGGCCATGCCAGTGCGGGTAGTTATTGATTCCTCGGCGTGTTTGCCCAAAGAAGTGGTGGCAGAGCTTGATATCGCCGTTATTAATTTGCATGTAATGCAAGACGGCGAAGATCGCACCACCTCAGGACTGTCTTCGTTGGAATTGGCTGCCGCCTATGCGCGCCAATTGGAACGTGGCGGTGATGAGGGCGTATTGGCTCTGCACATCTCTAAAGAACTTTCTTCGACCTGGTCAGCTGCGGTAACTGCGGCTGCAGTTTTTGAAGAAGGTGCAGTGCGCGTTGTTGATACCTCTTCTTTGGGAATGGCTGTTGGAGCTGCGGCGATGGCAGCTGCGCGTTTAGCCAAAGATGGTGCTTCCTTAGAAGAGTGTTATGACATTGCCGTTGACACACTTAGGCGTTCTGAAACCTGGATTTATTTGCATCGTATTGATGAAATCCGTAAATCTGGACGTATTTCTGCAGCTACTGCGGTAGTTTCTACAGCTTTGGCCACCCGACCTATCATGCGTGTTCATGGGGGACGGATGGAGATTGCTGCCAAAACCCGCACCCAATCCAAAGCCTTTGCCAAATTGGTGGAAATGGCACAGATTAGGGCTGAGGGGCAGCCAGTTTTTGTGGCCATTACCCAAAATGAAGCGCGCGAAGCTGCCAAACAATTAGAGGCTTTGTTGCAGGTCAGCCTGCCAGAAGGCTCTAGTTTTATGTTTGTTGATGTGGATCCCACCTTGGCGGTACATGCTGGACCCGGTGCGGTATCAGTTTCTGCAGTGTTTGCCAATGAGGCACCAGAGTTATCCACAGCTAAACCTGTGCTGAAGTAGTTTTCCCACAGTACGGCCATATTGGGGTTTTTGGCGCAGGGGAGCGCTGGCTTAACCTGCAGGCATGAAACCCGATGTGGCAGCCCGCTTAAAAGATCTCACCAGACAAACCGGCACTGAAGATTTGCTGCGGGTGGATTATCCCAACCCGCGGTTTCATATTTCCCTCAAACACGCCATAATCGCAGCTATTGCTTTGGTGGTTTTAGGTGCGGGTTGGGTTTTTTATCAGCAGCAGTCCGCCCCGCCGGGTGTGAGTTCTTTGCTTAGTGAGAGCGCAAGCGTCGGCTCTGCTGCGAACTCTGAAGTGATGAATACGGAGCCAGCTAGCTCTGAAATTGTGGTTTCAGTGGTGGGCCATGTGGCTAAACCCGGACTAGTAACGCTGCAAGAAGGCCAGCGAGTTGCCGATGCTTTAGGGGCTGCAGAAGTATTTCCCGATGCTGATCTCACGGCACTTAATTTGGCGCAGATTCTCAATGATGGTACCCAAATAAATGTCTTTCCTATTGGTCAGGCGCCACCGCCTGGCACTGCTAGGTCAGGCGGATCGGATCCTGCGGGCACAGGTTTGATTTCGCTAAATTCCGCCAGCATCGCAGAACTGGTCACGCTGCCTGGAGTAGGGGAGAAAACAGCCCAAGCAATAATTGACTATCGCGATGCCAATGGTGGTTATAAAGCAATTGATGAATTACTTGGTGTTAAAGGAATTGGCCAAGCTAAATTTGAGCAAATTAAGCCAGCGGTGAGCTTATGAGAGAGCTGCGCTTATTGCCCGCAGCAGGATTGTTATGGCTGGTGGTACTAAGCATGATCATTTCCAGTTCTTGGCTATTCCCCCTGTTGTTGGTGCTGTTAGGAGTGGGATGTGCAGCCGTTCTTAAAGAATGGGGCCAAGCATTGGTGATTGGCAGCCTTAGTACGGTTGGTGGGATGATTGCCTGGATCCGGCTAAAAACTGCTGAGGGCTTTGAGCTTTCCCAACCAGTAGCAGGCACCGTGCAATCCACCAAGCGCCTTGGCTCCGGTGTGCAATTGATTAATCTGCAGGTGACCGGTTATCCCGTGGATCTGCCGGTTTTTTTACATAGTGATCAAAACGTACAGCCACAGACAGTAGTGACTGTCGCTGGAAAAATCGAGTCAGATAGCAGAGTGGGAATTGGGGAATTCACCATGACTGCCCAATCGGTGGAGGTAATTAGCGCACCGCGCGGCTATGCCGCCTGGGTAAACGGTGTCCGCGATAACTTTCAAACCGCCGTGGTTAACACAGTTGGTGAATCCTCTCAAGGACTTATCCCTGGCATGGTGCTTGGCGATACTCGATTGCAAGACCCAGTTGAAACCCAGCTTTATATAGATACTGGCCTGTCACATTTATCTGCAGTAAGTGGCAGTAACGTTGCTATTCTGGTGAGCTCTGTTGTGGTGGTGTTGTATTACGCTACTGTCGGCCCGCGCATTCGAGTGGTGGTTTCCTTAGCGGTGCTGGGCATATATCTGCTGTTAGTAGGCGGGGAACCAAGTGTATTGCGAGCAGCTGCCACCGGCATGGTGAGCCTGTTGGCAGTGCTGAATTCTTCCCGTATCGAGCCTATGCATGGATTATGCCTCGCCATAATTGTGCTGCTTTTGTGGGATTCAAATTTGGCAATCCACTACGGCTTTATTTTGTCAATTACCGCAACTGCCGGGATTATCTTGCTTTTTCCATTGCTATATAAGGCACTGGCAAGAATTCCAGCCCCGGATATTGTTATCCGTGCTTTGGCAGTGGCAATTGCAGCAGATGTAGTAACCATGCCCATTATTGCGCTGATGTCTAGACAACTTTCCCTGGTGGCAGTCTTGGCCAATGTCTTAGTTGACGCGATGGTGGCACCGGTGACCCTCATTGGGCTCATGGCTGTGGTTTTGTCCATGTTGCCGGGGTCTCTAGAATTCTTCGCACTAAAGCTCATTGAGCCCTGCACTTATTGGATCTTTCAAGTAGCAACGTGGTGCCAGCGACTACCTCGTTCCACAATAGATGTCGCGCCGGGATGGTTGGGGATTTTATGGATTGTCTGTGCAGTTATGTGGCTAATCGTTGCGTTGCACTATGGGTTGATCAAAATAATACTGGCGGCCTATGCAGTGTTTTTTATGCTGGGACTGTGGAACGCAAGGCTGCCGCCACAAGTTGATCCACGCGAGTTGAACTACGTGGTGCTGGATGATGAATCTGAGATTTCGCAGGTTCCAGCCGGCATAGAGCTAATTATTGTGCGTGATGCAACGGGACGGGCAGCTGAACGACCAACCATTACGCCGGCAGGGATTCCGGTGTTATTTCCCAATCGCGATGGGGAGGTAAACCTGCACACGGACGGTTCCCAACATGCTAGCGACGGGCGTTTTTAGGGTGGGGTATGGCACGATAGATTACGTGTCACCCGCAATCACCTCACCTCGTCCCATGGTTCACCTCATCCTTGGGGATGATGAATTCCTCGCCGAACGCGCGCGCCTGCAAATCATTCAAGATATTCGCGAGCGTGCCGCCAGCGCAGAGACAATTCAAGTTTCCACCATGAAGGCCAGTGAGATCACTAAAGGTGAGCTCCTCGATTTGCTTAGCCCCTCGCTCTTTGCCGAAGATCGCTTGGTCGTACTGACCAATATGGATCAGGCAGGCCAAGAAGCAGCTGACTTAGTTTTAGCTGCAGCGCTTGACCCAGCGCCAGGTATTTATATGGTGATTGTGCACTCTGGTGGTGGGCGTACCAAGGCCATGGTGAAAAAGCTGGAAAAGATTAGCACCGTGCATGAGGCTTATAAGCTCAAAGACCGTGAGCGTCCAGCTTGGGTACAACAAGAATTTAGAAACCATAATGTCAAAGTCACCCCGGATGTAGTCCACGCGCTGCTGGAAGGTGTGGGTTCTGATCTTCGCGAACTGGCCTCTGCGGTGGGCCAGTTGGTGGCAGATACCGGTGGAGATGTCACAGTTGCCAAGGTACGTGCCTACTATGTGGGCATTGCGGAAGTTTCCGGTTTTGATGTCGCCGATTTAGCATGTGCTGGTCAACTGTCTAAGGCGGTGGCAAGTACTCGGCGAGCTTTGCAATTGGGCACTAGTCCAGTGGCGTTGGCAGCTGCGCTGAGTATGAAGGTGGGCCAGATCGCCAGGCTTTATTCCACGCGCGGTCGGATTAATAGCAATCAGCTGGCCGGCGAGTTGGGAATGCCGCCTTTTGTGGTGGAGAAGGTGGCTAAACAAGCTCGGCAGTGGTCCGGTGCTGCCGTTAGTGATGCGGTGATTTTAATGGCTGAACTGGATGCTGCGGTGAAAGGTCAGGGCGGCGACGCAGAGTTTGCCATTGAGTTTGCGGTTCGAAAAGTAGCGGAGCTAGCTCGTAAATAATGCCAGCAGTGGGGGCTCAGATGCAGGTATAAGCACAGGGTAAGATATGCCACCATGACACAATCCCAATTACCCGATGATGTGCAGGAACTTGTCAACAAAATTTTTGGACTTGCACGTGAAGGTGGCGCAGAAGCCGCTCAAACCTTGAAGGCTTATATCGACAATGGCGTCGACGTTGACCTGGCTAACCAAGACGGCAACACTCTTTTGATGTTGGCGGCCTATGCCGGACATGAAGAGGTAGTCCAGACCCTCATTGAGCTGGGTGCAGATGTTAACCGCCTTAATGGTCGTAACCAAGCTCCACTGGCAGGTGCCATTTTTAAGAAGGAAGATGGTGTTATTGAGGCGTTGTTGGCAGCGGGTGCTGATCCGCTAGCTGGCACCCCGAGCGCGGTAGAAACCGCAAAAATGTTTGCTCGAGATGACCTCGTAGCGCGCTTCGAGGCATAGAGGCGTGGCATGGACCGCATTTGGCACCCTCATTCTGCTTAATATCGTCGGCAGTTTGTCACCGGGGCCAGACACCTTTTTCCTCCTTCGGCTAGCCACCCGCTCTCGCACACATGCCATCGCTGGCGTCGCCGGTATCATCACTGGCCTCAGTGTCTGGGTCACCCTTACCGTTTTCGGCGCGGCAGCGTTGCTGTCCACCTACCCCTCAATTTTGGGGATAATCCAGCTGGTAGGCGGCAGTTACCTAACTTGGATGGGGTACCGCATGTTGCGCTCGGCGTTGCCGGAGCTTTTCGACGCACGCTCCTTCCGATTTAATGCGGAAGCCCGACCCATCCCAGATGCAGAAGAATTTTTGGGAACTCATGCCCAGGTTTATCGCCAAGGTATTGCTACCAATCTTTCCAATCCAAAGGTGGTGATGTACTTTGCAGCGATTTTGGCACCGTTAATGCCTGCAAATCCATCTCCGCTATTGGCAATCGGCATTGTAGTGGCAATTCTGGTGCAGACCTTTGTGGTGTTTTCTACGATCTGTGTTTTTGTCTCAACTGAGAAGATCCGCAAAGCAGTGCTGCGCACCGGACCATGGTTTGATCTGCTTGCTGGCGTAGTTTTTGTTTTAGCTGGTATCGCCTTGATTTATGAGGGCACCATCCACCTCATAAATTAAAAAATGCGGTGTCCGTTTCAAAAGAACGGACACCGCATTTTTAAGAGCCAAAATTAGCCAAGCTTGTTGAAAGCACGTGCCATGTTGGACTTCTTGTTTGCAGCGCTGTTGCGGTGGTAGACGCCCTTGGTGACTGCCTTGTCCAGTGCGCGGGATGCAACGCGGAGCTGAGTCTCAGCTGCACCCTTGTCGCCAGCCTCAATGGTGGCGTTGAACTTGCGGATCTCGGTACGAACTGCAGAACGGACAGCCTGGTTACGCAGACGTGCCTTCTCATTGGTCTTGATACGTTTGATCTGTGACTTGATGTTTGCCATCGAAGTAGCCTCTTAAACTTTCTTGTTAAAGTTGTGTACAAACCCAAGGTGGATTGTTTCTCCCGCAGATTTTTCTTCTGCTTGGCCTGCCGTGCTACGAACCCAAGGTCCTGTTCGTATGTCACTAACAAACTCAAATTCCACAATGGACAACAGCAGTCAAGAATAGCAGGTACTGGGGCTAAACCCAAAAATGCCTAAACCCAGCCAAAGTCACTGCGAAGGCGATTAGCCACACGATCAAAGCGGCCCTTCGGAATCACTGCACCTTGACGGCGAATACCCAGCTCAGAGACCTCCAAAACGCGATCTAAGCGAACCCAGCTTTGGCGACCGCGCGGATCCCATCCGCCGGCTCCGATATCAATCCAAGATTCTTCGCCACGATGTTCTGGATTGCAGGAAACAAGGAGTCCCAGAATGGAGCTGCGATTACGTCCGATAACCACCATGGCTCGTTCGCGAGGTGGTCGGCCGGGGGCTTCAGCTGGAGCCCAAATCCACACGACTTCACCTGAATCGGCTTGGCCATCCATATCGGGTGCATAAAAGAGCATGCGCGCAATGGATTCGCTAGGAACAACATTGATTTCAGTAGCTTCATGGAATGTTGACGTGGCTGTAGTAGAGGATTTCACCGTGTTATTTACTTCCCCAATGCCCAGGCCATCACGAATATGGGCCAAACTATTGTCAACCTGTTTGTGTGGGGGATGGGTGAGGAAGCGAAGGGCACGCTTTATCAAGCCAGGCTGGCTTTTCCCATTGCCTGAAGCTTTGCGTGCGAGCGACGAGCTCATTGCATCTCACCTTTAACTCTAAGTGGATCTTCCTGCTAAACCCTATTTTCTAATTGTGGGTCTGTTTAAGTGATATCGCAAGCATTGAACATTTGTTACCTTTAGGGGGGGTATGTTTAGGGGTAATTTACTTTCCGGAAATCTGGCGTTATCTGCCTCTCCTACGGCTGTTTAACAGCTGGGGAAAGCTCAGGTAGAGTAAGACTTCGATATTTAATTGAAGGGACCACTAACGCATATGGCAGAGAAATTTGCAGAAAAGACTTTTACGGATCCGTCGATGATCCGTAACTTCTGCATCATTGCCCACATTGACCACGGTAAATCAACACTCGCCGACCGTATCTTGCAGCTCTCCAATGTTGTAGATGCTCGCGATATGCGTGATCAGTACCTGGACAATATGGACATCGAGCGTGAACGTGGCATCACGATCAAGGCCCAAAACGTCCGTCTGCCTTGGGTACCCCGTAGTGGTGAATACGAAGGCCAGGAAATCGTCATGCAGATGATTGATACCCCTGGTCACGTGGACTTTACCTATGAGGTTTCCCGCGCATTGGAAGCTTGCGAAGGCGCGATCTTGTTGGTTGACGCAGCTCAGGGCATTGAAGCTCAGACCTTGGCCAACCTTTACCTAGCTATGGAAAATGATCTTGAGATCATCCCTGTGCTTAATAAGATCGACTTGCCAGCGGCGGATCCTGATAAATATGCCCTAGAAATTGCCAATATCGTCGGCTGCGAGCCAGAAGATGTGCTGCGTGTTTCCGGCAAGACCGGCGTTGGCGTGCCAGAATTGCTGGATAAGGTTGTAGAGCTTATTCCTGCACCTTCCCGGGGTATTTCTGATGACGCACCAGCTCGTGCGATGATTTTTGACTCTGTTTATGACACTTATCGTGGCGTGGTCACCTACGTGCGTGTGATGGACGGCCGTCTTACTCCTCGTCAAAAGATCAAAATGATGTCTACTGGCGCGACTCACGAGTTGCTAGAAATTGGCATCGTTAGCCCCACTCCAAAAAAGTGTGCTGGCTTAGGTCCAGGCGAGGTTGGGTACCTGATTACTGGTGTGAAAGACGTACGCCAGTCCAAGGTGGGCGATACCGTCACCTCTGCCGTACACGGTGCTGAAGAAGCCCTAAAGGGGTATGAAGATCCCAACCCAATGGTTTATTCCGGCCTATTCCCAATTTCGCAGGCTGATTTCCCCGATCTGCGTGACGCACTGGAAAAACTGCAGCTTAACGACGCCTCCCTGACCTATGAGCCAGAAACCTCGGTGGCTTTGGGCTTCGGCTTCCGCTGTGGCTTCTTGGGTCTATTGCACATGGAAATCACTCGTGACCGCCTCGAACGCGAGTTTGGTCTTGATCTGATTTCTACTGCACCTTCGGTGAATTACCGCGTGGTAGATGAAGCTGGCAAGGAATTCCGTGTGCATAATCCTTCGGATTGGCCAGGCGGTAAGTTGCGCGAGGTTTATGAACCAATCGTTAAGGTCACCATCATTGTGCCTTCTGAGTTTGTCGGCCCCACCATGGAATTGTGCCAAACCAAGCGTGGCCAAATGGGCGGTATGGATTACCTCTCTGAGGACCGTGTAGAACTTCGTTACACCATGCCTTTGGGCGAGATTATCTTCGACTTCTTTGACATGTTGAAGTCTCGTACCAAGGGATATGCCTCATTGAACTATGAGGAAGCTGGCGAACAGCAAGCCGATCTGGTGAAGGTTGATATCTTGCTCCAGGGCGAGCCAGTGGATGCTTTCTCTGCCATCGTGCACCGCGATAATGCACAGTGGTACGGCAATAAGATGACCGTGAAGTTGAAGGCTCTTATTCCTCGCCAACAGTTCGAGGTACCTGTTCAGGCAGCAATTGGCTCCAAGGTTATTGCGCGTGAGAACATTCGTGCACTACGCAAGGACGTCTTGGCCAAGTGTTATGGTGGCGATATTTCCCGTAAACGCAAGCTGCTGGAAAAGCAGAAAGCCGGTAAGAAGCGCATGAAGAATATCGGTTCTGTGGAAGTTCCACAGGAAGCATTCGTCGCAGCGCTTTCCACCGACGAGTCTTAAAACCATTAAGCCCCGCTGAAATCTTAATTTCAGCGGGGCTTTGCGGCGTCGAAAAGCACTCTTTTAATCGGTGGTATAAGGCGATGCCAGATTTTCGCTGTGCAGGGGGGTAAACCACCAGAGGAAATCATGGTGCAAAAGGTGCAGGTCAGAGGTTAGCGTGACAGGATCTGGGCTATAAAGCGCAGGGATGTCGATGTCTTTGAATACCAGATCGTTTAGGCAATCACGCCATTTGATCGGCAATGGGAGATTGTAGAACTCGCCATAAAACGCAGCCTGCTCAAAAAGTACATGTAGGGCCAAAGCGTGCGCCATGGTCGGGGGCATAATGCATTTGCCGGTGAGGGATCGAGAAACCTCAACAACGCACACCAAAAAACGGCGAACAAATTCAACGGCATAATGCTCTGCAAAATGAGCAGGGAGCATAGAGATTACTTGGGTGTCTGAGATGTTGCTGTCGCTGTTGTTTAAGATTTCCAGATCATAAAAAAGATCATCAGTAAGCATGCGCGAGGTTTGCCACAGGAGGCCCTTCAATACATCAATGCGCATGCGTTCTTCACTGGCGGCAATGGGGTCAAGGGGCCAGTGGTAATTTTCGCAGAGGTTCTCAAAGCTGGAGACCATCGCGGACTTTTCAATTAGAGTATTAATGCTAAAAGGTTCAAGCTCTGAGGAATTGTCATCGTTGGCTGGCTCGATCTCATGTATTGACATGATTTTAGCCGTTTGCCGGGTTATCTGGATTTTGGAGCCGACGTCTACGCCCAAATTTGGGTCGAGTGCCAAAACTAAGGCCTCGCAGAAATCCTTATCAATTTTTTCTTTGATGGATTCTGCATCGAGGTGCTCTGGGATGTTGGCAAATTTCTCGGCGACAGCTTGTTTGATCCCCGCTAAGTCTGAGAACTCGACTTCCAGGTGACTGTCGCGACTGCCCACTAAGTAGGTGTACGAGGATTCATGTAAAAGAATCTAAACCCATAAGTAAAAAAATAAAAAATCACACACTTGATAATCTTTCACTGGAGTGCAAAATTACTAACCTTGGGCATACTTTCACCTGGAAGTTAATGCGAAATGTGATCAACTTTAGATTTCCACCCCTTTATTAGGGGCTTAAGAATACCCCTTTATGTGGGTAATTTTGAAAGTGTTCCTGGGGAAACGTAAATAATGATCCCATATTTGGGGTTATGGTTTCAAATCTTGGGGGATGCTCATGGAAGTAGGAGTAAGGCCCGCTTTTCTATTTCAGGGCCTCCACCACAAAGGCGACATTGATACTGCTAAGTTCGGTGTCTCCAACAGGCAAACCTGATGCCAAAATCTCGGCGCTAACCGCGGGGGAGAGGGGGAGTAACCAGCCGAGGTTGGGATCTAGGGTTGGAAGAGTCGAGGAATCTGCCGTTGGAATCAAGCTCAACGGCCGGCCTTGTGGCCCGCTGAGGCGGGTGGGGATGGAATGCTGGGCGGCGTCGATAAGCACTTGCGCGCTGCTGGCGTCGATATTGATGATGACCAAATCTTCTGCCATATAGACCTTGAGTAAAGGCACATCGATATGGGTAATTGAGTTTGGATATGACATCAGCGCAGGCTTATTGCGGCGGAAACGCTCGAGGAAAGACACGTGTTAATGGTATCGGAATGCTCGGAAAATTGGTTGAAAAAGGTACATTCAAAGTAAAAACCGGCACCTAGAGTAGGCGCCGGTTGAGCTAAAAACTATGGAGTGATTAGAAGCGGATATAGGCCTTCAGCTGTGGAAAAGCAGCGAGGATCTGCTGGACAAATCCACCTATAGCTGCAGAAATTCCGAGCAATGCGAGGACGGTGGTAGCCAAGGAACCAGCTACGCTGCCGGCTGCAAAGGTGGAGGAACCATTGTCCTTAGCAGGGGTTTCGGTAGCTGGGGTGTCGCCATCGTCGTCGTTGCCGTTGCTAACTTCACATTCGCCTTCCACAACCTGTGCAGCATTCAAGGCATTGAAGTTGTTGGTTGCTGCGTCATCAGCCCAGAGGTAGCTGGCTACAGTAGTGGTGGATCCATCGGTGCACTCAAGCTCGGTGGTATAAGCTGCGAAGCCCTCATTAGCCCAGTTTCCGAGGTTGGCAGGACGCTCGTAGATTGCGTCATCGGTCTTGGTGAGCTGGGTGCCGTCCCAGGTCAAGATCTCAGAGGCACCAGCACACTCCTCATCGCAGGCCACGGTGAGCTTCTTGGAATCTGCATTGTAATCAAGTGCCATGACACCTGGGAATGCGGAATCATAACGCTGAAGCAACTCGGGAGCTTCAGCTGCGGTGTTTACAACGAGCACATCGCCGGTCTGCTCAACGCCAACTGCAAAGATGTTTTCATCCAGCTGAGCGATAGCTTCGAGGCCACCGTTTGCCTCAAGGGTGCCGGTGAATTCAGCCAAGTTCCATTCCTGCAATGCAACCTGGGTGCCTTCCTTATCCAATGGGTTGGCAAAACGCACGATGGATGGGCGGGAAACATTCTTATCAGAGTTGTTGCGCTCGGTGGCTAAGTAGATATCACCGTTGTCTGCAACTGCGATGCCCTCAGCGTCAAGGGTGCCGGTGCCTTCTGGGTAGGTGGTTTGCCACTGGCCGAGCAAGGTGTAGGTGTTGGCTGCTGCATCGTGCTCAAGTGCGTAGATAGCGCCGCTGCCATTGTTTACAACCCAAGCCACACCATTATTATCAAAATCCACACCGGACATATCGCCGGAAACAAAAGCGCCACCAAGTTCTACTGGAAGCACCTCAGCGTTGTGGAAAGGAAGCTGCGCGTTAGGGGTGACGGTTTCTTCCTCAGGCTGCTCCTCGCCTGCACCTGCAATATTAGCTAGGCCTGGGGTGGAAGCGCCGGTGGTGGTGAACTCGCCGGTCATATCTGGCACACGGCCATAGGTGGTTGCTGCGTGCTCACCGAGGTCAGCCCAGCTGTAGGTAGCTACTTCATTGCCCTCGGCATCGCGCAGAGTAACGGTGTCATCCTTGCCAAGGCCAAAGTGGCCAGCGCCGAAAGTGTTATTGGTGGAAATACCAGCGGTATCTGGGTAGATAAGGAAGTATCCGCCGGATTCGATCTCAGTGCCAGCAGGCAGTACAACGGGGTTCTCGTTCTTGTCATCCACGAGGGACCAGCCGGAGATATCGACAGAGTTGTTGGTGTCAGTATTTGCTAGCTCGACAAAGTCACCGATGGCATCGCCATTTGACTCAACCTCGTTGATAACAACAGGTGAGGTTGCTTCCTGGGCGGTGGATTGTGCAACAGCGAGGTTGCAAAATGCGAGGGAAGCCACAACAGGTGCGACGAGGAGAGTGCGCTTATTCACTTCAACCACTTTCACAAAACTTAAATTAACTATGAGGGAACATAAAAAACCTATGTGTGATTGGTAATCGGCGATTTATCTTAAGGTGAACTCTTGATTAACTCGCCTCGGGGCCAATTGCAGTTACCGGAGCTGTATCTCCGCGCAGGAGATTTTCAATTTGATGTGAAGCTTCTAGCACCACATCCCAGCGGAAAGCGGGGGAGAGTGGCTGCGCAGATAAATAGCTGCTGCTCCAAGTGGTGTTACCGGTGCGCGCAGGTAGATCCAAACGTGCCAGGGCTATATAAGCAGCAGCCTCGGATTCTTGAATGCGTAGTTTGCCTGCGGGGATTGGATCATTGGTCCAAACTTGGGCTACGTATCCGCAGAAGATCTCGGCCACACAGCGCACGATCTCTGGAACTTGGTTTTCACCAATACCTTCAGAGACTTGAATGTGGTACCAACAGTCTTTTTCACTCATCAGCGGAATAGGCTTTTCGCCTTTGACCGGGGTGTATACCTGGGTGCACATGCCGAGGCGACTTTGGGTGTCACGGGTGACCACGGCCCCAATTTTCCACAGGTTACCCAGCATCTCCACGGCCCTTTGCGCACGTCCAGGGCCGGTGAATTCCTTATATATAAGGTTGGGTTCTGTTACTGAGCCAATGCGACGCCGCCACATGGCTTGATTTTCATGGAAGCTCGGCGCCGCAGATTCGCTGCTGGTGGGCGCCACATCGGTGTGTCGGTAAAAAATTTCAATTTCCGGAATGGCAATGAGCAGGGGATGTGCCTCTTCCGTGGGCTGAAAACCAAAAGAACGCCATTCGGCGTCACTGCGCACATCGAGATCAGCAATTAAGGTGCTCAGCGCGTCAAAGCTGGGGAGTTGGGCGCCGTGGGCGCTTGTCGACGAACCCCTGGATGCTCCAGCTGAATCTGCAAAACGCAAGGTTTCTAGCAATTGAATTGCGAGGGAAGCACCTTGTTTGGTGGTGAGGTTGGGCAAGGCGCGCACTGTTTCCACAATAAATTGCTGCACGCGGCCACGGATCGCAGGATCTTGTTCCTTAGTGATGCGGTCGATAGTGGTTTCGAAGTCGTTCATCTCGACCCCTGCCTTTGTGGTTCCAGGCATTTGTTGCCTCAAATGCGTCAAATGAAAGTGCTAAGAAGGAATTTCTTGGCCTTAAGCTTAGGCATAAGCGGGCCAATATGGCACTAAAAAATTGAAATCCTGGGTTATTTTCTTACCCTGTGGGGGTGGAATCGGTCACCTTTTTGCCCAGATGTGAGGCGGCTATTAAAAGAAGTTGTGATACAGGGGCTGAGCTGCATAGTTGGAGTGGTGTTAAATCTGCTACTCACCTTATTGGGGGCTGGCCGATAAAGGGTGGGAGCAGATAATGGGGGCAATCCCACTACTTTGGTTAAGTTCAGCATTGTTAATTGCTAATAGGTGAACTAAAGTTAACGGAAGATGAACAACCGGGGGTATAAATCTAAACTCCCTCGGACCAAGAAAGGAAAACGACAATGGCTACTAATATCACTTCCATCAGCGGCGCAAAACACGACAGCCTATGGAGCGTGCGTGAAGACCTTCATGCACGATTTGATGGCCTCGTTGACCCTCACCACGTAGATGCAATTCTTGACTCCGTGGCTGCAGGTCGCGACGCCAAGATCACCATGTTCAGCAAGATCTTCATTGCCCGCGAAGCTACCGCAGCTTTGCAGCAGGTTGCAGGCAACGTCAACGCAGATTTGCTTGACTTCATTGCCCTTAACCGTGGCATGGCTGCTTAAAGCCACAAAAAGAAATTCCCGGATGTGCAATATGCACATCCGGGAATTTTTATGCCCTAACTCTTAGGTTTTGTGGCATCGTCAGTAGACCAACCATCCGCCCACTCACCAGTAGTGAAGTCATATTCCACATCATTACCTTCTTCATCGGTACGTTGGTACCACTCGGTGATGTGATCGGCAGTGGAATCAAAGTCCGCACCAGCACCGCGACCTTCCTCCGCTGGCTCCACGGCCAACTCAAAATCATCACCGTGTTCTTCCAAACCACGCACCACTGCATTAGAGATGGCAGCGCGCGCATAAGTATGGCGAATGGCCGCTGGATCAGTGGATAGATCCTTAATAAAAGCAATTGCCATCACGATTAGTACCAGCGCAAATGGAATTGCAATCAAAATAGTGAGGTTCTGTAAGCCCGTCAAGGTGGATTCACCACCGGCTAGCAGCATGACAATCGCAATGCCCATCATGCACAGTCCCCAGAACACCACCACCAATTTTTTAGGTGCTGGATTGCCACGGGAGCTCATAGTTCCCATTACCACAGAGGCGGAGTCTGCAGAGGTAATAAAAAAGACTGCCAACACAAAAATAAGGATAAAAGGCGTAATCATCTGCAGCGGCAGATTGCCGAACATATCAAAAAGCACCTGCTCCTCAGAAGAGGTTCCATCAAATCCAGCGATGCCATCACGGTTCATGCTAATTGCGGTGCCACCAAAAATGGTGAAGGCCAAAATCAAAATGAAGGAGGGGACGGCGATGGTAACCAAGGTGAATTCGCGCAAGGTGCGGCCACGGGAAATACGTGCAATAAACATGCCCACAAAAGGAGTCCACGCAATCCACCAAGCCCAATAAAAGGCGGTCCAACTAGCTTGGAAATCTATGGATTCTTGACCCCAAGATAGGGATTTACCTGCCATGGACAAAAACTGATTGGCATATTCCAACGCGCCTGAAGGAATGAGATTCAGCAAAAAGAGTGTGGGGCCACAGATAAATACAAAAAGAATAAGCCCCAAGGTAAGAGTGATATTGACGTTGGAAAGATAACGCACACCCTTGGCCACACCTGATACGGACGAAATAATAAAACAGATGGTCAGCACTGCAATGATAAGGAGCAAAATATTATTGCTCATTTCTGAAGCGCCAGAAATAATTTGAACACCTTGGCTCACTTGAATAGCAGAAAGTCCAAGAGTTGCTGCAGTACCAAAGAGTGTGGCAATAATTGCCATAATGTCAATGAGACGACCAGCAATACCTTCGGTGCGTTCACCAAAAAGCGACCTAAAAGTCGAGCTGATCAAGGTGACTCTGCCACGGCGATAGCTGGAATATGCCAAAGCACCACCCACAAGAGCATAAAGGCCCCAAGCGCTCAAACCCCAGTGGAAGTGAGACTGCGCCAATGCCTGGTGCAGGGATTCAGGTGTAGAACCAGCAACGGTATGCGGTGGTGGGGAGAGATAGTGCCACAGTGGCTCTGACGGACCAAAGAAGAAGATACCCACGCCGATGCCGGCGCCAAACATCATGGCGATCCAGGAAAAGCGGGAAAACTCGGGTTCATCATCGTCGGTGCCCAACTTGATTCGTCCGTAGCGGGAGAAACCCACATAAACCATGGTGCCCAAACCAATGAGCATGACAAAGTTGAGCAACCAACCGGTGTTGGTCATAGCCCAGCTGAACATGGAGGACGATACTGAGGACACAGATTCCGGGCTCAAAATACCCCAGGTGATAAAGCCGAGAATCAGCAAGGCGGTGACGCCGAAGACGGTTTTATCGATACCGAAGTTATTTCTTTGATCTTCTACTGAGATTCCTGGCACCAAGCCAGGGTGAGTGTCATGAGGATAATGCGCGCTTTCTTCTTGGGGCGGATTGTTTCCAGCAGTGGTGGGCACTGTAAGTCCTGTTCCTTTAGGCACAATGACATCTTTTTAGGATGTTTCGGGCTGGTTGGGGATGATCACAAAAATTGACGCTGTGTTTTTTACACAAGCATGGACAATCCAGTATTGCTGGCCAAACACGAGAGAGCAAAAGCTACACTGGCCGACATGAGTGCAACGTGGTTTAGTTCAGATCTCCACTTGGGGCATCGTTTTGTAGCCGCACTGCGTGGCTTCGAAGATCCAGATGACCATGATGAGGTCATCTTGGGAAGTCTAGAAAAGCTGGTGCAGCCAGGCGATAAGCTGTGGATCTTGGGCGATCTTTCAAGTGGCAGCCGCGGCGCTGAAGAGCGCGCGCTGACCTTGATCGGCAACCGGCTAGGCGACGTCGAAAAGCATCTTATTTCCGGAAATCATGATTCCTGTCACCCACTGTTTCGCGAGGCCTATCAGCGTCAAGCACGGTTTTTGGAAGTTTTTGATTCCGTGCAGCCTTTTCAGCGGGTGAAATGGGAGGGCGAAGATGTATATTTATCGCATTTTCCGCGCCCGGGGCAAGATCATCCGGGCATGCCCTCTAGATACGATGAGCTGCGTCTTAATGTTCCGCTTTTGGTTCATGGTCATCTGCACTCGCAGTTTCCGATGACGGGCCGCGGTCAGATTGATGTGGGCGTGGAGGCGTGGAATCTGCAGCCGGTGCCGGAGCATCTGTTGCGTCAGCAGTTGTGGGATTCTTTGGAGCTCCCGTACTAAAACGGCCCGGTACTGCAGTAGTTTCACGCACCATCGCAGCTAGTTGGCCAATTTCTTCGAGGCTGAGCTCGCGGGTGTCATTGGTGGTGCAGTAATCCAGCAGGGTATATCCCGCGCGCTGGAGCCTCAGGTGTTCTGGCCAAATACGCTCCACCTGGGCCGGGTAATTGCTGGACAAGGTCTGCGCAGCGCGACGCTCGCCAAGCAGCTCATATTGCAGATCGCGGCGCTCATTGAGAGCATCGGCCGGCTTTGCAGCAAGCAAACGACCAAGCAGTGCGCCCATGGCCTGGTGAGTGCGGCGACGCAAACGATCATGGTGCCTAGCTTCCGTATCAGGCAGGAAGAACCACAGCACCAAAAGCGCAAACAAAATTGACAGCATAACTTCCACGGTGCGCGAAACCATAATGTCACGCAGTGGCTCAGTGACAGCATTACCCATCAGCAAAGCTAGCGGAGTAGTGAAAATAACGGCCAAGGCATAGTTGCGGACCACAAAGAACTCCGCAAAAAACTGACAAATTGCCAGCGCGATAAGCAGGCTTAAACCATGCACCCCAGCGAGGTGGAAAACGGCATAAAGCAAAATACCGCCCATCGAACCCACCAAACGGTGCAAGCCACGGATCGTGCCCGGAATCTTATCTGGACCCCATTGCAGCGTCAGCAGTGCTGAAACAATTGCCCAGTCAGGGCGACCCATGCCGAGTGCAATGCCGGCCACGCCGCACAGCAGCGAGGCCATCATTACCTTCAAGGCAGTCTGGGTAGCGTGGCTGTACAGGGAGGCACTGCGGTAAAAACGATAGCTTATCGACGGACGGCTGTGCGGGATTGCGGTTCGCGATAAGTCCAGGTAGTTGGGGTTATCAGAAATATCATCTGATTCCGTGTGCTTGGTGCGGGTATTAAGAATGGCCAACTTGGTATGTGCGCGGTGAACGCGGGCTACCAAATCACTTTGATTCTTGCGGCGCACCCGGCCACCAGAAAGAATTCCCGCATCTGAAAGTGCAAACCACGCGGTAGAAAGTGCGGTTTCGGCCTGGTGATTCTTAGCAATTGAAGGAGCAGGGGAGTTAGCAAAATCTTTAACAGCCTTCTCCAATACCTCTACAGCTTGCTGCTCAGGGCGGTGTGGATTAACCAGCATCGGCAACATGCCAAGAGTAAGACCGGTCGCAGCACCAATTAGCGACCACAAACTTACTTCAATTGGATTAAGCCCCAGCTTGGCAACCATGGTGGAACCACCGGCCACCATCACAATGAAGAAGCTTCCCGGTGGTGGCAAGCGCAGTGCATTTTGAATCCAGGCACCTACCGTGGCAATAGCCGTGGTGAAAAGCGCGATGATTAACAACCACCAGTGTGAATCGCCAGCATTGATGTGTGACCACACTACTTCACCGACTAAAGCGCCAGATAGCGCACCAGTTGCAAGCAAAATTCCAGCGATGAGCATGACCTGAAAACGCTTACGGAAAGGATGGCCCTCGCCATAAATAACAGTAAAACCACCCGCTGCGATCAGTAGCATCTCCTGTTCAAAGCCAAAAAGCAGCGCGATGGAACCAGGGATGAGCAAAGCGAGGGCTGCACGAAGCGCGCCGGGCCAACGAGGGCCAGGCGAGTGAAAAGCCATAAAAAGCTTAAGCGGATTGGGCCGTTGTGGTGGTTTTTCATAGTGCAGTTGTGTCAATGGGATGCTCTGGGTTTCTCTTCAAGTGGTTGCTGGTGCTGGAACAAAAAGAAAAACGCCACTTTGAGTATCGGTTTCCACTCTTGTGCCTTTAATCAATTCTAAGGCGAATAAGTAGGAAGTTGATACTTCAAGGACTTAAGTGTGATCAAATATCTTTGACTTTTGGAAGGTGATTGGGGAGTCACTGCGTGCAGCACAAAGCGGACCGTGCAGTCCATTGCTGACTGCGCGATCCGCTGTCCTTATATATAAGGAGATTTTAGTGCTGGAACTGAACTTCCTCAGTAGAACCCTTGAGGGCGGTGGTGGAAGAGTTTGGATCCACGGTGGTTGCGATGGTGTCGAAGTAACCTGCGCCAACCTCGCGCTGGTGCTTGACGGCGGTGAAGCCGCGCTCTTCCGCTGCTGCGAACTCACGGTTTTGCAGGTCAACGAAGGAGGTCATGCCATTGCGAGCGTAACCGTAGGCAAGATCGAACATTGCGTAGTTGAGGGAGTGGAAACCAGCCAAGGTGATGAACTGGAACTTGAAGCCCATAGCTCCCAGCTCACGTTGGAACTTAGCGATCTCTTCTGCCTCTAGGTGCTTAGACCAGTTGAAGGAAGGGGAGCAGTTGTAGGACAGGAGCTGATCTGGGAATTCAGAACGCACACCTTCAGCGAAGCGCTTTGCCAACTCCAGGTCAGGAGTACCAGTCTCCATCCAGATCATGTCTGCATATGGAGCATAAGACTTGGCGCGAGCGATACAAGGCTCCAGACCATTCTTAACGTGGTAGTAACCTTCGGCGGTGCGCTCACCGGTGATGAAAGGCTGATCGCGCTCATCAACATCAGAGGTGATCAGGGTTGCAGCCTCAGCATCGGTGCGAGCAATAACCACAGTTGGGGTATCGGCAACATCGGCAGCCAAACGTGCGGAGTTAAGGGTACGAATGTGCTGCTGGGTTGGGATCAAAACCTTGCCACCAAGGTGTCCACACTTCTTCTCAGAAGCAAGCTGATCTTCCCAGTGCGTGCCGGCGGCACCAGCGGTGATCATTGCCTTTTGCAGCTCGTAGACGTTAAGAGCGCCACCGAAGCCAGCTTCACCATCGGCCACGATTGGAACGAGCCAGTTGTCGATGGAATCATCGCCTTCAACTCTCGCGATTTCATCGGCACGCAACAAGGCGTTGTTGATGCGACGAACAACCGAAGGAACCGAGTTGGCAGGGTAGAGGGACTGGTCAGGGTAGGTGTGGCCGGAGAGGTTTGCATCTCCAGCGACCTGCCAACCGGAAAGGTAAACAGCCTTGAGTCCAGCGCGAACCTGCTGAACTGCCTGGTTGCCGGTAAGTGCGCCAAGTGCGTTGATGTAGCCTTCGCCCTCTTGGGATACTGCATCCCAGAGGATTTCAGCTCCGCGGCGTGCCAGGGTGTGCTCTTCAACAACTGAACCCTGAAGCTCTGCTACCTGCTGTGCGGTGTAGTCGCGGGTGATGCCGTTCCAGCGTGGATTGTTATCCCAGTCCTGCTGAATTTCCTGTGCGGTGCGTGGCTTTCCTACGTTGGACATCCGAGTCACTTCCTTAAGTGCTAATACGCAATGGGGGCTGCCATCCTCAGGTGTGAGGTGGTGTGAGGGAGAGTTCTTTAAGTGATCTGCACCTCGTGCTGTGGTGGCGTGGTTCACACTTTGCGCTATCGGACATGGTGCGGTCAATGGCTTTGGCTTTTTAAGTTTTGCGCGGGGGTAACTACCCCTGTTGTTAAGTTTGCAAAGATAATATTTTTAAAATACTTCACAAAAGTGGAGCCGTAATGCCCTGTGCAGTACAAACGGACGGTTTAGGAAAATACCTGCATAACTCGGTTTGGATGAATAATCTCCAAATTCAACGCCCGTGTTGGGGTGTGGGGCGGGGGTGAAGCGAAGGTAAAGTTGGCAAAGCTATTGGCTAGGTGACCCCGATCACTTAGTCTGATCCCAACGCACAAACCTTCCCGAGGTTTGGCGGAGCTTCTCCCCACACTTTGATCTTGAAATCCACGCTTTAAAAAAGGAGATCCCCATGGCTACACAGCAACAGTTGTTGGCTCAAGCAGCCAAGAACAACGACAACACTGTCCGCGTCGATGCCGGTGGAATGCAAGTGGCACAGGTGCTCTACGACTTTGTCACCGAATCAGTTCTCCCCCGCGTTGGAGTAGAGGCAGAGAATTTTTGGCAGGGCTTCGGCGATATCGTTCGTGAGCTCACCCCACGTAATCGCGAATTACTAGCTCGCCGTGATGAATTGCAGCGCGAGATTGATGCTTACCACCAGGCGCACCCCGGTGAAATTGATCAAGAAGCTTATGAGGCTTTCCTTAAAGAAATCGGCTACTTGGTTGAGCAGCCGGAAAATGCAGAAATCCGCACCCAAAATATTGACGATGAAATCGCCCGTACTGCCGGCCCACAGCTGGTTGTTCCCATCCTTAATGCGCGCTTTGCACTAAACGCAGCCAACGCACGCTGGGGTTCACTTTATGATGCGCTTTATGGAACCAACGCTATCCCTGATACTGATGGCGCAGAAAGGGGAGAAGGCTACAACCCCATCCGCGGCCAGAAGGTTATTGAATGGGGCAGAGACTTCCTAGACAAGGTTGTTCCCCTTGATGGAGCTTCCCACTCTGATGTTGAAAAGTACAACGTCACCGATGGCAAGCTAGCTGCACATATTGGTGACAACACCTACCGCCTGAAAAACCGCGATTCTTACCGCGGCTTCAATGGTAATTTCCTCGATCCACACACCATCTTGTTGGAAACCAATGGTCTCCACATTGAGCTGCTTATTGATCCAACTCACCCAATTGGGCAGGCTGATAAGACCGGGCTAAAAGACATTGTCCTAGAGTCCGCAATCACCACCATCATGGACTTCGAGGATTCTGTTGCAGCAGTTGACGCAGACGACAAGACCTTGGGTTATGAAAACTGGTTCGGCCTCAACACCGGTGAGCTGCATGAGGATATCACCAAAAATGGCAAGACTTTCACCCGCCAGCTAAACGATGACCGTGTTTATATTGGTCGCAATGGCACCGAGTTGGTTTTGCATGGCCGTTCCTTGCTGTTCGTTCGCAATGTTGGACATTTGATGACTTCACCGGCAATTTTGGTTGATGGTGAAGAAATCTACGAAGGCATTATGGATGCAGTATTGACTTCACTTTGCGCAATTCCAGGTATTGCTCCGCAGAACAAGAAGCGTAATTCTCGCAAGGGTTCCATCTACATTGTGAAGCCAAAGCAGCATGGTCCAGAAGAAGTTGCCTTCACCAATGAACTTTTCGGCCGTGTTGAAGATTTGCTGGACTTGCCGCGACACACCCTCAAGGTTGGTGTTATGGATGAGGAGCGTCGTACCTCCGTCAACTTGGATGCTTGCATCATGGAAGTTGCCGATCGCCTCGCCTTCATCAACACCGGATTCCTTGATCGCACCGGCGATGAAATCCATACCTCCATGGAAGCTGGCGCGATGGTTCGTAAATCAGAGATGCAGACCGCACCATGGAAGCAGGCCTATGAGGACAACAATGTAGATGCCGGTTTGGAGCGCGGACTACCCGGCAAGGCCCAAATTGGTAAGGGCATGTGGGCAATGACCGAGCAAATGGCAGAAATGCTGGAGAAGAAAATCGCTCAGCCACGTGAGGGTGCAAACACCGCGTGGGTTCCGTCACCAACCGGTGCAACCCTGCACGCCACCCACTACCACCTAGTTGATGTTTTTAAAGTTCAGGAAAAGCTGCGTGCTGCCGGTCGGCGCGATAGCCTGCGCAAAATCCTCACCATTCCTTTGGCTCAAAACACCGAGTGGAGTGCTGCGGAAAAGCGCGAGGAACTAGACAATAACTGCCAGTCCATTTTGGGATATGTGGTTCGTTGGGTTGAACACGGTGTTGGTTGTTCCAAGGTTCCCGATATCCACAACATTGATCTCATGGAAGATCGCGCGACACTGCGTATTTCTTCTCAGATGCTCGCCAACTGGATTAGGCACGGTGTTGTATCTGAGAAGGACGTGCAGGAATCGCTCGAGAGGATGGCGGTTATCGTCGACAAGCAAAACGCCGGGGACCCGCTCTACCGCAACATGGCACCGGACTTCCAGGACTCCGTGGCCTTCCAGGCCGCGCAAGACCTGATCTTCCAGGGCACGGAATCCCCAGCTGGCTACACGGAGCCGATCCTGCATGCACGCCGCCGCCAGTTCAAGGCGCAGGCTTAAAGAGCAGTCGCGCGCACTGTCATCTCAAGGGTGATGGATTCTTGGGGAGCCACCTTCACTCCCTGCTGATCTGCACCCAAAAGCGCTGGTTCTACGCAGACAAAATCTCGCCACTCGCCAGCGCCTAGATCCTTAATCTCGGCAGCGCGCGCTTCGCCCGGATTCCAAATAACCGTGGAATCATGGCCCTCAGCAGTAATGGTGATGGTGCGCTCGGCATCGGAAATGATTGCAGTTGGAGTGCCCAAAGCAATGCGATCAAATTCCTCAGTGAAAGAGATCGCGCCATCTTGGGGAGCCACCTGATCAGTGAGGCGATCCAAAACTTCCACCCCATCAAAGCCTTCTACTTGCACATCTGCAATATCGGAGACTTTGAAATAGGGGTGGAATGCCAGTTGTACAGTCTCTGCATTATCGGTGTCATTGGTGAGGCGTAAAGCGATGCTAAAACCATCTTTCAATTCATTTACCTGCACATTTAGCGTCAAACCAGCTTGTGAGTAGGCGGCGTGGAGACCTTCATTTTCGGTGACTTCCCAGACGGATCGTTGAGCCCAGCCATGGGAAGGTTCGATTCCGAGCAAGGTGCCAAACCAAGGTGCGATGATTGGCACGCCACCGCGAATTGCTTTGCCTTCTCCATCCTCAGTGGCGGAGCTTAGGAAGAGTAGCTCGCCGGTTGTGGAGTTTGCGGAAACTAGATGGCCGCCGGCTGCGGAGATTTTCAGGGCATCGGTTGAGAAGTAAGAGTTCATAGTTGTTAATTCTAAACAGTGTCCATTGGGTATCGCTGGATAAAGGCGATTTCCGGCCTTGGAAATTTCCTCTGAGTTTTGGGTCGGGTTATGCAAATTTAGAGGCTCAGAAGCGATTCTGGAGCCTCTTGTTTTTCGCCCAAATTGGGGTTTTATTCACAAGGCGTGCCGATTTACGTAAATTGGACTAAACGAACAAATGTTCTGCGTAAATCCGCTCGGTTGGGAGGGGGCAAAGCGTGCCGATTTACCCCAAAACCGAGACTGAAGCCAGGAATCTGCGTAAATCGGGACCCTTGGGGGACCTGCTGAGGTGTATTCGGGCAAGGTGAGGTCTATGATGGTCAGCAATGATGAATGCACATGAATTTGATGCTCAGGTTGAGTACCTCAACCAAATTTTTGAGGTGTCAGAGGAGCGAGTTCTTTCCACTGACATTCTTTTGCACATTACTTCTTCCTAAAAGTGGGGAAGTGGTGACTAAGATGGCTGCATGAGATTGTTCGCAGCCATCACTCCGCCGGTTGAGGTTACCGAGCATCTAGTTACTGCCCTGCGCCCCTATAAAGATGATTTGCGCTGGTCAGACCCCGATAATTGGCATATTACCTTGGCTTTTTATGGGGAGATGCCCGATGGTTCGGTGGAAGATCTAATCGAGCATCTCAGCCAGGTGGCCCGGCTAAATGAAGATTTCACCATTCGGATTAAAGGCGCTGGATCTTTTAATCGCAAAAATCTGTGGATGGGTGTCGGCGGAGAAACCAAGAAGTTGCGCCAGCTCATGGCAGATTCTTCATTGGATCCAGAAGAACGCAAACGCCAAAGAGCGCATTTAACTGTGGCAAGACCATCTTCACGGCAAAGAAGCAATGGCTGGGATCCGGTTATCCCGGATTTGGTACACGCGCTCTCAATATACGACGGCCCAGATTGGCCAGTGGAGGAAATTGAATTGGTCTCCTCCGAACCAGGAAAAGGTAGAAGTGGTGGGCCACTTTATACCACTATTGCCACGCTATCTTTGTCCTCCGCGCTGGTCTAAGCCAGCCTCGGCACGGCATCTAGCAGCAGTTTTGTGTAATCATTTTGCGGATTGTCATATACCAAATCAACACGGCCACGCTCGATAATTTCTCCCTGATTCATTACCACGACGCTGGTGCAGATATGGCGAACCACAGCAAGATCGTGGGAAACAAAGACCAAGGTGATGCCATATTCCGAAATCAATGAGAAAAGCAGATCAAGCACCTGTTTACGCACGGAAACATCAAGTGCAGAGACGGGTTCATCGGCAAGCAAAATAGCTGGTTTTGGTGCAAGAGCGCGAGCAATGGAAATTCTTTGACGCTGGCCGCCGGAGAATTCATGCGGATATTTATCTAAGGATTCTTCACCCAGTCCTACCTGGGAAAGTACCTCTTTAACCCTTGCAATCTTTTCTGCGGCAGGCCAGCCGATCAAGGTTTCGGCCACAATATCGCGAATTTTCATGCGTGGATCAAGGCTGGATTGTGGATCCTGGAAGACCATTTGGGTGCCGCCAGCTACTTTTATGGTGCCTGAGCTTGGCTTATCCAGTCCTGCCAGGAGTTTTAGCAAGGTGGTTTTGCCGGAACCTGAGCCACCAACAATGCCCAGTCTTTCGCCTTTGCGCACGGTTACTGAAACAGCATCTAGTGCAGTGGTCTTTTTGTAATGGCGTGAAACTTCAGAGACTTCTACAACAGGTTCGCCGTAGTTTTCTACAATTTCTGGAGTATCCAGCACAGAGGCTTCTAAAAGGCGCTGGGTATAGGCGTGCTGCGGGCTTTCCAACACTGTGGAGATCGGTCCGGATTCTACAATTTCGCCGGCTTTCATCACCAAAACGCGGGCACAGGTTTGGGCAACAAGGCCGAGGTCATGGGTGATAAAAAGCAGGGCAGTGCCACGTTCAGCGCTGAGTTTAAGCAGCAATTCCACAATTTGCTTTTGAACGGTTACATCGAGTGCTGTGGTGGGCTCATCACAGATGAGTACCTCGGGGTCATTTGCCATGGCCATCGCAATGAGTGCTCTTTGACGCTGACCACCGGAAAGCTCATGGGGATAGGCACGCGCAACTCGCTCCGGCAGGGCGACGTCGAGAAGCATCTTTTTCATGCGCGCCTGCGCATCTTTTTTAGAAACCCCATGCACCTGCATTATTTCGGTGATTTGATTGCCCACGCGCATCAGCGGATTAAGCGCTGTCATTGGTTCTTGGAAGATCATCGCGATTCGTTTGCCGCGATGTGTCCAGGACGCTTCGCCGTCGAGGGTGGTGGTGCCGGTGTGGGGGAGGTCGGTAAGGCCCATGATGGTGAGCGCGGTAAGCGATTTGCCGGAGCCGGATTCGCCAATGAGTCCAACGCGCTCACCAGGGGCGATGTCGAAGGAAATGTTTTTGACTAAACCCGGGCCGATATTGAGATTTTCGACTTTAAGCACGGCCAACCTCCCGTTGTGGATCAATAGCGTCACGGAGTCCGTCGCCAAAAAGATTAAAGCCCAGCACAGTCAGCGCAATGGCAAGACCCGGCCAAATCGCCAGCATTGGAGTAACCCCCAGCGAAGCCTGCGCCGTTTGCAGCATTCGGCCCCAACTTGGATCAGGCGGGGTAGTACCAAGCCCCAAGAAACTCAACGCCGCTTCAGCCAGAATCGCCAAGGCAAAAGCCACCGAGGCCTGCACAATGAGCATGCTCATAATATTGGGCAGCACATGCCTTAAAGCAATAACCGGAGCAGAAACACCAGCGCTTTTCGACGCCCCGATGTAGTCGTGGCTCATTACCTGCAGGGTGCCTGCGCGTGCCACGCGCGCAAAGCTTGGAATGCCAGCAACACCAATGGCTAGCATGGCCGACCAAGTTGATGCGCCAAAAACTGCACCGGAAACAATCGCCAAAAGCAAGGCTGGAAAAGCGAGTAAAAGATCAGCACCGCGCATAATAAAAGCTTCTAACCAGCCACCGCGCATACCCGCAATAATTCCCAAAGGTGTGCCCAGCAGCCCAGAAATTGCCACTGCGACAATGCCGACCAGCAAGGTAATCCGGGATCCGACCATAATCTGGGAAAAAACATCACGACCATAACGATCCGTGCCCATAAGGTGTTGCCAGGAACTAGGTGCTAAGCGCTGCGCAGGAAAAGCCTGGACGGGGTCATAAGGAGTCCAGACCAAGGACACCACGGCCAGTACAAAAACGAGCAGCACAATGGCTCCACCGATTTTGCCGATGAGTGGCATTTTAGAAAAAGTCATCTTTTATGCCCCTTTAGTTTTCGGTCCGCAGGCTGATACGAGGATCAAGCACTTGATAAAGCAGATCAACAATAAAGTTAACCAGCAAGGTAAAAGCCACCAGGATCATCACAATTGATTGCACGGTGATGAGATCTCGATTGGATACAGCATCAAGCAACATGGATCCAATACCGGGAATCACAAATACCTTTTCAATAACCACCGCGCCAATAAGCAGAGTGGTGAGCTGTAGACCGGTCACGGTTAAAACTGGCAAAGCGGCATTACGTAGGCCATGTACCCGCAGCGCCCGAGTTTGGGACATTCCCTTGGAACGTGCAGTGCGCATGTAGTTTTCACTTGAAACATCCACTACCGCAGAGCGTACATAACGGGTAAGAATGGCGCCTTGAACTGCAGCAAGTGCCAAAACCGGCAAAATAAGGCGGGAGAGAAAACCACCAAAATCCTCATTTGGCGGGATCCATCCATTGGCTGGCACCCAGCCTAAGCCGAGGGAAAAAATGGAGATCAGCACAATTCCGGCCAGGAAGCTTGGAATAGCAATGCCAATTTGGCTTAGCCCGGAGATAAACGCTCCACCGCGGCGAGCTGCAAAAACTCCCACTGGAACAGCAATAATCAAGCTTAGGACCATCGAGGAACCCACCAAGATCAAGCTGACCATGAGGCGATCCACAATTAGTGGTGAAATATCTTGTCCGGAACTTAAGGAAGTACCAAAATTGCCGCCGAGCATGCCGGAGACCCAGCTGAAATATTGGTTGATCAAGGGTTGATCGGTACCAAGTTTGGCCTGCAGGGCTGCTAAAGATTCGGGCGTTGCGGTAACTCCAAGTGCAATGGCTGCCGGATCACCGGGCACAACGCGCATCAGCAAAAAGATCAACACGCTGGCAATGATCATGGTGAGCACATAGCGCAGGGCAGTGCGGGAGAAATGTGAGATCATTTTGCCCTTCCAATTGTCGCTAGATTCAAGGCTCCAGAGACCACATTGGGGTCTACTCCGGTGATGTCTTTATCCATCACCACAATATTTGCCACATTCAGCAAGGTATCTGCACCGGCTTGATCCATAATGCGATCAACAGCAGATTGCATCACGGCAGTTTCATCCTCAGAGGTATCGGCCTGAGCTAATAAAGCTTGAGTTTCCGGATCCTCAAAACCGAGATAATAACCGGGTGCAAAGAGAGTTGGCACATCACGTGGTTCTACATGGGCAATGAGCGACATGTCGTAGTCTTTTTGCTTCAACACTTTGGATAGCCACACAGCTGGAAATTCGGCGGACTCAATGCGCGGCTCAAAGCCCACGGCTTTCAGCTGCGAATAGAGGATCTCAGAGACAGCTTGGGCGTAGGGGAGGGAAGGAATAGACATGGTGATCTCGGTTCCCACGGCACCAGCTTCTTCTAAAAGTGCGCGGGCTTGTGCTGGATCATAGGGGTACTGCTCAGATTTTTCATACCAAGGATCGGTCGGCGGGACCGGAACTCCACCAGTATCGGTGCCATAACCTTCGAGTGCAGTATCAATAACTGCTTGGCGGTCCACTGCATACATCACAGCCTGGCGCACCCGTACATCGTCAAAAGGTGCGCGTTGGTTATTCATAGACAGCAATAACTCACCATTGGTGGTGCCAACCTCAACGGCATAGTCATCCAAAATTGATAGCTGCTCAGGGGCTTGCATTGCCCAAATAACATCAACGTCACCGCTTTGCAGTGCATTGGTGGTGGCCGTGGCATCACCAAAATACCGAATGGTGGCGGCATCGTTGGCAGGGCGCTCGCCCCAATAATCAGCACGCGCCTCAAAACCCAAAGCCTGGCCTACTGCCCAGTGGGTCACCGTATAAGGGCCGGTACCAATTGGGTCAGTGGCAAGCTTATCGACGCCAGACTGTGTCATCATGGCTCCAATGGCAGTACCCATGCTCCACAACCATTTATTTGAAGGTCTGGATAAGGTCACTTTTAGGGTGTGCTCATCGATGACTTCGGTGGCTGAAACCACGTCCATGCCAGCCTTTAAGCCATTGGTCCATTCAGTTTTTACGCGATCAATCGAGAACTTGGCAGATTCCGCATTAAAGGGCGAACCATCGGAAAAGCTCACCCCTTCACGCAATTGGAAGGTATACACAGTGCGATCAGCTGAGATATCCCAGGAGGTGGCTAGCTGTGGCTGAATCTGGCCCGCGGAATCAATGCGCACCAAGCCCTCATAGATATTGGACATGAGGGCTTGCGGAATAGCAGCACCGGCGGTTTGGGTGAAATCAAGGGATGCAGGTGCTGAAGTCGTGGCCACCACAATGGCGGATTGATCTACTGCGGGAGGCTGTTGATAGGCGGTTGATCCTGCTGAACAGGCACCAAGCGATAGCCCGAGGGTGCTCGCCAGCGCCAACGCAGACAGAATGCGTCTCGCTTGCTTCATGAGAACTGAGGTTAGTCGGTGTGACTGAGGAAACTAAATGCAGCGCGGTGCTTGGGGTAGTCCATCAGCTCACTGCTCACCTTTGCGTGGTGGCACAATAACGAGCATGCAACAGGTGCTAATGGGCTTCACAGTGGTCTTCATCGTTATTGGAGTGGGTGTAGTACTGGGCCGGCGTGGCACCCTAGGTAAAGATGCACAAAGAAGCTTAGGGCTTTTTGTTTATTATGTGGCAACCCCCGCGCTGCTTTTTGATCGTGTCACCAAAGCGGAGGTCTCCCAGATCTTCTCATTAAACCTCGTGGTCATTGCGATGTCTGCACTGGTGGTGGGTTTCGCCTTCTTCTGCGTGATGAAGTTCTTTATGAAAAGAAGCGCTGCGGTATCGATAATTGGCATGCTGGCCGCGTCTTATGCCAATGCCGGAAATCTGGGTATTCCGCTGGCTGCCTATATTCTGGATGATTTCACAGTAGTAGTGCCGGTGATCTTATTCCAGGTGGCTTTTTATGCGCCGGTCACCATGACGATGATGGATCTGCTGACCAATAAGCAGTCCACCAATCTGCTGCGCAACCTGGTGGTCACCCCATTAACAAATACGATGGTGCTGGCTGCGATTGCCGGCATTGCAATTTCCCTTAGCCCATTTAGCGTGCCTGTTGTTATTGAACAACCAATTTCCATGTTGGCCAACGCATCTGTGCCACTTGCTTTGGTAGTGTTTGGGCTTTCGCTTTCCCATAGCCGCATCCTGGAAAAGGGCCAAGTGGCGCGCCGGGATGTATTTATGGCGGTGGCTTTTAAGAATTTCATTCACCCATTGGTCGCGGCTGCTATGGCGTGGTCTTTGGGAATGGAAGGCTCGGCATTATTAGCTGCCACTATTTTGGGAGCGCTGCCAACTGCTCAAAATGTGTATACCTACGCCTTGAGATTTAGGACAGCGGAGGTGATGGCGCGTGATACCGGGGTGGTCTCAACGCTGATTTCTTTCCCAGTATTGGTGGCTATCTCCTTGATACTTGGTGGAGCAGGTTAGCATTAAGCCTCATGAAAGCAGTTAAAGTTCGAACCGGCATCCCCGCACTGATGACATCCAAAGCGATGATGATCTGCATCTTGTTCGTTCTGGTCTGCTTGCCATTTTTGTTTTACTTTATTGTGGCTTGGGATGAAGCCACCGGTACCTGGCGCACTCTTTATGCGATTGCTGCAGCAGCCCCGGCCTGCGGCGTTTTAGCCGCGGTGTTATCGATGATTACCGTGTGGGTGCGCCGTCGAAAAGCGGTGTTGGTGGTTGATGATTCCATCAACATTGTCCATTCCGGGGTGCATTTCCCGGTGTCGGATTTGACGCGGGTGCAGCTTTGGTCCGACCATGCGCTGCACTCGTTTATGGCGTTTTTGCCTTCGTATATCAGCGAGCGCGTGGAAAGTGATGGAGTTTCCTCCATCAAGCCTTATGTGGTGACTTTTCCGGAGGGCGCTGCACCTCAACCTTTTGAATTGGTTGAGCACCTTCTAGAAACTCACCACACACTTGAGGTTGACCGTTTGGGGCGGCTTTAAAAACCCGCTTTTCGACGAAAAACTGATGCTTTAGGAAATCCAGGCCTCGGCCAGAATCTCCATATTGCGAGAGGTTGCCTCAGTATCTGGGGACTGCAAGGAGATCATCAGCTCATCTGCCTGCGCAGTTTTGGTGAAGCCCTCGAGATATTCCTTGACCTCTGCGCCGGTGCCGATGGCGGTATAACGCAACATATCCACGATCTGGCGACCCGCAGGAGATTCCATCAGCGCATCAAGCTGTTCCTCAGTAACCCGACGGCCACGGGCTGCCATACTGCGCACTCGCTTGCGTGCAACCTTGGCAAAATGCTCCTCAGCTAGTTCACGAGAATCCGCAGCGGTGACATTAACAGCAGCAATAACATAAGGCTCAGGGTGAGCTTCAGAAGGCTGATAAGTCTTACGATAAGTCTCAACTGCATGTTCCAAATGCATTGGAGCAAAGTGCGAAGCAAAGGAATAAGGCAAACCAAGCTGCGCAGCTAACTGTGCACCAAAGAGAGAAGAACCCAAAATGTAGAGCGGAACGTTGGTGCCCTTGCCTGGGATGGCATTAACACCTGGCAGACGAGAACGGCCCGCGAGGTAGGAGTGCAGTTCCACAACATCCTGCGGGAAGGTTTCCGCAGCTTGAGGATCGCGGCGCAGGGCACGCAGGGTGTTCATATCAGTACCTGGTGCGCGTCCAAGTCCCAGGTCAATGCGATCTGGGTAGAGCTCAGCCAAGGTACCAAATTGTTCTGCAATGACATAAGGGGAGTGGTTGGGCAGCATTACGCCACCGGCACCAAGACGAATGGTGTTGGTATACGCACCGATATGAGAGATCAACACGGCTGGAGCAGCTGAGGAAATGTGCTCCATATTGTGGTGCTCTGCATACCAGATGCGCTTGAAGCCCAGTTCTTCAGCTTTTTGAGCAGTCTTCACTGAGCGTTTGAAGCTATCACCAGGCCTTTCACCTTCGAAAATGGTGGCGAAGTCAATGAGTGAAAGTGGGATAGACAACTAAATTCTCCTTAGGAAACGGCTACAGTAGCTTTCTTTCCAACCCGAGGGCTGCTCTTTTTGTTCCCATTTTTCCCATCTAGCACCATTCCGATAACTGATGCCAGCAAAACAGGGACAATCCAACCGAGCGACATGCTGTGCAATGGTGCCCACTCTACATAAGGAGTCAGGGCAGGAACTGTCATAAACAGTGCCCAAATCACAGAAACCCAGATGCCAAACAAGAAAGTCCACTTAAAGCGGAAAAGCAAAGGCTCAATCAGGGTGAGGAATACCAAAGTGATTGCTGCTGGATAAATAAAGCCAATAACAGGTGCTGCAATAGCCAGTACGGTTTCCAAACCAGTGGTTGCTACGCCAAAGGAAACCAGCGCAAAAATTACAGCCCAGGTGTGGTAGTTAATGCCAGGCAGCAAAGAGTTGAAGAATTCAGAGGTGGCACCAATCAGGCCAACCGCAGTGGTCATACAAGCCAAAATGAGGATGGCCACAAAGATAATCCGGCCCGGCTCACCCATGGTGATTAGCGCAGCAGTATTAAGAATCTCAGTGCCATTGGCAAAATCACCCTCAATAACCTGACCAATCTGACCCAAGCCCAAATAAACAGCAGCCAAGAGGCCACCGGCAATAAACGCAGACAACACAGTAGCAGTGCGTACCTTTTGTACCTTCTGGTACTTAAAGGCAGAAATAACCACGATTCCAAAAGCCAAAGCCGCAATGGTGTCCATGGTCATGTAACCCTCAAGCAGACCAGCACCAGCAGGCTGAGCTGCATAAACCTCATTTGGAGCACCCGGGGTGCCATGCAGTTTCAGCATGGACAAAGCCACTAAAACCACAATAAGAAGCAATAGCAGTGGAGTTAGCCACTTGCCGAGCTTGTCTGAAATGCCATTCGGATTCCACGACAATGCCAGTGCAACCGCAAAGAAAATGAAGTTAAAAATACCAGAATAAAACGCATTATCGACGCCGACCGCCGTGGCATAACTCACCGCTCCGGTGCGGGGTAGAGCGTAGAAGGCACCAATGGAGAGATAAGCAGCAATCGGGAAGAAGATTCCGAAGATTTTGCCACCGCGGCCAGCCATGTCCTTAACATTTTCTCCCGAGACCACCACTGCGATAATTCCCAAAACTGGGAGGAGTACACCGGTGGTCAAGAAGCCGAGGATTGCCGGCAGATAATTAGTACCTGCCGATAAACCAAGCATCGGTGGGAAGATGAGATTTCCAGCTCCGAAGAACATGGAAAAGAGCATCAAAGAAGTGATAAGAACAGCTTTTTTCATTTATAGGACGCTGGCGATTCGGCGCAGCCCCTCCTCAAGGGTTTCTCGGGAACATGCAAAATTAAGACGGGCGCAGGATTTGAAACCTCCAAATGCTGCGCCGTCGTTCAGCATGACCTTACCTTGCTCCCTTAAAATTTCCGAAGGCGCTGCAGCGATCTTGGTTTCCGAGAAATCGAGCCACATGAGATAAGTGGCTGCAGGGGCAAAAACCTTCACTCCCAGCTTCTCTAGTTCAGCTGCTGCAAAGTCACGATTTGAACGCAGGATCTCCAATTCCTCATCCAGGAATTCCTCACCCTTGTTATAGCAAGTCTCTGCTGCGATCAGACCCAAAATAGAAACGCCATCGCGGGTGATTCCAGAAAGACCCTGCCAGGCCTTTACATCTTCCTCATTACTAAAGAAGATCTGCGCGCATTTTAGACCAGCAGTATTCCAGGCCTTTGAAGTTGCAGTGATGGTGATGCAGGTGTTGGCGGCGTTTTCAGAGACACCTGCGGCAACCACATGCTCGCCATCAAGAACCATAGGAGCGTGGATTTCATCAACAATGACGCGTGCATCATATTTTGCAGCTAAGTCAGTGAGCTTGATGATGAAGTCCTCAGAAAAGACCGTGCCCAGTGGGTTGTGAGGGTTACAGAACAAGATGGAGCCTGCGCCAGCGGCAAAAGCCTCTTCAATGTCTTTGAGATCGTACTTAAAGGCATCAATGTAGATTGCTTGCCGGCCAGTGATCTTAGGCAGCTCAATAAATGGTGGGTATGCAGGCAGCGGAACGATGATTGCAGAACCTGGCTTGGTGAAGTGCTCAATCGCGAGCTTGAGTCCACGGACCACATCGGGGATGGCAAAGATATTTTCTGGTTGTGGCTTGTACCCATAACGGCGCTCATAAAATCCAGCAAGGGCATCATTGAGACCGGTGTGATCTGGAGGATAACCAAATACCTCACGTTCCACGGCATCTGCGAGGGCTTCTTTAAGTGGAGGACAGGTTCCAAAATCACTTTCAGCGACCCACAGGGGGAGGACATCGGGTGAATAACGGGTCCATTTTAAGGTTTGGCGGTTTTTAAGTTCTTGGAGTTCCGGAAAGCGCATACCATCTAGGCTAGTAAACTTTTTAAGAACCTATAACTAAGAAGGAGCCCGACGTGAAGTTGAGGACGATTCCCGCGCTACTTGCAGTTGCACTTCTTGCAGGCTGTTCGGGCGAAAATGGTGACACCCAAGCAGGAGTAACACCGACTGAATCTATCGAGGTAACTACCTCGGCAACTCCCGTTTTTCAAGCAGAAGAAGTTGATCCGATTACTGCCCCAACTGGTGAGGAAGTTGTTGAAGATCCAGGTCTGCACTTAGAAGTTATTTTTCAGGGCACAGGTTATGGAACCAACGGTGGATCCATTATTTATGTAGCCATTAAGAACCTTAACGACGCTCCGCTGCCTGCCGACGCACTTGGCACCCCCACTTTGAAGTTGGAAGATTCCGATGGTTCCAAGACAGATATTGAACCGTTGACCGGCGATGACAATATCACCCTCGACCTTCCTTTAGGAGCAGGTGCAACGACCAACTTGCAATACGCTTTTAATACGTCGAATAGCTCTTTATGGTCAGCAGAATTCAAGATCGGAAATGTCATTTATAGTGGCAATTTGAACAATCTTGGATAAGTTTTAAATTTTTGGGAACCACCCCGGATCTTTCGCAGTCTAACCCTAATGAGTGCCTTTCCAAGGCATTCATTACGACTACAAAGATTCGGGGTTTTCTATGCGGCGGGCCTGGTTACTTCTATGCATGACCGCGTTAATGCTCTCTGGCTGTGTCTCGGGGGCGAGCTCTTCAACGACTGTGACAGTTACCGAAAGCCAAAGCACATCGGGGACATTAGCCGTGGAACCAGCAACAGAAGGGATTTTTGCCAGCCAATTTGATCCTTGTGAAGTGTTCAGTGATGAGCGCTTTTCCAGCCTTGGGTTGGGAAGACAGCTTGCGAACTCCAGTGATATGCAGTTTGGAGCAATGGGGTGCAGTTTTGCCCCAAATGATTTCGACAAGTTTAAAGGTGTCTTCTTAATTGCGACAGACCAAATTAATCGTGACAGGGTACAAGAATCCGGACTGAATCCAGTCGACTGGAATCAATCAAGGATTCCTGGGCTCTATATCCACGAAATGTCGTCGCAAGCCCGTCAATGCGAAGCGGCAGTTGACTATGACTGGGGCAGATTTGTAGTTGATTACTACGAAGTAGGTTCTGGATGGGAACCGAATGTCTTATGCCCGGAAGCGGTGAGGATTTTGGAAGAATTGATCTTGGGAGCGGGGGGATCTTCATGAACTTAAAGATCAACTTATCAAGTGTAAGCAGTGCTATTGGAAAACTCGTCGAACAACAACAAGAAGCAATTTCAGCTTCACAACTAGCTTCTCGAGGAAACTTGCTCAATTCATTCTCGAGTGTTTCTGGTCTAGATCAACTGGGATCTAGTCATTCTGCAGTAATTACTTCTGGCGTGGGATCATCGCAAGTAGTTCTTGCTTCATATGCAGAACAAATCGAATGGCTAAGAGCTGCGCTTAATGCCTCGGTTGATGCTTTGTCTGGGCAGGATGAACTTTTTGCCAGGGGGATGGACATTGCAGATACCGGTGGGCGAGTTGCTGAGGAATCAGTACTTTTTCCACAAAGACCAACACCGCGATTTGAGCCGTTTGTTTTTAATCCTCCGGTTGTAAGGCCGGTAGGATCCATTGATAGGTTGAGCAGCCAATTTTCCGGAACCAACTCGGGGGCGGTTCTGGAGGCGCAGGGTTCTTGGAATTCTATGGCGTCGGCAATTAGTGATGTTTCTGCATCGTTGACCAGCATTGCTCGTCAATTGCAGGAGGAAAACTCTGGTGAAACCTTTGAGCAGGCGGCAAAAAATATTGCAGAGGTAGCAAACGCGGGGGCAACCTTTGCTGCCAATGCCAGGGTGATGGCGGCTTCTGTTGGCACTCTAAATCGCATTTACACTGGCCATCGTTTACAGGTCATGATGGCAGCGGCATCCATTCGCGCAATTGTGGATCCAATAGAAAGAGCAGCTGCTGAACAAGCATTCTTGGCATCATTCCACGCAACTTTCCAAACTGACGTTATGTCCGGAATGCCACCGCTAAATAACCTCATGCAGATAACTAACGCAGATGGTTCGGCAGATGAGATCGCTTTGGGCATGGATGAGATTTCCGGAAGTGGGCAGTCTTGGAGCGCTGCGGGTCTCACTCCTGCAGGTCTGCAAAGTATTGGACAAGCTGTGGGGGCAGCTTCCCAAGTAGGTGCCGGTTCTTTTGGCACCGTGGCAGAAAACGTGGAAGGGCTAGAAATTGGGGATGCTTTAACGTCGGCAGCCTCGACCGGAGGATTTGGCTCAACAAGCACCCTGCCAGCTGCAACCTCTGTTAACGCAGGTTTGGGAGGTGGCGGTTCAACAGCAGGCAGCGCACTAAATAGTATGAGTGCAATTCCCGGCGCTGGCATGGTGGGAAGTGGCACCGGCAAGCATTCCCTTGGTAATTCCACATCATTGGGGAAGATGAATCCGGCAGGCTCTGCACTTAAATCAGAATCCGGAATGGGAGCACGAACCCAAAGCGCTTCGGCGCTGGGCAGCGCAATGACACCGATGATGGGTGGTGCAGGTTTGGGTGGTTCGACCGGAACGGCTGGCAAGTCTCGTCTGCAATCTAAACAAACCAGCCCGGTTGTTGGTTCAAGCGCGCATGGCAGCAATGCACTCAACGCGCCGGGGACGGGCGGCGTTAAGGCGTCGCAAAGCATGGGTCGTTCAATGATGCCGATGATGCCCATGGGTGCACCGGCCGGCGGGCAAAAGAATACGGGCAAGGTTAAATCGGTGACTTCCGCGGTGGAGGAGGATCGAAATATTGCAGCGCTTTTGGGCGATCGTGGGCCGGTGATTCCGGGCGTGATTGGTGACTGGGTGCGGGGTTAGCGCGGGAAGTTAGCTAAGGTGGAGGGCATGACTACTGAGGTTGAACTGGTTGTCCTTGCGGATTCTGAAGGCAATGCCATCGGAACTGCACCCAAGGACACCGTGCACACCACGAACACGCCGCTCCACTTTGCGTTTTCCACTTATATTCTTAATCCGCGTGGAGAACTGCTGATCACGCGTCGCGCTTTGGGTAAAAAGACCTGGCCAGGCGTGTGGACCAACTCCATGTGTGGGCATCCTGCTCCGGATGAAACCAATGCGGATGCCATTCGTCGCCGTGGCCAGCAGGAATTGAACTTGCAGGAGGATTCTTTCCTCGATATTGAGGAGATCCTCGGCGATTATCAATATCGCGCAGTTGATGCGACTGGCATCGTGGAGTGGGAAATTTGCCCGGTCCACCTGGTTCGGCTCGCCATCGGCGAGCACGTGGAACCGGTTGCCGCCGAGGTAGAGGAATTCGAGTGGGTTGAGCCCCAAAAGCTTTTCGACGCCGTGGATGCAGCTCCTTTTGCGTTCTCACCGTGGATGGTGGATCAGCTAAGCAATTCAGAGCTGCGTCAGGCAATTTTGGAAGCTTTTGATGTTTAGGCTTTAGTTCAAAGCACGCTGCACCGCTTCGAGAGGGATATGAACCCAATCGGGGCGGTTATTTGTTTCATAGGCAACCTCATAAAGCGCTTTGTCCAAAATATAGGCATTAAGCAGCTCTTGATCATCGATGCTGCCATAACCAGCTAAGAACATGGCAGTTGCTTCATCAGCCCAGCTCTGATGTGCGCCACCATCAAAATGTGCCGCATAATCGATTGAACGAATCACACCAGCAAGATCGCGCAGCGGAGAGTCGGGCAATTTGCGCTCTTCCAAAGGCCGAGCTGGCTCGCCCTCAAAATCGATGAGAATATAGCGGTCATCGGTCTTGAGCATTTGGCCTAGGTGCAGATCTCCGTGAATCCTTTGAATATGCACATCTTGGCTGAGCCCGCGATAAACCGCAGTGGCTGCTTCTTTAAAACGTGCAAGCTCGGGAGCTTGGAAGATCAAAGACTCCAAGCGGTTGATAAGCCCCTGTGCAATGTCGCTCGCCGGGACAACTGCGGTGGGGAAGGCTTCAGCCAGGGCAGTATGTACATTGCGAGTGGCCTGGCCGATGAGGTCTGCATCCGCACCAAAACTATCTGCAGTAGTGGATAGCGCATGAGCCCATCCATCTTTACCGGGGATAAATTGCTGCGCCATGACCAGGGTATAACGAGAATTTCCCAGCAGCACTTCGGAAAATCCCAGCACTGGCGCGATATTGGGGCAGTTGGGAATCTTGGACAATAATTCCACATCAGGATTGCGTCCTGGTTCCAATTTGCGGAAATATTTTACAATCACAGACTCTTCACCAGTGGTGATAAAGGAGCTATTGGATTGTTCACCGCTGAGCGCCCTAAAAGGACCTGTAGGGAAGGGCGAATTTGAAACCCATTCGCCCAATCCAGGCCCTACTTCAGCAACATGATTGAGCAGCACATCTTTGCCATCAACATTGACCAGGAGCTGGTAGAGCGTGCTATTGATGCGTGCGATAGCAAGGGTGTTTTCACCAATCGGCTCAGCGGCAACAATTTCCACATTGTTGATGGTCTGGGATTTAGCGCCATAAAAGCGCTCATTGATGATGTGCTGACCAATACTCATGTGTTAGTCCTCCTGATCGTGTTCGGAAAGATCAAACCAAAAGAAACCGTGTGGAGCCAGAGTAACAACCCATTCCCGCTCAGCAATGGTGGGGAAGAGCTGACCACCAGAAACTTCACGAGGGGTGCGTCCAGCAAATTCGCGCAGATCAAGCGAGACAGCCTGTGGGTGCTTGGACATATTGTTAACACACAACAGGGTTTGGCCCCGGTGTTCACGCAGGAAGGTCAATACCGCATCATTGGTGGAATCCACCTCACGGTAGGTACCTGCACCAAAGGCTGGATATTGCTTGCGGATCATAATCTGGTTGCGGATCCAGCGCAGTAGGGAATTCTCACGCTTAAGCTGGCTTTCCACATTCATCTGGGCGTAGCCGTATTGATCGTTTTGGATGGCTGGCAGGTACAGACGCTCAGGATCAGCCTTGGAGAATCCACCATTGCGGTCGCTGGACCACTGCATTGGAGTGCGCACACCATCGCGGTCAGGCAGCCAGATGTTATCGCCCATGCCAATTTCATCGCCGTAGTACAGCACTGGTGAACCAGGCAGCGAAAGCAACAAGCCGTGCAGGAGTTCTAACTGGTTGCGGTCACCTTCCAACAAAGGATTAAGGCGACGGCGAATGCCTACATTGGCGCGCATACGTGGTTCAACAGCAAATTGGGAATACATATAGGCGCGCTCATCATCGGAAACCATTTCGAGGGTGAGCTCATCGTGATTGCGCAAGAAGATGCCCCATTGTGCAGTCTTAGGAATATCTGGGGTGTTGGCCAGGATCTCACTAATAGGGGTGCGGGATCCTTGGCGGGCACCCATGAAGATACGTGGCATCAAAGGGAAGTGGAATGCCATATGGCACTCATCGCCCTTTTCTTTTTCACCGAAGTATTCAACTACATCCTGTGGCCACTGATTAGCCTCAGCCAGCAGAATTCGGCCAGGATATTCAGCTTCTACAACTGCGCGACACTTCTTTAGGAAGTCATGGGTTTCCTTGAGGTTTTCACCATTGGTGCCCTCGCGCTCAAAGAGATAGGGGACAGCATCCAGACGGAATCCATCAAGACCCAGATCCAACCAGAAGCGCAAAACATCCAGCATGGCTTCTTGGACTTGAGGATTGTCATAGTTGAGGTCTGGCTGGTGGGAGAAGAAGCGGTGCCAGTAGTACTGCTTGCGCACTGGATCATAGGTCCAGTTGGAATCCTCAGTATCGATGAAGATAATGCGCGCTTCGCTATAGAGGTTGGGATCATCGCCCCAAACATAAAAATCTCCATATGGACCTTCTGGATCGCGGCGTGATTCCTGGAACCAGGGGTGCTCATCGGAGGTGTGGTTCATGACGAGGTCGGTGATAACACGCAGTCCACGGCGGTGGGCTTGATCAACAAGCTCCACAAAGTCTTCGACCGTGCCAAATTCAGGCAGGATCTCACGGAAATTGCGGATGTCATATCCACCATCGCGCAGCGGGGAATCATAAAAAGGTGGGATCCAAATACAATCCACACCCAGCCATTGGATGTAATCCAGCTTTTCGGTCAAGCCCTTGAGAGAACCTGATCCATTGCCTTCTGGGTCATAAAAGGCGCGAACCAGCACCTCATAAAAGACTGCCTCTTTGTACCATTCCCTTTGGCTCTTTTCCCACGGTTGCTCACCGGGAGCGGGCGTGGGTGAGGGATACTCCTCGGATTCATGCTCGACAATATAACCTTCGGCATCAATCACAGGGCGGACAGAGGACTCGGGGATTAGCTCTGAACCGAGCGGTGAGGTGTCAGTCATAAAAGCCACAATAGAGATATCGCAGCAGCTTTGCAGGCGAGCAGCAAAAGAACACCCACATTGTCTTAAAAAGCCAGGCGCACCATCTTCAGTGGATCGCTCACCACCTTGGCGTGGCCATCTACCAGCGATAATGCTTGGCGTTTTGTGGGTTCATAAAGTGGCCAGGTGGGCTTTTTAGCGCGCGCAAAATCAGCAATAATGTGATGTGCCTGTGAATCTTGTTGGAAGATTAAGGTGAGGTCTTCACAATGTCTCCCGGGGAACTCAATCCACCAGCCTTTTTCTGTCTGCGCGACATATTTTCTGATCATGGCATCACCAATGGTTCGACCCACCACCCGGGAATCAATAGTGCGCGCAGCTTTGAGGTAATCATTGACATTTTTAATACCCAATAAGCGAGCAATGAGTTTGGTACCAACACCACGCTGATCTAGTTTTTGCCCCAGCTCGTGGTGATACATTTCATCGCGGGTAGAGGAAATGATGAGGTCAATATCGGCTAATTCATTGGGGTCATAAGGAAAAGGCCCTAAGGGCAGATCATTAAAAAAGCGTCGCTTAAATCGCCCATAACTCTTTGCTAGTTTTGCGGGATCCAAGGCAGCTAATGCTTTGCGAGTGACTGGTTTTCCGAGGCTGCGTCGCAAAGCACCCTTTCGGGCCTGAAATGGCTGGCGCGGGAAGCTGGGGGAGAGCGCAACCACGCGTCGAAAAGCGCCTTTATAGTGGTCAAGGCGAGTAAGCCAGAGCGCAATACCAGCGCCCGCGGACTGGCCGATCAAGGTGACATTGGTGGGATCGCCGCCGAAAAACTCAATGTTTTTTTGCACCCACTCCAACGCGAGCACACAATCATCGATGCCGCGATAACGGTGCGGTTCATCATCGTGGAAGCGAACAAAACCCTCCAGGCTCAGCCGATAATCCACCGCGACCACCACAAACCCCTGCGAGACCATAAATTCCGGTGCGGTGCGGGGTTCAAAACGGCTACCACTGTCATATCCGCCACCGTGGATATAAACGATAACCGGCAAATCAGCGCCAAAACGCGCCTCCGGGGTAGCAACCGAGAGCTGCAAACCCTGCACTGTGCCACGTGCGTCGATGTCACGGGGTGGCAGCTTTTGAGCGTCCGCAAAAGGCTGCGCGCTGGCATAGGGAATGGAGCGAAAGTAGTGAGGCTCGCCGGTAATTTGACCTGCCGGGCAGGTAATGGTGACTGAGGTGACAGACATGGACAAAACCTTAGCAACTAGGATCGAGCCTTATGACTGTTGATCATCTACTAAAGCCAAGTAACCTGCCCTATCAGCTCCCCGATTTTGCCAATATTTCCACCGCGGATTTTCTACCCGCCTTTGAAATCGCACTTGCCGAGCACGATGCCGAGATCGCTGGCATTGCTGCTAATCCTGAGCCTGTAACCTGGGAAAACACCATTGAGGCCCTAGAACGTGCAGGTCAGGCCCTTAACCGTGTGGCGGCCGTCTTTTTCAACCTGCAGGGCACCGATTCTTCCCCTGAGATGGATGAAATTGCCCAGGAAATTGCGCCAAAGCTCTCCGCGCATTCTGACGCTATTTTCCATAATGCTGAACTTTTTGCTCGCGTGGAAGCAGTGAGCGCGCCGGAAGATGAAGAATCTCAGCGCCTTTTAGCACATACCAAAAGAGCTTTTCGACGCCGCGGGGCAGCACTCAACGCCGCCGGAAAGGCCCAGCTTTCTGAAATCAACCAGCGCCTTTCGGCGCTGTCTGAGGAATTTGGCCGCAACCTCCTTAAAGACACCCGCGAACTAGCCGTTAACTTTTCCGAGGAAGAATTAGCAGGATTTAGCCCGGCGCGTATTTCTGCCGCTGCCGATTACGCCCGGGAGACCGGTGCGGCAGGTTATGTGGTTCCTTTGGAATTACCCACCGTGCAGGCTGAACAAGCTGTTTTAAGCTCGCCTGGATCTCGTGCCAAGCTTTATGAGGCTTCCCAAAAACGTGGTGCTTTGTCCAATAAGGACGTGCTTTTGGAGACCGTGCGCCTGCGTGCAGAACGCGCTGCGCTTTTGGGCTATGATACTCACGCTGATTATGTCATCGAGGAAGAAACCGCCGATGATGTCGCAGCAGTTCGCGCCCTGCTTTATGATCTCGCACCTGCTGCCTCTGCAAATGCCAAAGCCGAGTACAAGCTTTCTGCCGAGGAAGCAGAATCCCATGGCCAAAAGGTAGATGCTGCGGACTGGAGCTTCTGGGAAACCAAGGTTCGCGAGCGTGACTATGCCCTTGACGAGGCTCAGCTGCGTCAATATTTCCCACTGAACCAGGTGCTGGAAGATGGCGTTTTCTTTGCCGCTAATCGCCTCTATGGTATCACTGTGGAAGCTCGTCCAGATTTGCGCGGCTATGCCGAAGGTGTTGATGTGTGGGAGGTCAAGGACTCTGATGGTTCTGGAATTGGTCTGATTTTGACTGATTATCATGGACGTCCCTCCAAGCGCGGTGGTGCTTGGATGTCGAGCTTTGTTGATCAATCAGAACTACTGGGTACCAAGCCAGTAGTAGTCAACGTCATGGGTATTAATAAGCCCACGTCCGGCCAAGCATTGTTGAGCCTTGATGAAGTAACCACCATCTTCCATGAGTTTGGGCACGGCCTACACGGCTTGCTTTCCCAGGTGCGTTACCCAAGTTTCTCCGGAACTTCCGTACCACGTGACTATGTAGAATTCCCTTCCCAGATCAATGAAAACTGGGCTTTTGATCCAGCGGTGGTGCGTAACTATGCCCGCCATGTGGACACCGGCGCCGTGATCCCTGATTCCATGTTGCAAGCTATTGAAACAGCCAAGCAATTTGGTCAAGGTTTTGCCACCGCTGAATATCTGGCAGCCTCCATCATTGACTTGGCTTGGCATAGCCTCAGCGCTTCCGAAGCCGCAGCAGTTAATGACATCGAGCAATTTGAAGCAGATGCCTTGGCAGCAGCTGGTCTGGATGTGGAGAAGGTAGCTCCGCGTTATCGCTCCACCTACTTCAACCACATTTTTGCCGGTGGTTACTCCGCAGGTTATTACTCTTATTTGTGGGCTGAAGCCTTGGATGCCGATGGCTTTGATTGGTTCGTGGAAACTGGCGCCGCAGGTACTGCGGAATCTGCGGAAGCTGCGCGTCAGGCAGGTGCCAGGTTTAGGGAATTGGTGCTTTCCAAGGGTGCATCAACTGATTACTCCATAGCCTTTGAAAACTTGCGCGGCCGGAGCAAAGACCTTGACCCATTGTTGCGACGTCGTGGTTTGGCTGGGGCTATCTAATACCCGGCGTGTAAGCTAAACAGCCATGACCGCATTCCTCGACTGGATTACACAGCACCTTACGACAGCCCCGCTGTGGATCCAATCACCACTGGTAATCATGGCATCAGTGCTGGTCTGCGCACTTTTGGCAGTTCCCTTGTTAAGAGTGATCGATCTCGCTGGTGCTGCTGCACTGCGGATCTTTCACCGCGAACAGCCACAGCAACCTATTGCTTCCCGAAAGGAAAACTGACGTCTTATGGCTAATCCAGAAGAGCTCCGCAAACGCGATCAAGAACTTCCCAAGCGCAAGCGTAAATACCCACAATCCCGTGTGACTCAGGCACTTGTTGTCTTGTTGATCATTGTGGTTGTCGCATGGTTGGTGTCCTTGTTCTAAAAAGAAATTCCGCCTCACTTGGAGAGATTTCAAGTGAGGCGGAATTTTTATGCGCTTTTTAGATTTCTTCCTCAACGGGTGCATCACCAGTAAAACCAAAGGCACGCAGGCGCTCGCGGTCTGCCTCAGCAGTAGAGTTGGTTAGGCGCAAGAGCTCGGCGTAAATACCGCCTGATGCAGCTAGCTCTGCTGGTGAACCGATCTCATCAACCTTGCCGTCCTTGATGGTGACAATGGTGTCCACACCTGCAATGGTGGACAGGCGGTGGGCGATCATTAAGGTGGTGCGGTTTTCCATAAGCTGCTCTAGACCTGCTTGGACAGCTCGCTCGGACTTGGTATCAAGCGCAGAGGTGGCCTCATCCAGGACAAGCAGGGGTGCATCTTTGAGCATGGCGCGGGCGACTGCCACTCGTTGCTTTTGGCCACCAGAAAGCTTCAAACCACGCTCACCGACGATGGTGTCATAACCCTCGGGGAAGTTGGCAATAAACTCGTGAGCATTGGCCTTTTTAGCTACCCTGATGATGTCTTCTTTTGAAGCGCCGGGGCGACCATAAGCAATATTTTCTGCGATGGTTCCAGAAAAGAGGCTAGCGTCCTGGAAGACGACACCGACCGAAGCACGCAGCTGCTCCGAAGTAAGCTCCCTAACATCTTGACCACAAACCGCAAGGTTGCCGGAATTAGGCTTATAAAGACCTAATAGCAGGTTCACCAGTGTGGACTTACCGCCACCTGATTCACCAACCAGCGCGATCTTTTCACCGTGACGGGCACTGATCGTGACATTGGAAATAACGGGCTTGCCCTCTTCATAAGCGAAAGTCACGTCGTCGAAAAGTAAGGCGGGTTCCCCGGCAGGAAGTGGTACCGGGTTGACTGGGCTGAGCTGTGGGGTGTCGCTGGTTTCGGTGGCTGCGACGAGCTCCTTGTTGGCGGTGGGCTCAACAGGCTGGGCCATAACTTCGAAATAATCGCGGGAACCAGCGATGGCGCGTTGGGCGGCGTCGACAATGTAGCTCATCATATAAACAGGCTGTTGTGCCATGGTGACAAGCTGAATAAGCATCACCATATCGCCAATGGTGAAATAACCATGCAGAGTGCGATAAAAAATGAGCAGGTGGATGGCCAGGAAGATGATATTTAGTGCAGCACCACGCAAGGTATCCATGCGGTGCCACCAATTGGACTGCGGGCGAGTAATAGCTACGGTACGGCCGTAACGTCCACCAAAATCAGAGAGCTCCCGAGTTTCTGCAACAAAGGACTTTACAACCTTGACCTGGCCGACAACCTCGGCAAAGCGACCATTGGCTATATCAATCTCTTTGTTCTTATCGGCCTCAAAAACTTGCCAGCGCTTGGAAGTCAGCGCGGTCAACCACATATAAATAGGGAAGAGCGCAGCCAACAAAATAGCTAGTGGCCAATAATAAAACGCGGAAATAATCAGTACTGCCACCATGGTGATGAGCATGGGGAAGAAGTTATTGGAGAAGCTCTGCATAAACTGCGTGATGCCATTAATGGAGCGATCAAGGCGGGCGATGATGGTGCCCGTGACCTGATTATCAAAGTATTTCTGCGGCAACGCCAGCAATTTGGCGTAATAACGCGTGGCCAAGATCTGGCGCATACGCGATGCCATCACATCACCAAAATAGCCACCGATATTGCTCATAAGTGTGTTGAGCAAGCTGGCAGCAAAAAGCCCCAGGGCTAAGAAAATGATGGTGCGAGTAACGGTATCAATAGAAGATTCACCGGTTGTCGCGGAAACAATGGAGTTGGTAGCTTCGCGGAGAATAAACGGTGAAATAAGTGATAGCCCAGCTACCACAATTGAGACCAGAATAATTCCGAGATAATAGGGCCAAAGGGCAGACGTGGTTTTAAGAATTCGACCGAGAAGTCGCATGGGTGGTGGCCTTCTAGACAAAAGTGGGCGGTTAAAGAAAAGCTTATTGTTCACTACAAATGTAGTGCCCACAAGCTATGTGAGCCTAAGAAAGAAGCTGGGATTTAAGTTCTGCATCATGCAGAACTTAAATCCCAGCTGGTTAGTGCAAATGAGGCGGAGTTTCTACTGTTGTGGGCGGCGGGCTGCCTCGGCCACGGTGTGATAAAGCTCGTTATCCCGAAGTGCCTCAATACTTACTGGCTCGCCGTCGTTATCGCAGAGTGGGATACACCAGTTGGGGTAGAGATCGCGAGTAGTGCCTGGTTGATTCTGCGCGCGCTTATCGCCAACCATATCCACCAGGGATACACAGGTCAGTGCGGACGGTGTACCAGCAACAAAAGCATGCAAACCAGCCATGAGCTCTGGCAGGCTTCCGCGCTGTTCACGAGGGAGACCCACGTAACTGCCATCTTCTTGAGCACTTGGAGCCAAGGCACCAGCCGCTACCGCAGCATCAAGAATTTCAGCCTGCCACTGCAGATCCTCGGCTGCTTCAACCTCTGGATCGGTGCTGAGAACGCCCAGCTTTTCACGCAACTCAATATGCTCCGCAGCCAAGTATCCCGCAGTTGGAGGTAGATCGTGGGTGGTGACCGAGCTCAATGCGAGCGGACGGTATTCACTTTGCAGGCGTGGCCCAGGCTGGGTTGGAGAATGCTCAAACCACAGGATTGAGGTGCCCATAATGCCGCGCTGCGCCAAAGCATCCTGAACCCAAGGCTCAAAGGTGCCAAGATCCTCACCAATAACCACCGCATCTGCCAACTCTGCCTCAAGCGCCAGGATGCCAACCAAAGCTTCATGGTCGAACTTGATATAGGTACCGGTTGCAGGCGACTGCATACGAGGCATAACAAAGAGGCGGAACAAGCCGAGGACGTGATCTACGCGGATGCCACCGGAGTGACGCAATACGGTACGCAGCAGGTTACGCCAAGGAATATAGCCTTCCTCTGCCAAACGAACTGGGTGCCACGGTGGCTGAGACCAGTCCTGGCCCTGTTGGTTATAGCCATCTGGTGGAGCTCCGACGGAAGCATCAGGAGCCAGCACATATTCCAAGTTGTGGGCATCGGCGCCACCTGGGTGCACACCAACTGCCAAGTCAGCCATGATACCGATGGACATACCGGCATCAAGGGCGCGTTTTTGAGCTTCGGCCAGCTGCTCATCACACAGCCACTGCAACCACATATAGAACATGGTTAGTTCATCGCGATCTGGCAATTCTGCATGGGCGGAGGCAGATTGCTCAATTTCACGGTCTGCACACCAGGTTGCAAAGTCAATGAGCCCTTGTCCTTCGCGCTGCACAAAGTCCACAAAGGATGCTTCCCGCTCAGCAGTGCGGGGGAGATCATAAATAGCATGCAAAACCTGCAGTTTGGCGGAATAAACATCATTACGCTCGATGATCTCAGCGCTTAGATTGCGCTCTCGGAATTCCTCAGCCAGCTCGGCAACATCATCACGAAGTTCAATATCAAGCTGATTGAACTCTGGAACATCTTCTACACGCAGATAAATCGGATTGATAAAGCGACGAGTAGTTGGCAAATAAGGAGAATCTTCGGTTGGTGGCAGTGGCTCAGCTGCGTGCATGGGGTTAATCAGCAGGAAGTCAGCGCCGTCTTGGGCCACCACACTGGCCAGCTTGCCCAGGTCATTAAAGTCGCCCATGCTCCAGGACAGGGTAGAGCGCACGGAGTAAATCTGGGCCATCACACCGGTACGAGGTGATTGCAGATACTTATCAGCAGTAGACAGGCGCGCCGGGGTGATGATCAAACCACAGCTATATTCCAACTCATCAGAGGTGAGGTGAAGCTGGTGCCAGCCCAAGGGCAGATCAGCTGGGATCTTAAAGGAGGCTTCGCCCCAGGTAATGCCGTCGATCTCGCGGGGTGGCGTCCAGTTTTCTACCTGGAAAGTCTCGCGGGTGCTGCCATCTTCCAAGGTGATATGAACGGCTGCGGGAGCACCGTCATGCACATGGACTGGGAAAGTTACTTCAGTGCCTTGGATTGCCACCACACAAGGTGGCAAAGGGCGAGAGAACTCGCGGTCGTGGAAGCGCGCAATGGCTTGGTTGAGTACCTCATCGCTAGGGTCGGTGGTCTCTGGGGCACCAAGATCCACCTTTAAGGCGCGGAGGATCTTCACTAGAGTGTCGTCGCTGACCTCTACATGTGCGCCCTTGTAATCGGTGTAGGAAGTGGATACGCCGTATAGGACGGCCAATTCATTCAAAGGTCCTCGTGCAGTCACAAGTCAATATCATGCCACTAATATCGCTCGCTGACACCTAATCCTGCATTATGGGTGAAAATGAGGGTAGTGCTGTACTGCAAAACATGGCAGTGACACAGCATAAATGCAGCTAAGCGAGATCTGTGTACAAAGCGACGAGTGCGAGATTATTTCAGTACTAGGGCACTTTTTGCATTCGCATGCACATTGCTGAGATGGGTATTGGACAACCTGGACAAAGAGATTCCTTAAGATGGCACCTAAGCTATAGAGCAATAGAGAACACCTGCCCACCGTAGGAATCACATCCTTATGAAATTTGAAAGGCAAGAATCTCACGATGACAGCACAAAACTCCCTGCAGGAGTATTCAGAACCTGCCCAATACACAATTGGGGAATCTGAAACCTGCCTTACTGCGCTTTTGGATCAAGTAAAAGCTCGCCCCTATGGCGTGCTCTTTACTAAGCCCGCCAATTTTGAATGGGTTAACGTTACCGCTCAGGAATTCCAGGATGAAGTTTTCGCGGTAGCCAAGGGCATTATCGCTACCGGTGTTGAACAGGGTGACCGTGTCGCTTTGTTGGCCAATACCCGTTATGAATGGGCCGTCCTAGATTTTGCTATTTGGGCTGCTGGTGCTGCCAGCGTTCCAATTTATAGCTCCTCTTCACTGTCTCAGGTGGAGTGGATTATTGAAGATTCTGGCGCCGTATTGGCAATCACCGAAACTCCTGATCACACCGATCTCATGAAGAATCTGGTGCTCGGTGAGGATGGAACCCCAGCTTTGAAGGGTTCTTCCTCCCAGTTGCGTCGCATTTTGGAAATTAATGCCTCCGCGTTCGATACCTTGAAATTTGAGGGTCGTGACCTTTCGGATGATTTGGTGTTGGAGCGCATCCACAACACCAAGTCCTCTGATCTTGCTTCTTTGGTTTATACCTCCGGTACCACTGGTCGTCCTAAAGGTTGCATCCTTACCCACTACAACTGGTTGGCTGAGGTACGCGGACTGCTTACCAATCCAATCGGTGCAATCGCAGTCCCTGGTACCCGCCTTTTGACCTTCTTGCCTTTGGCTCACGTGCTGGCTCGTGCGGTACACCTGGCTTTTGCTATTGCCGGCGCAACTCAGTCCCACTGGTCAGATTTTAGTAGCTTGACCTTGGAATTCCAGCGTTCTCGACCCAACCTGATTTTGGGTGTGCCCCGTGTTTTTGAAAAGGTTCGCAATGCTGCAGCTTCTAATGCAGCTGATGGTGGTCCAATTAAGGCCGCACTTTTTGCACGTGCTGAAAAGACCGCAATTGAATACTCCATGGCTTTGGATACCCCAGAAGGTCCAAGCCGTTCGGTGCTGCTTTCCCACAAGGTTTTTGATCGCCTGATCTACTCCAAGATTCGCGCAGCAGTGGGTAACTCGGTGCAATATGCCATCACTGGCGGCTCTGCAATGGGTCAGGAATTGCTGCACTTCTTCCGCGGCATCGGCATTCCAATTTATGAGGGTTATGGTCTTACCGAATCAGCTGCAGCCGCTGCCGTTGACTTTGAAGATCAAAAAATCGGCACCGTGGGCAAACCACTGGGTGGCATGACTATTCGCATTAATGAAGTGGGAGAAATCCTGCTCAAGGGCGAGATGCTATTCCAAGGTTACTGGAATAACCCAGAAGCTACTGCTGAAGCCTTGCACGATGGCTGGTTTAACTCCGGCGACCTCGGCGAGCTCATGGATACCGGTCACTTGATGATCACCGGCCGCAAGAAGGATTTAATTGTTACCGCAGGTGGCAAGAATGTTTCCCCAGGCCCAATGGAAGACATTATTAAGGCTCATCCACTGATTAGCCAGGCCATGATCGTGGGCGATGGAAAGCCTTTTGTTGGCCTGTTGGTCACACTTGATCCCGATATGCTCAAACGCTGGAAGCTTAACCACAATATTCCGGAGTCCCGTTCGGTCTCTGATATTGCTACCGATGCAGCGCTGCGTGCAGAGGTCCAGGATGCAATTAACAATGCTAATGCCACGGTTTCTCATTCAGAGGCGATCAAGAAATTCTATATTCTGGACCGCGATCTCACTGAGGCTGACAACGAGCTCACCCCAACTTTGAAGGTGAAGCGCAATATTGTTGTGCAGCGTTATGCAGATGCCATCGACCACATTTATAACCGATGAGCGGGGGCGACGTGCAGTTTGATTGGGATGGTTCCCAGTGGACCAAAACTGAAATTGGTGAGGAATCCACCATTTTCGCGGTCGGAGTAATGGAAGATTTTGCCTATATCACCGCCACCGGCGCAGATGATGATGAAGAGTTCTTTACCTTGGGCTCTAACCCAGGCTTGTCCTTTGGTGATGCTGAATGGCTTTTTGCACAGGATAATCCGCAGTATGTGGTGGATTGCATGGGCCAGCCTGCAGCATTGAAGGTAGTGGATAAGTATCTCTCGCGGCTTTCTGATGAGAAACCACGTGGAGAAGCCACCGACATTCTTAATGAACTTGTAGCAGCGCTCAAATTCCCACCGCTGCCCTGGTAAAACACTTTAGGAACACAAGTGCTCAAGACCCCACTGGTGTCACTGTAAAAACAGTGACACCAGTGGGATTTTTTGTTGACAGATTTTTGCAAGAATTCACCGGCGCGCCACCCTGCTTTTCTAAGCTGATTCCCATAAAGTCAAGACCCGTTAGAGAAAACTCTCAAGTGTTACTTGAGGGTCTCAAGGGGTGCAATAAAACCATTGGTGTTATTGCTAACTCCTGGTGTGAATGCTAGTTAAAAACCAGCTCGGATTGCAGAAAAGGAAGGTGTGTCGGCACAGATGAACAGCACCACCGCACAGCTACGCCATCGCGAACTCACCCAGGAGATCTTCAATATCGGCGATGAAGTCGCTGAATACATTGAGCACCTCATGGAAGCCATTTCCGACTGGGACGTGGAATTGGTAGAAGACTGCCTTGCCGAATTTGAAGAGATTGTGGCTGAGGCGCGCGATGACTCGCGCGGAGTTGTTGCGGAACTTTCTGGTCTGCGTCACGCGCTGACCAGTGGACTGCGTCAGGGCACTGTAAGCGCCCGGGACGCGGTGGAGGTGCACGTCGACAAGCCCGAAAGGCTTACCGCACCAGATTTGGAAAAAGACTTTGAAATTGATGGCGGACTCATCGACGTTCGTGATCTTTCAATTGCTTTGGATGCGCGCACCGAGGCCGTGGTCAAGCGTTTGGAATTAACGGTTGATTGGGTGCTGGCGCAAACCAATAAAGTAGCCAATGATTTGGACTCGTTGTCCTTGCCTTTGCTTTATGGGCGCGTGGCAGCAGTGGTAGAAAGTGCAACCCGGGCTTGGATGGAAGCGGTAGCAACAGCTAATCCTGCCTATGTGCGCACCATGCGTGGCAGCAATCCGCCAGCATTCTTATTGGAACGCGCGCGGGTGGATGCAGTGGTAGCTAGGGTGGCCGATAAGCTCGCCCAAAAACGCAACGCTGTTTCCTAAGTAGGCGCTAAAAACGGCCTAAATCCCGAAAATGCGGGAAGCAAAAGGCAGCTGGGGTAGGCGATAAGCCAGCTCACAAATGATCTTAAAAAGCAGCGAATGGTTTTCTTCTAAAGCCACCTCACCGCTTGGGTAATCCACCTTGATGGCAAAGGTATCGATCTCTCCAAAGTCATCTGAGACGGTGAAAACTGCTGAGGCTTGAGCAGCGCCCTGGAAGTCACTGGGGATATAAACCAAAATATTATTGTCCAGCTCCACCAGGGTGCGGAAATCATCAAAGGCCTTTGAGGTTTCTACCTTAATATCGGAAAGTTGATGATCACCCTGATAGGGGATGCGCAATACTTCACCCGGTTGACCTGCAGCATCTTGCCAAAAATCTGAGGTACTTGGGGCTGAAGGGGAAACAACCTCAGGATCACTAACCACGGAATCAACCACGGTAGCTGGCTTAGTTGAGGTAGGGGTCACGGAAGAATGAGCGGGGGCCGCGTGGAATAGGAGCGCAGCGGCCAATGAGGCTGCAACAAACTTCCGGTTCATAGGGTGAACTCTACCTCTTTGACAGCTAATTGGAATGTTAAGTGTCAATTAATCATGTATAGGGGGTACACACTACGCTGGAGGGTATGTCAGTTTTTGGTGTGTATATTCATGTGCCGTTTTGCTCAACAAGGTGCGGTTACTGCGATTTCAACACCTATACTGCAGGTGAGTTAGGTACATCTGCGGGTCCAGATAGCTATCTGGACGCATTGGAAGTGGAATTGGAAATGGCTGTGGCTTCCCTGGAGAACCCACAGGCTGCGGAAACCATTTTCATCGGGGGTGGCACGCCCTCGCTCATTGGAGCCGCTGGCCTCACCCGGGTTCTTAATGGAATTCGCAATACTTTTGGCATTGCCCCGGGCGCGGAAATCACCACGGAATCAAACCCTGAGTCCACCTCTCCAGAGTTTTTTAGCCAGCTTAAAGAGGCTGGATATAATCGAATTTCTTTGGGCATGCAGTCGGCGTCGTCAAGCGTTTTAAAGGTCTTGGACCGCAAGCACACCCCGGGGCGCCCAGTCGCGGCGGCCAAGGAAGCAAAGGCTGCGGGCTTTGAACATGTCAATTTGGACATGATTTATGGCACGCCAACTGAAACCGATGATGATGTGCGTGCCACTTTGGATGCCATTTTGGAAGCCGATGTGGATCATGTTTCTGCCTATTCCCTGATTGTGGAAGATGGCACTGCGATGGCCCGCAAGGTTTCTAAAGGCGAGCTGCCTCAGCCGGATGAGGATACCTACGCAGACCGTTATGAAATTATTGATCAGCGCCTGCGCGCCAATGGTTTTGATTGGTATGAGGTGTCCAATTGGGCTAAGCCAGGTGGGGAATGCAAGCACAATATGGGCTATTGGGTTGACGGTGACTGGTGGGGTGCAGGCCCCGGCGCGCACTCTCATATGGGGGATCGCCGTTTTTATAACGTCAAGCACCCCGCTCGATATGCCGCCCAGATTGCTGCGGGTGAGCTGCCGATTAAGGAAACTGAGCACCTCAGCGCCGCAGATCATCACACTGAGCGAGTGATGTTGGGCTTGCGTCTAAAGCAGGGCTTGCCACGCGAAATTTTCTCGGCTGCGGCGCATCCAGTTATTGAACGCCATATTAAGGGCGGCTTGTTGCAGGTGACGGCTGCCGGCAATATTGCGGTGACCAGTGCTGGGCGTTTGCTTGCCGACGGGATCATCGCCGATATCCTCTTAAGTGAAGAATCCTAAAAGCTCAAAAAGATTAGTAGGGTAGCAATCATGGCGAACTCAACGGAAAAGCGCAGATACGAAGTATTAAGGGCTATCGTTGCGGATTATATCGCCTCCCAGGAGCCGGTTGGATCCAAATCACTTCTGGAGCGACATAAGCTCAACGTTAGCTCTGCAACGATTCGCAATGATATGTCGGTTTTGGAATCAGATGGCTACATTGTTCAGGAGCATGCCAGCTCTGGACGTGTGCCCACCGAAAAGGGCTATCGCCTTTTTGTGGATTCCATCCATGACATCAAACCGCTTTCCCTGGCAGAACGCCGTGCCATTTTGGGATTTCTTGAAGGGGGAGTGGATCTAGAGGATGTGTTGCGCCGTTCGGTGCAGCTACTTTCCCAGCTCACTCATCAAGCCGCAGTAGTGCAACTACCCACTCTTAAAACCGCGCGGGTAAAACACTGTGAAGTGGTATCCCTTTCACCAATGCGTCTGCTGCTGGTTCTTATTACTGACACCGGCCGAGTAGATCAGCGCAATGTGGAATTAGAAGAACCTTTAGCTCCAGAAGACGTTAATGTCTTGCGCGATCTAATCAACGGCACCCTTTCAGAAAAAACTCTTACTGCTGCTTCGGCTGCTTTGGGGGAATTGGCCTCGCGGGCACCTTTGGAAATCCGCGGGGCGTTAAGGCGCTGTTGTGATGTCTTGGTTAATACCTTGGTTGATCAGCCCTCTGATCGGCTGATTTTGGCCGGTACCTCCAATTTGACCAGGCTTAATAGAGAGACCTCGGCAACATTGCCTATGGTATTGGAAGCTTTAGAAGAACAAGTTGTCATGCTCAAATTGCTTTCTAATGTCACTGACCTAAAACAGGTGCGAGTGCATATTGGCGGGGAAAATGAGGATGTGGAGTTGCATAGTGCTTCGGTGATTACCACCGCTTATGGTTCTCAGGGCAGTGCTTTGGGTGCTTTAGGTGTGGTGGGCCCAACATATATGGACTATTCGGGAACAATTTCCAAGGTTTCAGCCGTTGCTAAGTATGTTGGTCGTGTGCTCGCAGGAGAATAGGTTGCGGGTATAATAAACCACTTGTTTCATAATCTTTTTTTGTCAGTTTTTCATCCTCTAAATTAACCAAAGGAAGTATCACCCACCGTGGCACGTGACTATTACGGCATTCTCGGAATCGATCGCAATGCAACCGAGTCAGAGATCAAGAAGGCGTACCGAAAGCTTGCCCGCAAATACCACCCAGATGTGAACCCCAGCGAGGAAGCAGCGGAGAAATTCCGTGAGGCTTCGGTAGCTCATGAGGTACTCACCGATCCAGATAAGCGCCGCATTGTAGACATGGGTGGAGATCCCATGGAACAAGGTGGCGGCGCCGGCGCTGGTGGCTTCGACGGCGGATTTGGTGGCGGTGGCCTGGGCGATATTTTTGATGCCTTCTTTGGTGGCGGAGCAGGTGGCTCCCGTGGACCTCGTTCCCGCGTTCAGCCTGGCAGCGATACCCTATGGCGTACGTCCATCACCTTGGAAGAGGCTTTTAGTGGCGTGAAGAAGGATCTCACCTTGGACACTGCCGTGCTGTGTACCAAGTGCCATGGTGCCGGATCTGCCTCCGATAAGAAGCCAGTTACCTGTGGCACCTGTAATGGTGCCGGTGAAATCCAAGAGGTACAGCGCAGCTTCCTGGGCAATGTGATGACTTCTCGCCCTTGCCATACCTGTAATGGCACCGGCGAAATCATCCCTGATCCTTGTGATGAGTGCGCAGGAGATGGTCGCGTCCGTGCCCGTCGCGATATTGTAGCTAGTATTCCAGCCGGCATTCAGTCAGGTATGCGCATCCGCATGGCTGGCCAGGGCGAAGTTGGTGCTGGTGGCGGTCCTGCCGGTGACCTCTACATTGAGGTAATGGTGCGTCCACACGCAGTGTTCACCCGCGATGGTGACAATCTGCACGCCAGCATCCGTGTTCCAATGATCGATGCAGCTTTGGGTACCGAGCTAGAGGTGGAATCCCTTAATGGCCAGGAAGTTAAGATCAGCGTTCCTGCAGGTACTCAGCCCAACGACGTGATTACTTTGGACGGCGAGGGCATGCCACGGCTGCGCGCTGAGGGCCAGGGCGATCTCATGGCACATGTGGATCTGTTTGTACCTACTGATCTGGATGATCGCACCCGCGAATTGCTGGAGAAAATCCGCAGCCACCGCAAGGATAATTCCTCGGTACACCGCGAAGGCGAAGAAGCTGGATTTTTTGACAAGCTGAAGAATAAGTTCCGCAAGTAATGTCGCTTCCTGTCTTCATTTCCGACACCACGGCCGCCGTCGGCGAATTAGCCACCCTCAGTGGCCCGGAAGGCCGTCACGCTGTCACCGTTAAACGCATAACGGTGGGGGAAAAGATTACGCTTATCGACGGCCGTGGCACCGCGAGAACCTGTACGGTTCAGGCCCTCAGCGGTAAAGACCGCATGGATGTGATTGTGGATTCGGTGGACCAAGTTCCACTGCCAAATCCACAGGTCACCATTGTGCAAGCCATCCCCAAATCGGAGCGCTCTGAGCTGACCATTGATCTGCTCACCCAGGGTGGCGCCGATAAAATTGTGGCCTGGCAGGCGAGCCGTTGTGTGGCTAAATGGGCAGGAAAAGAAGCAAAATCCTTGGCCAAATGGCAGGCAGCCGCGGAAGCGGCTGCCAAACAATCACGGCGCTCAACCATCCCTGAAATCAGTGGGGTGGCAGCGGCGGAGGACGTCGAAAAGCTTATCGACGACGCAGACCTGGCAATTATCCTGCATGAGGAAGCAACCGCGGCGATTCGAGAATTAAATTTTTCGGGCAATGTGGTGGTCATTATTGGCCCAGAAGGTGGCATTGCTCCGGAGGAAATCGCCCGTTTTAGTGCGCGCGGAGCACATTCCGTCAAGCTTGGACCCGAAGTCTTAAGAACAGCCTCAGCAGGCATGGTGGCTTTGGCAGCCATCGGTGTACTCTCTGAGCGCTGGTAGTGTTAATTCAAATAAAATCCATCCCAGAAAGCAGGCGAATACAGCACTGTGACCGCCCCGCGAAGCACCCGCACCGATGTGGTAACCACGATCTACAACCTAGAGCGTGAATATGCCCAGACTGTATTAGGTATTCATGATGAAAACCTGCGCGTTCTAGACAACCAAATTGATTGCGATATCCACGTCCGAGGTACCCGCATTGAACTCACCGGCCCTATCGTTGAGGTGTCGCGTGCCGGAAAGATCTTTGACGAGTTGCAAGCCATTGCGCGTCGCGGCCATGTGATCAGCCCTGAAACGGTTAAAAATGTCATCAGCATTATCAACGTGGAAACTCCGCAAACCGTGTCGGAGATTCTTACCGGTGACATTATCGCCCGTCGTGGCAAGGTAATTCGCCCAAAAACCTTAGGTCAAAAGTCCTATGTGGATGCCATCGATGAAAACACCATTGTCTTTGGACTGGGACCCGCAGGTTCCGGTAAAACCTACTTGGCGATGGCAAAGGCTGTGCAAGCTCTGCAAGCCAAGCAGGTTAGTCGCATTATTTTGACGCGCCCTGCTGTGGAAGCAGGCGAGAAACTGGGCTTTTTGCCGGGCACGCTTAATGAAAAGATCGATCCTTATCTACGTCCCCTGCATGATGCACTGCGCGATATGGTCGAGCCCGAGGTTATTCCAAAGCTAATGGAAGCCGGCATTGTGGAAGTTGCGCCACTTGCTTATATGCGTGGCCGCACCCTAAACGATGCCTTTGTGATCCTCGATGAGGCGCAAAATACCACTCCTGCGCAGATGAAAATGTTCCTTACCCGACTGGGATTTGGTTCCAAGATGGTGGTAACTGGCGATATCACGCAGGTTGACTTGCCCGGTGGCCAGAAATCTGGTTTACGCTTGGTGCGTCATATTCTCCGCGATGTTGCTGATGTTCACTTCGCAGAATTGCATTCTGCCGACGTGGTTCGCCACCAGCTGGTGGGACGCATTGTGGATGCTTATGAAGATTATGAAGATTTAGAAGCAAAGCGTGCTGCGGAGCGGGCTCGTGCTCGTGAGGAAGCTCGAAAAGAATCCCGAGAGGAATCTAACTAATGAGCATCGAAGTTTTTAATGAATCAGGTTACGACGGCGTAAATGAGGAAATGCTCATTGACGTGCTTTCCTTTGCCCTCGGCGAAATGGATATTCACCCTGATGCCGAAGCCTCAATTCACATTGTGGACCTGGAAACCATCGCTGATCTGCACCTAAAGTGGCTGGATTTGGAAGGCCCAACCGATGTGATGAGCTTCCCCATGGATGAGCTCACCCCAGGCTATGCTCGTCCGGATGGTGCAGATTTAGGCCCTTCGATGCTTGGCGATATTGTGCTGTGCCCAGAGTTTGCTGCCAAGCAAGCTGAAAAAGCTGGCCATGATCTAGCCCATGAATTAGCTTTGCTCACCGTGCACGGCAGCTTGCATCTGCTGGGTTATGATCACGTTGATCCAGCTGAGGAGCGCGAGATGTTCGCATTGCAAAATGAACTCTTGGCTGATTGGTATGACAACGTTGAGGCGCGTGGAATTAAGTTCCAGCCAAAGCCTTCAGGCGCGGGTGCTTTCCCCACTGCAGCTGATCGCTTGGACCTGGATGAACAGATGAATGCTGATCATGACGCTTTTGCAGAGCCTACTGCGGAGGACAAACCTTAAGTGGACGACTATGTCATTTGGTTAGGCATTGCGACGGTTTTGGCGCTGACGCTCTCGAGCTTTTTCGGAGCAGTGGAATCAGCACTGTCTATGGTCTCGCGGGCGCGCGTAGAACAAATGCATAAGGATGAAGTAACCGGCTCCGCGGCCCTACTTCATGTTATTGATTCTCGAGCTGTGCATATCAACATGCTCGTCATGTTGCGCACTCTTCTGGATTCTTCTGCAGCGGTGTTGGCAGGCGCAATTGCCATTAGCGTTATTGACAATTGGGCTTGGGGAATCGCTGCTGCCATTATCAGTGTTTCCCTAGTTACCTTCGCCGTAGTGGGTGTTTTTGGCCGTACTGTCGGTAGGAAAAACCCCTATACCGTGATGCTGCGCTCAGCAGTAATGCTCGGTATTTTTGCCAAGATACTGGGTCCACTGGCTCGCTTGCTGATTTGGGTGGGCAATATCATCGCACCTGGTCCAGGCTTTAGAAATGGCCCTTACGCCACTGAAGTGGAACTGCGCGAAATGGTTGATATCGCCCAGGAACACGGCATTGTGGAGATAGAAGAAAGGCGGATGATCCAATCCGTTTTTGATCTCGCCTCCACCACGGTGCGCCAGGTGATGGTGCCTCGTCCGGAAATGATCTGGATCGAATCCGGTAAAACTGCAGGCCAAGCCACAGCGCTTTGTGTGCGTTCCGGTCACTCCCGTATCCCAGTTATTGGTGAAAATGTCGATGACATCATCGGCATTGTGTACCTCAAAGACCTGGTGCAAAAAACTTACTATGCTACCGATGGTGGACGTTCAGTAACTGTTGATGAGGTCATGCGTCCAGCTACCTTTGTGCCAGATTCCAAGTCCTTGGATGCCTTGCTGCAGGAAATGCAGGAGGAACATAACCACATTGCCATCTTGATTGATGAATACGGTGGCGTTGCTGGCCTGATTTCCATTGAAGACATTTTGGAAGAAATCGTGGGCGAGATCGCCGATGAATATGACAACCGCGAAGTAGCTCCGATTGAAAAGATCGGGGAGCGTACCTACCGTGTGGTGTCCAGGCTTTCTTTGGAAGATCTACAAGATTATATTAAAGAAGAATTGGAACAAGATCTAGAATTCTCTGAGGAGATCCAAGATCAAGTGGATACCGTCGGTGGCCTTATTGCCTTTGAGCTAGGTCGCGTGCCATTACCAGGGGCAACTGTGGAAAGCTCGGGCTTAAAACTAACTGCCGAAGGCGAGCGAAATCGTCGCGGACGTTTGCGTATGCACTCGGTGGTGGTCGTGGTCTCAGAACCTGGCGAAGTAGAAGATGAATAACGATCTATAAAATAGATGGGGGAATCGGCCCCCAAAGGGACTATGCTTGGAAGACCAAGGTAAATAGTCCCTTTTGTTTTATCTGCAGCACAAATTTTTTTGGGGTGCGACAGTGCAAGAGGGGGAGAACTATTTCGAACATCCCCAAATCAGTTAGAGGATTTATGAATTTTAATGACACCCCTGAAGGTTTCCGTTCAGGTTTTGTCAGCTTCGTTGGACGCCCAAACACCGGCAAATCAACGTTGACCAACGCCCTGGTGGGCGAAAAAATTGCTATCACCGCAAACCAGCCCGAGACCACTCGCCACCCTATTCGCGGTTTGGTACACCGCAAGGATGCGCAGATCATCGTGGTAGACACCCCAGGTTTGCACCGCCCCCGCACCTTGCTGGGCGAGCGTCTCAACGAGGCAGTAAAAGACACCTATGCAGATGTTGACCTCATCGGATTCACCATCCCTGCCAATGAAAAAATTGGTCCTGGCGATCGCTGGATCCTGGATGCTGTGCGCAACGTTTCCCCTAAGACCAAGATCTTGGGCATTGTCACCAAGGCGGACCGTGTGTCCCGTGACTTGGTTGCGGCCCAGCTCATGGCTGTCCATGAGCTTCTCGACGGAAAGAGCGAGGTGGTACCGGTTTCGGCTACCTCCGGCGAAAACATTGAGACCTTGATTGAGGTCATGACCAGCCAGCTTCCTGAAGGACCAAAGTTCTACCCAGACGATCACCTCACCGATGAAGATAGCGATACCCGCATCTCTGAGGCCATCCGCGAGGCTGCACTAGCTGGCCTTAAAGATGAACTTCCACACTCAATTGCCGTGGAAGTTGATGAGATTCTGCCGGATCCAGAACGCAATGGAGTTTTGACTGTCCACGCTATTATTTATGTGGAACGTCCTGGTCAAAAGGATATTATTGTGGGTCGCAATGGCCAGCGCCTGGGTCGAATCATCCACAATTCTCGCAAGGATATCATCAAGATTCTGGGCCAAAATGTCTTCTTGGATCTGCGTATTAAGATCTTGAAGAACTGGCAGTCCGATCCAAAGGCACTTAACCGCCTCGGATTCTAAACAAAGTTAAAGGTAAGCGGTGCGTAGGGAAAGCTTTAGAGATAGAGCACTGGTGGTGAAGACCCATGATTATGGGGAAGCAGACCGCATTATTGTCCTACTCACGCGCGACCATGGCATGGTTAGAGCTGTAGCCAAGGGAGTACGTCGATCTAAATCGAGGTTTGGCTCCCGGCTGCAGCTCTTTGTTGAGCTTGATGTCCAGCTGTATCCCGGCCGTAATCTGGCCACCATTTCTGGCGCAGATACTGTGGCCTATTATGCCTCCGGCATTATTGAGGATTTCACCCGTTATTCTTGTGCTTCGGCAATTTTAGATATTGCAACCCAAATTGTGGGCATGGATGAAGACGCCCATCTTTTTGCGGAAACCACCCGCGCCCTACAAGCTATCCAAGATGCCGAACATCCCGTTTTGGCCTTGGATGAGTTTATTTTGCGGGCGATGAATCACGCCGGCTGGGCACCAAGCCTTTATGACTGTGCCGCCTGCGGTCGCAGTGGCCCGCACACTGCCTTTCACCCCGGAGCTGGGGGAGCGGTGTGCCTTTACTGTAGGCCACAAGGCAGCGCCGAGGTATCTTCTGAAACTTTGCATATGATGTGGCTGGTGGCAAATGGGCAACCGCTGCGCGTAACTGCCGAACATCCTGAGCTGCAGGCCACTGTGCATCGTCTGGCTACGGCACATTTGCAGTGGCATATGGAAAGGAAGCTGCCTACTTTGGCAGTACTAGACCAAGCTTAAGTGCGGTTCATGGCACAATGGTTCTTTGTGAGCGAATTTGTGAAACCCGATATTCCTGCCAAGTTTCTACCCAAGCATATTGCTTTGGTGATGGACGGCAATGGTCGCTGGGCCACGGAGCGCGGTATGAAAAGAACCGAAGGCCACAAACGTGGCGAGGCTGTGTTGATGGATGTGGTGGATGCCTGCCTAGAACTGGGTGTTCCTTATCTTTCTGCCTATGCTTTCTCCACCGAGAATTGGCGACGTTCAACCGATGAGGTTCGCTTCCTCATGGGCTTTAACCGAGATGTTTTGCGCCGTCAGCGTGATGTTCTAAATGCAAAGGGCGTGCGAGTTCGCTGGGTAGGCCGTCGCCCAAGGCTGTGGCGTTCGGTTATTCAGGAGCTGGAAGCTGCTGAAGAGTTAACCAAAAACAACACCAAGATGACACTTGCCATGTGTGTTAACTATGGTGGTCGCGCTGAAATTATTGATGCCACCCGTGAGATCGCTCGTTTAGCAGCGGCTGGGCAATTGCGCCCTGAGCATATTAATGAGAAAACCTTCTCCAATTTCCTCGATGAGCCGGATATGCCCGATGTGGATCTTTTCCTGCGACCCTCGGGCGAAAAGCGCACTTCTAACTTCCTGCTTTGGCAGTCTGCTTATGCAGAGATGGTCTACCAGGATAAACTCTTCCCAGATTTCACCCAACAGGATCTTTTTGATGCGGTTCTCGAGTACGCTCAGCGTGATCGTCGCTTCGGAAGTGCCTAAAAATGAATCAGGATCAGCCAACCGCCCAACAAATTAAACGGTGGCGTGGCTACCTAGCTAATGAACGAGCCGAGGCCGCCGCCTACCGCGGCCTCGCCGATCGGCGTCAGGGTGAGGAGCGGGAAATTCTGCTTGCCCTGGCTGAGGCCGAAGCTCGCCACGAGGCTTATTGGTTAAATAAGCTTGGCGACGCCGCCCTCAATCCCCCGCGGGCTGATCTAAAAACGAGGCTCTTAGGTTTTCTAGCCCGTCGTTTTGGTTCAGTTTTTACTCTTGCTTTATTGCAATCTGCTGAATCTCGAAGTCCCTATGACTCCGACGCAGATGCCGCCAAACAAATGTCAGCAGATGAGAGAATTCACGCTGAGGTTGTCCGAGGCCTAGCCAGCCGTGGTCGGGAAAGAATGAGCGGCAATTTTCGAGCTGCAGTCTTTGGTATTAACGATGGGCTGGTCTCCAATGTTGCCTTAGTCATGGGTGTGATGGCCAGCGGTGTTGCACCGCAGGTGGTAATTATCACCGGTGTATCAGGGCTTTTGGCGGGTGCATTATCTATGGCTGCGGGCGAATTTATCTCGGTGCGTTCCCAAACGGAGTTACTTGATGCCTCCACCCCAGATCCCAAAGCTCATGAAGTTATTGGTGAACTTGATGTGGAAGCAAATGAACTTGAGTTGGTATTCCGGGCTCGTGGCCTTAGCGAGGCTGAAGCGCGGGAAAAGGCTGCTGGGGTGTTCCTCAAGTTTGAAAATCAACAACGCATTAAGTCCAATACGCTAGCCGATCCAATTGTTCATGATGCAGGTTCGGCACGCTCAGCTGCACTTTTTAGCTTCTGTGCTTTTGCTTTAGGTGCTTTTATCCCGATCCTGCCTTATCTCTTAGGCATGGATCAGCTGCCAGCAGCGGTAGTATCGCTTCTCCTGGTTGGTATCTCTTTGATGGCAACCGGTGGCATTACTGGTGTGTTATCTGGAAAGCCACCTGCATTTAGAGCGCTGCGCCAACTCGGAATTGGTTATGGCGCAGCGCTAATTACCTATGTACTGGGCTTAGCTTTTGGAATGGTGCTTTAGCGACAGTTCTGGCAGAGGCCAAAAATCTCTGCTTCATGGCTGCTGACACTAAAACCATTCTCCCGTGCGACTTCCTGAGCCCAAGTTTCTACTGGTCCACCGTCAATTTCAACGGTGCGCCCGCAGTTAGTGCACACCAGGTGATGGTGATGGCCGGCTGCATGACACTGCCGATACAGCGTTTCACCACCGGTGACGTTGAGAACATCAACGGCACCTATTTCTGCCAAGGATTGCAAGGTGCGATATACCGTGGTGAGACCAACCGCGTGGTCCCGGGTGGATAACTCAAGGTGAATTTCCTTGGCCGAAGCAAAGTTATCCATGTTTTCCAACACATCCACTACAGCTTTGCGCTGTCGGGTGCTGCGGACCCCCAACTTTGGAGTGGAGCTTTGCTTAATAGCCATCGGAAGTCCTCCTCAACATGAATTTTGTTTAGTGGAAGTCTACACTTGCTCAGATTTTGCAGCTTTGAGAGCCAAGCTGAAAATATCCATGACCAGAGGCTCAGCCAAGAAGTATGTCATTTGACGGCCTGTTCGTTCTGCTTCCACCACATGCGCGGATTTAAGAACTTTAAGATGCTGGCTAATGAGTGGCTGTGAGCTATCAAGGCGTTTGACTAGTTCATGCACAAAATGAGGTCGCTCATTGAGGGCCAGCACAATTTCAATGCGCAGCGGGGAATCCAATGCTCGGATAACATTGCCCAGCAAAGACACTTCTTTGGTGTCAAAATTGGTGGATATCTCAGGGCTCAGCTCGCCATAAGAATGAGAGCCATGGCCATCATTTGCGGATCTAAAGAAGTTGCGTGTGGAGTTCGGAATCATTTGAAGACCTCATTCCTATAATGAAATCCTGTGGTTAGGAATTTCAGGGAACTAGCACAGAAATATACTAGGTTTTTATATAGGGGTTATTAAAACCCTTTTGTGCACCTTCCTTTTGTCACAAGGGCTTTTATAATTATATCGTGTATTTATTGTGCTAATTGAATAACGTGCAAGTTTTTCTTTGTTCAGTGATTTCTGCCGAATAGAGATGTATATGAGCAGAGAGCGGGATAGCTAGCGCTGAAAATTTCTAAAAGTTTCGGAGAATTTAAGGCCTATCAGCCGAGGGTGAAGCTAGTTGGTCTAAGATTGGATCAGTATGTCCCCAGTGGGGACTAAAAGCTTTGAGTAATTTTCATTCGACCTGGAGGAGAGCATCCGACGTGGCTCAGCAATCGATCATCGACACCGTGGTTAACCTGTGTAAACGACGTGGACTGGTGTACCCCTGTGGCGAGATCTACGGCGGTACTCGTTCTGCATGGGATTACGGTCCCTTGGGCGTTGAACTAAAGGAAAACATCAAGCGCCAGTGGTGGCGTGCAATGGTAACCTCCCGCCCTGATGTGGTTGGTGTTGATACCTCTGTCATCCTGCCTCGCCAGGTCTGGGTTTCCTCCGGCCACGTTGAGGTTTTCACCGATCCACTGGTTGAATCTCTACACACCCACAAGCGCTACCGCGCAGACCACCTGCTTGAGGCTTATGAAGAAAAGCATGGTCACCCACCAGTAAACGGCCTTGCTGATATCAATGACCCTGAGACCGGTCAACCAGGTAGCTGGACCGAGCCTAAGGCTTTTTCCGGCATGCTCAAGACCTTTTTGGGTCCAGTGGATGATGAAGAGGGTTTGCACTACCTGCGTCCAGAAACCGCACAGGGCATCTTCGTCAACTTCAAAAACGTGATGAACTCTGCACGCATGAAGCCTCCATTTGGTATTGCCAACATGGGTAAGTCTTTCCGTAACGAGATCACCCCAGGTAACTTCATTTTCCGTACTCGTGAATTTGAGCAGATGGAAATGGAATTCTTCGTTAAGCCAGGCGAGGACGAAGAATGGCACCAGTACTGGATTGATACCCGCCACCAGTGGTACCTCAACCTCGGTATTAAGCCAGAAAACCTGCGTCTTTATGAGCACCCCAAAGAGAAGCTTTCCCACTACTCCAAGCGCACCGTTGATATCGAGTACGCCTTCAACTTTGCCAACACCAAGTGGGGCGAGCTAGAGGGTATTGCTAACCGCACCGACTATGACCTGCGCGTGCACTCTGAAGGTTCCGGCGAAGATCTTTCTTTCTTTGACCAGGAAACCGGCGAGCGCTGGATTCCTTATGTTATTGAGCCTGCCGCTGGTCTCGGCCGCGCAATGATGATGTTCCTCATGGATGCTTACCACGAGGATGAGGCACCAAACTCCAAGGGTGGCGTCGATAAGCGCGTTGTTTTGAAGCTGGACCGCCGCCTGGCACCAGTTAAGGTCGCAGTCTTGCCACTGTCCAAGAAGGACACCCTGACCCCAGTGGCCGAGGAATTGGCGGCAACCCTGCGTCAGTTCTGGAATGTTGACTACGACACCTCCGGAGCAATCGGACGCCGTTACCGCCGCCAGGATGAGATTGGTACCCCATTCTGTGTCACCGTTGACTTCGATACCCTCGAGGACAAGGCAGTAACCGTGCGCGAGCGCGACACCATGGAGCAGGTTCGTGTTCCAATTGAAGAGCTGCAGGGCTTCTTGGCTCAGCGCCTTCTTGGTTGCTAGTTTTTAGAGCAACCTACTAAATCACGTATAGCACCGGCCAACCCTTGGCCGGTGCTATTCTGTTCGCATGACAACGAAGGATCTGATTGTGAATTCCTACACCTCTTGGGGCAAGCGCTTTAAGAAGGAAGGAAAGCTTTTTGTTGATTTGCTTCGTGGGGCAGACAAAACCAAAATTGCAACCTTCGGTGAGTCAACCGCTAAAGCCTTTGACACCACTGCCACGGTAGGGGAGCAGCACTGGGATCTATCCTTCGACATCGCCGGAAAAGCTACCGCCACTCTGCCCGATGGTCGTGTTTTCCAGGCCAGCGCTCCAGACAAGGGTTTTTCCAAGTCCAAGCGCGTTGACATTGATATGGCAGGTGTTGAAATGACCGCCATCAATGAGGAAAAAAGCAATTGGATTATCGATGACGCCAACTCCCAAAAGGTAGCCCAATTTAGCGGCATCAATAATGGCATGCGTGCTTCCGTATTGGAATTTGAAGAGGGCCTTAATGTACCTGCAGAGCAGGAGATCTTCTTATCCTGGATTGCTCGTAAAACCTTGGAATCCAAGATGTTGGGTTCCAGCTGGGGCTTGACTATTTTCTTGATCATCCTTACCCCGATCATCATTTTCATGACTTTCAACTAGTAGATGAGGATCTAGGTATGGAAGGTAGAGAAGGTTTAGAGCGCCCAAAAGCAGGTATTTTTGGGCGACATGCCGAGGAAACCTGGGTTTGGCAAGGCAATGAGCTTTTCGACGGCTCAGGTGCGGTAATTTCCGATGTTCGTTCAGACGTTCTTTATGTTGCTGATGAACGGCTCCTTATTGAATCAACCCCCGGAACTATGAAATTTCGGTGCCGTGCCACTCTATCCGGTGGCGAGGTCTATACCGTCATGCAGGAGTCTTTTACCGTTGCTGATCTCAAAGCAATATGTGGTAAAAGAACCTATGAACTAAAGCGCATTTCCCCTTGGCGCAAAGAAAGAATCATTAGCAATGATGGTCTTGAAGTAGCCCGCATGCGCCCCATGACCAGTGGCAAAGTTGAGTTTATTGTGGGCACCGCAGGCGAAGATGCTCTGCCTTTTGTGGATGCGGTATTCCTAAGCTGGGCCTGCGTACTTGTTGATTCAGCTGTACGCAGACCCAAAATCTAGGTTTTAGAAGCGTCCGCCGCGGAATCCTCCGCCACCGCCACCACCACCGAAGCTGCCACCGCCACCTCCAAAGCCGCCACCGAATCCACCGCCGCGGCCGCTGTTGAGGATGGAATTGAGGACCATGCCAGTAACAATGGCTCCGGTTGCACCTCCACCTGAGTTATTGCGGCGTGCGCGGTTGTTGTAATCGTTGATATCGGATTTGGCTGCAGCGCTTGCTCTTTGTGCGGCGACTGCAGCCTGGCGGGCATAGTCAATTCCGGTGCGGGTTTCGCGTACTCGGTTTTGTTGTGCCATGGCCAGAAGCTTTTGGGCATTGGCCAAGTGGGTACGGGCCTCAGATTTAACAATGCGTCCACGAGTTGAGATCAGATCCTCGGCGCTTTGAATTTGCTGCTGGGCTGCCGCCAACTGCTGATCAAAAATACGCAGCTGATTAGCCTGATCGGTGGCAGAAGCTCGCAAGGCATCTAGTTGAGTATCTAGTGCAGAGTCAGTATCGACCAGCTTGGTATATGTGCCTAAGGGATCACTGCTAGCAGTGGTAGAGGCGGTACTGAGCGCAGCCGATGCAGCACGAACAGCATCATCAAGAGCTGCCCAATCGGCATGGGCACCATCGTTGGAGGCATTAACCTTCAGCTGAGCTGCCTCCGCAATTTCACCTTCTACTTCTTTGATCAGCGCTGCGATGTTAGTTTGTGCGGTGGCAATATTGGTGTCGGCGTTTTCTACACCTTTAAGCAATTTATCGGCAGTAGCTAGAGCATGTTCGATATGACGGATGGCATCAATTAGGCCACCTTGTTCACCAGCAGGCTTTGCTTCCAATTCATAGGCTTGAGCCAATACTTTTTCAGCTTCTTCTACCGAGGCTGTTGCGAGATCAACGTTGTCATTGATGCTCTCCAAGACCTCAGCGGAATAGCGGCTGCTCAAGCCTTCTAGTGTGGCATGTGCTTGGGGCAGGCGGGTGCGCAGATCTACCGATTGACGAGTGAACTCATCTAGGCGTGAACTGGCATTAATAAGCAGGTTGCGCATATCGGCAAAGTTTTTAGCTTCAGCATCGAGGGTGTCATCTGCTTGTCCACAGGAGGAAATAATCTCCACCAACAGGGAGCGCTTTTCAGCTTCGGATTCTGGAATGGAATCATTAAGGCGCTGTTGGATCTCAAAGGCTTTTTGCAAAGTACCCGTGGAGTTATTCATCGCGCGAATGAAACTGCGGGTGCGCTCGGGCCCAAATTCAGCAGTGGCAATATCTAATTCTTCCTTGGCCCTTCTAATGGACTCATCAGTTGAACTAAGTTCTTCCTGCGCCAGGCTCTCTAAAGTCTCTAGCGGCAAGTTAATGAGGCGAGTGGTATCGCGAGGATCAATTTTACGCGCGTCTTCCAAAGTGGTTGAGTTGCTCTTCTTTTTGCGGTTGCGGTTATAAGCCCACAGACCACCACCGGCAGCTACTGCACCCACACCAGCCGCACCCAACCACAGTCCAGAATCAGAGGATCCTGTGGAACCGCCAGAACCGCCGGAACCACCACCACTAATAGATTCTGCCAAGTTCAAAGCGGAACCTGCCCAATCATCTTGGGATAGCGACTGGAATACAGCCTCATTGGCATTATCTAATTCGGTAGAAGTCCACTGATCCCCACCAGCGATGCCATATTGACGCTCTTCCGGGGAAACAGCATAAATAAGCACATTGCCGGAACCGTTAATATCCAAGGCTTGCTCAGTCCAAGTCTGAGCATCGGTGCCATCAAAGGAGTTAAGGTAGACGACAAGAATAACCTTTTGCTCGGAAGCCTTTACGCCATCAATTGCGGTTTGAATATCGTTTTGTTCCGCGGAGGTTAAAAGGCCGGTGTAATCAGTAACGTTTTCGGTGTAATAATCTGGCGCCTCCGCAAGAATTGAGAGTTGTTCAGCTTGGGCGAGGGGCAGCGCCATAAAAGATAATGCACCAACCCCGATAGCAAGGGAGACACAGGAACGGGCAGCAATTTTTTGCAAAGGCACCAAACGTGGATTCATGGATACCACCATACCGAGAACCCCTGGCAGACTGGTGTGGATGAGTAAATTCTTAATTGGCATAGGTCTACTAATCACGCAGCCCCTAGCTCGCATTGTGCTTTTCGCGCGACAGCATTCGCCCAATGACCCAACACAGGTGGATTCTTTGCTTGTTTTGGGAACCGCACAATATGATGGCCGGCCCTCCAAACAATTTGAGGCTCGGCTGAAACACACTGCTGAGTTATGGCAGCAACATCAAAGTCAGCAGGTATTTACGGTGGGTGGAAATCTACCCGGGGATCGTTTTAGTGAAGCCGAGGTAGCTGGCACTTATTTGCGTGCAGCTGGGGTTCCTGCGGAAAAGCTACATATTTCTGCCCATGGCAATGACACCTATACCTCTTATATGCCACTTGATCCAGCACAAGTGGGACGAGTGCTTATTATTACCGATCCCAATCATTCATATCGGGCGGTGCGCTTGGCGCGCCGCCTTGGGTTTGCGGCCTTTCCCGCCCCGACTCCCTATAGCCCCACCAGGTGCGCGTCGAAAAGCTATTTTATTAGTTTGACCCATGAGTGGGGCGGGGTAGTGGTGCAAGACGTGTCGCGAGTGCTGGGGCAGCGGGCGGCCGTTAAGGTTGAAGATATGTTGCGCTCGATTCAGGCGTTTATTAGGCCGTCTCGGCGCGCCCGCCATGACCAGCTGCGGAGGCTAAAGAAATAGATGTACCCCTATCAACCTGCAGATAATGCGCGCCTTTTTGACGAGGCACCCAAATTAAGCCAGCTTGGCGATCAGGTGCCCGACTCCCGCAGCGCCTTTGCGCGCGACCGGGCGCGCGTGTTGCACTCCGCTGCTTTGCGACGACTAGCTGATAAAACGCAAGTGGTTGGGCCCAATGACGGAGATACCCCGCGCACTCGATTGACTCACTCTTTGGAAGTTGCCCAAATTGCGCGTGGCATTGGTGCAGGCCTTGATCTTGATCCAGATCTGTGTGACTTGGCAGGTCTATGTCACGATATTGGGCACCCACCTTATGGACACAATGGTGAAACTGCCCTTAATGAAGTCGCTCAAGCGTGTGGCGGTTTTGAGGGAAATGCCCAAACCCTGCGCATTCTTACCCGATTGGAACCCAAGGTGGTTTCTCCTGAGGGCAAGAGTTTTGGACTTAATCTATCTCGCGCAGCTTTGGATGCTGCGTGCAAATACCCGTGGACCAAAACTAATGCTGATGGTTCCGTCAACCGTAAATACGGCGCCTATGACGAAGACGCTGAACTATTGGCATGGCTGCGCGAAGGGCATAGTGATCTCCGTCCGCCAATGGAAGCCCAGGTTATGGACTTCTCCGATGACATTGCCTATTCCGTGCACGATGTGGAAGATGGCATAGTCTCAGGCCGCATTGATCTTAAAGTGCTGTGGGATTTGGTGGAATTAGCAGCACTAGCGCACAAGGGCGCTCGTGCCTTTGGCGGAGATCCAGCTGAACTTATTGAAGGTGCTGCTTCGCTGCGGGAACTTCCTGTGGTGGTAGCTGCCGCGGACTTTGATTTCACTTTGCGTGCTTATTCGGCGCTTAAAGCGATGACCTCAGAGCTGGTGGGACGTTATGTCGGTGCCACAATTGCAGCCACCAAAGCAGCTGCCCGCGAACAAGGTATTGAGGTTGGCCGGATGCATGGTGATCTGGTGATTCCAGAAGCAGCAGCGCGCGAAGTGAAACTCCTTAAAACCCTGGCGGTGTTATACGTCATGGATGATCCTGGGCATATGGCGCGCCAAGATCGACAGCGCGAGCGTGTCTTCCGAGTTTATGAATACCTCATGCTGGGCGCGCCGGGTTCTTTGGATCCCATGTTTAGACCATGGTTTTTAGAAGCCACCTCTGATGCTGAACGAGCGCGAGTAGTGGTGGATCAAATTGCCTCGATGACTGAATCGCGCCTGGAAAGATTGGCCAAAAATGCTGCCGAAATCTCTGGATTTTTAGGCTAGTTTTCGACGCCTTAAGCTAGTGGCCGATAGGGGAAAATAACCCCGGGGGTGTGTTCGGCGGAGTTGGGGGGTAAAACCACATTCGAAGTGGGGTGGATCACATGTTAGGTGCATTTTGGGAAATTTAGGCATATTTTTGTGAGCTGCGCCATGACTTTTGAGTGGGAGTATTTCCGTTTTTAGTATCTACTGTGTGGACATTTGTACTAGACGTGGGGTTAGCTATGAGTAAAGCAATCGTTTACACAACTTAAGTTGTCCTGTCAGTAGAAAGAGCAGAGACATGTCTACGTTTATAATACACCAGTTGTTCTGGGCATAACCTGGGTTGAGGATTTGGCTCCTTATATCACCCGTAAGCTGTTTACGGTGAACACCGGACACGCAGCTACTGCTTATTTTGGATACCAAGCTGGAATCCAAAAGATTTCCGATGCGCTTGAAGATGAAGCAGTGCACCAAAAGGTAGCCGCGGTGCTTGATGAAACCAAGCAGTTGCTCGTCGAAAAGTTCGGTTTTGCACCGGAGATTCAGCAGGCTTACGTGGATAAGATTCTCAAGCGTTTTGCCAATCCTTCCTTGCCTGACACCGTCGAGCGTGTGGGACGTGCGCCAATCCGCAAGATTTCTGTCAACGAGCGTCTCATCGGCCCAGCTGCAGAATTGGCCGAACGCGGATTTGCAGCCGACAACCTGGTTGCTGCAGTTGGGGCAGCGTTGGCATTTAATGTCGAGTCTGATCCGGAAGCCGTGGTTTTGCAGCAACAGCTTGCGGTCGCTCGGGGTGACCGTGAAAAGACCGACGCGCTTGTGACGAAATTGACCGGCGTGGCAGCGGATCATCCACTGTTTGATGCTTTTTTCAGTGTTTTTGCTCAAGCTTAAAAACTTGCTAAAAGCTATAAGCTTGTGACAAAAATAGCAACAGCACATCTCCTTCAGGGGGATGTGCTGTTTGATTTAGGTTACAATTAATTGGGCAAACCCAAGGTCAATCTCCAGGGGTGCGCTAAGGTGGGACTTAAACAAGTATTTATAGGGAACTTGTTGTAAAGTCTTGCCCATGTGTGGAATTGTTGGATATATTGGCCAAGCGGGCGACTCCCGTGATTACTTTGCTCTAGATGTAGTCGTTGAAGGACTGCGTCGCCTGGAATACCGCGGATATGACTCCGCAGGTATTGCTATTCACGCCAATGGTGAGATTAGCTACCGAAAGAAGGCCGGAAAGGTTGCTGCACTAGATGCAGAAATCGCTAAAGCACCTCTTCCAGATTCTATTTTGGGAATTGGACACACCCGTTGGGCAACTCATGGTGGCCCAACCGATGCCAACGCTCACCCCCACGTTGTTTCCAATGGCAAGCTTGCCGTAGTACACAACGGCATCATCGAAAACTTTGCGGAACTGCGCTCTGAGCTTTCCGCTAAGGGCTACAACTTTGTATCCGATACCGATACCGAAGTTGCTGCTTCTTTGCTTGCTGAAATTTACAATACTCAGGCAAACGGTGACCTCACCCTTGCTATGCAGCTGACAGGTCAGCGCCTTGAGGGTGCTTTCACCCTGCTAGCCATTCATGCTGATCACGATGACCGCATCGTTGCAGCTCGTCGTAACTCTCCTTTGGTTATCGGCGTCGGCGAGGGCGAGAACTTCCTCGGATCTGACGTTTCTGGCTTTATTGATTACACCCGCAAGGCTGTAGAGCTGGCTAATGACCAGGTTGTTACCATCACCGCTGATGATTACACCATCACCAACTTTGATGGTTCTGAAGCAGTTGGCAAGCCTTTCGACGTGGAGTGGGACGCTGCAGCTGCTGAAAAGGGCGGCTTCGGTTCCTTCATGGAGAAGGAAATCCACGATCAGCCAGCAGCTGTTCGCGATACCTTGATGGGCCGTCTTGATGAAGATGGCAAGCTCGTTCTTGATGAGCTGCGCATCGATGAAGCTATTCTGCGTAGCGTCGACAAGATCGTCATTGTTGCTTGTGGTACTGCAGCTTATGCAGGCCAGGTTGCTCGTTACGCAATTGAGCACTGGTGCCGCATCCCAACCGAGGTGGAGCTGGCTCACGAGTTCCGTTACCGCGACCCAATCCTCAACGAGAAGACCCTTGTTGTGGCATTGTCCCAGTCCGGCGAGACCATGGATACCTTGATGGCTGTGCGCCACGCTCGCGAGCAGGGTGCCAAGGTTGTTGCAATCTGTAACACCGTTGGTTCTACCTTGCCTCGTGAAGCAGATGCTTCTATCTATACCTATGCAGGTCCTGAGATCGCAGTTGCATCTACCAAGGCATTCTTGGCTCAGATCACCGCTTCTTACCTGCTTGGCCTCTACCTCGCTCAGCTGCGCGGCAACCAGTTTGCTGATGAAGTAGCTACTGTCTTGCAGAGCCTGCGTGAGATGCCAGAGAAGATCCAAGAGGTCATTGACAATGAAGAGCAGATCAAGAAGCTCGGCCAGGACATGGTTGACGCGAAGTCTGTGCTCTTCTTGGGTCGCCACGTCGGCTACCCAGTTGCCCTTGAAGGCGCTTTGAAGCTGAAGGAAATTGCTTACCTGCACGCTGAAGGCTTTGCTGCCGGCGAGCTCAAGCATGGTCCTATCGCTTTGGTTGAGGAAGGCCAGCCGGTATTCGTTATCGTTCCTTCCCCACGTGGTCGTGACTCCCTGCACTCCAAGGTTGTTTCCAACATCCAGGAAATCCGTGCTCGTGGCGCTGTCACCATCGTTATTGCTGAGGAAGGCGATGAGGCTGTTAACGATTACGCTAACTTCATCATCCGCATCCCACAGGCTCCAACCCTGATGCAGCCTTTGCTTGCTACCGTGCCTTTGCAGATTTTTGCTTGCGCTGTAGCCACCGCAAAGGGCTTCAACGTCGACCAGCCACGTAACCTGGCTAAGTCCGTTACCGTCGAATAAAAGCGCGCTTTTCGACGCAAAGAGCCTGTCAGGTGGTTTTCCACCTGACAGGCTCTTTTTCTTGATGTCTTAGAAGTTGATGTTAAGCGTTACGCCTAAATCATCACAGACCTCTTCAATTTTGAGGGATTCCCGCGCATCCACCAACCAGGTGCCTGTGACGCTAATGCGGCTGACACCGGTTTCGCGGATCAAATCAACCATCCCATCCAAGTTGGTGGGCGCCGGGCGCTCAATACCCCAGGCAGCGCGTCCCAGGAGCACAAAGAAGTCCTGACGAGTCTTAAACGTTCCACTAAGAACGATGTTCATTTAATTCTCCGCATCGGTAATCTCACAAAAAGTCTCATAATGATCTGAGGTGTAGTACCACACTTCGGGATCAGTTTGATTAGTTCCGCCGGTTACAATTCGCTGGGGTCCACGGTGGCTCAGCCCTGGTGTTTCCACCGTATATTCGCGATAGTAATTATTGGACTCATCGGGCAGCACACCCTCGTAGTTACCAAAGCGCACCCCATCATTATCGGGATATTCAAATGGTCCACCGGCGAGAATATCATCGACCACCAGATCTGCCTGTTGTGGCAACTCGCCCAAAGAACAGGTATCTAAGCCACTGGTACCACTAGCAGCGGCGGAGCTGGTGGGCGAGGAGCTTTTGGAGGATGAAGTTTTAGCTGAAGTAGTAGAGGAAAGGGTGCTCGATGCGCTTGTTGCCTGATTATTGGAGTCATTAAGGTCAATGCCAAACCACGCTGCACCAAGCAACACAACGAATCCGAGCACACCGCCAAGAGCCTTCTTGCCATTTTGCATATCACTAATATTGGCACACGCTTGGAAAGGGCTAAAGTGATGGGCATGGCTAAGGGACGCATTCCGGAAAGTGATATCCAAGCAATCCGAGAAAGAACGCCGATCGAAGAGATCGTCGGAGATTATGTACAGCTTAAAACAGCGGGTGCAGATTCTCTCAAAGGGCTTTCCCCATTTAAAGATGAGAAAACCCCGTCCTTCCACGTACGTCCCAACCGCGGTTATTATCACTGCTTTTCCACCGGCAAAGGTGGAGACGTGTTTTCCTTCCTTATGGAAATGGAACATATCTCTTTCCCGGAGGCGGTGGAAATCTGTGCTGAAAAAATTGGCTACCAAATCAATTATCAGGGTGGTGGACCTGGCAACCGCGAAGAACCTGGCACCCGCCAGCGTTTAATTGCAGCCAATAAGGCAGCACACCAGTTTTATCGTGAACAATTAGAAACCCCCGAGGCACAACCTGCCCGCGATTTCTTATTACAGCGCGGTTTTAGCCAGCAGCATATCTACCAATTTGAATGCGGATATGCCCCTGCTGGCTGGGATACTTTAACCAAACATCTTCTTAAAAAGGGATTTGAGTTTAAGGAATTAGAGGCCGCAGGTTTAACCAAAATGGGTAAGCGTGGCCCCATCGATCAATTCCAGCGCCGTTTATTATGGCCCATTAAAAACCTTTCTGGTGATGTAATTGGCTTTGGAGCCCGCAAGCTTTTTGATGACGACAAAATGGGCAAATATATGAACACGCCCGAAACCTTGTTGTATAAGAAGTCCAAGGTGCTTTTTGGCCTGGATACCGCCAAGAAGGCCATTGCCGCCGGGCATCAGGCTGTGGTGGTGGAAGGCTACACCGATGTCATGGCAATGCACGCTGCGGGCGTTGATACTGCAGTGGCAGCCTGTGGCACTGCCTTTGGTGAAGATCACCTGCAGATGTTGCGCCGTCTGATGCTAGATGACAATTACTTCCGCGGAGAGCTCATCTATACCTTTGATGGTGATGAAGCTGGCCAGAAGGCCGCCATGCGAGCCTTTGAGGGCGACCAGAAGTTCACGGGGCAGTCTTTTGTCTCGGTTGCGCCTAACGGCATGGATCCTTGCGATCTGCGCCTGGAGCGTGGCGATGCTGCAGTGCGTGATCTGGTGGCACGTCGCATTCCGATGTTTGAGTTTGTGTTGCAGTCAATCATCAGCGAATATGCCCTGGATACTGTCGAAGGGCGTCTTTCTGCTTTGCGACGGGCGGTGCCGATTGTGGCCGAGATCCGCGATAAGACGCTGCAGTCAGAATATGCTCGTTTGCTTTCTGGCTGGGTGGGGTGGGCTGATCCAGCCGAAGTGCTACGCCAGGTCCATGATGAAGTCCGCCGGCCCAAGCGAGATAAGAAACCACTGCGCGCAACTCGCTTTGATAAGCCTCAAGAAAACCAGCAGGCACGCCCCACGATGGCGCTACCTAATCCACGCAACCCGGTGTTGTGGCAGGAAAGGGAATCGCTAAAAATTGCCCTGCAATACCCTGAGCTTGCCGGCTCATATTTTGATGGCTTGCCACAGGATAGTTTTACCAATCCGGCTTATCGAATGGTGCGTGATGCCATTGCTGCTGCTGGTGGTTGTGCCCAAGCACTGGACGGCAAAGAATGGCTGCCTAGTGTCTCGGAGAATATGACTGACCTCTTGGGTACTTCTTTGGTGTCAGAGTTGGCCATGGAAGAGATCGAGGTTGAAACCTCAGATTTGGAATCATATACCGATGGTGTGCTCTCGCGTTTGCAAGAGACTCGAGTAGGCAATCAGATTGCTATTCTCAAGAGTCAATTGCAAAGAATGCGCCCCTCAGATGATGAGCAGGCATATAATTCCCTTTTTGCCGATCTGGTAGCGCTGGAACAAGCACGTCGAGAATTACTCGATCGTGCTTTCCGGGGCTAGTCCTGATCTGGCTCGAGAACCTGGTGCCCATCAGTGGTACGCAGGTTCTTTACTTCTTTCATACGGGGCTGCGGATCAAGCTTGTTGGCAATCACACGTCGAGTAGCATTAACTGCTGCTTTAGTGGCGGGTGAGCCGACCGCAGCCTCATATCCTTTTTTGATCTGGTGGTAACGCTTGCGTCCTGCTTTTGTTCCTAGAACGTAGCCAGCTGCAGCGCCGATCACTAACTGGATCATGTGTGGATAACTCTCCCTACAAAAGATGTGATGTGGCAATAACAAGTCCGATCTTACCTGTTTCGTGCCTCCTCGAAGTTGATGGCTCTTGCAGCGCTGATCAAGCCGATATGAGAAAAGGCCTGGGGGAAGTTTCCAGCCAAGCGTTTATGGGTGGTGGAGTATTCCTCAGCAAGCAGTCCCAAGGGGCTTTGTATAGAGAGAATGCGCTCCATTTTTGTTTTGGCTTCTTCCAGGCGTCCAGTGTGGGCATATTGCTCCACCAGCCAAAACGTACAAATGAGGAAAGGATACTCATCGCCGGTTAGTCCATCAGAGCCATCGGTGGGATAGCGGTGTAGGAAGCCGTCGGCGTCGAGAAGCTCTTGTTCAATGCGGGCTACGGTGCTGAGCATTTTGGGGTCGTCATAGGGGATAAACCCAATTTGGGCGAGCTGTAGGAGCGAGGCATCCATAGTGGTGTTGTCATAACACTGCGTAAACGCCTGAATCTCGGTATTAAAGCCGTGCTCCATAATCTCTTCGCGCAATTGCGCGCGTAACTGTCGCCAGCGATCAATTGGACCATCTAGGCCATATTCTTCGATGGCTTTGATGCCGCGATCAAAAGCAGCCCACATCATGGCGCGGCCATGGGTAAAAAATTGCGGCTCGGAACGCATCTCCCAGATGCCCTGATCTTTGCGATCAAAATTGGCCTCTTGGAATTCCAAAATTGCCTTTTGCATGCCCCAAGAAAATTCATCTTCGGCACAACCTGCACGGCGAATAGTTTCCAATGCAACCATAACCTCGCCAACAACATCGGCTTGGTATTGCTCAGCTGCACCATTGCCCACTCGTACTGGAGTTGAATCCTCATATCCTCGTAGGTGGTGGAGTTCTCGCTCTGGCAGGTGCCTTTCGCCTCCGAGGCCGTACATAATCCTCAAATTTTCCGGGTCACCTGCAATCGCGCGCAGTAACCAAGTGCGCCATTGCAAAGCAGCGGTGGAAAATCCATATTCCACCAGGGCTTCAATGGTCAGGGCGGAATCGCGCAGCCAGACAAAGCGATAATCCCAGTTGCGAACACCGCCAAAGTCTTCAGGTAGGGAAGTAGTGGGTGCGGCCACAATGCCACCAGTGCGTAGATCGGTGAGGGCTCGCAGCACCAACATGGAGCGGCGAACTTCAGCATCATAAAGATTTTGGGGTGGCAGCTGATCAGCCCAGCTGGACCAAAAAGCCAGGGTGCTCTTTAAAGACTGCGTGTAATCGGGCATTGGTGGATGTTCATCAAAGGAGGGAGCCCAAGTAAGTACCCATTCTGCGGTGTCTCCATCTTTGAGGATAAAAGATCCACTGTGGCAGTCTTTGGAGGGGCGGTGGGGCATTTCTGGTCCGCGTACATACACTGCATTGGGGCCGGCTACTGCTTGCACAATGCTCATGCCATCAATATTGGTGGTGCGGAAATACGGGGTGGACTCACCGTAATCAAAACGCAGACGCAAAATGGATTCAACTTCCACTTCACCCTCAATGCAGTGCACCGAGCGCACCAGATCGGTGATATCTGGCTGTTCGTTTCCATGGATGGGCATAAAATCGACTACCCGCGCGGTACCTGTGGGGGAGCGCCATACGGTTTGGACAACAAAGGAATCTCCCAAATAGCTTTGGCTAATTACTTCACCATTGGCGATTCTTAAGCTCCAGTGGCCGTGCTCGCGGTCGCCGAGTAAGCGGGTGAACATGGCTTGGGAATCAAATCGTGGCAGGCAGAGCCAGTCAATGCTGCCCAGCTTGGATAGCAGTGCTCCCGTGTGCGTATCGGAGATAAACGCATAATCTTCAAGCAGAGTATCGAGGGGAATATCGTGCTGCTGGGTGTTACTGGGAGTTGTCATGCAGCCAGCGTAGAACGAATCTGCTCTACAGGGAAAGGAAAAGTGCAGAATTTCTTTAGTGCTATAGAAAACAATGCAAAAACCCACAAACTTTGAAAGTCTGTGGGTAAAGTATTTGCTCCTCCAACTGGGCTCGAACCAGTGACCCTTCGATTAACAGTCGAATGCTCTGCCAACTGAGCTATAGAGGAATATGTTGTCTGGAAGTGCTTCCATCTAACGTTGATCAAGCATAGTCAGAACTGTACCTATTGCAAAATCGGCAGGCAGGAACGGGTAGGAACGGGTTATAGCAAGCAAAAAACCCACAAACTTTGAAAGTCTGTGGGTAAAGTATTTGCTCCTCCAACTGGGCTCGAACCAGTGACCCTTCGATTAACAGTCGAATGCTCTGCCAACTGAGCTATGGAGGAATACGTTGTTGGAATTTCTTCCCTGCAACGAGATGTAACTATATCTTTAAGCCTAAAAGAGTTACAAATCGCCAGCTTAGGAGGTAAATCCTTGGCCTGGTTTCCACTCTAATTGGATCATCGGGGAGACTGGCGAAGCAGCTTGGGAAAGATCTGCCACGCGATGCCATGTAGCTTGCACAGCCTCGCGGGAAAGTATCACGGTGGAATAACCGTGGGAATCAACATCAACGTGGCGCACCAGGGGACTATTCGCGCGGATGAAGTTTTCTGCGTTGAGCGACACTGGATTGTCTTCTGCAATATGCAGGAAATCATCAACATTGGCCGAGGTGATGGAGCTACACACTACTTCCATGCCGATTTCTTGATTGTTAAACCTGATGGAATTGGCCCACTCGGAGTGAATATCACCAGCCAAAAACAATGTTGGCAGGCCAGTGCCAGCCAGGATGCTCAACAGACGGTCACGCTCTTGGGAGTAACCGTCCCATTGATCCAAATTGGCAGGCAGTGGTTCGGGAAGTTGCGCGAGTGGCGCCCCGGAAAGTTGCATAGGGGCAAACATCACTGAGCTGCCAATGATATTCCAGGCCGTGGTTGTCGATTCCACGGTGTCTTTCAGCCATTGAAATTGCTCGGTTCCCATCATGGTGGTGGCTCTTTGTCCCTGCGCCCATTGCTGATACGTCGGTGGAAGATCTCGGAAACTACGTAAATCAAGAATGGACAAGGTCGCCAGATCGCCAAATTGGAAAGACCGGAAAAGGGTAGAGGTAGCGCGGATTGGCATCCACTCCAGATAGGCTTGGAATCCTGCTGCCTTACGGGTTGGCCAGTCACCTTCAGTGGCGCTGTGGTTTTGTGCACCCTCCCGCCAGGCATCATTGGCAGTTTCATGGTCATCCCACATTGCAATCCACGGCAAGGCCGCGTGTGCTGCTTGGAGCTGGGTATCACTGCGATAGTGGCCATAACGCACCCGATAATCGGCCAGTGAGACAGTCTCCCAGGCAGGTTCATGATCACGTACAGCGCCATTTTTCCCAGCGAACATGCCACGCGCATATTCGTAGATATAGTCACCAAGGAAGATCAGTACATCCAGCTCACCTGCCTGTGCACGGCGGGCTATGTCGCCGTAGGCGGCAAAATAGCCCGCTTCCCAATTGGCGCAGGAGGCAAGCGCAAAGCGCAATCGGCTGAGGGGTTCGTCGAAAAGCGTGCTTGTCGACGTGATGCCGGCGGTGGAGATTTCGCCATTTGGGGCAATGAAGCGGTAGAAATAACGGCGGGCAGGTTCGAGGTCGCTGACATCGATGTGAATGGTGTGATCACTGGTTGCGGATGTGGTGGCGGTGCCGCGCCGGGTGATGGTGGAGAAGTCCGAGGAGGCAGAGACTTCCCATGTGACGGTGGTGTCGGGGCCAAGTCCGCTGCCGGGGATAGCTTCCGGGGTTGGGCTCACGCGTGTCCAGATGATGACTGAGGTAGGAGTCGGGTCTCCGGAGGCAACACCATGCTGGAAAAAGCGGTGCTCGAGTGATTGAGCTTCGGCAAACTCGATGGGAACCGCGGCGAGACCAAGGGTTAGAGCTGAGGATTGTAAGAAGCTACGCCTGGATAAATGAAGGTGTGACATGGTGTCTTTCATTCCGCTTAGTGGCTTGGGTGAAATCCGGATAGCTTGATAATCCTCCACTTGTCTTGGTTGTGCAGTGCAATCCACTAATTTGGGTGGGTGTTTTAATGTGTGCCACAGCGCGTGGCTATAATGTTCACGTTGTCTAAAAGCAACGGTCGGGGCTATAGCTCAGTCGGTTAGAGCCGTGGACTCATAATCCATTGGTCCCGGGTTCGAGCCCCGGTGGCCCCACGACATACCCCACTTACCCTAAGAGATCTTGGCGTAGGTGGGGTTTGGTGTATCTACCTGGTCTTTTATCTGTCTTGCTGGGGCGGTGGAGGCGGAGAAACAGATGGATTGTGCGGGTGTAACCATGGGGTAAGTGCTTAGTTTTTGGGCGTGTCGCGGAAGTGTTGCCAGGAATCTAACAGATTGCTTACTAGTGTCGGGGACTATGCAAAGCTTCAACACACTTGATACCTGGCCCGTTCCCAATGTGGCGGCCAGTGTTCTTGTTGATGGCAAGGTTTATACCCACGGCGATGTGGACCACCCATTTGAGCTGATGAGTGTGACCAAATTGCTAGCTTCCTATGGTTTCCTCATTGCAATTGAGGAAGGTATTTTTGAGCTAGATACCCCTTTGGGTCCTGAGGGTTCTACCGTGCGCCACCTGTTGTCGCATGCATCTGGAGTAGCGGCAAATATGCCGATTGTAGAAAAAGGCGTGGGGGAGCGTCGAATCTATTCTTCTGCGGGCATGGATATTTTGGCAGATACGGTAGCCCAAGAGGCTGAAATGCCTTATAGGGAATATCTGCAAGAAGCGCTTTTTTCACCTTTAGGTATGAAGAACTCCAAGCTGTGGGGCTCTGCAGGTTTTGGGGCACGCAGTACCGTTGCAGATCTCAGCAAATTTGCTCAAGAAATTATTAAACCAACTTTGATCGCTGCAGAGACTTTTGCAGAGGCCTGCACTGTGCAATTTCCAGACCTTATTGGCACGGTGCCAGGTTATGGAATGCAAAAGCCGTGCCCCTGGGGTTTGGGTTTTGAGATCAAGGGTGAAAAGAATCCGCACTGGACCGGAAATACTTTGCCAGCTGACACAGTGGGACATTTTGGACAGTCGGGAACCTTCTTATGGATGGTGCCGGGAACTGGCCGGGCATGTGTGGTACTGACCGACCGTGACTTTGGCCCTTGGGCTAAAGAAGCTTGGATGCCTTTTAATGATGAGGTGTGGGCGGAGCTCAACGCTTAATTTTTAGGGCTTGCGCTGGGGAAACTGGGGCTATTTGAGTCTTTTGTGAACCATGTGACGAGCAAAAGGTGGGGAAATAGGGCAAAGTTTAAAGCTCTACTTGAGGTTTATTAAATGGGGGATAAACCTCAACTTGAGGGTTGCCGGGGGGCTTTAACTCAACCAAAATCGCCCTTAAGTCTTTGAAGGAAATTGACGCACACGCGAGGCCGTTGGGGAAGACGAACCTCGTCTTACTTCCTTCAATTTTTTATTGTGCTTTAGCGCGGTGAAAGGTTGAAGGTTGTCAAGTGTTGCCGAAGGAACCCGACATGACGAACAATGCATTAACCGTGCCCACCCGGACCCGTCATCAGGCGGACCTGTTTAAGGCAGACTTCTGGGAGGACATGGGATTACCCCAACTAAAAACCTCCGTGGCAGATTCTTTTGAAGATGTGGCACGCCCCGCGCATACTGCTGTTTTAGAAATTAGTGCTATGCCAAGTGCGCTACGTCAGACTATTGAATCCGCAATGGTGGTGTGCATTCCGAGCCCTTCGGAACTGTGTGGTTCTAATAAGGATCCGCTCACCGCTCATTGGTTTACGGCTTGGCGCCGTGATCCTTTTGAACTTGGCCTCATTGAGTGCCGAGAGGTGATTACCGGAACCCATCAGGAACTAAACAAGTTCCGAGAGGTACTAGAAAACCTAGCGGATGAACACCGGTTTGAAGTACAGCTGCGCATTGTTGACTAACTCCCGTTAGTTGCTTGAGCAATTTAGAATCCCTCCCGGATTCGAGGTACTAAAGCTTTGCCCCTGTGGGGCCTCTCTAGAGGAAGAGAGAGGCCCCACAGGGGTTTGCTATTTCTCCTAGACTTGTTGAGGCAAATTCCCCAAACACAAACTCCTGGAAAAGGATTTCTCCATGACATCAACTGTCATCCCAAAACTGCCCCTCGTCCTCGGTGGCAACACTTTTGGCTGGACCTCTGACCGTGATGCCTCTTTTGCTGTTCTCGATGCCTTTGTAGAGGCAGGCGGCACGCATATTGATACCGCAGACCTTTATGCATCCTGGATTGGTGACGGCACCGGTGGACAGTCAGAGCGCATTCTCGGTGAATGGTTTATTGCTCGCGGCAACCGCGAGCAGATCATGTTGGCTACCAAGATGGGCGGCTTGGCTCCTTATGACAATCAGCAGCATGATTCAGTCGTCGCCGCTCTAGACGCATCCCTTGAGCGCCTACAAACTGATTATGTTGATCTTTTTTATAGCCACTATGACGATGAAAATGTGGCTATCGCAGATCAGGCAGCAACTTATGATTCATTGGTGAAGTCCGGCAAGGTACGCAACTTTGCACTCTCCAACTACACCCCAGAGCGCATTCGTGAGTGGCTGGAATATGCCACCGCTAATAACCTCACTTTTCCAGCAGCGATCCAGCCTCAGTATAACCTGGTGCACCGCTTTGATTTTGAGCAAAGCTATTTGCCACTGGCCAAAGAATATGGCATTGCCACCTTTACTTACTTTGCGCTAGCCTCTGGTTTCCTCACCGGTAAGTACCGTTCTGCAGCTGATCTAGAAGGCCAAAACCGTGCTGGTTTTGTTGAGGGATATGCCACCGATGCGGGTTTTGCTGTCGTCGATAAGCTCGTGGGAATCGCCGACTCCCGCGGTGTTGAGCCTGCCACTGTTGCGCTGGCTTGGCAGCTGGCTAAGGGCGTTAGCGCCCCAATTGCCTCTGCCTCCAAGCCAGAGCAGCTTCCTGCGCTGGTTGCAGCAGCAACCCTCAAGCTCTCGGCAGAAGAGGTTGAGGCGCTTGACGCAGCTTCAGATTCCTTTGCGCAGGCCAGCTAACAGGATTTAGATAAAAGGCTTGGTTGAATAGTTCTGCAAGAGCTCAAAACCATCCTTGCCATGCACAATAGGGACACCTTGGCCACCATTGGTTGTGATGGTGGACAAGGCTCCAGTGGTGCCGTGTGAAAGCACATGCTCACTAGGGGAGAGCTCGCGGATGGCAACGCCAGCAATACGATTGGGGTGTTCAGCTACGGCCTCGCCATAAATAAGCGGGTCGTGCTGGCCATCATCACCAACTAAAATCCAGGTGATATTGGGGTACTCAATAAAGAGGTTACGCAGCTGGACCTTTTTGTGTTCCTGTCCAGACCTAAATAATCCAGTCGGGGTGGGACCCCAGTCAGTAAGCAACATGGGGCCATCGGGGAGATCATGCTTAGCTAGGAAATCCTGCAGGGTTTCAAAGGTATTCCACGCACCGGTGGAAAGATAAAATACCGGAGCTTGAGGGTCATTTTTGAGCAGCTCAGCATAGAACTTATTCATACCGGGGACTGGCTTGCGAGTATTGGTGTGACGCACCCAGGAGTTCCATGCAGCAAGTACCGCACGGGGGAGCCAGGTGACCATGATGGTGTCATCAATATCGGAAACAAGACCAATACGAGCGTTATCATCAACAATGAGAACCCGCGCAGCAGCAGTCTCTGAACCCTCTGCAGTAATTTCAACTGCATGCCAGCCTGGTTCTAGATTGTGATCTTCAATGAGTAGATCCACATAGCCACTTTGATCGGTATGAGATTCCACAGTTTTATCACCGACGGTGACTTTGACGGGGAGGTTTCCTACCTGAATGGTGAAAAATTGGCGCCAACCTCGTTGGGCCTGCTCGGTTAAGGTACCCGCAGCGGTCCGGGAGGCGGCGTCGACAAGCTCCTTATTAGGGTTTGTCATGATAACGCGGGCTAACACCCGCACCCGGTGGCCAGATCCATAACCCGAAAAGCCAATGACCTCTGGTTTCCAGCCTTTATTGCGCGACCACTCAAGGGTTGCGGCGTTGGTGCGGTGTTCAATTTTGCGAACGATATCTGCAAGTGCCATGGGTTCAACCCTAGACAACTAGCGGGTTGTTCGCAGGATACTTAAGCCTCGTCGGCAGACTCCGGCGCCTCAAAAGAACCATCGCCAAAAGGATCGTGCCAGGTATCGGCCAAATCAGCAATAGAATTGGCTACTCGGGTGGGACGGAAAGGATAACGACGGATCTCAGCGTCATCGGAAATTCCACTGCGGACCAGCACAGTGCGCAGACCAGCTTCTAGACCAGACTTGATATCTGTATCCATGCGGTCACCAATCATGACGGTATTTTCCGAGTGTGCGCCGATGGTATTTAACGCACTTCGCATCATGACCGGATTTGGCTTGCCAATGTAATAAGGCTCAGCGCCGGTAGCTGCGGTAATAAGAGCTGCCACCGAACCAGTGGCCGGCAAAACGCCCTGTGGGGAAGGACCGGTGACATCTGGGTTGGTGCAAATGAAACGTGCACCTTGCAAAATCAGGTTAATAGCAGTGGTGATTGCCTCAAAAGAATATGTGCGGGTCTCGCCCAACACCACAAACTCAGGATGAGAATCAGTCAGAATCCAGCCTGCAGTATGCAGCGCAGTGGTCAAACCTGACTCTCCAACAACATAGGCTGTGCCTTCCTTAACCTGAGCTTTAAGGAAATGCGCGGTGGCAGTGGCAGAAGTCCAAATGCGCTCTGGAGGAATATCAAGGCCAGAGGTGCGCAGTCGCGCCGAGAGGTCACGAGGGGTGAAAATCGAGTTATTGGTAAGCACCATAAACTCGATGTTGTTATTTGTTAGTGCCTGCAAAAAGCGGTCTGCGCCAGGGATCATTTCGCCCTCTTTAATGAGGACGCCGTCCATATCGGTCAAATAAGAGATATTCACAGTCATGGACTCTATTGTGCTCTATTTTGGGGTCCTATGTCTGGTGCTTTGGCTCTTTGGTTTTTCAGATGTCCGGGCGGACTCTGAGGCGGACTCTGAGGCGGACTCTGAGGCGACCTCTGGGGCGGACTTTATGAAGCCCTATGCGCCTGAATGAAATCGGTGACATCTTGCACAGTCTTAAAGTGTTGGGCGTCGGAATCCTCAATGCGCACGCCAAAATTATCTTCAACGTTGACAATAAGCTCAATTAAATTAAGGGAGCTAATGGCAAGGTCTTCGCTAAAGCGGGATTCTGGCGAGACATTTTCTGCAGAAATTCCGCCGATTTCCTGCACAATTTGAGCCAAATCCTTAAAAACAGCACCATCGGCGCCAGCTTCCGTAGCCGCCTTGGCATGCTTGGCCTCGCCAGTGCCTGAAATGCCGGTGCCTGAAATGGAGCTCGCGGAGTTGGCGGAGTTGGCGGAGCTAAAGGAGTCTAATTTGCCTTCAAAAGAGTTCATTCCCCCAAATTACCCCATTGCGCAGACAGCCCTGTTCGCACTTGTAGGCTGTGGGGCATGGCTTGGCAGAAAAAGAAGCAGGTACGTGGATTAAACCTCGGTCTGAGCAAAAAAAGAAGGACCAAAAAGTTCCTTAAAACAGGTGAACGCTATAGCCAAAGCCGTACCCCAGGGCTTTCACATGTGGACCTCCACAACACCGTGAAATCGGGTGGAATCGATATCCACACCTATGTGGTCGGGCCGAGGTCAGTGGATAAACCTGAAGCTACAGTGGTGTTTATCCACGGCTTTACGCTTGCCGCCGAGGTCTATTATATGCAGGTTGACTTCTTGGAAACTTATTTTCCACAGATTAAAAGCGTGCTTATCGACGCGCGCGGCCACGGAGCCACCGGCCCCGTGGCGCCTGAGCGGTGCACGGTAACTGGGACTGCTGATGATGTCGTAGCTGCCATCAACGCTCACGCCACCAATGGCCCGTTAATTTTAGTCGGGCACTCCCTGGGAGGTTTAACAGCGCTCAATCTTATTAAGAGAGCACCTGCTGCTTTGCGAGAAAGAATTGTGGGGTTGGTTTTAGTAGCAACTTCTATTGAATCTCTATCCGCGCAGGGGTTGCCTCAGGTATTGGCTTCACCGATCGCCGATAATGTGAAAAACGCTGCTGAGGCAGCTCCGGAAGACGCTCAAAAATTTCGCGAATATGCCACCAAATTCTTGGCACCAGCTTTAGCTACCGCAGTTTTTCAAAGGGATACCAGCTCGGATGTAATTAATTTTCATGCCGCCATGATTCATGAAACCCCACTTGATACCTTTGTGGGATTTTTTGATGATCTCCAAGAACATGATGAGCTAGATGCCGCACCTGCACTAAAAGGTTTGGAAGGTTATGTGCTGGCCGGTGAAAAAGATGATGTCACCCCAATTAGCCAGGCCAACCGAATTTGTGAACTGTGGCCCGAGGCGAAACTTCAGGTGGCAGCTGGAGCTGGACATATGTTGCCTTTGGAAGCGCCAGCCATTTTGAACAATGCCTTGGCGGCGCTGCTGGAAAAACAAGGCATCACCTCGACCCAGCTCTAGCCAAAAACCTGCTCCCAAAAGCCGTGGGGCTCATTTGGGTGTTTGGTGATTACCTTCAAAGTGGAGGCACGAGAGACTCCGCTGAGAATAACCCGCGGCGCACCGGGAAGTGGGGCAGAAGTATCAACCTTAAACTCAGACCAGTTTTTGGATGCCATCTGTACATCCACGTATACACCCGGTGGAACGATTAACACCATGCTGGACATATTCATGGTCACATTAAAAGTAATAACTGATGCCGCAGCGGTAGCTTTGCGCAGATCAAGATGTAAATCTGCGCCATTAAGTTTATAGGAAGAATAAGCAGGTACTAGCCACTCACCAGACTTTTTAATGGATCCCATATTGGATTGTTCTGGAATATCTTGCTGTCCCGAGTTGAATGATTGGGGCAAGTGTCCACCCATGGGAATGCCAGCCCCTGTTTGAAAGTGGCTTTGTGGTGCCTGTGCCGGGGGAGTTGCAGGCGGTTGTGCCGACGGAATGGGCGGTTGGGCGGAAAAATGTGTGGCTTGTGGACCATAAGGCGCATTGGGGGTCGCGCCGGGAGCGGAGCCGGGAATACCTCCGGGGCCAGCGCCAAAGAATCGCGCGCGGATCCGCATAAGCTCGGCATTGTCGTCGGTTGACCAGACTACATCCACAATGTCTTGGTAAGTGTCTAGATCCAAGCGTCCTTGACCTACTAAACGTGTGAGTTCTGCTTGGAGAAACTCACGGTCTGAATCACTGGGCTTTTGTGGGAAGGCATTCATGATAAATCCCACTCTAGCGACATCAAAGGGGAGATGTTGGAGACTTTATAAGGAGCTCCAGGTAGGACCAATTCAGCAGGATATAGCAGATTTTAGGACAGGTGAATTTCAATAGGGGTATTGAAAGGTGTACCCGCTCCGCAATAAAGATTGCACATATGAATATAGGAACAAGTATCTTCAAATATGAGACACCTCACAAGGTGCTCCACGAAGGGACTTTAGTCGACACTTTGTGCCCCACATTTTTTTAAATAAGGAGATATGCCATGTTTTCTTCTCGTTCGAAGATCCTTGCCGGCATTGTCACTGTCGGTGCACTGACCCTGGCATCGTGCTCCAGCGATTCCAGTGAGGACTCAGCCACCGCCGATTCTGCTGGTGGGGAGTCTTACACCATCGGCATTAACCAATTGGTGCAGCACCCAGCACTTGACGCTGCTACCGCAGGCTTCAAAGAGGCATTTGCAGATGCTGGCGTCGACGTTACCTTCGAGGAGCAAAACGCCAATGGTGAGCAGGGTACTGCTTTGACCATTGCGCAGCAGTTCGCCTCTGATGATCTTGATCTTGTTTTGGCTGTTGCCACCCCAGCAGCGCAGGCAACTGCTCAGAACATCACCGATACCCCGGTTCTTTTCACCGCAGTTACTGATGCTGTTTCTGCAGAGTTGGTTGATTCCAATGAAGCACCTGGCGGCAACGTCACTGGCACCTCCGATATGGCTCCAATTGATGAGCAGCTAGATCTGCTTAAGCAACTGGTTCCAGATGCTTCCAATATCGGAATTGTCTACGCCTCCGGCGAAGTTAACTCCCAGGTTCAGGTAGACGAGGTAACTGAGGTTGCTAAGTCCATGAACATTGATGTCAAGACCCAGACTGTCACCTCTGTCAGCGAGATCCAGCAGGCAGTGGAAGCACTTGGCGATGTTGATGCTATCTACGTTCCAACTGACAACATGGTTGTTTCCGGCATCTCCTCCCTGGTACAGGTAGCTGAGCAGAAGACGATCCCAGTTATCGCTGCTGAGTCCGGCACCGTTGAGGGTGGCGCTGTAGCTACCTTGGGTATTGATTACACCGAGCTTGGCCGCCAGACTGGCGAGATGGCACTGCGTATCCTTCAGGAAGGCGCCGATCCTGCCACCATGCCAGTTGAGACTGCAACTGAGTTCACCTACGTTATCAATGAAGACGCAGCTTCCCGCCAGGGTGTCACCATTCCTCAGGAGATCCTGGACAAGGCCGACCGCGTATGATTGGCGCTTTAGAATTTGGTCTTCTTTATGGTGTGGTAGCGCTTGGCGTCTACCTCACTTTCCGGGTGCTTAACTTTCCCGACCTGACAGTGGATGGCAGCCTCACCACCGGTGCCGCCACCGCTGCGATGGCATTGATGGCCGGTTGGAATCCCATCCTGGCTACCATCGCTGGATTTGTTACTGGTTTTATCGCTGGCATGATCACTGGTTTATTGCATACCAAGGGCAAAATTGATGGACTGCTCGCCGGTATCCTCACCATGATTGCGCTGTGGTCTATTAACTTGCGCATTATGGGTGGTGCCAATGTGCCACTTTTGCGCACGGATAACCTCTTTAGCCCAATGCGTGATGCTGGTTTGCTGGGTACCTGGGCTGGACCTGCAATTATTGCGGTTGCAGTAGCTGTTCTGGGTGTCTTGGTTGTGTGGTTGCTCAACACTGATATCGGTTTGGCATTGCGTTCCACCGGTGACAATGGCCCAATGGTGCAGTCCTTTGGAGTGTCCACGGACTTCACCAAAGTTCTTACCATTTCCCTGTCTAATGGTTTTGTTGGTCTTGCCGGTGCGCTCATTGCGCAGTATCAGGGCTTTGCCGATATCTCCATGGGCATTGGCCTTATTGTTATCGGCTTGGCTTCGGTCATTCTCGGCCAGGCGATCTTTGGACAAAGGCGCGTGTGGTTGGCAGTTCTCGCCGTCATTATTGGTGCAATTGTTTATCGATTGATCATTTTCGCGGCTTTGCGTTTGGGATTAGACCCCAATGATATGAAGGCAATCTCCGCGATCTTGGTGGTTATTGCAATGCTCGTGCCACGCTGGAAAGCTAAGTTCAAGCGTAAGCCAGCAGCTACGGCCTCCGGAAAGGTGGGTTAAGCAGCCATGTTGAAGATCGAAAATATTAATAAGACCTTCTTCCCAGGCACGGTTAACGAACGCCGCGCCTTGCAAAACCTCAATTTGGAAATGGCTGAGGGAGATTTTGTCACCGTCATTGGTTCCAATGGCGCTGGTAAATCCACCTTGCTCAATACTGTTTCGGGCCGTTTAACAATTGATTCTGGAAATATCAGCATCGATAACATCAACGTCAACAGGATGGCTGAGCATAAGCGCGCCCGCTATGTTGGTCGTGTTTTCCAGGATCCTTTGGCCGGAACCGCTCCCAACCTCACCATTGAGGAAAATCTTGCGATTGCTTTGCTTCGCGGCAAAGGCCGTGGTTTGGGAATGGCGTTGAGCTCCAAGCGTCGACAGCTTTTTAAGAGCGAGTTGGAACGCCTTGAACTGGGGCTAGAAGATCGCCTGGGTGCTAAGGTCGGCTTGCTTTCTGGCGGTCAGCGCCAGGCTTTGTCGCTGTTGATGGCCGGTTTTACGCAACCTAAAATCATGCTGCTTGATGAGCACACGGCGGCTCTCGACCCCCAGCGCGCAGAGTTGGTGACTACCTTGACCCAGAAGATTGTGGCCGATGGTGGCCTCACCACTCTTATGGTCACGCACAATATGGAACAGGCCTTGCGTCTGGGAAATCGCCTGATCATGATGCATGAAGGTCAGATCGTCTACCAGGCTGATCAGGCCACCAAGTCCAAACTCACGGTGCGCGACCTCCTCCAAGAGTTCGCCAATATCAAGGGCGCGACCCTTTCTGATAAGGCATTTTTGGGTTAAAACCCCGCTTTTCGACGAAAAACTGCAGCCACCCGTGGCCTTGCATCAAAAAGAAGGGCATGATCTCGATTTGAAATCGAGATCATGCCCTTCTTCTAATTAAGGAATTTATTCCTCAGGAGCATCTGGATCGACAGAAACAGCGGTTGGATCGCTGATCTGGAACTTCTCAGCAGCCTGTGCGGCTACGGAGACGTCGATCTTGCCCTCGCGAGCCAAGGAGTTCAACACAGCAACGACGATGGACTCGGCGTCGATGTTGAAGAAACGACGGGCAGCAGGACGGGTATCGGAGAAACCGAAGCCATCTGCACCCAAGACGGTGTAATCGCCTGGAACCCATTCACGGATCTGGTTAGGCAGATCAGTGGAGAAGTCAGACACTGCAACATAAGGACCAGAGGTCTGCTTCAGCTGAGTGGTGACGAATGCCTCTCCAACATCGGAGCCTGGGTTGCGCAGCGCAGCCTTGTTACGACGTGCACCGTCGCGAGCAAGGTTAACCCAAGAGGTTGCGGAGTAGATATTAGCGCGAACGCCGTACTCTTCCTCGAGGATGCCCTGTGCCTTCAAAGCCCACTGCATACCAACGCCGGAAGCCAAGATGTTGGCCTCATGGCCGGTACCTTCGCCACGGGAGTAAAGGTAAATGCCCTTGTGAAGACCCTCAACGTCGAGGTTCTCGGGCTCTGCAGGCTGTGGAACTGGCTCGTTGTAGATGGTGAGGTAGTAGATTACATTCTCACCCTTGCCAGGACCATACATACGATCAATGCCGCGGTGAATGAGGTGTGCAACCTCATAAGAGAAGGCGGGGTCATAAGACTCGACACCTGGGTTGGTGGAAGCCAACACAGGGGAGTGTCCGTCCATGTGCTGCAGGCCTTCACCGGTAAGGGTGGTGCGGCCTGCGGTAGCGCCGAGCAAGAAGCCACGTGCCATTTGGTCAGCTGCAGCCCACACGGAGTCACCAGTGCGCTGGAAACCAAACATGGAGTAGAAGATGTACAGCGGGATCATTGCCTTGCCATGGGTGGCGTAGGAAGTACCAGCTGCAATGAAGGAAGCCATGGAGCCAGCCTCATTGATACCTTCGTGCAGAATCTGTCCGGTTGGAGCCTCACGGTAGGAGAGCATGAGGTCATGGTCCACAGGAACGTAGTTCTGGCCATGAGGATTGTAAATCTTCAGGGTTGGGAACCAGGAGTCAAGACCGAAGGTACGAGCCTCATCAGGGATGATTGGTACGAGACGGTCGGCGATGTTCTTATCGCGCATAAGCTCCTTGAAGGTACGCACGGTAGCCATGGTGGTGGCAACCTGCTGCTTACCGGAGCCCTTGCGGACAGAACGTAGCTTGTCGATTGGCGGAACCACGACTGGCTCGTAGTCTTCACGACGCTCAGGAAGGTAACCGCCCAAAGCAGCGCGACGTTCCTTCATATACTTGATTTCTGGAGCGTCCTCACCTGGGTGGTAGTAAGGAGGCAAGTATGGGTTCTTTTCCAATTCCTCATCTGAGATTGGTATACCCTGCTTGTCGCGGAAGAGCTTCAGATCATCAAGGGTCAGCTTCTTCATCTGGTGGGTGGCGTTGCGGCCCTCGAAGTTATGGCCCAAGCCATAGCCCTTGATGGTGTGCGCGAGGATGACGGTTGGGCGATCCTTGGTCTCGAGTGCGCGCTTATAAGCTGCATAAACCTTGCGGTAATCGTGGCCACCACGTGGCAGCTTCCAGATCTCATCATCGGTCATGTCCTCGACGAGCTTTGCGGTGCGAGGATCGCGACCGAAGAAGTGCTCGCGGACGTATGCTCCGTCGTTTGCCTTGAAGGTCTGGTAGTCACCATCGGAGGTGCTGTTCATGATCTCAACAAGTGCACCGTCCTTATCCTTCTCCAGCAGTTCATCCCACTCGCGACCCCAAACAACCTTGATGACGGACCAGCCGGCACCGCGGAAGAAGGACTCAAGTTCTTGGATGATCTTGGTGTTACCACGCACAGGGCCATCAAGACGCTGCAGGTTACAGTTCACCACGAACGTCAGGTTGTCCAGGTTGTTTAGTGCGGCCTGCTGAATGAGGCCACGGGACTCTGGCTCGTCCATTTCGCCGTCGCCAAGGAATGCCCAGACATGCTGCTCTGAAGTGTCCTTGATGCCACGGTTTTCGAGGTAACGGTTAAAGCGTGCCTGGTAGATAGCATCCATTGGGCCAAGACCCATGGACACGGTTGGGAACTCCCAGAAGTCTTTCATGCCATGTGGGTGAGGGTAGGAAGGGATGCCACCCTGCTCACGGGAAACTTCCTGACGGAAGCCGTCTAGGTCATCCTCGCTGAGGCGACCTTCCATGAAAGCGCGGGCGTACATACCTGGGGAAGCGTGACCCTGGAAGAAGATCTGGTCACCGCCGCCTGGATGATCCTTGCCGCGGAAGAAGTGGTTGAAGCCAACTTCATAAAGTGGGGCAGCGCCGGCGTAGGTGGAGATGTGTCCGCCTACTCCGATGCCTGGGCGCTGGGCGCGGTGAACCATGATGGCCGCATTCCAGCGGATCCAGCGACGGTAGCGCTTCTCCATTTCCTCATCACCAGGGAAGTCAGGCTCCATGGAGGTAGGAATGGTATTGACGTAGTCAGTCGACGTCATTGGGGGAAGAGATACACGCTTTGCAGATGCACGTTCAAGCAGACGCAACATTAGGTAGCGAGCGCGTTCTGGGGAAGACTCCTGGAGCAGTCCATCGAGGGAATCCATCCACTCGTTGGTCTCCTCCGGATCAGAGTCGTTCAAATAAGATGCAACGCCATCGCGGATCATCGCGAAGTTGGTGTCATCCGAGGGCTTGCCACCAAGTTTTGCTTGATCGGCCATTTCCACACCTCCTGTTGGAATGTTTTATTTCAGTTATGCAATTCCGGATCTCCGGCACCTTCACGCCGTTTTAATTCACGGCATTCATACCGGTGCCCAGAGAGCTACTGGCGTGAGTGCAGTGAACATTCATAAAACAGAGTTTGGATGAACGCATAAGTCATCACCCAGAATACGCAATATTGTGTGCTGTGTTTAACAAGCTATTAATCATTAACCCATGCTTAATGGATTTAGTGTGACCATTGGAGGGGGTTACTTGGAAAGTCGCCATTTTTGTTGAGGTTGCAGTTTTCTTTATTAACACAACTAGCTGCAATTACACCCTCATCTGCAAAGTTTTGTTAAGTTTTAAGGGGGTTAAATTCCGCCATGTGGAAAATGGGTAGTTCGATGTGACCTTTCTCTCACAAACATTTTTGATGCGCATAAAAATAGTTTTTGCACTTTAGGGAGCTGAAGTGACCATGTTTATGGTTGACGCCCGGCGGGGCGTCAAGGTTGCTGAATGGTGCGGGAGGGGTGCGTCGAAAAGCGCCGTTTTTTGAGGTAATGGGGGCAAAAAGGAAAAAAATTTGGCCTGAAATGTGGTTCTTTATGGGGGTAGGGCGGTAATGTGCATTCCGTATATAGAAAACGCCTCGGAGGTGCTGAAGAGCAAAGCTCGCAGATCTCAAAATACGAGGCCAATCACAAGGAGGAACATTAAAGTGGCCGACGCTCCGGGCGCAGTCAAGCAAGGTGCCCAGGATTATGCTCAACTACTCGGCATTCAATCGGGTCAGACTGTTCAAGAAGTTGGATGGGATGAAGATTGTGATTCGCTCATTAGTGAGTCCATCGAGGACGCTATTGGCGAGGAACTACTCGATGAAGAAACCGACGAGCTGTGCGATGTCGTGCTGCTCTGGTGGCGCGAGGATGACGGTGATCTCGTCGACGGACTGGTGGATTCCATCCGTTCCCTCGCAGAGAACGGTCGAATCTGGCTTTTGAGCCCTGGTGTAGGAAAAGACGGAGCATTGACTCCAGGAGTTATCTCTGAATCCGCTCAATTGGCAGGTTTGGTGCAAACCAAGGCTGAACGCCTCGGCTCTTGGCAGGGTTCTTGCCTTGTACAGCGCGGAAATAAGAAGGAGTAAAAACGTCATTCACCCCGTCTAAATAGCGTTTGACCAGCGATTTTTAGACTTTGGGAATGATGTGTTACTATTTCTCTCGTTGCTTAAACAGCTGCCAGACAGTCTGTAAAGCACGTGCGCGCCTTTAGCTCAGCTGGAAGAGCAGCTGGTTTACACCCAGCAGGTCGGCGGTTCGAGCCCGTCAGGGCGCACAATTAAAAACCTCGGATTCAATACCTCGGAAAGAGTGCTGAATCCGAGGTTTTTTGCGTGAATCCGAGATCTTGAATCCGAGGTTTAGGGTTTGAGTGGAGCGAGGCATAAAAATTTCCCCCAGGTTTTTAAGGAACCTGGGGGAAGTTTAGTTCAGTGCCTTAGTAGCGTTGATCATTTCGCTTGGATAGCTGCTCATAGTGATTTGGGTGCTGATTTCCATAGCGGGCACGCATCCGGCGGGTGGAGCCAGTTGCGGGTGCAGTATTTTCTGCAGCGGGTTCAACAAGCGGAGCTGCTGGTGCAAGTTCCTCTGGAGCGGAATCCTTAGCAGTGCTGAAATTCGCCATTTCTGCTTGCTCCAGCTTTTCGCGGCGACGCTCGCGGAACTCGGCCCAAACAAAGTAGCCCAGGCCAATGGGAGCCATAATTCCAAAGGCAATCCACTGGAAGCCGTAGGAGAGGTGGCTGCCGCGGTCGAGCTGCGGGATGGGCATAGCACTGAGAACACCAGGCTGGTTTTCTGCCAGCTGTACAAAGTCAGTGCCTAGATCTAGTCCAGTAAATTCTGAAATCTGCTCTGTATTAATGCCATAGACCTGCTTGTATCCACTGTCTTCCATTGGAGTAGAACCCGGCACGTTTTCATTCTTGCGAGCAAAGCCAACAATGGTGGTTGGAGTGGAGGGTGCTGGGGTGATCTCCGGGACGATTGTGCCCTCCGAGGAGACAAAACCACGGTTGATCAGTACCACGCGGCCGTCTTCCAACTCAAATGGGGTTAATGATTGGAAAGCTGGTCCATCATTAACGGGGCGCAGACGCAGCAATACTTCACTATCTGGCAGGTAGTGCCCGGTTAGAGATACCCGGAAGTACTCAGAGGTTTGAGGGACCACGCCGGCCGCGTCGAAAAGCTCAGAGTAGGGGACAACCTCGCGCTCGAAGCCTTCCTTGATCTGCTCATTGCGGGCCACGATGTCTTCATCCTTATGCAGCTGCCAAGGGGCGAGCATAGAAATAGCGGCATAGGAAAAAGAGACAATGAGCAGAACAGAGATTATCCACCCGGGGGTTAAAAATGCTTTGAGCCCCTTGTGCTTAGGCTTGGGGCCACGAGCGCCAGAAGCGCCTGCATAGCTCGCATGGGCAGAGCTCTTCTGATTATTCTCGGCATCGGTGTGCGTGCCAGTCAGCTTGCTTTCCACACTTGACACCTTAGAACTTAAAACTCCAAAGAGCTAAGTGCGATCAGAGGTGTGATTAACAACCCAGTCCAAAAGACCTGGCATTGCATCCTCAATATTTTGACGGGTCAAAGCAAAGTCCTGCTGAGTGCCATAATAAGGATCCGCAACATCGTCTTCAGGGTCGGACTCTGGATCAAAAGAACGCATGAGGCGGATTTTGTCATTGGGTGCGCCGGTGGCTGCAAGCTCGTGGGCATGGCCGGAATCGAGTGCCACAAAAAGATCAGCCCGCATATGCTCCGGACCGAGTTGCGCTGCACGGTGGGTGGAGCCGTCGTAGCCGGCGGATTTGAGCTCAGCTACAGCTCTTTTGTCTGCAGGCTGGCCCACATGCCAATCACCCATACCGCAGGAGGAGAAGTTCACTTTATCTCCAAGACCTGCTTCTTCCGCCTTGGCACGGGCGATGACCTCAGCCATGGGGGAACGGCAAATATTGCCAGTGCAAACAAAAACGATTTCTAGAGGCAAGGTGAAATTAGACCCACTCATGGATAATCCCTTCTAGTTCGGCGACGGAGGTTGCGGTATAACGAGCCTTTTCCCACTCGGAAGCCTCACCATAACCCCAGGTCACTGCCACGCAATCAATGCCAAATTCGGCTGAACCCTCAATATCGTGGGAACGATCACCGATCATAAGGATATTTGCTGGATCAGTTAATCCCACACTATCCAAAACATGTTTAATAACTGCAGGTTTTGTACGACGGGGACCATCTTCCTGAGCAGCTCCCATAAATTCAAAAAGCTCAAACATATTGAATTTCTTTAAAACCTGCTCAGCAAAAAACTCGCCCTTGGAGGTGGCAGTGCACAATCTAAAGCCCTCATCTTGAAGGCGTAGCAGTAAATCGCGCATACCTGGGAAATCAGAAGACATATCCCAGCCGACCTCGCCATAGTGCTTGAGATAAATCTTGAGACCTTCTTGAGCCTGGGCAGGTGACATACCCAAATCCTGCAAAGTCCATTCCATGGGAGGGCCAGGGACTCGATTGATGCGTTCCTCCGTAGGAATCTCCCAGTTCATTTCTTGCAAGGTATGGAGGAAGGAAGTGCGAATTCCCGGGAAGGAATCCACCAGGGTGCCATCAAGATCAAAGAGCAAGGTCTTATTGGAATTATCTTTCATAGTCTTTACTTTGCCAGAAAAACCTTCGCTCCGGTGGCGGTCTCTGGGCTCGGCTAGAATAAAAGCTCGGGCATAAAAAGCTGATCAGGAGTTTAAATAGTGAGTGTTTTAACCGTCGCAGATATTCGCCGCCTCATGGATCAGGCATATCCGCCAGCCCTTGCGGAAAGCTGGGACAAGGTTGGTCTTATTTGTGGCGATCCTCAAGACTCGGTTAAAAAGATCGCACTGGCTCTTGATTGCACCCAAGAAGTTGCCGAAAAAGCCGTGGAAATGGGCGCGGACATGCTCATTATCCACCATCCGCTCCTGCTGCGTGGGGTAACTTCCGTTGCTGCCGATGAACCCAAAGGTAAGGTGTTGCACACCCTCATCCGCGGAGGTGTTGCGCTTTTTGCCGCTCATACCAATGCGGATTCCGCGCGTCCTGGAGTTAATGACAAACTCGCAGAGCTCGTGGGCATCACCCCGGGCCGTCCTATTGCGCCGCGTTATCTCGGCGCCATGGATAAATGGGGCGTGCACATGCTGCATAAAGATGCAGAGCATTTAAAAAAGAGGCTTTTCGACGCAGGAGCCGGCGCCATTGGTGATTATCGCGAATGTGCCTTTGAAATCGAAGGAACTGGGCAGTTTAAGCCTTTGGAGGGTGCCAATCCGACGGAGGGAAGCGTCGAAAAGCTCTTTAGAGACGCCGAGTTGCGCCTGGAATTTGTCGCCCCGAGGCGCTTACGCGGCGCCCTGATTGCGGTTTTGCATGAGGAACATCCCTATGAGGAACCGGCCTTTGACATCGTGGAGATGGAACCTACTGGCGATTTGGAAAATGCCTATGGTCTGGGCCGGGTAGGAGATCTGCCAACACCAATGCGCCTGGACGATTTTGTGCAACAAGTTGCCGATCAACTTCCCACCACGGCTTGGGGTGTGCGCGCAACGGGTGATCCTGATCAAATGGTATCCCGCGTAGCTGTTTCATCAGGGTCAGGTGATAGTTTCTTAAGTGACGTGATTAAGCTCGGAGTAGACGTGTACGTTACCTCCGATCTGCGGCACCACCCGGTAGACGAATATCTACGCGAGGGTGGCCCAGCAGTAGTAGATACTGCGCATTGGTCAAGTGAATTCCCTTGGACCCAGCAGGTAAAAGAACTGCTTGCGGCCCAGGCACCACAAACCGAGGTCACTGTACTTTCCATCCGCACCGATCCGTGGACAATGGCAACAAAGTCCGCGCACGATGTTGGCGATAACTGAGAACTAAAGAGGAGAACCCCCATGAAATTGGAACAGTCAAAGCAGAAGCTTTTGCTCGATCTAGCAACCGCATTGCGCCTAAAAGACGCCAAGCTGGCCACCAAGGAAAGCCCAGAACAGGTTGCTTTGGACAAGGCAATTGCTGAACAAACCCGACTGCGTGATGCAGCAGCTGCTGCTCAAATGGCTGTTGATGACATGGAGTCCGAAATCCTGCGCATCCAAGCTGATGAGCGCAAGCTACGTCTGCGCAAGAAGGACGGCCAGGATGCTCTCGGTGCGGAAACCGATGAGGACCGTCGCCGCGACCTCACCCACGATATCTACACCTCAAAGTCCCGTATCGCAGACCTCATGAGCGAGCTCCAAGAAGCTCATAATGAAGTCCACGCGCTGCGCAACAACCGCGACCTTTCCCAATCTCGTGTGAAGGATGCAGAGCGCAAGGTTACAGAGGCTCGCGACGCTGTTGCAGCAGCAACCGTGCGCGCCGGGGAAGTAGAAGATCCTTCTGTACTTATCGCTCGCCTTGAAGAAGAATTACCTGCAGATGTCATCGCGGAATTCCGCGAGCAGCGTATTGAAAATGGCATTGGCGCAGCTCTCTTTAACGGCCGTTCCTGTGGTGGTTGTGCGATGGTGCTGCCAGCCAATGGCATCGCTGAGATCCGCAACACTCCTGCCAATGAAGTTCCTCATTGCCCAGAGTGCGGTTCCTACCTGATCCGCGATATTTCCTAAGACTTAAGGCTGAGGCAGATTCTATGAAACTAATTATTGAAGCTGATGGTGGCTCCCGCGGAAACCCTGGCATTGCTGGCTCCGGCACCGTGGTGTATTCAGACAACAAAGCTGAAGTACTCCGTGAAATTGCCTATGTGGTGGGCACCAAAGCAACCAATAACGTCGCAGAATACCGTGGGCTTTTGGAAGGCCTCAAGGCTGCTCGTGAACTTGGTGCCACCGAGGTGGATGTCTATATGGACTCCAAATTGGTGGTTGAACAAATGTCTGGACGCTGGAAGATTAAGCATCCAGATATGAAGGTCATGGCTAACGAAGCCCGCGAGATTGCCGCAGCTATTGGTCCGGTGAGCTACACCTGGATTCCACGTGAGAAAAATAAGCGTGCCGACGCGCTTTCCAACGTGGCCATGGATGCAGCTGCAGCTGGTAAGCCTGAAGGACCGGTGGGTGGCTCTGATTCAGCTGCGGGCTCGGGCGCTGGCGCTGGCGCTGGCGCTGGCGCTGACACTGGCTCGGGCGCTGAGGGCAGTGCCAAGGACCTCAACTGTGATGTCACCAAACCAGCAAATTGGAATGGTGCCACCACCGATCCCACTCGCTTCCTTTTGCTCCGACACGGCCAAACTGCAATGTCGGCGGCGCGTCAATATTCCGGTCGTTCCAATCCGCCACTGTCATCTTTGGGTGAGCAGCAAGCAGCTGCAGCTGCGCGACGTTTGGCCCAGCGTGGTGGCATTGATGCCATTGTGAGCTCTCCTTTAACACGCACCCGTCAAACCGCAGAGGCAGTAGCTCAGGCATTGGGCATGGATGTCCGCATTGTGGATGGCCTGATCGAAGCTGATTTTGGGCTCTGGGATGGCAAGACCTTTGATGAGGCCCGAGATTTGGATCCTGAGCTGCACGATAAATGGCTTAAAGATACCTCAGTTGCACCTCCTGGTGGTGAATCCTTGCAGGCAGTACACCGTCGTATCAAGGGAGTAAGGCAAGAGCTGCAAGAAGAATACGGCGCTGCCAATGTGCTGGTGGTTAGCCATGTCACCCCGATTAAGTCCTTGATTAGGCAGGCCCTTGATGCTGGTCCAGCTTTCTTCAAAAAAGCTCACCTAGATTTGGCTTCCTTGTCTATTACGGAATTCCATGCCGATGGTCCTAGTTGTTTGCGTCTTTTTAATGACACCTCCCATTTGGATGCTTAAGCTGCGCTAATAGCACTTACCCTCAGACCTGAACCTTCAGGTTTGGGGGTATTTTAGAAGCTGGTGGAAACAGGTGTAATGTGAGTTTCTGCGAATGAGTCGATTGGGTGATTGCGTTCGGTGAACCAGTTGCGTGAGCAATTAGGCATCGGCCGAGGAAAGTCCGGACTCCACAGAGCACGGTGGTTGTTAACGACAACCCGGCGCGAGCTGCGGGAAAGTGCAACAGAAAGTAAACCGCCGTCGGTTTTGCCGGCGGTAAGGGTGAAAGGGTGCGGTAAGAGCGCACCGGCAGGTCAGGTGACTGGTCTGGCCAGGTAAACCCCACCGGGAGCAAGGCATGAGGACGTATCTAATGGTATGTCTGTGCAGGTGTTATGGCTGCTCGCCTAGCCTGCAGGTAGCTGCTAGAGGCAGTCAGCAATGGCTGCGACGAGATGGATGATCACCGCCACAGTCTTAGCTTGCTAAGTCAGGTGGGACAGAATCCGGCTTATAGATCGGCTCATTCGCCCTGCATCGCCACCTTAGGTATGGAACAATTGGAGCGCATGAAGCTTTATGCCGCAGCCCTAGACTTTGATCCAGTTGCAGAGGAATTCGGGGTGGTACGTGGTTTTGAGCCTCACATCCATCAGGAAGCAGCCACGGCAACCGACCGTTTTGCTGCACAACGCGAGGACCTAAGCCACCTTCCCTTTGTCACAATTGACCCAATTGGTTCCAAAGACCTTGACCAAGCAGTGCTTATTGAAGCCACCGACAACGGGTTTTTGGTGCACTATGCCATTGCAGATGTTGCAGCTTTTGTGCAACCCGGAAGTGAATTAGAAGCGGTATCAATCGCCCGCGGTCAAACCATTTACCTGCCCGATGCTCCAGCTCGTTTGCATCCAGAAGAACTTTCCGAAGGCGCAGCGAGTTTGCTTGCAGGAGAATTAAGGCCCGCAGTGGTGTGGTCAATCCAATTGGATTCCCTGGGTGAAGTCCAAAGTTCCACAGTGCGTCGTGCCATGGTGCAATCCCAGGCACGCCTGGATTATGAACAAGCTCAGCAAGATCTGGAAGCTGGAAAGCTGCATCCTTCTATTGTTCACCTGCCTGAAGTTGGGCGATTAAGGCAAGAAAGCGCATTGCGCCGCGATGCTGTCAACTTGGCCATTCCCAGCCAACGGGTAGTTAAAGTACCTAATGAAGAAGCTGGCGAGCACTATGAAATTGTCATTGAACCTCGCCTGCCCATCATGGACTACAACTCAGAGATTTCCCTACTCTGTGGCATGGTTGCGGGGGACATGATGGTTCAGGCCGGACACGGTTTACTACGTACTTTGGCTCCGGCAACTCCAGAAGCTGAGGCCACTTTTAGGGCAGAAGCAAAAGCGCTGGGTTTTGAGATTGCGCCTGAGCAAGCCATAGGAGAATTCCTGCAAGGAGTTGATCCCAATACTCCCCAAGGAATGGCTATTCAGCGCGAGGCCCAAAAGCTTTTAAGAGGTTCAGGCTATGTCAGTGTGCATAATGGCACCCCTGAGGTTCATGCCGGAGTAGGCGGTTATTATTCCCACGTCACCGCACCTCTGAGGCGTTTGATCGATCGCTTTGCTACTGAGCATTGTTTGGCTATTGCCACCAACACCGAGGTGCCAGCTTGGGTGACTGCCGTGGAAGAGCAGGTGCTGGAATCCATGAAATTCACCTCCATCCATGCCAGCCAGGTGGATAATGCTTGCCTGGATTTGGCAGAAGCAACGGTATTGAAATTCTGGGAGGGTCAGAATTTCCAATCGGTGGTATTGACTAGTGAGCCTGAGAAAAACCAGGCTCGACTGTTTATTCTCAATCCGCCGGTGTTGGCTAAATGTAGTGGCGCACCGATGCAAGGAACACACCAAGAGGTAACCCTAGTTAAGGCAGATGTGGTGAAAAGGGAAGTCCTTTTTGCCTGGCCCGCTGATTAAGGCTGACTAAAGCTCACTAAAGCTGACTAATTAGGAACTAGGCTTGGGCTGCGGTTTCGCCGTGGCCCAACGGGATGACAGTTAGTCCGTCCGCAGCTAGGTCAGCTGCGAAATTCCCACCACGTTTTTCGTCGATAAGCGCAATGATGCCCTTTGACACCCCGGCGCTGGAGCAGCGCGCCGAGAATGCGCCGCGTTCCATGCACAGTTGCGCAAGTGCGCTGTCTGGCGTGGAAATGCCGTAGACCTCGTCTAATTCGCGTTGCGAGGTGGCCAGCAAAGCTGCAAGCTGGGGGAGTCGACGCGAGCGCAGTGCGCTGGAGGTCTGTTGTGCGCGCTGGGTTTCTGCCTCCCAGAACCGCAACCAATGCCCAGCTTGTTCGACGGTTGGCAGATCTTGACGGCCCGTGACCTCCAAAACTGCCTGCAGCCAATCCACCACGCGGGTGGCGGCATCGGGTAGCCGGCGCAAAGATTCCGTACTAAAAGCCCTGCTTGCCTCATCAATAAAAGCGTGGCGACGATGAGTGTGCAGCGCTACGTCCAATTTATGATCATGGGGCGCCGCAACCAAGTAGGCCTGTAAACCAGCAGTCCGACTAACCGGATGGGGTGCTTGAGTTACTGAGCCATCGGAATAATCAATAACTGACATCTTGCCGCTTTCCCCGCGCAAAGCTGTGGTGTGGCGCGCACGCAAAGCTGTCGACTCACTAAACATAAACGCCGCATGAGAGCAAATATCAGCGATCCGGGCGCGAACTGGAGCTTCATCAATTTCTTCCTGGAAAAGCGCCAGGGCTAAGGCAATGTCCAAAGCTGCAAATTCGCCAAGACCCACGCCATTGGGAATGCTGCTTAGGGCAGTGATATTAAGACCTTTAGTGTCACGGGAAAGCATTTGCTTATGGATCATGGTCCAGGCAATGCCACCCAGCCGGGCGGCAATACCGCCCTCTGGCAGCGGGGGAGTGACCGCGCGACCCAAATTATCATGTGTGAGCAACTGGGCCTGGGCGCGCGCGTTGACCTCGGCGGTGCTAATTGAGTGCTTTTCGACGTTTCCCTGCGCCCCGATGAGGACCACATTGATTGTTTTCTCAGAATTTGGACCCACGGCAACCGCAGTTGCCCAATTACTCATGGTGCTGAGGACCACGCCGCCTGCATAATCGGTATGTTCTCCGATCATCGACCATGTGGAGGGAGCTGTAGCAGCACCTTTAGGCTCCTTATTAAAGTGATGCCGGTGGTGTGCTACGCAAGTTTCCAACATGGAATTCGGGGCTAACTCAATGGGTTGACCCTGCGGATTGAGTAATTCTGGCTGCCAAATGGCCATTGGGCTAAAAGCCTCCCCCAAATAGAAAACAATAGAACAGATCCACTCTAGCCTGAGTATGGCTGACGCGGATTTTTCAGTGTCTGCGCTACAACAAAGGACGGCACTATAGTGGGGGCGACTATTGGAAAATCGTATTCATGGGATTGGAGCTGGACTGTATGAGTGATGCAGACGAGAAGTGGTTTTATGATCTTTCCACCAAAGAGGTCTCCCAAGGTAAAAGCGCTGGTTTTGAAAACCGCATGGGTCCTTATGATTCCGAAGCTGAAGCACGCAAAGCCATCGAAATTGCAGCAGCTCGCACCGAAGCTGGGGACGATTGGGATGAAGCAGACGATTAATCCCGTTGTGTGAGGGGTAAAACGAAGGTGGGCTGATCCAACAACTATGTTGGATCAGCCCACCTTTGTGTAGGTGCTAGCGCAGCAAGTGATTATTTGCGCTGAGACTTTTTAACTCGCTTAGCGGTTTCTTCCTCGAGCTTTTCATAAGCCTTTTCTACTTCTTTGAAGGCTTCTGGGTAGCCCTCCAAGTAGGAGCGGGAAAGTGTGTGTTCATGCTGGTAGAGCACACCATAGGCAAAGGTGTCGCGCTGTTGACGGCTGGCTGCCTTAGCGCGACGCAAGAGCTCCTCGCGAGAGGTAATCGCATCTTGGAAATCACCCAGTACAGACTGCAACGTGCTGCAAGCTTTGTAGAGCTTCTTGGTATTGACATCAGTAGCCTTGGAAACTGCCTCGGCGCTATAGCGTAACTTCTTCGCAGCTTTACGCACGTTATGGTAGTTTTCTTCGCGCTCTAGGGCAGAAAGCTCGGAGTTTGCCCACTCTTTACGAGCCTTCTTATCCAGTTTGACGAGCTTGGCGTGAGCCTTATCGAGGTGGGTGAGCAGCACTAGCGCGGCATCAACCTTGGCAGGCTTCTTTTCCTTATTTTCCTGAGGTGCAGCATTGACGGGCTCTTCAGTAACCTCAGCTTCAGGAGCTGCTTCTACGGAATCATCAGCTGGGGTTTCTTCAGTTTCTGCGTTGTCGGCTGTCTCTTCGACGAAGGCAGCTTCTGCTGTTGCAGGCTCAGACTGCTCAGTGGCAGGTTCAATTTCTACTGCCTTTTCAGCTTCTTCCTCTCCTTCAGTGACCAATGGGGGATTAACTAGGAGATCTTCCAAAGACTGTAAAAGATTGGTGTAGCGATCATCATCGAGAGCACGTACTACACGAGCATGCTCGCGCTGGTACTCGGCGCGTAGATCTTCCAGCAATTCCTGTTTGGTGCTTTCTTCAATCGCGTCACCGATCTCAGTTTCCACCAAAGAAGCAAGGCGTTCTTCAATAACTTCTGCATCGCGCGCACGACCCAGGATAGTGGCCAGAACCTTTAATTCTTTTTCGATCTTGAGGTATTCCTCGCCGCCGAGAATGCCTTCAAAGGTTTGCAGGTGGCTGCGCAACTCCCGGGTGGCTACGCGCATTTGGTGTACGGAATCATACTCATCGGCACGCACCTTGGGATCGTATTCCGCAATCTTGGTGGCATTGGCCGCAATAGCAGCCAGTACACCGCGTGCCGGATCGCCCTCCTCTAGCTCTGCCATTTGTGGAGGAGTAGGCGCGTAATTGATGGAATTATCTAACGCAGAAGATAGCTTGGAAGGGCTAGAGGATGGGAAAGCACCAGCCGCTTGCAAGGTCTGGGAAGCATTTTCAAGCAATGCCATGCCAGTTTCATCTTGCAGGGCGGCGTCACTGAGTTCTAATTCCCATTCGCGCCATTGCTTGCGCACGCCACCTGGAAGATAAGACACTGTGGAAACATGGTCGTCACAGAACTCGGCAAGTAGTTCACCTTCTGCGTTAACCAGGTAAGACATATGGCGCTCATTATCTACCTGTGCGATGGGAAGCAAGGGGCGTCCCTGAACCAAGGCACGGATATGACCTAGTAACTCTTTAGGTGCGCTGCTTTCGCTAGCGCCTTCAGCGTCGAGACTTGCTTGAACTTCACGACGACCAACTTCGCCTGGGAATTTAATGTGCCAGCCAGCATCATTTCCACCGGTGCGACGGCGCAACGTGATTTTAGAACGGGTAAGTCGAAGATCTTCGGTGTCAAAATAAACTGCACTTAGGTTATGAATCTCGGTGCGATCTACTCGGTCAACCCCTGTGATCTCGCCAAGATTTGGAATCTGTGTGGATTCACTAACTGAAAACTTTGCTTCCACTTCCAAATGCTGGTTCATTATTACCTACCCGTTTCTCATGCTGCTCAGTGATATGTCATTGATCAAAGTTGATCGGATACCAAGAAAGGTGGCCGGTGAAGGACCTTCTATGTACTTCACATGCTACGCGGGAAAACTCCCGCACAGCATGTTAACCCCCGGTTGATTGCACTTTTCATAATCATTTCTGAATAGGTCGCATCAAATCAATTATGGGAGATCAAGAATCTGATTACCTATCGATCGCATATCGCATTAGCTCCTCCCAGCTGTTTCGTGAAGAGTAAAAGTCCGGCATTGATAGACGGAAATTATTCCGGCGATCCACACAGGCGGCATGGAGTGATTGAGAAGCATTCGGTGCTTCTTTTTCAAGCTCACTTAAGACGGATTTAAAAGCGTCAAAAAGAATCTCAGACATTTGCGCGGTGTAGTTCGACATAAAAGTGCGGCGCAAGGAACTAGTGGATTCGGTCGAGTGGGCAACTGGCTGGATCGACATTAACTTCATAAAGCGTTCTCTTTGCCGATTAAGGCTTTCAAAGAGCTCGGCAACATGAATTACATCGTCTTCAACTCCAATTACGGTGGCAATCCCTGACTTGGTGAAAATCCACGCCCCGCAGTCATATGCTGCTGCGGTAGCAAATAGGAGTTGGAACTGTTTCCGAACCCAGGGCGCAGGTAAGTAGATCCGCTTTGCTATCACCTTCTCTTCTTGCAGCGACGTTGAATTATAAGAACGGCGAAGGAGAGTTTCGCAGCGAAGTCGCTGATAATGCTTTTCTGCTTCCATGAGAAGATGTTGGGCTTCTGCTTCCAGATTGGTGGATTCTGCGTTCTTGAGTAGCCGCGAAATCTCGAGGCGAATTCCATAGTGAGCAGTATCTGCAAAAGCAGGGCAATCGAGTTCACTTCTAAAAGGGGAAGGGAGCAAAGGCCAATCAGGTAGCGGTTCAAGCTGGTTGAGGCCGTTGATAATAGCCTGCAAAGTGGTAACAGAAGGCATCGGCAATGGATCCGGAGTGGTTTGATTCCACCAATAATCAAAGAGCTCTGGTGGAATTGCACCAACCTGCTCATTGATCACAGTATTAAGCAGCGGATCAACATGGACCTTGAGCTCATGCCGTAGATCTTGTGGCGTCCAGCCCATTTGTGCGCTCAAGGATAGTTTCTTGATGATCTCTTCCACCAGGTCAGCACGATAACGTATCTCAGAGGAGGAAAATCCAGGGTTGGTGGGTAGTTCATATGAAGTGGTCACAATCAAACTCCGTTAGTTCGTAGATGTGTTCTAATTTTCTTGCACTTCCTAATTAACTAGCCACATCGGACTCCGCCTACCCCCATGCGGAGGGAAAACTTTATAACATGCACTGTTAGCCTGAAAACCTACCCCCATAGGTGGCAAGAAGGGGTAGTTTTCACAATTGGTGTCCAGTCGCTGCGTAAATTAGTGAACATGAACAGCCAACAGCAATTTGTCCTTAGCGCCATTGAAGAACGCGATATCAAGTTTGTGCGCTTGTGGTTTACCGACATTCTTGGGCATTTGAAGTCAGTTGTCGTGGCTCCAGCAGAGTTGGAATCTGCGCTAGAAGAGGGAATTGGTTTTGATGGTTCAGCCATTGAAGGCTATGCCCGCGTTTCTGAGGCTGACACTATTGCGCGCCCCGATCCATCAACCTTCCAGGTGCTGCCATTAGAAGCTGGGGTTTCCAAACTGCAGGCAGCACGTCTTTTCTGCGATGTGACAATGCCAGATGGAAAACCTTCCTTCTCGGACCCCCGCCAGGTTTTGCGTCGACAGGTCCAATTAGCTGCCGATGAAGGCCTAACCTGCATGATTTCACCCGAAATTGAGTTCTATCTGGTGCAAAGCCTTAGAACTAACGGCCAGCCACCAGTTCCTACTGACAATGGTGGGTACTTTGACCAGGCAACGTTCAATGAGGCCCCGAATTTCCGCCGCAACGCCATGGTTGCACTGGAAGAACTCGGAATCCCAGTTGAGTTCTCCCACCATGAAACTGCGCCTGGCCAGCAAGAAATTGACTTACGCCATGCTGATGCTTTGACCATGGCAGATAACATCATGACCTTCCGCTACATCATGAAGCAGGTCGCAAGAGACCAGGGTGTGGGCGCGTCATTTATGCCTAAGCCTTTCCAGGAGCATGCAGGTTCCGCAATGCACACCCACATGTCATTGTTTGAAGGCGATACCAATGCCTTCCACGATCCAGATGATCCCTACATGTTGTCAAAGACTGCAAAGCAATTTATCGCCGGTATCTTGCGCCATGCCCCTGAATTTACTGCTGTAACCAACCAGTGGGTGAACTCCTATAAGCGCATTGTTTATGGAAATGAAGCTCCAACTGCTGCAACCTGGGGAGTCTCCAACCGTTCAGCGCTAGTCCGTGTGCCTACTTACCGACTCAACAAGGAAGAATCGCGCCGGGTTGAGATCCGATTGCCTGACACTGCGTGTAATCCATATCTGGCTTTCTCTGTCATGCTGGGTGCTGGTCTTAAAGGTATTAAAGAAGGCTATGAACTTGATGATCCAGCCGAGGACGATATCTCCAACTTGAGCTATCGCGAGCGTCGCGCGATGGGATACAATGACCTCCCCTCCAGCCTTGATCACGCTTTGCGACTGATGGAAAAATCAGAGCTGGTCGCCGATATTCTTGGAGAACATGTTTTTGAGTATTTCCTGCGCAATAAGTGGCAGGAATGGCGCGATTATCAAGAACAGATCACCCCATGGGAACTTCGTAACAATCTTGACTATTAACCCGGTTTTTGGGGAGAGGTGCTTTTAACATGTCAGGCCCGCTAATTAATGATCGCAAAGTTGTCGGCTTCGTCCGAGACCCTTTGCCAAAGGTAGCTTCGCTATCGCTGAAATCTGAGCATGCCTTGGCTGATCTTGAACAGCTGGGATGGCGCAATGTGGAATCCATTGATTTGTTATGGGCGCTTTCCGGTGCCGGCGATCCTGACGTGGCACTTAACCACCTGATCAGGCTTTATCAAGTCTTGGAAGAAAAGAACCCGGGGCTTAAAGATGAGCTTGATAAAGCCATCCGTACTGATCTGAAGCTAAGAGTTCGGCTTATCGCTTTGCTGGGGGGTTCTTCAGCTATTGGTGATCACCTGGTTGCTAATCCAGAGCAATGGAAGTTGCTGCTCGAAGATGCCCCCAGTAGGGAAGAGATGTTCAACCGCATGTTGTCGAGCGTTGAGGCAACCCCGGCTGAACTTCAAGTTGAAGATCATCCAGAGGCGGAAAACCCAGCTAGCGAGGATCTCTCCACTCCAGGGTTTTATAAGAGTGGCATTACAGGTGCAGAAGCTGAAAGGGTGCTGAAGTGGACTTATCGCACCCTCCTTATGCGCATTGCAGCACTTGACTTAGCGGGTACCTATCCCAACGACGCGCGTCGTACCGGCCAGGAACAACTTCCATTTACCACCGTTACTATGCAGCTCAGTGACCTAGCCGATGCAGCACTCACGGCTGGTCTATCAGTTGCGATAACCAACGTTTATGGTGAAAAACCAGTTGACGCCACCTTGGCAGTGATGGCCATGGGTAAATGTGGCGCCCAGGAACTTAACTATATTTCTGACGTTGACGTCGTATTCATTGCAGAACCAGCTAGCTCCCGCGCAACCCGTATGGCCGCCGAGTTTATCCGTATTGGATGCAGTTCTTTCTTCGAAGTTGATGCAGCCCTGCGTCCCGAAGGAAAAAGCGGTGCGCTGGTGCGATCTCTTGAATCGCATATGGCCTACTACAAGCGCTGGGCGGAAACGTGGGAATTCCAGGCACTGCTTAAAGCTCGCCCGATGACCGGCGATATTAAGCTCGGTCAGGAATATGTAGCACAACTTTCACCTCTTATTTGGGGTGCTAGCCAGCGGGAATCCTTCGTGGAGGATATCCAAGCAATGCGCCGTAGGGTGCTTGATAACGTCCCTGAAGACCTCCGAGATCGTGAGCTTAAACTTGGTCGCGGTGGTTTGAGGGATGTGGAATTTGCCGTGCAGCTTTTGCAGATGGTTCATGGCCGATCAGATGAAGCATTGCGGGTACGTTCCACAGTTAAGGCACTTCAAGCCCTGGTAAAACAAGGATATGTAGGCCGTGAAGACGGCAATAATCTCATTGAGTCCTATGAGTTTCTGCGATTATTGGAACACCGCCTGCAGCTAGAACGTGTTAAGCGCACGCATATGATGCCAAAGAACGAAGATCGCATGAATATGCGATGGTTGGCGCGCGCCTCCGGCTTTACTGGATCAGGCGAGCACAGCTCTGCCCGAGCCATGGAAAATCACTTGCGCAAGGTTCGTTTGCAGATTCAATCCCTGCATAGCCAGCTGTTTTATCGGCCACTCCTTAACTCTGTGGTCAACTTCAGCGTGGACGCCATCAAACTTTCACCAGAAGCCGCGAAACTACAGCTTGCAGCCTTGGGCTATAAGCATCCGGTTCGTGCCTACGAGCACCTCACCGCCCTTGCCGCCGGTGCCAGCCGTAAGGCAAAAATTCAGTCGATGTTGCTGCCTACGTTGATGGAATGGCTCTCTCAAACAGCCGATCCCGATGCTGGGTTGTTGAACTACCGCAAACTCTCCGACGCTGCTTTAGATCGCAGTTGGTTCTTGCGCATGTTGCGTGATGAGGGCATCGTGGGACAGCGACTCATGCGAATTTTGGGCAACTCGCCATATATTTCTGAGCTCATTATTTCCACCCCGGATTTTGTGAAGCAATTGGGTGATGGCGCAACTGGCCCGAAATTGTTGGAAACTGCACCTGATCAGGTGATTAAGGCACTCAAGGCAACAGTTTCGCGCCATGATTCTCCTGATCGTGCCATCCAGGCGGCACGCTCCCTACGCCGTCAAGAGTTGGCTCGCATTGCCTCAGCTGACCTGCTCAATATGTTGACCGTTCAGGAAGTTTGTTGGAGTTTGTCGCTGGTGTGGGATGCGGTGCTGGATTCTGCGCTTGATGCGGAAATTCGCGCCGTCCTTTTGGATCCCCAAAAACCAGATCATCCGCTAGCCAAGATTGCTGTGATTGGAATGGGCCGCCTTGGCGGTGCTGAACTTGGATATGGTTCAGATGCGGATGTGATGTTTGTATGTGAACCTGCCGAGGGAGTGTCTGAGCATGAGGCAATTACCTGGGCAATTGATATCTGCGATTCCATGCGCGCCCGCCTTGCCAAGCCATCAGGCGATCCACCACTTGAGGTTGATCTAGGCTTGCGTCCGGAAGGTCGCTCAGGTGCAGTGGTTAGAACCATCGAGTCCTATGTAAATTATTACGAAAAATGGGGCGAGACCTGGGAAATTCAAGCTTTGCTTCGTGCTGCCTGGGTTGCTGGCGATAAAGAATTGGGTATCCGTTTCCTGGAATCTATTGATAGGTTCCGTTATCCCGAAAATGGTGCATCTCAGTCCCAAATTAGGGATGTGAGAAGGATGAAAGCTCGCGTGGACAGTGAAAGACTGCCACGCGGTGCGGATCGCAACACTCACACCAAACTCGGTAGGGGAGCGCTCTCTGACATCGAGTGGACGGTCCAGTTGCTCACCATGCTGCATGCCCATGAGATTCCTGAGCTGCACAATACTTCCACCTTGGAAGTATTGGATGTGGTGGAAGAAAAGGAAATCATTAATCCAACCCAGGCCCAAATCTTGCGGGAAGCATGGCTCACTGCCACGGCAGCACGAAATGCTTTGGTGCTGGTGAAGGGTAAAAAGGCCGATCAGCTTCCTACTCCGGGCCCTCAGTTGGCCCAGATTGCAGGTGCTTCTGGCTGGGATCCTAACGAGTATCAGGAGTATTTGGAGCACTATCTGAAGGTCACTCGCAAGAGTCGACAGGTGGTAGATGAGGTCTTCTGGGGCGTGGATTCTATGGACGTGGGAGAAAAATAGCCTCAAACTAAAGAGCGATATCTTAGTGTGGGTAGCCTAAGTTAAGGTCTTCTTGAAGGTAGGGAAAACGAGCACCTCAAAAGTGCTCCGATTACCCACAATTTAGTCCCTTCTTAAGGAAACACAATGTCTACCTCGACTATGAAGAACTCCCAAGCAGGTTCTCCGAGCCTTTCTGAGCAGTTGCGCAGTCACACCTCCCAAGCACATGAGGATGCGGAAAATTCAGCTTTTATCCATGACTTGCTGGGTGGAAAGTTGGATAAAAGTGCTTTTATTGCGTTGCAGGAACAATCTTGGCTGTTTTATTCTGCGTTGGAAAATGCAGCACAGCGCTGCAGCGCTGATCCTCGCTCCCGGACGTTGATTGACCGCAAGTTGGAGCGTCGAAAAGCGCTGGAAAAAGACCTTGATGCCCTCAACGTCAATCCTGACTGGCGGGCTCAAGTGGTACCCACCGCGGCCACCGCGGAGTATGTCAAACGCTTGGATGAGATTGCTGCCGCGGCGGATTTTCCTCGCTTGATGGCGCATCATTATGTCCGCTACCTGGGGGATCTCTCTGGTGGGCAGGTTATTGCGCGTTTGGTTAACCGTGAATATGGAATTCCTGATGAGGCCTTGAATTTTTATAATTTTGAGGAAATCGGCAAGATTAAGCCATATAAGGACAATTACCGCGCCCAGCTTGATGCTCTGGATCTTCAAGAAGCAGAGCGCGCGGCGATGGCGGATGAGGCAGCGCTTGCCTTCAAGCTCAACCAGCAAGTTTTCGCGGCGCTGAGATAAAGGACGCTGGGCTAAAGCGCGCTGGGATAAAACTCAGGGTCGCTGCCAGTTTTGGGGGAATTCCCTGATCTTTGCCCCTAAGCGGTTTACAGCCCATGTTGGTGGACGTACTGTCGGAGACAAGAGCTTAACCAGACTTCAACAGCAAGGATTCCACCATGGCAATAAAACTCTCCATCGACCTTTCAGATGCAACATTTGCTGAGCTCAGTGCAGTTATTGGTTATGCACATCAACTTGGCGTAGACCCTGATGAAAAAATTCATTTTGAGAACAATGTTCTAAGCATCGAGTTTGATGGCGATCTGCAGCCTGATGATGTCTTCTCCCCATTTGAGGATGCTGAAATGGAATATGAGGGCATCTCTGATGAGGGACCGATTTATGTGGAAGATCTTATCGATGAAGAAGATGAGCCACGCCGTCGCCACCGCGATGAGCGTTCCTATAACGAGGACGTGGTCGGTGAGATCGGCGAAGCTGTCAACAACTTTGTGCAAGGCCTAATTTCCGGCCGCGATCGCGGTCGTGGACGTGGACCAGGATTCGGCCCCGGATACGGTAATTTCGGTGGACCTTTTGGCCCTTTTGGACCAGGTTCTAACCGTCCACGCTTCTAATTTTTAGCTTTTCGACGCATCCCCGCACCCCAGTGGCCACGGCCGCTGGGGTGCTTGGCGCTTAGTGGGAAGTGGAATGGCGAATGCGGGTGAGCATACGGCGACCAGGTCCACCCTTGAGACGGGCCACCACAAATCCCAAAACACCAAGGGCCCAAATAATGATTACTGCAATGTAAGCCACGCGGAAATCATGCCAGGTGTAGGTATTTCCATGTGCGGAATGGTCAAGCAAAATACCGACAATCTGGGATGCCACCATCGCAGAAATAAAGCCACCCATATTGGCCAAACCAGTGCCAGCAGCCAGGATATTGCGATCCAAGCGTTCGCGGATGCTATCAAATCCAAAGTTGGAGGCAGCGGTGGTAAGACCCATAGCAACGTTGACCAGCACAATAGCAACCACGCCACGTGGTGTTTCAGAAGAGAGGAAGATAAGCCACGCTAAAGCCTGCACACAGGAGAATGCGATTGCAATAACATCGCGTCGGTAACCGGTGCGAGCGGAGATAATTCCCATTAGCGGTGCAGAAACAACCAAACAGAAAGTACTAACACTCAGCACGATGCCTACGGTGGCAGTGGAAAGTCCCATACCAAGGGTCATCATTGGAAGGCCCCACATCAGGTTAAACACGTTGAGCCACACCATGAGGGAATAGTGAATAAAGAAGCCCTGCCAGCACAAAGGATTTCGGAGGATGAGCTTTAAGCTGGTGCCGAGGCTATTTTTCACTGGGGTGTGGGTGGTTTCCACGGGCTGAGTTTCCACCGCAACTTCAGAAGCGACAGGAGCGGGGAGCTCTGGAGTATCGCGCACAGCGATTAACGCTGCAATGGCGATGATCGATACCACCGCTCCCAGGCTGACAAAGGCAATGGTCCAGCCGGATGCCCCCAGCAGCGCCAAGAAAGGAACTGCGGAAATGAATTGGCCAAGCTGGCCCAGGCTGGTGGTGAGCTGGGTGAAGATGGGGGTTGCCTTGAGTGGGAACCATGAAGGCAAAATGCGCATTACGGAGAGGAAGATAGAGGCATCGCCGGCACCAATGAGAATGCGGGCGATAATTGCGATGCCATAAACATCTGTAAAGCCCAAAATGATCTGGCCAACACCCATAATCAGGGCGCCGATGGCAAGGAGTTTGCGCGGGCCGTATTTATCAATGAGCATGCCCATGGGGATTTGGGTAAAGGCATAAACGCCGACCTGCACTGAAGTAAAAACTGCAATGCGAGTGGCATCTACCTGGAAACGATCAATCGCCTCAACGCCAGCTACACCAAAACTGGTGCGGCTGGTCACTGCGGCGATATATACCAAGCAGGCTGCTGCCCACACGATTATTGCTCGTGCGGTGACTTTTTCTTTGGGATTGGGCGAAGTTTTTTCGGCGGAGTTCTTCACAATATTTCAGGGTAGACCTCTAGGAAGAAAAAGTAATACCAGGGGGTCTTTTTAGTCGAATATGGTCGAAGCTCACAGCCACTAAATTTTAGGAAGCATTCCACAACGTAGCGCTGAGTTCAGCTACGTGCGGGTAAATCCACGGGCCGAGGAAAACCAACAAAACAACCAAGAGGCTGCAACCAATAAGAACAAAAAGGTTCCATTTGGATACTGGTTCTGGGTTGAGAATCTCTACCGCGGTTAGTTCGGATTTTTGAGCAAAAACACCTGGACGTTGGTCTGCTTTATTGAGGGACTGGGAGGCATTCTGCGGTGAAGAAGTGGAGCTAGCCATGGGCACATCCTAAAACTATGGCGGAGAGTGATCAGGAACACTTTAGGTGATCACGTTGCTTAAGTCATTAAAAGTGAGTAAATCTCCGAAATTTGGGACGGCATGGGGGAGTATTGTGTCACCCCTTGGGATAGTCTATAAGGCGTGGACTACATTTCGACGCGTGATTCTAGCCGTACCCCTGCCCGCTTTAGCGATATTTTGCTCGGTGGTCTCGCCCCAGATGGGGGCCTCTACCTGCCTGCCGAATATCCTCAGCTTGATGATGCCGCTCTCACCAAGTGGCGTGAGGTGCTCGCAACCGAGGGCTATGCAGCTCTAGCAGCTGAGGTCATTAGCCTTTTTGTCGATGACATTCCCGTAGCAGATATCAAGGCAATCACTGCCCGCGCTTATACCTTCCCTAAGTTCTCTAGCGAAGAAATCGTTCCGGTAACCAAGCTGGAAGGCAATATCTTCCTTGGTCACCTTTCCGAAGGTCCAACTGCAGCCTTTAAAGATATGGCCATGCAGCTACTCGGCGAACTTTTTGAATATGAGCTACGCCGCCGCGATGAAACCATCAACATCCTTGGTGCTACCTCAGGAGATACCGGATCTTCCGCGGAATATGCCATGCGTGGTCGCGAGGGAATTCGCGTTTTTATGCTGACCCCAGCCGGCCGTATGACTCCATTCCAGCAGGCTCAGATGTTTGGCCTCGATGATCCGAATATCTTCAACATTGCACTTGACGGTGTCTTTGATGATTGCCAAGACGTTGTGAAGACAGTTTCTGCTGATGCAGATTTCAAGCGTGAGCAGCGCATCGGCGCAGTGAACTCCATTAACTGGGCACGCCTGATGGCTCAGGTTGTTTACTATGTTTCCTCCTGGATTCGCACCACCGAAAGCAATGATCAAAAGGTCAGCTTCTCTGTACCAACCGGCAACTTCGGAGATATTTGTGCAGGCCACATCGCCCGCCAAATGGGTCTGCCCATCGATCGTCTCATTGTGGCTACCAATGAAAATGACGTGCTCGATGAGTTCTTCCGCACCGGCGAATACCGCGTGCGCAGTTCCGCAGATACCTATGAGACCTCTTCACCTTCCATGGACATTTCCCGCGCATCCAACTTTGAGCGTTTCATCTTTGATCTTTTGGGCCGCGATGCAGCGCGCGTAAATGATCTTTTTGGCACTCAGGTCCGTCAGGGCGGTTTTGATCTTTCACAGGATCCGCAGTTCCCACAGGCAGCAGCTGAATATGGTTTTGCTTCCGGCCGTTCCACCCACGCTGATCGTGTAGCGACCATCGCGGATGTTAATAAGCGACACGGTGTGCTGATTGATCCACATACTGCTGATGGTGTGCACGTGGCTCGTCAGTGGGCAGCAGAGATCTCCACTCCAATCATCGTGTTGGAAACCGCTCTGCCAGTGAAGTTTGCCGATACCATCGTCGAGGCTATTGGTTCTGAGCCTGAGTTGCCAGAGCGTTTTGCCAAGATTATGGACGCTCCTTTTAAGGTTAGTGAGCTGCCAAATGATACCGAGGCAGTAAAGCAATTCATCGTGGAATCCATCGCAAACTCCACCGTGAAATAAGGAAACTAAGCATCAGGCCAGGCCCAGTTCTAAGGGGCCTGGCCTTTAAAAATGCCTACACTGCATGGCGTAGCCTAAAAACATTAAGCAATCCAAAAGGGAAAGGGGACAGAGCCAGTGGCAATCCCAGATTTTATTGTTAAATTGCGTGAGCATATCGGCCATGATCCACTGTGGCTGCCTTCAGTTACGGCCTTGATTATTCGCGATGTGCCCCCGGGATCTCCCTTCCACGTGGTACCCGATGTTTTGCTGGTTAAGCGTGCAGACAACGGCGAGTGGACGCCTCCTACCGGCATCGTTGATCCAGGTGAACAGCCACATATTGCGGCCCAGCGTGAAGTGTTGGAAGAAACCGGTCTAGAGGTTTCTGTTGAGGCTTTGCTGGGGGTGGGCAAGGTTGGCCCAGTTACCTATGACAATGGTGATGTCACCAGCTATATGGACACCACCATGCGTTGTGTAGTTAGCGGTTCCTCGGATGTGCCCTTTGTAGCCGATGATGAAAACACTGAGGTTGCTTGGTTCCCGATTTCAAATATGCCGGTAACCAACCAGCGTTTCCGCATGGTGATCGCCGATGCGGTAGCGCAGCTCAAACACCCACAGGGCTTTAAACCCCGCATGGGTTATGAAAAGCGACAAGCTTAAACCGCTTTTCGACGCCGCCCTCCACCGTCACCCCGCACCCAAACCGTGCGGGGTGACGGTTTTTTGATTAAAAACAGTACCCCCGTTATGTTTGTTCTTGAAGGGGATGTCTGTTTTGGAACATGAATAAACCCTCACATTTCACCTGATCAGGGGTGATTTCCGGGGTTAAAAGCGGGTGGTATCGATCATGAACTTCAAGATTTCAACGTTTACCCCCTAGAATGATGTACAACGCAAGAGTTTAAAAAAGTGATTTGAAGCACAAAATGTTTATTCCGGGAAGTTATGAGAGGAGAAGGAAAAATGGGATTAAGAATCCGTGCAAATGAAATGAAGGTCTGGGAGACCTTCACCCTTGAACGTCAGCTGGAAGTCATCATCAATGCTGATCACCTTCTCCTCTTTAGAGGCGAACCAAATGGAACAATCTGCCTTTCTGATGTCATCGCATCCGAGCTAATCGGAATTTAAGGCAAAGAAGACTAAAAAGAAGGGTATGAAACGATTAGTCGGCACCCTTCTTAGTGTTTTGGTACTCAGCGCCTGTAGCGCTGAGCCTGCACGCTTAACCTCCCCTGAGGGGATGGTGGCACCTAGCGAGGGGGCGTCGATAAGCGCCTCAAAATACGTGGCTCTCGGTGATTCCTATGCTTCCACGGGTTCTCGGTTTGGTGCACTGCGCGATTCTTTTTGTCGGCGTTCGGAGGGGAACTATCCGCAGTTGGTGGATCCGGATGTGGATGATGTCAGCTGTCAGGGCGCAATGATTGGCGATCTTTTTAATACCCGCGACACTGACGATGAAACACTTCCGCCACAATTTGATGAGCTGAATTCAGATACCAAGCTGGTGACATTAACAATCGGGGCCAACGATATTGGTTTTGGTGATGTAACCGGCTGTATCCGTGCGGAAATGGAGGCTGGCACCGCGGATTGTCGCGATCAAGTGTCTATTGATTTCAGTGAACTCGGCACAAATTTGGACAATGCCTACGCTGAGATTCATCAGCGTGCGCCGCAAGCTCAGGTGATTTCAACAGGCTATGTGTCTTTGTTGGCAGCGGGGGAGTGTCCGGCGTTGACTGCGGTATCGGCCGAGGATCAACAATGGGCGCTGAATTTATCTAATTCTTTAAACCAGAAAATTGCTGAGGCTGCGGTGAGAAACGGTGCCGATTATGTTTTGCCCTCTGGAGCTGCGGAACACACAGTTTGTGCGCCTCCGGCACAGCGCTGGGGTGATTTTGAAGGTTTTGACACCGATGCTTATCCAGAGCATATGACCCAAGCCGGCCACGAAGCTGTGGCTGCCGCAGTGCGGGCGGTTATTGAGTTGTAGTTTTAAGGATGCAAAAAGGCCACTAAGAAGTTCTTAGTAGCCTTCAGCGTGTGGAGACTTCGTGCTTATTGAAGGTTGGTGAACCAGAAGAACGCGCCGCCGCCGATTGCTGCAATAAGAGCAAGAATGGCAGCGAGGACGCCACCATTTGCGCTGCTGCCGCTTTCAGCTGCAGGCTTTGCGGTGGTGGTGACGGTTTCCGTCTTGGTGACCGGAGCTGCTGTTTTGGTCTCAGTCACAGTGGTGGGAGTTGGCTCCTTAGTTACCGTGGTGGTCGCAGTTGCAGTCTTAGTCTCGGTTACTGGAGCTGCGGTGACCGTTTGAGTTGCGGTCTTTGTCTCGGTCACAGTGGTAGGAGTTGGCTCTTTAGTCACGGTGACAGTGGAGGTTGCCTCAGCAGCGGTTTCAGTTACGGTTATGGTCGCTGGATCTGGAAGCTCCGTAACCGTGGTGGTTTGAGTTGCAGTTTCAGTAACTGGGGCTGGGGTTACCGTTTGGGTTGCAGTCACAGTGGTAGGAGTTGGCTCCTTGGTTACAGTGACTGTGGAGGTCTCAGGGATTTCGGTGACCGTTTCAGTAGCAGTTTCTGTAACGATTTCGGTGACGGTAGTCGGAGTTGGTTCCAAAGTGACCGTCTCGGTTACGGGGGCTGGGGTCACTGTAGTGGTGACGGTGGTAGTTGCCATTGGTGTGGAAACTTCTGGGATTGGTTCGCCGTCCTTGACCAAAGCCTGCACTGGCTTTACTTCGAGAAGTCCATTCAATGTATCCGTACTTCCATCGGCGTAGTTGACGACAACAGTATAGGGAACATCAAAATGCTCTGGGTAGATAGCCTAAGGTTCAAGAGCGACGTAAACATAATTGTCAAAGTAGATTGACCCTGTGGCACTTAATGTCACTGGGTATGGCGAGTTTCCCCAGGTGATTTCGAATGAATAGAGGCTTCGGTCGCTTGGAAGGCCGCCAAACACTGCGGCCATTGAGCGGGATGGGGAGGCATTTAATGCACCATATGGAGAATCTTCAGGGGTATAAAGGTCGGCATATGAAATGGTTTGCGCAGAAGCTGCCTGTGGAATCGCGATTGAAGTTCCTGCCAAGGCAAGGGCAGTGAAGATCGCAGGAATCTTTTTCAAGAAAGTCTCCCTGTTTAATGTGAAAAATATGAACAATTCATGTTAATTCACATTCGCGGAAAACTTGCTGTGTAAATAGAGTATTTTGTATTTTTCTACCCCGATCGTGGGTACCACATGCGCTTCTATCTTCTTTAGTTTCTAGAAACCCCCCAAAAAATCCAAGCACAACAAAGCCCCTGAGAATCTCGATGATTCTCAGAGGCTAGGTTTAGGAATTAATTCCTGTTTTAGCTCGACTTAGCAATCGAAGTAGAGCTCGAACTCCTGTGGGGTTGGGCGCAGGCGAACTGGGGAGATCTCGTTGTCATACTTGTACTGAATGTATGCCTCGATGAGATCCTCGGTGAAGACATCGGACTCGGTGAGGAAGTTGGAGTCTTCCTGCAGTGCCTTGAGGGATGCCTCGAGGGAGGTAGGAGCCTGTGGGATGGATGCAGCTTCCTCTGGAGGAAGCTCGTAGAGGTCCTTGTCCACTGGAGCGTGTGGCTCAATGCGGTTCTTAACACCGTCAAGGCCAGCCATCATCATTGCAGCGAAGCCCAAGTATGGGTTGCCTGATGGGTCCGGAGCGCGGAACTCAATGCGCTTAGCCTTAGGGTTGGAACCGGTGATTGGGATACGAACAGCAGCAGAACGGTTGCGCTGTGAGTAAACCAAGTTGATTGGGGCCTCGAAGCCTGGAACCAGACGGTGGTAGGAGTTCAAGGTTGGGTTGGTGAAGGCAAGAACTGCGCCAGCGTGGTGCAGGATACCGCCGATGTAGTAACGAGCGATATCGGAAAGGCCTGCGTAACCGGACTCATCGTGGAAGAGTGGCTTGCCGTCCTTCCACAGGGACTGGTGAGCGTGCATACCGGAACCGTTGTCGCCTGCAAGTGGCTTAGGCATGAAGGTTGCAGCCTTGCCGTGCAGCTTAGCGGTGTTCTTGATGATGTACTTGAAGGTCTGGATATCATCAGCCGCGTGCAGCAGGGTGTTGAAGCGGTAGTTGATTTCCTGCTGGCCGCCGCCAACCTCGTGGTGGAAACGCTCGAGGTTGAAGCCAGCTTCAGTCAGGTTGTGAACCATATCGTCACGTACTTCTACGGACTGGTCATAAGGAGCAACTGGGAAGTAGCCACCCTTGACGCGGTTCTTGGAACCCAGGTTGCGGGAGCCATCGACGTTGAACTCGTTGCCACGGTTCCACCAGCCCTCATCGGAATCAACGTGGTAGAAACCAGCGTTCATCTCGGTGGAGTAGCGAACGGAATCGAAGAGGTAGAACTCAGCCTCTGCGCCGAAGTTACAGGTATCTGCAATTCCGGTGGATGCCAAGTACTGTTCAGCCTTACGAGCCACGTTACGTGGGTCACGGGAGAAAGCCTCACGAGTGAAAGGATCGTGAACGAAGAACTTGATGTTCAGGGTCTTCGACTTACGGAAAGGATCGATGGTGGCGGTGGTGAGGTCCGGAAGCAGGTTCATATCGGACTCGTCGATGGTGGTGAATCCACGGATGGAAGATCCGTCGAATGCCAGGCCTTCTTCGATTGCATCCTCATCGAACGCAGCGGCAGGGATGCTGAAGTGCTGCTCGGTGCCGGGAAGGTCGGTGAATCGAACGTCAATGAACTCGACGTTTTCATCTTTGATGAACTTGGTTACTTCTTCCGGGGTTTTAAACGCCACGGTAACTCCTCATTGACATGGGCGGAAAGGTTTATCTGAAGCTTTGTCACAATTCCCGACCATTTGAGATCAGGTAGTAGACTTGGCTGCAAATGTAGTCCTTGCGACGTTTTAAAGTATAGAGCATTATCTGTCGATCTATCAAAACTTTTGTAAAAAATATCTTTGAACTGCACCGACAGAATTCTATATTTTGGAAAATCTGCGAAATTTTGTCGATTTATGACACTCTGTAAACCCCTTTGAGTGTCGTTTTTCAAAGGCGCAAAAATGCAGACTGCATCCCTTGAATTTTCGCCCTCAACACGTTTGGATTTGGTTTTAGAAATGGCAAAGCCGAAAAGAAGTTGGCTCGACGGACCTCAAATTCCCGCAGACTTTGATGATCCCGATGCCCCCGGCCGTTGGCCCGGAGAAAAACTCGGACTTCCCAAAAGCGGTGCCGGCTCGCTAGTTTCCGTTATGCGCCGCATTGGTGGCGTGTGTATTGACTGGATTTTCTCCTGGATCATCGCCATCGTGCTCAGCAATTTCACCGATGCTCTCGGCGATGTCGCAACGACCACACTGATCATCTTTGTTATCCTCGGCTGGCTCAGCGGTTGGTTCTTCGCGCGCACCCCGGGCCACGCAATCTTGGGCATGGGCATCGCACGAGTAGACGCCACCGCCCATGTGGGCTGGTGGCGCGCTTTGGTCCGCTCCTTGCTGACCATTTTGATTTTGCCTGCAGTTATGGTTGATTCCGATGGCCGTGGCCTGCATGATAAAGCCACCGGTACTGCCGTTATTCGCGGTTAAAACCACGCTTTTCGACGCCCGGAGCCAGCAGGCTACCGGGCGTTTTTTATGGGGGTACCTAAAGGAGCAGGAACAATAGCACCTGCGCAGCCAGAATCTTTGACACCATAGCTAAGGGATATACCGAGGTATAACCCAAGGCTGGGAGCTCATTTTTAGTGCTTTCAGAAACATAACTCAGCACCGCAGGGTGGGTTTGGCTACCGGCCAAAATGCCTGCAGTTTCACCAAAAGGAATCTTCATGAGCTTATGGCCGATGATCAGCACGCTCAAAGAGATAAATAGCGTAACCAGCGCACCTACACCAATGATTTTGAGGGATTCAGGATCGCTAAGCGCCTTGCGGAAGCCCGCACCTGCCGTGGTACCAATAGCTGCCAAAAACAGGGTGATACCAAATTGTCGCAGTGCAAGGTTAGCGCCATAGGGGATCTGCCAAACAATTTTTCCGCTGCGCCCCATCGAACCCAACAACAACGCAACGATGAGCGGTCCACCCGCATTGCCTAGTTTCAGGGAGCTACCGCCAGGTAGTGGGATCTCAATCATGCCCAGCAGTACACCCAGTGCCAATCCAGCCACGAGGGGCAGCAAGTTGAAATCCGAAAGCTTCTTATAGGAGTCACCCAGGAGGCGAGTGGCTTCATCCATGCGCTCTGCAGGAGCAACCACACGCACGCGGTCACCCAATTGCAAAGTCATATCTGGATCGGCAACCAGGTCGGTATCACCGCGCCTAATGCGGGTGATCAGCATGCCGTGGAAGCGGGGACGCAAATTCTTCAGTGGAATGCCAACGATGGCGCCATTTGAGACAAAAATTCGGCGATAATCAAGGTCCAGATTTTTGTAGGGGTGTCCGTCGATAAGCTCGCCCAGCTTGTTTTGGGCAATGTCGAGCTCTTCTTCGGTACCCACCACGGTGAGGATATCACCAGCGTGGGTTCTATCGCCAGCTTCAGGAATGAACTGGGTGCCACCGCGCTCAACGCGGGAAACGATGATGTGGAGATCAAGAAGCTGCGGAATATTGCTGATGGCGGGGAGATCTTCATGAGTAACTCGGATGCGTTTGCCCAGCAATTGTTGTACTGCAACTCCCGCTTCTTCAGCTTCCTTATTGTGGTCAATTTTGAACACGGAGCTAAAGATCGCGATGGAGATGATGACAATGAGTACACCAAGGGGATAGGCCAGCGAATAGGCGATGACGGGGAGTTCAGAGACGGCGTGAAGCTGATTCTGGTCGTCGATAAGCGCCGGTAGGGCATCAACCACTGCGGCCATTGCCGGGGTGTTGGTTAGCGCACCTGTCAACATACCGGCGCCGGAGGCGGCGTCGATTTTAAAGAGCTTGATTAGCGCCCAAGCCAGCGCGGTGGCGGCCACAATCGAGCCAAAAGCAAGGCTGTTATTGCGCAGTCCCACTGCTTTCATGGACTTAAAGAAGCCCGGGCCGGCTTCGAGGCCGATGGTGTAGACGAAGAGGGACAAGCCGATCACGTAGACGAGGGGAGGGATGGTGATCTCGGGCTCGATAGTGGTAACAATTAGGCCCACAAAGAGGACCGCCGCGACGCCCAGGCGGAATCCGAAAACCCGGATTCGGCCCAAAAGCAATCCCAGGGTCATGATTAAGGCCAAGGCTAATAATTGGTTTTCAATAAGCAGGCTCACAAAGCTAATAATCGCACGTTGTGCGGGGAATTACTCGGTAATGACCTGTGGTTCCAGACATACTACCTTTGGGGGCAAAAAGGTATATCATCCAAAAAAGCGCACCCTCCCAAATGTGGGAAAGTGCGCTTAAAAACTGCTTCAAGCTTAGGCAGTGGCGGAAATGTTACTTATCGCCCTTACGCTCAGCCTGGCGACGAGCACGACGGTTCATACCGGACATGCTTGCACCCTTTGGCAAAGGACCCTTTGGAAGAGCAGCACCAGGGCCGTTTCCAACATTGTCCATTGCTTCAATACGTGCGGCCAAAGAAGCAACTTCATTCTTCTTGTAGTTGCGAGGAAGCTTGACCAGCTCGCGCTGCAGCTTGGAAATAGGGGTCTGGCCCTCTTCCTCGCCGGTGATGATCTCATGAACTGGAACACCAGGAGCAACGCGGTTGAGGCGCTTGCGCTGCTGAGCCATCAAAGGCTTGAGGCGGTGAGCTGCACCTTCACCAACCAAAACCACGCCGGACAGTCCAATAACGCGGTGAACCGCATCCATTTGGGTGGTCACTGCGATACCAGTCTTGGTACGCCAGGTCATGCCAGCGCCGGAGCGGAGGTTTTCTACCGCCCATGCGGCAGCACCCTGCTGACCTTCGGCCTGCTTATAAACATCGCGCTCAACACGACGGGTGAAAATAAACATTGCCAGTACAATGCCGGCGGCGATACCGATGGGAAGCATCCACCACTGGCCGCCCCAGATCATTCCGAGCAAGAAAAGAATAAGCGGGATGCCAAGAATAGACAGCAGCATCAAAGGAATAAGTGCTTTATCCTTCTTGCTCTGCATCTTGAAAACCTGCCACATTTGGGACCAGGTTTGTTTGCGTTGTGCGCTCTTAGCTGCTCTGATCTGCTTCTTGGCGGCTTTATCCGCCTGCTTCTTCGCGTCTGCCATGTTCTTAACAATAGGCGATATGGCAAGAACTGCGAAAATAGAGGAACTTTGAGGATTTGCCGGGAACACTTTAGACAGTTCATAACAACTTTAAAGCAGCAAAAAACCTGCCCTGAATAATAAGAATTCAGGGCAGGTTAAAGTGCGCTCGAGCTTGAAAAACTAGTTAAAAGCTACAACTGGGGTTTCCTCAGAAGCGCCATAACGAGCCAACAAAGTGGAAGCTTCCTGCGCGGTGGACTCGCCAGCGCCATCCTTCAGGTGGCTTAGGTGAGCGGGGATTTCCTCGCCACGGAACTCCATTGCCTGTGCGTACAGGCGACCTGCACGGTAGGAGGAGCGAACCAAAGGACCAGACATAACAGCTGCGAAGCCCATTTCCTTAGCAGCCTCAGCATGCTCAACGAACTCTTCAGGCTTTACCCAACGTTCGATGGGGTGGAAGAGGGGGCCTGGACGCAGGTACTGCGTAATGGTGATGATGTCACAGCCAGCATCGTGCAGATCCTGCAGTGCCGAGTTAACTTCTTCAGCAGTTTCACCCATACCCAGAATCAGGTTGGACTTGGTAACTAGACCAAAGTCACGTGCCTGGCGGATAACGTCAAGGGAACGCTCATAGCGGAAAGCTGGGCGAATGCGCTTGAAAATACGTGGCACGGTCTCCACATTGTGGGCAAAAACCTCAGGACGGGCTTCAAAAACTTCCTGGAGCAGGTCTTTTTTGCCGGAGAAGTCAGGAACCAGGTTCTCAACACCGGTATTTGGGTTGAGCTCGTGGATTTTGCGTACAACCTCGGCGTAGAGCCAAGCGCCCTCATCATCGAGGTCATCGCGGGTCACACCGGTAATGGTGGAGTAATTAAGCTGCATTTCGCGCACCGACTCAGCGACGCGCAGTGGCTCGCCGCGGTCAAGTGGTTCTGGGCGCGCAGAGTTAATCATGCAGAAATCGCAACGGCGGGAGCAGTTAGCACCACCGATTAGGAACGTTGCCTCGCGGGATTCCCAACATTCGTGAATATTTGGACAGCCGGCCTCTTGGCACACAGTGTGCAAAGAAGCGCCGGCGACCCTTTCCTTCATGTCCTTGTACTCAGGTCCATTCTTAACCTGGTTTCTAATCCATCGAGGCTTCGTCTCAATCGGGGTTTCCGAGTTACGTGCCTCGACGCGCAATAGTCGTCGTCCTTCAGGTGCGATAGTCACAAATGCAACCTTACATCTTTCAAATAGTTAATTTTTAAAGAGAAACTAAAAACGCTTTTCGACGTTCTGAGTCAGGGTGTTGCTCTTTCCTGCAACGCTGCGGGTTGCAGGCTAATTTCACCTGCTACCCCCGATTAGGGCGAACCTTGGTGGGATCTGGAGCACTAGCAAAACTGTGATTAGCCACAATCAGCCGTCCGGCGAGGGCGTCATCTAAAGCTTTGATCATGGGCTCGACTAACTCCTCAGTGGTGACATTGCGTTCCAGTTCACGAGTGAGGGTGGTTAGGCCGGCATCGGCAATTCCACAAGCCACAATGTGTTCATAGAAGTCCAGGGTGTTATTGCAGTTAATGGATAAACCATGCATGGTCACGCCTCGGGTAATACGAATTCCCAGCGCCGCGACCTTGCTATCAACCCAACCGTCGTGAGCTGGCACCCAAACACCAGAGCGACCATCCACGCGACCGGCATCGGAAACTCCGATATCGCGCACCACCTGGATCAGTGCTTCTTCTAAGCGACGTACATAATCCACTACATCGATTGGCTCAGCCAGCTTGATGATGGGGTACATCACTAGCTGTCCGGGGCCATGCCAGGTAATGCGACCACCGCGATCAGCATTAATTACTGGTAGGCCATTTGTAGGAAGATCTTCCGGCTGAGTGCGTTTGCCAGCGGTATAAATCGAAGGATGTTCCAAGATGAGCAATTGGTCATTGATTTCATCGCGGGCGCGCTGGGCTGCGAGCTCAGCCTGATAATCCCAGGCTTTTTGATAATCAATAAGACCCAATCGCTGAATTTCAATGGGTTGATCCGATGCTCTAATTGAGAGATCGGCGGGGAAGAAGGGGTCTCGTGGTGCAGTCATGATGACTATCAACCCTAGCCCTCTTTTGGTGTCTCGTCACACCGGCCCGGTCCATACAAAAAACCGCTTAGCTCCCGAAGGGGAACTAAGCGGTTTGACGTGCTACTTCAGGGAGCTTAAAGCTCGAGGTCACCCAAGAAGTTAGCGGTTTCCAGACGATCCTTGATGGTGGTCAAGAAACGACCTGCATCTGCGCCGTCAACGACCTGGTGATCGTAGGTCAGTGGCAGGAATACCATCTGACGGATAGCGATGGAATCGATGCCGTCCTCGGTGATAACAACAGGACGCTTCACGATCGCACCGGTGCCCAAGATGCCAGCCTGTGGTGGAACCAGGATTGGGGTATCAGACAGGGCGCCTTCAGAACCAATGTTGGTGATGGTGAAGGTACCACCGGAAAGATCATTTGGCTTGAGCTTGTTGTTGCGAGCGCGGTCAGCCAGATCAACGATTGCCTTTGCGATCTCAGGTAGGGAGAGATCCTGTGCATCGTGGATAACTGGGGTGAGCAGACCTGCAGGGGTATCAACAGCGATGGAGATGTTGACGGAGGAGTGGTAGGTCATCTCCTTGGTCTTTGCGTTGTAGGACGCATTGACGTTCGGGTGGGAAACCAAAGCCTCAACAACAGCCTTCACGAAGAATGGCAGGTAGGTCAGGTTGACGCCGTGCTTCTCGATGAATGCTGGCTTGTTGTTCTTACGCAGCTCAGCAACGCGGGTCATATCAACCTCGTGCAGCTGGGTGAGCTGTGCAGAGATCTGTAGCGCTTCAACGGTCTTCTTAGCGGTGATCTCGCGAATGCGGTTGACCTTTTGGGTGGTGCCGCGGAGCTTAGCCTTCTCAGGATCAACAGACTTGGTGGAAGCTGCAGATACTGGAGCGGAAGCCTGTGCCGGAGCGGTCTCGCCATTGGCTGCTGCCAAGACATCCTGCTTGCGGATACGGCCACCGATGCCGGTACCGGTCACAGTGTTGAGATCAACATTGTGCTTTTCAGCCAGTTTGCGAACCAGTGGGGTGACATAAGGAACGTTGTCGCCGGAAGCAGAAGCTGCTGGAGCCTCTTCCTTCTTAGGTGCAGGAGCTGCCTTTGGTGCCTCAGCCTTAGGTGCTTCTTGCTTTGGTTCTTCCTTGGCAGGTGCTGCTTCAGCCTTTGGAGCTTCTTGCTTTGGCTCTTCCTTAGCTTGTGCTGCTTCAGCTGCTGGAGCTGCGTTTGCATCACCGATGCGTGCGATAACTGCGCCGACGTCGACGGTGTCGTCTTCGTTGGCCAGGATTTCGACGATGGTGCCGGCTACTGGGGAAGGAATTTCGGTGTCAACCTTGTCGGTGGAAACCTCAAGTAGTGGCTCGTCAACTTCGACGGTGTCGCCAACTTGCTTCAACCATTGGGTAATGGTGCCTTCGGTGACGGATTCGCCAAGTTCTGGCATTTCAACGTCGGTTGCTGCACCGGATGCTGCTGGTGCAGCCTCAGCCTTAGGTGCTTCTTGCTTTGGTTCTTCCTTGGCAGGTGCTGCTTCAGCCTTTGGAGCTTCTTGCTTTGGCTCTTCCTTAGCTTGTGCTGCTTCAGCTGCTGGAGCTGCGTTTGCATCACCGATGCGTGCGATAACTGCGCCGACGTCGACGGTGTCGTCTTCGTTGGCCAGGATTTCGACGATGGTGCCGGCTACTGGGGAAGGAATTTCGGTGTCAACCTTGTCGGTGGAAACCTCAAGTAGTGGCTCGTCAACTTCGACGGTGTCGCCAACTTGCTTCAACCATTGGGTAATGGTGCCTTCGGTGACGGATTCGCCAAGTTCTGGCATTTCAACGTCGGTTGCTGCACCGGATGCTGCTGGTGCAGCCTCAGCCTTAGGTGCTTCTTCAGCTGCAGGAGCTTCCTCTGCTGCTGGAGCCTCTTCGGCAGCTGGAGTCTCTTCAGCTGCTGGGGCGGAATCCGCGGACTCATCCGCGTCACCGATGATGGCAATAACGCCACCGACATCGACGGTGTCGTCCTCTTCTGCCTTAATCTCAAGGATTACGCCGGCAACTGGAGAAGGAATTTCGGTGTCAACCTTGTCAGTTGAGACCTCAAGAAGGGGTTCGTCAACTTCAACAGTGTCGCCAACCGACTTCAGCCACTGGGTGATTGTGCCTTCGGTTACTGATTCGCCCAGTTCGGGCATCTCTACGGAGAACGCCATTATTTAAGACTCCTCGCAAGTCGTGTCGTTAATTTGGAAACTAATAACCAAAGAATACCGACTTGAATTGCTAAGTGTGGACTTCGGGTCATATCAACCTCCCCAAATGCCCCCTACAATGGGTTTGTGTTCAATTTATTTGGTCGTAAAGCACCTCGCTCAAATCTGCGGCCGCCACGCGGTCCTGGCGATACGGTGCGCCCACATGACCTTGAATTTCTCCAGCAATGGATTAAAGATAAGCCCTTTGTAGAGGCCTATGTGGAGCCGGAAACGCTGGTCAATGAGATGTCAGTTGTCCTTGTTGATGATCGCGGAGTTTTTGTGCGCCGAAGAATTGGCGGCCCCAAAGGAATTGATGTGCTTATCAAAAAACTTGGAATTCCAGTTTATGACGTTGAAGAAACCGGTTACCCCCAAAGAATGCGCGAAAGAATAGAATTAGAACGCATCATTAGAAAGCGCGAGGAACAAAAAGCTCGCCGCGCAAAATTTGAGCGCGGCGAGCATCCTGATAGCTAAGTCCTAATTACTTTTCAGACAGGTCCTTCAAGACCTGAATGAAGGTGCGAACCGGCTGACCGGTTGCGCGCTTCGGGGTGTAACCATAGGCACCCGCAGTGTTATAGGCAGGACCTGCAATATCAACGTGAGCCCAGGAGATTCCCTCGCCCACAAACTCCTGCAAATAACGTGCAGCAGCACACATGCCAGCAAAACGAGAGTTGGTGGTGTTGCGGATGTCGGCAACAGGGGATTTCACTTCTTCATCAAGCTCTTCTGGGATTGGCATTGCCCAGGCTGGTTCACCGACACCACGGCCGGTTTCTGCAATGGTGTCGCGGAACTGACCATCACCCATAACACCACTGGTGCGCAGGCCTAATGCGACAAGCTGTGCACCGGTCAGCGTCGCAGTATCAAGCAGGTAGTCCGGCTTGTCTTCAGAGGCGTATGCAATGGCATCGGCCAAGATCAAACGGCCTTCAGCATCGGTGTTAAGGATTTCAGAGGTAAGGCCACCAAAGTGGGTAATCACATCACCCGGGCGGAAGGCTTCGCCGGAAGGCATGTTCTCTGCCATTGGCAGATAAGCGGTGACCTTGAGAGGAAGATTCAGGCGTGCTGCACCAATAATGGTAGCCAGCATCGTGGCGGAGCCACCCATGTCAGAAACCATGTTTTCCATGCCGGCGCCTGGCTTCAGAGAAATTCCGCCGGTGTCAAAGGTGATTCCCTTGCCAACTAGAGCAACAGATGTGGTGGCTTTGCGTGGCTTCCATTCCACCTTGAGTAGGCGAGGCTTACGGGAAGAACCGTTACCGACAGCCAAGATGCCGCCGAAGCCTTGCTCTTCAAGCTGCTTTTCATCAAGAATCTCGGTGCTTAGGCCAAATTTGGCAGCCTCATTGGCAGCGATGACAGAGTAAGACTCTGGGTAGAGGTGGGAGGAAGGGGTATTGACCAGGTCGCGGGCCAAGACCACAGATTCCACAATGATCTGTGCTGCTACAAAGACATCCTTATCAGCCTTGTTGGTGCTGATGAAGTGGATAGTGGTTGGCTTTTCTTCTTTGGCGTCATCTTTGGCCTTGCGCAGGCCGGTATAAGAGTAAGATCCGAGACCAAATCCAACAACTGCAGCTTCTAGTCCCAAATCACCAATGGTGGTAGCGACAGTGGCAAGCCCCTTAAGCGAACGGGCAGCGGTGCCGGTGGCGCGGCGCAGAGTTTCGTCGTCAAGCTCTTCAGCCTTGCCGAGGCCGACAGCAATGACTGGACCGACTCCGGTGACGCCCGGGATGCGGGTGATTTCACTCTTTTTGCCGGTGGCGCCGACAGCTTCCAGCTGGCGCAGGATTTCAGCCTGCTGCTCGGTGTTGAAGATGAAATCCAGGAGTTCGCCACCGGAGAGCTCGAGGGAGTCCTCGCCAGCAAAAACAGCTAGAACTAGTGCATCAATGTCCTTTGGCAGTTTTTTATCCAAGGAAAGTTCTGCAAGATATCCGCGTACGGGAAGGGCGGCATCCTTAGTGACCTTCTTGGGGGCGTGGGTGCTAAAAGCCTGCTTAGCCATGAACTGATCGTTCCTTTCTAGATGGGTAAGGGACAGCGCAATGCGTGGATGGCACTGGCTTTTCCTAGTAACAACTTTCTCCAAGCCTAGCGATCGTGAAAAATCGTGAGACAAAATCTGAAATTTGTCCCAAAAAGTCCACCCAGCTAGTGATTACAGAAGGCTGCGGGTGTAACTTAATTTTTATGACGTCAATTGAGTTCACAGTATCCCGTACCGAAAATCCGACGTCACCCGATCGCTTGAAGGAAATTCTTACCGCCCCTAAGTTTGGTAAGTTCTTCACCGACCATATGGTGACCATCGACTGGACAGAAGCTGAAGGCTGGCATGATGCCCAGGTAGTACCTTATGCTCCGCTCCCGATGGACCCTGCCACCACGGTATTCCATTATGGACAAGCAATTTTTGAGGGAATCAAGGCATACCGCCATGAAGACGGTTCCATCAAGACCTTCCGCCCAGAAGCAAATGCCGAGCGCCTGCAGCGTTCCGCAGCACGAATGGCAATGCCGGAATTGCCACAAGAAACCTTCATCAAAGCATTGGAGCTGCTTGTAGAGGTTGATCAAGATTGGGTACCTGCAAGTGGTGGAGAAGCATCCCTCTACCTGCGTCCATTCATGATTTCCACCGAGGTCTCCTTGGGTGTTAGCCCAGCTAATGCTTATAAGTTCATCGTTATTGCTTCCCCAGTTGGAGCATATTTCTCTGGCGGAATTAAGCCAGTGTCGGTATGGCTCAGTGAAGACTATGTTCGTGCAGCTCCCGGCGGTACCGGTGCTGCAAAGTTTGCAGGCAACTACGCTGCCTCCCTGTTGGCTCAGGCTCAGGCTGCGGAAAAGGGCTGCGATCAGGTTGTGTGGCTTGACGCCATCGAACACCGCTACATCGAAGAAATGGGTGGAATGAACCTCGGCTTTATCTACCGCAATGGCGATAAGGTCAAACTAGTAACCCCTGAACTTTCCGGCTCATTGCTGCCAGGTATTACTCGCGACTCCCTGCTGCAGGTCGCTGCAGATTTGGGTTATGAGGTTGAAGAACGCCGCATCTCCACCAGCGAATGGGAAGAGGATGCTAAGTCCGGTGCGATGATTGAAGCTTTTGCTTGCGGCACCGCAGCTGTCATCACCCCAGTTGGCACCGTAATGTCCAAGCATGGAGAATTCACTGTCAACAACAATGAGGTTGGCGAGATCACCATGAAGCTGCGCGAAACCCTCACCGGAATCCAGCACGGCACCGTCGAAGATAAGCACAATTGGCTGCACAACCTGGTTGGTTAAATTCTTTAACCACGAGGAGTTGAAGCCTCGCTGATCATCTCTGAAGCCCGCTGAAAAAGTCCTGTTTAAAGGCCTTTTCTCAGCGGGTTTTGTGTTGTCAAAATTTGCCTCCCCACCGCAGCAATGCAAGTGGGGGAGCAGGCGGGGGCTGCGGGGGTGTCGGCAATGCTTGAGCGGTGGCATCCTGGACGAGGTAAAACCGAACTGAGGAGGACCCACATGGGTGAGAACACACAAAAGGCTGCATTGGTTACTGGCGCATCAAGTGGTATCGGTGCTGCAAGCGCCCGCGCCCTAGCTGCAGATGGTTGGCATGTTTACGTGGCCGCTCGTCGCCTGGACCGACTGGAAAAGCTGGCAGCAGAAATCGGTGGCACTGCAATTCAACTTGACGTAACTGATCAAGATTCTGTTGACGCTGCTGCAGCTGCCGTGGGTGATTTGGACTTGCTGGTCAACAATGCAGGTGGCGCTAAAGGCCTCGATAGCATTCGCAATGCCAACCTTGAGGATTGGCAGTGGATGTATGACACCAACGTGCTAGGAACTTTGAGGGTTACCCGCGCATTTATGGATCGTCTTATCGCCCGTGATGGACAGATCATCAACGTGGGCTCAGTTGCTGGTGAAAACCCCTATGTAGGTGGTGCTGGATATAACGCAGCAAAATTTGGCGTGGCAGCTTTTAACCGCGTGTTGCGTTTGGAAACCCACACTCAGCCTTTGCGCGTGACCGAAATTGCGCCTGGCCGTGTTGCTACCGAAGAATTTTCCTTGGTGCGTTTTGGTGGAGATAAAGATAAGGCAGACGCCGTCTATGAGGATGTATTGAACCTCAGCGCGGAAGATATTGCTGAGTCAGTGCGGTGGATTGCGAATTTGCCCAAGCATATGAATGTGGACAAGATTCGCATCACCCCACGCGATCAGGTTTAAATCTCAGCGGCTTCAGTTGCCTCAGAGTCCTCAAGGTCAGCAGTCTCAGCAGCTGCAGGGGCAGGGGACATATCAATCATGAGGTCAACGGCCATTTTGAGAATGGGCAGGGCAGCTGCACCGCCAGCTGCCTCACCCAAGTTGATGCCGAGATCCAAGATGGGATCTAGTGCTAGCGCATCAAGTGCAATGGCATGAGCAGGTTCAGGGGATCGATGGCCTGCAATAAACCAACGGCGAGCACCTGGCGCAAATTTATTTGCTAACAAAGCAGCGGCGGTCACAGTCACCCCGTCGAGAAGCACTGGGGTGCGGCGTACGGCGGCCTGGGCAATAAAAGCAGCCAGGGCGACCAGGTCTGGGGAGGCGATTTTTTGTGCAATGGCCAGCGGATCCTGGCGTAGCTCGCGCACGCGGAACATGGCATCACGAATCGCGGATACCTTAATTTTCCAGGCCTCATCATCAATGCCGGTGCCACGACCAACCACCACAACTGGCTCTGCCAGGGTGAAAGTACCTACGAGGGCAGCAGCGGTGGTGGTATTGCCAATTCCGATATCACCGGGGATTAAAATATCGGCACCGGAATCAATTTCTTGATCAGCAATGCGCTTGCCAATTTCAATGGCACGCAGCAATTGCTCCTCGGTCATAGCATCTTCAACATCGATGGAGCCACAGGAACGAGAAACGCGCTCATCGCCCCAAGCGTCATGGTCCAATGACACATCTACTAGGCGCACACCGGCGTTTGACTGGCGCGCAATGACGTTAATGGCAGAGCCACCAGCTGCAATATTTTCCGCAATTTGCACAGTGTGAGAAGGCGAAAAAGCAGAGACGCCCTTAGTGGCAACGCCATGGTCACCAGCAAAAACCACCACGCGCGCACGCTCTAATGCATGCGGAGGAACCTGTCCCTGGCAAGCACTAATAAATGCGCCCAGCTTCTCCAGTACGCCTAAAGATCCCGCCGGCTTGCTTAAAGTGCCGTGGAATTCTTGTGCCGCGACCAAAACCTTATGATCGGGAAAATCTACGCGCGCAAAAAGCTCAGCTGGAACCATGGGAACTCCTCAATGTTGATCAAATCGAATTCAACTCTAGCGCCATCGAGCCAAAGGCTGCCGGGGTTGCGTCGAAAAGCACGCTTTTCGACGTCGCCCTGTTCGCAGTGCTAGACCTCTGCGCCGACCTCAACGCGGGCGCGAGGAGTGCGCCACTTACGTGGCTGCACGGAGCGGGAATAGGCGTAATAGCCCAGGCCAAAGCCAGTTTCGGTGGTCTCTGGGAACTTCGCACGAGCAGCCTTGTTTACGCGGAAACCGGTGGCGATACCCTCCGCAAAGAACACTGCCATCAACAACATTGCAAAGATAGATGCAGTGGCTGCAAACTCTGGATAGAAGTTACCAATAAGCATGATGATCAACAGTGCAATGGCAACTGGCATCACGAAGTTGGAGACAAAACGGCGGGCATCTACCCAATCGCGGGCAAATCGCTTAACCTCGCCCTTATCGCGATCCATCAAATAAGCTTCTTCGCCACGATCCATCGCAGCCTGTGCTTCACGCTGGCGCTTGAGGCGAGCATCGCGCTCTTTTTGCTTATAAGCCTTGTACTCTTCCTTAGACATAGAAGCCTTAAGCTCCTTGCGCTTTTGACGCTGCTGTCCATAAGTTTCAGTAGGAGCAAGAGACTGGCGGCCAACGATGCCACGCTCCAGCTCAACTTCACGGCGCTTGGGAGTTGGGCGACCCTTTGGAGGGGTATAACCCTTTGGTAAAGGCTGAGCAGGCTCTGAGCTTTGCGCAGTGGTTGAGCTAGGAGTGGAGCTTTGCGCGCCATTAGCTGCGCTTTCTGCTCCTTCGGTTGACTTATTTTTATCCCACGGAAGTTTCACACTCAACAGGCTACAAGGAAAACCTTAAATTTCGGGAATAGGGGTGCCCATCGAGCTGTTGTAATTGTGCAGAAGACCTTTTAATGGAGGAATTTGCACAGGTGAAAGCCTAAGTCGAGTCCCTTAAATGAAGGTCTGGAAAATTTCATAAAAAATCTAAGGTTTACCTACCATGTGAGTCTAGGTAGGGTAGGCACTATCAACATTGTTTCCCAAGCACTTGAATCTTTTAGAGCTGTGGCTCCTAGGATTTAAGGCCCCGGGGAGTAAACTGCAAGCCATCATTGAAGTTCCGGCCCATATTGGGCCGATAGTTAAGGAGACTAAAGCGATGACCGCTCCATCAACCAACACCGGCGTTATCCTGACCGAGGCGGCCGCATCCAAGGCTAAAGCTCTCATTGACCAAGAAGGTCGCGATGATCTAGCACTGCGTATCGCCGTTCAGCCAGGTGGCTGCTCTGGCCTGCGTTACCAGCTCTACTTTGATGACCGCACCCTGGACGGCGACAAGGAAGACAACATTGGCGGTATCCGTCTTGTTGTAGACAAGATGAGCACCCCTTACCTGCTTGGCGCTCAGATCGATTTTGCTGACACCATTGAGCAGCAGGGCTTCACCATCGACAACCCTAACGCAGGCAGCTCCTGCGCTTGTGGCGACTCCTTCAACTAAGAAGTACTCTCCACAACTTAAAAAATCTGCGCTGTGTCCTTCCTTTGGGGGAGGGCACAGCGCAGATTTTCTTTTAGTGGGTCTTAGGTTTTTTGGGGTGGGACGCCCGGTTTTAGGCGGCGTCCCCACTCCAATTTGAACTCTTAGCTTTTAAAGCTTTTAGAGCTCGACTGGGTATTCGCGGTTTTCAATCTGTGGATCGATGCGGTTTTCCACAAAAATGCCGTGCCACACCATGAAGGCAAGTACGGTCCACAGACGACGAGAATGATCCGAGGTGCCGGCGCGGTGCTCGTTGAGCATCTCCATAACAGCCTTCTTATTAAAGATCTCATCAGTTTGAGAGTCCTGAATGGTATCTTGTGCCCAACCAAAGAGCTCATCGCCTGCCAACCAGTGGCGCATTGGAACAGGGAAGCCCAACTTCTTGCGGTGCAAAACGTGAGGTGGAACGATCTGCTCTAGAGCCTTGCGCAGCGCATACTTGGTAGTTCCATTGGCAATCTTGAGATCATAAGGAATGGTCTCTGCAACCTTGAAAACTTCCTTATCCAAGAATGGAACACGCAGCTCAAGGGAATTAGCCATATTAATCTTGTCAGCCTTGACCAAGATATCGCCACGCATCCAGGTGAATAGATCGAGGTGCTGCATACGAGCCACTGGATCAAATCCGCGAGACTGTGCATAAATCGGAGCAGTGACTTCGCGGTGATCCCATTCCGGCTTGGCCCAAGGAATAACGCGCTGCATCTGCTCAAAGTTAAAGGAGCGAGCATTGCCATAATAACGCTCTTCCATGGTCATAGAACCGCGCTCTAGCAGGGACTTACCCTTCATACCATCTGGTAAAACCTTGCTGAGCTGGCCCAAACCACGACGCAGTGGGGAAGGGATCTTTTCAAAAGGTGCCAAGGACAAAGGCTCCTTATAAATGGTGTAACCGCCGAAGAGCTCATCTGCACCCTCGCCGGACAGCACAACCTTCACGTGCTTACGTGCCTCGGCTGCCACAAAGTACAAAGGAACCAAAGAAGGATCGGCTACTGGATCATCCAAGTACCACATGATCTTTGGAATGGCATTGGCATATTCCTCAGGGGAAACAATCTTAACGATGTGCTCCGCACCAATCGCAGCGGCAGATTCTGCAGCCACATCAACCTCGGAGTAGCCCTCACGCTCAAAACCAGTGGTGAAGGTCAAAAGATTTGGGTTATGGCGCTTTGCAAGCGCCGCGATAGCTGTTGAGTCGATGCCGCCAGACAGGAACGAGCCGACAGTCACGTCAGCGCGCATGTGCTTTTCGACGGAATCCTCGAGCACTCTAGCAATACGATCAAAGAGATCTTGCTCCTTGCCCTTGACTACAGGCTGGACTGGGAAGCGTGGTTTGAAGAAGCGCTTTTGAACCAGATTTCCACCTGGCTTTACAGTGGCGGTACAACCGGATTCCAAACGACTAATATTAGCGTGCAGTGACTCAGGTTCTGGCACGTACTGCAAATCTACATAGTGCTCAATTGCGCGCTTATCAAGGCTGAGATCTAGATTCATCTCAGCAGCCATCTCTAGGATGGTCTTCTTCTCTGAGGAAAATACCGTGCCCTGCTCGGTGGTGGCAAAGAACAGTGGCTTGATGCCAAATTGATCACGAGCCAGGAAGAGAGTCTTTTCCTTGGTATCCCAAATAGCAATGCCAAACATACCGCGAAGGTGCTCAACAACAGACTCGCCCCAGTGGTGGAAGCCCACCACAATTGGCTCGCCATCGCCGGAAGTATTAAAGGAATAACCAAGTTCAATTAGCTCTTGGCGAAGCTCAACATAGTTGTAGATCTCGCCATTAAAGGTCATGGCATAACGATCAGGCTCATCTGCTGGACCCCAACGCAAAGGCTGATGGGAATGTGCGATGTCAATAATAGATAGTCGGTTAAAGCCGAAAGCAGCATCCACATCGTGCCAGGTACCTGCATCATCAGGGCCGCGGTGACGCATGCACGGAAGGGCCCGCTTGAGAGCAGGAACAAAGTCTTCTGCATTTCCGTTAGCAGTCAAAATGCCGAGCAGGCCGCACATGGGAAAGGTCCTCCTGAAATAGGTGAAAGGTATCTCTAATCGGATCTGTGAACTTTTAAAGTTACGACCCTAATGACACCCGGTGTGAAAACAACCTCAACGATACGGCGAATTGCGAGACAGAGTAAAAAGGGCTCGCCTAAACAGCGTAAAAAGGCGGAGTAGGGGAGAGAAACTTACCTGTGAAGCAATTGAAAAAAGCGTTGCAAGACTACGTCAGAGCAATAAATGCACCATAAAAGGCCTGTGGGGGTAATGGTGGGGGAGTTATAAGGGCAATCAAAAGGATGATGGTATGTGACGTGGCCAACATGTATTAACCGGTCAATTGCGCTATAACCATTAACTTCCTGGCTATCGGCGCAGTTAGACGTGCTTTGCTGCCTGCTTAGACTTAAGTGTCAGAAGAATAAATGCCCAATTGCAAGATATGGAAACGGCTGGCAAATAGGCTATTCTGCGAAGATAGAAATGACCGTAAGGTCTCTGGTTTTTGTGTGGACAGGAAGGCAGAACACACGTGGAACAGCAAAATAAGCGTGGTTTAAAGCGCAAGGCCCTGCTTGGCGGTGTCTTGGGCTTAGGTGGCCTCGCCATGGCAGGCTGTGAAGTGGCCCCTCCAGGTGGTGCGCTAGGAGAATTCCTCCGTATGGGATGGCCTGACGGCATCACCCCTGAAGCAATCGAGATGGGTAACTTCTGGTCCTGGGTCTGGGTTGCTGCCTGGATCATCGGCATCATCATGTGGGGACTCTTCCTCACCGCCATCTTCGCGTGGAACGCAAAGAAGGCTGAAAAGCGCGGCGAGGGCGAATTCCCTAAGCAGCTGCAGTACAACGTTCCTTTGGAACTGGTACTAACAATCGTGCCAATTATTATTGTCATGGTTTTGTTCTTCTTCACCGTTCAGACCCAGGACAAGGTTACCGCCCTGGATAAGAACCCTGAGGTTACCGTCGATGTGACTGCATACCAGTGGAACTGGAAGTTCGGTTACTCCGAGATCAATGCTGATCTGGCACCAAACAACCAGGAATACCAGGGCACCGATGCGGAGCGTCAGGCAGCTGCCGAGGCTTCTCAGGAGGATCCAGCTGGCGACAACCCAATTCACGGTAAGTCCAAGTCCGATGTTTCTTACTTGGAGTTCAACCGAATCGAAACTCTCGGCACCACCGATGAGATTCCAGTTCTCGTCCTTCCTAGCAACACCCCAATCGAGTTCAACCTCGCTTCCGCTGACGTTGCTCACTCCTTCTGGGTTCCAGAGTTCCTATTCAAGCGTGATGCTTACCCACACCCAGAGGCTAACCAGTCTCAGCGAACCTTCCAGATTTCTGAAATCTTGGAAGAAGGCGCATTCGTTGGCCGTTGTGCTGAAATGTGTGGCACCTACCACGCTATGATGAACTTTGAAGTTCGCGTTGTGGATCGTGACTCTTTCGCTGAGTACATCAGCTTCCGCGATGCAAACCCACAGGCAACCAACGCTGAGGCTCTTGAGCACATCGGTGAGGCTCCTTACGCAACCTCCACCAGCCCATTCGTTTCCGAGCGTACCGAGACCCGCGACGGTGCAAACACCGAGAGCAACGCTTAAGAAGGAGCTGTAAAACTATGAAGTCTTCAGCAAAAATTATGTACGGCTTGACCGTATTCTTGGCCGCGATGGCTGTTACCTACATCTTCGCAACCATGCACGTTGATGATAAGGGCAGCACCCCTGGTCTTGAATGGGTTGGCGCTGTAGCTTTGGTTCTCTCCGCTGGTCTAACCATGATGCTTGGTGTCTACCTGCACTTCACCGAAGTTCGTGTTGACGTTCTTCCTGAGGACTGGGAAGAGGCAGAGGTTGCTGACAAGGCTGGTACCTTGGGCTTCTTCAGCCCAAGCTCCATCTGGCCTGCTGCTATGGCCGGCGCGGTCGGATTCCTAGGATTCGGCCTGGTTTACTTCCACTACTGGATGATCGTTGTTGGCGCACTGCTATTGGTTTTCACCACTGCAAAGCTCAACTTCCAGTACGGAGTTCCACGCGAGAAGCACTAAGACTTAAGGCTTATGCCTAACAGTTGAAACCCGCTTAACACATTGTGTTAAGCGGGTTTTCTAATGCCTTTTAAATAAGGAATAGTGAGATTCCAAATTTGGTTTATGGGGGAGATGCCAGGCAATTCCAAGTTAAAAAGTTCCCGCACCATTAAAGAAAACTGTAGTGGTGCGGCGAAGTGGGGGAGTGGGGCTAAATAACCCTGCAATAAGCTGCAAAAACGCAGGAGCGCGGGGGTCAACCGAAAGTTGGAAGAGAGTTCCCGCTTCGGGCTAAAAGCTTGTGACGTGTATCTCATGCAAAATGCTGCGCGGAAGCTAATTTACACTCTCAAAATTGCTGGCATTGCAGATTGTAGAGCTTAAGATTCAAATTTGCGTTAGCTGTGAACGCTTTAACCTGCACTTATGTAGTAGTCGGATGAAAGTACCTAAAAGTTCCACGATTATTCAAAAAAGATTTGGAAAAAGTGGGTCAAATTCACCGAAAAACCGGGGTTCAAACTTTCAATTGAAACGGGGGGCATGAAGTGACTTTAGCGAGCTAAACGGCCATACTAGATAACGTGACGAGCGCAGTTGGAAATACAGGTATGGCAGCACCACAACGTGTTGCAGCACTGAACCGTCCCAATATGGTCAGTGTTGGCACCATTGTGTTCCTGTCTCAGGAATTAATGTTCTTCGCCGGTTTGTTCGCGATGTACTTCGTGTCCCGTGCGAATGGACTGGCAAATGGATCATGGGGAGAGCAGTCCGAGCACCTAAACGTGCCTTGGGCATTGTTGATTACGGTCATCTTGGTCTCCTCATCGGTTACTTGCCAGTTCGGAGTCTTTGCGGCCGAAAGGGGTGACGTATACGGCCTCCGCAAATGGTTCTTGGTAACGATTATTCTGGGTACAACCTTCGTTTTGGGTCAGACCTATGAGTACATTGAACTAGTTCATCATGGACTAACCATTCAAAGCAGTGTCTATGGTTCAGCTTTCTTCATTACCACCGGGTTCCACGCAGCCCACGTGATCGCAGGAATTCTTGCTTTCGTGATTGTCTTGATGAGAATCCAGAAAGCTAAGTTCACCCCGGCACAGGCAACCGCAGCAATGGTTGTGTCCTACTACTGGCACTTCGTTGACGTGGTTTGGATCGGCCTCTTTATCACGATCTATTTCATTCAGTAGGCCTGAAGACTGCCAACGCTTAGGGAATTCCCTGAGTGGCAGCCCTAAGCCCTTCACTTCCAAGTCGAGATTCAAAGGGAAATGATGGAAACCAACCCGCAGACCACCGAGGCAGCCACCACGGCTAAGCCCTCGGCAAAGAAGGTCAAGAATCGCCGTAAAGTCCGGCGTACAGTGGCCGGCGCTTTGGCGCTGACCATCGGACTGAGCGGAGCAGGAATTCTCGCTACCGCGATCACTCCTGATGCCCAGATCGCAACCGCAGATGTTGATGAGCAAGCACTTATCTCAGAGGGTAAAGACCTCTATGACGTTGCTTGTATTACTTGCCACGGTGTCAACCTCCAGGGTGTACAGGACCGTGGTCCTTCCCTCATTGGTGTTGGCGAAGGCGCCGTATACTTCCAGGTTCACTCCGGTCGTATGCCAATGCTGCGCAATGAAGCTCAGGCTGAGCGCAAGGCACCTCGTTACACCGAGGCACAGACCTTGGCTATTGCTGCATACGTTGCAGCCAATGGTGGCGGACCTGAACTCGTTTATAACGAAGACGGCACCCTCGCCATGGAAGAACTCCGTGGCGAGAACTATGACGGACAGATCGATCCTGCCGACGTCGCTCGCGGCGGAGACCTCTTCCGTCTGAACTGTGCATCTTGCCACAACTTCACCGGTCGTGGTGGAGCGCTTTCCTCCGGTAAGTACGCACCAAACTTGGATGCTGCAAATGAGCAGGAAATCTACCAGGCAATGCTCACAGGTCCACAGAACATGCCTAAGTTCTCCGATCGTCAGCTCTCCGCTGATGAGAAGAAGGACATCATCGCGTTCATTAAGTCCAGCAAGGAAACCCCGTCCCCAGGTGGCTACTCACTTGGTGGCTTGGGCCCAGTTGCTGAGGGACTCTTCATGTGGGTATTCGGCATTTTGGTCCTCGTGGCCGCCGCTATGTGGATTGGATCACGTTCATGAGCAACAACATCAACAAGCAGTACACCAAGCAAGAACTCAACGCTATGAGCAATGAGGATCTGGCTCGTCTAGGCACTGAGCTTGACGACGTCACCATCGCTTACCGCAAAGAGCGTTTCCCAATTGCTAATGACCCAGCAGAGAAGCGAGCATCTCGCCTCATTAACTTCTGGCTCATTCTGGGAATCATCGGCGGCCTGGGATTCCTTGCTACCTACATCTTCTGGCCTTGGCACTACAAGGGCCACGGAGACGAAGGTCTTTTCCTTTACACCCTTTACACCCCAATGCTGGGTATCACCTCAGGTCTTTGCATCTTGGGACTTGGCTTCGCCGTAACTCTTTACGTAAAGAAGTTCATTCCTGAGGAGATCGCAGTACAGCGTCGTCACGATGGTCCTTCTGAAGAAGTTGACCGCCGTACCCTCGTTGCCTTGCTGAACGATTCTTGGCAGACTTCCACCCTTGGTCGTCGTAAGTTGCTCATGGGTCTTGCTGGCGGTGGAGCAGTCCTCGCAGGTTTGACGATCATTGCGCCACTTGGTGGCATGATCAAGAACCCTTGGAAGCCCAAGGAAGGCCCAATGGATGTTCAGGGCGACGGCACCTTGTGGACCTCCGGTTGGACCTTGATCGAGAACAACGTCAAGGTTTACCTTGGCCGCGATACCGCAGCAATTGCAGAGTCTCACACCGATGCAACCGGCGAGCACTGGTCAACCACCGGTGTTTCCCGCTTGGTTCGTATGCGTCCTGAGGATCTCGCTGCAGCTTCCATGGAAACTGTCTTCCCATTGCCAGAAGAAATGGTTAACGATGGTGCAGAATACGATCCTGCAAAGGACGTATATGAGCACCAGATGCACTCGGTTCACGGTCCTCGTAACGCTGTTATGTTGATCCGTCTGCGTACTGCAGATGCTGAGAAGGTTGTTGAGCGCGAAGGTCAAGAGACCTTCCACTACGGCGATTACTACGCATATTCAAAGATCTGCACGCACATTGGCTGCCCAACCTCTCTCTACGAGGCTCAGACCAACCGCATCCTGTGTCCGTGCCACCAGTCGCAGTTCGATGCTTTGCACTACGGCAAGCCAGTCTTCGGACCAGCTGCCCGCGCATTGCCACAGCTGCCGATCACTGTTGACGAAGAGGGTTACCTCGTAGCCGCAGGTAACTTCATTGAGCCTGTCGGCCCGGCATTCTGGGAGCGTAAGTCATGAGTCTAGCTACCGTGGGAAACAATCTTGATTCCCGATACACCATGGCTGCGGGTATCCGTCGCCAGATCAACAAGGTCTTCCCGACCCACTGGTCCTTCATGCTCGGCGAGATTGCGCTTTATAGCTTCATCGTCCTGTTGCTGACCGGTGTCTACCTGACCCTGTTCTTCGACCCTTCTATCACCAAGGTCATTTACGACGGTGCTTATCTTCCACTTAACGGTGTGGAGATGTCTCGTGCATACGAGACCGCACTGAACCTCTCGTTTGAGGTTCGCGGTGGACTATTCATTCGCCAGATGCACCACTGGGCAGCACTGCTCTTCGTGGTTTCCATGCTGGTTCACATGCTCCGTATCTTCTTCACTGGCGCATTCCGTCGCCCACGTGAAGCAAACTGGATCATCGGTGTAGTCCTGTTGCTCCTCGGCATGGCCGAAGGCTTCATGGGTTACTCCCTTCCTGACGATCTGCTTTCCGGCGTTGGTCTGCGCATTATGTCCGCGATCATCGTCGGTCTGCCAATCATCGGTACTTGGATGCACTGGATGATCTTCGGTGGAGACTTCCCATCCGAGGTCATGCTGGATCGTTTCTACATCGCACACGTTTTGATCATTCCAGGAATCATCCTTGGCCTGATCGCAGCTCACCTGGCACTCGTGTGGTACCAGAAGCACACCCAGTTCCCTGGAGCTGGACGTGCAGAGAACAACGTCGTCGGTGTTCGCATTATGCCGCTGTTCGCAGTTAAGGCAATTGCATTCGGTCTGATCGTTTTCGGCTTCTTGGCTTTGCTTGCTGGTGTTACCACCATTAACGCAATTTGGACCTTGGGACCATACAACCCTTCACAGGTTTCTGCTGGTTCCCAGCCTGACGTTTATATGCTGTGGACTGACGGTGCTGCTCGTGTCATGCCTGCGTGGGAGCTTTACCTTGGTAACTACACCATTCCTGCAGTGTTCTGGGTTGCTTTGATGCTGATGGTTCTGGTTGGCCTACTCATCTCTTACCCATTCCTTGAGCGTAAGTTCACCGGTGACGATGCCCACCACAACCTGCTGCAGCGTCCACGCGACGTTCCAGTTCGTACCTCCCTTGGTGTTATGGCTCTGGTCTTCTACGGGCTGCTGACCATCTCCGGTGGTAACGACGTTTACGCGATGCAGTTCCACGTCTCCTTGAATGCAATGACCTGGATCGGCCGTATCGGTCTGATCTTGGCTCCTGCGATCGCATACTTCATCACTTACCGAATCTGCATTGGCTTGCAGCGTTCTGACCGTGAGGTTCTCGAGCACGGTATTGAGACCGGTATCATCAAGCAGATGCCAAACGGTGCCTTCATTGAAGTTCACCAGCCTCTGGGACCTGTGGATGACCATGGTCACCCAATCCCACTGCCTTACGCCGGCGCAGCTGTTCCAAAGCAGATGAACCAGCTCGGCTTTGCAGAGGTTGAGACTCGCGGCGGATTCTTCAGCCCAGATCCTGTTGATATCAGGGAAAAGGCTGGCCATATCCAGCACGATAACCACGCTGAGGAGGCCGCAGCATTGCGTGCCCTCAACGAAGCAAATATTGAGCGTGACAAGGGAAACCACTAAGTCACTAGCTTAATTAGAAATGGACTCTCTTCGGAGGGTCCATTTTTTATGTCTACATGCCCGTGAGGTATCTCAATATTGCGATGGTGGGGCTATGCTGGAATCTTTGGCGATTGGTATGGAGGAACTATTTAGCCCCTTTAGAAGGACTGAGGGACAGTAAAACTTACTCCTTATATATAGGTATAAAAATGCTAGAAAATCAGTCATTAACTTGCTTTAGCTGACGCTTATTTTGAGTTGGTCATCAAGCTCATTTCAATGAGTGAAAGTCGGAGAAAATTTCTGTCGTTTGGCGCACCAAAAGCATCTTAAATGGCTTTCAAAATCTCCGGAAAATCCCGAGTTTTGAGGGTTCGTGAAGCTTAATGACTCTTTTTAAATCCAAGTGTGGGAAAGGTCACATAGGTTGCCCAGTGGCGGAAGGTGTGTCGTTTTTAAGAGCTTTTATTACATTTCGATAAACCGCAATGGTTGTCGAAGTCCCTGTTAAGGGCTCAATCGGTGGTATTTGGGCTAAAAGATAGTCCCGGAGATAAGTGAGTAATGCAAGTTAGTCTCGGTCAAATCAATCAACGATAACAGTTGTGTAACGGCATGGAATTGAAAGCGGAACTAGACAAGTCTTGATGCGGTTTCGTAACCTTATTGAGACCTTGCAGGACGGATTGGAAATATCTAATCCGCCAGCATCAGAGAAACAATAGAAAATGCTTAGTCGCTAGGCGGTATTTCTTAAGGCTCAAAGCCGAGAGGATAGCAACGATGCGAGCCGGGGAACCACACGTGTTCCTGGGGTGAATTTCCCACAAGGGCCGGATGTGTATATGCACAGATGGAAAGAGTGGAGATAGGGGCCTTCCGCTCCGAACCCGACAGCTAACTCGGTAGGCAAACAGGAAGATTTGGAGTTTCATCAGTGGGCAAGCACCGTCAAGTAAATTCGAACGCAACTCGTAATGTTGTAGCGGCATCTGCAGTTGCGCTCGGCGCTACCGCAGCAATTGCGCAGCCAGCGCAAGCGGCAGAGGTAGTAATCCCTGACACTGGTTACAGTGTCGAGGTTGCGGGCATTGAGAACGTACAAGGAATTAATAACGTTCCTGGTATTGATCAGTGGATTCCATCCCTTGCAAACCAGGCATCACCTGTTGCTTACTCAGCAGTTGTTGATGCTCCTGCAGGAGAAGCTCAAGCAGCTCCTGCACAAAGCACCGGACAAGCTATCGTCGATGTAGCTCGTTCCAAGATCGGTTCCCCATACGGCTGGGGTGCTGCTGGCCCTAACGCGTTTGACTGCTCTGGTCTTACCTCTTGGGCATACAGCCAGGTTGGCAAGTCTATCCCACGTACCTCCCAGGCTCAGGCTGCACAGGGCACCCCAGTTGCATACTCTGATCTTCAGGCTGGCGATATCGTAGCTTTCTACTCTGGCGCTAGCCATGTGGGAATCTACTCCGGACACGGAACCGTGATCCACGCACTTAACGAGAGCACTCCTTTGTCTGAGAGCCCAATCGACTACATGCCTTTCTACTCTGCAGTTCGTTTCTAATTTCCTAGAAACTCCTGCAGCACGATCCTCCATCTGTACTTTTCAGGTGGAGGATTTTTAATGTTCAAATGAAACGATTCGCTCCCGGAAGAAGATAAGTAACTAGGCTAAGATTTTCCACATTGATGGACCTAGTTTTTCTACTTGTAACCGCACTAAGGTTACTGGGGGAGTATTAGCTGTTTTGCTGAAATCTGCATTAGGGAGTTTTATGTTTACACGTCGTTGGGTTGGTCTGGTGAGCTCGTGCGTGCTGGTGTGCTCACTTTTGCAAAGCCCACAAGCAGCTTTTGCCACCGAAGTGGACCAACTCATCGCAGAGATGGACACTATTTCGCAAACGGTCTCAGCGCAGAATGAGGAAGTCAAGCAATTAGAAATCGATGTGACTGATCGTGAAGCTAAGGTCGCAGCAATCCAAGAGCAGGTATCCAAGCTTAAGCAGGAAGCTGATCAAGCTGCGCAAAACGTGCAGGCAAATCGGGGAGACATCGATAAGATTGCACAAGCCAAATATCGTGGCACGGTGCTAGATCCCCTGACCATTGCGGTATCAGCAGAAAATCCCCAAAATGCCATCGATCGCATGAGCTACCTTGGCACTCTGTCTAAATCCACCAGTGAAGTAGTGCAATCACTCCAAGCAGAGTCTAAGAAGTCTGCAGATGCCTTGGATGAAGCTAACCGGATGAAAGCCGAGGCAGAGTTCCAACTTGGGGATCTTAAAGCGCGGTTGGAAAAACTCAATCAGGAAAAGCAAGAGCTGGATGCCCAACAAATTGAGATTAGGGATCGAGTAAACCAGCTGTCACCTGAGGAACGCCAGGTGTGGATTGCTAAGAATGGTCCATTGGACATTAACCTTAGTGATTTTGTCGGTGCCGGAACTGGAGCATCTGCAGCTGTGGATGCCGCGCTTTCAAAGCTGGGCGCACCATATGGCTGGGGAGCAATTGGCCCCAATGAGTTTGACTGTTCTGGACTAATCTATTGGGCGTATCAGCAAATGGGCAAAACCCTGCCACGTACTTCGCAGGCTCAAATGGAAGGTGGAACCCCGGTCAGCAAGGACCAGCTGCAACCCGGCGATGTGATTGGCTATTATCCGGGGGCAACTCACGTGGGGTTGTATATCGGTGATGGCAAGATTGTGCACGCCTCGGATTACGGAATTCCCGTTCAGGTGGTATCTGTTGATTCAGCACCTTTTTATGGAGCCCGCCGCTACTAGTTTTTCACCTTTCAAAGGAGGCCTTTCGTGCCCACATCTCGCAGAACACTAGTAGTAACAAATGATTTCCCACCACGGGTGGGTGGAATTCAAAGTTATCTAAGAGATTTTATCGGCACGCAGGATCCCTCCACAATCACGGTTTTTGCCTCCACTCAAGATTCTCAGGAGGCACAAGCCTATGATGCCACTCTTGATTTTGAGGTTATTCGCTGGCCACGGTCGGTAATGTTGCCTTCACCCACCACCGCGCAGGCTATGGCAGAGATTATTAAGGCCAGAAATATTGACAATGTGTGGTTTGGTGCAGCAGCACCCTTAGCGCTTATGGCGCCTGCTGCCCGCCAGGCCGGCGCAAATATGATCATTGCTTCTACCCATGGCCATGAGGTGGGCTGGTCTATGTTGCCGGTGTCTCGGAACCTGCTGGGAAAAATCGGCAAAGAGGTGGACCTCATCACCTATATTTCGGATTACACCTTGCATCGTTTTAAAGATGCCTTTGGCGAAGACGCTAAATATCGCCATTTGCCCTCGGGCGTGGATATTCATACTTTTAAACCTGCCTCAACAATCCAAAAGCTCAACACTCGCGCAGCGCACGGTCTTGATTCGCAAGATCCGTTGATTCTATGTATTTCTCGGCTAGTCCCGCGCAAAGGACAAGACAGCCTGATTAAGGCCCTTCCAGCGGTGTTAAGGAAGTATCCAACTGCGCAGCTACTCATCGTGGGCAGCGGTCCCTATGAAGCAAAGTTACGCAAGCTTGCCACGCAGCTGAGTAAAAATGTGCAATTTTTGGGACGCTTAGATCATCAGGAGATGATTGACCTCCTGGCAACTGCCGATATTTTTGCCATGCCAGCACGTACACGTGGCAAGGGCTTAGACGTTGAAGGCTTGGGAATTGTTTATCTGGAAGCACAAGCTTGTGCGGTGCCGGTTATAGCCGGCACCTCCGGCGGAGCCCCGGAAACCTTAACCCCCGCTAGTGGCGTTGTTGTTGAGGGACGGGACGTCGACAAGCTCTCTGAAGCATTGTTGAAATTGTTGGATAATCCGCAGCTCCGCGCGGAAATGGGGGCTGCGGGGCGGGCTCATGTGGAGGAAAAGTGGGCTTGGGAAATCATGGGGCAACGCCTGACAGAGATTTTGCAAGGAGAGCCAGAATGATGGTTCATGGGCAATTGCTAGATATACTTTGAAAGATTATTTTCAAAATACCTTTGTCAAGAACGCGAGGCGCAAGTAAATGCCACTGAATCCGACCAGCTATGCGGTGGGCTTCGACATTGGCGGGACCAATATGCGTGCGGGAGTTATCGACGAAACCGGGCGAATTGTTAAGAGCCTGTCAGCACCTTCACCACACACTACCCACGCCATCGAGCAGGGAATAGCCAGCCTAACTGCACAGCTGCAGGCGGAATTTCCCATTGATGCGGTCGGCCTAGCCGTCGCAGGTTTTCTTGATCCTGATTGTGAGCGTGTGCGCTTTGCTCCGCATTTGCCGTGGCGTGATGAGCCAGTGCGCTCGCGTCTGGAGGATTTGCTGCAGCTGCCAGTTCGGCTTGAACATGACGCAAACTCTGCAGCCTGGGGCGAATATCAATTTGGTAGCGCGCAGGGCGAGGACAATTGGGTGCTGTTAGCCCTCGGCACTGGCGTGGGTGCTGCGCTGATTGCCGATGGCAAGATTTATCGCGGCGCTTATGGCACGGCTCCTGAATTTGGGCACCTGCGGGTAGTTCCTAATGGTCGGCCCTGCCCTTGCGGTAAACGTGGCTGCTTAGAGCGTTATTGTTCGGGTACAGCCCTGGTTGAAACTGCACGCGAGTTGGCTGCGCAGCCTATTTTTGCTGACAGCGAGCTGCTCAAACATCTTGATGGCTTAGCAGCAACCGATGTGAGTGGTAAGACCATTGCGCAGGCTGCTCGTGAGGGTGATTCCTTGGCTTTGGCAGTCATGGCTGATTTCACCACCTGGCTTGGTGAGGCGTTGTCCATTGTGGCTGATGTGCTTGATCCTGGTTTGATTGTTATTGGTGGCGGAGTCTCGCAGGACGCTGACCTGTATCTACCAGCTGCGGTGGAGCATTTTTCCACCCGCATCGTCGGTGCAGGCTACCGCCCCGTGGCGCGCGTGGGCACTGCACAGCTCGGCGCGGATGCCGGCATGATCGGCGTTTCAGACCTGGCGCGCAAAGCGCTTTAAAAGAGTGCTTTTCGACGCACCCTGCCATGCAATCGTGGAAGTTAAGGCAAATTATTGGCAGGGTGAAGTAGTCTTGTAAAGGAAACTCCGGAGGTACAACCTCTGGCTAATTTATGCGGAGAAAGGGATCCTTGAAACCATGAACAACAATTGGTACCGGGTATTCAAATACGTCCTGGTTGGCCCATTCTTGCGTGTTTATAATCGGCCAGAAATTGAAGGCGGAGAAAACATCCCTAGTGAAGGTGCCGCCATTTTGGCCTCCAACCACCAGGCAGTGATGGATTCCTTCTATTTCCCTTTGTTGTGCCCACGGCAGATTACCTTCCCAGCGAAGGCCGAGTACTTCACTGGAACTGGCCTCAAGGGCCGTTTTCAAAAGTGGTTTTTCACGGCAGTTGGCCAGGAACCGCTAGATCGCACCGCCGACAATGCCATGGATTCCCTCATGAATACCGCCAAAAAGGTATTGAGTAGGGGAGACCTCTTTGGAATTTATCCAGAGGGCTCTCGCTCACCTGATGGCCGAATTTACAAGGGTAAAACTGGCATGGCTTATGTGGCTATGGAAACCGGCGAGGAAATCATTCCCATCGCCATGATCGGCAGCCGCGATGCTAACCCAATTGGCACCACTATTCCGCGCCCTGCCAAAGTGAAGGTGAAGGTGGGAACACCCATCGATCCGCGCGCTTTTGTTGCAGAACAAGGGCTGGAACTGGGCAGCTATGAAGCAGCGCGACGGCTTACTGATCACGTGATGTTTATTTTGGCTGATCTCACCGGCCAGCCATATGTGGATGCCTATGCAGCTGATGTGAAGAAGTCTTTGGCCGCTGGCGAAGGCTTCCCACCAGGTACTGAACCTGCATAAAAGCAGAGCGGGGGAGGGGTGAGTGTGGCCTCATGCGGTTCTTGCAAGAGCGTGAGATGACACTCAGAAGCCCTATTAGCTTTTTATTTTTTGTTAAATGGCAGGTATCCTAGGAGAACAATAAGTTAAGACTTCGGAAAGTCACTGAATTTACTGAAATTTCAATGATTTTCTGGCAGTTTCAAGTCTGCTTAAAGATTCGATATTTGGTTGCGCGAGTGCCTTAAAAAGGCTTTCAACAGAGCTTTTTGAGTTCGCTGCCGAATGCTAGGAGCTCGCGTTAACGTGAACACTGGAGATTTGGGGCTAGTACCGCTTAAGGACACTGCCCCAAAACAAAGGATGGACTGGCCAGACATCGCAAAAGGATTATCAATCCTTGGCGTGGTGCTGCTCCATGTCACCATGGCTGTGCCAGAAGCCAATAACACCTTCTTAGCGCACCTGAATCTGCTCCTCGACCCCTTGCGCATGCCGCTGTTCTTTTTGGTCAGCGGATTTTTCTCAGTAAAGGTTCTTAACCAATCCTTTGGCCAGCTTTTCCGAGGCCGAATCTGGTTTTATTTGGTGCCCTATCTCTTTTGGGCTCCCATCAATCTTTACTCCTACAACCTGGAAGCCTTTGTTGTAGCTGGAGTTCCTTTGCCAGAAAGCAACCGGTATCTCGCAGTGATGGTTACGGCTGCGAATATGTATTGGTTCCTTTTCTTCCTGATGATTTTTAATATCGCACTCTGGGCTACTCGTAAATTCCCTGGCTGGGCAATTGTGGCGTTGATGTTTGTGCCATGGCTTTTTATGCCAGCTTTTAGTGAATATGAACTGGTGCGCAAGACCATTATCTTTATGCCGGCATTTTTTATTGGCGCTTATTTCCGGCCTCTAATTAATAATTTTGCCAAGGCAGCAACTAATCCCACCACCATTGTTATCGCCTTTATGCTTTATGTGGCAAGTCTCGCAGTGGAAGTTTTTTCTGATTCCATACGTGACCGGGAATCATATGGCGTGATCTTGCGGTCCCTAATTCATGCAAAGAATGGCTTTGCCACTGCGTTGGGCGGACAATTAACCCCCATGGATCTAGACCATGTTTCCGCACTGTTGCTCCGACTGTTGGCTCTGCCAGCTGGAATTGTGTTGTGTGTATGGCTGGGCAAAATCCCTCCGGTTGCTACCTTGCTAAAGTTTCTCGGCCGCCACACTTTGCCTATTTACATTGGACACGCCTTGGGTCTGACCATCTTCTTTGGTTATGGGCTGCGCTGGAACTTTATGCATATTGATAACACTTCTCCAAGTATGTGGCAGTGGACTAGTACCTGGATGGTTATCGCGTTTATGTGTGCAATGCTCGGTGCATATATGGTGCACTTGATTTCCAGAGTTCCAGTATTGGGATGGACTGTTGTTCCACCACGTTTGCCTGCTCCAGTAGATCTAAAACAAAAGAAGCTAGAGATCTCTAACAAGCGCCTGGTGCGTTCACATTCCCGATCCCAGGCCTAAGATCAAGAAAACCAAATTAGCCAAAAGGATGTGACAATGCGTTTTAAATTGCTTGCAGTTTCTCTACTAATCCTCGTATATATCCTGGTTGCAGCCTTAGATTGGGCACGGGAGATAATTGCACCATTGGTGGTTATTGCAATTGCTGCGGTGTTATTTTTCCCTCAAAGAAAGAAGAAATAACACCATCATCTTTTCGTCGAAAAGCGCTTTTAGGCGCCTTTTTGGTGTTTTAAGGGCAATGCAGTGTTGATGAAGAGTGCAAGCACAATGGCGGCTGGTGCCAGCGCCAGTGGCTCAACTAGGAGATACCAGCCAAAGTGGGCGACGTAGCTGGTGGGGGCTGGATCATTAAGCGGAAACACGCTGCCATAGGACAGGTGCTGCGGTGTCCAAGAGAAGGCATAAACAAAAAGCAGCAAATAGAACTGGGTCAAGCGACCACCTTGTAGCAATACTGCGAGCAAAGGTATCAGCAGCACCCAATGGTGTAATTCAACGGTGGGCAGCGCCAAAACGGGTAAAGCAATGCTCAGTGCACTGGCAAGGGCAAGATCGCCACGGTTAAAGCTACGGTAAATCGCCCAGCAGCCAATTGCCAAACCGATTATGAACCAGGAGATCATCATGGCGGGGGAGTCTGACACCCAGCGCGCCAAAAAGGCAAAGATGGAGATATTATCGCGCCCATCACGCCCGCTAAACCATTGCTCGATGAGTGCGCGACTCAATTCTTTAGGGTTGATAAACGCGCCAAACGTCCACAGCGCGACGGCAGTCACGGAAGACCCAATGGCTACCTCGAAGCGACGCAGAATGAGCAAGCCAAGCACAATCAAAATTGGCCAACCGCTAATTCCGGCAGCGATGCCAATGAATAGGCCATGGCGGCCAAGCGATTTCGGCCCGAACATATCGATGCAGATTAAGGCCAGTGACACCAAGGTTAAAGAGCCAAATTGCAGCGCATCCTGGACTGGGAAGGAAATCAGCGCAAAAACCAAGGCACCCAAAAGCATCAGCGTACGGCGCTGTGCTGGAGCAAAACGCTGCACCAGCAGCCAGAGGATGCCCAGTAAAGCAATCAGATTGAGCACCGCAACTACCGCAAGCGTCATCCCTGGGGCTACGTGATAAAGCGGTGTGACCAGCACATCGCCAAATTGAGTGAGACCACGACCATCTAGGGTTTGAAGCGGATATTGAACAAGGGTCTCATTAAACTCATTACCCTTAAACCAAATATTCGCACCGAGGAATATAGCCAGCAGACCCAAGGCGACTTCCAAAATCGGAGAGTCCTTTTTGTCAGCCGGATTTTTGGCTGGATTGTTAGCCGGATTGTTGGCCGGGGTGGAATTGCCAAAAATCCCTGGATTTACAATGGCGCAAATTGTAATAATTAATGCCACCATCACATAAGAGTTCCCGGAGGGCTGCAAAAGCAGTGGCCAGGATGGAGCTGCAGAAGGATCGTAAGGCATATTCCAAAATGTCGGAATAAACATCGGCACGGCGGTCAAGGTAGAAAGTACTGCGGCTGCTGCGGCTGTTGCCGGAGCGCTATGTCGCTGGTTCCACGCACTTGCAGCCAACGCCAGCGTTAAAGGAATCAGCCACACCCAGTGATGTGACCAGGAAACCGGGGAACACAGCAACGCGATCAGTGAGTTCAGCAAAAGCGCACCATGGGTGTTGCCCGCGCGCACTGCGCGCCACATTGCCACCGCAATACCTACCAGGCAGGCAACCACGGCCACATACCAGAGCTTTTCGACGAGACCCTGATTCTCATGCATCAATCGGCTCAAGGCACCGCGAACCGATTGGTTGGTGATATAGGAAAGGTTGCCGATGCGGGTGGGATCACTAAGAGTTTCAGTCCAATAAATCTTGGAGCTCGCCGGTGCCAGCAAGAATGCCAGGGCAGAAAAACCAACGCCGGAGGCGATAGAAACGCCAGCGCCCTTCCAATCCTTCTTAATGAGGAAGTAGAGACCAAAAACTGCCGGGGTGAGTTTGATGGATGCTGCCAAACCAATCCAAAAACCTCGGGGCAGCCAAGGCTTTTTGGTGAAGGTATCCATTAGTACCAAGGTCATGAGGAAAATATTGACCTGGCCAAATTGAATCGTCTGAAACACCGGTTCGGTCGAAAGCGCGAGCGGCAAAATGATAAAGCTCAATAGGCGAGAATCTGCATCCTTAAAGTTGCTAAGGGTACGTCGCAAAACAATGGCAATGCACCACCACAATGCAACAGCAGATAACAATGTGAGCAAGATTCCCGCGATATTTCCCGGGATTATTCCCAGCGGTACAAAAACTGCAGCAGCAATTGGGGGATAGGTGAAGGGAAGCTGAATGCCACCTACTTGATAATCCTGGGTGTAGAGGTTTTCTCCATGTAAAAAGGCCATGGCGCCTGCTCTATAAACATCACTATCGATGTGATAAAAGAAGGTGAATTGCTCAATAGCTCGCACATTAAAAATAGACGGCCACAAGGTAAGAGTGGTGGCAATTGCTGCCAAGATGAAAAGCACCTTGCGGATAGTGGGATGGGTAAAATAATTACCCTGTGAAAACGTGCTGTTTATTCCCGCTATTCCAGCTGGGGCCTGATCTCCGGACATAAGAAGCAGTCTAGCTGTTGGCAGACAAACTTCAGGATTCAGAGGTGGACTTTTGTCTAGCCCTGCAGGGATTACCGGCTAGGATAAAACACAGTTAACTTATTTCCGGCTGTAAAGGACCTTTGATTCCGTGCGTTATTTTTATGACACCGAGTTCATTGAAGATGGACGCACAATTGAATTAGTTTCCATTGGCATTGTCGCGGAAGATGGCCGCGAATATTATGCAGTCTCCACGAGCTTTGATCCGGCTAAGGCAAATAGCTGGGTGCGGGTTAATGTATTGGATAAGCTGCCTAATCCTTCCTCCCCGGTGTGGAAGTCCAATGACACTATTCGACGGGAAGTTTTTGAGTTTCTCACCGCTGGTAAAGGGCCAATTGAACTTTGGGCCTGGGTGGGCGCTTATGACCATGTCTTATTAGCTCAACTGTGGGGTGATATGGCTGGTTTACCTCGTGAAATTCCGCGCTATACCCGCGAACTTAAGCAATTTTGGGAAATGGCCGGATATCCCACCTTGCCAGCGCTGCCACAGGGCAATCATGATGCTCTGGTTGATGCCCGCCATAACTTGGCAAAATTCCGAGTATGTATGCAGGCATTACCTTTAGGTGCCCGAAACCGGGTGTAGCCAGCAGCCTGTTTCACACTTCGGGAGAGAAATGGCTGAAAGTTCCATTCCATAAAACATCTCAATCGTGCTATGAATAGGGGTGTGAGTTGGACAGTAGACATCCCTAAAGAAGTTCTCCCTGATTTGCCACCATTGCCAGAAGGCATGCAGCAGCAGTTTGAGGACACCATTTCCCGTGACGCCAAACAACAGCCGACCTGGGACCGCAGCCAAGCTGAAAACGTACGCAAGATTCTAGAGTCTGTGCCTCCAATTGTGGTGGCACCAGAAGTTATTGAACTTAAGCAAAAGCTGGCAGACGTAGCTAACGGCAAGGCTTTCCTATTACAGGGTGGTGACTGCGCTGAGACTTTCGAGTCCAACACCGAGCCTCATATCCGGGCTAATATCAAGACCTTGCTGCAGATGGCAGTAGTGCTTACCTACGGCGCATCCACTCCAGTTATCAAGATGGCACGTATTGCTGGCCAGTATGCCAAGCCACGTTCCTCTGATCTAGATGGCAATGGCTTGCCTAACTACCGTGGCGATATCGTCAACGGTGTTGAAGCCACCCCTGAGGCTCGCCGTCACGATCCAGCCCGCATGATTCGCGCTTATGCAAATGCATCCGCAGCGATGAACTTGGTTCGTGCGCTTACCAGTTCCGGCACTGCTGATCTTTACCGCCTGAGCGAATGGAACCGCGAGTTTGTAGCAAATTCTCCAGCCGGCGCTCGTTATGAAGCACTGGCTCGTGAAATTGACGCTGGCCTGCGTTTCATGGAGGCTTGTGGCGTCTCTGATGAGTCTCTGCGTGCTGCCAGCATTTACTGCTCCCACGAGGCATTGCTGGTGGACTATGAGCGTTCTATGCTGCGTCTGGCTACCGATGAAGAAGGCAACGAGGAGCTTTATGATCTCTCCGCACACCAGCTGTGGATCGGCGAGCGCACCCGTGGCATGGATGATTTCCATGTGAACTTTGCATCCATGATTGCTAACCCAATTGGAATCAAGATTGGTCCTGGCATCACCCCTGAAGAAGCAATCGCTTATGCAGATAAACTTGACCCTAACTTCGAGCCAGGCCGTTTGACCATCGTTGCTCGCATGGGCCACGATAAGGTTCGTTCCGTCCTGCCGGGTGTTATCCAGGCCGTCGAGGCTTCCGGACACAAGGTCATTTGGCAGTCTGATCCTATGCACGGCAATACTTTCACTGCTTCCAATGGATATAAGACTCGTCACTTTGACAAGGTCATCGACGAGGTTCAGGGTTTCTTCGAGGTTCACCGTGCCCTTGGTACCCACCCAGGTGGCATCCACATTGAGTTCACCGGTGAAGATGTTACTGAGTGCCTCGGTGGCGCAGAAGATATCACCGATGTTGATTTGCCAGGACGCTATGAATCCGCTTGCGATCCTCGCCTGAATACTCAGCAGTCTCTAGAGCTAGCCTTCCTCGTGGCAGAAATGCTACGTAACTAGTAGTTAGCGCACTAAAGCCCCGCTGATCTTGAAAAAAGATCGGCGGGGCTTTAAACGTGTAGCTAATTTTAGGCTTGAGTCGCTGCGGAATTAGTCAACCGCGGGAAGGCTTTCAGGCTGACGGCCAAAGCAATAAGGAGCCCAATGGATAGCCACGTCCAGTCAGAGATCATAAATTTCTCCAACAGTGGAAGATCGAAGACATTGACGCCATCGCGACCAAACCACCACTTGGGTGGCAAGATCAGCTGAATGACGCTCAGAATAATGCCGCTGATAAGTAGTGCACGGGGACGCTGTGCATGCTGGAAATAACGAAGGAAAAAGACTAACGCCCACAATGGCAACCAGACCCAGTGGTGAGACCAGGAAATAGGAGAGATAAGCAGCATGAGCATGGCATTGGCCATGACTGCCTCCACCTGCAAACCACGCGCAAAAAGCTGATGCATGAGCAGGCCTACTGCCACAATTGCAATGAGGGAAAGTACAATCCACAGCAACATTGGTAGTGAGCTAGCAGTAGCAGCGTCTTGGGAAGGCCACCAGCGATAGATCATCGCTTGCAAAGAGCTATTGGATTGGTAAACAGTACTCACACCTGATTCACCATCGGCATTGAGGTTAAACAAGGTGGTGAGGAAGAATTCTTTGGTGTTTTGCCAAGTAATCAGTGCGCCTAAGGCGGTGAAAACAAGCATGGAGATTACCGCGTTAAAAATTCCCCGGAAATCCTTCTTCACTAGGAAGTACAGCAACATAGCCAAAGGAGTGAGCTTGATGGCTGCAGCGAGTCCAATGAGGACACCCCGCGGAATTCGGCGTTTGATGGGCAAAAGATCATAAACCACCAAGGCCATGATGATGACGTTAATTTGGCCCAGATCAGCATTGAGAATAACTGGTTCCATCAGCAGCACAATGGGCCAGGCAATAGCTGCAATGGCAAAGGACAGCTGTCGGTCTTGATCCTTGAGCACTGCATTTGCCACCAAATAGAGGCAGAGCAGCATAAGTAAAGAAGAAATGACCACCATTAAATTGCTGGCGAGCTCATCATTAAAAAACTTAAAGTAGCCAAATGGATAAAAGATGGCAGCGCCAATTGGCGGGTAGATAAAGGGAAGATCAATATCACCCATGTCAAAGGGATGTTCATAAAGAGATTGGTTGTTTACCAGCGCTAATGCGCCTTTGCGGTATACCGCAGTATCAATACGCCAATCCAGTTTATCCACCAGGTATTTATTGGCAATGAGTCCAGCAGCAACTCCGAGCAAAGAAATAAAGCTCAGTAAATCCCGCGAAGTGAGGTTAAAAGGGGAAAGCTGACTTGGTGCTGCATCCTGTGCTTCCTTGCTTAAGGAGGAATTGGAAGACGGCAAGATAAGAGGTCCTTTCCTGATAATTATCTGGCAGATTATTCAAGCCTTGTGACCCCTTAGGAAGTCGCGAGAATGATGCGGTTATTAAGTGCCAAAACTGCCATTATAGACCATCCCACCGGGGTTAAAGTACATGAGCTAAGGAGCTACAGCCTGAGATACCGGAATTTTCTTAACAATAAGCACCACAATTACCGCCAAGGAATACCACAAATAATGAGTAGCAAGTAGATGCATCAGCAGATTCCACTGAAGTTCAGCGCCATTTCCGGTGGGCAGGTACATGTGGAAAGACCCCAGCGATTGGGTAAAAACTCCCCAGAGTGCAAGCTTGTGGAAACCATTTAGCCAGAGCGCCACCACCAGCGGTACCAACCACACCCAGTGGTGATACCAGCTCACCGGCGAGCACAGGAGCGCAGCCAGAGACACTACGCTAACCGCGAGGAGAATATGTTTTAGCGATTGGCCTTGGGCCAAGATGCGGTAAGTTGCTAGGGCAATTAGGGCCAATACAACCAACACTGCAACTAACCAAACCCAAGTCGCGGCAGCGCCAAGCTCTGGGAAACGCTCTACAACACCGCGCAGTGAAACATTTTTGGCAATGCTTTGATCACCAATGCGGTCCGTGGCGAAGAGTACCTGGGTGAAATAGTTCAAACTGGTGGCAGGCTGCAAAATAAAGGCGATTCCAGTCGCACCGAAAAAGCCACCCAGCATGCCAATTAATCCGCGCGGGGATTTTGTGATCATCCATAAGATCAGGAAATACAGCCCAAAGACCAGGGGAGTGAGCTTAATGGCGGCGGCTACGCCGCTAAGAACGCCGAGGGGCACCCACTGTGCCCACCCGTTTAGCTTGTCGACGTGATGCGAGCGGGTGACGTCGAAAAGCGTCAAAGTAAGCAACGCGATATTAATTTGGCCAATGCTGAGAGTGGAATGAACCGACATGCTCAGGCACATGGCCACCCCGCCGATAAAGGTCCAGCGACGGTCGTGAATGCCGGCGATGCTGAGGAGCAGTTTGGAGATGGCAAAAAGCATCAGCAGCGAGGCGAGAGTGAAGATATGGCTGGTGAAGAGAATGCCAAAGATATCTACCAACCACCACGCTGGAGTGAAAATGATGGCTGCGAAAGGAGGGTAGGTAAAAGGTAAGGTGCCGGTGCGTGTGGGATAGCGCAGCTCATAAAGGTTGGTGGCAGTCCAAAATTGGCGTGCACCCTGCCAATAAACCTCAAGGTCAATGGGGGTACGCCAGCCTAAAGGCCAGCTGAACAGGAGAGTGGCCAAAACTCCTAGGAACACTAAAATTGCGCCGAGCGTGCCCAGCACCTGCTTATTTAATCCGAACATTATTTTCTAAAATGCCTTAATTGTTACTTCGCCACCAACCGAAAGCTCACTGCGAGCACGCGGAGTCTGAGAAAAGACGCGATCCTTATCATCGGCCTCGCCAACCAGCACTAATCCGGCCTCTTCCAGAATTTTGCGGGCATCGCTGACTTTCCTGCCGACCACACTCGGAACCTCAACCTCGCCTGCCAGCCCCAAGGTAACCTGCGGGTTTGCCGGATCTACCAATGCACCAGACTCAGGCCGGACAGTAACGACGGTGTCCGCCGAGCTTGCCGCCTCACCGGGAATAACGCTTGTCGACGCAACAACCAAGCCAGCTTCAGCCAAAGCTTCCGTTGCCTCTTGCTCATTCATTCCCAGCACATCTGGCACTTCAATGGCATTAGAAACCTTGATCACCACGCTGCTGCCACGTTTGACCTCTGCGGCAGCGGCTGGTTCGGTGCCAAAAACTTCTCCAGCTGGGGTAGCAGCATCAAATTCTTCCGAGGTGGTGCCAACTACTAAGCCCGCACCTTCCAAGACCTTTATTGCCTTATCAATTTTCATTCCAGACACATTTGGAATAGCAACTGGTGCTGGACCTCGGCTTAAATGAACCTGCACCGGGGAACCGACATCTAAGTCAGTTCCAGCACTGGGGGTAGTGGATGAAACCTGGCCTTCTGGAATAGCATCAGAATATTCTCCTGGACCATCCACCCACACAAGGGTGCGATCTTCCAAAGCTGTACGAATGGCAGACACGGATCGGTCCTCGCCGAGATCCGGTACTTCGGGACGCCCCTGAGAGACGAGGATATTTACATCCTCACCGCGAGGAAGGCGCTCACCAAAAGACGGTTCAGTACCAATGATGGAACCGGCTGGCACCTCATTGTCATACTGCGGCTGCGTTTGAGCACTAAAGCCGGCTTCCTCAACCATGGCAACCGCTTGGACCTCATCCATCCCCAAAACCTGCGGGATTTCGCCATAGCGCCCCGAACCAAACCACCAGCCACCAACAGCCACCGCGGCAATGATGATCACCACAAAAATAGACCACAACGTGACCTTTAACCGTGAACGATTACTTACCGCCGGAATATCTGGTTCCTCCTGTGGAACCAGCGATTGTTCCTCCACATGCAGATTGGTTTCGGGGAAAGCGGCAGCGCCAGCAGCAGGTGCAAAATCTACATCGGCGTAGTCCGGTGCTGCTGGCGGGTTGTACTCAGGCAGAATAGAGGTCTCTGGACCTGGGGTCGGTGCCACTGGGATGACCGCCGTGTGGTCTTCTGCTTCTACCTTTGGTATCTGGGTAGTGAACATATCCGTCGGCGGGGCAGCCGGCGCTTGGGCATTAGCGCGGTGCGCTGCGGAATTAACCGGTACCGGCACTCTGAAACGGGGCAGATGAAGCTCATCGGCTACGTCTTCCAAAGCATTAAGAAACTCTGCAGCATCGGAAAAACGATCTTCCGGCTCGCGCGCTGTAGCCGTGGCAACCAGCTCGTCCACCAGGGACGGTACGCCGTCGATAAGCGAACTCGGTGCTGGCACTACCTCTGAAAGGCGCGCATAGGCATGGGAAATATCGTCCTTGCCGCTAAATGGAGTTTGGCCGCTGAGCAGCTCGAAGAGCACAATGCCAGCGGAATAAACATCGCTGGCCGGACCGATTTCCTCACCCTCCACCTGCTCGGGGGAGAGGTAACCCACAGTTCCCACAATCTGATTGTCCTGGGATTGCCCAGCATAAGCTGCGCGCACCAAACCAAAATCAGAAAGTTTTACGCGGTGATCACTGTTGATCAGTACATTGTCAGGCTTAATATCGCGGTGCACCATGCCTGCACTGTGGGCTGCGGAAAGACCAGTAAGGACCCCGCGCATCACCGCGATCGCAGCATGAGGGGGCATAGGTCCACGCTCTGCTAAAAGCTCACGCAAAGTACCGCCGGTAATAAGCTCCATCACCAAATAAACATGGCCGCCGGAGGCAGAAAAATCATAAACATTTACAAGATTTGGGTGATTAAGCTGCGCCATGGAGCGCGCTTCACGCCGGAAACGCTGTCGGAAGATTGGATCATTAACATATTCCCGATCCATCACCTTTAACGCCACCGACCGGCCCAAGCGGAGGTCTACACAGCGATAAACAGTGGACATGCCACCCCGCGCGATGGGGGCGTCAATCCGATACCTGTCCTCTAGAACGTCACCGACCTTCAAGTTTGCCATGAGTTCCAGTATGTCGGAAGCTGCCTTAAAAGTGGTAGTGAGGTCCCGCTTTGACTGATTTTCCGGTGATTTTGAGGTGATTTTTGTGGCGGTTTATCGTTTGGTTTAGGGGAGCGCAAAAGTGCGAAAATATAGTTTTGGCAGAGTTCCGAGCTGGGCTAATTCACCGAATGGGCTATCTAAGGCTAAATTAGTGCTGTGAGTTCCAACTACGCATCCCATGAAGTCCTGCCCGCAGATGAGCCTTTGCTCAGCATTCCGGAAATCGCCGAGCGTCTAAACGTTGTGGTGACCAAGGTGATGGATATGGTCAGCGAACACAAGCTGATCACCGTCCAGCGCGATGGTATCCGTTATATCCCAGAAGCCTTCTTGAGCACCAAGAAGGAAAATACCAACCGCTTTATCCCCGGCGTTATCGCTTTGCTTTCCGACGGCGGCTTCACCGACGAAGAAATCCTCAAGTTCCTCTTCACCGAGGATGACACCCTGCCAGGCCGTCCTATTGACGCTTTGCATGGCCATCTCGCTCGTGAGGTTATGCGCCGCGCACAGGCGATGGCATTCTAGACCAAATCCTTTAAAAACAGCAGGGGCGAACTAGGTTTTCTAGTTCGCCCCTGCTGTTTTGGTTAGCGTTTTATGGCTTTAGCATGGGACCGTCAAGGCTCGGTTCTGGCTTGGCTGATTTCACGGTATTACCTTCGGCATCATCAAAAATGACCACAGTGGCAATCCACGCGAAAAGGCCTGAAATGATCACCATCGCTATGTTATAAAGCTGGTGATTTCCACTGCCGGTAAACATCAACGCAATAAAAACCGATAGAGCCGAAAAAAATCGCAGCAACCATGATGGCGGACTGAAGGTGCCCACCAAAGAAAACAGGCTGGCGTAGTACCACGGCAAAGTGACAGAGTTAAAAATAAACGCAACGGCATAGGCTGCTGCAGTACCTGCGATGGCGCGCCGGGGCGTGCGACGGAAAAGCCACCAACACACAATTAGGCCGACCAGCATAAACACCATGGAAATCTTCCGAAGAACCCCCACAACGCCATTAAAATCGTAGTCGTTCACAAAAACACTGGCCGGAATGCCAATGAGGCTTGCCACCAAAGACGGGAATGCCAGAGGGTTAATAACCTTGCTATTTCCACTGATTTCGCTAATCCAACCCCATGACGCACCGGACATCCAGGTAATTGCGCTGACCACTACGCCAGTGATGACAACACCGGCTGCACCGGCTGCCACAAATGAGATAAATTTCTGCGCCAGGGTAGGGGTGGAGTTTCCCTTTTTCTCGGCCAGGTGCTCTGCCAGGAAAAACATGCCGATCCACACTACAAAAGGCAGTGCAATTGCAGCGGTAGCTTTAAGAGAAACCGCAACCGCAATTAGTGCCACACCCAGCCCAAATTTCTTGCGCAACACCAGCAAGAGGCCACAGCTGACCAGCCCGACCATAAGCGATTCATTGTGCATGCCACCGATCATGTGAATGATCATTACCGGGTTAGCTACACCGATCCACAGCGCAACTGCCTGATCAGCCCCAAAATGCTTGGCAATTCCAGAAACGCCATAAGCGATGGCAATAAAACCAGCAATGGAGAGCACCTTATAAGCAAGTACACCGAGGGTGACATTATCTCCCACCAGAGTGGTGATCATGTCACCAATCCACAGATGCAGTGGACCATAAGGAGTCGTAGTGTTGCGCCAGTCGTGGGAGACTTCCAACAACATCGGACCAGGGTTTACCGCAGCGCCCTCGGTATAAGGATCAAATCCATCGCGCAGCATAGCGCCCTGCATAAGGTAGGAATACACATCGCGCGACATCATAGGCGCTGCAAAAAACAGGGGTACCAGCAAGGCAACGAGGGTGCGCTTAACTAGGTTAAGGCGCTTTTCGACGTCAAAACCAGCCTTAAAAAGGCGATGTCCCAAATGGACCCAGGAACCAATTAAAAGGATCTGACCAATCCACAGGACCGTATTGGAAATTCCCTGACCGTGGCCAAAAGCTAAGAAATTAAGACCCAAAGCATCGAGTATTCCGCCTCGATAGCGGATGGCGCCACCGCCAAAAGATCCCAAAAAGAGCATGATTCCTGCACAAATGGCAAGGACAACTGGATTGGTGAAGGTTTCAAAAAGCTTGGAGTGGCGCAGTGTTTTTAGAAAAGAATTATTCATTTGTGCTACATCCGGCGTTCAGTAGAGCGGATGGCAAGACTTCGCAGAAGCTCTTTGACTTCAGCTGGCATGGACACAGCTTCTAGATGAGCCAGCCCGGAGGTCGTAAGATCCGTGATGAGGTTTTCTACCTCAGCTTCAGCTCCAGTATCTCGAATAAGCTGCGCAAGCTGCGCGATATCTGCAGGTTCAGATACCTGGCCAATACCGGCGCGAATTTCTGCAGCTGCCACCGGGGATTCTTTATCTGCTTTTTCTAAAGCTTTGGCAAGCAAAACGGTGCGCTTGCCTTCTCGAATGTCATCACCCGCAGGCTTTCCCGTGATTGCAGGATCGCCAAAAACTCCGAGCAAATCATCGCGGAGTTGGAAAGCAATGCCGATGTCATGACCGTAGTTTCGCAAGGCACTAATGAGCTCTGGGCTAGCACCAGCAATTGAGGCACCTAAATGAAGCGGCCTTTCGATGGTGTAAGCAGCCGTCTTAAAACGGTTGACCGAGTTTGCTAATTCCACTGATTCATTGGCCTGGGCTTCCAAATAAATATCGAGGAGTTGGCCACCGATAACCTCGGTGCGCATACCGCGCCAGGCTGCGCGAGAACGCGCGAGAGCTTCAGTGGAAAGCCCAGAATCCTGCAACATATCCTCAGCCCAGACCAAAGCCATATCACCAGCCAGAATGGATACAGATTCGCCAAAGTGAGCAGAATTTCCTTCGAGGTTATTTTCTCGGTGGTAGCTCTCCACAGCACGGTGCACGGTAGGGGCGCCACGGCGAGTATCGGAAGAATCAATAATGTCATCATGAATAAGTGCGCAAGCTTGGATGAACTCTAGGCTGGCAGCAGCATCCAGAACAGCTTCCAATTTTTCAGTGTTATTTTCCAGGCCTCCTGCAGCCACAAATCCAGCCCAGGTATAAAGCGGGCGGATGCGCTTTCCACCATTAAGAACAAAAGCACGCAAATAGGCCACTGCTTCTGACACCGGAGTGCCAATTGCTGCGATATCACCCTCTTTGGAATCGAGGAATTTGCTGAGACGATCATGCACAACCGTAGGAATGCGGTTGAGGTCAAGGTCGTGGGCATCAAGGGTGCTCAAGTGGTCGTCCTTCGTCAAGATAGTGGTGCGAGTTGTGAGCGTTTTAGTGGCCTGAATTTATGCTGGTGCATAGTCCTAAAAAAACGACTTCCTCCCACTAAGATACTCAGGCATGCAGTCATCTAACATCCCAGCCTCGTCTCAGTGGGCTATTAGTGATGTATTAAAGCGCCCATCGCCAGGTCGAGTGCCCTTCTCCGTGGAGTTCATGCCACCTCGCGATGACGCAGCCGAAGGGCGACTCTACCGAGCGGCAGAAGTTTTCCATGATCTCGGCGCTTCATTTGTTTCTGTTACTTATGGAGCAGGTGGATCAACGCGCGAACGTACCTCTCGTATTGCACGCCGGTTATCTCGACAGCCTTTGACGACATTGGTGCATCTGACTTTGGTCAACCACACCAGAGCAGAGATGGAACAAATCCTGCAGGAGTATTCCGAGCTTGGCCTCACAAATCTATTGGCCTTGCGTGGTGACCCACCTGGAGACCCTTTGGGGGAGTGGCAGAGCACTCCAGGCGGACTTAATTATGCCAATGAACTAATTGAGTTGATTAAGCAATCTCCGGAGTTTCAGCACTTCGACGTAGGAATTGCTTCTTTCCCAGAGGGGCATTTCCGCGCCCGTACTTTAGAAGAAGACACCGAATTTACCTTGGCTAAACTGCGTGCCGGTGCTGAATACTCGATTACTCAGATGTTTTTTGATGTTGAAGATTATCTGCGCTTGCGCGATCGTTTGGTTGCGGCTGATCCTGTCCATGGTGCAAAGCCAATTATCCCTGGATTAATGCCGATCACGAGTTTGCGATCAGTTCGTCGCCAGGTTGAGCTTTCTGGAGCGCAGCTGCCCCGGGAACTTGAGGAAAGGTTATTGGCGGCAGCCAATGGTGATGAAGAAGCCAATAAAGATGAAATCCGTAAGGTGGGTATTGAATACACCACTCAAATGGCTGAGCGACTTATTGCTGAAGGTGCCGTTGACCTTCACTTTATGACCCTCAATTTCACTAGAGCTACCCAGGAAGTGCTGCACAACCTAGGAATGGCTCCAGCATGGGGTGCGGAACACGGCCAAGATGCCGTGCGCTAATTAGTGAGTTTTTGTCTCTTTAAGAGGTAACTCGACTGTTAGCACGGCAAAATCTCTGAGGTCTCCATCAAATCGGAAAGATCGCAACAGATCATAAAAGCCCAGCGAGCGATAGAGCCCAAAAGCATTGTTAGACTCTTGATCCACCTCAGGCGTGGATAAGATCGCATGGGCTCTTTGTTGCTCTCTCAACAGCTCAAACATCATTTTCCTACCGATGCCATGCCCTTGAAATCCTGGCATAACGTGTACTTCAGCGACCTCGAAGTAATTTTGCACAATTTCTAATTCCGCCGTAGTCGGTCCGCCTTTATGGCGTAAACCGCGGCGCAATTGGTGTTGCCACCAGTGATCGGGACTGCCATAAAAGCCATAGGCCACACCAACGACTTGGTCATCAAGCAATGCGCACACTGAGGTGAATCCAGGGTTTTGGGAATTTCGACGCCAAACTGCGATCCGCGTGTCCCTAATGGTGGGGCTATAACCCATTGCCGTGATGTAAACATCAACAAGAACTGGGGCATTGGTGGTGAATTCAGGAATGCTTAGTCTGCGAATCAAAAGGGACACCTTCACTATCAAACCAGATCTTGCACCATTGGTCGGGCACTTGTGCTGAAAAGTCTTAAGGGTGCATCCAAAATGCATTTTTTAAAACAATTGTTCGAATAATTAAAAGTGATGTCCACCTCACCGTTTAGCATTGGTTCCAAGTTAAGAAAAAGACGAGGAACTGGAAAACGAAGGGCGTGAGCGTGATGGGTGAGATCATTTCAGCAACTACGCGTTTTATGCAGGCTAATGGCAAAGAGGCAGAGTTTCTTGCCAAATCTGCCATCCTGCTTCGCCAGGCGCATAAGCATCGCAATGATGGGGAGCTCACCCTCGCGCTTGAAATTGGCTACCAATCGGCCCTACGTACTGCAGGTGCCGTGATTGCTGGCAGTCCTGTGTCCAAGCGTAAGCGTAAGCCACGTGGTGCTTGGCAGCAGTTGCGCTTGGTAAATGCTCAATCGGCAATGTGGGCAGAAGAGCTTTCGAAATACTCTCAAATCCGCTCCCGGGCTGCCAGTGGGCTAGAGATTGATCTCAGTACTGAAGGCTTGGATGAGTTCCTGGGCAAGGTTCGTAATTTCCATGACGAGGTCGAACAAGGATTGGGATGGTCTACGGAGGCTGCTTAAATTCCATACCTAAAGGGACCGATTAACCCTTTTTGGAAACTATTAACATTGCGGGGAACATTCCGGATATTCTGAGCGTTAATAAGGCATAGAAGTAAAACGTCTCTACAAAAGGTACCGGGAGGACATCATGTCGCTTTCAGAGCAGGAGCAACGGGCGCTGCGCGAAATTGAGCAGGCGCTTATGGCTGATGATCCGAAATTCGGAAAAGTGGTCACAAGTGACAGTGGTCTGGGCGGCGGTGGATTAACCCTGAGGGGAATCGCACTGTTTGTTCTGGGGCTTGTTCTCCTGGTCGCTGGAGTTGCGCTAAGTCAGCAGACTTTGTGGTTTGTTGCACTTGGAATTATCGGATTTCTTGTCATGTTTGGTTCGGGTGTGTGGATGTTGCGTGGGAATGGCTCTGGAAAGATTTCCTTTTCTTCAATGTCTTCTCCAACGCCATCACGTGGCCATGGGGGATCTTCCATTGGTGATAAAATGGAAGAGAACTTCCGTCGCCGTTTTGAAGGAAAATAATTTCACATCCATAAGCGCTAAGGCGGGGCGGTGCATCACGCTTTAGCGCTTTAATAATCAACACCTTGTTTTTAATCCCGCAGTAGTTGGGATTAGGGCAAGGTGTTTTTGTTTTCCCGCTCGGCCCTTGAATTCTAGGAGTAGTTGAAATTGTTTGTGTGATGGGTGTCATTTGTGCTTTAGGGCTAAGAAACCAGCTTTTGCCCCATTTTCCCCCACTTTCATACTCCCCAAAAAGAAATAAATAACTAGATATTAAAGAATATCTAAAAAACAACCTTTTTCCTGAGATTAAGCTGGGACTTCCCCGACTTTTCCCAGTAAGAAGGTGGTTTTTGAGATGGAAGAAAGAACTTTAAACCTAAGTGGTCAAAGTTAAAGGAGGGGAGCGAAGTGTGTCATGTGATATTGAAAATGGGGGCGACACATAAAGTGCCCCACTTTCATTTAGATGCTTTGACCTGGTGTTATTGATGTGTTTTGGGGGAAAATGGTGTTAGTACTTGATTCAAGTGGGGGAAAGTGGGGTAATGTGGGCGTCAGCGGTGCATAGTGGTCTTGCATGAGAGATCACTACGCACCGTCAGAAATGAATCTGATCTGCCGATGCCGGAGAGTTGCTGGGAAAGGGGACCTCAAGGATGTTCCTTGGTACCTACACCCCAAAACTTGATGACAAGGGCAGGTTGACTCTTCCTGCGAAGTTTCGAGAGGAACTAGCAGGAGGGCTGATGGTCACTAAAGGTCAAGATCACAGCCTCGCGGTTTATCCAAAAGAGGAGTTCGCTGCCAGGGCTCGCAAGGCGGCAGCGGTATCCCGGACAAATCCAGAGGCACGTGCGTTTATTCGAAACCTTGCAGCAAGCGCGGATGAACAAAGACCAGATGGCCAAGGGCGCATTACGCTCTCGGCGGCACATCGCACTTATGCGGGGCTGACGAAAGAATGTGTCGTCATCGGTTCAGTGGACTTTCTAGAAATTTGGGACGCTCAGGCCTGGGCTACGTATCAGGAAGAGACGGAGGCTGCATTCTCTGCAGCTGAAGATGATGTCCTGGGAGGGTTGCTCTAGTGAGTAATTCTTTTAGGCAGGGAGCGCGTGTATGGACTCCGCTCGAGGAGGATGAGCTCTGGTGTACTTCCCCAACATCAGATCGGAACTTCTCGGGTGGGGCCCTGTACGCACTCCATGAATATTGAAAAAAGGACTGCGTGACTAGTGGCTTTGACATTGTCACGCGGTTTTTTTGTTCAAAAACATGGGTACAGATTGTTGTTAATTGTTGAGAGAAAAAGGGGGGAAGGCGTTCATGGAAGATTTCTCAATTGATGGGAACCACGGTCACGTTCCCGTAATGCGTGACCGCATGGCAGCGCTTATTGCTAAGCAGGTTGAAGCAATGGGGGAGAACGCTGTTATTGTCGACGCCACTTTAGGTGCGGGTGGACACTCAGAATTCTTTTTGAATACTTTCCCCCAGGCACGCCTGATTGGCCTGGACCGAGATGAAAATGCGCTGCGTGATGCACGCGCGCGTCTAGCTCCCTTTGGCGAACGCTTTGTTGGCGTTCAAACTCGCTTTGATGGACTCGCTGAAGTCCTTGAAAACGAGGAAGGCGAAATCTTTGATATCGCCCGCGAACATGGCATTTCCGGAGCGCTTTTTGATCTCGGTGTTTCTTCTATGCAGCTAGATCAAGTGGAGCGAGGCTTTGCTTATCGCACCGACGCACCACTTGATATGCGTATGGATCCTTCCCAGGGCATCACTGCAGCAGATATCCTCAACACCTATTCCCATGGTGATATCGCTCGCATTCTAAAGACCTATGGTGATGAACGCTTCGCCGGCAAGATCGCCTCTGCAGTGTTGAAAGAACGCGAAAAAGAACCTTTTAGCACCTCCGCTCGCCTGGTGGAGTTGCTCTATGACGCGATCCCTGCAGCTACTCGACGCACCGGCGGTCACCCTGCCAAGCGCACCTTCCAGGCACTGCGCGTGGAAGTTAACAACGAGCTTGATTCCCTCAAGAATGTGCTGCCACAGATTACTGATGCGCTCAACGTTGGTGGTCGTGCAGTGTTTATGAGTTATCAATCTCATGAGGACAAGTTGGTGAAGAAGTTCTTTACCGATTTGACCACTTCCAAAACCCCGCGAGGTTTGCCAGTGGATTTGCCGGGCACCGCTCCGCTTTTTAAGCAGGTTACGCGCGGTGCAGAAACTGCATCAGAGGCAGAAATTGAAGAAAACCCCCGCGCCGCACCAGTCAAGGTGAGGGCCATCGAGAGAATCACCAACCAGCCAGGAGATCGATCATGACAATGACCAACGGCTCCCGCACTGAATCGGATGTGCGCCGTGAGCGACGCACCGCGCGCACTGTTCGTACAGCACGCCGGCCTGAAGCCACTCGTTTGGAACCCCGCAACCCCCGCGGCGCGTCAGTCAGTCGCGACTTCTCTACCGCGGGCAGGGGCGCGTCGACAAGCATTGAAACCGGACGCGCACTAGACCAGCGTCGTCACACCACGCGGGCCCTGGTAAACCCGGGCGCGCAACCGACCCACAAACGCCGTTTCCAGCACAAAACTGGGTCGCAGCAGGTAATTTCAGTACGCGGACGCCGCGTTGTTGCTAAACGCGCGGATCCTAAGGTTATTAAGACCGCAATCATGATCGTGATTTTGCTGTGCGGTGGTGTTTTCGCAACGATGGCACTTTCCGGTACTTCAACCCAGCAGACTTTCCAATTGCAGGAGCTGCAGTCCACTGAAACTGACCTCAGCAACCGCATTGAATCCCTGACCCGCGACGTAGAAGAGGCTCGCTCTGCTTCGACGCTGGCTGCCAATGCCGCTGACATGGGCATGGTCTCCCCAGTTGAACCAGGTGTCCTGGAAGTTCAGGGCAATGGCGAGGTCATTGAAAAGCGCCCAGCAGATGCGGAAACTCGCCCTATAATTGACATCAATGGTCAGGTTTCCCCTAACCAGGCCTCTAGCAATCCCAATGAAACCAACGCAGTGACCAATAATCTGCAGGCAATTCCCCCAGCAGCAACTGTTCCACAGACTGCAGCTACCCCTCCTTATCAGAGCGGCGCACTTCCATACGCTGCTACAACTAACCAAGCAGGTGGCGCAGGGCAGTGACTTTCCCCAGCGATGGACGAAGTCGAAACCAACGAGCGGGACGTGAGGACACGTCCCGCCGTTCGGCATATCAGGATGAGAGTCGTCGGGCTGCGCGGGAGCGTGAACTTAAAAGGCGCAAAGGAATTCCCGAGTCCCAAGGAACCACTTTTAGACCTACATCACCAAGCCAAACTGGCGCCCAGAAGCGTCGCGTCAATGCCGTTACGCTCATCGCGCTAGTGGTAGCTGGCGTGCTCATTTTCCGCCTGGGTTGGGTCCAAATAATTTGGGGTCCAGAACTTTCCCTCAATGCCTCTGAACAGCGCACGAGGGTTTATGTTGATCCGGCGCGTCGTGGCACCATCACCGACCGTGAAGGTAACCAACTGGCATACACCATGCAGGCACGTTCCCTCACAGTGTCACCTAATGTGATGCGCGCAGAGCTGCGCACCGGCACAGATCTGGCACTACGCCTGGCAGCCGAGGAAACTGATCCAGCGAATGTGGCCAGCTATGTCACCATTGAAGAAGGTGTGGCATATGACCGCGCTTCCGGCGAGGAAAAAGAGACCATCCTCAATGAGAAGGTCAAGGAGCGGATGGAAAATATTGCCACCCGTATTCCTGAGATCATCAAATCCCATGGCAAGGATGTCAGCGATATCCGTTCCTCGGAAATCCTGGAAAAGCTCAATGCGGAAAGCCAATACGAGGTTTTGGTTCGCAACGTAGATCCAGACATCGCTACTGAGATCACCGATGAGTTGCCCAGCGTGGCAGCAGACCATCAAGATATCCGCGAATATCCCAACGGAGCCATTGGCGAAAATATCGTCGGACGTATCAGCATGGACGGTAACGGCCAATTTGGTTTTGAAGCCTCAAATGACTCTTTACTTGCTGGAAACAATGGTCGCTCAACTCAGGATATGTCGATTCTGGGCCAAGCTATCCCGGGCACTCTCAGGGATCAAATTCCAGCAGTGGATGGCGCCAGCGTTGAGCTCACCCTTGATTTAGATTTGCAGACTTATGTGCAGCAGGCCCTCGAACAAGCCAAAGCAGCTTCCGGAGCAGATGATGCTTCTGCCGTAGTACTTGATGCTAAAACTGCAGAGGTTTTGGCAATGGCCAATACAGGCACCATTAATCCCAACGAAGATACCGCCAAGCAGATCGAAGAGGGCAAGAGTTTCGATAACCCCTCGATTACCCATCCTTTTGAACCGGGTTCGGTAGCTAAAATCATCACCGCTGCTGGCGTGATTCAAGAAGGCCTCACCACCCCTGAGGAGGTCCTGCAGGTTCCAGGCAGCATCGAGATGGCTGGAGTCACAGTGAAGGACGCATGGGAGCACGGAGTTGTTCCTTATACCACCGCAGGTGTTTTTGGTAAGTCCTCCAACGTGGGAACCCTGATGCTGGCAGAGCGCCTCGGCGAAGATAAATTTGCACAGTATTTGGATCTTTTTGGCCTTGGTCAATCCACTGGCATTGAATTGCCCAGTGAATCCGAGGGCCTATTGCCAGCTCCAGAACAATGGTCAGGTGGTACTTTTGCAAACCTGCCAATTGGGCAGGGCATGTCAATTACCACCTTGCAAATGGCGGGAATTTATCAAACCCTCGCCAACGGTGGCGAGCGCATTGAACCGCGCATCATAAAGAGCGCAACCGATGCAGATGGAGCTGTTATTGAACAGGCAGAACCAGACAAGGTTCAAGTTGTCAGCCCTGAAGCTGCGAAGATGACCGTTGATATGTTCCGTGCGGTTACCCAATCAGACCCCACCGGGGTGCAGCAGGGTACCGGCACTGGTGCTGCTATCGACGGCTATCAAATCTCTGGCAAGACTGGTACCGCGCAGAAGATTGATGAAAACACCGGAGCATATTCCAACTCCGAGTATTGGATTACCTTTGCGGGCATTGCTCCGGCAGATGATCCACGTTTTGTGGTGGCCATCATGCTCGATGAACCAGAGCGTGGTGTACACGGTGAAGGCGGCCAAACCGCCGCGCCTTTGTTCAAGGACATCGCTACATGGTTGCTTAACCGTGACAATATTCCGCTGTCTGAAGTTCCAGAACCGATAGTGCTGCAAGCGCAGTAGTTGCTCTCTATTAAGCTCAATAAGATTCACCATTGCGAGCACCATCAAATGCCCCAATGGTCCACTGATCGCCCAACCTAAAGCCCCCAAAAGTGGAGGAGAAACCAATGGCTACTTCATTGCAGGCCCTCGCCAAACTTGTCGCAGGCAACCTCAACAATTCCCCGAACTCCGACCTTGAGATCACCGGAATTGGTCTCGATTCCTCCAACTTGCCCGCCGACGGTGCCATTTTCGCCGCAGTTCCTGGTACTCGGGTACATGGGGCAACTTTTGCACAACAAGACCAAGCAGCCTCAGCTGTTGCCATCCTGACGGACACCGAAGGTGGCCAGCTTCTGCAAGAAGCTGGGGAACAGCGCCCCGTAATCGTAGTTAACAACGTGCGGGAGGTGTTGGGGGTCGCGTCGTCAAGCATTTATGGCGATCCTTCCGCAGACTTTGTCCTCATCGGTGTTACTGGTACTTCAGGCAAGACCACTACCAGCTATTTGCTGGAAAAAGGGCTGATGGCGGCCGGACACAAGGTTGGCTTGATAGGTACTACCGGTACCCGTATTAACGGCGAGGTTGTGCCTACCAAGCTCACCACTCCAGAAGCTCCCACCTTGCAGGCACTTTTTGCACGCATGCACGAGCAAGGGGTAACTCACGTGGTCATGGAAGTTTCTAGCCATGCACTGTCCCTCGGACGTGTGGCAGGTTCCCACTTTGATGTTTCTGCCTTTACCAACCTTTCCCAAGATCATCTTGATTTCCACCCCACCATGGAAGACTATTTTGAGGCGAAGGCTCTGTTCTTCCGCCCCGAATCTGCGCTGGCCGCAGCAAAGCAGGTGGTGTGCATCGATGATGAATGGGGTGTGCGAATGGCCGGAGTTGCAGGTAACGCACAGAGCGTTTCTACGCACGGCGACCCTGCTGATTTCCGCGCACATGACATCGAAGTAAGTGAAACCGGAGCTCAAAGATTTAAGGTGCAGGCCCCTGCCGGAGTAGACCTCAACGTGCAATTAGCGCTACCTGGTGCGTTTAACGTTGCCAATGCAACCTTGGCTATCGCAGCTGCAAGCCAAGCAAACATCGATCTTGATGCTTTTGTGGCTGGCCTTTCTGAAGTAGCTGTACCAGGACGTATGGAAAGAATTGACGAAGGCCAGGACTTCCTTGCAGTCGTAGATTATGCCCACAAACCAGGTGCAGTTGCTGCAGTGCTTGATACCCTCAAGACCCAAATTGAAGGCCGCCTCGGCGTCGTCATTGGCGCAGGTGGTGACCGTGATGCCACCAAGCGTGGACCGATGGGATTGCTCTCAGCACAAAGGGCCAACCTGGTTATTGTCACCGATGACAATCCACGCTCTGAAGTTCCTGCCACTATCCGCGCTGCGGTACTGGCAGGTGCCCAAGAAGGCGCTGCACAAGCAACCCATGAGGTGGAAGTTCGTGAAATCGGTGATCGTGCCGCAGCAATTCGCGCTTTGATCGAGTGGGCTCAGCCTGGAGATGGCATTGTTGTAGCTGGCAAAGGACATGAGGTCGGCCAGTTGATAGCCGGCGTAAGTCACCACTTCGATGATCGCGAACAAGTGCGTGAGGCACTGCAAGCAAAACTTAACCCTTTGGCGGAGCAACAGCTCCCGGGCAGTACGGAAGGAAAATAGGCCACACTCATGATTCAGCTGACACTTGGGGAGATCGCCGAGATTGTTGGCGGCACACTCAGCGGTGGCGCCGAGGCGCACACACCAGTTCTGGGAAGCGTCGAATTTGATTCTCGGGCAATCGTTCCTGGAGGCCTCTTCTTAGCTCTTCCAGGCGCACGGGTAGATGGACACGAATATGCTGCAGCAGCAGTGGAAAAGGGAGCAGCCGCAGTATTGGCTGCCCGCGAAGTCCCAGCTCCAGCCATCATCGTGCCAAAGGTTGCTGCCACCAACTCAAATGCCGATATCTATGCCCATGATCCAGACGGTCATGGCGCTGCCGTTGTTGCTGCACTCTCCAAATTGGCGCGCCGGGTTGTTGACCTATGCGTAGCTGATCATTCACTCAACGTGGTGGCCATTACCGGCTCTGCTGGTAAAACCTCCACCAAGGACTTTATTGCCACTGTGTTATCCCAGGTTGGGGAAACCGTGGCGCCTCCAGGCTCTTTTAATAATGAACTTGGTTTGCCCCATACCGCTTTGCGCTGCACCGAGACCACCCAATATTTGGTAGCGGAGATGTCAGCGCGTGGTATCGGGCATATACGCCACCTCACTGAAATCGCACCGCCACAAATTGCCGCAGTGCTTAACGTGGGTAGCGCACATCTGGGTGAATTTGGCTCTCGGGAAAATATTGCCCAGGCTAAAGGCGAGATCATTGAGGCATTGCCCGCTGCTACCCAAGGTGGAGTAGCAGTACTCAATGCAGATGATGATCTAGTTTCTGCGATGGCACCACGCACCACCGCTAAGGTGGTGTACTTCTCTGCGTCTGGCGAGGCACCACGCCATGGCCGAACCAAGAAGACACAGCACGCCGTGGATTATTGGGCTAGCGATGTCGTGCTTGACGATGTTGCCCGTGCAAGCTTCCAGTTGCACACCAAAGATGGATCGTGGCCGGTAAGCTTGCAAGTTTTTGGCGAACACCAGGTAGCTAATGCCCTGGCAGCAGCAGCAATTGCCATTGAAGCCGGAGTAGCTCCAGAAATAGTGGTTGCAGGTTTGCAAGCGCATGCTGCAGCATCAGCACACCGCATGGATGTCCGCACCCGCAAAGATGGCGTCACCATTATCAATGACTCCTATAACGCAAATCCAGATTCTATGCGCGCCGGAATTGCAGCTCTTGCCTACACCGCAAGCGGCCGTTCCGAAGCAAGTAGCTGGGCAGTGTTAGGACAGATGGGTGAACTTGGCGATGATGCCAAGGAAGCACATGCTGAACTCGGAGCCGAACTTGCCAAGTATCACGTAGATCGCCTTATCGCAGTGGGGGAGAACCCTAATAGCGAGGCACTCGTACAGGCTGCACTAAACAGAGGAATTACTACTGATCAGGTAGCCGATGTCCATGCAGCTACTGAGCTTTTGCAGCGCGAACTTAAGCGCGATGACGTCGTGCTAGTTAAGGCATCAAATGCGGATCGTTTATGGCGAGTGGCAGAAGCGCTGCACGCCGCAGTTGACGGCAATTCCAGCCGGAATGTGGGAGGACATTAAAACACATGCAACAGATCATTATCAGCGGGGCCGTTGCGTTCCTGGTCTCCATCTTCCTCACTCCTTTGTTGATTCGGTATTTCACCAATCGCCAATTAGGCCAGGAAATCCGCGAAGAAGGTTTGCAATCACATTTGCGTAAGCGTGGCACCCCAACCATGGGTGGTATCGCAATTATCGCTGGTATTGTGGTGGCCTACGTATTTACTAACCTGTTAGCCATGGCCCAGGGAGTTGGTGGCTTTACTGTCTCTGGTTTGCTGGTGCTGGGTCTAACCCTCGGCCTGGGTGCTACTGGTTTTGCCGATGACTTCATCAAGCTGTACATGAACCGCAACCTGGGTCTGAACAAGACTGCCAAGCTGGTTTCTCAGTTGGCTATCGCCTTGGTCTTTGGCCTTTTGGTGCTGCAATTCCCCGATGAAAGTGGAGTGCGCCCAGCGTCCACTCATCTTTCCTTCATCCGCGATATTGACACCATTGACCTAGCCTTTGGTGGCAGCATTATTGGCATCATTATCTTCCTCATTTTCATTTATGTGGTGGTTAGTGCCTGGTCAAATGCAGTTAATATCACTGACGGTCTAGACGGCTTAGCTGCTGGTACGACTGCTTTTGTGATGGGTGCTTATACCTTGATCACCTTCTGGCAATTCCGTAACTCTTGCGATACTGCCGTAGAAGCAGGCTGCTACACCGTCCGCGATCCACTGGATATTTCCATCTTGTGTGCTGCCGGATTGGGTGCGACCTTGGGCTTCTTGTGGTGGAATGCCGCACCGGCCAAGATCTTCATGGGTGATACCGGTTCTCTCGCATTGGGCGGCCTGGTCGCTGGCCTTTCGGTAGTTACTCGCACCGAGTTGCTGATGGTTATTATCGGCTCCCTCTTTGTTATTGAGGTTGCTTCCGTTGCCATCCAGATCTTTGTTTTCAAAACTCGTGGCAAGCGCGTCTTTAAGATGGCTCCCATCCACCACCACTTTGAGGCAGTAGGCTGGGCGGAAACCACCGTGGTCATTCGTTTCTGGCTTATTGTCGTTATGGGTGTGCTTGGTGGCATGGCAGTGTTTTATAGTGACTGGCTGAGTTTGGCAGAGGTATAAAAGATGACTGATATTTCAACACTCCCAGCTGAATTGCAGGGACGTATCCTCGTAGCCGGTGCCGGTGTGTCGGGCATTTCCATCGCCCGCATGCTCACTGACCTCAAGTGCACTGTGGTTGTCGCCGATGACAATGAAACTGCGCGCCATATGCTCATTGAATTGGTCGACGCCCAGGACATGAGCACCGACCGCGCCCGCGCCGAACTTGATACCTTCTCCTTGGTCGTCACCTCACCAGGCTGGCATCCAGACAGCCCTTTGCTTGTCGACGCCCACCGCCACGGCCTTGAGGTCGTAGGGGACGTTGAGGTTGCTTGGCGCCTGGACCAGGCAGGTGTTTTCGGCAAGCCTCGCACGTGGCTTGCAGTCACCGGAACCAATGGAAAAACCACCACCACCGCCATGCTGGCGGGGATGATGAATGAGGGCGGCTTTGCAGCCAAGGCCGTTGGAAATATTGGATTGCCAGTTTCTGAAGCGCTTAACGCCAAAGAGCGCGTTGACGTCTTGGTAGCGGAGCTCTCCAGCTTCCAATTGCATTGGGCTCCCACCTTCACTCCAGATGCGGGTGTCTTGCTCAACCTCGCTGAGGATCATATTGACTGGCATGGCTCCATGCGCGAATACGCATTGGCCAAAGCCAAGGTTCTTCATGGCCCAGTTGCCGTAATTGGTGCTGATGATGTTTATCTCACTGAACTTGTTCAAGAACTAAATATTGCTGGACTCAAGAGTTTTACTTTGGGCGAGCCAAAGGAAGATCAATTAGGTGTTAAGGCAGGGGAACTCGTCGATAATGCGTTTTCCCAGCAGCACACCCTGGCCCCGGCTGACGGCATTAATCCCGCCGGACCAGCCGGGGTGCTGGACGCGTTAGCGGCCGCTGCGATTGCCCGCTCCCAAGGTGTGTCTGCAGCGGCAATTGCCAACGCTTTGGCTGCTTTTGAAGTCGCGGGACACCGTGGCCAGGTCGTGGCAACGGACAACGGTGTTGACTTTATTGATAACTCCAAGGCAACCAATCCGCATGCTGCTGATTCTGCGTTGGCCGGTCATGATTCCGTGATTTGGATTGTGGGTGGACAGCTTAAAGGCACCGATATTTCAGAGTTGGTCATTAAGCATGCGCACCGCATTAAGGCAGCATTGGTGTTGGGCGTAGATCGTGCCGAGATTGTGGCAGCCCTTAAAACACACGCCCCAGCTGCAAGTGTTTTTGTCACCGATCTCAGTGATCCAGTTGCTGCCACCAAGGAGATAGTTGCCGAGGCTTTCCGTCTCAAAGCTCCGGGCGATACTGTGCTTTTGGCACCAGCTGCTGCTTCATTGGACATGTTTAAAGGCATGGGCCAGCGTGGCGATCTTTTTGCACGCACTGTTGTTGAGACAATCGAGCAACAAGTGGAAGAGAAAGGCTAATCATGACCTCCGGCAGCTCATATCGGAAACCTGCACGCCCGGCAGCTCCCAAAGGAGCATCCTCTACGAGGACCGGGTTGGGAATCCGTGAGCGCATTTCTAATGCCTGGAATGATCTGCTCTCTCGCCCCCTGACTGACTACATAATGCTCTTGTGCATTGTGGTCATTTTGTCCTGCCTTGGCGTGGTCATGGTGTATTCCTCTTCTATGACCTGGTCGCTGCGTGAAGGTGGCTCGGTATGGGGCACGGCTTTACGCCAGGGCATCATGATTGTGCTGGGCTTTTTTGCCATGTGGTTGGCAATGATGATGCGGCCTCAAACAATTAGGTCCCTTGCCCCGGCCTTTTTGGTGGTCTCAATAATCTTGCTGCTGGCCGTGCAGATTCCAGGCATCGGTACCGGTAGGGAAGAGGTGGGTTCCCAATCCTGGATTGTATTGGGACCCATCCAATTCCAGCCTTCGGAAATTGCCAAGGTCGCCATTGCGGTATGGGGTGCTCATTACCTCTCCAATAAAGGCCCGGTTGGGCACTGGTTCTGGAATCACCATATGAAGTTTGCCGCTGTGGGTGGCTTTATGACGGTGCTCATCTTCCTTGAAGGCGACGCCGGTATGGCCGTGTCCTTTGTGCTGGTTGTGCTCTTTATGCTGTTTTTTGCAGGCATTGCCCTGGGCTGGATTGTGGTCGCCGGTTTGCTCATGGCTGCTGCATTGGTCACTTTGGCGGTCGGTGGCGGTTTCCGCTCCAATCGTTTTGAAGTGTATTTTGATGCCCTCTTTGGAAATTTCCAGGATGTGCGCGGCATCGCCTTCCAGTCCTATCAGGGTTTCCTTTCTTTGGCGGATGGCTCCGGAATGGGTGTGGGATTGGGACAATCTCGCGCCAAGTGGTTCTACTTACCCGAGGCTAAAAATGACTTCATCTTTGCCATCATCGGTGAAGAGCTTGGGCTGTGGGGTGGCGCCTTAGTAATCGCTCTCTTTGCTGGTTTGCTCTACTTTGGTTTGCGTACCGCCAAGCGCAGCCATGATCCTTTCTTAAGTCTCATGGCTGCAACCTTGACAGCGGCGGTAGCTTCTCAGGCCTTTATTAATATTGGCTATGTCATTGGTTTGCTGCCTGTTACTGGTATTCAGCTCCCGATGATTTCTGCGGGTGGTACCTCAGCTGTTATCACCTTGGCTTCAATGGGCTTGTTGATTAGCTGTGCCCGCCATGAACCAGAAGCAGTTTCCGCGATGGCCTCTTATGGGCGTCCAGCAATTGACCGCTTGCTTGGTCTTAAAGAACCTTCAAGTGAACTGACCAGAAGTAATGTTCCGGTACGTTCTAAGAAGGCTCCAGCCGGTGCAAAAACCTCCAAGGCAGCTAAAGAATCTAAGGCGACCCAAGATCGTTTTGGACAGCCTGTTACCGCCCGCGCCAAAACCCGTAACCCGGCTACTCGGACTGATCCCAAACGCGGTGGAACTCCTCGAAGTGGGACTTCTAGTGCCACCGGTCGAGGTGCTGCTGGTAGCGTCAGAAATCGAAGCGAGCAGAATCCACCACGGCCCAACTCCAAAAATCGTGGTGGCTCCGCGGACCGTGGTCCATGGAATGACCGTTATCGTCGCTAGTTGTGGGAAGTCAGGAGATTTAGGTAGAGATGAGTCAACCTCAGCATCCATTTAATGTGGTCGTCGCAGGTGGTGGCACCGCAGGCCATATTGAACCAGCCCTGGCTGTGGCAGAAGCCCTGCGAGATAAATACCATGCAGACGTTGTAGCGCTTGGCACTTCCCGCGGATTGGAAACCTCTTTGGTGCCAGACCGTGGATTTAAACTTGAACTCATCGAGCCTGTCCCGGTTCCACGCAAGGTTAATAGCGCGCTTTTTAAGCTGCCTTTCCGAGTGCTGAAGTCCCTGCGTCAAACCCGCGCAGTTCTGAAAAATACCAATGCTCAAGCGGTGATTGGTTTTGGTGGATATGTGTCTGCACCTGCATATTTGGCAGCTCGTTCACTGGGCTTGCCATTTTTTGTCCATGAGGCAAATGCTCGTGCGGGTATGGCTAATAAGCTCGGCGTTAAGCTCGGTGGCGTGGGCTTAAATGCAGTGTCTGGCTCCGGTATGGAAGGCCAGGTAGTGGGCATTCCTATTCGTAAAGGCCTAGGCGGTGACCGGGATGCCTCGGCCGCAGACCGTGCTCGTGCGCAGTGGGGTTTGGATAAAGACCGCAGCACCATTTTGGTTACCGGTGGTTCTCAGGGTGCAGCCAGCATTAACAAAGCTCTAGCTGGTGCATTGGAGCAATTATTGGAGGCTGGCTTCCAGGTGTTGCATGCAGTGGGCAAGAAAAATGAGCTGCCACCTGCCCAACCAGGTTATGTGCCAGTGCCTTTTATTGAGGATATGCAAGCTGCGTATACCGTGGCTGATCTTATTGTGTGCCGTTCCGGTGCCATGACCGTTGCTGAGGTCACCGCAGCGGGCCTGCCCGCCATCTATATCCCGCTGCCACACGGCAACGGGGAGCAGGCACTTAATGCCTCCGCAGTTATTGAGGCCGGCGCCGCGGTTGAGTTAAAGGATTCAGACCTTAACGCTCAAAAGCTTGTCGACGAGATCCTGCAGATCCTCAACAACCCAACCATTTTTCAGCAGATGTCTACTGCTGCCCGGGAATCTGGAGTTGGTAACGCAGCCGAGGTCATCGCAGATCTCATTGCCGATACCATTAAACGATAAATCGCTTTAAACAACTTAAGGACGCTTTCGATGACAAATCAAGCTGCAGTGACCCCAGAAAATATTGACCTTTCTCGCGTTCACCTCATTGGTATTGGTGGCGCTGGAATGTCTGGTGTGGCTCGCATTTTGCTGGCCCGCGGCAAGACCGTGACGGGTTCTGATGCCAAGGATTCCCGCACCCTATTGCCACTGCGCGCAGTAGGAGCCAAAATTGCAGTCGGCCATGCCCGGGAAAACCTAGAACTCGCCGGCGAACTACCAACGGTAGTGGTGACCTCTTTTGCCGCCATCCCACAAGATAATCCTGAATTGGTGCGTGCTCGCGAGGAAAATATCCCCGTTATTCGCCGTTCCGATTTGCTTGGTGAGTTGATGGAAGGGCAAAAGCAGGTGCTCATCGCCGGCACTCACGGCAAGACCTCAACCACCTCAATGACTGTTGTTGCGATGCAGGCAGCTGCGATGGATCCAAGCTTTGCTATCGGTGGTCAGCTCAACAAGGCGGGCACCAATGCGCATCATGGCACTGGTGAAGTTTTTGTTGCTGAAGCAGATGAATCTGATGCTTCACTATTGCGTTATAAGCCAACCATTGCCGTGGTGACCAATGTTGAACCAGATCACCTGGACTTCTTTAAAACTCCAGAAGCTTATTTCCAGGTTTTTGATGATTTTGCCAGCCGTATTGCTCCTGGTGGAACCTTGGTGGTTTGCCTTAATGACCCCCATGCTGCCGATCTAGGAGAACGTGCTGTTCGCATGGGCATTAAGACGGTGGGTTATGGCACCGTGGATGCAGTAGAAGCACACCCAGAGGTTCCAGCCATGGCCACCATCTTGGACACTGAAGTTGTTGCAGAAGGCACCCGCGCCACTATTGAACTTGAGGGCAAACAGCTTTCTGTGATCCTGCAAATCCCAGGCGATCATATGGTGCTCAACGGTGCGGCCGCCCTGGTGGCCGGTTCCCTGGTGGGAGGCGACGTCGACAAGCTTGTTGAAGGCCTAAGTGACTTCTCCGGTGTACGCCGCCGCTTTGAGTACCACGGCACTGTTGAGGCCGGTAATTTTGCCGGTGCTGCAGTATTTGATGATTATGCACACCATCCAACCGAGGTGCAGGCAGTACTTACTGCAGCGCGCGAGCGAGTGCAGGCTGCTGGCAAGGGTCGCGTAATTGTGGCTTTCCAGCCTCACCTTTATTCCCGCACCATTGAGTTCGCAACCGAGTTTGCAGCGGCATTGTCACTGGCGGATGCGGCAGTATTGCTGGAAATCTACGGTGCTCGTGAGCAACCTGTGGAGGGCGTAAGCTCGCGTATCATCACTGATAAAATGACCATCCCCGTGGTCTATGAGCCCAATTTCTCGGCGGTTCCGGAGCGCATCGCCGAGGTTGCCGGGGCACATGACATTGTGCTGACCATGGGTGCAGGCTCTGTGACCATGTTGGCTCCGGAGATCCTTGCTGAACTCCAAGACTAGCTCTATCAAGAGCGAAGGTTAGTGCCTGTGAAAAAGAAGACTATCGCTATTGTGGTGGCCGCCCTGGTGGCCATCGCTGCAATTTTGGGAGCAGTGGCTTGGTTTGTGCCGATCCTCAAAGTTAGTTCCATTGAGGTAAATGGCACCGCTGCCACTGATCCAGCAGCAGTAATCGAGACCTCAGGCATTGTGGAGGGGGAGAATTTGTTGCGGGTAAATGTCAACTCCGCAGCCCACAATATTGTGGAATTGCCTTGGGTGAAATCTGTGACCATCAACCGCAAATTACCTGGCACTATCAGTGTTGAGGTACAGGAGCGAGTTGCTGCAGTATTCCAAAGCAGCGCCGATGGTGATGTTATTTATGACACCGAGGGCAAGGCCATTATTATTGGCACCCCACCACCTGGAACTGTGGAGGTCAAAGCCACCGATGCTGATAATCCGGAGATCCTGCCAGCAGTGATCTCAGTGATAAACTCCATCAGGGAACAAGACGCTGCCATGTTAAACAACGTTGCAACGGTAGAAGCCCCTGACCAATTTGATATTTTGCTTAAACTCAAAGATGGTCGGGAAATCTACTGGGGTTCAGCAGAAAATAATCACGATAAAGCGGTAGCTATGTCTACTGTTTTAAAGCGTGAAGGGCAGCATTGGAATATCAGCTCACCGTCAATGGTAAGTGTCCGCTAAAGTGGCTAGCTGAATCAGATTTCAGGTATTCAGTGCCATAATGTGGCTGTTTTTGGCACTGTGGTTTTGTGCGTTTTTCCACCTCAACAACCTTAAAGTAAAGGTTGAGGGTGGCGACACGCCGCCCGAAATGTCCGACACATTGGGCTGCTTTTCGCACAAGATGTATAACAGCCGGATAATGACTAGTGGGCTGAGACATGCCTGATAGTCTTATTCAAAAATTTTTAAATAAAAGCACTTTTTAGTATCAACTCTTCGAAAGGCGAGACATCGACCATGACCTCACCGAACAACTACCTCGCCAAGATTAAGGTCGTCGGCGTGGGCGGCGGCGGAGTCAACGCCGTCAACCGCATGATTGAAGAAGGCCTCAAGGGCGTGGAGTTCATTGCGGTGAACACTGACTCGCAGGCTCTCATGTTCTCCGATGCAGACGTAAAGCTCGACATCGGAAGGGAGGCCACCCGTGGCCTCGGCGCTGGCGCCAACCCAGAGGTAGGACGTACCTCCGCAGAAGACCATAAGAATGAAATCGAAGAGACCATCAAGGGTGCCGATATGGTCTTTGTCACCGCAGGTGAAGGTGGTGGCACCGGTACCGGCGCTGCCCCAGTGGTTGCTGGAATCGCCAAGAAGATGGGTGCTCTGACCATCGGTGTTGTTACCAAGCCTTTCGAATTTGAGGGCCGTCGCCGTACCCGCCAGGCAGAAGAAGGCATTGCAGCTCTTAAAGAGGTCTGCGATACCCTCATCGTCATTCCAAATGATCGCCTGCTTGAACTTGGCGATGCCAACCTCTCCATGATGGAAGCCTTCCGCGCAGCCGATGAGGTTCTCCACAATGGTGTGCAGGGTATTACCAATCTGATCACCATCCCTGGTGTGATCAACGTGGACTTCGCGGACGTTCGCTCCGTTATGTCTGAAGCTGGCTCTGCATTGATGGGTGTTGGCTCTGCACGGGGCGATAACCGCGTGGTTTCCGCAACCGAGCAGGCAATAAACTCCCCACTGCTCGAGGCAACCATGGACGGCGCAACCGGCGTTCTGCTTTCCTTCGCTGGTGGATCTGACCTTGGCTTGATGGAAGTTAACGCTGCAGCCTCCATGGTGCGCGAGCGCTCTGACGAGGACGTTAACCTTATCTTCGGTACCATCATCGACGACAACCTGGGCGATGAAGTCCGCGTTACCGTTATCGCCACCGGCTTTGACGCTGCTCGCGCGACCGCTTCTGAGAACCGTCGCGCCGGAAACGTTGCAAACAACGCCGCTGCTGCTGATCAGGCTGCTCGTGAGCGCCAGGCACCACAGTCCAACGCCACCGTGCCACCAAAGGATGAGAGCATCTTCGGTGGATCCCGCGAAGAGAATGATCCTTATCAGTCTCGTTCCGCAGGTGCTCGTCATCGTATTGAGGAGACCCGCTCCAGCGGTGGACTCTTCACCAACGGTGAGCGTGACTACCGTCGCGATGACCGCCGTGACGAACGTCGCGATGATCGCCGTGACGAACGTCGCGATGATCGTGACTACGACCGTCGTGATGAGCGACGCGACGACCGCCGTGATGACCGTCGTGACGATCGTGGCGACGATCTGGATGTCCCTAGCTTCCTGCGTTAGTTAAAAGGTGAATAGACTAGTCCACTATGGATAGTCTTGATCTTCACTCCCGCCCCGTCCGCAAGGTGTTTAGCACCCGTGCCGGCGGGGTTTCGCAATCTCCATACGAGTCCTTCAACCTGGGCGATCACGTTGGCGATGACCCTGCAGCAGTTGCCGCAAATCGCGCCCGCTTGGCCCAAAGCATTGGGCTGGCACCAGAACGCATGGTGTACATGGAACAAATCCACTCCAATAACGTCACAGTGGTGGACCAAGCTCCAGCCATAGGAACGCCCGTAGAAATGACCGACGCTTTGGTAACCACCCAACGCGGCTTGGCCTTAGTAGTGCTTGTGGCAGACTGCGTTCCCGTCTTGCTCTCTGATACTGAAGCTGGCGTTATCGCTGCTGTGCATGCCGGACGCATGGGTGCGCGAAACGGGATCATGAAAAAGACCGTGGAAAAGATGGTGGAACTTGGCGCAACTCCAGCTAGTATCCACGCTCTGATGGGAGCTGCTGCCTCCGGTAAGAACTATGAAGTGCCCGCTGAAATGGCCCGCGATGTAGAAGCCAAGTTGCCAGGCTCTCTTACTCGCACCACCAAGGGCACCACTGGTCTAGACATCCGCGCTGGTCTCCTGCGTCAGCTCTTGAGCCTGGGTGTTCATTCCATTGATTCCGACCCCCGTTGCACCATCGAAGATAAGGATTTCTTTTCTTACCGTCGTGAAGGCACCACCGGCCGCCAGGCTGGCGTAATTTGGCTGCCTGAGGTGGCCTAATGGAGAGAATTCAACAGCTCCAGGACAACCTCAACAAAGTACAAGCGCGTATCGACGCCGCCCTCCAGGTCGCAGGTCGGGCACCAGGAAGTGCCGTGTTGCTGCCCGTAACTAAATTTCACCCGCTGGAAGACGTTAAGATCTTGCAGGACCTAGGCGTGAAGGCAGTGGGGGAGAATCGCGAACAAGAAGCTCGCGATAAGGCAGTGCAATTACCGGAAATGGATTTCCATATGATTGGCCAAATCCAGTCCAAAAAAGCTAATTCCGTGGCGCGCTGGGCTGCCGCGGTGCATTCCATCGACAGTCTAAAAATTGCTCAAGGTTTGAACCGGGGAATGGAATTAGCCCTCGAACGCGGCGACCGCACTATCTCAAGCCTGCAAAGTTTTATTCAGCTAAGTTTGGATGGCGATCCAGCTCGTGGCGGAACGCCCTTGGGCGAGGTCACACCGCTAGCTGAGGCAATAGAAGAGGCGACACACCTCGATTTTGCGGGTGTAATGTGTGTACCCCCGCTAGATTGGGAACCTGAGCGAGCGTTTTCCCAGGCACGAGAGATTCTTTCAGGTTTAGAACAACACTTTGACAGGTCTTTGGAATTTTCTGCAGGTATGTCTGGAGATCTCGCGGAAGCAATTATGCATGGCTCAACAATCGTGCGTGTCGGAACAGAAATTCTGGGAACGCGACCGCTAGCGTAGAAAATCAAGTTAAGGGTGTGATGAACACCCCAGCTGCACATGAAATAAATAGACATTCCAGGTGAAGGGAAACTGCCATGTCAATGCTCAAGAAGACCAAAGAATTCTTCGGACTCGCTCCTTATGAGACCGACCACGACGACGCATACTACGCAGACGAGCCACGTTATGAGGCTGCACCTGCATACGCGCCCGAATACCGTGAGCGTGAATATGGATACACTCCAGAACCAGTAGCACCAGCTGCTCCTGCACCTCGCACCTACCAGTCCACTATCGTGCCGGTAGAGCTCAACTCTTTTGAAGATGCACAGATCATCGGCGCCGCTTTCCGCGATGGCGATGCTGTGGTTTTTGATATGAGCCTGCTCTCCCGTGACGAGTCCCGTCGTATCGTCGACTTCGCCGCTGGCCTGTGCTTCGCACTCCGCGGTCAGATGAAGAAGATCGACAGCCTCACCTTTGCGGTTATCCCAGAGATGTCCACTGTTACTACCTCTGAGCTGGAACGCGCAGCTCGTATTCGCTAAAAACTAGCGAATGCTGGTTTACCGGATCGCAAAGGGTTGTTGGATTGATAGCTTTTTTTAGAAGGCTCTCCACAGCCGCTTCATGTGCAGCGTGACCGGAAATCCTTGTTTGCCCGCCGTCTCACCACAACAGCCTGGAACTTTTTCAGGTAGGTGAGTGGCGGGTTTTCTTTTTATCAGGTCTTTAAAAATGTCATCAACCTTCATTATCAGTTAGGCTGTTTCCTCGTGGGTACCATTGCATATTTAATTGCTTGGATCATTAGTCTCTACACCTGGGTGCTTGTGGCACGCATCGTGATTGAAATGATCCAGTCCTTTTCCCGATCTTTCGCACCGCCGAAGTGGTTCTTCTTTATTGCAGAACCAATCTTCCTAATTACCGATCCGCCTGTGAAGCTGCTTCGTAAGGTCATTCCGCCATTGCCCTTGGGTAATGTTCGGCTTGATATCTCGGTGCTTGTGCTTTTCTTTGCGCTTTCCGTGCTTCAAAGAGTGATTTTGATGTTTGCTTAAAGTGCTTTTGAGAATCTTGGTCGCGTGTCGCATGGAGCGCGGCTAGAATTTTTTACCCCCTAAATGCACACCCGTTCATTGGCGACAAGCCTAAAGTGATTAGCAAATGTGATCAGTTCAACACAGCTGCTTATAACTGGTTATGACGAGGTAAATAAATACATCTTAAGGTCGAAAAAGTCCTTAAAAGCGCAATTCAAATGACATATTTGTAATTGCGAGGGGTAGGGTAAGCCCCATTCACATGTTTGTCACTGATGTGTGCTCCATGAAGGTTCACAACAACTACGGTTGTGCAACAAAGCTGAAAATCCTGAAGGAATTTCGGCGCGGTTGCCAGAGAAAAATTTACTGCTGGCTACAATAACGTGTGAAGAACAGTATGATAAATGGAAATTCCAGTCGCAGGAAATTCTTGTGATTGAGTCCCGGCCCTGCCTGGGGCCACCGTTAAATCGAAGGGAATCCGCTAATGCCGTTGACTCCAGCTGATGTGCATAACGTCGCTTTCAGTAAGCCGCCTATCGGCAAACGTGGTTACAACGAGGACGAGGTTGATCAGTTCTTGGATCTCGTTGAGGACACCCTCGCACAGTTCCAAGAGGAAAATGATGATCTCAAGCAGCAGGTCGAAGAGCTAGAAGCACAGCTCAACGACCGCGCTGCAACCAGCACCCCGGCAGCTGCCGGCGCTGGCGTGGCCACCAAGTCTGTTGATGAGGCAGCACTTCGCAAGGAAATCGAAGCGAAGCTGCGCGCTGAATACTCAACCAAGCTTGAAGATGCGACTAAGGCCACTCAGAAGGCACAGAATGACGCTAAGGCTGCACAAGAGCAGCTCAAGAGCGCACAGTCTGAGGCTAAGGCCGCACGTGAAGAAGCTGAGAAGGCTAAGGCAGATGCCAAGTCCAGCTCCAACAACACCAAGGCAGCAGCAGTTAGCTCCGCAGTTGTCGGTGCTGGCGCAGGTGCCGTAGCAACCGGTGCTGCCAATGTGGATACCCATATGCAGGCCGCTAAGGTGCTCGGACTTGCTCAGGAAATGGCTGACCGTCTGACCTCTGAAGCTCGTGCAGAAGCCAAGTCCATGTTAGACGAGGCTCGCGAGGCTGCCGAGAAGCAGATCGAAGAAGCTAACAGCACCTCCAATAGGACTCTTGAAGAGGCTCGCGCAGCTGCTGAAAAGCAGGTTGCAGAGGCAGAAGCTCGGGCTAACACCTTGGTTTCTGAGGCTGATACCAAGGCTAAAAACCTTGTTGCAGAAGCTGAAAAGAAGTCCGCAGCAACCATCGCAGCTTCGACCTCCCGCGCTGAAGCTCAGATCCGTCAGGCTGAGGACAAGGCTAACGCCCTGCAGGCTGACGCTGAGCGCAAGCACACCGAGACCATGGCAGCAGTCAAGGAGCAGCAAAATGCTCTGGAGACCCGCATCGCGGAACTGCAGACCTTCGAGCGCGAATACCGCACTCGTTTGAAGACCCTCCTCGAGGGTCAGTTGGAGGAGCTTAATGCTCGCGGATCTTCCGCACCAAGCAATAACTCCGCTAACAAGTCTGGTGAGTAATTTTTAAGCTAGATTTTTAACACACTCGGCTCTCCCCGGGTCCGGATTTTCAACACCGGGCAGGGGAGAGCCTTTGTGTGTCGGTACCCAAAATAGCTTGACCACGTGACATTGAAAGGTGATCCTGATGTTTATTGCTGCGATTATTTTATCCATCATTGGTTTCATCCTTTTGGTGCTCACCGTGACTGCAGAATCCGATGTGTGGACAGTGCTCCTAATCATCGTGGTTATCGCTGGCCTAATCTGCTTTGGCATTGATGAATGGCGTAAAAAGAAAAATCGCTAGCAAAACCGTGCTCGGCTTTAGGTTTTGACGCCGTGCGCTATACTTGGCTGCAGTCGCTTATCTGCTCTTGAGTAAGAAGTTTTCAAGGCAGCGTAGCGAAGACGTTGATCCGGCCATCACCGGGGAGTCTTTTCGGAAGAACAGTCACTGTGTGGCCTAGTAGAACCGGACGGGTGGGACCGTGACAGACCTTAGAAAAATCAAGGGGAGCAGGCTTTATCTACAAGGTCTGACTCAAGCAGGGTGGTACCGCGTCCATTAGGGGCGTCCCGGCAAGGAATTGTTAATGCAAACTTGCGTGAAGGATGTGGCCGGAACTCATGACTGAAGCCGTTGGCGGAGTCTACCCCCAGGTCGATATGACTGGTGGATCATCTCGATTCCCTGAAATGGAAGAAAACGTTCTTAAGTACTGGAAAAAGGACGATACTTTCCAAGCCAGTATTGATCAGCGCGAAGGCGCAAAGGATTACGTCTTTTATGACGGTCCTCCCTTCGCAAATGGTCTTCCACACTATGGTCACCTGCTGACCGGCTATGTCAAAGACATTGTTCCGCGCTACCAGACCATGCGCGGCCACCGCGTGCCCCGCGTTTTCGGCTGGGACACTCACGGTCTTCCTGCGGAGCTAGAGGCTGAAAAGCAGCTCGGCATCAAGGACAAGGGTGAGATCGAGGCCATGGGCCTTGCTAAGTTCAATGAATACTGCGCTACTTCCGTGCTGCAGTACACCAAGGAGTGGGAAGAGTACGTTACTCGCCAGGCTCGTTGGGTGGACTTTGAAAATGGCTACAAGACCATGGATCTTACCTTCATGGAATCTGTTATCTGGGCCTTCAAAGAGCTTTATAAGAAGGGCCTGATCTACCAGGGCTTCCGCGTTTTGCCTTATTCCTGGGCTGAGCACACTCCGCTGTCCAACCAGGAAACCCGCCTGGATGATTCCTATAAGTTGCGCCAGGACCCAACCCTGACCGTTACTTTCCCAATTACCGGTGTGCTCGAAGGCTCTAGCGCTAACGCTGACCTGGTCGGCGCTGAGGCGCTGGCCTGGACCACCACCCCTTGGACCTTGCCTTCCAACCTGGCTTTGGCAGTTAACCCAGCAGTGACTTACGCACTGGTTGAGGTTGCTGAAGACGGTGAGCAAGGATTCGTCGGAAAGCGTGTCTTGTTGGCAAAGGACCTGGTCAGCGCATATGCCAAGGAACTGGGTGCAGAGGCACAGGTCATTTCTGAGCATGCCGGCGCTGAGCTGGTGGGCTTGACCTATGAGCCAATTTTTGGCTACTTCCGTGAGCACCCTAAGGCTTTCCAGATTTTGGGTGCAGATTATGTCACCACCGAAGACGGTACCGGCATTGTCCACCAGGCTCCGGCCTTTGGTGAAGACGATATGAATACCTGTAATGCTGCGGGAATTGAGCCAGTAATTCCAGTGGATATGGATGGCAAGTTCACCTCCCTGGTTCCTGAATACCAAGGTCAGCTCGTTTTTGATGCTAATAAGGACATCATCAAGGACCTCAAGGCTGCTGGCCGCGTTGTGCGCCACCAGACCATTGAGCACTCCTACCCACACTCTTGGCGTTCCGGCGAGCCACTGATCTACATGGCATTGCCATCATGGTTTGTTAATGTCACCGAAATCCGTGACCGCATGGTTGAGGTCAACCAGGATATTGAGTGGATGCCAGCGCATATCCGCGATGGCCAATTTGGTAAGTGGCTGGAGGGCGCACGTGACTGGAACATTTCCCGTTCCCGTTACTGGGGTTCTCCAATTCCAGTGTGGGTCTCTGATAATGATGAATACCCACGCGTGGATGTTTATGGCTCCCTCGATGAGCTTGAGGCAGACTTCGGCGTACGCCCACAGTCCCTGCACCGCCCATATATTGATGAGCTGACTCGTCCAAACCCAGACGATCCAACCGGACAGTCCACCATGCGCCGCGTCACCGACGTTCTTGACGTCTGGTTCGACTCCGGTTCCATGCCATTTGCGCAGGTCCACTACCCATTTGAGAACAAGGACTGGTTCGATACCCACGCACCAGCTGACTTCATTGTGGAGTACATCGGCCAGACCCGTGGCTGGTTCTACCTGCTGCACGTGCTTTCCACCGCACTTTTTGATCGTCCTGCTTTCAAGAAGGTTGTGGCGCACGGTATCGTGCTCGGCGATGACGGACTGAAGATGTCCAAGTCCAAGGGCAATTACCCGAATGTCAACGAGGTCTTCGACCGTGATGGCTCCGACGCTATGCGTTGGTTCCTCATGAGCTCTCCAATCCTGCGCGGTGGCAACCTGATTGTCACCGAAAAGGGCATCCGTGAAGGTGTCCGCCAGGCTCAGCTGCCAATGTGGAACGCATACTCCTTCCTGCAGCTTTATACCTCTAAGAAGGCAACCTGGTCTGTTGATTCCACCGATGTCTTGGATCGCTACATTCTGGCCAAGCTGCATAACCTGGTTGCAGATACCCAGGCTGCAATGGATGCAACTGACATTGCAAAGGCCTGTGACCTGGTCCGTAACTTCTGCGATGCACTGACCAACTGGTACGTGCGCCGCTCCCGCGATCGTTTCTGGGCGGGCGATGATCAGCACCCAGAGGCCTTCAACACCCTGTATACCGTGCTGGAGACCTTGACCCGCGTGGCAGCTCCACTGCTGCCAATGACCACCGAGGTTATTTGGCGTGGACTTACCGGTGAGCGCTCCGTGCACCTAACCGATTACCCTGATGCAGCTGCATTCCCAGCTGATGATGATCTGGTTCGCGCAATGGATGATATCCGTGGAGTGTGCTCTGCTGCTTCCTCCGTGCGTAAGTCTCACAAGCTGCGTAACCGTCTGCCTTTGCCTGCTTTGACTGTGGCTTTGCCAGATTCCGAGCGCTTGGCTGACTTCGCAGCAATCATTCGCGATGAGGTTAACGTCAAGGAAGTCATCTTGACTTCCGACGTTGATTCCGTGGGTACCTTCGAGGTCGTTGTTAACGCGAAGGTCGCCGGCCCTCGTTTGGGCAAGGATGTCCAGCGTGTGATCAAGGCTGTAAAGTCCGGAAACTACACCCGCGAGGGCGATGTTGTCGTGGCCGATGGTGTTGAGCTGCAGGAAGGCGAGTACACCGAGCGTCTAGTTGCTGCCAACCCAGATTCCACCGCACAGATCGACGGCGTGGACGGCCTGGTTGTACTCGATATGACCCTGACCGATGAGCTGGAAGCTGAAGGCTGGGCTGCCGACGTGATCCGTGGTCTGCAGGATGCTCGTAAGAACTCCGGCTTTGAAGTTTCAGACCGCATTTCCGTGCTGATCAGTGTGCCAGCAGAAAAGCAGGAGTGGATTAACACCCACGCCGAGCACATTGCAGCAGAGGTTTTGGCTACCTCCTTCGAGGTCACCACCGAGCCACTCACCGGCGAAACCCATGAGGTTATCACCGGCGTTAACGCTCAGGTCACCAAGAACTAAAACGCTTGTCGACGCCGCCCCCGCCGCCCTGGGTCACCCCAGGCAGCGGGGGTTTCGCTTGCCCCTAACACGGTGTCAAGGTGTCAACTTGAGTGCATGAATAAGTTAAACGCCGCAAATTCTTCCATCCGCCTCCAAGCCGCATTAGCTATAGGAACCAATCCTGACCCAACTGCGATTCCTTTGCTGGTGCAACGCTGCGGGGTGGAGGAGGATTTTTATGTCCGCGATATGCTCACCTGGGCATTAACCCGCATGCCGCATGCCGAAGTAATTCCAGCCCTTATTCCTGAGCTGGATTCTTTAACGCCCTTTGCTGCTAGCCAAGCTCTGCATACTTTCTCCAAACTGCAAGATCCTCGTGTGTGGGCTGAGCTGAAAAAACGCCCCGAGCTGCTGCATCGTGAAGATACTTCGGTGACCGCCTGGCGGAGTTTTGCAGGTCTGGTTCCGGCTGGTGATTTGGACTGGCTTTTAGGTGAATTAGCGCAAGAATTTGATAAAGGTAGTGCGGAAACTCAACGAAGTCTCAGCCGTGCCATGGTGGAAGTGGGCAACAGGGGTGCGTCGATAAGCGCCTTTTTAGCGGCCTTTAAGGGCCCACATGCCCGCGCCACCGCCAAACTGTGGGCAGATCCGGAGACGGATTTTCTGGCGGATCTCCAGTTGGCGCGCCGGGTGGATAATATGGGTGCATGCTAATTGGCGAGGTCGCAGCACTCAGCGGGGTTAGTGCTCGCATGCTGCGGCATTATGAATCTTTGGGCTTGTTGGCTCCAGAGTTAAATGCCTCGGGATTTCGCGATTATTCCGAGACAGATGTGCAAAGAATTTTGCACATTGAGGGCCTGCGCAGCTTGGGTTTAAGCCTGCAGGAGGTCGCGGAAGCACTGCATGATCCCACTTTTAGTCCGGACTCTGTGATTGCTGAATTGATTAGGGATTCACGGGATCGCTTACGGGCGGAACAAGAATTATTGCAGCGTTTGCGGGCCGTTAAAGAATCTGGGGTGGGGGATTGGCATGCAGCTTTAGAAATTGTTGACTTAATGCGAGCTTTGCGATCGCCCGTGCCAGCGCAGCGACAATTGACGGCCTTTAATGTAGGCGCCAAAAAAGATGGAGCTATGGCATCAACCCTTGCGGCCTCCGCGCTGCGCGAGGACAACCTCAATGTTGAAGGCGCACTGGCCTGGGCTGTGTTGCATTCAGAGGGGGACGCTGTTGCAGCTGTGGCACGTGGACTTAAGTCTGCCGATGTTTCGGTAAGATTGCGCGCGCTGCGCATTATTGTGGCGGCTGAGGCAGGGGAGCTGCGCACTTCTAAACTGTTGGAGGCATTGCGCGATAGTGTTCCTGAGATCAGGGCGCACGCAGCTTTGGCTTTAAGTGCTGAGCGCGGTGTGGGGGATGTGGCTGAGGCCGCGGCAGTACAAGAAGTGCTAATTTCCATGGTGTTGACTGGTGTGCGTGATGTGGAAGCTGCGGAGGCTTTGGCAAAAGGGGAGGACGTGGAGTCTGTGTTATCCCGCTTTGCACATGAACTGCGGGTGCGCGAGCATGCTGATGAGGCTCGTAGTCGTATCACTCAGGCGCTTGCGGAATTCCCGCGTTCTACTGCTGTAGTGAGTGAACTTTTAGAGACTTTAAGCAGGGACAAAAACCCTAAAGTAGCTTTTACTGCTCGCGCTATTTTAGCTACCTAACAGCCGTGCGCAGGCTGGGCTAAGATTAGCTTCTGTGCATGGGAAAACTGGACAAGGCTCGCTCAAGTCAATGTTGGCACCTTTATTAATGGTGCTAAATGGTGCTTCTTTATATGCTGGCGCTGCAATTGCAGTAGGTCTGTTCCAGAGTTTCTCCCCGGCGTTGGTGGCTTGGATGCGAGTAGCAGCAGCCGCGGTGATTTTGTTGCTCCTTTATCGCCCACAGTGGCGCAACTTCTTTGGCAGTGTGGGGCTTAGTGCTGCTATTTATGGTGTGGCTACCTTGAGCATGAACATCACCTTTTATGAAGCCATTGCGCGTATCCCCATGGGGACCGCGGTGGCGATTGAGTTTTTGGGGCCGATTGCAGTAGCAGCAGTGGGAAGTTCTACGCTCCGCGACTGGTTGGCGCTGCTTTTAGCTGGTGTAGGAGTAGTAGTTATTAGTGGTGCGCAATGGTCAGCAAATAGTGCGGGCGTGCTTTTTGCACTGGCAGCAGCGGCACTGTGGGCGCTTTATATTGTGACGGGAAATCGCATTGCTGGTGATGCTGCTTCCAGCCGTAGTGGAATGGCGGTGGGATTCGGCTGGGCTGCGCTGCTTTCTCTGCCACTGGCATTGTGGTGGTGGCCAGGCCTTTCCGCTAGCTCGTTGAGCTGGTGGGAATTGCTGGGGCTAGCGGTTGGCTTAGGTGTTTTATCCGCGGTCATCCCTTATGGCCTAGACCAGGTAGTTCTACGAATGGCAGGGCGCTCTTATTTTGCGCTCTTGCTAGCAATTTTGCCGATTAGTGCAGCACTGATGGGTGCACTGGTGCTAGGCCAGATGCTCACTCTGGCGGAGATTATTGGCATTGTGTTGGTAGTGCTGGCAGTAGCGCTGCGCAAGCCTTCCTCTTAAGATTTCCAGAGTGTGCTGAGTTATCGAACAAAATAGCGTTTAAAGGTGCCCCAATGTAGGCAAAGTGGATGGCGATGCCTAGCATAGAGGCTATGCAACGTTGGGTTCTGCACATTGATATGGATGCCTTTTTCGCATCCTGCGAACAGCTGACCCGACCAACCTTACGTGGCCGGCCCGTATTGGTGGGCGGAGTATCTGGACGTGGAGTTGTCGCTGGCGCTTCTTATGAGGCTCGTAAATTTGGGGCTCGTTCAGCCATGCCCATGCACCAGGCAAAAGCCATGGTGGGATTCGGGGCAGTGGTGGTTTCTCCACGTCACAAGGTATATTCTGCGGCTTCCCAAAGAGTTTTTCAGATTGTTGAAAAACGCGCAGGCATCGTAGAACGCCTCAGCATTGATGAAGGTTTTATGGAACCAGAGGCCTTGATTGGTGCTAGTCCAGCTGAGGTAAAACAGTGGGCCGAAGACCTGCGCGCAGAAATCAGAGAGATCACTGGCCTGCCATCATCAGTAGGAGCTGGATCAGGAAAACAAATTGCCAAAATTGGTTCGGGTGAAGCCAAACCAGATGGCGTCTTTATCGTCCCAGTGGAACAACAACATGACCTGCTTGATCCACTGCCGGTTGGTGCACTTTGGGGTGTTGGCCCAGTTACCGGCGCAAAACTTGCCAAAATGGGAGTGGAAACGATCGGGGATCTAGCTGCGCTCTCTGCAAAAGAGGTAGAGATTTCCCTCGGCGCCACAATTGGACTTGGGCTGTGGAATCTGGCTCGAGGGCATGATGATCGCCCGGTGATCCCGCGGGCGGAAGCCAAACAGATTTCTCAGGAACATACCTTTGAAAAAGACCTCATTAGCCGTACCCAAGTGGATGCTGCCATTGTGCGCGCTGCACAGGGGGCGCATCAGCGCCTGCTCAAAGATGGCCGCGGAGCGCGCACTGTTAGCGTGAAATTGCGTATGGCGGATTTTCGGGTGGAGTCACGTTCTTTTACGCTCTCCTATGCCACTGATGATTACGCCACCTTGGAAGCAACTGCATTCCGGTTGGCTCGTTATCCCGGGGAAGTTGGTCCAATTAGGTTAGTTGGCGTGAGTTTTTCAGGGTTGGAAGAAGCTCGTCAAGACTTGCTTTTCCCAGAGCTGGACCAGCAACTGATTATTCCGGCAACTCCTGATTCAGATTATGAATCAGGGGTGCAATCCAGCTCAGCCACAGCCCAGATTGTTACTGAGATCCAATCCAATACCTCTGCTGACAATAGCGCGAAGATGTGGCATGCCACCCAAGATGTTTATCATCCAGATTTTGGTCATGGATGGGTACAAGGAGCTGGACATGGCGTGGTTTCCGTACGCTTTGAAACTCGCAGCACCATCAAGGGGAAAACCAGAAGTTTTGCCATTGATGATCCGCTCCTAACAGAGGCGGATCCCCTTAATAGCCTCGACTGGGCCCAGTGGTTGCAAGAAAATGGCACTGCAGAGGAAGAAAATTAAATCAAAGTAGCGGGGTGGCGGCCGGTTGCAATTGCGATAGCAAGCAGAATTCGGGCTTGACCAGCGCGGAAATAACGTGATCCCACCGCACCCTTAGCAGCCAAGGTAGCTCCGCCACCGGCACCGCCATAGACTCCCGAAACTTCACCGCGAGGCACGCGGGTGCTCATGATGACAGGGATGCCGGCATCAAGTGCAGCACCTAACGCATCACCAAATTTAGAGCCCACATTGCCCGATCCCATTGCCTCAACAACCAAGCCTTGGGCACCAGCATCAAGAGCTGCCTGCACCATGGAGCCCGAGGCACCTGGATAAGCCGGAATGATCTCTACCTGCACCTTCGCCAAAGCGGTTAGTGGCAGGGGAGTAGGGCGTTCTGGTTCTTCGGGAGCATTGCTGCCAAAAGCCAATTCATCGGAGGTATGCCATTTGGTTGCACCGCGCGCCGGGAGCACTGCATGCCCAAAGACAATCAGCGCGCCAATGCCACGGGCAGAAGGATCTGAGGCAATTAGGCAGGCTTCAAAAAGGTTGGCTGGACCATCAGTTTCTGGGTGGTCAAAAGGCTTCTGCGCACCGGTAAAAACGACGGGTCGCGGATCATTAAGGAAGGTATCAATAGCAATGGCGGATTCTTCCATGGAATCGGTGCCATGGGTGATTACAACGCCAACAACCTCTGGATCTGCCAGCACCTTGTGTACTGCGGTATTGATTTCATCAATATCTGCGAAGGTAAGTGAAGAGGAATCCAAACGATTTAGTTCGTGGACCTCAAAAGAAATTGCAGAACCATCAAAGCGGGAGGAAATTGCAGAGACTAATTCGGCACCGCTGACGGTGGGAATCAAATGACCATTGGCATCGGAGGTGCATGCGATGGTGCCACCGGTGGTGATCACTGCCACTTTGCCGGGAGTATTAAGGTGGGCGGTGGGATCCTGGGATTGCTTTGATGGCTGCTCAGACATGGGTTTAAGAGTAGCAATGTGTGCCAGCTGGCGGAAAAGTGCGGAGAAATACACTGTGATTCTTCGCATGTCTGCTTGGCGAGAATGTGGGTCAGCACGGTTTGACGTGTACCCTTTGTGGGAAAGTCGTTAAAAAATTGTCGCACCGTTGGTGTGTGGATGAGTCATGCACTCATCTCACCCCCAATTGTGGATTAAAATACATGATCAGATTTTGTGTGTGGCAACGATGAGACAGAAGCAAAGGATTCTTTAACGTGAAGCTTTTTAAGGCAACCGCAGCAACCTTGAGTGTTGTAGCAGCACTGACCCTCGGCGCTTGTTCCAGCAGCGAGGACACCGGCACTGAAGCTACTTCAGCTGCCTCCAGCTCCGCAGAATCATCCAGCAGCACTGCCGCAGCCTATCCAACCGCAGATGAGCTTAATGCCATCTTGGCAGTGGCAACTGACCCAAATGCTCCCATCGAGGAGAAAGTAAAGACCGTTCAGGGTTCTGAGAATGCACCTGAGCTTTTTGAGACCATGACCCAGGCAAAGGTTGAATCTGGCGCTCAGTTCCAGGTTGTTGGTTCTGTTTTGCCCGGTTATGACCCAACCTCCGAGGTCTTGACCACCGTGATGTTCCAATTGCCAGACCGCCCTGAGCAGGAAGCAGAAGGCGTTGAGTTTGTGAACACCAACGGCAGCTGGCAGCTCTCCCAGGACTGGGCTTGTATCTTGATCACCAACACCGTTGCACCTGAGCAGGTTCCTGCAATGTGCGTTGGCACCGCAACTGATGCCCCTGTTGTTGAAGAGGCACCAGCTCAGTAATTAGCGGCTTAAGCTAATCTTCTTCCCCGTCCAACGCCTTCTAATCCACCGATCATGGCTGGCTAGAAGCACCCGGCCGGGGAATTTTTCTATTGCAGATTCTAATTCTTCACTTAAAGCCAGCGAGAGATGGTTGGTCGGTTCGTCGAGAAGCAAAAGATCTGGCGGGCTCGCCAGAATCAGCCCCAGTGAGACGCGGCGACGTTGCCCGAGTGACAATGCGCCCAACGGGGCGCTTTGCGACGCCGGACTCAACAGACCCATATCGCTAAGATCCGGCCCATCCGAGCGGTGGGAAAGTTGTGCAAAAACCTCAGCTGTTGGGGTGGCCAATTGCTCGGGAGTCCACTGGTCATCCTGCTTAAGGCGAGTGATCCGCAGGCCTTCGGGAATAATCAGCTCGCCTTCGGTGGCTGTCACATCGCCCGAAAGCACTGATAGAAGAGTAGATTTTCCCACTCCATTGGGGCCTTCAAGCAAAATATGCGCTCCGGGTTCAATATAAAAAGACACCGGCTGTACACGGTTGGCCACTGCAATATTGCGCAACTCAATACCTTCGCCCACTCCCTGGTGAGTGACCTCTGGAATGCCTTGAAATTCCAGCACCTTTGGTGGAGCAGGAAGCGCAAATCTTTCTAGTTCTTCAAGGCGATTGCGGGCGGAGCAGACGCGATTTCCCTGGGTTTTAGCAGCACGATCGGCATAAAACTTAGCCGTAATCTTGGCCTCTGATTTAGAAACCGAGGAGTGGAAAATATCTCCCTCGGTTAAACCGGTGGCCTTTTCCAGCTTTTCACGCTCAGCTTCTTGGGCTACATAAAGCTGCGCCCACCGCAGACGGCGCTGTTCGCGATCAAGCAGGTATTCACTAAAACCGCCACCAAAGGTGACTGCCTGCCTTACTTCTTCACCAGATCCGCCTTCTGGCCCCAGCGCTGGATCAAGGTCTACCAATTTATCGCTTACTTGGTCAAGGAAATAGCGATCATGGCTGGCGATGAGAATCGGACCTTTAAAAGCCTTAAGCTCTGCGATGAGATAGTCCACTGTGGCGTCATCCAGGTGGTTGGTTGGCTCATCCAAAATCATCGCTTTAGCAGGCTGCAACAAAAGAGCAGCCAGCGCAAAGCGACGACGCTGCCCACCGGAAAGCTCCCTAATGGGCGTGTTTTTATCAATAGCGCCCAAACCCAAACCTGCCAGTACACCCTCAATGCGGGAATCTAGCTCCCATAATCCATATTCTTCGGCGTCGTGGAGGGCAGCATCAAAAGTGCTGGCTAGTTCCTCAGCGACAGCTTCATTTGTGGTGTTATCACCCATCTGGGCGGAAAGCTGTGAGATGGTATCTTCAATAGCTTTGATCGGTGCTACGGCGGCGTCGATTAGCGCTTGAGCTGGGGAATTAAAAGGTAATTGAGTTTCCTGGGCAATAAAGCCAGTCTCTTGAGGTAGGTAAATCTCACCCTGATCGGGTTCTAATTCGCCAGCGATGAGGGCGAGCAGAGTGGATTTACCAGCACCGTTTTCTCCAATAAGGCCAACAATTTCACCATTGTTGACGCTAAGGGAAATGTCGGTGAGCACACGACGGTCTGGATAAGAAAAGCTCAGTCCGTCAACAGCAATATAGGTGGCGTGGGATCGCATAAAAAAGTCCTTCGAAGTCAAACAAAACTTTGGCTCTGCACCAAAGAGGGCGGTGGAGCCTAAGCAAACGGAAAAATACCGAGAGTGTGACTATCGAAGGATCATGTTTGAATTATGCACCCAGCTTCAACAATTGGCAAGAGCCAAGCATTTGAGGCTGGCTACTTGCTTTCAGTGGCTGTTTCGGAGGTGGATTCGGAGGCAGCCTCAGCTTCGCCAAACTTCACTGAAGAAGTTGTGTCCTGCACAATGCGGGTGTCATTGGTGGCACCACCATAAATTACGCGGGTAGTCCATGAGACTTGGCCAGCAGTTGGCAATGGCTGAGTAAGATCCACGCTCAATGTTCCTACCGAAGTGGTATTGGAACTCATCACTGCAAGCTGCTCGGGAGTCTCGGTGGGGGTCGCAGCCGCGGTAGCTGATTCTGGGGTGGCGGTAGCTGTCTCTGTGGTGGTGATGTCAATGGCAGAGATACTGGGGCGCTGGGAGACCGCTACATCCAGGTCAACCTTATCGCCCTCAAAGCCAGTAATCGTGTAGGCCAGGGTCTGTAACAGCGTGGATTCACCAGTTACGCGACTATCTACTGTCCATTTTGCTCCCACACCCAGCTCTTCGGTGGGAAAGACAATGGGCAGGGAAGTAAAAGTAAGCAAATATTGCTCCATCAAGGCTCGTCCATTGTCCGTGGCATCAACTGGAGCTGCAAAGCTTAAAGTTGTCGCTTGGCCACTATCAGTAGCGCGCATTCCGAGGGTGAAACCAGCAGCGGAGTTAGTATCGGGGGATTGGGTGAGATCACTGAAGTCGGGGTTTCCAACCTTCAAAGTGATGTCACGAGAAGCCGCAATTGCTTCCTCTTCAGATGCTTCGGCTGCTTTGGTACTTGCGCTAATAGGCAAGGTTAAGGTGGTCACATCGCCACCAGCAGGCGCTACCGGATTAGCATCTGCGGCAGTTCCAACCGCTTGGGCAAAACCTTGGGCAATGTCCAAGGTGAGATCTTGAGTCTTTTCTTCGGCGCCTTCTGCAGGCACATCCTTATAACTAAATGTCCTCAGTGGGGCGGTTCCTGTTTCCAAGACCACCACGCGGGGTGCATCAACGGCCAAACCCACGGCCTGTTCTACAGCGGGACTATCGTCTTGGGATTGTTCACTACAAGCAGCAAGGCCCAAGGTTGTTGATAATACGAGGGAGCCGGCGAGAACACGGAAACCTAGAGAACGTGAAGAAAATGTATGTGGCACGCCTTTAAACCTATCGCTTGTGAAGGTCAGCTAGCCAAGTGAACCCTGAAAAGCAACTGCCTTTAAGCTTTGAATTTCACCATAATAATGGTGTGCCACTGCACTAACAGGGTTGTTTTCCTGGCGAAATCGGGGTTGGGGTGCCCTGTAATTGTGACCATGGGTGGGTCCGGGTGGAAGTTTTTGCCCCACATGGGGAAAGATAGTCTAGGTGACCTCAAACGATGCAGGGGCCAATGCAGCCCCCAGGACAAAGAAAGAAAAGAGGACAACCGTCAAACAGGTGGTTCCCTTAATGGCAGCCATCGTAGTGGTGATTGCAGCCGTCGATCAGCTGGTGAAGACGCTCATGCTGAATTGGCTTGAACCGGGCGTCCCCGTGTCAGTTATCGGCGATTGGTTCCGTTTCTATTTACTTTTTAACCCCGGCGCAGCATTTTCCATGGGTGGTAACAACACCTGGATCTTCACCTGTATCCAATTAGCTTTTGTTATTGGTATTGCCATTTATGCGCCCCGCATTCAGCACCGCTGGATTGCAGTTGGTTTGGCGCTGGTGGCAGGTGGTGCCATGGGCAATCTCCTGGATCGCCTTTTTAGGGCGCCATCATTTTTCCTCGGCCATGTGGTCGACTACATTTCCGTGGGCGGATTTGCAGTTTTTAATATCGCCGATGCCTCCATCACCTGTGGTGTCATTGTGTTCTTAATTGGGATGTTCTTAGAAGAACGCGACATCACTCGGAATAAAGCCCAAGACAAAGAACTCAACAACACCCCGGCAGCACATGGAGCAGAAGCATAATGAGCAGACAAAGTAGAACACTTCCCGTCCCCGAAGGCCTCGCTGGCATGCGGGTAGACGCCGCACTCTCAAAGCTGTTGGGAATTTCTCGTACCACCGCAGCTGAATTGGCAACTGCCGGAGACGTCAGCGTTGATGGGGTAGTAGTGGGCAAGAGTGATCGCCTCGTGGCCGATTCCATGCTGGATGTTTTATTGCCAGAGCCGGCACGCCCCTTAATTCCCAAAGAAGAAATTGTCCCTGGCCTCGATATCCTTTATGCCGATAATGATGTCATTGCGGTTAATAAGCCAGTAGGCGTGGCAGCACACCCAACCGTTGGTTGGGAAGGCCCAACTGTAGTTGGTGGTTTGGCAGCTGCTGGATTTAGGATTTCTACCTCCGGCCCACCCGAGCGCAAAGGTATTGTCCAGCGTCTTGATGTAGGTACCTCAGGTGTCATGGTGGTTGCTGCCTCAGAGCGCGGATATACCGTGCTCAAGCGGGCTTTTAGGGACCGTACCGTGGATAAGACCTACCATGCGTTGGTACAAGGGCATCCTGATCCAATGTCTGGCACCATTGAGGCCCCGATTGGGCGTCATCCTTCCGCAGGCTGGCGTTTTGCCATCACCACTGAAGGCAAACATGCCGTTACCCACTATGAAACTCTGGAAGCTTTCCAGGAGGCAACCTTGGTGAAAGTGCACCTGGAAACAGGACGCACCCACCAGATTCGTGTGCATTTTTCGGCCTTACATCATCCTTGTTGTGGCGATCCAATGTATGGTTCCGATCCAGTATTGTCGCAGCGTCTAGGCCTAACCAGGCAGTGGCTGCATGCTGTGTCGCTGGGCTTTAATCACCCTGCTGATGGTCGCTGGATGGAGATTGAGTCTCCATATCCTGACGATCTCCAGCACGCTTTGGATGTGTTGCGGGAATCTTAGATGGATGGATTTGATCGAGGTCGGCGGATCGCTGCCGTATTAGCACTTCTCGGCTTAGTCGTTGTGGTTGCGCTATTGAGTTTAAGTGATCGCACGGCAAAGCCGATGGCCATTAATGGCGATATGCTCGGCCAGGAAACGTCGGAAAGCATTGACGCCTACGCTGCACGCGCTGCCACCTCGCTTACTGCGGCGCCGGCGGGCCGAGATGCCTACGCGCTGGTTAGTTTTAAGAGGCCGCTCGACGCGGGTAGCGCGGCCGAGGTGGTTGCCGATGTCGGGCGCGTTAACGCGATGGTGATGCTATCTGCGCCAGCCATGCCCCTCCCGGAGCCGATTGCGGGCGAGACCCGCGCCGATGTTTTTCAACGTCAAATAACGCTTGTCGACGCTCAGCTTGCCGGTATCGGCAACGTTCGTGCCCCGCAGGAGCTCAACGGGGTAGTGGTGCGGGATACCCCGGAAGTACTGCAGCAATTGGCAGCCAACCAGGAAGTTTTTAGCGTTGAGGTGCTGCCACCGGATGCTGCCTGGGGCGCTTTTGGAGTTCGCCCAGTCAACGTTGATGGCACCCCGCTAGACGGTGCTTAGGCTGCGGAGTGGTGGCGTTTTTGGAGATAAATATCAAAGATATAAAGCGCCACCGCAACCCAGATAATAATAAAGCCGATCCAACGCACTGGCTCTAATTGTTCATTAACCACCAGCAGCGCCCATAGCATCTGCATAGTCGGCGTCATATATTGCAACATGCCCACGGTGGATAGCGGAATAGCCTTTGCTGCCAGTGAAAAGAGCAAAAGTGGCACCGCGGTGACCAACCCAGAGCTAATCAGCAGCGCCGAGTGTGCGGGGCCATTATTAAAGAAGGTGCCCTGGCCAGACAACTCCAGCCAGCCCAAATACACGATGGCAATTGGCAATAACACCAGGGTTTCCGCGGTGAGTGAACCAATGGCAGACATTTTTACCTGCTTTTTAATGGCTCCATACAAACCGAAGGTCAGTGCCAAGGTCAAGGCCAAATATGGGGGCTGACCTGCTAAGAAGGTCAGAAATAGCACACCGGCAGTGGCAATAAGAACGGCGCTTAATTGCAATTTGCGCAGTTGTTCCTTAAAGAAGAAAATGCCAAAGACCACGCTGACCAGCGGATTAATAAAGTAGCCAAGGGCAGCTTCCGTGACGTGTCCGGCGTTGACTGCAATAACGTAAATCAACCAGTTGGCCGCAATAAAAATGGATGCAAAAATAATGCGGATCCACGTGGAGCGGTCGGTCTTTTTAAACTCGCCCCAGCCCTTGGCAACTGTAATAACAATGAGCATTAATACCGCGGTCCACAAGATGCGGTGAGCTAAAATTTCAAGCGGTGCAGCGGGGAGCAGCAAGGGGAAAAATGCTGGGAAAAGCCCCCAAATTAAATATGCGAATACGCCGTAGATCATAAGTGCACACCTTATACCCAGCGGTGTTATGTCACCTTTAATACCCAATTGGAGGGGTGGACCACAGCGAGTTTCTTAGCTTTGACACGATGGCTAGACTATCCACCATGGCCAAGAACTCCTCATTTGTACATCTTCATAATCACACCGAGTTTTCGATGCTGGACGGAATGGCCAAGATCGACATGCTGGCAGATGAAGTCCAGCGCCAGCAAATGCCTGCTGTTGGTATCACTGACCACGGCAATATGTATGGCTCCAATCCTTTTTATCGCAAGATGACAGAAGCAGGCGTCAAGCCCATCATTGGCATTGAGGCCTACCTAGCACCAGAATCCCGCTTTAATAAAGAGCGTGTGCGTTGGGGTGAACCACACCAGAAGTCAGATGACGTCTCTGCCTCCGGTGCTTATTTGCACCAGACCATGTTGGCTGAAAATGCCACCGGTCTGCGTAACCTCTTTTACTTATCTTCCATGGCCTCCTATGAAGGCCAGCTGGGTAAATGGCCTCGTATGGACGCCGAAATTATCGCCGAGCGTGCCGAAGGCATTATTGCCACCACCGGCTGCCCCTCTGGCGATGTGCAAACCCGTTTGCGCCTGGGCCAGTTTGATGAAGCCTTAGAAGCTGCTGCCATGTGGCAAGACATCTATGGCCGCGATAATTACTTCCTGGAACTAATGGATCACGGCCTTGATATTGAAACCCGCGTGCGCAGCGAGCTGCTAGAAATCGGCCGCAAGCTCAACCTGCCACCCTTAGTGACCAATGATTGCCACTATGTGCTGGAGTCCCAGGCTCAAGCTCACGAGGCAATGCTCTGCGTACAAACCGGAAAGACGCTTCACGACGAAGACCGCTTCAAATTCGGCGGCACGGGATATTACGTAAAATCCGCCGAGGAAATGCGTGCACTCTGGGACGATATGGTCCCCGAAGGCTGCGACAACACCCTCTGGATTGCCGAGCGCGTCCAGGATTATGGCGAGATTTGGGAAGAACACCCGCACGACCGCATGCCCGTTGCAGACGTCCCAGAGGGCTATACCCCAACGTCTTGGCTGCACCACGAAGTAATGGCCGGTCTGGAAGACCGTTTCCCAGGCCAACAGGTTCCCGAGGATTATATCGAGCGCGCGGAGTATGAAATCTCCGTTATCGATATGAAGGGTTACCCTTCCTACTTCCTTATCGTGGCTGAGCTTATTAAGCATGCCCGTTCCATTGGTATTCGTGTTGGTCCAGGCCGTGGTTCTGCAGCGGGTGCTTTGGTTGCGTATGCCTTGACCATCACCAATATTGACCCCATTGAACACGGTTTGCTCTTTGAGCGATTCTTGAACCCAGAGCGTCCCTCCGCTCCCGATATCGATATCGACTTCGACGATCGTCGTCGCGGTGAGATGATTCGCTATGCCGCCGAACGCTGGGGTGAGGACAAGATTGCCCAGGTTATTACCTTCGGTACCGTGAAAACCAAGCAGGCCCTGAAAGACTCTGCCCGCGTGCAAATGGGTCAGCCGGGTTATCAAATTGCAGACCGCGTAATCAAGGAATTGCCACCAGCCATCATGGCCAAGGACATTCCGCTCTCTGGCATCACCGACCCCTCTCACCCTCGTTATAACGAAGCCGGTGCTGCACGTCAGCTCATTGAAACTGATCCAGATGTTAAGCGAATTTATGACACCGCCCGTGGACTTGAGGGAGTGGTGCGTCAATCAGGTGTGCACGCCTGTGCCGTGATTATGTCCTCGGTTCCTTTGCTTGACTGCATCCCCATGTGGAAGCGTCCTGCGGACGGCGCGCTTATTACCGGTTGGGATTACCCTGCTTGTGAGGCTATTGGCCTGCTGAAAATGGACTTCCTGGGTCTACGAAACCTCACGGTTATTGGTGACGCCATTGAAAACATCAAGGCAAACCGTGATGGGGAAGTACTTGACCTAGAAAACCTTGCCATTGAAGACGAAGAAACTTATAAGCTGCTCAGCCGCGGTGAAACTCTGGGTGTGTTCCAGCTTGATGGTGGCGGCATGCAGGAGCTGCTAAAGCGCATGCAGCCAACTGGCTTTAATGACATCGTGGCTGCATTGGCACTGTACCGACCAGGCCCCATGGGTGTGAACGCGCACTGGGACTATGCCGATCGTAAAAATGGCCGCAAGCCTATTACTCCAATTCACCCAGAACTGGAGGAAGCACTCGAAGAAATCCTCGGTGAAACTTATGGTCTGATTGTGTACCAGGAGCAGATCATGAAGATCTCTCAAAAGGTGGCAAATTACACCGCTGGCCAAGCTGATGGTTTCCGTAAAGCAATGGGTAAGAAGAAGCCTGAAGTGCTTGCCAAGGAGTTTGCTAACTTCGAAGCCGGTATGCAGGCCAATGGCTATTCCAAGGAAGCCATTAAGACCCTGTGGGATACCATTCTGCCTTTCGCCGGCTATGCGTTTAACAAGTCCCACGCCGCAGGTTATGGATTGGTGTCCTTCTGGACGGCCTACCTTAAAGCTCACTATGCGCCGGAATATATGGCCGCGCTGTTGACCTCGGTGGGTGATAACAAGGATAAATCTGCCATCTACCTGGCCGATTGCCGCCACCTTGGCATTCATGTGCTGTCCCCAGATATTAATGAGTCAGCGCTGAACTTCCTTCCGGTTGGAACCGATATTCGTTATGGCTTGGGAGCTATTCGAAACGTTGGTTCGGAAGTGGTGGATTCCATCATCGCCACCCGCAAGGAAAAGGGAATGTTCAAGGACTTCTCGGATTACCTAGACAAGATTGATACCTTGCCTTGTAATAAGCGCATTACAGAATCCTTGATCAAGGCTGGTGCCTTCGACTCCCTTGGCCATCCTCGCAAGGGCCTAATGTTGGTCTTTGAAGATGCCGTGGACTCAGTGATCGCCACCAAGAAAGCTGCTGATAAGGGACAATTTGATCTCTTTGCTGCCTTTGGTTCTGAAGCTGAAGACGAGGTAGGAAGCTTCTTTCAAATTACGGTTCCTGATGAAAAGTGGGAGCGTAAACATGAGCTTGCCTTGGAACGAGAGATGCTGGGCCTTTATGTCTCCGGCCACCCGCTAGACGGTTATGAAGATGCCATTGCTGCCCAAATTGATACTCCGCTGACCACCATTGTGGCTGGCGAACTCAAACATGGTGCAGAGGTAACCGTGGGTGGCATTATTTCCGGTGTGGATCGTCGCTTCTCCAAAAAGGACGGCTCACCATGGGCAATTGTGACCATGGAAGACCACAACGGTGCATCGGTGGAACTCCTAGTGTTTAACAAGGTCTATTCCATTGTTGGTTCGCTGATTGTGGAAGACAATATCATCCTGGCAAAGGCTCATATTTCCATTCGTGATGACCGCATGAGCTTGTTCTGTGATGACCTGCGGGTTCCAGAGTTAGGACCGGGAAATGGCCAAGGCCTGCCACTGCGTCTTTCCATGCGTACCGATCAATGCACCATGTCTAATATCGCCAAATTGAAACAAGTATTGGTGGATAACAAGGGCGACTCCGATGTTTATCTCAACCTTGTCGACGGTGAAAGCTCCACTGTGATGATCTTGGGTGAGCACCTACGGGTTAGTCGATCTGCCAGCCTTATGGGAGATTTGAAAGCCACAATGGGACCTGGGATTTTGGGCTAATTCATACACCGCCATGAATAAATCTCCGCGCGCAGTGGAGTGGGGCGGTGGCTATGGGGTTAGAGTCAGATTGCAGTAGGTATTTTCTTTATTTTGGTGAATGGAGTTTTATGAGCATCGATCATATCCGGACTAGCCACGTGGGTTCCTTGCCACGTACCCCAGAACTGCTTGACGCAAACATTAAGCGTTCTAACGGTGAGATCAGCGAAGAAGAATTCTTCCAGATCCTGCAGACCTCGGTAGATGACGTCGTAAAGCGCCAGGCTGACCTGGGCATTGACATTCTTAACGAGGGTGAATACGGACACGTCACCTCCGGTGCCGTCGATTTCGGCGCTTGGTGGAACTACTCCTTTACCCGCCTCGGTGGCCTGACCATGACTGACGAGGATCGTTGGGCAAATCAGGAAGCAATCCGCTCCACCCCGGGCAACATCAAGCTGACCAGCTTCTCTGATCGCCGTGACCGCGAGCTCTTCCGCGAAGCATATGAGGATCCAGCTTCCGGAATCTTTGCCGGCCGCGCAAGCGTTGGTAACCCAGAGTTCACCGGCCCAATTACCTATATTGGCCAGGAAGAAACCCAAACTGACGTTGATCTTCTGAAAAAGGGCATGGAAAAGGCAGGAGCTCAAAGTGGCTTCGTTGCAGCACTGTCCCCTGGATCTGCAGCTCGTTTGAAGAACAAGTTCTATGCAACCGATGAAGAGGTTGTGGCTGCCTGTGCAGACGCATTGTCACAGGAATACAAGATCATTACCGATGCTGGCCTGACCGTGCAGCTGGATGCTCCAGACCTGGCAGAAGCGTGGGATCAGATCAACCCAGAACCATCTTTGGCTGATTACCGCCAGTGGATTGGTACCCGTATCGACGCTATCAATAGCGCTGTAAAGGGCCTTCCAAAGGAGCAGACCCGTCTGCACATCTGCTGGGGTTCTTGGCACGGTCCACACACCACCGACATTCCTTTCGGTGACATTATTGAAGAAATCCTGCGTGCTGAGGTCGGTGGCTTCTCCTTCGAGGGTGCATCTCCTCGCCATGCTCATGAGTGGCGTGTTTGGGAGGATCACAAGCTTCCTGAAGGTTCCGTGATCTACCCAGGCGTGGTTTCCCACTCCATCAATGCAGTGGAGCACCCACGTCTTGTAGCTGACCGTATTGTGCAGTTTGCCAAGTTGGTTGGCCCAGAAAACGTTGTGGCATCCACCGACTGTGGTCTTGGTGGACGCCTCCACTCCCAGATCGCTTGGGCTAAGTTGGAGTCCCTAGTAGAGGGCGCTCGTATCGCTACTAAGGAACTGTTCTAAGCTGTAGGGCGAGGGTTGCACAACAGCAACAAATAAAGCGGCTGGCGATGAAAAATAATTCATCGCCAGCCGCTTTATTGTGCCCATTGGGAGGACACTCAAACTACTTAAGCATTAACGTTAATGCCCAGCTTGGTCAGGTAATCCTGGAAAACTGGCTTGAGATCAGGATTCAAACGCAGAGCCATCGCACCTGCAGTGGCACCAAATCCGATCAGTGCACCAACAGCCTGGATAACTGCGAAGGGGATTTCTACCCATGATGGTGGAACCAGGACAGAACCGATGACAGGGATCTGAGACCACTCATCAAGTGTTGCCTGTTCTTCTTCAGTTAGACCATCATCTTCCTTGGTCTTTCCAGAGGATCCAATGCTTGGGGCTTCTGGGATTTCGCCGCTGCTGAGCATGGAGCTACCTTCAACACTGCCAGGCCATTGTTCAGCACCATCAACAGGATTGCCCTCTTCATCAACGATGGTTGAAGAGGTGATGTTTTCGGCAACAGAGTTAAGTACATCGGAAGACTGTGCGTGAGAAACAGGGGAGAAAGCGGATAGCGCCACGGCAGAAACCGTTACGAGGGTCAAAGAGGTACGACGCAAAGACAAGACAATTCTCCTGGCAAATGTTGGTGATATCAGATAAACCTAAGGACTATTTAAATACGATCCTTAACAGGTGAAGAGTCTAGTATCCCAACTCCAGTATTGACCAGAAAACCTTTCTCACATTCTGGAATTTGTATGAAACTCTGTACCAAAGTCGTCGCCAAGAACTAAGAGGATTACACTTATCAACCATGAGTGAAACTACAGTGTCTGAGAAAAGTCCAGGAGTGATGACAAGCGGAGCGGAGCCTATTCGTGCCGCTGACATTCAAACGGCTCAGGCACGAATTTCCTCGGTAATTGCCCCAACACCTTTGCAATATTGCCCCCGGTTGTCCCAAGAAGTTGGCGCTGAGGTTTATCTCAAGCGCGAAGACCTCCAAGATGTTCGTTCCTATAAGATCCGCGGTGCACTCAACTCTGGAGTGCAGCTCACCCAGGAACAACGAGACGCCGGCATTGTGGCAGCTTCGGCTGGAAATCACGCCCAAGGTGTTGCCTATGTCTGTAAATCTTTGGGAGTACAGGGTCGGATCTACGTTCCTGTACAAACTCCTAAGCAAAAGCGCGATCGCATCTTGGTGCACGGTGGCGAGTTTGTAACCCTAGTTGTCACCGGCAATAACTTTGATGAAGCTTCAGCAGCAGCGCATGAGGATGCAGAGCGCACCGGTGCGACCCTCATCGAGCCTTTTAACGCCCGCAACACCGTGATTGGCCAAGGCACAGTAGCTGCGGAAATCCTGTCCCAGCTAACTTCCCTGGGCAAGCATGCAGACTATGTCATGGTCCCAGTTGGTGGCGGTGGATTGCTCTCTGGTGTGATCAGCTACCTGTCCGATATGGCACCTCGTACTGCCATTGTGGGAGTAGAGCCTTCAGGAGCTGCCTCTATGCAAGCAGCGCTACGTGCAGGTGGCCCCGTCACCCTTGATGCTGTTGATCCTTTTGTCGACGGCGCAGCGGTAAAGCGGGTCGGCGATCTTAACTACACCATCGTGGAAAAGAACCAGGGTCGCGTTCATATGATGAGTGCAACCGAAGGTTCGGTTTGTACTGAAATGCTGGACCTTTATCAAAATGAGGGCATCATTGCAGAACCTGCTGGCGCCCTATCTGTTGCTGGTTTGAAGGAAATGTCTTTCGCGCCGGGATCAGTGGTGGTCTGCATCATTTCTGGTGGTAATAACGATGTTTTGCGTTATGCAGAAATCGCGGAGCGTTCCCTAGTTCACCGTGGTTTGAAGCATTACTTCTTGGTGAACTTCCCACAAAAGCCAGGTCAGCTGCGTCACTTCCTCGAGGATATCCTCGGCCCAGAAGATGACATCACGCTCTTTGAGTATTTGAAGCGCAATAATCGAGAAACTGGCACCGCCCTGGTTGGTTTGCAATTGGGCGAGGCTGCCGGACTTGATTCTTTGCTGGAGCGCATGGAAGCCTCGGCGATTGATTGCCGTCGCTTGGAGCCAGGTACTCCAGAATATGAGTACCTAACCTAAATCAGAACCAAAGCAAAACTAAAGGCTGGTGTCCGGAAAAATTTCCGGACACCAGCCTTCTTCTTGTCTAAGATTACAAAGTCTTAGATCTGAACCAGCATTTTGCCGGTATTTGCGCCCTGCATCATAGTGATAAAGGCATCTACGGTGTTCTCAATACCGTGGACGATAGTTTCATCATAGGAAATCTTTCCAGCTGCAAACCAAGCCCCCATCTTCTCCTGGAATTCAGGAGCAAGGTTGAGGTGAGCAGCGAGGGTAAAACCGCGGAGGTTGAGTGCGCGGGTGATGATATTGGCCATGTTGTCAGGGCCAGGGGTGCGCTCGGTGGTGTTGTAGCTAGAAATTGCACCACACAAAGCAGCACGTCCGCCGTCATTAAAGGAATCAAGTGCGGCTTCGAGGTGGTCGCCTCCGACGTTGTCAAAGTACAGGTCAATGCCTTCTGGGGCAGCTTGGCGAAGCAATTCGCGGACATCGCCATCTTTGTAGTTGAAGGCTTCGTCATAACCGTATTTTTCCTTTAGCAGGGCAACTTTTTCAGCTGAACCTGCAGAACCAATAACCTTCTTGGCACCGAGTAATTTAGCAATCTGGCCAACTGCGGAACCAACAGCTCCTGCAGCACCGGATACGAATACCACGTCGCCTTCTTTGAGGTGTGCGATTTCAGTTAAACCTACATATGCAGTGAGTCCAGTCATGCCCAAGATATGGAGGCGGAGGGAGAGTGGTACTCCAGGAATATTGGGAACTGCGCGGAAAGTACTGGCATTGGCCTGGACGCCATCGCTCCAGCCGTGTTGGTGCAGGACAATGGTGCCTACTGGGAGTTCGGCGGAGCGGGATTCTACAACCTCGCCAATTGCGCCGCCGGCGATAGTTGCACCAAGCTGGTAGGGAGCCACATAGCTGCGAGTATCGTTCATGCGACCGCGCATATAAGGATCGACAGAAATAAAGGCGTTGCGTACTCGAACTTGGTTTTCCTCGAGCTCTTGGGCAGTGACGGTTACCTGCTCGAAGTTGTCGTGGGTGGGCCAACCTGTAGGGCGGGACGTGAGGTGAATTTCAGTGGTGGTGAACTCGCTCATAGTTAAAACTCCTTTAGAAAATTTAGAACGCCAAGCCCAAAGCCAAGGTGATGAGGGCGATGAGGGGCAGGGTTCCTTGTTTGATTGCGGCAGCTGACTTATCTGGGCTGGAAATTAGCAAGACAAGCGCTGCAGCCAGCATCGATCCTGTGCCGGCAAAGATGAGGGTGGCACCGATGGTGTCCCAGCCGAGCAGGTAGAACACAATGCCTAGAGCGGTGACAATAGCCAAAAAGAGGTTATAAAAACCCTGGTTAAATGCCATCTCTTGGGTGGATTTGGCCTCTTCTGGGCTGATACCAAAGACTTTGGCGGCAGTAGGTTTAGTCCACAAGAAGGATTCCAAATAGAAGATGTAGACATGCAAAGCAGCTGCAAATCCTGAAAAAAGTAGGCCTGCAATGACCACAGTGAATCTCCAATATCCTAGGCAATGATTCTGTAACGATCGTTTCAGTATATACTGTAATGAACGTTTCAGAAAGTGGGTCGATGAAAATGGCGCGAAAAGCAGCTTTTGACACCGAAGAAGTAGTGGTAGCAGCACGAGAGGTTTTTTGGGAGTTGGGCTTTGAGGCAGCCTCCATCCCAAATTTAGAAAAGGCCACTGGGCTAAGCCGCTCAAGTCTCTATAACGTTTTTGGCCATAAACGTGGTCTATTTGATGCCGCGGTGCAAAGTTATCTCAATGAGGTGGTGCGTCCTCGTCTCGCAGCGTTGCAAGATTCTGAAATTGATCCTCAAGCGCTGCACAATTACCTCACAATGCTGCAAGGAGCTTTTGCCCGGCCATTGCCTTCCCCCGTTGCCCGCGGCTGTCTGCTTATTAATACTGCAACTGCACCCTTAGCTAAAGATGCAGAGGTAGCGCGGGTTATTAGTGATTATCGAAAAGAACTTGCAGAGGCTTTTACCAGAGGGTTGAAAGCACACGCCCCACACCTTAGCGAGCAAGAACTTAACACCCTGAGCAGAGCATTAACTGCTTTGGTTATTTCGGCCTACGCCATCGTACGGGTTGCACAGCAGGAGGCGGTGGACATGATCTCCACCGCCATTGACTTGGTGGATAATGCTTAACGTTCGAGGATCGCAAAGCTCCAGGCTGGCAGGGTAGTGGTGGTGGCAGTCACCTGAGGTGCTGTAAAGCTATAAATCAGACGACCTCCAAAAGGAACCTCAACAGGTTCAGTGGAGAAATTTGCCACTAGGCGGCCCTCACCATTAGCCATGGAAAGCCAGGAATCACCGTGATCAACCTCTAGATTTAGCAGGTCGGACTGGGAAAATCCGAGTTCTTTACGCAGGCGCAGCAACTGCGTATAGGCCTCAAAAATACGTTGCTGTTCAGCAGAAAACTCCCAATTAAGCTTGGATGCCAAAAAAGTGGATTCTAGTTCAGGAGAAGGAATCTCAGCTGGATCCCATCCCATGCGGGCGAATTCTCGCTTGCGTCCCTCGGAGGTGAGCCTATTTAGTTCCGGATCAGTATGGGAGCAGAAGAAGGCAAAAGGGGTAGTTGCGCCAAATTCTTCGCCCATAAACAGCATTGGAGTATAAGGCGAACAGTAGATAATTGCGGCCTTGAGAACTTGCTGCTCCGGGGTGAGATTCATGGATGGGCGATCACCCATGGCACGGTTGCCGGTTTGATCATGAGTGGTGGTGTAGGTGACAAAACGCGAGGCAGGGATGACATCGCGACGCACTGGGCGGCCATGACTGCGCCCGCGGAAGGTAGACAGCCCACCGCTATGTTCAAAAACTTCCTCCAAGGTTTTTGCCAAAGTAGTTACAGAGCCGAAGTCGCTAAAATAGCCGTGGGTTTCACCAGAAACCAAGGCATGGAGGGCATGGTGAATATCGTCAACCCACTGGGCATTAAGTCCAAAACCGCCTGCTTCCCGCGAGGACACAAGGCGCGGATCATTGAGGTCAGATTCGGCAATAAGAGAGCGGGGAACGCCGGTCGTTGCAGTTATCTCGCTGGCGACCATGGAAAGCTGTTCCAAAATGGAATAAGCACCGCGGTCATCAAGTGAGTGCACGGCGTCAAGGCGCAGGCCATCAATGTGGAATTCGCTAAACCATTGACGAGCAGCGTCCAAAATATAGGTCCGAACCTCATCGGAATCATGGCCATTAATATTGACCACATCACCCCAGCCGGTGCTGCCACCTGAGGTATAGGGGCCAAATTGGCCATTGTAATTTCCATCGGGCCCAAAGTGGTTATAAACCACATCTAAGTACACTGCGATTCCCGCCCGGTGGGCGGCGTCGACAAGCTTTTTTAGGCCTTGCGGGCCACCATAACCGGCGTGGACTGCGTGCCAGAGCACCCCGTCATAGCCCCAGTTGCGGTTGCCGCCAAAAGGTTGCACGGGCATGAGCTCCAGGGCGGTGACACCGAGAGTGCGCAGATAAGAGAGCTTTTCGACGACTCCCTCGAAGGTTCCGTCCGGGGAAAAAGTTCCGACATGTAATTCATAAAGAACAGAAGCGGGCAAAATGCGACCGGTCCAGTCCTCATCACTCCAGGTGAAGGAAGGATCCTCCCATTGGCTTAATTCATGAACGCCATCTGGCTGATGCTGTGAGCGTGGATCGGGCAGCGTTTTGGACCACGAGGATCCGTCGAAAAGCTTAAAACCGTAACGGTCGCCAGCCTGTGGCTTAACCGCGGCGGTCCACCAATTATCTTCATCTTTGGTCATGGCATGGACTTCGCCGTTAAGGCGGAGGCGTACATCTTCAGGCAGCGGCGCCCAAACGGCATAGTGTGATGAGTTCGGCATAGCCACCAGGCTAGTGAAAACTCCCAGTTTTGGCGGGCTAAGATGAAGGCAATATGTCAGAACGCATGCTTCCACCCAGGTTATTGGAATATCAGCTACCGGCCGCCGCGCAGATTTTTGAATCCGAGATGGAGATTAAACGATCGCGTTTTCTCACCTATATCTCGCGGGTACAAGATGAAGCACAAGCTCGAGAATTTATTAACTCCATCAAAGAGTTATATCCCGACGCCCGCCACCATTGCAGCGCTTTTATTATTCAGGTTGATGAATCCAATGATATTGAGCGATCATCCGATGATGGTGAACCCTCGGGCACCGCGGGAAAACCCATGCTTGAGGCACTGCGGGGATCTGGCATGAAAGATATCGCAGCGGTGGTGGTGCGCTATTTTGGCGGCATCAAGCTGGGCACAGGCGGTTTAGTTAATGCCTATACCAATGCGATTACAGAGCTGCTACCTGCAGTAACTCAAGTTACCCGGGCCATTCGCGATATCTTTGAGCTTTCCTTGTCGCATACAGAAGCGGGCCGGATTGAGGCTAACCTGCGGGGCTTGGGTGTAGTTATTACCGATACTGTTTATGGCGAGGACGTGCGTTTTAGTCTTGCTATTTTGCCCGGCCGCCAAGAAGCAGTGGAGTCTTATTTGTCATCCATGATGGGCGCGGAAATTGCTCTGGAACATGCGGGCCGAATGTGGGTGGAATCCCCGAGTGACTTGCACTGACAAAGAGCACTACACTTTAAAACCATGAGCATGCAGCAATATCCCCGTAACCCCATTGAAAAGCGCAAACAAGAAGTTCGGAAAAACTCCCGCAACGCCGTTGTGAGTGTGGCCGGCGGAATTGGCGGCGGTGCACTCCTATGGCTGCTTACTGGTTCAGCAGGCCTTATGATGCTGGGTCTAATTATCGCAGTAGCCGGCGGATTCTTCTTTTATAACAAGGTGCGCAAGACTATTAATGAGAAAGATCATTATTAGGCCTTAAAATTTGGGACGTTCATGAATGCACAAATTAACGCACAGGTCAGAATTGATGCCTGGGTGTGGGCAGTGCGCCTTTATAAAACGCGCTCCGATGCGGCAGCTGCCTGCCGCGCCGGGCATGTCAAAATCAATAACAACGCGGTGAAACCAGCCCAACAAGTTGTCCCTGGTGACCGCGTTAGGGTGTGGGTTAACCACCGCGAATTTGATGTGGAAGTAACAAAAACCATCAATAAGCGAGTGAGTGCGGCAATTGCTAGAACCTGCTGCATCGACCACACTCCACCACCTCCTCCGATGGAAGTGCTGGCGGCGATTCCCGTGCGCGATCGCGGAGCAGGTCGGCCCACCAAAAAAGAACGCCGGGAAATGGAAAATTTCCGCGGACGACGTTAAAAAATGCCTATACGCACCTCCTTGAGTGCGTATAGGCATTTTCTTTAGGCGAGCTTAAGCTGCACGCTTAGCCAAGATTTCACGCACCATTGGAATAACCTCGGTGCCATAAAGCTCGATGGAACGCATATGGTACTCATGTGGGGTAGGGCCACTGGCGTACTTCATGGTGAAGCGGTTCAAAGAAAGTTTTTCAATGGTGTCCGCAATCTTCTTGGCAACGGTTTCAGGGGAGCCAATGTAGAGAGAACCATGGTCAATTTCGCGCTCAAATTGGCGTGCATCAGCCGGAGCCCAACCGCGCTCCGCACCAATTGCCCTTTGCAGTAGCAGCCAGTTATCCAGGGAAAGCTCACGAGCTTCCTTATCAGTTGCAGCAACCAGGCCAGGGGAGTGAATACCAATTGGAAGCTGAGGCTGGCCGAATTGCTCATTGGCACGCTTGTAGAGCTCTACATAAGGACGGAAACGCTCTGGTGCTCCACCAATAATGGCCAACATCAGTGGGAAGTGGTACTTAGCGGCACGCACCACAGACTCCGGGCTGCCACCAACGGCCACCCAAGTTTTAATTCCATTTTCAGTTGGTGGGTAAAGCATTTGGTTTTCTAGCGCGGAACGAGTCTCACCCTTCCACGTCACGCCCTCCTGTTTTGCGTCGGCGTCGAGGATGGTGCGGAAGAGATCAAGGCGCTCATTAAAAAGTTTTTCGTAGTCTTGGAGATCAAAGCCAAATAGTGGGAAAGACTCAATGAAGGAACCGCGGCCGAGGGTGATTTCTGCACGACCATTGGAGAGTGCATTCATGGTGGAATAGCGCTCGAAGATACGTACCGGATCATCGGAGGAAAGCACAGTTACTGAGGAGGTGACCTTGAGCTTTTCGGTAGCAGCCAAGATGGCGGTCATCACGATATCCGGAGCAGAGATAGCGTATTCCGTGCGGTGGTGCTCGCCGATACCGAAGATATCAATGCCAACTTTTTCGGCCATCTTTGCTTCTTCGATGACGTCGCGAATGGTTTGTGCCTGGGAGACGGCATTGCCGTCAGTATCAACGGTGACATCGCCGAAGGTGTCTAGTCCAAAGGAGAGCGAAGAAATTGGGTTAGTCATGGTGTCCTCAGTTTCTTAGGGTTTAAAAGTATCTTGTAGACATGTCAACAATATCAGCTTTAGGATATTCCCGAAAGGCCAGCCCACATGAAACAGGACACAAAAAGGGGAGTTCTGCTACCGAGTGGTAGCAGAACTCCCCTAAAGACACTGCGTCCTTTAAGAACGCGCTCTTAACAAAGAGTGCTTAAGTTTAGATTGAACCGAGGCTCCAGTTCGCCGGTGGGAAATCAATTCCCATTGGGCGGAAGAAATCAGCGACGGCCAGGCCCCACACGTGGAGGAAGTCTGCGAGCATTGGGAAGTCGGTGATGGCTAGCCCCATAATAATTGGCTCCTTGATAGACGTAATTATTGTTCTGTGCCAGACTAACAGTTGCTAAAGAAGATTGTTTAGTTGGGCGTGCCGGAAGAATCCCCCGGAGCTTCGGCAATATGGGCTTGTGCCATTAGCTCTAGTTTGTGTTTGAGCTGGCGGCGGCGCTTAGCATCATTCGGTTTGGAATCTGTAGACACCGTGGAATCGATATGGGCCTGGCCGAACTTCTTCAGCAAAAGGTCATCAATAATACGAATCTGGCCGGGATGGAATCGGTAATTCATCACCTTGAGCAGCACTTCAATATCAGTGGGGTTAAGCAAGTTGCGCAGTTGTTCCACTGAAGTGATGGAATTGGCCGTCAAAATATCTTCCAAGAAGCGATAATTGGTGGAACGTGGCCTTGGGAACCGGTTGCCAATAAGCATCGCCAAGACTCCAGGCAAGGTTTCTGCAGTTAGTTCCACCGATTCATCGGTAACTCGATCGGTGTCCTTCAGTGCTGCGATCTGGTCAAATTGCTGATCTGCTAGCTCAATCAGGCCGGCAGCCAGGGTAAACATACGGTCTACCTCGGGGTCGATGCCACCGGCTTTGCTAGCATCGGAACGTTTATAACGAAGGTCATGTTCAAACTCAGCCCACGCATGTTGCAACACAGTGCGTACCTGAACCTCAAAGACCAAACCACGGTATTCCTGCAGATCTTCGCTGGAATCATCAACTTCCAAAATAAGGTGATGGGAGCCATAGCCAAAGCCGCCGGAAATACGAGTTTCGGCAGCTTTATCCACTGATTTTCGGATGGTAAAAGAATCCTGCAGCACTTTTAGTGCAACTGGAATCTCCGTGGAGTGATAGGTGGTGATGCGCACGCCGATCATATCGTGAATATCGCGCCGGGGAACTGGGTAAATCAACGTGCCATCGGCGCGCTTTTTACGAGCCTTGGCTTTGAGGCTCGACCATTCCTTCACCCTTGTGCTTACCCGGTCAAAAGTGACACCACCATCGGTGAGGAGTTCCTCAATAGCCACTTGAAAATCCACATCCGCCGTGGGGTGAGCACGGCGAAATTCGTGGTAGTAGTTGCCAAATTGGGCAAGTGTGTTGTCAGACATAACGGTTATTTATGGTAGCGGGCACGCAGCTATAAACAACAAACTAAAACTCCGTTTCAGGTAACAAAACTAAAAGGGCAGTAGGCAAATTCTGGAAAAGATCACCAGCAGGCACCACACCGCTATAACGACAGCCACTCAAGCGATCCACCCAGGTACCAGCTGGCAGGGTGATGGTGGTGTCATGCCAGCCACCGCGGTGCTTAAGAATAAGTGGGCGACGGGTAGCAAGGGCAATAATGCTCAAATGATTGCGGTCAGTGCCACGGGCCATACCAATGACGTGGGATTCTGCGCGGCCCTCAGCAAATACGGCCTGGTGATCACCACCGATAAAGCAACCGGGGAATTCGGCACGCACCGCCAATGCCTCTTTAACCACATGCATTTTGGCTACATTGGCATGTTCTTGGAGGTGGGTTTGATCGGTAGTGGTTACATCTTCCCACTTCCAGGTGGCTAATTGTTCTAGCACCTGGGAACGGGCGGTGTAATCCACAAAGCGACGATTATCTGGGTCTACCAGGGAATCTTCCATAAATTCAGTGCCCTGGTAGGTATCCGGAATGCCAGCGCCAATTAGCTGGAGCATTTTGCGGCCTAAGGAGATTTGGATGGCACCCAGGTCTAGACGATTAATAAATTCGGTGATCATGCTGGTGGCGGGTCCGTCGAAAAGCGCTTTAATCCAGTCGGAAACCGCAACCTCAAAGGACTCGTTGGGGTCCACCCACGTGGTTTTGACAGACGCTTCGCGGATGGCTTTTTCGGCGTAGTCCTGGAAACGGCTGCGGATGGCGTCGGTGATCACGCCGTCGGCAGGCCAAATACCCAGCAGGTTTTGGAAGAGGAAGTGCCCGGTCGCGCCATCAGGCGCAGGCAAAATAGCCATCACCCGGTTGACTAATTCGGAGAAATTATTGGGCACTTCGGTGAGCTCAATGATGCGCGCGCGAGTGTCTTCGCCGCGCTTGGTGTCGTGGGTTGAAAGAGTGGTCATGGTGCGAGGCCACAACACGCTGCGTTCTTCTTGTAGCAGGTGGAACTCGGCTGCGGAAACGCCAAATCGCCCCGGCGCGCCGCCAACTTCTTGGAGGGAAACCAAGCGTGCTGCGCGGTAGAAGGTGGTATCTTCCACGCCTTTTGCCATGACCGCACCACAAACTTGGGCGAAGCGGATTTTGGCTTCACCATTGCCCAAAAGTGCTGCAGAAATAAGGTCAAGAGCATCGCGGCGAGAAGGGAAACGCTTGGACATATCCGCGATTACTGAAGCAGTGGTGCGGGACAGGGAGATATAGTCCGCGCGATAAACCGGCATGGCTGCAACCAGCTCAACAATGGTTTCACTGAGGTTTTCTTCACTGACATTGTGGCCTGCAGTAGAGAAGTTATCGCGGCGCATGGCACGAGCCAGCCTGCGGATCTCTGCAGCTAATTCACTTTGCGCAACCGATCGCTTGAGGTTTTCCTCGGTGGACTGCAGGGCACGTTCATCCCAGGTGGAGCCAGTTTGATTAAGTGCCACCATGGAGAAATGATCCTCGGCTTCGCGGGATACAAAAACTCCATCAAGTTCACGCAATGCGTCATAACCGGTGGTGCCATCCACGGAAAGACGAGGATCCAAAGGCTCCTCTACACCGAGAATTTTCTCAATAATCAGCCAGCGATCAGGTCCAATAAGTTCGCGTAGGCGGTGCAAATAGCCAAAAGGATCAGAAAGTCCGTCTGGGTGATCCACGCGGACGCCGTCGATAAGATCCTCGGCTACTAATTCGCGCAGCACGCGGTGTGTGTGTTCAAAAACTAGGGCGTCTTCTTGGCGGATGCCGGCGAGGGTATTTACCGAGAAGAAACGGCGGTAGTTGATTACGCCATCACGCCAAAATTGCAGGCGATAGGACTGGCGCTCATAAGCGTCTTGGGGGCTGCCTTCATCGGTGCCAGGGGCAATGGGGAAAACGTGCTCATAATAACGCAGCACTTTTTCACCATTGAGTTCATCAAATTCTAGTTTGTCTTCATCACCTTCGGCGCCCAAAATTGGCATACCGAGTTTTCCGCCGGAGCCATTGTCGTTGTGCCAATCAATATCAAAATAGAACTCAAAGTCAGAGTTTTGGCCATTTTTCAGCACATCCCACCACCATTTATTAAGGTGCGGAACGGCAACGCCTAAGTGGTTCGGAACAATATCGATAATGATGCCCATACCGTGTTCATGGGTGGCAGCAGCTAGTTCCCGAAAACCCTCCATTCCCCCAAGTTCTGGGTTGATGGTGGTGGGATCAATAACGTCATAGCCGTGATTGGAATCAGGCATGGAGCTCAAAATAGGGGAGAGGTAGAGGTGGCTAATGCCTAGCTTTTTAAGGTAGGGCAGTTGCGCCTTTGCCTCGGCAAATCCAAAAGCGCGACCGGCTTCATCGGCTTGGGGGCCTCGCATTTGCAGCCTATAGGTTGCGGTAATCGGACGTGCCATATTGTTTTCCTCCAGCGATCTTCCGAGCAATAAGCAGTACGCCTTTTGATCCTAGTGAGAACACCGCGCCAGCGTCGGCGCCTAAGCCGCCCGCGCCCAGATATTTGGTCGGTACGGGGCAGGGAACCCCAGGTGATAGTTAATAAGCTTGTCGACGAGTCCTTGTTGCGCATTCACATCTGACTGGGAGCGAGCCCAGGACAGAAGTTGAGGAATTTCTGCTGCACCAGCAGGAATTGCGATAAGTGTGGCTGAGGCAGGGGCCAAATAATGCAGGTTTTTACCTAATCGTGATTCCAGGTGGTGGTGCAAAATACTGAAGGTGCGGGGATGCGCCAACCACGCGGTGATGGGGGAACCAGGCACCTTAACTTCTAAAGCATAGGTATCGATATCAGTGCTCAAGCTGGCATTTCTTAAGTCAAAGCGAACACCTTGACCGTCTTGGGCTAAAGCCACCAGGTTATCGGCGGCTACATCCCATGCTTGGCGAATGCTTAATCCCAATTCGCCAACTGCTCTAAAACTTAAAGTTTTGCTGCGTGAGCTTAAACCCATATAAAGCTCTGTAGAGAGGTTTAGGTGTGCAGGACTATCGCAGAAACCATCATCACTAAGCCTGCAGCGGGTAGTCCAGCGCTCGTTATAAAGCCGGGGTTGTAAGTCCCTTAAGAATTTTTTGCGAGTAGATACGTCCATTAATTTCCTCCCCTTTAAAAGTGTTTCTATAAAGATTGGACTTGGAAAAAGTCATGGAGGTTCCCTGCGACCGTGGTTTTATATACCCCCGCTGGTGGTGGACAGACGCTTATTAGAAGAGGGTATAACTACGCCATATTAAGGCTATATAAAAGGAAAATAATATAAAAATAGGCTTCTAGCTGCTCTTTTGATGGGGGTGAATCTTTGCCATGTATATAAGTTGTCACACAAAAATAGCTGACCTATGTTCTAGATCACATTAGAATTCTGGGGAAAGAACCAGCCACCCAGCCAGGAGTCAACAGTGACAACACCCCATCTTGAAACCTTGCCACCTTCAGACAATCCTTATAAAGACTTCCGCTATTTCTACTGCGATGGCATGCCACTGCGACCAGCCCCCAAGCGTCGCACTGAAAAGCCTTCTTGGTCAACGGCACGCCACACGCTTTTTGATAAGTGGCATCGCGTGCGTGATGACTGGTCCTATGACACCCCACAAACTCGTCTTCTTGATGATCACATGTGGCAAACCGATGAATATGGCAACCAGGTTGCAGAGATGTTTCGCCGAGTAGGAGCCAAAAAGGCGCGCGCTGATTTTGAACTTGCACTTAATGAAGGCATAGACAAGGTAGAAAACCCCGAGCCAGAGCTCGTGGCTCTCTTTGAACAGTTGGACAATATTCCAGAGTGGATTGATTTGGAAGCCGCTGAGCGTGGCCGCGTGGCTTATTACAATGTCACCCGCATGGCGGAGAAAATCACCTTCGCCTTTGGATATTGGGCCACCACCTTGGAAGATCGCACCTCTTCTGCCACTGGCGAAACCCAAATGTTTGAAATCAATCCTCTCCAGCGTGGCATTGAAACTGCAAACTTCTTTGTAAATTTGGGCCTGCATGGCGTTTTTGATCGTTTTAGCGAGGGCTTTAAGTCCGCTGCGCGAGTGCGTCTCATTCACGCCCAAGCCAATCGCGGCCTAGACAAATTGTGGGGACCAGAACGTTATAACGAGTATTCTTGGCCGATTAACTCCAGCCACATGATCTCAGGCGAAGGTTGGTTTGCCCTAGTTCCACTCGCTATTGATGAATTCTTTGGACGTCAGCATTCCGGTAAAGAATGGGATGACGTGGCCATGTACTGGGCATATGTTCTCTATGTCATGGGTGGTGAAGAACGCATCATCCCCAAAACCGGCGATGAGATGCGCAAGATGACTAGTTTCCTTTTTGCCAATGGCGGACAATCCAGCAAATACCGCGTTCAGGTAGCCACCTCTTTGATGAACATCTACGAGATGATGGGCGAGCGCGCAGCTTTGGAGGCGCTAGCTGGGGTCTCACTCATTGTTGGTGATGAAGACACCCGCTTTATGGTCAAGGACACCAAGTGGGAGTCCTGGGATTGGAGCGAAGTGGCTAAGGAAATGGAAGCCCAAGGTAGAGCAGAGGCTGCAGAGCTAAAGAAGCTTGATGAATCACCTGATGCTCCGCAGCGTCTGGCACAACGTGCGAAGGAAGGAAACCCACCGTGGATGGGAGCCCTGCGCTCGAAGATTCAGTGGGCTAAAGACAATGGCATCGACATCCCGAAGAATTATCAGCTACACGATGATTCAGTGGTAGCTCACAACTAAAAGGATAAAGCTCGTGCACCTGGGAAGGTGCACGAGCTTTATTTCTTAGAAGGGTGGCTGCTCATCTAGGCCAAGGGCGCTAAAGAGCTGTTCTTCGTCCCAGATCTGAATATCTTGGCCTTTTTCTTTGAGCTCCTCCGCGCGTTTTTGCTTGGAGGTAATTGTTGCCCACTGGCCAGCTACCAAGATGGTGGTTTTCTTGGTGACATTCTTGCCAATTTGTGCACCTTGATCAGCAATGCGCTGCCAGAGTGCTCCCTTTTCATAAGGTTCAAAATCACCGGTGAGGGTGATGTTATGTCCATAAAGCAGGGAATTGGGATCTGCATCTGGATTGGGATCAGGAATAACTTCAGGAGTGGCAACCTTATCCCAGGGTGCTTTGCCACGAGATTTCTTGGGTGCTGCAGCCTTGGGTTCTTCGGCCACTGGAGCCGCTGGAACTACAGCTGCAACGGCTGCTTCCTTCGAGGCTTGTAGACCGAAGCGTCGCCTTTGAACTGCTACATTGGCGCCGGAGCGATCGCGAAGCACCGGAAAGACCTTCTCATTATCGATAGATCCCAGCGTAAAACCACGACTGTGGATGAAGTCGATAAATGAACCCTCAAAGTCATGGCGCCTGGCCAAAGCAGTGGTGATTTCTGCACAAGCACGGGCATCTTCGGTGGCATCATGATGGTGCTGGAGCTCAAAGCCCAAGTAACTGGCAACAGTTGGCAGCTTATGGTTTTCCACCTGCAGCTTCTCATTACGGGCCAAAGTTAGTGAGCAACCATAAATCATGCTCGGTGCAGGGATGCCGGCAGCAGCACAGGCACGAGAAAGCGCTGTGAAATCAAATTGTGCATTGTGCGCCACCAAGCTGAGATCTCCGACAAACTCCACCATCTTGGGTAGCAGCTCGTCAAAGCTAGGCTGATCTTCCACCTTCGCCGGGGTGATGCCGTGGATGCTGATGTTAATGGGGTTAAAGAAGTTCAAGGGTTCTGGCGGAGTGCACAACCAAGACACAGCTTCTTCTTCGATGCCGTCTTTGTAACGCACTAAACCAATTTGGCAGATTGAACCCCAGTCATCATTGGCTGTTTCCACATCAAAGCCCACAAAATCAAGGCCCGGGATGGGAGTTTTGGTAGTGGATTCACCATCAAGCGAGGGAGCTTCACCAGCAAGGACTCGCTTGATCTCGGCAGCCAGCTCTGCCATTTCAGACTGCTGATTGGGTGCAAAGGTAATGGAGGTGTCCGCCCCTTCCAGGGTGAGAAAACCACAGGTCAAAGCAGTGGGGTTGTGCAGGGTTACACCAGTGATGGCATCCAAGGAGATAATTTCTTCTTGGTTGCCATTCGAAGACAAAGCGGTCAGAAGTGGGGAATAAGAAAGTAAAAGAGTGGAATCATCCAAAGTGACAGATGCGCCATGTGCCACGATCACAGGTGAGGTCCTTTCGGTCTGCGTTAATGAAAACCACCCTACTAGGTGACCCGGACACAGTGACGGTCGCCGTGTTTGAATAAGGGCTCTAGACGTGCGGGAGGGGCGCGTCGAAAAGCGTCTTTTAGTTACCTGAAATTTAACTGCATGTAACGCTGGGTGCCGTTTGAACGAAGCTTTAAGTATCAGGAACCTAAAATTCCGCGCCACACCTGTGGCCAATGAATCAAAGGATAGTGAGCTTAGATGAACCCCCAAGCTGGACAGAATTCTCGCGAGACCGCCCTCGGTTTTGTACAAGAGGAGCACATCCAGGGCGCAACTGTTACCGATATTCGGAGCGCCAAAAGGAAAAATCACATAGCTACCTCCGGCAATCCCTTTATGAAAAACTGTCCGAGCCGCGATCTGCTGGACACCATTAGTGATAAATGGGCCGTGTTGATTTTGCTGAGCATCGCAGACGGCCCGCTACGCAATGGCGAGATCAAAGAGCAGGTCGAGGGCATCACTGCCAAGATGCTCACCCAGCGCCTTGGTGTGCTGATGGAAGACGGTTTGGTAACTCGAACCTCCCATCCAGTGGTGCCACCTCGGGTGGATTATCAGCTCACTGAGCTTGGAGAATCAGTTATCGAGCCCTGCCGTGCGATGTATTCCTGGGCGGTTAACAACGTTTCAGAAGTTGAGGCTTACCGCACGGCTTAAGCCCCTTTGCAGGGGCAGAAAAAGCGTGCTTTTCGACGAAAAACTCTAGCTTTAGAAAACCAAAAGGGACGTTCAGGATTTCTTCCTGAGCGTCCCTTCGCGGTTTTAGAACATACCTAAACTGGCCAATGCTTACTTCTCTTTACGCGGAGAATCGTAATCATCGGCTACTGCAGCATCATTGCGCAGGCGCTTAAATTCTTGCGCCTCGGCGCGTTCAGCAGCTTCCTTTTCGGCGCTTGCTGCTTCTTCTTCTGCAGGAACTTCGGTTTCAGCGTCTGCCTCTGCCTCTGTCTCCGTCGCTTCAGCTGGAGCTTCTGCAGTCTCCGCAGGTATTTCTGCTACTGCATTCTCATCCTCAGAATCAGGAGCCTCAGTACCTTCAGCAGCGTCTTCCTCCGCTGGAGGTTGAGAATGCTGCTGAGCCGCTTCCTCTTCCACAGTTTCCGCATCTTGTGCGGCTTGACGCAAAGCTGCAGCAGCATCGGCTGCTTCGCGCTCAGCTGCCAAAGCTGCTTCTTCCTTTTCCAAAGCAATTTTGGCATCAAGCTTGGTGTAATCAGGAGCTTCAACCTGACGCAGCAACATGGTCGAACGTGCTGGCACGGTCAAGGTGCCACCGGCTTCGATGGTGAGTTCTTCCAGCGGGTAGCCAATTGCTTCGGTGGTATCAACCAGCAGCTTCCACTTCATACCAAAGTGCTCAGGAGGCAGGGTGAACTCGATGGGTTCAAAGTGCGCATTGAACATGAGGATGAAGGATTCATCACGAATCTTCTGGCCACGCTCATCGGGCTCTTCAATGGCATCGCCATTGAAGAAGACCTGTAGGGACTTACCAAAAGCAAAGTCCCAGTCATCTTGGGTCATCAAAGTGCCGTTGGGGACCAACCATGCAATGTCACGATCGCGTACATCGCTACCCAAAGGGCCACCAGCCAAGAAGCGACGACGGCGGAATACAGGGTGGTTGGAGCGGATGCGCAGCAAACGGCGAGTGAAGCTGATAAGGTCAGCGTTTTCTTCCACCTGTTCCCAGTTCATCCACGCCAGTTCATTGTCCTGGCAGTAGACGTTGTTGTTGCCTTGCTGGGTACGTGCCATCTCGTCACCATGCGCCAACATTGGCGTGCCCTGGGAAAGCAGGAGAGTGGTGAGGAAGTTGCGACGCTGTTGGGCGCGCAGCTGCCTGATCTCAGGATCGTCGGTTGGGCCCTCCACACCACAGTTCCAAGAACGGTTGTGGGATTCGCCATCGCGACCATCTTCACCATTGGCATCATTGTGCTTCTCGTTATAACTGACCAGGTCATTGAGGGTAAAACCATCATGGGCCGTGACAAAGTTAATAGAGGCAGTTGGACGGCGACCATTATTGGCATAAAGGTCAGAAGAACCGGTCAATCTGGAAGCAAATTCGCCCAAGGTAGCGGGCTCACCGCGCCAGAAATCACGCACTGTATCGCGGTATTTACCATTCCATTCGGTCCACAGTGGTGGGAAGTTGCCAACCTGGTAGCCGCCTTCACCCACATCCCATGGCTCGGCAATGAGCTTGACCTGGGAAACTACTGGGTCCTGCTGGACGAGGTCGAAGAAGGTAGCAAGGCGGTCAACGTCATGGAGCTCACGGGCGAGGGTAGATGCCAAGTCGAAACGGAAGCCGTCCACGTGCATTTCGGTAACCCAATAACGCAGGGAATCCATAATCAATTGCAGGGAGTGAGGATCGCGCACATTGAGGGAGTTACCGGTGCCGGTGTAGTCCATGTAGTGGCGCTTATCGCCCTCAACCAGGCGGTAGTAGGCCTCATTGTCAATACCGCGAAATGCGATGGTGGGGCCCATATGGTTGCCTTCAGCGGTGTGGTTATAAACCACGTCCAAAATAACTTCGATGCCCGCTTCGTGGAAGGATCGCACTAAGCCCTTGAACTCTGCTACTGCGCCACCGGGAGCTTTATTGGCGGCGTAATCGTTATAAGGTGCAAAAAATCCAAAGGAGTTATAACCCCAGTAGTTGCGCAACCCAAGTTCACGCAGGCGATCATCCTGGAGGAACTGGTGCACTGGCATGAGTTCAATGGCAGTGACACCCAAATCCACTAAATAATCAATGATGGCAGGGTGGGAAAGGCCTGCGTAGGTACCGCGGAGTTCTTCCGGAACATCGGGGTGTGTCATGGTCATGCCCTTGACATGAGCCTCATAAATGACGGTCTCATGATAAGGCTTGCGAGGGGAGCGGTCATTGCCCCAGTCGAAGAAAGGATTAACCACCACAGACTTCATGGTGTGGTCAATACTGTCCTCAGTATTGCGACCATTGGGGTCTTCAGGATTGGTGATGTCATAGGAAAACAGTGATGGGTGTCCATCAAATGCGCCATCAAAAGCGCGAGCGTAGGGATCCACCAGCAGCTTATTAGGATCGCAGCGCTGGCCCTGATCTGGATTCCAGGGTCCATGGACTCGGTAGCCATAGCGCTGGCCTGGTTGCACACCAGGCAAATAGCAGTGCCAAATATGGGCGTCGCGTTCTTCTAGATTGATGCGAATTTCATTATTGTTTTCATCAAGAAGACACAGCTCAACACGGTCAGCGATATCGGAGAAGATCGCAAAATTTGTACCGGCGCCGTCATAGGTAGAGCCCAAAGGATAGGCGTCGCCAGGCCACACGGAATACTTGTGATCGCTCGTTGTTGTCATGGAACGCTATCTTATATGGCGAATGGACTCGAGACCCACAATGATGATTTGTACCCCAGTGGAAAAGCGTTGTTCAAAATCCACCGGAGTGCCTTCTTCGCCGGTAAGTTCTTGCAGCTGAAGCTGGGTTTGTTCGGCCAAAACTGCACCCACCACAAAGTGTAAAAGGGTAAAGGCTCCCACTTCGTCGGGGGTGTCCAAAGAGCGCGCAATAATGCTCTCTAAATCACTGCGCAATGTCGGGCTACTTAACGCAGCACTAACCACCTCCGCGCCGTCCCGATAACTAACCATCAAGGCTCTTAACTGTGCGCAGGTATCCTGCGCACTTTGCTTTTCGACGCGCCCCTGCACGTCGGGCTCCAGGAGGGGGGCGAGTACCCGGCGCGCGGTGGCGTCGATAAGCTCCTGTTTGTTTTTAAAATGCCAATAGAGCGCACCGGGGGCAACTTCGAGCTGTTTCGCCACTCGGCGCATGGTCATATCTGACAGGCCATATGAGTTGAGAAGTAACACTGCGGCGTCAATGATGGATTCTTTATTTAACTGCACGATTCCCAGCATAATGACAGCCCTGTCTTCAGTACTTAAGCAGATGGATTTGCTAGGGTAATTTGCGTGAAAGCCCCGGAATCCTCAAGGTTTTGGGTCCGTCGATGAAAATCAGGAGAAGAAATTTGTCCATTCGTACTTCCTCCAAGAAGGTCGCATTCGCTGCTTTCATGGCTGCACCGCTATTCCTAGCGGCCTGCGGCAGTGACGATGCAAGCACCGAGGCAGCATCCTCATCGGCCACCACCAAGTCGACCACTGCTTCAGCATCCGCATCCGCATCAGCATCAGCAAGTGCTTCTGCAAGCTCTTCCGCAGCAGCCAGCACCCCAGCCAGCACCGCAGCTGCAGAACCAGCTAATCCTGCCGATCCTGCTGCACAGCAGTCCCAAATTCAAGAGCTTTCCCAGGAGCTTTCTGAGAACCCAATTACCTTTGCTGAACTAGCACCGGTAGAAGATGGCCAGGCTGCATCCCCTGAGGACGCCGCTGCTTTGGAAACCTTGATTCGTGGCGCTTCTGAGCCCACCACCTTGCGTAGCTCTCTGGCATATATGCTCAACAACACCTGTGGCCGAGTGCTGGAGGAAAGTGGCGGAACTGGCGCAATTGATCTAAATACCGTCCCTGATGTCCCACTCAGTGGCGACGGCACCGGCACTGTGGATTCCATTTCTGACGTTGTTGTCAGCGGCGATACTGCATCTGCTTGGGTTGTTGCTACTGCCGGTGGTCAGACTGACTCTGGTACCCAGCGCTTCCTCCGCGAAGGTGGCCAGTGGAAGTTCTGCGATTAATCATCGCTTGAAATTCCTTCCCTGCTGAAAACTTTCGTTTTTTAGCAGGGATTTTTTATACCCAAATTCCAGTGCAGCGCGGCGGGGTTTTGGAAAGGACAATATGTACGGGGGTATTCTCAATTGTCATGACCACCTCTGGCGTATCCGTTAACGCAAGCCCTTATGAAGGATATTCCGCTGCAGAGATTGCACAGGAATCTGCACCGAAGAAATCACGGATGAAAATCAACAAAGCCGTAGGTGCATTTGCCGGGGCGCTGGCATTAACCCTGGTGCTCTTTGCCCTTGGTGGAGTGATCTGGGGTTTAACTCGTCCCACCTATACTGCCTTTGTAGAAGACGCTGAAACTGCATCCATCGCCGTTGCTGAAAATGTGGAATTTATTGGCTATGCCTGGTTTAGCATTGCCACCGGAGCTATTGCTGCAGCGATTGCCCTCATAATCTTCCTCAAGTCCCCACAAACCCGAGGTCTATCCATGATGGCGTGGTTGGGAATGCTTGCTGCAGCTGGGGCAGTGGTGTTCCTGGTTTTTGGAACTTATGCCTCCACCTTGTTGCATGGGGTGCCCGCTGATTATGCCAATGCCATTGGCCAATCTTTCCAAGTTGCACCCACCATGCAACCGGGTGTGGCATTGGTAGCCGCGCCATTTTTGTCGGTGTGTATGTACTGGTGCGCTACCTTTGTCACTCCTGAGGAAGAGCTGGCTGAAACCACTGACGCTGAATCTATCTATGCAGCGCAACCAGAGGAATCTGCAGATGTAGCTACAGCTGAGGTTAGGTCTTAATCTTCAAGAGGCCAATTAACCGCAGTTTCCCCGGTGATTTCCCTACTTAAAGTGTCAATTGCCATCAAGATGTGGTGAATTGCTAGGTCAATATTGCGGCGTAGCTGTATGGTGCTCAAGCCTTCACCAACCACAATGGAAAACTCCACTCTTACCTGCAGGCCATCGCTGTTTTCATGGCAAAATGCCTTGGTTAACAAGGCGCGTTCATTGTGCTGATTGCAGGTCATGAACACTTTCATGAAATCGCGGGCGGGATCAAGATTGGGATCCCAATCTCCTTTGATCACCAAGGTGGGGCCATTGTCCACCACAAAACCAATGAAGACCTCATTGATCCATGCACCCAGGAATTCCTTATCTCCCGTGGTGAATGAGATTCCTTTTTCAACGAGGAGGTCATTAACACGCTTGAGGGTGACGGCCTGTATTTGGTGTTCAGATTCCACGTCATCATCCTCCTGGAAGTCTTCATATTCTTCCGCTTCAGCGTTAATATCCATGGGAACTAAAAGACCTGGAATTTCTTGGGAACTAAGGATCACATCCTGGACTTCGCGGAGCTCATCGGCGCCTTTTCCATTAATGAGCAGATCCCCAAAGCGCTCGATCATAAAGTTCACCGCCATCTCGGTGGCTCCCAAAGCGCTGGTGAGGAACTTTTCTAATTGCTGGACACCGAGTCCTTCTTCGACGCTGATACTGCAGCGAAAGCGTACCTCAATGCTGCCTTCATCAGTCATATGCAGCAGTGCAGTGGCCCCGAGATATTCGGCATTCCACAAAGTGATGGCACGCGCTACCTCATTAATAGTGAACATTTCCAAAGGCATACGAATTTGGGAAAGGACGCTAAGACACAAGCTAGCCTCATCGCTGAAATAGACCGTGCTGAAATGCTGGGATTGGGGAACCAACACACGGTCATCATCATCAATGAAGTGATAAGGCAAAGTGTGGAAAATATTCCTCACCCGATCCAGATCAACTGGAGTGGGGAAGGAGGCATCAAAAGTGCTGGAATTGCTATCAGTCACAGTGGGGAAAGCGGCCTTTCTTTTTGTCCTCGGAAAGGACTTAAATATGCCCGAGTAGAGCTTTTCATTCAACTTAGAATAGTGAGGTCTTTTAAGTTTCCAGCCTAAACCACATGCCCCGGAATGTACCCGAATCAGAAAATGGATTAGTGGGGAATACAATAGAAAACTATGTGGTGTGAAACTGAACAAGTCACACCCGTGCAGTAGTCCAATACTCTCGCCCCAACCTTCAGGGAGAAAACCTCGCCATGTTGAATGTCACTGACCTGCGCGGTCAAACACCATCCAAGAGCGATATCCGACGCGCACTGCCACGCGGAGGCACGGACGTAGTGTCCGTACTTCCCATCGTGCAGCCTGTGGTGGATGACGTAAAAGAACGCGGCGCCCATGCTGCCTTGGAATATGGCGAGAAATTTGATCATATTCGCCCCGCTTCGGTGCGGGTTCCTGCAGAGGTTCTGGCTGGTGCTGAAGCTGCTCTAGATCCCTTGGTACGCGCCTCCATCGAGGAATCCATTAAGCGGGTACGCAAAGTCCACGCTGAGCAAAAGCCACAGTCACACACCACCGAGCTGGCACCTGGTGGCACCGTCACTGAGAAATTCCTACCCATCGACCGCGTGGGACTATATGTTCCAGGTGGTAATGCCGTTTACCCATCCAGCGTCATTATGAACACCGTTCCAGCCCAAGAAGCTGGGGTATCTAGCCTGGTTGTGGCATCTCCACCACAGGCTGAGCACGGCGGTTGGCCACACCCCACCATTTTGGCAGCCTGCTCTATTTTGGGTGTGACCGAAGTGTGGGCAGTGGGCGGTGGCCAAGCGGTCGCACTATTGGCTTATGGCGATGAGGCTGAAGGGCTGGATCCAGTTGATATGATCACCGGCCCGGGAAACATCTTTGTCACCGCGGCAAAGCGTTTGGTCCGCGGTGTAGTGGGAACCGATGCAGAAGCAGGCCCCACAGAGATCGCAATTTTGGCAGATGGCACCGCCAACCCGGTCAATGTGGCATATGACCTGATCAGCCAGGCCGAACACGATGTTATGGCCGCCTCGGTTTTGATTACCGATTCTGAAGGGCTGGCAGCAGCTGTCAATCGCGAAATTGCGGCCCGCTATTCCATTACCCGCAACGCGGATCGTGTAGCTCAAGCACTGGAAGGGAAACAAAGCGGAATTGTGCTTGTCGACGACATCACCGTAGGCATCCAGGTTGCCGATCAGTACGGCGCCGAGCACCTTGAGGTGCACACCGAAAATGCGCGTGCAGTTGCGGAAAAGATCACCAATGCTGGCGCTATCTTTGTTGGCGATTTTTCCCCAGTCCCACTCGGTGATTACACCGCAGGCTCTAACCACGTGCTGCCAACCTCGGGCACCTCGCGTTTTTCTGCAGGTCTTTCCACCCACACCTTCCTACGCCCGGTAAACCTCATTGAATATGATGAAGCAGCCTTGAAGGAAGTTTCTGATGTGGTGATTAACTTTGCCAATGCAGAAGATTTGCCTGCCCACGGTGAGGCAATTCGTGCTCGCTTTGAAACTCTTCCCACCACTGATGAGGCCTAAATCATGACTGAACAAACACTCGCTGCTGATACCACGCTGGCTCAATTGCCTTTGCGTGAGGAACTCCGTGGTGAAACCGCCTATGGCGCACCACAGCTCAACGTTGATGTCCGACTTAACACCAACGAAAACCCTTATCCACCATCGGCGGCATTGGTCCAAGACCTTGTTGCCACGGTGGATAAGATTGCCACTGAACTTAACCGTTATCCAGAACGTGATGCGGTAGAGCTGCGCGAATCCTTGGCTGCGTATATCACCAAACAAACAGGAGTCGCTGTCACCAAGGACAACCTGTGGGCAGCCAATGGCTCCAATGAAATTTTGCAGCAATTACTCCAGGCCTTTGGTGGACCGGGACGCTCAGCACTAGGATTTCAGCCCAGTTACTCCATGCACCCCATTTTGGCGCAGGGCACCCAAACGGAATTTATTGCAGTCGCCCGCGGCGCAGATTTCCGCATTGATTTTGATGCAGCTTTTGCTGCGATTGAAAAGCACCAGCCCGATATCATCTTCGTGACCACCCCAAATAACCCCACCGGTGATGTCACTTCCTTGGCTGATATTGAGCGCCTGGTGCAGGTCGCGCCGGGAATCGTCATTGTGGATGAGGCCTATGCGGAGTTTTCTCCCTCACCTTCGGCTACCACTTTGATTGCAAAGTATCCTTCTAAGCTGGTGGTTTCTCGCACCATGAGTAAGGCTTTTGACTTTGCCGGTGGTCGCCTTGGCTACTTTGTGGCAGCACCTGCCTTTATTGAGGCCGTCATGCTGGTCCGTCTTCCTTATCATCTTTCAGCGCTGAGCCAAGCAGCCGCAATCGTGGCGCTGCGCCACAGTGCTGACACGCTGGCCACCGTCGAAAAGCTCTCTCAAGAACGCGACAGGGTAGTAGCTGCCCTGCTGGAAATCGGTTTTGAGGTTGTGCCAAGTGAGTCTAATTTTGTGTTCTTTGGCCGTTTTGCGGATCAGCATGTTGCCTGGCAGGAATTTTTGGATCAGGGTGTGTTGATTCGTGATGTGGGTGTAGCTGGACATTTGCGCACCACCATTGGATTGCCTGAGGAAAATGATGCTTTCTTGGCAGCCGCGCAGACCGTTTTTGATAAGAATCTTTAGGAAGAGGAATCCCTTATGACCCCTCGAATTGGTCGCGCTTCCCGCACCACTAGTGAGTCTGATATTTCCGTTGAAATTAACCTCGATGGCAGCGGAAAAGTAGATATTGATACTGGCTTGCCATTTTTTGATCACATGCTTACCGCTTTTGGTGTGCATGGCAGCTTTGACCTGAAAGTTCATGCCAAGGGGGATATCGAAATTGATGCCCACCACACGGTAGAAGACACCGCGATTGTATTAGGCCAAGCCTTGCTTGATGCCATTGGTGATAAGAAGGGCATCCGACGCTTCGCTTCTTGCCAATTGCCAATGGATGAGGCGTTGGTGGAATCCGTGGTGGATATTTCCGGACGCCCCTACTTTGTGATCACTGGTGAACCAGATCATATGATCACCTCAGTTATCGGCGGACACTATGCCACCGTGATTAATGAGCATTTCTTTGAAACCTTGGCACTAAACTCTCGGATCACCCTGCATGTGATCTGCCACTATGGTCGCGATCCACACCACATCACTGAGGCGGAATACAAGGCTGTAGCTCGCGCCCTCCGGGGAGCAGTGGAGATGGACCCTCGCCAAACTGGTATCCCATCCACGAAGGGTGCGCTTTAGCAGATGAAATCCTTGACAGTGTCTGATATGGTCACTGCGTCAATGCAGACCACCACCGACGGCAGTAACCGTTGGATGATTTATGCACTTTTTATCATTGCCGGACTTTTTGCGGGCGGTGCCTGGTCTGCTTATAAAGCAAAAAACACCTTGTTGATGGTGCTAGCTGGAATCATCGCCATTGCAGCTATAGTCGGCGGAATTTTATGGATGATCGGAGAGATGACTTAATTGGAATCTAGGGCTTTAACACGCGCTGAGATCGAACAACTACCCAGCATGTGGCAAAGCCCAGGGTTTGTAGCTGTCATGGTTGCGGTTGCCGCAGCCTTTGGCAGCTGGTCTCTCTTATTGCCAGTAGTTCCTTTGGCAGTGCTTAGCGCAGATGGCTCCAGCGCATTGGCTGGTGCCACCACTGGCATTTTTATGGCAGCAACTGTTGTCACCCAAATTTTTACACCCGCAGCACTGCGCAGAATTGGTTATACCCCAGTGATGACCTTCGCAGCATTTATGTTGGGTGTGCCGGCCATTGGCTATATTTTCAGCATGGAGCCAGCGCCAGTGCTGCTGGTTTCAGCACTAAGAGGCATTGGCTTCGGTGCATTAACTGTCGCCGAGTCTGCGCTCATTGCAGAGCTCGTACCAGCGCGCTTTTTGGGCAAGGCCTCTGGCATGTTGGGCGTTTATATTGGACTTTCTCAAATGCTATTCCTACCCACCGGTCTAGCTCTGGGCGCTAAATTTGGCTATGACCTGGTGTATCTCATCGGCGCGGGAATTGCGCTAATTGCTGCGCTCATGTGCCTGCGTATTCCACGCATTAAAGCTGCTGCCAAAGCTGCACCGCAACCCCTCGAGGGCGCCGCAGCAGAACCTCAAGCAGAGGTGCCTACCTGGAAATTGGTCCTTATCCCTGCATTAGCCGTGACCTCATTGTCCATGACCTTTGGTGCGGTTTCTTCCTTCCTGCCAGCTGCCGTTATTGAACTTGACCCCGCTTTGGGAGCCGCCCTAGCCGGCATTATTTTGTCGCTCACCGGCGGATCTGCCATGGTCTTCCGCTATTTATCCGGTGTGATTTCCGATCGTCGTGGCATTCCAGGAACCACCATGATTCCAGCGCAGATTTCCGGCTTTATTGGAGTAGTCCTTATTGCTGCGACAATCTATCAGGGCTGGTCAGTGTGGCTATTGGTGCTTGGTGCCATCATGTTTGGCGGTGGTTTTGGCATGGTGCAAAATGAAGCGCTGTTGTCCATGTTCTTCAGATTGCCTCGTTCAAGGGTCTCGGAAGCTTCTGCAATGTGGAATATTTCCTATGACGCAGGCACCGGTTTGGGCAGTTTTATTTTGGGAATTGTGGTCGCTGCCTTGGCTTATAGCGGTGCCTTTGCCGCCGGAGCCGCAGTGATTGCCTTTGGCATTGTGCTCACCGTGGCTGACCGCATTGTGGGCAAATACCGCATCACCGAATTCAACAACACCCGCGCCCGCCTGCGCCAAGTCCCAGTGGCCCGCAAAGCGGTTCAGAGTTTTAGGCAGGTTGGCAAGCGCAAACCAGAGCTTTTCGACGAAAAACCGCAGCATTAAGAAGGTATGGAAAAGTAGGGTTTTAAGCCTTTTGAGCATGAAAATAGGTTGCGGTGCTTGTCGCTCTTGACCTGTGTCCTAAACTATCGATATGACCAAAACCGTCGCCCTTCTCGACTATGGATCCGGTAATCTCCGCTCCGCCCAGCGTGCCCTTGAACGCGCTGGTGCCGAGGTTATCGTGACCTCCGATCCTGATATCGCAACCAACGCCGATGGCCTTTTGGTCCCCGGCGTTGGAGCATTTGATGCTTGTATGAAAGGCCTCAATGCCGTTTATGGGCATCGAATTATCGGGCAGCGACTTGCCGGCGGACGTCCTGTAATGGGCATCTGCGTTGGCATGCAGATCCTTTTTGAAGAGGGCGAAGAGCACGGTATTAAGGCAGCAGGTTGTGGCGAATGGCCTGGAAAAGTTGAAAAGCTACAGACCAAAATCCTGCCGCACATGGGCTGGAATACCGTTGAGGTGCCCACCGGCTCTGATATGTTCGCAGGTCTTAGCGCAGATGAACGCTTCTACTTTGTGCACTCCTATGGTGTGCGCAAGTGGACTTTAGAAACTGATGACCTCACCACACCTCCAAAGGTGACGTGGAGCCAGCACGAAGATGACCGCTTTGTAGCGGCAGTAGAAAATGGGGCATTGTGGGCTACCCAATTCCACCCCGAAAAGTCCGGCGATGCCGGCGCGCAATTGCTGCGCAACTGGATTAGCTATATCTAAACGTAAGGACCAATACATATGACTTTTAATATTCTTCCCGCAGTTGATGTAGTTAATGGCCAGGCCGTGCGTCTGGACCAAGGTGAAGCAGGAACGGAAAAGAACTATGGCACCCCTTTAGAATCCGCCCTTAAGTGGCAGGAACAGGGTGCTCAATGGCTGCACTTTGTTGACCTTGATGCCGCATTTAACCGTGGCTCCAACCACGAGATGATGGCTGAAATCGTGGGCAAGCTTGATATCGATGTTGAGCTCACCGGTGGTATCCGCGACGATGCCTCCCTCGAGCGTGCCCTTGCGACAGGTGCACGCCGCGTCAATATTGGTACCGCTGCATTGGAAAAACCAGAGTGGATTGCCGATGTTATTGCCCGCTATGGCGATAAGATCGCCGTGGATATTGCCGTGCGTCTGGAAGAAGGCGAATGGCGCACCCGTGGCAATGGCTGGGTTTCCGATGGTGGAGACCTCTGGGAGGTGCTCGAGCGTCTTGATTCCCAAGGTTGTGCACGCTTTGTAGTCACCGATGTCTCCAAAGATGGCACCCTGAGTGGACCCAATGTGGAGTTACTGCGCGATGTTGCAGCTGCCACTGATGCACCAATTGTGGCTTCTGGTGGAATCTCCAAGCTGGAAGATGTTCTTGAACTTGCCAAGTACCAGGATGAGGGCATTGATTCTGTCATCATCGGCAAGGCACTATATGAGCACAAATTCACCCTTGCTGAGGCGCTTGCGGCCGTCGAAAAGCTCGGTTAAAACATGGATGCGCGCGGGATGTTGGCCATTGCTGAGGCCGTCGTAGATGATGCCGAGGCTCTTTTTATCAAGGGCTTCGGTGCTTCGCCTGCCCACATGAAGTCCCCTGGGGACTTTGCTACCAAGGTGGATCTTGAGATCGAATCTCATATGCGTTCCATGTTGGAAATGATGACGGGCATTCCAGTAATTGGTGAGGAAGCGGGCGGAGCTAGCTCTGGCACCCGCTGGGTGATTGATCCTATTGATGGCACCGCAAATTTTGCAGCCAGCAATCCGATGAGCGCAATTTTGGTGTCTTTGGTGGTTGATGAACAGCCGGTATTGGGCATTACTGCCATGCCCATGCTGGGGAAGCGACTCTCAGCTTTTGAGGGTTCGCCACTGATGATCAATGGTCAGGCCCAAAAACCATTGGAGGATCAATCACATTTGGTCGCCCACATTGGTTTTAGTTCCATGGCCTCGCCCCGCGAATCCACCTTCCCGGTGGAGGTACGCCGCGACCTTTTAGCGGAACTAACAGAGTCTTATTTGCGACCACGCATTACCGGCTCAGTTGGTGTTGATCTTGCATTTACCGCACAGGGAATTTTTGGAGCTTGTGTTTCTTTTAGTCCCCATATTTGGGACAACGCTGCAGGTGTCATGCTTTTGCGGGCAGCTGGAGCGGTAGTAACTGATACCGATGGACAGCAATGGCAGCCTGGCAAAGGTGTTATCGCTGGTACGCCTAAGGCACATGATGTGCTCTTGGGTACCATTGACAAAATTAGGTCTGAGCACGCTGACGCGGTGCAGGACTAATCCTCATTCAAGGAGCAAAATTTTATGGGCGTGGCAATTAGGGTTATTCCTTGTCTCGACGTTGATAACGGCCGAGTTGTTAAGGGCGTTAACTTTGAAAATCTTCGTGATGCCGGAGATCCAGTAGAGCTAGCCAAGCGTTATGACGCAGAAGGCGCAGATGAACTGACCTTCCTCGATGTCACCGCCTCCAAGCACGGACGCGGCACCATGCTTGACGTGGTGCGCCGTACCGCAGACCAAGTTTTTATCCCATTAACCGTCGGTGGCGGAGTCCGCAGCGAAGAAGATGTTGATCAGCTGCTGCGTGCCGGTGCCGATAAGGTATCGGTTAATACTTCTGCTATTGCACGCCCCGAATTGCTCTCAGAGCTTTCCCAGCGCTTTGGTGCGCAGTGCATTGTGCTTTCTGTAGATGCGCGCCGCGTGCCTGCCGGAGAAAAACCACAGCCTTCAGGTTTTGAGGTCACCACCCACGGTGGTTCCAAGTCCGCCGGTTTGGATGCCATTGAATGGGCACGTCGCGGTGAAGAATTGGGAGTGGGGGAGATCCTGCTTAACTCCATGGATGGCGATGGCACTAAGAATGGCTTTGACCTTGAGCTATTGCATAAGGTTCGCGAGGCTGTGAGCATTCCAGTTATCGCTTCCGGTGGTGCAGGGTCAGTAGAGCACTTCCCACCGGCTGTTGCTGCAGGTGCTAATGCCGTGTTGGCTGCCACCATTTTCCACTTCGGTGAAGTCAGCATTTCTGAGGTCAAAGAAGCAATTAGAGAAGAAGGATTTGAGGTCCGTTAATGAGCGCTAACCCTGCCGAGTACAACCTTGACCCCGCCGTCGAAAAGCGTTTAAAGCTTAACGACGCCGGCCTGATCCCAGCAGTCGTCCAAGCCGACGGGAGCAAGGAGGTGCTCATGATGGCGTGGATGGATACCCACGCGTTGGCGTACACCATGGAAACCCGTCAAGGCACCTACTTTTCCCGCTCCCGCAATGAATATTGGATCAAGGGACTAACCTCGGGAAATGTTCAAGAGGTAATTGCTGTTGCACTTGATTGTGATGGCGACACCGTCCTGGTTACGGTGAAGCAAACGGGTGGAGCTTGCCACACTGGCTCGCGTACCTGCTTTGACAATGATGTATTGCTCTAATTCCTAGCGATTAAGGAAAGATTTTTTATGAAGCCACGTGTGTTGTCAGCACTGATGATCGGAGCTGGCGCCTTGGTAGTGTGGATCAGCTCACGCATGAACTGGATTACCATCGAGGCTTTTGATGATAAATCAGGCAATACCACTCAGTCTTTGGTGGGAGCCACCTGGTCAACCGAGATCATGGCCCTGGCGCTAGCTCTGCTGGCAGCCTTTGCTGCAGCACTGGTTCTCAAACGCATTGGTCGCCGGGTAATTGGCGTGGTGGCAGCGCTCTTGGCTATTGGTGCTAGCTTGTCGCCACTAAACCTACTGACCCAAGATCCCGATGCCGAGCGCGCACGCACTCTGCTGACCTCTGGTGTGGCCTCACAAAAGGCTAACTCAGGAACCTTGCTCTCAGATTGGGCTGAGATTACCTCTATTACTTCCCATCCGCTGGCTGCAGTGGTGGCCATGGTGGGATGTGCGCTCGCGTTGGTAGGCGGCATCCTCCTGGCGATGCGTCCTGGGGTAGACACCCCGCGTGCCAACCAATATGAACGCCGTCAGGCTCGTGCGGAACGCATCCACGCCGATTTGGAAGAATCTCCGGAATCAGGACGTGTGATGTGGGACGCATTAGATGAAGATATTGACTTCACTGACAAGCCTGACAGCACAAATAAATCAGCAGGTCAGAGCTAGAAAATGCGGCCTTGATTTCTTTCACCCTATGACTTCGGGTTAATCTTGAAGATGCATTAGGAGGAAGGAGGTGCGGCATGGTTGCGACAGATAATCGCATCCTCAAAGAAGTTGCCGCGGAAATTTCCGCGCGTGAGGCAAAACTTCCTTTTCAAGAAGTTAAGGCAAAATCCAGATCTTCCCATCTGCCTGCCGCTGTTGATGTCAGGTCGGTCTTTTTCTCCTCTGGCTGCAATGTTGTCGCAGCCTTTGACCGATTTTCCTCCGACTGGTCAGATCACCGTGACCATGTTGACTTCGCCGACGCGGTAGCAGCCTGCGGGGCTGCCATGTTGGCCTATACCGTGCGGCGTGGTCAATTTGACTGGGCAATTCGCGATATCCGCGATATCAAAGCCAAGGTCAATATTCCTATTTTCTTAGGTGACCTCATCATCGATCCCTATCAAATCCACGAAGCCCGAGTTATGGGCGTGGATGCACTGGAACTGCCGGTGTGGGCGATGGACCAACCTCGCTTAGAATCCCTCATTGATCGCACTGAATCATTGGGGATGACAGCGATTGTTTCAGTAAGAAACCCGGCTGAGGCACATTGTGCAGTAACTTCTGGAGCATCTGTGGTTGCCATTGATGTCACCGGTTATACCGGTTCGATGACGCTGCCAGAGGCTTTTTCCAAGATCTGCCAACTATTGCCGGCTGAAATTGCCCGCATTGTGCTGGGTGGTTGCTGGACGCCAAAGGAATTAATGACCTTTGCACGTTATTCTGCCGATGCTGTATTTGTGCCACATACCAAATTAGCTTCCACTAAATCGCTGGTGAGTGCGGGTATGCATCCTGCTTGTCCCTCCCGCTAAATTCTCTTGAATCACGGCTGGGTAGGTGGCCAACATCTCGGAAGGGCAGGGGAGTTGCTAGATTAAGGGGCAATGTTGTCCGCCTCACCGTTAGGTAAAAAGCTGCAGTGGATGTAATGACTTTGGCCGCTATCCCTTCACCACCCCAAGGCGTTTGGTTCTTGGGTCCCATTCCAATTAGAGCCTATGCACTGTGCATTATCACCGGCATTGTGGTGGCTATTTGGCTCACCAGAAAGCGATATGCTGCCCGTGGTGGCAATCCTGAGCTGGTGCTTGATGCTGCCATTGTGGCTGTTCCAGCCGGTATTATTGGTGGACGCCTTTATCACGTCATTACCGATAATCAGAAGTATTTTTGTGATACTTGTGATCCCGTTGACGCGCTGAAAATCACCAATGGTGGTTTGGGTATTTGGGGCGCGGTGATTCTAGGTGGCCTCGCAGTCGCAGCTTATTTCCGTTATAAGAAGCTGCCACTAGCACCTTTTGCTGATGCTGTTGCTCCAGGCGTTATTTTGGCGCAGGGTATTGGTCGCCTTGGTAACTGGTTTAACCAGGAGCTTTATGGTGCGCAAACCAATGCCCCGTGGGCACTTGAGATCTACTACCGGGTAGACGAGCAGGGTAAATTTGCCCCCGTTACCGGCACTTCCACCGGTGAAATTATGGCAACAGTGCACCCCACATTCCTCTATGAATTGCTGTGGAACCTGTTGGTCTTTGCCTTCCTAATGTGGGCGGATAAGCGATTCACCCTCGGCCACGGCCGAGTGTTTGCGCTCTATGTCGCCGGCTACACCCTGGGGCGTTTTTGGATTGAACAGATGCGTGTCGACGAAGCGACGATGGTGTTTGGAATGCGCATCAACACACTGGTCTCTGCTGTAGTATTCATCGGCGCAGTAGTGGTGTTCTTCTTGCTCAAACCAGGCCGCGAAAAGCTGGCGGAAGTTGATCCGACATTTGCTGCCAGCGTGGCTGCAGCAGATGGTGAATCCGCTGCTGAATCACTGGATCTGAAAACCGCAAAGAAGCCAGAAACGACTGAGCGAACTGAACCTTAGGCCGAGGAAACAGAGCAGCTAAAAATTTACCTAGGCATATTCCGGGTGTCCGTATTGTTGTGCGGGTGCCCGGTTTTTTCTGATTTGAGCACGTCAACCGGGTTTCAAACACTGGTTGTGGTGGGGGTCATAAATAGCTTAAAGGGGTATTTTGGTTAAGTTAAAGATATTACTTGTGGCCTGGTGGTGGCCGAAGTACTAGGCTAGGCAACGTGGAAAGACGAACGAAGATTGTATGTACCCTAGGCCCAGCGGTTGCCAGCGCAGATGGAATTTTGCGATTGGTGCAGGATGGCATGGATGTTGCCCGCCTGAATTTCTCCCATGGTGACCACCCCGATCATGAGCAAAACTACAACTGGGTCCGCGAGGCCTCAGACAAAACAGGTAAAGCTGTTGGTATCCTCGCCGACCTCCAAGGCCCAAAGATTCGCCTGGGCCGATTTATCGACGGTGCCACTGTGTGGGAAACCGGCGAAACTGTCCGTATTACCGTAGACGAAGTTGATGGCACCCACGACCGTGTGTCCACCACTTATAAAAACCTCGCCAAGGACGCAAAGCCTGGCGATCGCCTTCTGGTAGACGATGGCAAGGTTGGCCTCGTCTGTGTTTCCGTAGAGGGAAATGACGTTGTGTGTGAGGTCACCGAAGGTGGCCCAGTTTCAAACAACAAGGGTGTTTCCCTGCCAGGTATGGACATCTCCGTTCCTGCCTTGTCCGAAAAGGACATCAAGGACCTCCGCTTCGCATTGAAGCTAGGCGTAGACTTCATCGCTTTGTCTTTCGTCCGTTCCCCAGCGGATATTGAACTCGTACATGCCATCATGGACGAAGAGGGACGTCGACTCCCTGTTATTGCCAAGCTGGAGAAGCCAGAGGCAGTTTCCTCCCTCGAGTCCATCGTGTTGGCCTTTGACGCTGTCATGGTCGCCCGTGGTGACCTCGGTGTTGAGGTTCCTTTGGAAGAGGTTCCTTTGGTTCAAAAGCGCGCAATCCAAATTGCTCGTGAGAACGCAAAGCCAGTCATCGTGGCAACTCAGATGCTTGATTCCATGATTGAGAACTCCCGCCCAACCCGTGCAGAAGCTTCTGACGTTGCTAATGCCGTGCTTGACGGTGCAGACGCTGTCATGCTTTCCGGTGAGACCTCTGTTGGTAAAGATCCACAAAACGTGGTTCGCACCATGTCTCGTATCGTTCGCTTTGCAGAAACCGATGGTCGTGTCCCAGACTTGACTCACATTCCCCGCACCAAGCGTGGCGTGATTTCTTACTCCGCACGCGATATCGCTGAGCGTTTGAACGCTCGCGCTTTGGTTGCATTCACCACCTCCGGTGATACCGCAAAGCGTTTGGCTCGTTTGCACAGCCACCTTCCTTTGTTGGTCTTTACTCCAAATCCAGCAGTTCGCTCCGAATTGGCGCTGACTTGGGGTGCAACCACCTTCCTTACTCCTCAGGTCACCGATACCGATGACATGATGCGTGAAGTTGACCGTGCACTTTTGGCAATGCCTGAGTACAACAAGGATGACATGATGGTTGTTGTCGCAGGTTCTCCTCCAGGAGTTACCGGTAACACCAACATGATCCACGTTCACCTCCTTGGTGATGACACTCGAATCGCTAAGTAAGATTCGTTGATAAAGGCGCTAACTTCCATTTGGGAGTTAGCGCCTTTGGTGTTTGTGCACCTTAAACTGTGTTTTTAAACAGGGGAGAAGCTTTAAAAGTATTTACTTGACATATCAAGTAAATACTTTTAAAGTGAGATACATAAACAACAGCCCCACACCACAAGGATGATCAACATGGCTACTTTGGAACAAAGCATCAACAACAACACCTTTATGGACGCCGTCACCCTGCGCGTTGGCGATCTTGAAGGCATGACTTCCTATTACTCCAATATTCTTTCCCTGGAGCCAATGGAAGAAAAGGTACGTGGCAAGGAAGTTCACCGTGTACTCGGCCGCAACGGCACTCCTTTGCTATGCCTTATTTCCACCCCAGGTCTTCCTGCTGTAGATCCACGCCAGGCGGGGCTCTATCACACTGCTTTCCTCTTTGATACCCAGGAAAGTCTCGCTGCTACCGTTTACCGCGCAGCTCAAGAACCACGTTCCCGCTTTGTTGGATCCTCCGATCACCTAGTTTCTGAAGCTTTTTACTTCACTGACCCAGAGGGCAATGGCATCGAGCTTTATGTTGACCGCGCTCGCAGTGAATGGAAGTATGCAGCCAATGGTGATGTTCGCATGGACACCATCTACCTAGATCCAAATAAGTACCTGCAGACTCACTTGAGCGAAACCGTTCTTAACAACACCGCAATCCTGCCTGCCAACATCGGACACGTGCACCTACAGGTTGGCGATGTTGAGCAAGCTCGCAACTTCTATGTAGGCAAGATCGGTTTTGATGCAACGACCTCCATCCCTGGTGCACTCTTTGCCTCTGCAGGTGGATACCACCACCACGTTGCCATGAACACTTGGAACTCCGGTGGAGCAGGCCCTCGTGCTGCCACCCTGGGTCTTGCCAATGTTGCTGTGGTTGTACCTGGCCGCGAAGACTTGGACATGCTGGTTAGCCGCCTTGGTGATTGGGAGTTCTCTGATAATGGCACTTCTGTGGTCACCAAGGATCCATGGGGCACTCAGCTCACCGTTTCCCTGGAGCCAACTTCCACTGAAGAGCTGCTTGAAAGCTAGAAATAAATAAAGTGCTTTTTCCAGTAGCCGGGAGCCATTTGACCGGCTAGGTTTGGCCTTGTGAAAGCCGTGGAAAAAGTTCAGCTGCACAATCAGCTGCCCGCCCAACTTGAACCTCTATTAGAACTCGCACAAAATCTGCGCTGGTCATGGCGGGCGGAAACCAAGCAGCTATTTAAGGAGATTGACCCCCAGCTTTGGGAAGACCTTGCTGAGGATCCACTCCAGCTGTTGCGCCATGTGCGTATTTCAAGGCTTCATCACCTAGCCAGTGATGAAGCCTTTTTGGGGCGTCTAAAAAAGGAAACCAACAACCTCCACACTTATTTGTCTGCCAAGCTGTGGTATCAAAAAACGGCATCGGCCAAGAGCACAGGCAAAGATCCATTGGTTGCGTATTTCTCCATGGAATTTGGAATCCACCCCAGTCTGCCCATCTATTCGGGCGGGTTGGGAGTTTTAGCTGGAGATCACCTTAAATCAGCTTCTGATTTGGGGGTTCCGCTGATTGGAGTGGGGCTGCTTTATAGTCAGGGATACTTCCAGCAATCTTTAAGCGATGATGGTTGGCAACAAGAAAACTATGAGTATCACGATCCATCGCAGCTGCCACTAACTGAGCTTAAAGATTCTCAGGGGGCTCCGGTCTCTGTCACGGTGACATTCCCCGAAAACCAAGAAGTCACCTTGGCTGTATGGGTGGCACAGGTCGGCCGGGTGCCCTTATTACTGCTTGATAGCAATATTGCCCAGAACCCTGAGCATCTGCGTGCGGTGACAGACCGGCTTTATGGTGGAGATAGTGAACACCGCATTCAACAAGAATTGGTATTGGGTATTGGGGGAGTGCGGGCTGTTCATGCGTTTTGTCAGGCGCAAGGAATTAAGACTCCACCGCTGGCGCATCTTAATGAGGGGCATGCTGGTTTTTCTAGTCTGGAACGCATCCGGGAAAGAATGCAGCAGGGCTTGAGTTTTGAGGCAGCGTTAGCTCAAGTTCGAGCCTCAAGTATTTTCACTACTCATACTCCAGTACCGGCAGGTATTGATCGTTTTGAAAAAGATTTAGTGGCCAGATATGTGGGCGCTGATCCTGAAATTCCCCTGCAGCAGGCTCTAAACCTAGGCAGTGAAAGCGATCCCCAGCGCTTTAATATGGCTCATTTAGGATTGCGCGTAAGTCAACTGGCAAATGGCGTCGCAAAGCTTCATGGTGAGGTCAGCCGTAATATGTTCGCGGACCTGTACCCCGGATTTGAGGCTTTTGAGGTGCCCATCGGGCACGTCACTAATGGCGTTCACCTGCCCACCTGGATTAAGCCTGAAATGCAGAAACTGGTGGACAAGGCTGCCGATGGTGCTGCGGTGGCAGTGGCTGATAGTTGGCCGCACCCGGAAGCAGTGAAACTTGAGAAGCTGTGGAAAGTGCGAAATAAATTGCGCGCCGAGTTGGTCGAGGTAGCTAGAACTGCAACGAGCAAGTCTTGGCAAGCGCGCGGACACAACGCTGCGGAACTGGCTTGGACCCAGCGCGTATTAGATCCTGAAGTACTTACCGTGGGTTTTGCGCGCCGTGTGTCTACCTATAAGCGTTTAACATTAATGCTGCGCAATCCGGAGCGGTTACGCGCGATTTTGCTGAATGAATCTCGCCCCGTGCAATTTGTTATTGCAGGTAAAGCACACCCCAATGATGAGGGTGGCAAAAAACTAATGCAGGAAATTGTGCACTTTGCTGACCACGCTGGGGTCCGCGATCGTTTCCTCTTTTTGCCTGATTATGATCTCACTTTGGCCAGCACGTTGGTTGCTGGTGCTGATATTTGGCTCAATAATCCGGTGCGTCCGCAGGAAGCCTCGGGAACCTCTGGCATGAAGGCCGTGATGAACGGCGGCCTGACTTTGTCTATTTCTGATGGCTGGTGGGATGAAATGCCGCAGGCTGAGACAGGTTGGACCATTCCAACGGTGGCCTCTGGAGATGGCGAATATCGCGATGCCGCGGAATCCGAGGCGCTTTATGATCTGCTCTCCAATGATATTGTCCCGCTATTTTATGAGCGCGATAAAAATGGGGTGCCGCAGCGGTGGCTGGAAAAGGTGCGCCATTCTTGGGTTACGCTCTCACCGCAGGTTAGTTCCACCCGGATGGTGCGCGAATACACCGATAATTTTTATCGCCGCGCTGTGCCACAGGCCCAGACCATTTCCGATGCCAATACCGCCACGGATTTTGCTGCGTGGCTGGAGCGTATAAAAGGTGCGTGGTCTGAAGTTAGCGTGGATGACCTGCAGCTTAGTGGGCCGGCGCACACCGGCCAGCCATTAAAAGCCAGTGTGCGTGCCAAACTTGGAACGCTTATCGACGAAGAAATTGCGGTGGAAATCCTGTTTGGACCAATTGGCGCCAGTGGAGAGATTGAAAACCCACAGATTATGCACTTAATAGCTGCAGCTGACGGCATTTATACCGGAACAATAAGTAGTGAAATCCCTGGTGAATTAGGCATAAACGCACGCATTGTTCCGGCACATCCATTGTTGCTGAGCCCAGCCGAAACTGGGCTGAGCACCTACTTCTGCAGATAGGTGAGGACAGCGGCGGCTGCAGCATTGGTTGCAGCAGTCATGGTGGGCTGATAATCAGGCAAGAAATTACCCATGTGATTGGAAGGAATATCCAAAGCCACGCGGTCTTTTTCTACTGCCTGATTCCACTGCTCACGAGGGGTAACGCCCACAGTCCAATAAAGATAAGGGCTATTAAAAGCCTTGGGAATAGAGGGGAAATCCTCAGAGGCAGTCCAGCGCTGGGCATCGAGGGAATCCTCGCCAAATACCTCATCAAAGACGGGGCGCACGGTGGAGTAGACCTCGGGAGTGTTATCGGTGAGATCACCATGGGCAAAGTACTTTAGTTTCGGAGCTTCTTCAATTCCCGAGGCCAGGCACTCGCCGCGGACTACTCTTTCAATAGCGCGGTAGACCTTGCGCTTGACCTTGTCATTATAAAAACGGCAATTGAGCACGAGGCGAGCATCAGCTGGAATGGTGTTATTGGTATTGCCCGATTCCAAGGTGCCCACTGAGATAACAGCAAAATCCTCCGGGGAAACTTCGCGGCCTACAATTGCCTGCAAACGAACCACAATCAAAGCCGCCACATAGGTGGGGTCAATGGAATTATGGGGCATGGAACCATGAGCACTACGGCCCTTGATTTTGATTTCAATAGAATCGCAGGCAGCCAAAGCACCACCCGGCATGGACATTACTGCTCCTGCTGGTCCCGGCACTACGTGCTGGCCAAAACACACATCAGGGCGGGGGATAAGATCCACTAATCCGCCAGCCACCATCTTGTTTGCGCCTTGGGAATTTTCCTCAGAGGGCTGGAATAGTGCAATGAAGGTGCCGTGCCAAGCATCGCGGCGCTTATCCATTACCGCACATGCTCCCAGCAGGGCAGTGACGTGAACGTCATGGCCACAGGCATGCATAACCGGAACGTTGACACCATCATGGGGACGCACGCGGGTGGAAGCAAAATCTACACCGGTGGTTTCTTTAACGGGCAAGCCATCAAAATCAGCGCGCATCAATGCCACTGGTCCTGCTTCACCATTGCGGAAGATCGCTACAATGCCATAGCCACCAATGCTAGGGATGATTTCACAATCAAATCGCTTGAGGTGTTTTAAGATAATATCTGCGGTTTCCGCTTCAAATCCAGAAAGCTCGGGGTGCTCATGTAGATCCTGGTAGACGGCCTCTTGCCAAGACAAATCAACGCCGTGATTTTTGAGGAGTTCTGAAATGGGGCTCATGGTGTAAATACTAGATCACTGCAGCACAAAGCCACGCAGCGGTGCTGAGAATCCCTGTGATTTCCACCGCTAAAAACCCGCGGCTTTTAGCGTCAGTCGACAGTGAATGTCATATCAGGCCTAGGGGAGAGGTTTAGAGTACCGGGGGAGAGGTTTAGAGTACCGGGGGAGAATTCACCGCGGCTATGTAATTGTCTACTGTGTAGTCATGCCGAAGATTCAATTTGATGTTCTTGTTCCTGACTCCGATGCTATCGATCTTGCAGGAAGGTTTTCTGTAGTAGCCAAACTCATCGTAGAAAAAGGCCTGATGGATTCGGGCCTGGTTATCCATGATCCAGAAGCTAAAATTCATGAGTTCATCGATTCGCAGCTGCGCCAAACCTACCGTGATGAGCACGAAGATGCGGATATGGAAAACGCTTCAGTAAACCGCTATCTCATTGAAGTTGATGGTGTTAAAGGTTCTATTAACCAAATCACCATGATTTTCTCCCGTTTGCTCACCCCACCAGCAGAACTGCCCAAGGACGCTTTCCTTTTGGAGCAGGAATTAGCCTATGAAATTCCTGCTGTTTATCCTTGGACAGTGGAAATTATTCGCTAGGACCTAGCTAGAAAATTCTGCGCGATGGTGCGGCCAGCAGCACGCAGCTGAGCGGCCACATCGGTGGATTTTTCTAATTCCACAGCATTGATACCAGCAGGGATATCTGCTGCAACCTGCCCCGCAGCAACCACGAGGGGGACGTTTGCTGCCGTGGCCAGGGTGTGGAGGGTACCTACTACCTTGCCGCTAAAGGACTGGGAATCCAGGCGACCTTCACCACTAATAATGAGGTCGGCCTCGGTGAGTAGTTCCTCCACCCCAATTGCACGGGCAATCACAGGAGCTCCGGGGAGAATATGTACGTGTGCAGCACTGCCGTGCATGAGGGTGGATAACCAGCTGATGCCGATGGCAATTCCGCCAGCTGCTCCCATGCCAGGGTAGTTGCTATCGATATCCAATACTTCGCAGGTGTGCTGCAGTGCGGCGTCGAGAAGCTCAATTTCTTTTTCGGTGGCACCCTTTTGGGGGCCGAAGACAGCGGCCGCGCCCTGCGGGCCTGTCGCCGGTGAGGTGACATCAGTGAGCAGTATCCATTCCACAGCAGCAGCTGGGATGTTGAGCTCTGCGGTGTCAATATAATCCAGATTGATCAGGTCAGCACCACCTTTATTAAGGGCATAACCTTGTTTATTACGAGGTACCGCACCTAAAGCAACCAAAATTCCCGCGCCAGCATCGGTGGTAGCCGAACCACCCAAACCGAGAGTGATGCGGGTGGCGCCACGAGTGACGGCATCGGCGATCAAAACACCAGTGCCATAAGTATCAGCAGTAGTGGCAATCTCCAAACCGGCAACGGCTGGCAGTCCAGAAGCTGCTGCGACGTCAATATATGCGGTGTTTGATGATGGATCGAAGGTATAACTTGCTTCGGTGAGGCGACCGGCTGCGTTGGTTGTTGGCAGGGTGATTAATTGGCCACCAAAAACTGCGGAAGTGCCTTCGCCGCCATCAGCCATGGGTGCAAGCGTGATGGTGGCGTCGGGGAGGATCTCGCGGACCCCGGCAGCTAAATATTCTGCAGCCTGGTTGGCGGTGGCAGTTCCTTTAAAAGAATCCGGCGCAATGATGATATTTGCGGTGCTGCTCACGAGGTAGTGGTGCCTTTCCAAGTTGTGCGCACTGGGGGTACGCAAAATTAACGCTTGAGTGGCTTGAGCTTAGGTTGCTGAAGCTGGGATCCCCGCCAAATTGGGGAGATTATCTCCCTCATCCTAGTGGGTGGAAGGTTGGGCGTTGTGGGCGGAGTGGATCTAGGCTTTCCTAAAATTTAACTGGTTATATAACCAGTTTCAGAAGTGGTTGTATTTAGTAACGCACCTGCGTTGAGATATCGATTCCAGCACAGGGGGAGTGGCGTATGGATTAAGCGCGGAAAACACCTAAAATTTCCCCCAGAAAATTAAGATTTTCTTGATGTGATCTTTATCTTGGGGTGGAGTTTTAATTCATTCTGGTCTTATTGAAGGATCGCTGACATAATCGATAGTGAGTACTGACCAGCTAATACTTTCATTGTGAGTTAAGTCTCTTGAAATGAAGTTGCTCTCAGACACCTCAGTGCTTTAAAACTATTAACCGTTAGTTAATTTAAGCCGGTTTGTGCGCAGTGAGTTTATAAATATTTTCAATTTTCTTAGAGGATGTTCCAATAATCCCACTGCGCTCTAAGCCGAGATGGGAACGTGGAATTCATGACTGTTGACGAACAGGTCTCCAACTATTACGACATGCTGCTAAAGCGCAACGCTGGGGAACCAGAGTTCCACCAGGCTGTCGCAGAGGTCCTAGATTCCTTGAAGGTCGTTTTGGAAAAGGATCCTCACTACGCCGACTACGGCCTTATTCAAAGGCTTTGTGAGCCTGAGCGCCAGCTGATTTTCCGCGTTCCTTGGGTTGATGATCAGGGTGAAGTTCAGGTCAACCGTGGCTTCCGTGTGCAGTTCAACTCGGCACTTGGTCCATACAAGGGTGGTCTGCGTTTCCACCCATCCGTCAACCTCGGCATTGTGAAGTTCTTGGGCTTTGAACAAATCTTCAAGAACTCCCTCACCGGCCTGCCAATTGGTGGCGGCAAGGGTGGCTCCGACTTTGACCCTAAGGGCAAGTCTGACCTGGAGATCATGCGCTTCTGCCAGTCCTTTATGACCGAGCTGCACCGCCACATCGGTGAGTACCGCGACGTTCCTGCCGGTGACATCGGCGTGGGCGCCCGCGAAATTGGTTACCTCTTTGGGCAGTACCGCCGTTTGGCAAACCAGCACGAGTCCGGTGTTCTCACCGGTAAGGGCCTGACCTGGGGTGGATCTTTGGTCCGCACCGAGGCAACCGGCTATGGCGCTGTTTACTTTGTTGATGAAATGATCAAGGCTGCTGGTGAGACCATTTCCGGCAAGCAGGTTATCGTTTCCGGTTCCGGCAACGTGGCTATTTACGCCACCAAGAAGGCTCAGGAACTTGGCGCAACCGTTATCGGTTTCTCCGATTCCACCGGCTGGGTCCACACTCCAAATGGTGTTGACGTAGAGAAGCTGCGCGAAATCAAGGAAGTTCGCCGCGCACGCGTATCTGCTTATGTTGACGAGGTTGAGGGTGCTACCTACCACACCGACGGTTCCATCTGGGATCTCAAGTGCGATATTGCACTGCCTTGCGCAACCCAGAATGAGCTCAACGGTGAGCACGCAAAGACCCTGGCAGACAATGGTTGCCGCTTTGTTGCAGAAGGCGCAAACATGCCTTCCACCCCAGAGGCTGTCGAGGTATTCCGTGCCCGCGACGTGCGCTTTGGACCAGGCAAGGCTGCCAATGCAGGTGGCGTTGCAACCTCCGCATTAGAAATGCAGCAGAATGCTTCCCGTGATTCCTGGAGCTTCGAGTACACCGACGAGCGCCTGCACGGCATCATGAAGAACATCTTCAAGACCTGTGCAGAGACCGCAGCTGAATACGGCCACGAGCACGACTATGTAGTCGGCGCAAACATTGCCGGCTTCAAGAAGGTCGCCGACGCCATGTTGGCACAGGGCGTTATCTAAGAGCCCCAAAAATTACCCTGGTCACTGCCCTTTAAGGGGTGCGGTGATCAGGGTTTTTTAAACCCCGCTTTTCGACGAGTTCCTCCGGTGGATCTGGAAAACACGCCCAATAAGCACTAATTAAAGCAAACAAGTGGCTGTCTAAGTACGATTAAACGCATGTACAAGGTTTTTGAGGCACTCGATGAATTAGTCAATACCGTTCAACGCGGATATGGCGTACCTATGACCTCCAACTGCGTAGTACCGCGTCAGGATATGCTCGCACTCTTGGATGATCTCCGTGATGCGTTGCCTCTTGAACTTGACGACGCCCAAGACGTTTTGGATCACCGTGACGCAGTTATTCGTGAGGCTGAAGAAAAAGCCGCCGCCATTGTTGAAGACGCTGAAAATGAAGCCCGCGATTTGCTGGCCCGCGCTGCTGAAGAATCCGATGCCATGGTGGAAGATGCCACCAAGCATGCAAACTCTGTAGTGGGCAAGGCCAATGACTCCGCCGACCGCATCGTTTCTGATGCTCGCCGTGAAGCTGCCACCACCACTGAGCGTGCCCAGGCTGAGGCTGAGCGTCTTATTACCTCCGGTAATGATTCCTACCGTCGCGCCGTTGCGGAAGGACAAGCCGAGCAGGAGCGCTTGATCAGTGAGTCTGAGGTGGTGCGCCGTTCCACTGAGGAAGCTCACCGCATTGTTGATTCTGCGCACGCTGATTCCAATAAGCTGCGCAATGAATGTGATGAATATGTAGATTCCAAGCTGGCTGAATTTGAAACCTCACTTTCTACCACCTTGCGTTCCGTTTCTGCAGACCGCACTGCGCTGCGCAGGGGAGCGGGAGCTAAGGGTCGTGAAGAAGGGGCAGCAGGTCGCGGTGACTATGAGCGAGAGTACGATCGCGATTTCGAGCGCCCGGAACGCGGCTACGAACGCGAATACTAAATACCTAGCTCGCTAGATATTTCATAAAAATTTTATCGTCATCGAGTCAACCCCCCTCTGATGTTTCACTACATCAGGGGGTACGAGTAGGATTTCCCAGGTCATGAAATCACCTTTTATATTTGATGTCGCAGCCTTGCTGCGCGGTAGCGCAGTCCCGGAAACTATTAAACAGTCCGGCCCCAGCCCAACTCGTATTGGGCCAGAAATGATTGCCATCCCAGAGGGCGGTACCGTCACGGTAGAAGCTCAGATCTTCCCACTCGGTGGCGGTCTTTCAGTTGAAGCCGATATTGAAGCGCAGCTCCTTGGTCAGTGTTCCCGCTGCCTGCGTGAGCTCACTCCTACCCGTACCCTGCATGTCTCTGAAGTTTTTGCTGCTGACCCAGATTTCATCACTGGTGAAGAAGCTGAAGATGAAGATGAAATCCCAATGGTTCACCAGGACCAGATTGATCTTTTGCAATCCGTCATTGATGAAGCTGGCCTGAGCTTGCCTTTTAATCCAACCTGCCAAAGGCTGGGTTATGGTGCCTGCGATGAGGGAGATGTCCCGGCTCCTGATGGAGACTCCGAAACTGCTGAGGAAACCAAGGTCGATCCTCGTTGGGCAGGACTGGAGAAGTTCCTGTGAGTCGCAAAAAGCCACGCGTTACCGGAGTAGATGCCCTCAACGAGGCCTTCGACAGTGTTGATCATGCACCGTTGTTGGAAAGCCTTGGCGTAGACATCCAGCGGGATCTGCTTATTCTGGCACTGACTCACCGTTCTTTTGCCAATGAAAACGGCATGCTGCCTAATAACGAGCGCCTCGAGTTTTTGGGCGATGCCGTTTTGGGTCTTTCGGTGGCCAACAAGCTTTATGAGCGTTATCCCTCCAGCCCTGAATCTGAAGTGTCTAAAATGCGCGCCTCCATTGTGAGCCGCTATGGACTTTCAGACATCGCTCGTGAGATCGGTTTGGGTGAGTACATTCTCTTGGGCAAGGGTGAGCTCTTAACTGAGGGACGCAGCAAGGATTCCATTCTGGCGGATACCACTGAAGCTTTGCTTGGTGCGATTTTCCGCCAGCATGGTTTTGAAGTAGCGCGCGATGTGGTCTTGCGACTTTTTGGCCACAAGATTGAACATGCCTCTGCAAAGAGCTTCCACCAAGACTGGAAGACCACATTGCAAGAGGAGTTGGCACATCTCAAAAAGCCAATGGCACAGTACACTTCTACCTCTATTGGCCCAGATCACGACCTTGAGTTCACTGCCATTGTTTCCTTTGATGGTGAAGAAATGGGCCGTGGAGTAGGACCCAATAAGAAGATAGCCGAGCAAGAAGCAGCGCATCAGGCTTTCCGCAAGCTGAGACAGTGGCGTGCCTGAATTACCTGAAGTAGAAGTAGTCCGCCGTGGGTTAGCTGAACACGCGGCGGGTCACACCATTGTGCAGGCTGCGATCTATCATCCTCGAGTGGTTCGCAACCAACTAGGTGGGGCAGTAGAGGTGGAATCAAACCTCCGAGGTTTAAAGATCTCCGCAGCTAAGCGCCGTGGCAAATTTTTGTGGTTGGAATTGGCAGATGCTTTAAACCAACCCACAAACCTTGGACTATTGGTACACCTGGGGATGAGTGGCCAAATGCTCATTAAGGATCCAGATTCTCCCATTAGCCCTCATCTGCGCGCTAAATTGCAGCTTGATGATGGTCATGAAGTGTGGTTTGTGGATCAGCGCACCTTTGGATATTGGTGGCTTGGTGATATCCACGAAGGTGTCCCCACCAAGATTTCACATATCGCACCCGACCTTTTGGAAGATGCTGCCGATTCTCCAGCGGTTGCATTGCAGCTTAAAGCTCGTGGTCGAGAAATTAAACGTCTTTTGCTAGAGCAACAAATTGTCTCAGGGATAGGCAATATTTATGCCGATGAGATGCTGTGGGCAGCCCAGATTCACCCGCAGCAGCGCTCTGATCGGCTGTCTTTACAACGCCTGGAATATCTTTTGGAATGTGGCCGCAAAGTAATGATCAAGGCCTTAGCTCAGGGCGGTACTTCCTTTGATGCTTTGTATGTCAATGTCAACGGAAATTCTGGTTATTTTTCGCTTTCCCTCAATGCTTATGGCCAAACCGATGAGCCATGTGCACGTTGTGGCACCCCAATTTCCAAAATTGTGGTGGGAGGCCGAGGTACTCATTACTGCTCTAAGTGTCAGCGTCGCCACTAGGCGCAAATAATATTTGACTAGGGTTTGGTTAAAAAATTGCGTTTGGGATACCGCTAAAAGCTGGGGCAAAAATTTTCCTACGTGGAACAAGGTTATGCAATCGTTGTAACAGGTGATTTTTTTCACAAGCACTGTCGTGTACGTTTTTTCCTATGGAATCCCTACTAAATGCCATTGGAATGGTTAATGACAAGCTGTGGCTTGTGGTTATCGTCATCCTTATTGGATCAGGAATATGGTTCTGCGCCACTACCCGCTTGGTACAGATCCGATTTATCCCCGACATGTTCAAGGCTATCGTTGAAAAGCCCTCAGAAATCTCTGAAGGCAAAGACGGTATCTCCGCTTTCAAAGCATTCACCATCTCAGCAGCTTCCCGTGTAGGTACCGGTAACGTCGCCGGTGTTGCCATCGCGGTGGCTATGGGTGGCCCCGGTGCAGTGTTCTGGATGTGGATGATCGCCATTATTGGTGGTGCAACCAGTTTCGTTGAATCCACCTTGGCTCAGGTCTACAAAGTTCGTGATAAGGACTCCTACCGTGGTGGTCCTGCCTACTACATGACCAAAGCGCTGAACTGGCGTGGTCTTGCCCTATTCTTCGCCATCATCATTTCCGTAACCTACGGATTTGTGTTTAATGCGGTGCAGTCGAATTCTATTGCTTCTTCGGTTGCCACCTCTTTTGACTCCGATGCCATGATCATCAAGGTTATTGTGGGACTTGTTTTGGCAGCTCTTACCGCAGCTATCGTTTTCGGCGGTGTGCAGCGCATTGCTAGTGTCACCCAGTACCTGGTGCCAGTTATGGCAACCATGTACATCTTTGTTGGTCTCATTGTGGTTGGTCTCAACATCACCGAGGTTCCAGCAATGTTCACCTCCATCGTCACCCACGCTTTTGGTATCCGTGAATTTGCTGGTGCTGCACTTGGCACCGTCATTATGCAGGGTGTTCGCCGTGGCCTTTTCTCCAATGAAGCAGGTATGGGCTCTGTTCCTAACGCTGCAGCTACCGCATCTGTGTCACACCCAGCAAAGCAGGGCTTGATCCAGACCCTCGGTGTGTATTTCGATACCATCATTGTTTGTTCCATCACTGCCTTTATCATCTTGCTGGCAAAACCGGATCTTTATGGATCTGAAGGTGGCATGGAACTCACTCAGAGTGCTCTGGCAACGAGCGTTGGCACCTGGGGTATTCACTTCCTTACTGTGGTCATTGTCTTCCTGGCGTTTTCTTCCGTCATCGGAAATTACTACTACGGTGAATCTAATATTGAGTACATGACGGAGAACCGCTCCTTCCTGCAGGGCTTCCGCGCTCTTGTTGTGCTCTGTGTCTTTGGTGGCGCAATTGGATCTGTTCCACTGGTGTGGGCCCTAGCCGATGTGTTCTCTGGCCTAATGGCTATCACCAACCTGGTGGCGGTTGTTCCATTGACCGGTGTTGCTTTGGCCGTATTGCGCAACTACACCCGTCAGCGCAAGGCTGGTTTGAACCCGGTCTTTAACCGTGAAGATGAAGAAATTAAGGGCATCCGTGGCTGGGATGGCATGGAATGCTGGGATGGCTCTGATCCAATTACCCATCGTGATCAGCAAGTAATCTCCAAGAATTCTTAAAACCTAGCTAGCCTCTCAAAAACGCTGCACCTTGCTTGGTACTTCTGAAAATGTTCAGAAGCATTGAGTGGGGTGCAGTTTTTTATTTCACAAAAACTTTTATGAAGTTAGCTGAACATATGCTGAGTAATTGGAAATGGTGGAACCTTAGCCAAAAGCGAGGCGTTGTATGTGTAATAAAGCACAAATAGGGGAGTGACGTTTTTGATGAATAAAGCACCAGTGTTGCTGTATTTGCATGGTGTGGGACAAGGAGATTTAGCCCAAGAATGGCGCTTTCAGCTTTCTCAAACACTGGCTGATATCGGATATCCAAGCCTGGACGACGTCGAAATCATCGCCCCTAAATATGCCGACGCTTTTGAAGAATTTGAAGTGGCAGCAGAACTTCCACCGCTTACTATCGCTGCCTTAACCAAGGACGTGGCGCGCCACAACCGCATTGAATTTGAACGGCGGATTTCCGCCATGGAGTTTCGTCTCGGCCGCCACGATAGCGGTGTCGGTGGCAAAATGCCTACCACTGTGGTTTCGCTCAGTGTAGAGCTGCCGTTGTTTTATCAAGCTCGTAATTACTTAAGTAGTGAACAGGTAAGAGCACAGGTGCTTAATAGAATTCTCGCTCAATTACCTGAGGAAGGTGAGCTTGTCATTCTTGGCCATAGCCTTGGATCGGTGATTGCTGCCGACGTGGTGCGTCGATTGCCGGCAGGTTTAAAGGTGGCTGGTTTGGTGACAATTGGTAGCCCGCTGGCCAATGGCAGCTTTAATGTAGATCGTTTGGAGAACGAGCTACATCAACCACCAAGCAATATGCGCTGGTGGGTGAATTTTTGGAGTGGCACTGATCCTGTAGCGGCTAAAAGGGGAGTATCGGGAGTAATTCCCTGGGTTTTGGATTACCGCATTAAAACTCCACTAATCCCCGGAACTGCACATTCTTCCAAGCATTATTGTGCAGACCCAGCAGTAGGCGAAGCTATTGGCTTTGGCCTCTTTGGGTCCCGCTCCAAAGAAATCGTGGTGTCTGAGAAAAACTTGAGCTTGCCACTAAATGAGGCTGAGCTCTTTGTTGTTCAAGCCCTGCGATTTGCCTACCTTATTTCACTGCGTCTCCAGGGGGAGAAGCAACAGCGGTTTAATCTTGCATTGCGGGAAACACAGGCGCGTTTTTATCAAGAAATTATGGCGCATAATGAGGCGGAAAACCGGCCAATACCAGCGGAAATTAGGCATCTAGAATTTGATTTTGCAGATGCTGATGCCATCGCACCTACTCCTTTGCCAAGCCCCTATCTTTATAAGTATGAGGCAGCACGTCGTTTTGTAGACCTAGCTGGGCTTAATCTTTTGCATCCTTTTGAAATCGAAGTTGACGATAATGCACGCCTAGAAGCTATGAAGGACCTCTCGGAGGAATCCCAATTAGGCAGCCAATTTGGCGCAGATGTGATGAACTCCCTGCGGAAAGCCGAGGATCTTATCTCCTCTGGCCGTAAAGCACGTTGGTTAAAATGGGGTGCTCTAGGTTTTGGTACCGCGGCTTTGGCTGCTGCCAGCGGCGGATTGGCTCTTGCCGTAGCACCAGGCGTGGCAGGAGCTGCCGCAATTTCTAGCGCCTTGGCAGGATTTGGGCCAGGTGGTTTAGCTGGTGGCCTCCTTACCGCGGGAACACTAATTTCTGCAGGTAGCGGAGGAATTGCAGTGGGAGTGCTCAAATCCAGCACCACTGCAGAAGAGGTGGAAGCATTGGTGGCGCAAAAGCTAGCAGTGGTGATCTTGAGTCAAACTCAACAACTAGAAATTGATGATGAGACCTGGAATTACTTTGTGGAATCGGAAAGAAATCTACGGCGTGAACTAACCCGTTTGGAAAATATTTCAGATGAAAAATCACCAATGGTCGCAGGCGTAAAGCGCAAACTTAAAGCTGTTGAAAAGGCATTGTCCTTTATGTCGCATCAAGGCTTGGAACCTGGAATCTTTAAAGAATTAGAGGCAGCTAACAATAAGCCAAAATTAAAGTTTTTAAGTCGATAAAATAGGCCTTAAAAAACTTTGAAGGAGACCCCACTTATGGAAAATGTCAGATTAACTGCTTTTGTGCACGGTCATGTCCAAGGAGTGGGGTTTCGCTGGTGGACTATGAAACAAGCCAGAGAGCTAAAACTGCAGGGCTCGGCAACCAATCTCAACGATGGCAGAGTGTGTGTGGTGGCCGAAGGGCCACAAGATAAATGCGAAGAAATGCTCAAGAGGCTGCAGGAACAGCCAAGCAGGCATCAAAGAGTAGGCAACGTTGACACAGTAATCGCGCAATGGGGCGAGTCTCGTGGCATTGAGGGTTTTGTGAAACGCTAGACTTTATCCCCGTTATGTATTTGAAATCGTTGACGCTCAAGGGGTTTAAGTCTTTCGCGTCTGCGACGACCCTAAAATTTGAACCTGGAATTTGTGCCGTTGTTGGTCCCAACGGATCTGGCAAATCCAATGTGGTGGATGCTCTGGCCTGGGTAATGGGCGAGGGCTCGGCAAAAACCCTGCGCGGCGGCAAGATGGAAGATGTCATCTTTGCTGGTGCTGGTGATCGTAAACCGCTCGGTCGCGCAGAAGTTACCTTGACCATCGATAATTCCGATGGTGCACTGCCGATCGAATATTCGGAAGTCTCTGTTACTCGTCGAATGTTCCGTGATGGCGCTAGTGAATATGAAATCAATGGTGCCAAGGCGCGCTTGATGGATATTCAGGAGCTGCTTTCAGATTCCGGCATCGGCCGCGAAATGCACATTATGGTCGGGCAAGGAAAACTGGCCGATATTTTGGAATCTCGCCCTGAAGAACGCCGTGCTTATATTGAAGAGGCTGCTGGCGTATTAAAGCATCGGCGTCGCAAAGAAAAAGCTCAGCGCAAACTCCAAGGCATGCAGGTTAACTTGGATCGATTGCAGGATCTCACCCATGAGTTGGCTAAGCAGCTTAAACCGCTTGCTCGCCAAGCTGAAGCCGCTCAGCGCGCCGCTACCGTGCAGGCCGATCTGCGCGATGCGCGTTTTAAGATCGCCGGCTTTGAAATTGTGAAGCTTTCGGAAAAACTTGAAACCTCCAGCGAGCGCGAAAAACTTATTAAACAGCAGGCTGAAGCAGCCCAAGAACAACTTGAAGAAGCCACCGGCACCCAAATGGAGCTGGAGGAATCGCTTGCAGAACTTACTCCGCGCGCCGATGCCGCCCAGCACCTGTGGTTTGAGCTCTCATCATTGGCCGAGCGAGTTTCTGCGACAATGCGCATTGCCCAAGACCGCGCTAATACTGGGGCAGTAGATACCGCTTATGCTGGTCAAGATCCTGAAGAGCTGCTCAAACGTGCAGCACAGGCCGATCAAGAGTTGGAAGAACTCGAAATGGCGGTGGAGATGGCAGCCCAGCGCTTGGAGTCCATTCGCGAGGATGTGGAAGAAAAAGCCACCTTGGCTAGAGAAGCGGAACAAGAACACCTCGCTCAGGTTCGTGCCATTGCTGACCGCCGTGAAGGTGTGGTGCGACTGCTTGCCAGTGAGGAATCTTTGCGCACCCAGTTGCAGGCAGCAGAGGAAGAGGCAGAACGCCTCGCTGAGCAATTAGAAGATTTTATTGGACGCATTCTCGATGTAGAGCGTGAAACCCGTTTGCTAAACCAAAAGCAACAGGAGCTTGATAGCGAGCGCGAACCTTTGGAAGCTGCCCTTTCAGAGGCCACCCATGAGGCCCAAGCTGCAGAAACTCGCCTGGAGGAGTTGCGAAGCACTCGTGGAAATTTGGAAAAAGATGTCTCTCGCCTGGAGTCTCGCATTGAGACTTTAAGCCAAAACCGTCCACGTTCCGCCGTGGAAGATGAGATCGACTATCCCAAGCTGGCCACTTTGTTGCGCGTACAGCCAGATATCGAAAAGGCTGTTGCTGCGGCCTTGGGCGCGCACGCCGAAGCCTTTGCCGGCGACGCCGGGGAAGGACTCGTCGACAAGCTCCTTAAAGCTGGTGTGCCGCGCACCGTCATCGTTGATCACTCCATTGCACCCGCAGCGTGGCGCCTGGATGCCGTGCTACCTGCAGGTAGCAGCTGGTTATTAGACCATGTGAGCCTTGATCTGGCCATTGCTGGCCCGGTTAACCGGGTGCTGGCTGACGTTGTGCTTGTCGACGAAACCCAGCAAGGACGCGACATAGTGCAAGAGGACCCACGTCTGCGCGCGGTAACCAAAAGTGGAGTGTTGATTGGTGCGGGTTGGGTGCAATTGGGAAGTGGTACCACCACGGTGGAAATTACTTCACAAATTGAGGCTGCTCATGCTGAATTGGACTCGGTACAACAACATCTCAAAGACAGTGCCGGCACCTTCGCCGGTGCTCTCAAAGCCACCGAAAATACCCGCGTTGATGTAGCTGCACATAAGGCTGCACTGCGCGAGCTCGATTTGGCGCGCGATTCCCTCAAGCGTGATTTGGCGCGAGTGGAAAAACAGCAACAGGCCGCCGAGAGTGAACGCCAACGCCATATGTCGCGGCTTAACCAAGCTGAGAATAGACGCGAAGAACTACGTGCCCAGCTTGCTGAAATTCTTGATCGACTCTCCCGCGTGGAGGATGAAGACGATGTTGCCGAGCCTTCAACTCAAGAACGTGATGAGGCTCAGACCGTGTTAGCCCAGATTAGAGCTATGGAAATGGAGGCTCGCTTAGCGCTGCGCACCGCAGAGGAGCGCGCCGGGCAGCAACGTGGACATGGTGATAACTTAAGGCGCCAAGCTGAACACGAACGCCAAGCCAAGATTCGCCATGAACAAGCCATGCAGGCACGACGGCGCCGTGTCGAACTTGCTTCTGTGGTTTATCGCGGTGCGCGTGATGTTTCTGAGAGGGTAGCTGCTGCTTTGACTCAGGCGGCTGCCGAGCGAGATGCCCGCAATCAGGAAAAGGCTTTGTTAACCACTCAGGTGGCACGTGCCAAAGACACTGTCAATGCTGCGCGCCAGCAGCTAAACCGCCTTAGTGACAACGCCCATGCCATGGAATTAGCGCGCAGTCAGGCGCAGGTTCGTATGGAGGAGGCCGTTACAAAGATTACTGAGCAATTGGCTGTTTCTTTGCCAGATTTGATGCGGGAATACACCCCGGATGAAGAATTTGATGAGAAGTTCCAAAGGGCTCGCCTGAAACAAGCCGAAAAGGATTTGGCAGCCTTGGGTAAGGTGAATCCCTTGGCCTTGGAGGAGTTCAAAGCGCTGGAAGAGCGTTATGAGTTCCTGTCTACCCAATTGGCTGATGTGCAGCAGGCTCGTGCGGACTTGAGCAATGTTATCGAAGAAGTTGATGCCAAGATTCTGCAGCTCTTTACTGACGCGTGGAATGATGTGGAAGCGGAATTCCCCAAGGTCTTTAATACACTTTTCCCTGGTGGTGAAGGTCGCCTGATTTTGACTGAACCAGGGGATTTGTTGGCCACCGGTATTGAGGTGGAAGCTCGACCTCCAGGAAAGAAGGTCAAGCGACTGTCGCTGCTTTCCGGTGGCGAAAAGTCTTTGACGGCCTTGGCTATGCTGGTAGCAATTTTCCGTGCGCGCCCTAGTCCTTTTTATGTCATGGATGAGGTGGAAGCTGCACTTGATGATGTGAATTTGCGTCGCCTCATCGCGCTCTTTGAGGAGCTGCGCAAGGACTCTCAGCTCATTGTGATCACCCACCAAAAACCCACCATGGATGTGGCCAATGTGCTTTATGGTGTGACCATGCGCGGGGATGGCGTTACCAGGGTAATCTCCCAAAGAATGGAGCGCGCAGCAGCTCTCAACCAGTCTTAAATGTGGGCTTGGTTACCGCTTGCTGCGCTATGCAGGAGCGCGAGGTTAGGCATAGAAGTTATCGCCCCCTCGGTGGGGTAGTGTGAGAGAATTAAGTTGCTTCTAGTAGAAAACGCATAATGCGCGGGGAGAGTGTATAAATGCCGGCTGGCATCGCAGACATGACCGATTCATTGCTCGGATGGGCATCACAAACTGAGCTGGATCTCAACCAGCGACTGGCAGGCGTTGATTACTTCCCTCAAGTTCAACTCCGTCGAGATGAACTGGAAAGAATCGATCGCTTTTTTGGAACCTTCCTCTCCCGTCAGCTTGCTGCGGGTGCTTCCCTCATTGATCTCTTTGAGATGACCCCTTGTCTAACCGTTGCATCCTTGGTGTCCCGGGCTTCCCAAATTGGTGATCCCAGTGACTTCTTCGGTGAATATTTCGGCGGTTTAGGGCTCGGCGCTGAACATGCCGCAGTGCTGGAGGGCAACGTCGAAAAGCTTTTTGTCCAAGCTGGTTTGGCAGTACCCGCAGAGTCGGCATCGGCGCTGGAGATTTTGAGTGTCCACGCCGGAATTAGCAACCGTGAGGTTGCTGCCGTGCTCACCGAGGTGGAGGCTGGTACCACCGAGTTCCCATTCATGTTTGATAGCGCGCAGCGTTTGGCGCCGGAATGGGCTGCGTCCCTGCTCGCTGGAGTTGCGCAATTAATTGAATTTGCCAGCCTGCATCCTACTTCTTGGCCTGACCGTGAGCGCGAGTCCAGTCTGCCTGCCATGATCGACGAGCTGGTGGTTGCTGAACTGCGTGAACGCCCAGTTGGCACTGCTGATCGTGAAAACTCCGTGGGTGTGGCGTTACGTGAATTGCGTCCCCGTTTGATCCTTGATGCAGAGCGTCGCAAGGTGTGCCTGCGTTTGCCGGAGCAAAAGGTTAATGATGAGGAAATTAACTGGCGTGTAAGCCTTGAAGGCACCACCCGCATTTACTCCACCCGTCGGGCCTGGGGCGATACCTCCGGTTATTCCCAAGCTCTAGATATCACCTTGGAACGACAGGTACGCGAGACCACCGTTACCGACACTGCCAACCAAATCACTTGGGTTGTGCCAGTGGTGGACTTTAATGATCCAGTTTTGGTGTTCTCCAAGCGCGGCGAAAACCTCAGCGACAAGGTCTCATTACACCACCAGGAAATCTACGTGCTGGCTCCTGCAGAGGCAGTTTTAGAAGATATGGTGACCGGCCAGGAAGTTCCAGTACTTGAAACTTTCCAGGTTGAAGGCTGGACTTCATGGGTATGTTCCCGTGTTGACGCACGTGGACTTTCCTCCCTAAAGGTCAACAAAGAAGTACGCTGCATTGATCCACGTCGCCGTGTGGCATTCCACCACCCGACAGAGTTGGTGGCACATGTTCGTTCCACCTCTGGTCTGCCAGTGCACGCACAATCTTTGGTAGCGGAATTCCCGCCAACCATTAGTGGCCGTGATGAAACCTGGATGCTTTCTATCTCTGCTTTTGCAGGTGTGGGAGCAGCCGGTGAAGAAATTGCTGAGCCAGAGCCTTTGGAAGTACCTGCCGAAGGTGGCGTCTTTTATATCTTTGACCCAGAAATCTACGATGCTCCATGGGTTGGTGAATACCTGGTGCGCCTGCGCGGACCACGTAATGAATCCTTCCGCCATGAGTTCGCCATTGTGGAGGGCATGACCACCGAGCTAGAAATCGCGTCCGGTGCGTCCTTCCGTATTCCAACCACCACTGGTTTGAGCGAAGCAACTTTGCGTGTGCGCTCCGGTGAAAAGCACTTCACTGCTGAACCTCGTCTGGTGGGAGTAGGTGCCACCGATCCCAACGCATCCTTCATTGTCACCACTGATGAAGGCGACCAAATGCCACTTCGTTTTGTGCCACCGCAGATTTCTATCGAGTTGCCACTAATTACCGAGCCTGCGATGTGGCGTGTTACCCGTACCGTTTGTGGTCCACGTGACCTTGACGGTGCTGGTGAACTGCGTATTCGCACCGGTGTTAATGTTGGCGATCCTAAGGTCAGTGTGCGAAACCACCACGGTTCTCCACTGCGCACCGTGAAGATGACCACCCCTGATAATGGCCGTACCTGGGTGAGCAGCATGAAAGAAATTGCTGCCAGCACCTTTGTGATGCCACGTGGTTCCATTGAATTTGAGTGGACTGATCGCCGCGTGGACCGCCGTGTATCCGTGACCATCGCTGTTATTGATAAGACCCCGCACAGTGAAGAAATCACCATCGCAGATGACAAGCTGGTTTTTGCAGGTCTTGCAGCAGGCCGAAACCTCGGCGCTTGGATCTGGCCACAAACCGCGCCATGGATCCGCGCCGTGGAATTGCCGGTCAGTGCCAGTGAAATCACCTTGCCGGAAAACTTGGTGGGTGCCGGAAACCTTATCGTCCAGCTTCACACTGCTGATCCTTTCACCACTTTGATTACTCCTTTGTCTCCTGGCAAGGCAGCGATCACCGTGGAGCAAGAGGGCTACTACTCAGCACAGTCTGAGGAATTTGCGCAGCTGTCTGCATTCTTTGGTGGCCAGGTTGAAGAACCACCAATTAGCGATGCCGTAGTTCCAGCACTCTGGGATGTTTCCCATATTTGGACTGAACAAGGAAACACTGAGCATTTGCCAGTTGTTCACTCCGCACTGCGTTCTTCCCCAGCAGCAGCACTCAAGGGCCTTTCCGCTTCTTTGGTTCCAGCTCAGGCACTTCCCGGCAAGGTTATTTCTTCCGGCCTGGCTGCTTCACCATTTACCACCGACGCGCCTGCCACCGAAGTTCATCGCACCGCGTGGATTGGCACCTTGCAGCTACTTGGTCTACTTCCCAATGCTTTTAAGGAAGCTGAAGAACTAGGAAATAGGACTCCTCTGCTGCCTATTTTGGGTCAGTTGGAAGAAGTAGCCGGCAAGAATATCTTGTCCACTTTGGCCACCGGACGTGACTCAACTCTGGATACTGCCTGCATCGATCAGTCCACTGTGGCTATTGCCAGCATGAACGAAGCCCAGCAGAAGGCATTGCTGGATATGTTCTTTAGCAATGCTGACATCGTGCCTGGACCATTGATGGAAGATAACACCCGCTTGATGGCTGTGTTTGAAACCTTCAAAAAGCGCGATGAGTTGCGCGAGGTTCTTCAGACTGAAGGTCTGATCAAGACTGCCGTGGAATTGCTCCGTGCCATGCGCGGTACGCAGCGTCAGCTATATTCCTCTGCACGTATCCGCTTTGACAAGCTTGATGGCGTCAACACTGACAATCCAGACAATGTTTGGGCCTTGACTCCCGTAGTCTCCTTGGTCTTCGCACTGTCATCTCGCCTCCATGCACATGAGATGATCGGCAAGACCAGAACTCTTGACCGCGCTGCAGGCGGCTGGGGCAGAATTGCCGATATCGTCCCAGATCTAGTGACCGGTGACCTTATCTCCGCAGAGGCCATGGTCTTGGGTGTGCGGCACCCAGGTTTGGTTGATTAATACAGTGCATTAAGGCGAGCGACTAGGTTTTGCCACGACTTTTTGCCGCGACGCAAAGCAGCTGCCGTTATCCCGAAGTGGGGTAGTGGTAGCTGCTTTTTGCTGTTGCAGTTGCTTTTGGGTGAACATTCAACCTGAATTTTGGGCTTTTAAGGCTAAATTTGCCAAATAATCATGGGCTAGCGATGTATGAGTCAACCAAACCTGTCACTATAGAGGGTATGGAACCGACAATGTGGATTATTGGACTAGTCGTCCTCGTGGTGCTTGCGATCATCATTGTGCTGATCATTGGCAATCAACGAGCAAAATCAAAAACCGTTAGTTTTGAAAAGCCTGAAGAGGAAAAGAAGGAACTAACCCAACAGGAAAAATCAGGCAACTACCAAGCCCAAGGTGGCTTTAACTTTGCACCGGCCAAGAAAGAGGAGGCTGAGCCTGTTCTGCGGGAGGGGCAAGAGCTGTCCGGAAAGCCTGCTGAAAAGCCACAGCAAGCAGCAGCACAGCCAGTTGCTCCGCAGGTAATCCCGCCGGTTATCCCACCAAGCACTGTCCAAGATGACGCAGTTAATGCAGAAGAATCAGCGCCAACTAAGGAAGAAGTGGCAAAGGAATCCGCCACCGATATCTTTGCAGCGCAGCCAGCAGCAGAGCCGGTTGCTGAACAGCCAGCAGTAGTGGCGGAACCAGCAGTAGAAGAGGTTGAGGCTCCAGCCGAAATCTCCGAGCAGACCGCTGAAGTTTTGGAAGAAGCTCCAATTGCTGAGGATGTTGCTGTTGAAGAGCCAATCATCGCCGATGAACCAATTGACAATGATTCTCCAATCTTTGAAGAAACTGTCGATAATGTTGCAGAGCCAGTAGCCATCGCAGGTGCAGAAGCTGCAGAAAATGCAGAAGTTAAGGCTTTGGAGGAAGCTGAAACTGAGGCTGTTGAGGCTGCTGAAGCAGCACAGGTGACGGCTGAATTTGCAGAAGCAGCTCGTGAGCAGACTCCAGTTCCAGATGAAGCACCTGCTCCTGCACCAGAACCACTTGATGAAATTGCTCCTGCTGCCGGTCGTATTGGCAAGCTGCGTGGTCGCCTTTCCCGTTCCCAGAACGTCTTTGGAAAGTCAGTGCTTGGTATCTTGAGCGCCGGCGATCTTGATGAAGACGCATGGGAAGACATTGAAGCAATGTTGATCAAGGCTGACCTTGGCTCCAAGGTCACCGCCCGCGTGGTTGATGATTTGCGCGAAAAGATTGCGGCGCACGGCGTGGCCAGCGAGGCTGAGGCTCGTGCCATGCTGCGTCAAACGCTTATCGACGCCTGCCGCCCCGACCTCGACCGTTCCATTAAGGCCATGCCTTATGAGGGCAAACCAGCCGTGGTTCTTGTTGTTGGAGTCAACGGCACCGGCAAAACCACCACCACCGGCAAACTGGCTCGCGTGCTCGTTTCCATGGGGCATAAGGTGATCTTGGGTGCAGCCGATACTTTCCGTGCAGCAGCAGCTGATCAGCTAGAAACCTGGGGCCGTCGTGTTGGTGCAGAAACCATCCGTGGAGCCGAAGGCGCGGATCCCGCATCAGTAGCTTTTGATGCAGTGGCTAAGGGCGTTGAACGCCAGGCAGATGTGGTGCTTATTGATACCGCAGGACGTCTGCATACCTCCACTGGCCTTATGGATCAGTTGGGCAAGGTTAAGCGTGTTGTAGAGAAGAAGGCCGTCGTAGATGAGGTCTTGCTGGTTTTGGATTCCACTGTGGGGCAAAACGGTATGCAGCAGGCTCGTATCTTCCGCGATGTTGTAGAGATCACCGGAGTGGTACTCACCAAGCTAGATGGCACTGCCAAGGGTGGCATTGTTTTCCAGGTACAAGAAGAGCTGGGTGTTCCAGTGAAGCTGGTTGGCCTTGGAGAGGGTGCCGATGACTTGGCACCGTTTGAAGTTGAAGGATTTGTTGACGCCTTGCTTGGTTAATTAGCAGCGTCGAAACGCACTCCCTCAGCACAGGGTGAAAATTCAGCCTGTGTCGAGGGAGTTTTCTATTTTCCTGTGATTGACACACTGTAAGGCCTCTGGCTTAATTACTTTTTGAGTGGCCAACTGCACAAGTTCTATAACCGAAAAAGGTCACTCTGAGCTGTATCGAAGGACTCTCCGCTACACCCGAATTTACCCCCGATCACACTGTGTGATCCACCTAACAAGTCCTGAAAAGTACCTGTTGAGCTATTGAAAATGACTTGGCAGGCCAGGGTGTAAATCGAAGTTAATTCTATTGAGCTATCGAAAATGGTTTCTGTAGGTCTATAGTTGAATTCGGTTCACGGGGTATCAATCCCAGAAGATACCCCGTGAACTCACTAAAGCTTAGAGAGCAAAAACTTCACCTAAAAGGAGGTCGTCCACGCTATGACCGCAGATCAGATCGCAGCCGCTTCAGGTAACTCCGCCTGGATGCTAATGTCCGCTTCGTTGGTGCTTTTAATGACACCAGCACTGGCTCTATTTTATGGCGGAATGTCTCGCCAAAAGTCCGTACTTAACATGATGATGATGTCATTTGGCTCACTCGGTGTGGTGACCATTGTTTATGTTTTGTGGGGCTGGTCAATGTCCTACGGAACTCAGACAATCGGTGGCATCTTCGCCAATCCTTTTGAATTCTTTGGACTTAAAGACTCCATCGTAGATGCAGAAGGCAACTATGTTGAAGGACTTGCCGGCTACCCGAACATCATTGATATCGGATTCCAGCTCACCTTCGCAGTTATCTCCACTGCTCTTATTTCCGGTGCATTGGCAGAGCGCGTTAAGTTCTCCACTTGGCTGGTCTTCTCCGGTGCGTGGGCAACCCTCGTTTACTTCCCACTAGCTCATATGGTGTGGGGTGGCGGCCTTCTTTCCCACTTCGAAAACGGTTTTGCAGCCTGGATCTTCGGCGCAACCGATGGTGAAGCAAATGTTTCCCCAATCGACTTCGCAGGTGGCACCGTAGTTCACATCTCTGCAGGTACTGCTGCATTGGTTCTAGCCTTCATCGTCGGCAAGCGTCGTACCTTCGGCAAGAGCTTTGCTCGTCCTCACAACCTGCCAATGGTAATGCTCGGTGCAGCACTTCTTTGGTTCGGTTGGTTCGGCTTTAACGGTGGTTCCGCTTTCGGTGCAAACGGTGTTGCCGGTCTTGCTTGGCTTAACACCACGGTTGCAACTGCAGCAGCAATGCTCGGTTGGTTGCTAATGGAAAAGATTCGCGATGGACACGCAACCAGCCTTGGTGCTGCTTCCGGTGTCGTTGCTGGTCTGGTCGCAATTACCCCAGCAGCAGGCTCTCTTACCCCACTAACTTCCATCATCCTCGGCGCAATCGGCGGCGTCTTGGCTTGCCTCGGTGTTGGACTGAAGTACCGCTTCGGTTTTGACGATTCCCTCGACGTAGTTGGTGTGCACTTGGTCGCTGGCCTCTGGGGCACCATCGGTGTGGGTCTCTTCGCAGCAGACGCTGGCTTGCTTACCGGTGGCGGCGCAGACGGATTTAAACTCTTCGTAGTTCAGGTTGTTATCGCACTGGTTGCTATGATTTTCGCAGGTGTTATTACCGCAGTCATCGCTTATATCCTCAAGGCAACTATGGGATGGCGTATCGATGATGAAAAGGAAATGCAGGGCATCGACACGCACGAGCACGGTGAGTCAGCATATGACACCACCGGCCCAGAAATTCGTTAAGTTTAAAAGAAAACGTGCAAACGTCCTAACGTCCTAAGGAGACGCCATGAAACTCATCACCGCGATCGTTAAACCTTTTACCCTTACCGATATCAAAGAAGCCTTGGAGCAAGTTGGTGTCCAGGGAATGACCGTTACCGAAACTCAGGGCTTTGGACAGCAAAAAGGCCACACCGAGGTTTACCGCGGTGCGGAATATGCAGTGGACTTTGTGCCAAAGGTCAAGATTGAGGTCATCGTTTCTGATGCTCAGGCTGAAGAAGTTATCTCTGTCCTCGTCGATACTGCCCGCACCGGCAAGGTTGGCGACGGCAAGGTATGGGTTACTAACGTCGAAGAACTAGTGCGTGTACGCACCGGTGAACACGGCGAAGCCGCCCTCTAAACACTCTCCAAAAAGATTTTGCAGATGAATAATCCAACCCAGCTACGCCAGCAGGCCGAAAACGAGGCCCTAGCGTTGCTGGGTTCTCTGTCTTTACCAGCAGGTACCGTACTCGCAGCCACCGGATCCCTCGCCCGTAGCGAGATGACCCCATTTTCAGATTTGGACCTCCTTTTAATCCACCCGGAAAATGAAGTCCCCAGCGGGATTGAAGACCTGTGGTACCCCATTTGGGATGCAAAAAAGCGCCTCGACTATTCCGTACGCACACCATCGGAATGTGTCGGCATGATTTCCGCAGACTCCACGGCGGCCCTCGCCATGCTGGATATGCGCTTTATTGCAGGCGACCAAGAACTTTTTGATTTCACGCGCCAAAGAATTTTAAGCAAATGGCGTCAAGAACTAAATAAGAATTTTGATGCAGTGGTGGATACTGCCATTGCGCGCTGGCGTCGTTCTGGCCCAGTAGTAGCCATGACTCGGCCAGATCTCAAACATGGCAGGGGAGGGCTCCGCGATTATGAACTCATCTCAGCACTTGCCCTTGGCCATCTATGTGATCCACCGAGATTAGATAAACAACATCAGCTAATGCTGGATACGCGAACTTTGTTGCATGTACACGCACGTCGTTCCAGGGACGTTTTGGATCCAGAGTTTGCAGTTGACGTGGCTATCGATCTTGGCTTTGTGGACCGCTATCATTTGGGTCGCGAAATTGCAGATGCAGCGCGCGCCATTGATGATGCTCTCACTGCTGCTTTGGCAACTGCTCGCGCAGTCCTGCCACGCCGTTCTGGGTTTGCCTTTAGAAATGCACACCGCAGGCCACTGGACGTGGATGTGGTGGATGCCCAAGGAACAGTGGCCCTGTCTAGAAAACCGGATCTTAGCGATCCGGCCCTAATCTTGAGGGTCGCAGCTGCCGCTGCCAAAACCGGATTACCAGTAGCCGACTCCACCTGGGAACGCCTTCGGGAATGCCCAATTTTGCCGGATCCGTGGCCAGCCAACGCCGCCGGAGATTTCTTCCGGGTGTTGTCTAGCCCTGAGCATTCACGTCGCGTGGTTAAACAAATGGATCGCCATGGTTTGTGGTCACGTTTTGTACCGGAGTGGGACAATATTCGTGGCTTGATGCCTCGTGAACCCAACCACGTTTCCACCATTGATGAACACAGCCTCAATACAGTTGCCGGCTGTGCTTTAGAAACCGTTACCGTGGCACGCCCGGACTTGCTCCTGCTAGGTGCGCTTTATCATGACATGGGTAAGGGGCAATCACGTCCCCATGAGCAGGTTGGTGCAGAAATGGTGGCTCGTGCAGCGAGCCGCATGGGCCTTAACCTGCGCGATCGAGCCTGCGTACAAACGCTGGTAGCCGAGCACACCACAATCGCCCGCATTGCCGCCCGCCTTGATCCGCACTCAGAGGAGGCCGTCGACAAGCTCCTTGATGCAGTTCGTTATGACCTAGTAACCCTTAATCTCTTAGAGGTATTAACCGAGGCCGATGCCAAAGCTACAGGGCCGGGAGTGTGGTCAACACGCTTGGAAAGTTCGCTGGCAACTGTTTTGCGTGGGGCTCGTACTCGCTTGGTGGAAGTTCGCCCCACTGCGCCACTGGTTCCTATTAAGTCTGAGATTGCACTTAAAGAGCATGAAGGTGTGTACACGGTCTATTGGCACGGCGAGGAAGTACGGAGGATCCTTGGCGTTATTGCAGCCAAAGGTTGGACAATTGATAATGCGCGGATGATTCACAATGGGGAGTGGCATGGCGAATTTGATGTGCGTGCCACCGGGCCCATGGATTTTAATCCGCTGTCATTTGTGCAGGCCTATCAATCAGGAATTTACTCTGAGGTACCCGTTCCGGCTCCTGGGTTAACAGCAACTTTTTGGCATGGCAATACTATTGAAGTCCGCACGGAACATCGTGCTGGACCGATATTTGTGCTGCTAAATACCCTGCCCAATGCTTTGTGGTTTAGTACTGTTACCCGCGGTGCAACACTGATTGTGCAAGCTGCGTTGGAGCCAGGATTTGATCGAGCACAGGTAGAACGTGCCGTGATTAGGGCCCTGGCGGGTAGCTAACGTGACCTTGCTGGGGGTAACCAGCTACCATAGGGGGATTAGAAACCCCGCACTCTAGAACCTACTGGGAGTTCATTCGTGTTTGAGTCACTGTCCGATCGGTTGAACAATGCCCTTCAAGGCCTACGTGGCAAAGGCAAGCTCACCGAGGCTGACATTAATGCAACAGCTCGAGAGATTCGCCTCGCGCTCTTAGAAGCCGACGTCTCATTGCCGGTTGTCCGTGCATTTATCAACCGCATCAAAGAGCGTGCTGTTGGCGCGGAAGTCTCCCAGGCGCTCAATCCTGCACAGCAGGTCGTCAAGATTGTTAATGAGGAACTGGTTCAGATCCTCGGTGGTGAGACCCGTCGTCTACAGTTAGCCAAGAACCCTCCAACGGTAATCATGTTGGCTGGTCTGCAGGGTGCAGGTAAAACTACGCTGGCCGGTAAATTGGCAAAGCACCTGGTTAAACAGGGCCACACCCCAATGCTCGTGGCCTGTGACTTGCAGCGCCCCGGCGCCGTGCAGCAGCTGCAAATTGTTGGTGAACGTGCTGGAGTCCAAACTTTCGCACCTGATCCAGGCACCAGCATTGATTCCCTCGAGCATGAAATGGGCACCTCCCACGGTGATCCCGTAGAGGTAGCGCGCGCGGGTATTGAAGAAGCCAAGCGCACCCAGCATGACATCGTCATTGTCGATACCGCAGGTCGCCTCGGTATTGATGAAACCCTGATGACTCAGGCACGTAATATTCGCGATGCCATCAACCCTGATGAAGTGCTTTTTGTTATTGACTCCATGATCGGCCAGGATGCAGTGGATACCGCTGAAGCCTTCCGTGATGGCGTTGATTTCACCGGCGTTGTACTCACCAAGCTTGATGGTGATGCCCGCGGTGGTGCTGCACTATCCATCCGTGAAGTTACCGGCAAGCCAATCATGTTCGCCTCCACCGGCGAGAAGTTGGAAGATTTTGATATCTTCCACCCAGAGCGCATGGCCAGCCGTATCCTGGGCATGGGCGATATGCTCACCCTGATTGAGCAAGCTGAAGCAGTAATGGACCAGGAAAAGGCCGAAGCTGCAGCTCAGAAGCTGGGCAGTGGAGAGCTGACCCTGGAGGACTTCCTCGATCAGATGCTGATGATCCGCCGCATGGGTCCAATCGGCAATATTTTGAAGATGCTGCCCGGCGGCAAGCAGATGTCCCAGATGGCGGACATGGTTGATGAAAAGCAACTTGACCGCATCCAGGCAATTATCCGCGGTATGACTCCAACCGAGCGTGATAATCCAAAGATTCTTAATGCTTCCCGCCGCAAGCGTATTGCTAATGGTTCTGGTGTTAGCGTTGCCGAGGTTAACCAGCTTGTTGAGCGCTTCTTTGAAGCCAAGAAGATGATGGGCAAGATGGCCGGCCAATTTGGCATGGGTGGCGGAAGCCGCAGTGCTACCAAGAAGCAGGCCAAGGGTCGTAAGGGTAAAAACGGTAAGCGTAAACCAGTGAAGAAGGGCCCAACCCAGCCTAAAATGCCAGGTATGCCAGGACTTCCCGGTATGGGTGGCGCTGGAATGCCGGATCTAGCTGAGCTGCAAAAGCAACTTGGCGGTGCTGGCGGAGGCCTGCCAGGAATGGGTGGCATGCCAAAGTTGCCTAAGGGTATGGAGAATATCGATCTCAATAACTTGGACTTCGGCAAGAAATAAAAAGATTAAAGACGCTTTTCGACGCAAACCCGCACGGTTTTTCGTCGAAAAGCGCCTTTTTGGTTTTTTAAAGCAGGTCTTCTGGACTCACGCCATTAACATCGCGGTGATGGGTATTTGCGCCAGCTCGCAAGAGCACATCAACCACCTCGGAATCAGGAAGGTGATTGGCGGCGGCGTACCACAGGGGAGTACGCATCTGGCAGTCCAATGCATCTACCTCGGCGCCGGCATTGATGAGGCATTCCACGATGCCATCATCGCCAATAACGGCAGCACGATGGAGGGCAGTAGCTCCTTGGGGATCTGCAATATTGGGGTTTGCCCCCAAATCCAGTAAGCGCGCGACAACCATGAGATTGCCTGCTTCGGCAGCGCGATTGAGCACTGGCCGATCATGCGCATCGCGGGCATTAGGGCCTGCATTATTAAGGAACTTGTTGATTCCCGTGAGGTCGCCGGTGAGCATAATCTCATCAAAGCGACCACCGTCAACATAACTGATCAAATTCCGGTCACTATTACCGGATGTAATCGGAAGCACGGTTGTTTAATCTACTCCTCTTTGAAGTTTCCGCATACTTTCCCAGATTGCAGGTCTGGGAGGTGGCTTTGTGTGCAGGTTAAGTAGCGATTTCCTTTTTGAAGGGCAGGTGGCTAAAATATTAAAGGTTGTCTGCACTCGTATGGGTGTGGCAACTTTAAAAGACTTTCCTGCGTAATGCCGCCAACGACCATGGTCGTCCGGAGGAGTCACGCGCAGGTAAAACAAAAAGGGTTGAACCGGCTCACCAGCACAGGGTGAGTGTCTGTACTGCCCAGTGACCAGTGAGGAAAATTCACATGGCTGTTAAAATCAAGCTCCAGCGCCTCGGCAAGATCCGTACCCCGCACTACCGCGTTGTCATCGCTGATGCACGCACCAAGCGCGACGGCAAGGTTATCGAGAACATCGGTATCTACGAGCCAAAGTCCGAGCCTTCCGTAATCAAGATCAACTCTGAGCGCGCTCAGCACTGGCTTTCCGTTGGCGCTCAGCCAACCGAGGCTGTTGCAGCACTGCTTAAGGTGACCGGCGATTGGCAGAAGTTCAAGGGCATCGATGGCCAGGAAGGCACCCTTAAGGTTGCTGAGCCTAAGCCATCCAAGCTCGAGCTCTTCAACCAGGCACTCTCCGAGGCTAACAACGGCCCAACCGCAGAGGCTATCACCGAGAAGAAGAAGAAGGCTCGCGAGGAGAAGGAAGCTAAGGCTGCAGCTGAAAAGGCTGCTGCTGAGAAGGCTGCCGCTGCTGAAGCTGAAGCAGAAGCAGAAGCTCCTGCTGAGGAAGCTGCTGCAGAAGAGGCTTAAGTCTCTTTTAGTTCCGGCGTTTAAAACTTAAAACGCAGCGAACAAGCACACCACCTAGTGATCTGATCACTAGGTGGTTTTCTTTATTTCCAACTCCCGAGGCGGTTTGTCGGGGTATTTTGCTTGCCCCGAACTGGGGCATAGGCGCTGAGTAACATAGAATTTCTACCCATGAGTACTGAGCAAGAATTGCAAATTGGCCGGGTCATTAAATCCCACGGCATCAAAGGCGAAGTGGTTGTAGAAGTCACCACCGATGAACCAGAGATTCGTTATGAAGTGGGGGAGACACTCACTGGCAAACAGGCTGGCAAAGAGCACACTCTCACCATTGATGCAGCACGTTTCCACCAAGGGCGCCTGCTTATTAAATTTGCCGAAGTACCAGACCGCAACACTGCAGACTCCTTGCGCGGCACCCGCTTTTTCGCAGCACCTTTGGACATTGAAGATGATGAAGATGGCTTCTATGACCATGAGCTAGAAGGCCTGCACATTATTAATGAAGGCGAAGATATTGGTGTTGTTACCGGCGTTATGCACGGTCCCGCTGGAGAAATCCTCGAGGTGGAACTAAATACCGGCAAAGAAGTACTCATCCCCTTTGTGCATGCAATTGTTCCCGAGGTTGATCTCGAGGCAGGTACCGCCACCATCACTCCGCCAGAGGGACTTTTGGATCTTTAATCCCGCTTGACCAAGTCTTGGGTATATGGACGGTATATGGATGGTGTATGGATTCCGTGGACTTGGTAGATTTAGTGCGGTGAGTAGCTCCCAAGAATTTGATGCACACCGTTTACGCCTAGATGTCATAAGCATCTTCCCGGAATACCTTGACCCACTGCGCCACGCGCTGCTGGGCAAGGCAATTGAAGATGGCATCCTCGAAGTAGGAGTGCATGATCTTCGTAAATGGGCCACCGGCGGACATAAGGCCGTGGATGATACCCCCTATGGTGGTGGCCCTGGAATGGTGATGAAGCCTGAGGTTTGGGGACCAGCACTAGATGATATTGCAGCTGGCCATGTAGTTGGCGATGAGCTGGAATCTGCCTCCCCACACCTAAAGAGCGCCCGCCATGATGAAATTGAGGGTGTGGAAAAACGCGCCTATGAGGTCGAAGCGGCAGGGGATAAGGAATTGCCCTTGCTGTTGGTTCCGACTCCTGCGGGTAAACCTTTTACCCAAACTGATGCTCAGGGATGGTCAAATGAGCGCCATATTGTCTTTGCTTGTGGCCGTTATGAAGGCATTGACCAGCGCGTTATTGATGATGCTGCCAAGCGCTACCGCGTGCGCGAAGTTTCCATCGGCGATTATGTCCTGATCGGCGGTGAAGTGGCAGTGCTTGTTATCGCTGAGGCAGTGGTGCGCCTGATTCCCGGCGTGTTGGGAAATCGCCGCAGCCACGAGGAAGACAGCTTCTCAGACGGGCTTCTTGAAGGCCCTTCCTATACCAAACCCCGTAGCTGGCGCGGCTTGGATGTGCCCGAGGTGCTATTCTCGGGCAACCACGCAAAGGTTGACCGTTGGCGACGCGATCAGGCGCTGTTGCGTACTCAGGCTGTTCGGCCTGAGCTTATCGACGAAACCCAGCTGGACGCCGCTGACCGCAAAGTATTAGGGCTTGACTAAATGACTGAACCACTAGATAACCAGGCACCTGCCCAAAAAACAGAGCCGGAGTTACCGTCCTTTTTAACCAAGCCAGAAAAGATGGACATTGTCCTTTTTGTGCTGCTTATTGCCATGGGTATTTTCTCACTGTGCATGATTCCCCTGCGCGCTTGGCTGCTTACTCAACCATTGGCTTATACCTTGATTGTGGGTGGTTACACCAGTGCCGTGGTTTCTGGTGCAAATGCTTCAATAGGAAACGGCACCTGGTGGATCTTTTGGCTGTGCACCCTAGTTGGCGCGTTGAAATTCATGCCGGTGTACTGGCTAATGGGTAAACGCTGGGGCATGGAATTTATTGATATGTCCCTGCAGTATTCGCCCCGCGCTCACCGCTTCTTTAAAAAGGCCGTGGAAAATGAATCCACCAGCCTTTATGCCTGGGTACTTGGCCTTTTACCCTTCGGATATCTGCCTGGCCCAGTTCCCAGCACTGTCCTCAATGCGATTGCCGGCCTGCTCAAAATCCGTTTCCTCATCATGCTGGCGTTAAATGCTGCCTGCGTGCTGGCTATTAATGGCCTTTTTATCTGGTTGGGTTATACCTTCGGCCAAGAGGTGCTTGACATCGTTAATGTGATCAACCGCTATATGCTGTGGATTACCATCGCCTTGCTGGCCATCATGTTCTATCGCGCCAGCAAACAAATGAAGAAATAGAGGAACACTCATGACTGAAGTTTCAACAGACCTTAATATCCTAATTACTCCCACCGAGTGGGAGCGCGCCTTAGAAGGCTTGCCTGAGGCTCTCAACGCAGCGGGATACGAGGCTAAAGAAATCCATGCGCAGATTGTGGATCTCACCTGTGAACCAGACAATATGTTGGTCACCCAGTTTTCTCAGATGGAGGGCCACCCACCAATTGTGGAAGTCCTCTACCGCGTGGTTATTAACGGCACTTCAGAGCTGGAGTTAAAGGAGCTGACCAAGGTAGTGGTCGCGGCCTTGCCAAAGGGTTTGTACTGGTACGGCAGTTCTTATGCGGGTGTCACCGAGCCTGGAGTAAACGCTGCCTGCGCCTGGCAGCACCGTCCATAACCTCCCTTGTAGCACGGGCTTCGCTAGAATTAGCTAAATGTCATTAATTTCTGCACAGATTGCCCGCGAACTAGCCGTAAGAGAAGAACAAGTCCAAGCCACAATTAAGCTCTTGGACGAAGGTAATACTGTTCCTTTTATTGCTCGTTATCGCAAAGAGGTCACCGGCGGCTTGGATGACACACAGCTGCGTGAACTCGAAGAACGCCTGTCCTATTTGCGTGAGCTGGAGGATCGTAAGCAGACAATCCTGGCTGCGATTGAGGAACAAGGAAAACTCAGCGATGATCTGCGTGCGCTGATTTTAGATTGTGACACCAAAGCTCGACTCGAAGATCTCTACCTGCCATTCAAAAAGCGCCGCAAAACCAAAGCGGATATCGCGCGGGAAGCAGGCCTTGAGGAACTCGTCGACAAGCTTATTAAAAACCCAGGTGCTGAGGCCGCAGCTGTAGCAGAGGCCTTTAAGACTGAGGGATTTGAAGATTCTAAAAAGGTGCTTGAGGGCGCCCGCGCCATTTTGATTGACCGTTTTGCGCTGGATGCAGATTTGGTGGGCGAGGTGCGCGAGCAAATGTATCGCACCGGTTCCATGGGTGCCAGCGTGGTCAAAGGTAAAGAAACTGAAGGCGCCAAGTTCAAGGACTACTTCGAATTTAATGAGCCTTTTAAATCCTTGCCTTCCCACCGAATTTTGGCATTGCTGCGCGGTGAAAATGAAGGTGTGTTGAGCCTGAACTTGGATGCTGGCGATGACTCCATTTATGAAGGCATGATTGCGCAGCGTTTTGAGCTTGATACCCATACTTCCAGCTGGTTGGCAGAGGCTGTGCGCTGGGGTTGGCGCACCAAGCTTTATGTTTCCTCCGGACTTGATGTGCGAATGCGCCTAAAAGAAAAGGCCGAGGAGGGTGCGCTGGATATTTTTGCCACCAATCTGCGTGATGTCTTGTTGGCAGCACCTGCTGGTCAGTGCGCCACCATTGGTTTGGACCCAGGATTTCGCAATGGTGTGAAGGTAGCTGTGGTGGATCAAACCGGCAAGCCACTGGCAACCACCATTGTGTACCCTCACCAACCCCAAAACCGCTGGCAGGATGCAGTCCAAGAACTAGCCAACCTCTGTGCCACCCACTCGGTGGAGCTCATGGCAATTGGCAATGGCACCGCCTCCCGCGAAACTGAAAAGCTAGCCGGCGAAGTGGCTGACCTCATTAAGACTGCAGGTGGCAAGCGACCCACTCCAGTTGTTGTTTCAGAATCCGGTGCATCGGTTTACTCAGCTTCAGAGCTGGCAGCAGCAGAATTCCCAGATATGGATGTTTCCTTGCGCGGTGCTGTCTCCATTGCTCGCCGCTTGCAGGATCCTTTGGCTGAGCTGGTAAAAATTGACCCCAAGGCCATTGGTGTGGGCCAATATCAGCACGATGTTAACCAATTTGCGCTCGCCAAGACCCTTGATGGCGTAGTAGAAGATGCAGTAAACGCAGTGGGCGTGAACCTCAATACTGCTTCTGCACCATTGTTAAGCCGAGTTGCTGGCGTGACCTCCACCTTGGCGCAGAATATTGTGAGCTACCGCGATGAAAACGGAGGCTTTAACTCCCGCAAAGAACTTAATAAGGTGCCCCGCCTGGGACCAAAGGCTTTTGAACAATGTGCTGGCTTCCTGCGCATTAATGGTGGCAAGGATCCTTTGGATGCCTCTGCCGTGCACCCCGAGGCGTATCCGGTGGTGCGCCGCATCGCCGAAAAAACTGGCCTGGAGGTAGCAGGGCTAATTGGAAATACTGCGGTGCTTTCAAAGTTGCAGCCAGCAGAGTTTGCTGATGAGCGCTTTGGTGTGCCAACTATTAGCGATATCATCGCTGAGCTGGATAAACCTGGACGTGACCCGCGCCCAGAATTTAAGACCGCAAGCTTTAAAGAAGGTGTGGAGAAAATCTCTGACCTTAAGCCCGGCATGATTTTGGAAGGTACCGTTACCAATGTGGCAGCTTTTGGCGCCTTTGTGGATGTCGGAGTTCACCAAGACGGCCTGGTGCACGTTTCCGCGATGAGCGATAAGTTCATCAGCGATCCCCACGAGGTGGTTCGCTCGGGCCAGGTGGTCAAGGTGAAAGTGATGGAAGTTGATGTAGAGCGCAAGCGCATCGGCCTTTCCCTGCGCCTTAATGATGAACCCGGCGCTGCTGCTCCTAAAAAGAAACCGCAGACCTCCGCACCGAAGCGCAGCGAAAAACGCCAACCGGCCGCTGCAGGTTCCATGGCAGAAGCCCTGCGCCGTGCCGGTCTAAAATAACGCTTGTCGACGCCCACTCGCCCCGCCTCCCGCCAGCACACGGTGGGTGGCAGGCGCCGAGGCGGCGTCGCAAAGCCTAGGTAGTTAAGGCGTTGACACCGCCGGGCAAACTAAAAAGCTCAGCATTAAGGTGTTGGAAATCCTTGATGAACTTGGCGCTGCGCACCCCAGAGGCGCAGTAGACCAGCACTTTTTGGTGAGTGCCGATCGCTGTATTGACCTGCTCTGCGGTGCTAATGCGGCTGAGTGGCAACTTAACCGTGGGGATATCAGCAGGCAGATCATTGATCAGCACCTCATGCTTCTCCCGAATATCAAGGGCCAGGAATTCACCGCTGCGCACTCGCTCCAAAAAATCTGTTTTAACTGTGCACTGTGGGGCTCCATAATGTGGGGCGAGGCGGGTGACCATTGCTCGCGCCGGGTCAGCGGAAATATTGAAGCTGCGGGTGTTGGCAGGGAAGGCATCATAGCTAAGCAAGGTGCCTGGGGTGATGCCATTTAGACCTGCTAAAAACCCGATGGTGTGGGTTGCCATTAAAGAACCCATCACTGCAGTGGTGGAACCGAGTACTCCGGCTGTTGCACAATCTGGTACTAAATTCGCTGGTGGTTGGGTGGGGAAGAGGTCTCTTAGCCCCACTCCGCGCTGTGTGTTGCTTGAGTGGAAGAGGGCTAGATCGCCATGAAAACGCAGCACTGTGGCCCAGATCAGGGGAGTTCCGGTGAGCTCGGCGGCATCGGCAATTAGATAAGAGGTGGCAAAGGTATCGCAGCCATCCAGCACAATATCTGCTGCTGCAATAAGTTCAACGGCATTGTCCACGGTGAGGCGTTCTTGCAGCGTATTAATGGTGATACCGGGTTGGAGTTGACGCAGGCGCGCAGCTGCCACCTCAACCTTGGGCTTTCCAATATCCGCGGCACCAAAGAGGATCTGGCGGTGAATATTGCTTAAGTCCACGGTGTCATCATCAATAATGGTAATGGTGCCAATACCTGCTGCTGCAAGCGACTGTAAAGCCGGGCAACCCAATCCGCCAGCGCCAACCATCAGTACATGAGCATTGTGGAGGCGTTCTTGTTGCTCGATGCCAAACCCGGGGAGGGAGAGGTGGCGGGCTGTTCTTTTAAGTTCTGCCTGGGGCAAAGCCATTTATAACACCTGCTCAGACCACGATGCCAAGCCACTAAAGCTGGAGGATGCTACCGCGTGCTCACGTTTGGGAATCCGACCCGCGCCAGCAGCCAGGCGTCCCGCGGTGACAGCATGGGCCATTGCTTGAGCCATGGCCACGGGATCTTCAGCACGATTGATAGCAGAAGCCAAAAGCACACCATCACAACCAAGTTCCATGGCTAGAGCTGCATCGGAGGCTGTGCCGATACCCGCATCCAAAATTATTGGTACCGCGGCACGGCTGGTGATGAGTTCAATATTGTGCGGATTGAGGATTCCCAACCCGGTGCCGATGGGAGATCCCAGGGGCATAACGGCTGAAACTCCGAGATCTTCGAGGCGCTGAGCAATCACTGGATCATCAGAGGTGTAGGCCAAGACCGTGAAATCATCATCAACCAGCAACTCACAGGCCTCTAAAAGTTCAGTGGTATCGGGAAGCAGGGTGTGTTCATCCGCAATGACCTCTACTTTGACCCAATTTGTTTGTAAAGCCTCGCGGGCCAGCTGAGCGGTAAGCACTGCGTCACGAGCCGTGCGACAACCTGCGGTATTGGGAAGTAAATCAATGTTAAGGCGTTTAAGCAGCTCAAAGATTGATTCCCCTTGAGATGCAGTGGCATGGTGATAGCGCATGGCAACCGTGGTTAATTGGGTGCCACTAGCTTTAAGTGATTGTTCTAAAAGCGCTTGAGAAGAAGCACCACCAGTACCCATGATGAGGTGGGAATCAAAGGTTTTATTGGCAATTGTGAGCATCTTAACCTCCCTGCGCGGCGCTGAGAATATCTACGTTAGCGCCCGCGGAAAGTGGCTGTGACCACTGCGAACGGGGCAATACTGTGGCATTAATTGCCACAGCTACACCCTCGGTGGTGCCAACGTGTTGCTGTACTAATTCCTCCACAGTGGTGACTTCACGGGAGGTGGTGGTGCCATTAAGGGTGAAAGTGATCATGGTGTCATCCTTGAAAATTCAGGAGCATGCCGCAGTGGATTGCAGGCATTAATATAAGTCAGCGTTTGCTTCTCGAGCGTGAGGTCAACGGCAGTTTTGGCAGCCAGTGCCGCTAAAAGAATGCCGTGCCGGAAATAGCCGGTGGAAATAATCAGGTTGGATCCCACCCGCCCCAAATAGGGCATATCATCCGGGGTGCCGGGACGCGCACCGCAGGTAGCCTCCATAAATTCGGTATCTGCAATGCCAGGCACTAGGCGAATTGCATCGCGCAACAGGTCATGGATTGCACCGGTACGCGGTTGCGGGCTGTCCTCGCGGCTACTCGCACCAATAGTTAAGCTGCCGTCCTCGCGTGGAATGAGATAAACAGGGCGATCCTCCACGAAGCCACGCACCACCTTCGAAATTAATGGTTGCATTGATTCCGGCACTCGAACCCGCATGATATCGCCATAAACCGGCCTGAGATTCAGCGGATTTTTAGCACTAAACCAGCCCGGTATCTTGGCGGCCCCCAGGCCCGCCGCTAAAACAACAGTGCTTTTCGACGCCACCCTCACCCCCGAGGCCAAAGTCAAGGTCCGGCAGGGGTTGTGGCCGTCAATAGACAACACTGAATCTTGAATCAGCTCAGCGCCCCGGCTGATAACTGCGTCCAATAAGGCTCTAGCAAAAAGTCGGGGATCAAGCTGATGATCTCCTTCGATACTGAGGGCTTTGGAGATGCGTGGTGAAAGAGCTGGTTCCAAGGCACGAGCTTCTCGAATCGTGAGGGGATCTACTGCGGCATCCTCAAATTCCATATGGCGCAGCAGATTTCCCAAGTGGGTGGCATCGGCTCGGTCTGCTCCGACCAATAAGGTGCCGTTGGTTCGATAACCGGTGGGCAGATCTGTGTGGCGACGTACTCGACGAATGAGATCTGGGTAGAGCCGTGCCGAGGCTTTCATTAATCCTTGCAGCTCAGATTGCTGATATTGCACCTCTGACATGGGAGCTAACATGCCGCCAGCATGTTGGGTGGCTCCGGAGATCGGATCGCGATCAATAAGCGTGACCTGAAAACCGGCCTCTTGGTATTCAAAACAAGTGCTCAGCCCAATGATGCCGCCACCAATAACAATTGCCTGATCATTCATGCTTGTGATCCTGCAATAAATTGGGTGATTACGCTTTCTGAAATGCTGCGGGGGTATTCCGCCTCCATAAAGGCACGTACCATGGCACAACCAGCAATTCCGGTAGCAGCTAGCTCGAAGACATCTGCAGGTTGGACATCGCCAATGGCGACAATGGGGAGCTTGGAAATCTGAACTAGTTCTCGGTAACCATCAAATCCGAGTGGTGGCCGTCCCGATTGCTTGGTGGGAGTTGGCCGAAATGGGCCAGCGCCGATGTAATCAATAATCTCGGCATATTCATTGGCAGCGTGTACTAGGTCGGCGGTTCCGGTGGTTAGCCCAATGATGGCACCAGCTCCAAGCAATTCACGAGCAGCTGCAACTGGAATATCGCTTTGACCAAGGTGGATGCCGTGAACGGGGAGTCCGCGGCGCATTAAAATAGCTGCAACGTCGAGGCGGTCGTCGATAAGCGTCTTGGTGTCCGGATTGGCAAGCGCAACTGCGGTTGCCACCTTTTCACCCAATTCCAGCAGCTCGCGGGCGGTTATAGGTTTGGAGCGCACCTGCACAACACCCGCGCCACCTGCTGCGGCTTCTTGGGCTACACGCACAATATGTTCAGGGGATCCACTGCCGGTGACCACATAACATCGCAGGTCAAGTGGGGTAGGGGAATTTTGAATAGGCACAACTATGAAGTCCTCACTTCCTTCGCTGGTGTTAACCAGACAGGTTCAGACGGTCCGGCGCAGCAGTAGTGCACAATCTCAGCCCAATGCTTTGGGCACCCGTGGGGTAGTGGCAGCCAGTTAAGTCGGTGGAAGCTATTTTGTCAACGGGTATGGCATTGGGTTTGTCAATCGGGGGTAAATGTGAAAGAATACCTAGGTTGACTCTACGTATCCCGCAGTAATGGGGGACAGGTAGCAGCGGCGCATAATTGAAACGGATACGAACCGGCCGAGCGCCCCAAAAGGGGAAGTGCCGCCAGGGTCCTCTTTCCCTACTAGTCAAAGGATTTTTTATGAACCTTTTGGATAAGGTCGATTCCGCATACTTGCGCGACGACGTTCCTGCTTTCCGTCCCGGCGATACCCTCGACGTTCACGTCAAGGTTATCGAAGGTGCCAACACCCGTACCCAGCTCTTCAAGGGTGTTGTCATTCGTCGCCAGGGTGGCGGAGTTCGCGAAACCTTCACCGTCCGTAAGGTTTCCTTCGGCATCGGTGTTGAGCGTACCTTCCCAGTACACTCCCCAAACATCGAGAAGATCGAGGTCATCCGTCGTGGTGACGTTCGTCGCGCCAAGCTGTACTACCTGCGCGAGCTGCGCGGTAAGGCTGCCCGCATCAAGGAGAAGCGATAATTATTATCGCTTGGTTGCGGAATTAAACCCCGCTGACCTGCCCCCTAACTTTCACCTAGCGTGTGAGTTAGGGGGTTTTCCCATCTTTATCCTGCAATTTGCCCGCTAAAAAGCCCTTGTACATTTCAGCGGAAGTGTACAAGGGCTTTTTAGCGAGTTAATTAAGCTTTGATAGTGGAGCTAAGACCCTCGAGGATGATCTCGGCAGAAACGAGAGAAGCATTAACAAACCAGGGGTCATAATCAACTTCTACGGCCTTATTATTTTGCACGGCTGTCAGTGAAGGCCATAGTGCGGTATCTACCGGGCTTGGGGCTCCAGTTTGGACACCGTAGAAGATCCAGTCAGCATCGGCTTCAGCAAGGAGTTCGGCAGAAAGGTCATGACCAGCTTTGTCGGTAAATTGCTGAGCGGCTGGGCGTCCATAACCACAATCTGCGGCCACAGTTCCAGTCATTGACTCCAGGCCATACATTTGGAAAGCATCATCGTTGGTGCGGAGGAAAGAGACCGTTGGGGGAGTTGCTGGCTGAGCAGCTGCGACTTCGGCAGCTTTTGCCTCATAAGCGGCGAGCAGGTTTTTTGCTTCCGCTTCTTTATTTACGGCAGCCGCGATAGTGACCAAATCTTCTTTCCAGTTTTCGCCACCTCCGGCACCTGTGACTACAGGCGCAATTGCCCGCAGTTTTTCTAGCACGGTTTCCTCGGCGCGAGAGTTTGCACAAATGAGGGTGGGGTTAAGGGCTGCAATCGCCTCAACATCAGGTTCTGCGCGTAATCCACAATCAGCAATAGAATCAAGGTCAAATTTATCGCCAAAACGCTCTCGGAGGAACTGTGGGATGAGATCTGCATTTTTAGCTGCAGCGACACCCACTGGCAAGATGCCAAGATTGAGCAGGTTGTCCAATTGCCCCGTGTTAAGGGCTACAACGCGCTGTTTCTGTTCGGTGTCGGTAGTTGCTGTGGTGGAGCTAGAAGCTGTGGAGTCTTTCGAGCTATTGGCGCAGGCTGCGACAACGAGGGCGGAAGCTCCGATCATCGCACCCAGGAAGGAGCGACGGCTAATGTTCTTTTGCATATTAAGAAAGTTAGCCTTACCTAAAACGAAATGTCAATTGAAGTTTATATAAATACCTCTGAAATCGAGGGGGCATAAAAAGAGCTATATAGTTTTGGGGAAAAATATAGTAGAATTTCTATCAATTCACTTAGATTTAACTGTTAAGAAAAAACCTTAAAAACCTGTTTCCCTTAAGTGCTGTATCTGCATTAACACACTGCTAGTTCCTATTTATCGATTCTGTTGCCCCGCACACAATGGCGTGAAATCTTGAGTTTTTCGTCGCTTCGCAGCGGGCATTCAAGGGAACTAGGAGCTCGTCATGGCACGAAAATTTCTAAGAGACCGAGTTAATAGAAGGCAACTTAAGGCCGGTTGCGTAATCATCGGCACCCTCAGCATTTTCTTGGCTGGCTGCTCTTCCTCCTCGGATGAAACCACAACTAGTAACACCGTGGAAGCATCGCAAAGCGCATCTATTTCGGCAGTTGGCTTTGACAATATTGTGGACGCCACCATTCGAATAAGTGGTCAAGGCACGTTTATTGAACCTGGTCAAACAACGGCATCAGAAGCTGCATGGCAAGGCTCGGGATTTATCATCGATTCCTCTGGAATCGCAATCACCAATAACCACGTGGTGGTTGGAGCAGGCCGGCTGGATGCAACTTTTGGTGAAGATGGAAAAGAAAAAGCAAGCGTCAAAGTTCTAGGTGCCTCAGAATGTCTCGACTTGGCTGTAGTGCAGCTCGATGTCGATGATTTGCCACATTATGAATGGTATGAAGGCGATATCACCACTGGTCTTGATGTATTTTCTGCTGGCTATCCGGTCGGTGCTGCGGAGGAATTCACTCTAACTCGCGGCATCGTCTCAAAAGCTGATTTTGAATTTGATACCCTATGGGCTTCGCTGGACCAGGTTATTGAACATGATGCACGCATTCGTGGTGGAAACTCAGGCGGACCACTGGTCACCTCGGATGCCAAGGTTCTAGGTGTGAACTACGCGGGTGATGATTCCCTGGACTATAGCTTTGCAATTCACCGTGATGAAGTTCAAAAAGTTTTTGAAGGCCTAAAAATGGTGAACGGATATCTTCAATCGGAATTAACGCATCGGCATGGGACAGCGGTGATCCAGAATTCTTCGGAGTGTGGGTGAGCTCGGTAGAACCAGGTGGTCCTGCAGATAAGGCTGGCATTAAACCCGGTGACCTGATTCTGAAGCTAGCTGGCGTTAGTGTTGGCGATCAAGGAACACTGGCAAGTTATTGCCAGGTGCTTGATACTCACGGCAGCGATGGCACCATGGACGTGGAGATTTTGCGCCCTTCTGATGGTTCTTTGATGGCTGGTCAAATTAACGGCCGTGAGCTGGAAGTAACAGGAGAAAATGTCACAGACGGATCTGCAGCCGTCGCTGCCGAAGGATATAGCGGAGACACTGTAGATCTGAGCGATGACTCCAATAGCATCGCTGTAACCGTTCCTGTTGAATGGGCGGAAGTTGATGGTAGCGCCTTTGTGGATGACAGTGGCCGCAATTGGAGTTCGCTTGCAGCTGCGCCAGACCTTGAAGCCTTCTACAGCTCCTATGATGTTCCTGGTTTGATGTTGATGGGAACTGACCCCTCCCTCACAACTGCAGCTGCGATGGAGCAATTTGATGCATCTGGCAGTTGTAATCCGACAGACCAAGGGCCATGGGATGATGGTTACTATCGCGGAGACTATGTCCAATATGACTGTGCAGGTACAACGTTAGCGGTGCTGGCCACCCAAGATTATGAGGTCACCGGAACGCTGGTGCTCATTGTGCAATTGCAAAGCGAATATGAGCTGACCACTGTGCTGGAAACAATCGCCGGAAGTTTCCGATTCCTCTAAAAGCATCAACCTGAAGGTACCTGAATGGTGCGGCAGTCACTCGTCGAAAAGCGCATTGGTTTTCCGGTGTAACCACGGGAAATTTTCCCGCCTCGGATGAGTGGCTCCGCCCTTAAGACGTGAAAGGTGCTGCTAGAGTGAATCCTCGTGAGTGATTTTTCGAGTGCATCAAATGCTGAGGACCCCACCCAACCTGACTCTGGCGCAGGCTCGCGACGGGGTAGAGGTGCTGGAAAATCCAAAAAGGAATCCACACCAACTCCTTGGTATATCGAGATTCCAGTTGTTGTAGTCCTGACTCTGGCCTTGATTTTTGTGTTGCAGACCTTTGTTGGTCGCATGTACATGATCCCCAGTGGCTCCATGGAACCAACGCTGCACGGCTGTGAGGGCTGCACTGGCGACCGCATTTTGGTGGAAAAAGTCAGCTATTATTTCAGCGATCCTGAACCCGGTGACGTCGTTGTATTTAAGGGCACCGATTCCTGGAATGTTGGTTTTACTACCCAGCGCTCGGAAAATTCTGTCATCCGTGGTCTACAGAACCTCGGCTCTTATGTTGGCTTGGTTGCACCTGATGAAAATGACCTGGTTAAGCGCATTATTGCAGAGGGCGGCCAGACTGTTTCCTGCCAAGAGGGCGACCCTGGAATCATGGTTGACGGCAAGGAAGTAGATGATAGCTACACCTTGCAGCCGGCGCAGTATCCCATTGATGAGACTTCTGGTTCCACCGAGTGCGGTGGCAACTATTTTGGCCCGATTACCGTGCCAGAGGGCAATTACTTCATGATGGGTGATAACCGCACCAACTCCATGGATTCGCGCTACCACCTGGGTGATCAGTACCAGGGCACCATCCCGGAGGAAAATATTAAGGGCAAGGTCCAAGCGATCGTCCTGCCATTTAGCCGCATCGGTGGCGTTGCGGATTATGACATCCAGGGTTAAAAAGATGCTTCTCGACGTGCCCCTGTTATGCGGCGCTTAAAGCAGCTGCGGACCTTCGAGGTCACCTTGTCGCGCAACGGGCTAGGGCCCGTTGCCGGAGTTGATGAAGCAGGCCGCGGGGCTTGCTGTGGCCCGATTTCAATTGCCGCCTGTATTTTGCCGGATCAACCTATCGCGGAACTGGCTGAATTAACTGATTCTAAGAAACTTTCTGCAGCTACTCGTGAAAAGTTAATGCCGGTCATCAAAAAACATGCGCTAGCCTGGTCCGTCATTTTAATTTCAGCGGCTGATATTGACCGTTTTGGCATCCAACATGCCAATATCTCCGGTATGAGGCGCGCAGTGGCCGAACTTTCCGTGCGCCCAGGATATGTGTTGACCGATGCCATGCGCGTTCCTGGCTTTGCCATGCCACATTTGCCGGTAATCGGAGGTGATGCCAGTGCACGTTGTATAGCCGCAGCCAGTGTGCTCGCTAAACAAACTCGCGATGACATTATGACGGAGATGGCCTTGGATTATCCGCACTATGGTTTAGAAATCCACAAAGGATATAGCACTAAGATTCATATGGATGCGGTGCGCCAGCACGGCGCAAGTCCACAGCACAGATATAGTTATGCAAATGTAGTTGCAGCGCATCAGCAGTGGCTGCAAAGTTCCAGTAGGGAAACGACGGAAGGTGAAGCATGAGCGCTGAAGAACTCGACAATTACGAGGCAGAAGTCGAGCTATCGCTCTACCGCGAATACCGCGATGTAGTGAGCCAGTTTTCTTATGTTGTAGAGACGGAACGCCGCTTTTACCTGGCCAATGCCGTCCAACTTATCCCTCATAACAGTGGCAATGACGTCTATTACGAGGTCCGTATGTCTGACGCTTGGGTCTGGGATATGTACCGCTCAGCGCGCTTTGTGCGTTATGTCCGCGTTATTACCTACAAGGACGTCAATATCGAAGAACTCGACAAGCCCGATATTTTGATGCCGGAATAGTTTTTCCGCTAATTGTCAAGCCCCTGATATGGCTGACTGTGGATAACTAAAGCCTTTGGCTTTGGAAAACACAGTTATGCACAGGGGCTTTTGTCATGTCCTTGTGGCAGTGGTGTCCTAGCAGGTTGAATCTGAATCACATCAGATAAAACCAGCACACGGGGGACTACATGACCACATCACAACAACAGCTCGGAGCTTTTGGCGAAGATATTGCAGCCAGCCATTATTCATCCAGGGGAGGGGTAATACTCGAGCGAAATTTCCGCTACCCAAATGGCGAAATCGACATTATCGTCCAAGAACCTGATGGAACAGTGGTTTTTGTTGAGGTGAAAACGCGCCGGGGTGAATCATTTGGCGGGGCTGAAGCGGTGGGGCGCAGCAAAATGGCGCGAATCAAAAAAGCCGCTGCGCTCTGGCTTAGGGGCAAGCCTTATTTCAACCTGCGGTTTGATGTTCTTGTAGTACAAATGGATGCTTTCACCGGTGAGGTTGAGATTGATTCTTATGAAGGAGTCGATCATGGCGCTCGCTAGAACCCTAACCACTGCTCAAACCGGGGTGAATGCAACAATCGTTAGAGTTGAAGCAAATATCGGACCTGGCTTACCAGGCACCTACATTGTGGGACTTGCCGATGCTGCCATCTCAGAATCACGCGATCGTATCAAAACCGCAGTACAAAATAGTGGCCTGCAGTGGCCTAAAACCAAGGTGATTATCAACTTATCGCCAGCATCTTTGCGCAAGCATGGCTCTCACTTTGATCTCGCCATGACCATGTGCGTGCTGGCCTCTCAAAGCAAAGATGCCGGAGTGAGACAAAAAGCCGAGCACTGCCTCTTCCTTGGAGAGGTTGCGCTCGACGGCACACTCATTCCGATAACCGGAGTTTTGCCTGCACTTTTGGCTGCGCGACGTGAGGAAATCCCCACCGTAGTTATCCCTGCTGGAAATGCCTTAGAAGCCGGGCTGGTCGATAGTCCACGCGTGCTGGTGGCATCTACGATTTTTGAGGTTCAGGCTTGGCTATATGGCGAAGCCCAACTTGATGACGTGGGGTTTTATCCACCCGCGCAGGCAGAAAAACAACCCGATATGCGAGATGTAGTGGGACAATCTCAAGCACGCTTTGCTGCAGAAGTAGCCGCTGCGGGTGGTCACCATATGCTGATGTTGGGCCCACCTGGCTCTGGAAAGTCCATGATTGCGCAGCGTCTACCAGGCCTATTGCCACCACTGACTAAGACTCAGCAAATTGAAGCAACGGCAGTACATTCCGTGGTTGGAAAAACTTTCAATGGCCCAATTGTGCGCGCTCCTTTTGTAGCCCCACACCATAGCCTGAGCCGTGCCGCCTTATTGGGAGGGGGAGCTGGAAACCCGCTGCCCGGAGCTGTCAGCTTGGCTCACCACGGAGTGTTGTTCCTTGACGAAGCCAGCGAAATCCCTGCCGCAACCCTCGATACTCTAAGGACTCCTTTGGAATGTGGCACTGTCCGTTTAATTCGGGCAAAACAGCAAATAGAGTTCCCGGCAAAGTTTCAATTAATTTTGGCCTCCAATCCCTGTAGGTGTGGAGCAGAACAGCCTCAAAAATGCACGTGTTCTGGTGCAGCCCGCGCGACCTACCTTAATAACCTCTCTGGTCCGCTGCGTGATCGAATCGACATCCAGGTAAGAACTCATTCTCAAGGATCAATTTTGCACAGTGCAGATACCGAGCCCTCTGCTCCGATTGCTGAAAGAGTGGCAGCAGCTCGGGAGCGTGCTGCTGCTCGGTGGACCCGCGCCGGGTTAAGCGCTCGGATAAATGCTCATGTAGATCCGCATCAATTACGTCGTGAATTTCCCGCTACCGAAGATGCGATGGCTTACCTGGGAGTGTTTTTGGCACAGGGCAGTATCTCTCAACGAGGTGTGGATCGAGCGCTGAAATTGAGTTGGAGCCTCAGTGATCTGGCTGGCACCGAGCAGCCCAATCTGGATCATGTCGCCCAAGCGATTGAATTACGTGGCCGTGCTGTGATGAAACGAGCTGCATAATGGATAAGAATCTAGAGGCCTGGGCTTATCTATCCCGGGTGGTAGAAGGCCCAAATGCTCACCTTAATCAGCTTATTGCGCAAGGGCACGAAGCGGAGAAGATAGCCAGCGGAATTAAGCAGCGAGAATCTTGGATTGGCACCCAACTTTTACGTGAAACTGAATCACGCCACACCTGGGATACCGCGCATAAAGATCTAGAAATTATTAAACGCTTGGGTGGCAGGTTAATTACCGCCGAGGATGCTGAGTGGCCGCGCGAAGAATTTGATCACGCCTTTGGATTTGCGGCCTCGGGGATGAGTGACCATGTACGCACCTATCAAGAAGATGCAGTAGGACCGCATTCACTGTGGATTAGGGGAGGGAATTTAGGAGCTTTAAGCGCGCAATCGGTAACCATTGTGGGAACTCGCGCAATCAGCCACTATGGCACCGAAGTAACAGAGCAATTTACCAACAATTTGGTTTCCCATCAGTGGACCATCGTGTCGGGTGGAGCTTTGGGCGTGGATACTGTTGCACATTCTGAAGCTTTAAGGGGTGGTGGATCCACAGTTGTGATTGCAGCATGCGGGCTTGACCGTTCCTATCCAGCGCACAATAAGGACCTTTTTGAAAGGATCGCAGCCTCGGATTCTGGGGTGATAGCCAGTGAGTACCCTCCAGGTACCCCGCCGCAAAGACACCGCTTTTTGACGAGAAACCGGCTCGTTGCGGCAATTTCTCAAGGAACAGTGGTTACGGAGGCAGCTTGGAGATCAGGAGCACTAAATACCTTGAGCTGGTGTGCTGGACTGGGCAGAGTACCTATGGCAGTACCTGGTCCAGTGACCACAGCCGGTTCATTGGGCTGTCATGAAAGGATAAAAAATGGCAGCGCACAGATGGTTACTAGTGGAGATGACGTGCGCTCCTTGCTTGGTGCGATTGGATCACTCGATGCTAACGAACAATATGAGCTCAACTTTTCCGCCAGCCCTATACAAGGACTGAGCAGAAATGAGTTAAGAGTTTTTGATGCGCTTAACTTAATCGGCAGGCAAGCGGGGGAGGTGGCCACAGATGCAGGATTACCTTTAGCCTTGGTTATTCATTTACTAGTGGAATTGCAGCGAAGAGGACTTATTCTGCGAGATGGTACCGATTGGAAGCGAGCCCCTAAGTCGGATGGCGTGGTTGGTTAAAAATAGTGCTGAATTTTTTTCCAAAAAGGGTTGCGCACCTTTAGAACCCTCGCTAGTGTAGGTGAGGCAAGCCTAAGTAGATTTCTTCAAGGTTCGGGCTGGTTCCTTGATTAATGTGTGTTTAAGTTTTCCCGCCTCGGGAGCTTGGGTACTAGGGTGAGCACTATGGGTGAGTCAGAAAAGAAGGTGGCGCGTTCCGGGCGGGACGCGTCACCTTCTGGCATTTCACAAAATAGAGAATCTTCGCAGTTAATAATCGCGATTGATGATTTTTGCGACTTTCTCGAATTGGTTCTGGGGCGATCGCCGGCGACGGTGCGAGGGTATCGATCTGATCTTTATTCCTTGGCTGACTTCATTGAAGGTTTAGACAGTTTTCTTCTCAATAACCTGCGCGCGTGGCTCGGTGAAGCCGTTACGGCGGGCAAATCACGCGCCACATTGGCGCGTCGTACAGCAGCTGTTAAAGCATTTTCCAAATGGGCAGTTAAAAATTCTTACCTTGATTCAGATGAAGCTGCGCGTCTGGTCTCGCCAAAAGTGACGAGGGCATTGCCCAAGGTTTTGGGTGAAGAACAGGCTGGCAGGTTTGTGGGAAATGCTGGATCTGCCACGGAAACAGAGTTTCTCCGAGATAGCGCAATCTTAGAATTGCTTTATGCCACAGGAATGCGAGTGGCGGAACTGTGTGGATTGGATGTTAAAGACATCGATCAAAAGCGGCAGATGGTTCGAGTATTGGGCAAAGGTAATAAGGAAAGGGTTATTCCATTTGGCAGCGCTGCTCTCACCGCTCTTGAACATTGGTTAAAGGTGCGTACAGAGATTGCCAAAGACAGTGATGCACTATTTGTAGGAATTCGGGGACAGCGGATTGATGCTCGTCAAGTAAGGCGCATTGTGGATAAAGCTTCACAAATTACTGGCACCGAGCATCTTTCTCCACACTCTTTAAGGCATACCGCTGCTACGCATCTATTAGATGGGGGAGCAGATTTAAGGCAAGTTCAAGAAATGCTCGGACACTCTTCAATGCAGACCACACAGATTTATACCCATGTGAGCAATAAGCGCCTTTTGGAGGCCTTTAAGAACGCTCATCCACGCGCCTAATCTAGCTCAACGGCTTGATTCTGATGGTTGGTCTCGGTAAAAGGGAAATTGGATTGAGATAATCCTCGCCGACTTTGGCACCCCACTGTAGCCCGGAGAAAGCGGTGGTGGGGTGGCCGAGAGTTCCAATTATTTCTCCTTCTGAAACGACTTGGCCCACTGAGACGTGGGAATGAACAGGCTGGTAGGTGGTACGCACACCATCGGGGTGGTCAATTGAGATAGTGGGAGTGCCAACCACAATTCCGCTAAAAGCAATAACTCCATCTCCGGCTGTCATCACTGGGTCGCCAATATCTAAGGAGAGGTCAACACCGCGATGGCCTGGCAGCCAATTTTGCTCAGGTTTCTCAAAACTGCGCAAAACTAATCCGGCACGGGGTTCCCCTATGGCCGGACTGACATAAGCAAGAGCGACGGTAGGGATCTGTATCCACAAAAACATAAGAACAAAAACCAGAAATGGGATCCGTTGAGTTGGTTGCATGAATGTAGTGTGCCCAATATTTCAATGGTGAGATCTGCTGTGTGGAGAGCTTGTGGAGAAAGTTAAAGAAGTGAATAAAGATATTGACACCTGACTGAAGTTATCCACAGTGATTCCATCTAGGTTTTGGCTGGCAGCCTAAAGTATGTAAACTGTCCCTAGCAGTGTGTCTTAATTGAATCTTTCTCAGTAAAGAAACAAATAAAACCATTGACTACGCGCGATGGCGTTGCGGAACTTTAAACTTCTACGACTCTGGAACAACTAGGTCCCGAAAGTTCACTGAACTTTAGGGTGTTGAACTGGGAAACCATCGCTAGGGTGCAGGATAAAAACCTGCACAAATTTCCAAAACCGAAACCCTTAGACTTAATGAAAGGGGCTTACCATGGCAGTTGTAACCATGCGAGAGCTTCTCGACGCTGGTGTGCACTTTGGCCACCAGACCCGCCGTTGGAACCCAAAAATGCGCCGCTTCATCTTCACCGAGCGCAATGGCATCTACATCATTGACCTGCAGCAGACCCTGACCTTCATTGACCAGGCGTTTGAGTTCGTCAAGGAGACCGTCGCTCACGGCGGAACTGTCCTCTTCGTTGGTACCAAGAAGCAGGCTCAGGAAGCTGTACAGGTTGAAGCTGACCGCGTTGGCATGCCTTATGTTAACCACCGTTGGCTCGGCGGTATGCTCACCAACTTCCAGACCGTTTCCAAGCGTCTGAACCGCATGAAGGAACTTCAGGCGATGGATGAGGCTGAGAACGGCTACGAGGGTCGCACCAAGCGCGAAATCCTCATGCTTACCCGTGAGCGCATCAAGCTTGAGCGCGTCCTCGGCGGTATCGCTGAGATGACCCGCGTGCCTTCCGCACTGTGGATCATTGACACCAACAAGGAGCACATCGCGGTTGCTGAAGCTCACAAGCTCAACATCCCTGTTGTTGCAATTCTGGACACCAACTGTGATCCAGATGTTGTCGACTTCCCAGTTCCTGGTAACGACGATGCAATCCGCTCCACCGCACTGCTTTCTCGCGTCATCTCCACCGCTGTGGAAGAGGGCAAGAAGGCTCGCGAAGAGCGTCAGCTAGCAGCTGCTAAGGAAGCTGCAGGCGAGGCTAAGACTGAAGAAGCACCTGCTGCTGAGGCAGAGGCTGAGCAGGAGACCGCAGCTGAATAAGCTGCTGTAAACCGCTACAGTTTTGCTGACCACCAAGCCCCCACGACGATGGAACTTTAACTATAAAATTTCACGCTGTGGGGGCTTTTTGGGCAGCCACCCCGCTACGTCAAACTAAATTTGCATGTACCATCTGCTTTTAGACGGGCGGGTAGGGCCTTTGTGCCCTAACCTAGGCTTGTAAAGCATTAATTATCCATACATAAGGAGGATCGCCCCCTAATGGCGAACTACACCGCTGCGGATGTTAAGAAGCTCCGCGAACTCACTGGTTCCGGCATGCTTGACTGCAAGAAGGCACTTGAGGAGTCCGCTGGCGACTTCGACAAGGCTGTTGAGATCCTGCGCATCAAGGGCGCAAAGGACGTCGGAAAGCGCGCTGAGCGCAACGCTACCGAGGGTCTTATTGCAGTTTCCGGCAACACCATGATCGAGGTTAACTCCGAGACCGACTTCGTTGCTAAGAACGCAGAATTCAAGGAATTCGCTGCAAAGGTTGCTGACGCTGCTTCTGCTGCAAAGGCTAACTCTCAGGAAGAGCTGGCAGCTGTTGACCTTGACGGCCAGACCGCAGACAAGGCTTTGCAGGAATTCTCCGCAAAGATCGGTGAGAAGCTTGAGCTTCGTCGCGCAGTCACCCTCGAGGGCGACCAGACCGCAGTTTACCTGCACCAGCGTTCCGCTGACCTGCCACCAGCAGTTGGCGTTTTGGTTGCTTTCACCGGCGAAGGTGAAGCTGCTGAGGCTGCTGCTCGTCAGGCTGCAATGCAGGTTGCTGCTCTGAAGGCTGCATACCTCACCCGCGAAGATGTTCCTGCTGAGGTTGTTGAGAAGGAGCGCTCCATCGCTGAGCAGATCACCCGCGAAGAAGGAAAGCCAGAGCAGGCTATTCCAAAGATCGTTGAGGGTCGTCTGAATGGCTTCTACAAGGAGAACGTTCTGCTCGAACAGGCTTCCGTAGCTGACAACAAGAAGACCGTTAAGGCTTTGCTGGACGAGGCTGGCGTTACCGTCACCTCCTTCGCACGCTTTGAGGTTGGCCAGGCTTAAGTTTTAAGCCTCTAAAGATCTAATTCTGTGCATGAAGCTGATTAACTTCCGCGGCACAGATTAAATCAACTTTCCCCACGTATCAATTTTCTTGGATGCGTGGGGTTAGTTTTGTCCAGAGTTGCCCGCACTCCAGTGTGACGGTGGCTCTAAAACCAAGAAAATTTGAGAATAGCCAAGTCTTGTCGCAGCGATCTAACAGGTCGATGTAAGATCGGAATCCAGGAATAGGGATGCTTCGTCGATAAATTCTGTACCTCAGAATATTGCGGAGTACCTCCTGCCGATTTAAGCGGCTGCTAATACCCCTACCGAAGGAGAACACCACGGTGACCACCTCGAGTGAACAACCCCGTACCGGCTTTAAACGAGTGATGTTGAAGCTCGGAGGTGAAATGTTTGGTGGTGGAAAAGTCGGAATCGACCCTGACGTTGTAGACAACGTCGCCAAGCAAATCGCTGAAGTTGCTAAGGGCGGTGCAGAAATCGCCGTCGTTATTGGTGGCGGCAACTTCTTCCGTGGCGCAGAGCTGCAGCAGCGTGGCATGGATCGCGCTCGCTCTGACTACATGGGCATGCTGGGCACTGTAATGAACTGCCTCGCGCTTCAGGACTTCCTGGGTCAGCATGGCGTTGAGTGCCGTGTACAGACCGCAATTAACATGGCGCAGGTTGCAGAGCCTTATTTGCCACTGCGTGCAGAGCGCCACTTGGAAAAGGGACGTGTAGTTATCTTCGGTGCAGGTATGGGTATGCCATATTTCTCCACCGATACCACCGCTGCACAGCGAGCCCTCGAGATCGGCTGTGATGTGTTGTTGATGGCTAAGGCAGTTGATGGTGTTTATAGCGATGACCCTCGCACCAACCCAGATGCGGAGCTATTCACCGAGATCACTCCAAAGGAAGTAATCGAAAAGGGTCTAAAGGTCGCTGACGCTACCGCATTCAGTCTCTGCATGGACAATAAGATGCCAATCCTTGTCTTTAACCTGCTTACTGAGGGCAACATTGCCCGTGCAGTTAATGGCGAACGTATCGGTACTCTTGTCGAGTCCTGATAGATTACATATATAACACTAAGGCTTCCGCAGGAAGTCTCAGCTGCGAGAGCACAGGAGCAAAAATTTATGATTGATGAGATCCTTTTTGAAGCTGAAGAGCGCATGACCTCTTCCGTTGAGCACACCCGCGATGACCTCACCACCATCCGCACCGGCCGTGCCAACCCATCTATGTTTAATGGCGTGATGGCAGAGTACTACGGTACTCCCACCCCAATTACTCAGATGTCTTCCATCTCCGTTCCAGAACCACGCATGCTGCTCATCAAGCCTTATGAGATGAGCTCAATGCAGGTCATCGAGAACGCAATCCGTAACTCTGACCTCGGTGTTAACCCCACCAATGATGGCCAGGTACTGCGCGTGACCATCCCACAGCTCACCGAAGAGCGCCGTAAGGAAATGGTCAAGATGGCTAAGTCCAAGGGCGAAGACGGAAAGATCGCTATCCGCAACGTGCGCCGCAAGGGCATGGACCAGCTGAAGAAGCTACAAAAAGATGGCGACGCTGGCGAGGACGAAGTCCAGGCGGCAGAAAAAGAGCTAGACAAGGTGACCGCACGTTTTGTCGAGCAGGTTGATGAAGTCGTAGCAAAGAAGGAAAAGGAATTGATGGACGTCTAAAGACGGACATTGGTTTGAAAATGAAAACGTCGTTTCATCGTCAACCTGGCGGAGGAACGACGCTTTCTTCTGTTTACGATCGTTGCCCAGCAGCGCAGGCACAAAGCTGGCAACATCGAAGTGAGATTGACCCCAACATCAAGGAGAACCCATGAGTGAACCGGAGCAACATCACCGGTCCATGAGGATGCCCAAACCCAAAAACAATGCGGGCAGGAATCTAAAGGCCGCAGTCGGAGTCGGCATTGGTTTGGCCATTTTGGTTCTCTTGGGAATTATCCTCAGCCCATGGGGTTGGTACATCGTTGTTGCAGGTGCAGTCGCCGCTGGTACCTGGGAAGTAGGAAGCCGACTTAAAGAAAGCGGCTATCACTTGCCCATGCTCATCATGCTTATTGGTGGACAAGCAATTGTTTGGGCGTCGTGGCCACTTGGCACAGTTGGCATCTTGGCTTCATATGTCGCCACCGTCTTGGTTCTAATGTACTTCCGCATTTTTTATAATGGCGCAGATAAAGAGGCTCGCAATTATTTGCGAGATACTTCCGTCGGCATTTTTGTCCTGACCTGGATTCCACTCTTTGGCAGTTTTGCAGCGATGCTCTCGCTTATGGAAAACAACAATGTACCAGGCACTTTCTTCATCTTGACCTTTATGCTGTGCGTAGTTGGTTCCGATGTTGGTGGCTACGCAGCCGGCGTATTTTTTGGCGCCCATCCAATGGCACCTTTGGTTAGCCCAAAGAAGTCATGGGAAGGATTTGCTGGCTCCATCGCTTTGGGCGCGTTAACTGGTGCATTGAACGTGCACTTCTTATTGGAGCATCATTGGTGGCTGGGAGTAATCCTTGGTTGCGCACTCGTGGTGTGCGCAACTCTGGGCGACCTCGTCGAGTCTCAATTCAAACGTGATTTGGGTATCAAGGATATGTCCAATTTGCTGCCCGGACACGGTGGCATCATGGACCGCCTCGATGGAATGCTGCCAGCAGCGATGGTCACCTGGTTGATTTTGAGCGTGGTCAGCAGCTCCTATCCGGTATAGAGTTGGATCACCGCAAATTGCCTAACTAAACAAATGAAAGTGGCGTTGTACTTGTTTCCTCCAATTATGAGGATTTAAAGTACAACGCCACTTTTTATGTGGGAAAAACTAGCAGAAACTGTTTAGAGTGATTTGCGCAGCTTCTTGATCTGGCGACGGTATTCAAACATGCGAACGCCACCGACCAAAGCCATAATTAAGGCTCCGGTGACAGCAGCAAGCAGGAATCCGATTCCGGCTGGGAATTGGAAGGACCAAGCAAAGAGATTAAGCTCTACGCTGGTCTGATTTTGCATGATGAAGATCAGAAGTCCAATGAGTAGGATTGCACCAATGATCAAAGCCACCCAAGTTCCACCCGCTACGGTCTTGCCGGATGCCACTTCTTGCTGCTTTTTAGTCTGAGAGTGGTCGATCTCTTCACGAATGGCTGGTGTGTTTGCAGACACTTCTGTGTTTGTTGAAATTTCTTGAGCTTCAAACTCGTTGTACTCACCGTTACCCGCATACGCTGGGTCAAAACCGGTGGGAAGGTCTTGTGAATGGGACGCAGTAGGTTCCACTGGTTTATTGCTCATACAGCCATTGAACTAGCCAGACGCAAGTTTCGCCACTTATTGGCCAAATTCAAGTTCAACAATTCCATAACATCTGAAAGAATAGGGACATTATGGCTACACCTGTACCCCTGGTTTTTAACGCTCCGAAGCGCGGCATGCCCCCGGCTCACTTTGCTGACCTTACTAATGAGGCCCGCATTGAGGCTCTCAAAGAGCTCGGACTTCCCAAGTTCCGCCTCGATCAAATTGCTCGCCATTACTATGGCCGTCTTGAGGCTGACCCAACAACAATGACAGATCTTCCGGAAAGTGCCCGTGAAGAAGTCAAGAATGCTCTTTTCCCAACCTTGATGGAGCCTTTGAAAGTCATCCAGACCGATGATGATCAAACGCAGAAGACACTGTGGAAGCTGCACGACGGCACCCTGCTGGAATCTGTGCTGATGCGCTACCGCGATCGCTCCACGCTGTGTATCTCCTCCCAGGCGGGTTGTGGCATGGCGTGTCCATTCTGTGCAACCGGCCAGGGTGGACTAGATCGTAACCTCTCCATCGGTGAGATTGTCGATCAGGTTCGCAACGCTGCGGCCACCATGCAGGCAGAAGGCGGTCGCCTTTCCAACGTGGTGTTCATGGGTATGGGCGAGCCACTAGCCAACTACAAGCGTGTGGTCTCTGCAGTCCGTCAGATTACTCAGCCCTCCCCACAGGGCTTCGGAATCTCTCAGCGCAGTGTCACCGTCTCCACTGTCGGCTTGGCGCCTGCAATCAGGAAGCTTGCCGACGAAGAGATGTCCGTGACTCTCGCAGTGTCTTTGCATACTCCTGATGATGAATTGCGCGACACCCTCGTGCCGGTTAACAATCGTTGGTCTGTTGCTGAGGTGTTGGATGCTGCGCGCTATTACGCAGATAAGTCTGGACGTCGTGTCTCCATTGAGTACGCACTCATTCGCGATGTTAATGACCAGGACTGGCGTGCAGATATGCTCGGCGAGAAGCTACACAAGGCTTTGGGTTCCCGAGTTCACGTCAACCTCATCCCTCTTAACCCAACTCCAGGTTCCCAGTGGGATGCTGCTCCAAAGGCACGCCAGGACGAGTTTGTTCGTCGTGTTATTGCCAAGGGTGTTCCTTGTACCGTTCGTGATACTAAGGGCCAAGAGATTGCGGCTGCTTGTGGTCAGCTGGCTGCCGAGGAAACTGCAGAACAAAAATAATAAAGCTTCATAAATAGGCCTATCCCTCTTGGGGGATAGGCCTATTACTTTTCCATAAACTCCATGAACCACTATTTTTCTTCTGGTAGCGTCGAGTCGAAACCGATAGTTCTCGCAATGGCGAAAACCTGCACAATACAGCTCAAAGGAGAACCAAAGTGACTGATACTCCGCCGACCTCAAAAACTAATCAAGAGGATACAAAGGTCTGCCCCGTAGATCCGAGTACCCAAGCAGTGGCCTTGCGCGGGCTCACCAAGGAATACAACGGGACGGTGGTCGTCGATAATATTTTCCTTGATATTCCAATCGGCGCCATCTACGGCATCGTCGGGCCCAATGGTGCAGGTAAGACCACGATGTTATCCATGGCTACTGGGCTTTTGCGGCCAACTAAAGGCAGTGCCTGGATTGCAGGCGCAAATGTGTGGGATGAACCCTTAGAAGCAAAGAAGGCAATGGGTTTATTGGCAGATGGTTTGCCTATTTTTGATCGTCTCTCCGGCAGGGAATTGCTCACCTATGTGGGAGCCTTACGTGGATTAGACGAGGATGTGGTCCAGCTTCGCAGTGCCGAGCTGTTAGAGGCGCTAGGGCTTGCTGAGGCGGGGGATAAGCGCATCGTCGACTACTCGGCGGGCATGACCAAGAAAATTTTGCTAGCTCAAGCCCTGTTGCATAATCCCAAAGTATTGATCCTAGACGAACCTTTGGAGGCTGTAGATCCTGTTTCAGGGCGTCTTATTCAACAAATCTTGCGTAATTTCGCTGCCGCAGGTGGCACTGTAGTGCTCAGCTCCCACGTGATGGAATTGGTGGAAGGGCTATGTGATCACGTAGCGATTATCAACAAGGGTGTCGTTGAATTAGCTTCCCACGTTAAGGACATTCCTTCGGAAAAGTCTCTTACCGACCTTTTTGTCGATATTGTAGGCGGCGCTGCATTGGCAGAGGGCAGCCTCGCCTGGTTGGGTGGGGGAGAAAAATAATGACCTCCACGTTATTAAAACTCCAGGCCACCTTGTGGAAGCGCAGCATCAAAGGAAATGGTGCTGTAATCACGATGATCATCTTCATCAGCATCTACAGTTTGATTGGTCTTATTGGCTTAAGTGCCATGTTGGCTTTGGGCCTCCAGGAAGATAAACAAGGTGTACTGGCTGGGGTAGTAGCAACTGGCATGCTTGCCTATGTTGTTGCAGCAATAATGTGGCCTTCAGGAGAAGGACAATTGCAAGTGTCCTCCTTTTCCACGATGCCCCTAAAGCCCATGGAACTATTGCCAGGTTTTGCCATCAGCACCCTGATGCAATCACGGGGAATTATCGCCGTAATCTCTACAATCACCACTGCAGTTGTAGCAAGTATCTTTTATTCGGCAGCGCTGATTCCGCTAATTTGGATCATGTTGGCAGTGTCCTTGTTAACCACTTTGACGCTGGGAGAAATCACCAGCCTGATGGCTTCGAGCTCATCTTCTAGAATCAGCAAAGAAAGAATGAGTCTGATTGCCTCAATCGGATTTGTCATCGTCATCATCGGCTACAACCTGCTTATTGGCTCGGGTTCTTTAGGGCGCCTTGAAGTTTTTGGCGATATTGCCAAATGGACACCTTTGGGTGCAGCGGCTGGCGCTATTGAAGCAACGGCTCACCACAACTGGATAGAGGCCATCACCCTCACAGTTTTGGCCTGTGCCTATGTTGCCCTTGGAATCTGGGCATGGATTGCTTTGATTCGTGGCGGGCTAATTGCACCGCTTGATCAAGGCGGCAGTAATCGTGCAAGCAAAGATCAAAAACAGCAGGACGGTAAGAAGGTTCTCTTTCTACCTGGAATTGCGTGGTCACCAGCAGGTGCAGTTTTCTCCCGCGCGCTGCGTTATTTAGTGCGGGATTCCAGACTGCTCGCATCACTGATTATGCTGCCAGTTTTTGCGGTGATCTTTGCTTTTCAAGGAATCACTATTGATTCGACGATGGTCTATTTTGGTTTTATCTTATTGGCAGCATTTTCTGGTGTGCTGGCTACTAATGATTTTGGCTATGACGGCCCTGCTACTTGGCTAAATATGGTCTCCGGGGTGCCGGTCAAGAAATTGCTCCTGGCTAGGCACTGGGCTTCAATGCTGCCTGGCGCTCTAATCTTCTTGGCATACATTCCCATTGTGTTTGTCATTGCCCAAAATAATTCTTTAACAGCAGTGATTGCAATTATCGCGCTGGGCATTCTATTTTCCACGGCGGGAACGTCTTTGCTGATGACAACCTTCAACCCCTATGCCACAGCTAAACCAGGCACCAGCCCCTGGGGTGATCGCAGTGGATATTCCGCCGCAGCATTTGTAGGAGCTTTCGGATCACTCTTCTTGGGCTGGATTCCCTCGCTTCCCGGAATTTTGCTGAGCTTCTTTGGGTATCGGCAAGACATCAGCTGGATGTTAATTCTGGGCCAAAGCTTGGCAGTGCTGATTCCAGCGCTGACTTACCTGGCAATTATTAGAGTGTGCCAACGCAGAGTGGAGCAGAGGCTGCCGGAGATTTTTGAGAAGGTGAAAACCCCGGTGTCATAAAACCAAAAATGAGGCGAACCGATTATTTTCGGTCCGCCTCATTCTATTTAAAGAACTTAGTTGTGCAGTTCCTTGGAGGAATCAGCATCAACGCTACGCAGGTGGGCAACGCGCTCTGGAGCAACGTTGATGGAGCGCAGCTGGGCATCGGAAAGGTTACCCCAGGTGCCGGTCAGGGTGGACTGGTCGTAGGTCCAGTCAGGTTCAACGTGACCAACAGGTTTGTTACGAGCCGTGACGGTGCGAACCTGTGAAAGCTTTGGCTCGAAAAGGTGGATCAGCAAGCCGATGACAAGCAGGACAGTGATTACGGTGAGCCAAATGGTCTCAACGTGACCCTTGTGGTTACCAAAGTGGTATCCAAGTAGGAACAACACGGAGATCCAGCCAGCGATCTGAGTGGTTTGGCGCTTCAGACCATGCCAGCCCCAGGCAGCCGAAGGCTCGTCAAGGGTGGATACACCGCGGTAGATCTCGGGCTCAATCGTGTGGGAGGAACCAGCCACGTCATACTCCTTTATTCGCGTACCCAATTCGATCCAGGACCTGGAGAATCGCGTGCGCACCTACAGAACTTGTTTAACTTTCTCTATATTCTCACATTTATCGCGGTCAAGCGAAAACTCACCCGAGCAATAGTGCATTAAGCAGGAAAAGCGCCCAATCACATCACTTTGGATTGCCCCAAATGGGTGTAAGAATAGATGTCGTGACTAAAAAAATTCTCATCTTAGGTAGTACCGGGTCCATCGGAACCCAAGCTTTGGAAGTTATCGCAGATAATCCACAGCTTTTTGAGGTTGTTGGCATCGCAGCCGGCGGTTCAAATCCAGCGCTAATTATTGAACAAGCACGCACTCTTGGACTACAGCCACAACAGGTAGCCGTGGCACAAGAACAAGCAGCCCGCGAGATCAGTGCAGCCCTGGGTGGGGAAGTTATCAGCGGGGCAGATGCTGCCAGAATCTTGGTGGAAGAAACCTCGGCGGATACTGTCCTTAATGCTTTGGTCGGTTCCTTAGGTCTCGCAGCTACGCTTGCCACCTTGAAATCTGGCGCTTATCTGGCTCTTGCTAATAAAGAATCGCTGGTAGCCGGCGGTGATTATGTGATCTCGCAGGCAAAACCCGGGCAGATTATTCCGGTGGATTCTGAACATTCAGCTATGGCGCAATGCCTGCGCGCAGGTACCTCAGCAGAGGTCGCACGCATTGTGCTGACAGCCTCAGGTGGCCCTTTCCGTGGCTGGACGCGCGAGCAAATGTGGGAGGTAACCCCGCAGCAAGCTGCCGCGCACCCAACTTGGGCAATGGGGCAGATGAATACTCTAAATTCTGCGACATTAATTAATAAGGGATTAGAGCTCATCGAAGCAACGCTGCTTTTTGATACCGATGCTGATCTCATTGATGTCACTGTGCATCCGCAGTCCATCATTCACTCAATGATCACTTTTAAAGATGGAGCGACCATTGCGCAGGCTTCACCACCTTCGATGAAGTTGCCCATTGCCTTAGCGTTGGACTGGCCACACCGGGTTCCAGAGGCGCAGCCGGCGCTTGACTTTAGTCAAGCGTTTTCCTGGACTTTTGAACCCGTTGACTCCCGTGCTTTCCCTGCCGTGCAACTGGCTCGGGACGTCGCAAAGCAAAAAGGTACTTATCCGGCAATTTATAATGCGGCGAATGAGGAAGCAGCTGCTGCGTTCCTGAATGGGAGGATTCGTTTCCCGCAAATTGTTGATGTTGTCGATGAGGTCCTCCAAGGAGCTTCTCAGTTTGCTGGTGTACCCTCAAACGTCGACGAGATTCTGGCCACGGAAACTGAAGCGCGCCTGCGTGCCAATGCTTTGATCGATCGTTTGGCCATCACTACAAAATAGAAAATGAAGGAGCTTCCCTCTCGTGGCAGCCTATCTTTTTGGTGTCGTACTGTTTTTTCTCGGCATCGCTTTAACAATTGCACTTCACGAGTGGGGGCACTACATCACGGCGAAGGCTTTCGGTATGAAAGTGCGTCGCTTCTTCATCGGCTTTGGGCCCACCATTTATTCTAAACAGCGTGGTGAGACTGTTTATGGCCTCAAAGCTGTGCCGGTGGGCGGTTTTTGTGACATTGCTGGAATGACCGCCCAAGATGAGCTTGATCCCGCCGATCAGGCCCGTGCTATGTACCTAAAGCCCTGGTGGCAGCGCATTATTGTGCTCTCCGGCGGCGTAATTATGAACGTTATTATCGGCTTTTTGGTGCTTTATGCCGTAGCCGTGAGCTCGGGAATTCCCAACCCCAATGTGGATACCACCGCAACTGTGGACACCGTGCAGTGTGTCCCGGCCACCCAGCTTTCCCAAACTGAGCTTTCCAGCTGTACCGGTGTCGGCCCAGCGGGTGAGGCCGGCATTAAATCTGGCGACCGCATCCTGGCCGTCAACGGTGAGGAAACCGCGGACTTCACCGCGGTCCGCGATGCTGTTATGAGCCTGCCGGGCCAAACTGCGACCTTGACCGTTGAGCGCGAGGGGGAGCTTTTCGACGTCGACCTGCAGGTGGCGGAAGTAACTCGACTGACAACTGATGGCAGCGAAGTAACAGTTGGTGCCGTTGGTATGACCAGCCTGCCGCCTACTGATGTGTATAAAAAATATGGCCCAGTGGAAGGTTTAGGGGCAACTGCACAATTTAGCGGTGATATGTTGCAGTCCACTTTGGAAGGACTGAAAGAATTCCCCGCTAAGATCCCGGGTGTTGTCGCATCTATCTTTGGTGCTGAGCGTGATGTGGAAAGCCCCATGAGTGTGGTTGGTGCATCGCGTATTGGTGGCGAATTTGTTGAGCGCTCCATGTGGGACATGTTTCTCATGATGCTGGCCAGCCTAAACTTCTTCCTTGCCCTGTTTAACCTGGTTCCACTGCCACCTCTTGATGGTGGACATATTGCCGTGGTGCTTTATGAAAAGGTACGAGACCTCTTCCGCAAGATGCGTGGCCTGGCACCTGCGGGTCCTGCTGACTACACCAAACTAATGCCCATCACCGTTACTGTTGCTGCCATCTTGATGACAGTCGGTGGCCTGGTGATTGTGGCAGATATTGTGAATCCCATTCGACTTTTCGGCTAGCGGGGAATTGTGAGCTGCTGGAAATGGTTGGACTCGAAGTCGGTGATACACTTTTCACATAACTGACTTTCACCCAGAACATTTTCCGGCAGGGCACAGGAAACCTCTGGTCGCCACTGCCACTTCTAGGAGCATGTAACTTGTCTACCCCAATTGGCCTTGGCCTTCCTCCAACTCCACCACCAGTTTTGGCGCCTCGTCGCAAGACTCGCCAGCTAATGGTGGGCAAGGTAGGCGTTGGTTCTGATTACCCCATCTCGGTACAGTCCATGACCACCACCAAGACCCATGACATCAACGCAACCCTGCAGCAGATTGCTCAGCTCACCGCTTCAGGCTGCGATATTGTGCGCGTGGCTTGTCCAAAGACTGTGGACGCTGAAGCACTGCCAATTATTGCCAAGAAGTCTCCAATCCCAGTGATTGCAGATATTCACTTCCAGCCTAAGTACATCTTCGCTGCTATTGATGCAGGTTGTGCAGCTGTGCGTGTGAACCCCGGCAATATCAAGGAATTTGATGGCCGTGTGCAAGAAGTAGCTAAGGCTGCTGGCGCTGCGAATATCCCAATCCGAATCGGTGTTAACGGCGGTTCCCTGGATAAGCGCATCCTAGATAAGTACAACGGCAAGGCCACCCCAGAGGCTTTGGTTGAATCTGCACTGTGGGAAGCCAGCCTCTTTGAAGAGCACGGTTTTGGTGATATCGCTATCTCCGTTAAGCACTCTGACCCAGTTCTTATGGTTGAGGCTTACCGTCAGCTAGCTGAAGTTAGCGATTACCCACTACACCTGGGCGTTACCGAAGCTGGTCCAAAGTTCATGGGCACCATCAAGTCTTCCGTAGCCTTTGGTGCACTGTTGTCCCAGGGCATTGGCGATACCATCCGTGTTTCCCTCTCTGCCGATCCAGTTGAGGAAATCAAGGTTGGAGACCAGATTCTACAGTCTTTGAACCTGCGTCCTCGCAAGCTGGAAATCGTTTCCTGCCCTTCCTGTGGCCGTGCCCAGGTTGATGTGTATTCCTTGGCTGAAGAGGTCACCGAGGCACTTGATGGCATGGAAGTTCCATTGCGTGTTGCTGTAATGGGCTGTGTTGTTAACGGCCCAGGCGAAGCTCGCGACGCTGACCTTGGCGTTGCTTCTGGCAATGGCAAGGGTCAGATCTTTGTTAAGGGCGAGGTTGTTAAGACTGTCCCTGAATCTCAGATCGTGCAGACCCTTATTGAAGAGGCAATGCGCCTGGCAGAAGAGATGGACCCAGAGGTCCTCGCAGCTGCCAACGCACAAGGAATGAAAGCAGAAGTAAAGGTTACAAAGTAGCTCCAACCTTCTCTTGATCAAGCACTCGACCGTCGACTAGTTCGATATAGCGGTCGAGTGCTTTAATTTGTTCCATGTCATGGCTGACATAGAGGGTTGCTGCCGAAAACTCATGAGCCATAGACACAATTAACTGAGTGATCTCGCGGGCTGAATGTTGATCAAGCGCAGCGGTTGGTTCGTCGACAAGCAAAAGGTCTGGCTCATTCATGAGCGCTCGCGCGAGGTTAACGCGCGCCTGCTGACCACCGGAAAGTTCACCTACTTTGCGCTTGGCAATATTTGGCAGCCCAATGGCTGACAAAAGCTCCAATGCCTTAGCTTCAGCACGCTTCTTAGTGGAGCGGCTAAGTGGAAGCACGCGGCCCAAATGTGGAATCAGCATGAGCTGATCAATAACCCGAAGCGATGGCAAAAGATTAGGCTGCTGGAACACAATGCCAATGTGTTCACGTCGCAATAACGCAGCCTGCTGCGCATTTTTCAGATTGAGCAGGTCTACCGAAGAGGTGGCAGTCTCCAGAATTGCAGTGCCGGCATCTGCGTCCTGCAAACATCCCAGCACTCCCAAGAGAGTGGATTTACCAGAGCCAGATGGTCCAACAATGCCAACAACTTCGCCGGATTTAATATCCAAAGACACATTATTGAGCAAAGTGCGGGAATTGGTGCCATCGGCGACGGTCAGGCTGATATTTTTGGCTGTTAAAGACATGGTGGTTTTTCTTTCTTTTGAGCTGGGGTTATGCGGGGTTTGTGCTGGAGAATTAAGCGCTCATAAGTGCACTGCGGGGTTCGATACGCAAGATGGGGCCCAAGGAAAGCGCTGCGCCAACAAGTCCACAAGCGGCCAAAATTAGTGCGGGGTAGAGGGTGGTGGCGGCAGAGATGACAACTGGCAGTGCATTACCTAGACCAAGTGCTAGCGCAATGGTGAAGGAGACACCGACAACAATTCCGATGGCCAGCACGATCAGTGCCTGGCCAATTGCATCTGCAATAAGAACGCGGCGGGCAGCACCGAGTGCACTGGAAATGGCGATACCGCGCAGTCGCTGAATAGTCCACACCATAAAGAAAGCGCCTAGGACTAGCCCGGAAATGATGTACAACATTAGGATCATGAGATTCAAGGCCATCTTTTCGCCCTGGTAGGAGGCAGATGCCTGCCAGCGATCCTTACCTTCCAAAGCAATTGTTCCGCTGGGCAATTCAGTGTTTGCAGAATCAATAAAGGCAGCGGCTGGACCCTGCACTCCGCGGGTCTGAGCCAGCGCACTGAGGTCATCGGTATTTAGCAAAACCACAGGTAGGTGATCTAGATAGAGGTCATTGGAGGTATTTACGGCAGCTTCGGCACCAAATTGTGCCAGGGCTTGGGTGCTATCAATTTCAGCCGGCAGGGAAATCTCACCAGGTTTAAGATCCGGGGAATTTAACACCATGACCGGAGTATCGCCTAAACGATCACGAAGCTGCCATAGTGGCTGTGCGCCAGCTTGTTCCAATTGTGCAGAGGCGGCGGAATCAAGAGTAGAAGCGGAAAGGGAAGTAGAGCCTGAATCAGCGAGCACTAGATCCTTATCACCTGCAAGATATTGCAAGGCAGAAACAGATTGATGGCTGAGCCCCGCGGTGAGCGAGGAGAGGAAGGTGACCATGATGGCAATGAGTCCGACCGTAATGGTGATGAGCAGCGTGCGACCCTTCGCTGCGGAGAGTTCTTTAATTCCTTGAAACATATTTCAAGTCTCTCCTTTTTGAACCTGCTAAAAATCGGGCTGGAGTCGATACTCTGACTCCGACCTAAGTCGGATTCGGGATCGCCCTTTCATCGACTAGGTTGAATCTGTGAGCACCAGCCAAATGACCCTTAGCCGTATTGAATCCGTTCTAACCTGGGGCTTACATCTGCTTATTGCAGTGCTGCTGATCTTGGTGATGTGGCGAGCCGACCATTGGGGCATGTGGCTCTTAGCAGGCGCCTACGCAGTGGTTTATCTGCTGGGCTTTGTTCCCCGTGGCCCCTTTAGCAACCATCGCCTCATCTGGATTGGACTCCTATGCCTGATCTGGGTGGGTCTTATTTGGGACGGCCCAGAACCTGCCTACCTGGCCTTTCCAATGTTCTTTATCATCGTTATGCACACCACACCGTTGCGCTCTGCACTAATCATCGCGGCGATCACAGCCATCGCCATCGGCAGCCTGGCCATGCACCTCGGTTTCTCCATCGGCGTGGTCACCGGCCCCATCTTGGGCGCCGCAGTGGCTTGGATCCTGGGTACTTGTTTTCAGTTATTGGCAACCACCTTAAAGGAGCTTGTCGACGCGCGCACCGCGGCGATCCGGGCGTCGAAAAGCGCCGGCGAGTTGGCAGAAAGAGCCCGCATAGCGGGCGAAATTCACGATACGGTGGCGCAGGGGCTATCTTCGATTCAAATGCTGCTGCATGCTGCGGAAAAGCGCGTAACTGACCCGCAAGCCCTGGCGCAAATTCAATTAGCGAGGCACACCACTGCGGATAACCTTGCAGAAACCCGCAATATTATTGCAGCCCTGCAACCACATCCTTTGGTAGGAGCAACGCTGCCAGTCGCCTTGGCCCGAGTAGCGGCTAATACGCCAATGGGGGAGCGCATGAGCTTTGCCGTTGATGGGACCGCAAGACAAATTCCTGATCAAATGGAAGCCGATATTGTGCGAATTGCTCAAACACTGGTGGGAAATGTCCTGCGCCATTCTCGCGCGGAACATGCCAAAATGACCCTCACTTATCAACCTGATCAAGTGCTGCTTGATGTATTGGACGATGGCATTGGATTTGCTGCAGCCGAAGTGAGGCGTCAAAGCTCAGTAGGATTGCCCACGGCACAGGGACGTGCGGAAAAATACGGCGGTACCCTCACAATCGAAACGGCACCGGGAGTTGGTACTGGTATTTCTGTGTGCATTCCCCACCTCGAAAGGACCAACAATGATTAGAATTTTGCTTGCCGACGACCACCCCGTGGTGCGCGCCGGGTTGGCTTCCTTGATTAGCGCCGAAGCTGATTTCCACATTGTCGATATGGTGGGCAGCCCCGCCGAGGCCATTAAAATTGCAGCTCAAGGCGGGGTAGATGTGGTTCTTATGGATCTGCGCTTTGGTGATTCACCCAGCAATACCCAAGCTGCAGGTGTGGAAGCTACCCGCCAGCTTAGAGCTCTAGAGAACCCGCCACAGGTTTTGGTGGTAACCAACTATTCCACCGATGGCGATGTTGTCGGAGCTGTTTCTGCAGGTGCAGTGGGGTATTTGCTTAAAGATAGCTCACCTGAGGAACTTATTACCGGAATCCGCGATGCTGCCCGAGGAGAATCCGTCCTATCCAGGCAGGTTGCCAGCAAAATCATGGGGCGCATGAATAACCCCATGACAGCGCTGAGTCCCCGTGAATTGGAGGTACTGCTACTGGTCTCTGAAGGTAAGAGTAATAGGGAAATTGCCAAGAAACTGGTGCTCACGGAGGCGACGGTTAAAAGTCATATGGGCCATGTTTTTAATAAATTGGATGTCACTTCCCGCACTGCGGCGGTGGCAGAAGCGAAGCAGCGGGGCATCATTTAACTGCTTTGCGGAGTGGGTGCCAGTTTATGTCCGAGTGGGTTGTTAATATGCTGCCATGAACAAGTCACAGCGCAAGTCATTATTGGCATTCTGCGTGACGGCGACCATCACCGTCAGTGGACTTAGTGCGTGCACCCCGCGGCCGAAAACCGCTGATCCAGTTGCCCAAGAATTTCTTAGTGCCTGGGCAGCGCAAGATTATGAGACTATCTCCGAAATCAGCGACCAAGCAGATACCACCACCACAGCTTTGGAAAGTACCTTTACTGGTTTGCAAGCGGAGGGCGTGGAATTAACCCTGGAGTCGGTTGATTCCCGGGACACAATTGCCACTGCGAAATACGCTGTGAACTGGGATTTGCCACGTGATCGTGAGCTGCAATATGAAGCCACCATGACACTGACCAAAATGGATAATGAATGGACAGTGCGTTGGGAACCTTCTTTGCTGCACCCACAATTGGGTGCTAACCAGCATTTGGAATTGCGCTCTATTGAAGCTCAAAGAGCCAATGTGATTTCCTCAGATGGTGCACCTATTTTGGCGCCGGGAAGTGTCTACCGCATTCTTATCGATCCAGCAGCTGCTGATAATGCAGAATCTGCCGTAAAACGTGTGGCAGCAGACCTTGATGCAGCGAGGGCTAATGATGCCACTGTGCCTAGCATTGATACTGCCCAAGTTTTAAGCAACCTCGGTGATTCCACTTATTCCCTCGCCGTAGTAAATGCTCAGGTAGGGGAGAAGCTGCAACAGGATCTCGCGGGCATTCCAGGTTTGGTCTTTAATGAGGAAGCCGCAATGGTGGCAACAGATCCTACCTTTGCCCCTGACATTGTCTCCCGGGTAGGAAACATTGTCGACGAAGAACTTGATGGATCCAATGGCTGGCGCGCATCCATTGTGACCTCCAATGGGGCGATTATTAGTGATGTTGCCTATAACGCCCCTGAGCTTGCCCCCAGTGTGCGCATTAGTTTGGATTACGATGTGCAAAGAGCAGCCGAAGAAGCAGTGGAACTACGTTCAGGAAATAAAACCATGCTGGTTGCGATGCGCCCCTCAACCGGTGAAATTTTGGCGATCGCTCAAACTGCAGAAGCTGACAAAGACGGCGATGTTGCACTTACTGGCCAATATCCACCAGGATCGACCTTCAAGATCATCACTGCAGCTGCTGGTCTTGCCAACGAGGGGCTAAGTCCAGACAGTATCGTTCCGTGTCCTGGCACCATGAATATTTATGGCCGCATTGTTACCAACTATAACAGTTTCTCACTGGGTAATACCTCCTTAGATGATGCCTTTGCCAATTCCTGTAACACCACCTTTGCCAATATCTCTACTGAATTGCAGCCCGGACAACTTAAAACTGTAGCAATGCAATTTGGCCTGGGCATTGACTATGAAATCCCAGGTCTAGATACCATTACTGGCTCCGTGCCGGAGGGAGAGGTAGTCCTTGATCGCACTGAATCCGGCTACGGCCAGGGCTACGACTTGGCGAGCCCCTTTGGCATGGCTCTTGTGGCTTCCACCGCTGCTACCGGCAAGGTTCCTACTCCAGTATTAATTTCTGGTCATGAAACCAAAGCCAGTACCACCGTGCCTCCCCTTGACCCGGCAGTGTTAAGTTCACTCCAGTCGATGATGCAGTCGGTTGTTACTGATGGTACTGCGCGCGGTATGAAACAAACTGGGCCTCAGATTCGTGGCAAGACTGGTGAGGCTGAAATTAACGGGGGCTCCCACGCGTGGTTTACCGGTTACCGTGAAGATGACATCGCGTTTGCTACCTTGGTTGTGCTCGGTGGTGGATCTGAGGCAGCAACTGCTGTTACCGATCAGTTCTTCATCCGGCTTGATGAATTGCGGGCACAAGGAGAAGTACCTGCAGAGGTGCCAGCAGAATCTACCGAATAGACCTCCCAATTTTCGTGGCTTTCATTAGAGGGGACTAGCATGGGGAACATGTCTAGTCTGCGTGCACCGATTGTCCCTGGAAAACTTTCTCCCATTAGGGAGGTACCTGCGCATATCGAACGTCCAGAATATGTGTGGAAAGACGAAGTCCAAGAGGCCATTGGTGAGCCTTTTGTACAAACCCCTGAGGTGATTGAAGCGATGCGTGAGACCTCCCGCATCGCAGCCAACTCTCTTAAAATCGCTGGTGAAGCCGTTAAGCCTGGTGTTACCACCGACGAAATTGACCGCATTATCCACGAGTACACCTGCGATATGGGTGCTTATCCTTCCGATTTGGGCTACCGCGGCTTCCAGAAGTCTTCCTGCATCTCCCTCAATGAGATCGTGTGCCACGGCATTCCTTCCTCCACTGTGATTGAGGAAGGCGACATCGTTAACATCGACGTCACGGCCTTCAAACATGGAGTTCATGGAGACTGCAATGCTACCTTCCTTGCTGGCGACGTTTCTGAGGAGCATCGTCTCTTGGTAGAGCGCACCGAAGAAGCGATGATGCGAGCAATTCGCGCAGCAAAGCCTGGCCGTGAAATCAACGTAATTGGCCGCGTTATTGAATCCTATGCCAAGCGTTTTGGCTACAACGTGGTTCGAGATTTCACTGGACACGGCATCGGACCAACCTTCCACAATGGGCTAGTTGTATTGCATTATGACAACACTCAATACCGTGACCTGCTGGTTCCTGGAATGACTCTGACTATTGAGCCAATGATCAACTTGGGTTCCCTTGATTATGAGATCTGGGAAGACGATTGGACTGTGCAAAACAAGGACCACAAATTCTCTGCCCAGTTCGAGCACACTATTGTGATCACCGAAGACGGCAATGAGATCCTCACGCTTCCAGATGAGAGCGTCTAAGCCTTTTAGGTTTGCTTAGCAGCCAGTTGCCCTGCGGGGCAACTGGTTTTTTAACGCTTTTCGACGAAAAACACTAGCGCGCGGTGGTTAGGCTAGTCTTCGCGGTAGCGGTCTCGGATTCTTTCAAACCGCGCCTGCATTCTATCTCTTAAATATTGGCCCCATTTTCCCCGTGGCATTTTCAACGCCAATGGCCCATCAGGTCTAGTCACCATGGGAACATCCATAGGACCCACCCACTTCACTTCCGCCATTCCATTGATTTCTGCAGTAAAGCGGGCATCGGTTTTCATATTGTGATGGCGTTGGCATACCAGCTGGAGATTCCAGTCCACGGTTTTTCCCCCTTCCTTCCATGGCACAATATGATCCACCTGGCATTTACTAGCTGGCACACAGCAGCCGGGAAATCTGCAGTGTCCATCTCTGGCTCGTACCAGTGCTACTAGACCTTCGCTGGGGCGGTAGTTGTTTTCCACGACTCCCTTGTACCTGTCGAGGTCTTTAGTCTTGGTGATTTCGCAATCGATGTAATCACTGATGACGCAAAAGCCATTATCTGGATTCCAACCGTTGTTTTCTTCTTCATGCGTGGTGTAGAGGTACTTGGTAATGGTGACTTTACTGTTGGCCTTGAGGATATCTACTAAACCTGTGACCAGGTCGATGCCTTTATCAGACCAATGCTGAAGCAGGTCGTTAAAGCGCTGTCTGTTGGCCCCACTGAGTCGAATTTGGGCGTAGGTGACGTCGTCATTGATGCGCGTGCGCACATAGTCAAGTTTTTCATCAGGTGGCTTGGGCGGAGTAGGATCAAGTTCCTTAATCCACTTCTTGATATGCCGTGCCAAGGTAGATGATTGCATCATAGCTTCGTCTGCGGTCACTGGGGTGAGGGCATCCACGATGCGGCGATCGAGTTCTGGCCAGATTTCTTTAGATCCCTTGGCAACTGCCAACATGATGGCAGCAAGGTATCGGATATTAAGAAAGTAGTAGCGCTCCTGGATATCTCGAAGCAACGGTAAGTTTTGCATGGCCGCTATGGCATTGATGCCCAAATTTATCTCGTGCCTCGAGTTGCCGGTGATTCGCATAAGTTCACTAATTAGTGAGTCAGAATCGAACTCTTCAGACTCCGCAAGGAGATTTACCCACATTTGATGCGTGGTCTTGATGAGTTCAATGTGGAGGTGGACTAGTGGGTCAGTTGGGTTGAGGTGGCTAAAATAGACTTTGGTGATCATGTTTTTCCCCTGAAAACCTGATGTGCTTTAGGTCTAGTGTGCCTGGTGTAGGGGACATGAATCAAGGGATATTTCAAGCATTTATTCGATTCTTAAGTTTATGAAGAAGCTGTGGTAAAACGGCTAGATGGCCCAAGAAATGACTTAGAAAAACTTTGTGAAACGCAAAAAGGCGCTCACGGTAATCGTGAGCGCCTTAAAGAGTTAAGTCAGATGACTTACTTGATGATGCCGTTGTACTTCAGGTAGTTAACTACAGGGAAGACAATCATGCCGAGGACGGAACCGACGGTCAGAACGTCGAATACCTTGCCCCAGGTGGAGAGCCAGCGTGGAACATCCTCGCCGGAGTCATCACGAGAAGAGCCGAAGCCATCGATGCCGTAGCCTTCCTGGTCACCCTCGTAAGGCTCGTTGTAGTCAGACCAAGAAGATCCAACGGTGGAGCCGGACTCGGACTCGGAAGCGGTGGTGGTAGGAGCGGTGGTTTCCTGAGCGGAAACAGCGGTAACGCTACCAAGGGTGATGGCTGCTGCAGAAACAAGTGCGATTGCAGAGTTGCGGAATTTACGCATTGGAATGCGAACCTTTCAGTTGGTGAAGAAGGAGATGAGGAGGGTTTTACTTGATAACGCCGGTGTAAACCAGGTAGTTATACGCAGGGAATACGATCATGCCAAGAAGGGAAGCAATGCCGCCGATCCAGGTGAGGTCGTACATGTTCTGAACCCAAGCAGGCTGCTCATCGCGGGATTCTTCTTCGCCGAAGATTTCCTCACCGGTAGCAGGCTGATCGGCATCCCAGTCTTCGCCAACAGCTGCAGCGCCACCGGAGGAAAGGGCGGAGAAGCCGGAGGAAAGGTTCTGCTCAGATTCCTCAGCAGAAGCGATGGTGGTGGAGCCCATGGAAAGAGCAATTGCGGCAATGCCTGCAACAGCAGCAGTACGGAAAGAACGCATGAGAAAAGTCCTTTGAAATTAGTTGGAGCAACTCCCCTCGGACGAAGGGAGAACGTATTTAGCTATTAGTTATTGTTTAGAGTTTCCCAGGAAAAACCAGGCGAAACTTAAACAATTACTCAGCAATCCAAATATCGAACAGTTTCTACCAATCGTTACGGGTGAAACTGGTCTCAATTTTAATTACTGCGCTTAGATTCCCCAAACCTTTTTATGGTTCAGTGATCTAACGAACAAAAGTCTATACGGCTTCTCACAAGGTTCAATCGACATTACTACCCCTGGGGGTAGTAATGTGCTGCGAAAACTTAAGTATTCTTAAATTTTCTTAATTTTGAGCTGGTTTTCGTAGTCAAAAGGGCTGTTTTATTTGACACGGAATTATTTTTAAGGTGAAATTAATGCCTCAAAAATTAGTATTCCAGACCCAAAAGGGCATTTTCAATGACCTCAGGGAGAGCTGGGTGGATCCAATATTGTTTGCTGGCGGCATCACGGGCATCAATTCCAAAAGCCATCACTGTAATCAGCTGTTGAATCAAAGTGGAAGCTTGAGCGCCGATAATATGGGCGCCCAAAAGTTGTCCAGAATCCGTATCTGCAATTAGTTTGACAAAGCCATCCTTGTCCTCCATCGCCCAGCCATATGCAACATCGGAGTAGTTCTGGATCTTGACAGTGATATTGTGGCCAGCCGCAAGTGCTTCAGCTTCTGTTAGTCCAACCTGAGCGATTTGAGGATTGGTAAAGACTGCAGAAGGCACAAAATCATGAGGCATTTGGCGAAGGTCCTCAGGGTGCAAAAGATTATGGCGCACCGCGCGCATTTCAGCATTTGCTACGTGCTTGAGCTGGAATGGGGAAGATACATCACCCAAAGCCCACACACCTTCAACGTTGGTTCGTCCAAATTTATCAACCTTGACTTTGGTGCCTTCCATTTCAATTCCGGAAGCAGCAAGGTTCATCTGATCGCCGTTGGCGATACGGCCGGTAGCAACCAGCAGGATATCCGCAGTGATTTCTCCACCAGTGTTGGTGTTGAGGGTGATGCTGCCATCCTCATTATTTTGTGCAGCAGTCACTGAAGTATTGAGGTGGACGTTGAATTTCTGCTGTGAAAGCTCCAAGATTTTTGCAGAGATATCAGCATCCGCACCACGCAACATCACTTCCGAGCGGTTCAGGATGGTGACGTTGGTTCCAAGGGACTGGAAAACATGGGCAAATTCCATGGCGATAAATCCGCCACCGACAACCACCATCGATTTTGGCAACTCAGGTAGACGCATGATGTTTTCATTGGTGTAGTAGCGCACGCCGGATTCTGCAATAGCCTGTGGAATAACAGGGCGAGAACCTGTTGCGATCACAATATCCGTGCCACTGATTACCTGTTCCTGGCCGGCAATACCGGTGGAAATAGTCTTGTGTCCAACGAATTGCGCATGCATATCGTAAACGTCAATGTTTGGAGTCTCAGGGCCGCGTCGATAAGCCTCTCCACCTTGTGCGATGAGGTCAATGCGGTCAGCGAACACGCGGTTCACAATTGAGGGCCAATCAACACCATTTAGGGAAGCGTCGATGCCATAGCGGGAAGCTTCCTGGATTTCCTTGGCCACATCTGCGGCGTAAACGTACATCTTGGTGGGGATGCAACCTACGTTGAGGCAGGTTCCGCCAAAAGCACCCTTCTCAATAATGGCAATTGACTTATCTTCAAACTCTGGACCCGGAATAGAGTTTCCGGAACCTGTGCCGATGATAATGAGGTCGTAGTGCTTGATTGCTGCGGACTGCTCGGACATTTAAAAGGACTCCTAGACGAACATTATTTGAAAAAACTGACTCTCTATGAGCTAACACTAATTTGAGGAGAAATCTTCCCCGCCAGTTAAATCATGATCTTTTAGCCAATTATGGACTATTTCCATTGCTTTTCGACGAACCCCTTGCGTTGAGAGGAAAACGTCATGGCGGGCATCTTCAATTGGAATGACAGTGACCCTAGAGGCAGGTGAGGAAAGGTGTGGAGCCCACTTTTGAATTTGTTTTACATCTAATACCGCGTCGGCAGAATCGGTTGCAGGGGAGTATTCCCGGTTGAACCAGGACCGAGCAGAACAAATTGTCAGAACATCAACTCCCACATTGACGCGATCTTTATGAACTTCATGGTGACCTAAAAGTATGGCACGCAACCAGCCGAGGTTTTTCTTGTGCCCTTCAACTGGTTTTAATACGGTGTCGAAATCCCATTCACCAAAATGATCTTTGTGGATTGATCTACCGTAGGGGCCTAAACCATCATTAGGTAAAAGGGCTTGAGGTTTTTTGAGTCCCAAAAATTGAATGACGGGTGTCAGTAGCCGGACTACCACACGTGGATACATGAGATCAAGCCATGGGCTGTTTAGTATTAGCCCGGAAATCTTTGAGTGCCTTAGAGGATTTGAATCCTTGAGTTCAGAAAGCCACAGCGGAACAATTAGTCCTCCGGTGGAATGGGCTGCTGGTATCAGCGAAGGATGGAGAGTAGCAATTAGTTCCGTGGCGGCATTAAGATCTGGAAAATAAAAACGGAGATCGGTAGCAAAATGCCATTGTTGGCCCGGTCGGTGGGACCTGCCACATTTGCGGAGATCTACCGCATAAACGGCAAAGCCTGCATCATGAAAATATTCCGCAAACTCCGTGTGGAAGAAATAGTCGGTCATGCCGTGCACCCACAATAAGGCGGGCCGGCGGAAAAATTCATGATCGGCAGAGTTAGCGGCTGCTGGATTAAAACGAACTACCGTTGCTACAACGTCTGTCTCGCCATCCGGATCATTGCCTAGTTCAATGGTGTGAAATTCGTATCCAGCGCCCAGGATGTCAATGGCCCATTCTCGTTCGTCGATAAGGGGCATCGGGGTGCTTTGAGCGTTCATACTTCTAAAGATAGAAGCAAACCTCTGAAAACGCTGCGAGGAGACCAAATAAAAATTAATAGTGCCGGTTTTTGACGGGTAATTTCTCTTCCGTGGAAGTCTTTTGGCAAGTTCTGGCATTGCTCCCAGCTGCCAAGATTTTGCAAAGATCACATTTGCAAGGTTGGCAACTTGGGGGTGGGGGTAAATAGGGGGAGGATTATAGTGATGTTTGGCTAATATTCGGAGGCTGTTTCCTGGCGCTTGCATTGCAGGCGTACACTATTAACCTACGGACAACGTGTACCCATGATCTCTTGCAAGAGTCAAGAGGGGGTGCAATTTCAAGCGTCGGCTTACTTTTCTGCCATCAAGTGTGGTTTGTTGAGGGCAGAATTTGGCTTGTGGCGCCTGTTTTTTGTGTTCGGCAGACAACTCGCGGAGATAAAAGGAAGTTGAACATGTCAGATTCCCCGAAGAACGCACAGAGGATTACCGATGAGGCAGACGTTGTCCTTATCGGTGCCGGAATCATGAGCTCTACTCTTGGTGCAATGTTGCGCCAGCTGGAGCCAACCTGGTCTCAGATCATCTTTGAGCGTTTGGATGGACCGGCCCAAGAGTCGTCCTCACCGTGGAACAATGCAGGTACTGGACACTCTGCTCTATGTGAGTTGAACTACACCCCTGAGGTCAATGGCAAGGTGGATATCACCAAGGCTATTGGCATTAATGAAAAGTTCCAGGTTTCTCGCCAATTCTGGTCTCACCAGGTGGATAATGGAATCCTTTCAGATCCAAGCGAATTCATTAACCCAGTTCCTCACGTTTCCTTCGGACAGGGCGCGGACCAGGTTGAATACATCAAGAATCGCTTTAACGCATTAAAGGATCACCCACTTTTCCAGGGAATGTCTTATGCAGATGATGCAGAGACCTTTGCTGAAAAGCTTCCTCTGATGGCAAAGGGCAGGGATTTCTCTAACCCAGTCGCTATTTCTTGGATTAAAGAAGGCACCGATATTAACTACGGTGCACAGACCAAGCAGTTCCTCGCTGCAGCCCAGGCTGGCGGCACTGAAATCCGCTACGGTCACGAAGTTAAGGACATCAAGGCTGATGGTGCAAAGTGGATTGTGACCGTTAAGAACGTTCACACCGGCGACACCAAGACTGTCAAGGCTAACTTCGTATTTGTTGGCGCTGGCGGATATGCACTTGATTTGCTGCGCAGCGCAGGCGTCCCACAGGTAAAGGGCTTTGCTGGTTTCCCGGTATCTGGCCTGTGGCTACGTTGCACCAATGAAGAGCTTATCGAGCAGCACGCTGCCAAGGTTTATGGCAAAGCATCCGTTGGAGCTCCTCCAATGTCTGTTCCTCACCTTGATACCCGCGTCATCGATGGCCAGAAGGGTCTACTCTTCGGACCTTATGGTGGTTGGACTCCTAAGTTCCTGAAGCAGGGCTCTTACTTGGATCTCTTCAAGTCCATCCGCCCAGACAACATTCCTTCCTACTTGGGTGTTGCTGCACAGGAATTTGACCTCACCAAGTACCTGGTTACCGAAGTTCTCAAGAACCAGGACAAGCGTATGGAATCTTTGCGTGAATACATGCCAGAGGCCGAAAATGGCGATTGGGAGACCATCGTTGCGGGTCAGCGCGTCCAGGTAATTAAGCCAACTGGCTTCCCCAAGTTTGGTTCCCTGGAATTTGGTACCACTTTGATCAACAACTCTGAGGGCACTATCGCAGGCCTTCTTGGTGCATCTCCTGGAGCTTCCATTGCTCCTTCCGCAATGCTCGAACTTCTTGAGCGTTGCTTCGGCGATCGCATGATCGCTTGGGGCGACAAGCTAAAGGAAATGGTTCCTTCTTATGGCAAGAAGTTGGCTAATGAGCCTGAACTTTTCGCTGAGCAGTGGGAGCGTACCCAGCAGACCCTGAAGCTCGAAGCTTAAAATCTGCACTTCACTAAAGGGCACCTCGGATTTATCCGAGGTGCCCTTTAGTATCTAATACAGGGAAAAGTGTCCTTAATTCGAAGATGTTTTCTATGAAATTGTGCTTTACATTACACATGTCCCGTGTATGCTCTATCCTCGCGGTTATGCATAAGATTATTCCGAATATTTGGTGCCTAGGTATCGCTGATGAAGCCGCTGAATACTACGTTGACCTCTTCTCCCACATGCCTCAGAGCTCACATGTCCATGAGACTATTACCTATCCATCTGCGGGCTTAATGGATTTTCAAGAGTGTCTAGCTGGCAAAACGCTAACTGCTGAAGGTTAACTCGCAGGAACCTGATTTATTTTGTTTAATGCAGGGGAGGAATTTCTTCCCAATCCAGCATTGAGCTTCATGCTGAATTTTGATTCAGCTTTGAATCCTGCTGCAAAACCGATTTGGAATAAATGTGGCAAAAGCTAAGCCCCACCGGTAAAACCCTGATGCCACTAGATTCATACCCGTTTTCTTCCTATTGGGCGTGGGTGGAGGATTGGTATGGAGTCAGCTGGCAGCTTCATTTAGCCGATGTGGATAGTGATCCTCGGCCATTTATTATCCCTTCGCTAATGTTTGGCATGTGGCGCAAAATCGCGCAAAGGCTGCTCAAGAGAAGTATTTGAGTATATTTCCAGATTCTCAGCTCGGCAGTACCGTCGAGTTCTCTGAGGCAACCGGACCTGCAGAGAATGGTGCGCTGTTGTTTTCTGACGTCCAGATTGCAGGGCAATGGTTTAGTGCCCGTGATGCCGGAATGGAGCAGAACTTCACCTTCAATGAAGGGGTTTCGCTGATGTACCAGGCTCACGGTTAAAAAGAATTAGATGCGGTCTGGTACGCACTTTCCGCAGTACCAGAAGCAGAGGTTTGCGGTTGGCTCAAGGACGAATTCGGCGTGAGTTAGCAGATTGTGCCCAATAATTTGAGTGAGCTTATGGCGAAGCCTGGCGCATTTGAAAACTTATGGGAATGGGCAAAATTCAAAACGACGAATTTTAGCCCCAAAACCACGCTTGTCGACGTGCCCCCCGCACATCCCCTGCCGGGCGTGAATGCCGGGGTGGTGGGCGTCGAAAAGCGCTTTAGGTACCACAGAAGGTACGGAAATCGTCTTCAAAACCAGGTGCACTCGGCAATGTAAGGAAAGCACTGCCGGCTGTGCGATCAAATGGATGTGTCACAGCGCGCAGTAGTTGCAGATAATTCTGCATATTTCCCTCTAAAGCTTGGGATAAAGCTTCTTCAACGAGGTGATTTCGGGGTATGAAAACCGGGTTAACCTGCGCCATCTGTTCATAATTGGGATTGAGCTCCTGCCACTGAGCAACCCAGGACTCAAATCCAGGTGGAGGAGTTGCACCTTCGGTTAGAGTACGCATCAAAGTGGTGAGATCTGGGGAATTGAGAGTCAGCAGGTTTTGGAAAGTCTCAAACAATTCCTTATGTGAGTTATCTACTCCTAATGAAAGAGCAAATTCCTCGAGCAATGCACCGTGGTAGAGCTCACCAAACTCATTCATCAGGTTTTGGGCTTGGGTCATTCCTTCATCAGGAGTTTCACCCAATAAAGGAAGCAGGGTCTCTACCAAACGGGCCAAATTCCAGCCAATTATGGAAGGTTGATTGCCGAAACTATAGCGACCTTGGGTATCGATGGAGCTGAAGAAAGTGTTTTCGCGATAAGCCTCCATAAATGCACAGGGACCGTAGTCGATTGTTTCTCCAGAAACCAGAGTGTTGTCAGTGTTGAGCACTCCATGGATAAAGCCCAGTCGTGTCCATTTGGCAACGGTATGCGCCTGGCGTTTTAGGATCTCCCGGAAAAAATCGACATAAAGTTGTGGAGTTGGTGTATTCAACCGCACCGCCAGAGCAGGATAGTGTCGTTTTATCGCAAAGTCTGCCAAGCGTTTCGTTAGTTCAATTCCGCCAGTCAGGTTGGAATATTGAAAGGAACCAACTCGTATATGGCTTGTTGATACCCTAACCAATACTGCACTGGGAACTGCGGTTTCGCGCTGGATTTTTCGGCCGGTGGTTAACACGGCCAACGCTCGGCTAGTGGGAACACCTAGCGCAAACATTGCTTCGGAAACTAGGTATTCGCGCAGCACGGGGCCCAAGGCAGCGCGGCCATCACCGCCACGGGAAAAGCTGGTACGACCTGAGCCTTTAAGGTGAATGTCACGCCAGTGGCCACTTTTGTCCTGGATTTCTCCCAAGAGCAGGGCACGTCCATCTCCAAGTCGTGGAACAAATTGGCCAAATTGGTGGCCTGCATAAGCTTGGGACACTGCTTGGGTGAGTGGTTGGGAGTTGTGTCCGAGGAGGAATTGAATGCCATCATCGCTTTTGAGCCACGTTGGATTGAGTCCCAGTTCCTCGGCTAAAACCTCATTGAGCAGCAATAATGTTGGATCTGGCGTATCTTCTCCGTGTCCAGGAACGGCAAGTTCGGGAAGTTCGGTAGCAAATTGAGCCTCAAGCTTAAAAGGCGCAAAAGTGGGGGATTGTTCGCTTGTGGTACTCATACTGCCAGCCTAGCGATTTGCACCGACTAGGATAACTTTCCATGAATAGTAAGCAATCAGAGACCTCTGCCACCATCAAGCCAGTAAGTCTTATTGGCGGAGGCCCCGGGGCTTGGGATTTAATCACGGTGCGCGGCATGAATCGTTTGCAAGAAGCAGATGTTATTTTGGCGGATCATCTGGGGCCAACAAATGAGTTGGAGAAGTTGTGCGATATTAGCTCAAAGGAACTTGTCGATGTTTCCAAGCTTCCTTATGGTCGCCAAGTTGCACAGTCCCGTACCAATGAAATGCTGGTGGAATACGCACAACAAGGCAAAAAGGTCGTGCGCCTTAAAGGTGGCGATCCTTATGTCTTTGGCCGAGGCTTTGAGGAATTGGAATACTTAGCCGAACATGGCATTGCCTGTGAGGTTATACCAGGTGTGACCAGTGCAATTTCAGTGCCTGCTGCTGCCGGAATTCCCATCACCAGCAGGGGAGTTGTGCATAGTTTTACCGTCATCTCTGGTCACCTTCCCCCAGGCCATGAAAAATCCCTGCTTGATTGGGATGCTTTGGCAAAATCTGGTGGCACACTTTCAATCATCATGGGCGTAAAAAATGCCGCGCCTATTGCCGATGCACTTATGGCTGGTGGTCTGGCAGCAGATACACCGGCTGCGGTGATTCAAGAAGGTACGACTGAAAGCCAGCGCTCTATTCGATGCACTTTGGCAACCCTGGGAGACACCATAATCGCCCAGGATATTAAGGCGCCAGCGGTATACGTCATTGGTGACGTCGCGGGATTATAGCGGGGGCAAGATGCCAATAAAACCTACCCCCAAGTCGGTCAAATTCCACCTTATAAATTCGTTGTAGTAGCGCTGCACTACTAAGGTATCCACACACAGGTGTGATCTACTCACTGGAGCGAAAAATATGTGATGGAGCATCCAAGCGTGGGTGTTTTTAAGGTGGAAAGAAGAAAAGCGTGTCTCCCCAAAGCGTTATTCGGTACCCATTTTCAGCAGTGGTTGGCCAAGATGAGCTGAGTCTAGCTCTTATCTTGACCGCAATCTCACCACGCATCGGCGGTGTGGTTATCCGCGGCGAAAAGGGCACCGCCAAAACCACCACAGTGCGCGCCTTTGTGGCTTTGCTTGGCGACGCGCCTCTGATCAACCTCCCGCTCGGCTCAACCGAGGACCGCGTTGTGGGATCACTAAATATGGAGACCGTATTTACCACCGGTCGCGCAGAATACCAGCCGGGCCTGCTAGCGCAGGCAGACGGCGGCGTGCTTTATGTAGATGAGATCAACTTGCTAGCTGACCACTTGGTTGATGCACTTTTGGATGCTGCAGCCAGCGGCCGCGTCAATATCGAGCGCGATAGCATTTCGCATTCTTCCTCAACAAACTTCGTGCTAGTGGGCACCATGAACCCAGAGGAAGGGGAACTGCGCCCGCAGCTCCTGGACCGCTTTGGGCTAGCCGTTGATGTGTCCGCCTCGACTAATCCTGAAATTCGTGTTGAGATTATCAAGCGCCGCCTAGCTTATGAAAATAATCCTGAGCAATTTATGGCACAGTGGGCGGATCAAGATGCAGCAACTGTTGAACGTATTGTCGCAGCAAAAGAGCTGCTTCCATCGGTAGAACTTCCCGATATGATCCTCAACCACATCGCTTGGCTGTGTGCGCGCATCGAAGTTGACGGCATGCGCGCAGACCTCGTGATTACTCGCACCGCCCTGGCCAATGCAGCTTGGGAAGGTCGCACCGTAGTTACCGATGACGACGTAGAAACTGCAGCGCGCTTGGCCCTGCCACACCGTCGACGTCGCAATCCTTTTGACGCGCCAGAAATGGAAGAGTGTAGGCTCCAAGAAACACTGCAAGAAGCGCGCAACTTCTTCAAAGATCATGAAAAACAAGGTCCTGCTGCTAAAATCACCGATGAAGAAACTGGTGCGCAAGCCCTAACGGATACCGAAAATCCCACCGACGAAGATGGAATGCAAGGCACTGCCCAAGCCAAGGCACAGACCACCGGAAAGGTAGGTACTGCCGGCTCCGGCGAGCCCTTTCGTTCCTAGAAACCTGCGTCTGTCCACCATGGGTTCGGAGGAATCCACTCCGGGGCGCCGTTCCAAAGCCTATTCTCGACAGGGCGCTGATGTGCGTCCCAAAAAGGATGGGCACGGAATTAACTTGGTGGGAACGCTCATGGCGGCCAGCGAACGTGGAGCCGGAATTGTGGAAGGAATTGTTGATTTCCGTCCCGAGGATCTGCGTGGATCTTTAAGGCGAGGCAAAGAAGCAAACCTCATCGTATTTGTGGTTGATACTTCGGGTTCTATGGCCGCGCTATCACGAGTACGCGCTGTCACCAGCACGATTACCTCCATGCTTTCCGACGCCTACCAGCGCCGGGATAAAGTTGCGGTCATCGCGGTCAACGGCAATAAACCAACACTGGTGCTTAATCCCACCAACTCGGTGGAACTTGCGCAACAGCGTCTTAAAGATATGCCGATGGGTGGACGCACTCCTTTAGCTGAGGGATTGCTCATGGCCAAAGATCTAATGGAACGTGAACGTCGCAAAGAACCGGGCCGTCGCGCGTTGATGATTGTCATGACCGATGGTCAAGATACGTCATCGGCAGGTGAAATGGGCATCGCTACGGCAGCTCAGTTGGTGGTGAAATCTGGGCTTTCCGGAAATTTGGTCATTGACTGTGAAGGCAGATTGAAGGTCCGTAAAGAAAAAGCAGCAGTACTAGCAGAAATGCTCAATGGTGTGTGTATTAGATTGCGCGATATGAATTCCGAGCATATTAAGTTCGTGATCAATGCCTAAACGACGAGCGTAAAAGTTTCCTTGTGCGCAGGATTTTCCTCGATGATCATGCCCGCAGAACGCGCGATTTCTGCCACCTCAGCAGCATTTTTTGCAGACTTTGGTGAGCTTGCCAACACCCTGGCAAGCTCGCCTTTGTAATGCTTATTAAAGTGGCTGACCACCTTGCGTGAGCCATCCTCCAGGACAGATTCAACTCGCACAGTTACTGCGGTTTTGACTCTTCCCAGTTGTTGATAAGTACCACTGCGCAAATCCACGATCAGCGGGTTTGCGTCGAAAAGCGCCTCGGTGATGGAGGTACCCCAGCGGGCCTTGAGCGTTGGCAGCTCACCGGTTTTGGTGGGCACTTTGGTGCCCCCGGAAAGACGATAATGCGGAATCTGGTCGGTGGCGCGCACCACGCCAAAAAGTGCGGACCCGATGGCCAGGCGTTTCAGGGCGGACTTGGGTAGGGAAGCGGCGTCGAGGGCATCATAAAGTACGCCGGAATAGCGGAAAATCGCCGGCATAGTGGGGCTGGTGAAAAGTTGCTTATTGGCCTCTGCCTCGGCGCGCAGGTTTTCTGAAATTCCCAGCAACTGCATCGCTTCATCTACCTCGAGTGCGGAAAGATCCTCAATTAGTTGCGCGCGTACCGCATTAAGCTGCGGAAAGCTTAGTTTATCCAGCGCAAGAGGTTTCCCTTTGCCGCCGGGAGTTTTGGTTTCAGAAGGGGGCAACACAATAAGCATGAGTGTGAGAATACTTGAGGGCTAAAGGCACAGAAGTTAAAACCGGGGGTTGGGCGGTTGAATAGGAAGTGAGGGGGTATATTTATCACTCATGATCACTCGTCTTTCCACGCTCTTTTTGCGCACTCTGCGCGAAGACCCTGCCGATGCTGAAGTACCCAGCCACAAGCTGCTTGTTCGTGCAGGTTATATCCGCCGAGTAGCACCCGGCGTTTATTCCTGGTTGCCACTTGGACTGCGTGCCCTGCGCAATATTGAAGCAGTTGTCCGCGAGGAAATGAATGAGATCGGTGGCCAGGAGCTGCTCTTCCCAGCACTTTTGCCACGTGAGCCTTATGAAACCACCCAGCGCTGGACCGAATATGGCGATTCACTCTTCCGCCTGAAGGACCGCAAGGGCGGCGATTACCTCCTGGGACCAACCCACGAGGAAATGTTTGCCTCCACCGTCAAGGATCTTTATAACTCCTATAAAGACTTCCCGGTCACCCTCTACCAAATCCAGACCAAGTACCGCGATGAGGAACGCCCTCGTGCCGGAATTCTGCGTGGCCGCGAATTTGTGATGAAGGATTCCTACTCCTTCGATATGAGCGATGCTGGTTTGGAAGAGTCCTACCAGCGTCACCGTGGCGCTTACCAGCGTATTTTTGATCGCCTCGGCATCGAATACGTAATTTGTAAGGCAACTTCTGGCGCCATGGGTGGTTCTGCATCCGAGGAGTTCCTCGCCGTTTCCGAAAATGGCGAAGACACCTTTGTGCGTTCCACCGCTGGTAATTACGCTGCAAACGTCGAAGCAGTTGTCACCCAGCCTGGTGTGGAGCGTTCAATCGAAGGCCTGCCAGAGGCAGTGATCCATGAGACCCCAGCATCTGAAACCATTGATGCTTTGGTTGATTGGGCAAACTCCATTGACGTGCGCATTGACGGCCGCGAAGTAACTGCAGCCGATACCCTCAAGTGCATCGTTGTAAAGGTCCGCCAGCCTGGTGCGGAGGAGTGGGAGCTTACCGGCATCCTGCTTCCTGGCAATCGCGAAGTTGATATGAAGCGTTTGGAAGCTTCCCTTGAGCCTGCTGAAGTTGAGTTGGCTGTGGAAGCTGACTTTGCCAAGAATCCATTCTTGGTCAAGGGTTATGTCGGACCTGTTGGTTTGGCAAAGAATGGCGTGAAGGTTTTGGCTGATCCTCGCGTTGTAAACGGTACTTCCTGGATCACCGGTGCTGATGAGAAGGAACGCCACGTGGTAGGCCTGGTTGCGGGCCGCGATTTCACTCCAGACGGCTTTATTGAAGCAGCCGAAATCATGGAAGGCGATCCAGCTCCAGAAGGCGAGGGCACTTTGACCTTGGCTCGCGGTATTGAAATTGGACATATCTTCCAATTGGGCCGCAAGTACACCCAAGCTTTTGACGTGCAGATCTTGGACGAAAACGGCAAGCGCGCAATCCCAACCATGGGTTCCTATGGCATTGGTGTTTCCCGCCTTTTGGCTGTGCTGGCTGAGCAGCGCCACGATGACGCTGGTCTGAACTGGTCCGTTGAGGTTGCCCCTTACCAGGTCCACGTGGTTGCAGCTAATAAGGACGCCGCCGCTATTGAGGCTGCAGAGCGCTACGCCGCAGAGTTGTCTGCCGCTGGCCTCGAGGTGCTTTTCGACGACCGTGCCAAGGTCAGCCCCGGTGTGAAGTTTAAGGATGCAGAACTTTTGGGCATGCCTTTCGCGTTGATCCTCGGCCGTGGTTATGCAGATGGCAAGGTTGAGCTGCGCGTGCGCGGTGGCGAAAATACCGAACTTAATGCCGATGAGGCTGTTGCTCACATCGTTGAGATGGTTGTTCAAGCCCGCGTCTAAAACTCGCTAGATCAGTTAGCATTCCTGCCCCGATTAAAGGTAAATTCCTTTGATCGGGGCAGTGCTTGTTTGTGGGCGGAAAAGCACTCAACCCCTGCACCTTTTAGACTGGAACGTCCTTAAGATGCAGGGGTTAAGTGGGGAGCAGGTGGTTAAATTAGGTTTTCACCAGTGCCTAGCTCAATTCCCAAACCAGGAACGGCGTTAATTAAAGCGCGCGTGTAGTCCTGTTGAGGGTTATTAAAGATGTCGTCGGTACGACCCTTTTCTACGATGCGACCCTTTTGCATAACCACCACATCATCTGCAGTTTGGCGAACCACTGCAAGATCGTGAGTGATAAAGAGGTAGCTCAATTTCAGATCTTGCTGCAGCTGAGCCAAGAGCTGCAAGATCTGGTTCTGCACCAAAACATCCAGTGCAGAAACTGCTTCATCCAGCACAATGACCTCAGGATTAAGAGCCAATGCACGGGCAATCGCAATACGCTGACGCTGACCACCGGAAAGCTCATTGGGGTAGCGGCGCATGGTGGAACGAGGCATGGAAACCATATCCAATAACTCAGCAACGCGAGCTTCTCGAGCCTTACGGTCTCCGCCAACCTTGTGAATGACCAGAGGCTCTTCGATGCAGCGGTAGATGGAGTACATCGGATCCAAGGAACCATAGGGGTTTTGGAAAACCACTTGTAGCTTCCGGCGCATATTAAAGATCTCTTTGGAGCTCAAACCGGTGAGATCTGTGCCCTCATAGAGCACCTGGCCACTGCTTGGCTCAAGCAGGTTCAACACCATATTGGCCACGGTAGATTTACCAGAACCAGATTCTCCCACCAAAGCAGTGGTGGTTCCCTTGCGGACAAAGAAGGAGACATCATCAACAGCTTTGAGCTTCTTTTTATCTCCGCGGGCACCACGGATATCAAATTCCTTGGTGAGGTTCTTAACTTCAATTACGCGTTCTTCTGGCTGCGCATCATCGCCAGCCGTTGCAGCTAGCAATTCAGAAGATTCAATTCCGTGTTGTTGTGCACTTTGAATGCGCGCGGATGCCAGTGAGGGAGCTGCCTTTACCAAACGCTGGGTATAAGGATGCTGAGGATTACGCAGAATGCTCAATGACGGTCCGGATTCAACGATGCGTCCGCGGTGCATAACCACGAGGTGCTCGGCGCGTTCAGCAGCCAAACCTAGATCGTGGGTAATAAAGAGCACTGCAGTGCCAAGCTCCTTGGTCAACGTTTCCAGGTGATCCAGGATCTGGCGCTGCACGGTGACATCCAGCGCAGAGGTAGGTTCATCGGCAATAAGCAACTTTGGGCGCGCTGCCAGACCAATGCCAATGAGCGCACGTTGGCGCATACCACCGGAAAACTCATGAGGATATTGCTTGGCGCGGCGCTCTGCATCCGGTAGGCCAGCTTCTGCAAGCACCTCGGCAACTCGCTTATCCATTTCAGAACCTGGCACCACATGGTTGGCGCGCAAGGATTCCTTGACCTGGGTTCCAATGCGCCATACCGGGTTCAAGTTGGTCATAGGATCCTGGGGAACCAGACCAATTTCGGAGCCGCGATATTTCTCCATCTGCTTATTGTTCAGGCCAGTAATATCGGCGCCTTCAAAGATGATGGAACCCTCGGTCACCTTGCCAGTACCAGGCAAAAGTCCAATGATAGACATCGCGGTAGTGGATTTGCCCGATCCAGATTCACCAACGATGGCTACAGACTGGCCAGGGTAGATGGTGAGGTTCGCGCCACGGACTGCATCAACCACACCAGTGGAGGAGGTGAAGGAAATCTTTAGATCTTTAAGCTGCAGCAGTGGTTTTTCGCCGGCATGATCTGCCAATGGCTGGTTGTTTAGAGAATTATCGGTCATCGCTTCCTCGACTTAGGATCAAGAGCGTCGCGGACGACATCGCCCATCATGATGAAGCTCAATACGGTTAGTGCCAGTGCCATAGCAGGGTAAAAGAGCACCATTGGTTGGGTACGCAAGGAAGTCTGTGCCTTTGCAATATCTGCACCCCAGGACACAATTGATGGTGGCAAGCCAATGCCCAAGAACGACAGCGTGGCCTCAGCAACAATGAAGGTTCCCAATGCCACGGTGGAGTACACAATAATTGGTGCCGCAGCATTAGGCATGATGTGGGAAAGCAGCATCTTTGCCTTGGAAGCACCAAGTGCACGGGCGGAGGTTACGTACTCTTCGTTTTTAGCGGTCATGACGGCACCACGGGTGATACGCGCAATGTTGGTCCAGCCAAAAAGTCCCAGGACCAAAACCACGGTGATGATGGTGCGCTGTTCCTTGAACATCTGCATAACCACGATGGCAGCCAGAACCAAAGGAATGGCGAAGAACATATCGGTGATGCGGGAAAGAATGGTATCCATGAAGCCACCGAAGAAACCAGCCAAAGCGCCAAAGACGGTACCGATGAGGACAACCAACAAGGTGGTTAATACACCAACAGACACCGAGGCGCGGGCACCATAAACAGTGCGGGCATAAATATCGCAACCTTGGCGGTCAAAGCCGAAAGGATGCCCTGCTTCTGGTCCGTTGAGGGAATTACCCAGTTCACAGAATGAAGGATCGGTGCTGGTGAAAAGCTGTGGTACCACGGCAAGCGCTAGGGCCAACAAAATCAATAGAGCAGAAACCCAGAAGAGCGGGCGGGTGCGTAGATCGCGCCAAGCTTCTCCCCACATGGACGTTGGGGCGGAGTCATCAGCAACTGCGTCAACAGCTCCAAGTCCGGTTTCGTCGGTCTCGGCAATGAAGTGCTCTTGACCGGGACGGACTAGTGCTTGATCACGGCCACCGGGGAAGAAATGAGCCTGATCATTGGTCGGTTGACTCAAGCCATGTTCCAGGCTCTGATCGCGGCCTGCGGGAAATTCATTATTAGGCATAGCGGATCCTTGGGTCGAGCACGGCGTAGATCAAGTCCACGACGAGATTGGCAACAATGTAGACGATCACCAAGACGGTGACGATGGAGACAACCGTGGTGGGCTCACCCTTAAGGATTGCTTGATAAAGCGTTCCACCCACACCGTTGATTCCAAAGATGCCCTCGGTGACAATTGCGCCACCCATCAGTGCACCTAAGTCAGCACCCAGAAAGGTGGCAACCGGGATGAGGGAGTTGCGCAGCACGTGGCGGTTCATTACGGAAAATCCAGACATGCCCTTGGCACGCGCAGTGCGAACATAATCGGCACGGAGGTTCTCGCTCACAGATTGGCGGGTCAGGCGCAGCACATAGGCAAATGACACCGCACCCAGCACAATCGCAGGCATGAGCAATGCTGTGAAGCTAGTATTTGAGCCCACGGTAACGGGCAATAGGCCCCATTTCACACCGACAAGGAACTGCAGCACAAAGCCGATAACAAAGGTCGGAACAGCAATCACGATGAGGGAAATAACCAGCACCGTGGAGTCAAAAATGCCACCGCGGCGGAAGCCGGCAATAACACCAAAAACGATGCCAAGTACTGCTTCAAAAACCAAAGCCATAATGGAAAGTTTGATGGTGACAGGGAATGCACGGGCCATCACATCAAGCACGGGTTGGCCTGAGAAGGTGGTGCCAAAATCGAGTACAAAAATGCCCTTGATATAGAGCAGATACTGCACCAAGAAAGGTTTATCTAGGTTGTATTCCTGACGGATTTTCTCAGCCGCCGCCTCGGTAAGGCCGCGGTCACCGCCGAGTGCCTGGACTGGGTCACCAGGCATGAGGAAAACAAGGGCGTAAATCAGCAGGGTTGCACCAAAAAAGACCGGAATCATTTGGAGCAAACGGCGCCCGACATAACGAAGCATGAGCGTGGGTGTCCTTGCTTGCTTGGGTTGGATAAAAGGATTGACGCTTTTCGACGAAAAACCCGGTGGAAACTGGGATTATTAGAAAAGCCAGAAGGCCCAGGTGCTGGTTGACAGTGTCCTGGGCCTTAGTTTTAGCTCTTTAAAAAGCTAAGTGGTGAAGCAGAAATCACGGACTTACTACTTGGTGATCTTGTAGTACGCAGGCTGGGAATTCCACTGCAACTCAACGTTGGAAACGTTGTTGGAGTAGCCACCAACTGCGTTGGCGTACCACAGTGGGATTGCAGGCAGGTCCTGCAGCAGGATTTCCTGTGCTTGGTTGTACAACGGGGTTGCTGCAGCAATATCTGTCGCTGCGGAAGCTTCGGTCAGCTTGGCATCAAATGCTGGGTTGGAGTAGTCGCCATCGTTGGAGCCTGCGCCGGTTGCGTACAAAGGTCCGAGGAAGTTGCCCAAGGATGGGTAGTCGGCCTGCCAGCCGGTACGGAAAGCGCCCTTGATAGTGCGGTTGGTGATGTCATCGCGCAGGGACTTGAAGTCTGGGTATGGGTTGCCAAGTGCATCAATGCCCAGAGTGTTGCGGATGGAGTTGGCGGTAGCGTCTGCCCAAGCCTGGTGGCCACCGTCTGCGTTGTAGGAGATGGTGAATTCACCGCTCCATGGGCTAATGGCATCAGCCTGTGCCCATAGTTCCTTGGCGCGCTCAGGATTGTAGGTTAGTACTTCTCCGCCAGCCAGGGAATCGGAGTGGCCATCGATAACCGGAGAGGTGAAGTCGGTGGCTGGGGTACGAGTGCCCTGGAAGATGGTGTCGGTGATCTCTTCGCGGTTAATTGCCAAAGAAATTGCCTGACGGCGCAGCTTGCCTTCTTCGCCAGCAAAGTGCTCGAGGCTCTCTGGAATGGTGAAGGACTGGAAGACTGCGGAAGGCTGGTTGATGGAGCGGCCTGCAAGCTCATCCTCAAAGGAGGAGAAAGCGGAGTCTGGGATGGAGTCCAAAACATCGAGGTTATCGGAGAGCAAGTCTGCATAAGCAGCATCAAAAGTAGGGTAGAAGATGAACTTCACGCCGTCGTTTTGAACAGTCTGGCCACCGGTGTAGTCCTCATTAGGAACGATGGTGGCGTCCTGGTTGTGGTTCCACTCAGCAAGCTTGTATGGGCCATTGCCCACTGGGTTCTCGCCGAAAGCATCCATGTCGGTGAATGCGGAATCAGGAAGTGGGTAGAAGGCGGAGTAACCCAGACGTAGTGGGAAGTCAGCTTCTGGCTGGTTGAGCTCAATGGTGAAGGTCTTGTCATCAATGACCTTGAGGCCCTCCATGGATTCCTTGCCCTCTTCGTAGCCCAGGATGGACTCAAAGAAGTAGGAGGAGAGGGTGGCATTGGCAACGTTGTAGTTCCATGCGTTGACGAAGTTCTCTGCCTTGACTGGGGTACCGTCGGTGAAGGTCTGTCCATCCTTCAGGGTGACGCGATAGGTCTTGTCACCTTCAAGTTCGATGGACTCTGCGACGTCATTTACCGGAGAGCCGTCCACATCATAATAAACCAGGCCAGCAAAGATGCTGTCGACGATACGTCCGCCGCCAACTTCGTTGGTATTACCTGGGACTAGTGGATTTTGAGGTTCGGTGCCATTTACGAGGATGTAGTTGGCTTCACCCTCGCCACCTGCTGATTCTCCTTCGGATGAGGAATCCGAGGAGCAAGCAGCGAGGCTGAGTGCAAGTGCAGCTGCCGTAGTAACGGCGAGAGACTTCTTCAAAGTCATGATTGACCTCCGTTGTTATGAGTAGTCCACCAGGATTGTCTCACCTTGTGGGCTCTGGTGGTTTAAATAGTATGTGCGATGTGGGTCACAACAAAACCCAGTCGAGATCTACAATGCACATGTTTGTAAGCAAAAATTAACAAAAATCACAGCTTCTTGGATTTGAGCTGGGAGTTTCCATCAACCCTGAGAATTCTATCAGTATACCTGTCGATTAATCGATATCTAGCTCACCCCTGAAAGGGTGTAAATAATTTAGTGTTGGCAGGTGGGGGTATAGAAATCGATTGCGCAAAAAACAGCAAAACCGCCCCGGGGTGGCCAAGTGGCAACCCGCGGGGCGGCGTCGAAAAGCGTTATTTTTTAGATTTCGCTGGCGGTTGCGCCAGCCATTTCAGTGCAAAAAACGCGCCAAGAATCGGTGGTGGCGGCAGCAGCCGCAGCGTGCCAAGCGGCTACTGCATTATCCTGCACTGTTTCTACTGCTGTAAGTGCGGAGGGAGCGTCGGTAGGTTCGGGCATTTCACTGCGGTAACCAGGGGAAAATTCACTATCGGAAACTTCGCCCAAGATTGAGCTCAACAGGCTGGCACGCTGTTGATGATTGCTAATTGCTGTTTCAATTGCAGATTGTTGCTCGGAGGAGGCGTAAGCAAGTGCTACTCCCAGGGCCCAAGCTGCAGCATATTCGCGCTCCAGCAGTTCTTTAGCTACTGAGCTCTCTGCATCTGTCAAAGCCAGATCGGCGGGCAACTGTGCTTCTGATTCGGTCTCCACAAAAGGCGCTTGGTCAATATATTGACCACTGATTAAAGACACTGAATCTGATGGAATCTCATCTAATTTATCCAGGATCAGGGATTGACTTTCCAGAATATAGCTTTGTGCATCAGCTGCTGGGGCTGCGCCAATGTCAGTGAGCGCCACGGCACAGGAATCGGGAACATTTCCGTCATCATCAAAGCCACATTGGCGCTCAATTTCAGCTTGAATTTCAGTGGCATGCTTTGTCCTTAAAGTGGCTACCTCCGGGGCAGAATCAGCCAAAGCTTGTGCATCCAATTGCGCATCCTGCAACATCTCAACCAAAACCGGATCTGGATCGGGGGAGGGCGTACAGCCACTTAGGGTGGCTGCCAGCAAAGAAATGCCTAGGAAAGATTTAGTGCGCACGTGCATGGATTAATAGTCTAATGCTAAGCAAAGGGTTTGAGTCAGGTTATCCTTTAGACATGGCATTTCCTACCAGTGAAGAACTCACCGCGTTGATCGCTCCGCTTGCAGCATCACATCACCTTGATATTGAAGGTCTGCGCGTGAACAAAGCAGGCCCAAAGTCCGCAGTGGCAATCAAACTAGATTCCGATCAACGCCCTGACCTTGATTTGCTCGAGGTTGTCAGTCAAGAAATTGGGGAGCTTTTCGACGCCGCCGAAGCGCGCGGTGACTTAAGTTTTGGGGCGGGTTATACGCTTGAGGTTTCTACCCCGGGTGTGGATAATCCTTTGACCGAGCCACGCCACTGGCGTCGAAATCGTGGCCGTCTTGTCGCTTTAACTGAAGATGGCAAAAAGCGAGTGGCGCGCATTGGTGCCCTCAACGAAGATGAAACTGCTGTTGTACTCATCACCAGAAACAAGAAGTTGCTGGAGGTCACAGTTCTAGAATTAGCAAATTCACCCCAAGCAGTGGTAGAAATTGAATTCGCGAAACCTGCGCAGGAAGAACTAGACCTCGCGGATAGCACATTCGACGAAGCCACCGCTTAAAGAATGCGGTGGATGCTTGAGAGGAAGACAAGTGAATATTGATGTCCAGGCTCTAAAAGCCATTGAGTCTGAAAAGGGAATTCCCGTCTCAGATCTGGTCCGCACCATTGCGAGCGCACTTTTGCACTCCTACTTGGATAACCGCGAATCTGAGGTAGATGAAAATTCCAGAGCACGCGTGGACATCGATACCTCCACCGGCGCCGTCGCTGTCATCGTTACCGAATTCGACGAGGATGGAGAAATCTCCTCCGAATATGACGGCACTCCAGATAACTTCGGACGCATCAGCGCCCGCGCAGTTCGTGATGCCATCGTAAAGAGGCTCCGCGAAGCAGAAGCATCCCGCGCCTTTGATGCTTATGCAGACTACGAAGGCACTGTCGTTTCTGGCATCGTACAGGCTGATGCTCGCGCTGCAGAGCGCGGCATCATCGTGGTCCAATTGGGCACCGAAGCTGACAACCAGGACGGCATTCTGCTTCCAGCAGAACAAATCCCAGGTGAAAAGCTCAAGCACGGCGACCGTATCAAGAGCTACGTTGTTGGCGTTGGTAAAGGCACCACCGGAATTCAGATCAATCTGTCCCGTACCCACCCAGAGTTGGTTCGTCGCCTTTTTGAACTGGAAATCCCTGAGGTTGCTGATGGTTCCGTAGAAATTGTTTCAATTTCTCGCGAAGCCGGCCACCGTTCCAAGGTTGCTGTGCAGGCAACCGTGAAGAATCTCAACGCTAAGGGCGCTTGCATCGGACCACGCGGTCAGCGTGTTTCCAATATCATGCGCGAACTTGGTGGCGAGAAGATCGACATCATCGATTTCTCCGAGGATCCTGCAACTTTTGTGGGAAATGCACTAGCTCCCTCCAAGGTTGTGAACGTGGAAATCACCGACGCAGAAGCACAGACTGCGCGTGTGGTTGTACCTGATTACCAGCTGTCCTTGGCGATCGGCAAAGAGGGTCAAAATGCCCGTCTTGCTGCACGTCTTACCGGTTGGAAGATCGACATTCACTCCGATCTTGATGCCTAAATAGCCCTGCAAGGGCGGCGTCGAAAAGCATCTTTTGACGCTCTTAAAAAGGAACCCGCTTGGTTTAAATACCAAGCGGGTTCCAATTTTGGGGTCAGATAGCGTAACATTGAACAAGGCCCATATGCGGGCTGAGGATATGTGTCCGATCGGACATTATTTAAGTGCTAAATGCGAAAGGGATTGAATGCCAGAGATTCACCAAACAGATGCTGAAGTATCTGCACATGTGGAATCTTTAAAAAGCGCAACAATCCGGATCCGAACCTGCATCGCTACTCGCGAGCACCAGCCTGATACGGCCTTGCTACGTGTAGTTGAAGACCGGGATAACCCCGGAGTGATCCTTCCTGATCCGAATCGTCGGATGCAGGGAAGGGGAGCATGGTTGACACCCTCCATTGCCGCATTGGACCTTGCTGAACAGCGTCGTGCCTTTGGCAGAGCGCTAAGGGTGTCCACGAAAGTGGATACAGGTCACGTACGCACGTACCTGGCGGGAACAGCCGCCGGACCCGATATTTATAAGGAAGACTGAACACTGATGAGCACACGATGAAGCATCAGCGATGAACGTCAATAACCACCGCTAGAGATCAGGGACCCTTTCATGGGCCTTCGATTCTCTAGCAAAAACTAGAGGAGAGAAGTGCCCGGAAAGCTACGTGTACACGAGCTCGCAAAGCAGCTCGGTATTACCAGCAAGGAACTACTTGCCACACTTAAAGACAAAGGCGAGTTTGTTAAAACCGCATCTTCAACCATTGAACCCCCGGTGGTAAAAAAGATGAAGGAACACTACGGATCGAACGGTTCTGAAAAGTCCGCCGTAATTCCAAATTCTGCTGAAAAATCAGCAACCCCCGGCCCTAAGTCAGGAGCTTCTGCTCCTAAGCCAGGCGCCGAAAAGAAGCCTGCCCCAACCCCTGGAGCAGTACCTTCCGCAAAGCCAACTCCAAAGCCAGCTGCAGCTGCAAAGCCTGCTGCTGCACCTAAGCCAGCTACGGCAAAGCCTGCACCAGCTGCAAAGCCTGCTGCTGCACCTAAGCCAGCTACGGCAAAGCCTGCACCAGCTGCTAAGCCAGCACCAGCTGCAAAGCCAGCACCAGCTGCAAAGCCAACCTTCTCCGCACCAACCCCAGGTGAAGCGGCAAAGAAGACTGATGCAGCTAAGCCTGCATCCGAAGCTCCACGTCCAGGTGCAATGCCACGCCCAATGGGCAAGCCAGCTCCAAAGCCAGGCGCTCGTGCACCTCGTGTAGCAAATAACCCATTCTCCACCGGTGGCAGCGAGCGTCCAGCTCCTCGTCCAGGTGGCGCTCCTCGTCCCGGCGGCGGAAACCGCCCGCAGGGTGGCGGACGTCCAGGTGGACAACGTGAAGGTCAGCGTGAAGGCCAAGGTGGCCAGGGCAACCGTGGTGGACAGCGTCCAGGCGCTGGTTCCGGCGGTCCTCGTCCACAGGGTGGCGCACGCCCACAGGGTAATGCATCTCAGGGTGCAGGTTCCCAGGAGCGTCAAGGTGGCGGACGTCGTCCATCACCAGCAATGATGCCTCCGACCCCAGGTCAGATGCCTGCTAAGGCAGCTGGCGGCAAGGGTGGACGCGGCGGAAACGCTGGCGGCGGCCAAGGCGGATTTAACCGTGGTGGCAGTGGCGGCGGCGGAGCAGCCGGTGGCGCAGGTCGCGGCGGACGTCGTGGCGGCACCGCAGGTGCATTCGGACGTCCAGGTGGCGCTCCTCGTCGTGGGCGCAAGTCCAAGCGTCAAAAGCGCAATGAATACGAATCAATGCAGGCACCAAACGTCATCGGCGGCGTACGCTTGCCAGATGGCCGTGGCGAGGCAATCCGTCTTGCACGTGGTGCATCGCTGTCTGACTTCGCTGAGAAGATCGGCGCAGATGCAGCAGCATTGGTCCAGGCATTGTTCAACCTTGGCGAAATGGTCACCGCAACCGCATCTGTTTCTGACGAAACCTTGATGCTGTTGGGCGATGAAATGAACTACAAGGTTCAGGTTGTCTCCCCAGAGGACGAGGATCGTGAGCTTCTTCAAAGCTTCGATCTGCAGTTCGGTGAAGACGAAGGCGGCGAGGATGACCTTGCTAAGCGTCCTCCAGTAGTCACCGTCATGGGTCACGTTGACCATGGTAAGACTCGTTTGCTGGATACCATCCGTAAGGCAAATGTGGGCTCCGGCGAAGCTGGTGGCATTACCCAGGGCATTGGTGCATACCAGGTCAAGGTTGATGTTGAAGGCGACGAGCGCACCATTACCTTCCTTGATACCCCAGGTCACGAGGCCTTCACCGCAATGCGTGCCCGTGGTGCAAAGTCCACCGATATCGCGGTTCTTGTTGTTGCAGCAGATGACGGCGTTATGCCACAGACTGTTGAAGCAATCAACCACGCTAAGGCAGCCGATGTACCAATCGTCGTTGCAGTGAACAAGATTGATAAGCCAGGTGCTTCCCCTGATAAGATCCGCGGTCAGCTGACTGAATACGGATTGGTTCCAGAAGAGTACGGTGGCGACACCATCTTCGTTGACATCTCTGCAAAGATGGGTACCAACATCGATGACTTGCTGGCTTCTATCTGCTTGACTGCTGACGCTGAGCTAGACCTTGTTGCTAACCCAGAAATGGATGCACAGGGTGTCGCAATTGAAGCTCACCTCGACCGCGGTCGTGGCCCAGTTGCAACTGTTATCGTCCAGCGCGGTACCTTGCGTGTTGGTGACTCCATTGTCGCCGGTGACGCTTATGGTCGCGTTCGTCGTATGGTTGACGAATACGGTCGCGATGTGGAAGAAGCTGGTCCTTCCCGTCCAGTTCAGGTCCAGGGCCTTAACGGCGTTCCTGGCGCTGGCGACAACCTCTTGGTTGTGGAAGATGACCGTATTGCCCGTCAGATCGCCAACCAGCGTAATGCTCGTAGGCGTAATGCAATGGCAGCTCGCTCCCGCAAGCGCGTTTCCCTCGAGGACCTCGATGCAGTACTCAAGGAACACAGCAACCTCAACCTTATTCTTAAGGGTGACAACGCTGGTTCTGTTGAAGCACTGGAAGAAGCACTGCTCAAGATCGAGATGGATGATGAAGTCCAGCTCAACATCATTGACCGTGGTGTAGGTGCAGTTACTCAGACCAACGTTTCCTTGGCTGCCGCTTCCGACGCTGTGATCATTGCTTTCAATGTTCGCGCTGAGGGCAAGGCAACTGAAGAAGCTAATGCTGAGGGCGTAGATGTTCGTTACTACACCGTCATCTACCGTGCGATTGAAGAAGTTGAGGCTGCTCTTAAGGGCATGCTCAAGCCAATCTACGAAGAGCGCGTTATCGGCCACGCTGAGATCCGTGCACTCTTCAAGGCTTCCTCCATTGGCCTCATTGCAGGTTGTATGGTCGAGGACGGCAAGGTTCGCCGCAACGCAACCGTTCGTATCACCCGCGATGGCAACGTTGTTGCCGAAAACGCGAAGATCGAATCCCTGCGTCGCGAGAAGGATGACGTCACCGAGGTCACTGCAGGTTATGAGTGCGGCATGGTTCTGTCCTACCCAGACATCTCCGTAGATGACAAGATCGAAGTTTATGAAATGGTTGAGGTTCCCCGCGAAAGCTAAGCGGAACTAAAAGATCATAAAGATCGGGCTTATTGGGAGGCAGTTCTTGCCCGCCCAATAAGCCCGATTTTTAACTTTCCCTGTGGTTCCTGGGGAAAGGGGAGATTTGTTAAGGAACCGGCTTATACCTTGCACTAATTTTTTGAGTGGTTTCGGCCCAGACGCTTATTCATTTGTTGGCTCTGCAAGGTAGAATTTTTCAGGAATTACTAAGAATAAAAGATTAAGGAAGTGGTCCATATGGTGGATACCGCACGCGCAGCTCGAATGGCTAAGCGCATTCAGACCATTGTTGCCAGCGCCATTGAGCGTGAGATTAAAGACCGTCGTCTGGAGTTTGTCACCATCACTGACGTCACCATGACCGGCGACCTGCATGACGCGACCGTTTTTTACACCGTCCGCGGCGCAACCATCGAGGATAAGCCAGACCACGAAGCAGCTGCAGAAGCGTTGCACCGTGCCAAGGGACAACTCCGCAAGCTCGTAGGAGAACAGTTGGGCGTGCGTTTTACCCCAACCATGACCTACCGCCTTGACACCGTGCCAGAGGCATCTGCGCATATGGAAGCATTGCTGGAACGCGCTCGTAAGCGCGATGAGGAATTGGCAAAGCTTAAGGAATCTGCAGTTCCTGCTGGCGATCCAAATCCTTATAAGACTGAAGTAGACGAAGAACCAAAGGCCTAATTGACGTGTCTCTGAAATCGGAATTTCACCAAGCAGCACAGCTGCTTGAAGCAGCTCAGACCGTAAGTGTCATTGGACATTTGCGTCCAGATGCTGATGCCATTGGCAGCGTATGCGCAACAGTTTCGGCACTGCGCCAAATGGGCAAAGATGCTCAGGGCTACATTGGGCAAGAAGATCCGATGCCAGAGAATCTGCTCACTATCCCAGGTGCTGCAGAGGTTCAATTTGGCACCAGCCTGCCAGAATCAGATCTCTATGTGGTGTGTGATTGTGGCTCAATCGAGCGCACCGGCGCCTTCCAAGAGGCTCTTACAGCTCGTGCGGAGTCCACGATCGTGGTGGATCACCATGCCACCAACCCTGGTTTTGCCAAGGTTAATCTGCTTGATATTGAGGCTGAATCCACCACCACAATTTTGTATGAGTGGTTTGATTCTCTATCAATCCAGATCACACCAGATATTGCCCATGGTCTTTATGCTGGTCTGTTAACTGATACCGCCTGCTTTAGGTGGGGTAGGCCAATTATGCATGATATGGCCAAAGAGCTGATGGAATTTGGCCTGAATATCCGTTCCATTTCGGCAGAGCTTTTGGATCAGACCTCTGTGGATGATCTACGCTTGGTGGGCCAAATCATTTCCAAAATTGAATTGCACCAAGCTGGCCCTTATACCTTGGCGGTTTTGGTGGCAGATTATGACACCATCAATGGCCGTTCCAAGGCTGTCGTTGAGGGACTCATTGAAATGGTTCGCGCAGTTGATGGCGCCGATTTTGGTGCGGTATTTAAGGAATATACTCCGGGTGAATTCACTGTTTCCCTACGTTCTGCGCAATTAAGCGTGGGACATTTGGCAGTGCACCTGGGTGGAGGCGGCCATATCCCAGCTGCTGGTTATACTGCTCGTGGCTCGGAATTTGAGGCCTTGGATACTCTTATTTCCGCCACCGTTACTTTGGGTGAGTCCCTGCAGCGAACCAGCCCAGCTACCAATTAAAGATGAGCCCAACTGCAACAAATACGGTAACCGCACGTCAAATCTTTGGCCTGGCTTTTCCAGCCTTAGGTGTGCTGGCAGCAATGCCGCTTTATTTGCTGCTTGATACTGCTGTAGTGGGGCGTTTGGGTGGTTTTGAGTTAGCAGCTCTAGGCGCTGCAACCACCATCCAAGCCCAGATAACTACCCAGTTAACTTTCCTGTCCTATGGAACTACAGCGCGTGCTTCACGCCTTTTTGGTGCCGGAAAGAAAAAAGAAGCCATAGCCGAAGGGGTCCAAGCGACCTGGGTGGCCATTTTTGTTGGACTCCTTATTAGTTGCATCATGTTGGCTGGGGCACCGCTATTTAGTTTTTGGCTCAGTGGCAACAAAGAAGTTGCTCAGGCTGCAGCGCAGTGGTTGCGAGTGGCGGCCATTGCGGTTCCACTGGTACTGATCGTCATGGCGGGAAATGGGTGGTTGCGGGGAATTCAAAACACTCGATTACCCCTGTATTTCACCTTGGCGGGCGTGATTCCGGGAGCTATTCTCATTCCGGTTTTGGTCTCACATTTTGGGCTCATTGGCTCGGCCTGGGCCAATGTGGTGGCAGAGTCCATAACTGCCTCGTTGTTCCTGATTGCATTATTTAAAAACCATCAAGGGCCATGGCGTCCTCAATGGACCGTGATGCGGCAGCAGCTGACAATGGGGCGCGATCTTATTTTGCGCTCCCTGTCTTTCCAAGTGGCCTTTATCTCTGCAGCAGCGGTGGCGGCGCGCTTTGGCACAGCCTCTCTAGCAGGCCACCAGATTTTGCTGCAGCTGTGGAATTTCATCACCTTAGTTTTGGACTCTTTGGCTATAGCTGCCCAAACTCTTACCGGCGCTGCACTGGGAGCGAAAAGTGCCCAAGTTGCGCGGACTGTTGGTCTTAAAGTTATTGGATATTCGATGGTCTTTGCAGTGGCCTTAGGTGTAATTTTTGCGCTATTTCAACAACAGATTTCGCGTATTTTTAGTACCGATGCCCAGGTGCTTGATGCCATTGCTACCCCCTGGTGGATCATGGTTTTAATGATCGTATTGGGTGGCATTGTTTTTGCAATCGATGGCGTCTTATTGGGTGCCTCAGATGCCGTATTCTTGCGTAATGCTTCTATCGCTGCAGTTTTGCTGGGCTTTTTGCCAGGCGTGTGGATCGCTTATGCTATCGGCGCCGGCTTGACTGGCGTGTGGTGTGGTCTGCTGGCCTTTATTCTTATTCGCCTGGTGGCAGTGGTAATCAGATTCCAATCGATGAAATGGGCGCGTACATAAAACATCTGTGCCTGAAGCAAGGCATAATGGACAAAAGTTATGTGCTAAAAATTTGGGGCACGCTGGGAATGCACGTGGTGAGAAACTGCGTGGTGAAGGTAGAGGTGAACGGTGACCACAACACTTTGGGCGGTTGCTGATCTCCATGCAGCGGTAAAAGCTAATGCAGATGCAATAGCGAAGATTCAACCACGAGATCCCTCAGACTGGCTTATTGTGGCTGGAGACGTTGCAGAACGTACCGAATTGGTGTTGGAAGTGTTGGCGCGTCTGCGACGTCGATTTGCCAAGGTTATTTGGGTGCCGGGAAATCATGAATTATTTTCCCGCTCCGCTGATCGTCACCAAGGCCGGGATAAATATACGGAATTAGTAGATGGCTGCCGCAAAATTGATGTCTTAACTCCCGAAGATCCTTATCTCACCTTTGGGGGAGTGACTATTGTGCCTCTCTTTACGCTTTATGATTATTCTTTCCGTCGTCCTGGCTTTACGGTGGAACAAGCCATTCAGGCGGCTAGAGATCGTCAAGTAATGATGACTGATGAATTTTCTATCGCGCCATTTGTGGATATTCGAGCGTGGTGTTGGGATCGATTGGCTTATTCCATCAAACGCCTGAGCAAAACTAATGGGCCAACTATTCTGATTAATCACTGGCCTTTAGTGGTGGAACCTACCCAGCAAATGCGCTGGCAGGAGCTTGCCTTGTGGTGTGGAACGAGGCACACCCGCGGTTGGGCTGAGCGTTATCAAGCACAGGCTGTGATTTATGGGCATTTGCATATGCCTGGTACAACCACCATCAATGGCATTAAGCACATTGAGGTGTCTTTGGGATACCCACGTGAGTGGGAACGATGGGGAAGTGGCCACGTGTGGCCAGTCCCAGTAATGGAGGTGGAAAATGCTGGATGAATCGCTATTCCCAAGTTCAGCACGCTTCTCCTTCATTAAGACTGCTGAAAAAGGCGCAAACCTAGATAATTTCCACCGCCTGCATCCCTTGGAAAAGGCGTTGGTGGCGCACTCGGTGGATATTCGCAAAGCAGAATTTGGCGATGCTCGCTGGTGCGCACACCAGGCACTTTCCCAACTTGGCAGAGATAAAGGCGAACCGATTTTAAGAGGCGAACGGGGAATGCCACTGTGGCCATCTTCAGTTTCGGGATCGCTAACCCACACCGATGGTTTCCGGGCCGCAGTCGTAGCACCACGTTTGCTGGTGCGCTCCATGGGCTTAGATGCAGAACCAGCGGAACCTTTGCCCAAGGACGTGTTGGGATCAATTGCCCGCGTGGGCGAATTGCCACAGCTGAAAAGGCTGGAAGATATGGGCATCGAGTGCGCTGATCGGTTGCTCTTCTGTGCCAAGGAAGCAACCTATAAAGCGTGGTTCCCGCTTACTCATCGCTGGTTAGGCTTTGAGCAAGCAGAAATTGATCTACGCGACGATGGCACTTTTGTGTCTTATTTGTTGGTGCGACCAACGCCAGTGCCGTTTATCTCCGGCAAGTGGGTGTTGCGCGATGGTTATGTTATCGCCACAACAGCCGTTACTTGAAGTGGACCTAAAGGGTATTTGGGCGCGCTACGAACACGGTTGCCAAACGTTTTCCCTTTTCCTCTACCAGCGCAATTGCGTGGCCCGAAGGTGTGACAGCAGCGTGCACACCTTTAAGTCCGCGTGGCTCCAACCACTTGCCCATTGAAAGATCAACACCTTGTTCTTCGGTGATTTCCAAAATTGGGTAGGAACGGGTGAGAGCTTCATCCAATGTGAGGGAGAGGCGGGCGTTTTCTTGCAGATCCGCCAAAGGGATCGCGTCGTCAAGCTTAAAAGGGCCGACCTCTGTGCGCCTTAAGGCGGTCAAGTGACCGCCCACCTGCAATGCTGCGCCGAGGTCGCGGGCTAGCGCGCGGATGTAGGTGCCGGAGGAGCAGTGCACGCGCACGTCCAGATTATAAAATTCACCGTCAACACGGAAATCCAACACCTCAAAAAGGCTAATGGTCACCGGGCGTGCCGGAATATCAACCTCAGCGCCGGCACGTACCAGCTCATGAGCGCGGCGACCGTCGATTTTGATGGCAGAGACTTTGGTGGGCTTTTGCATGATATCGCCGGTCAGATGGCCAATTTCGCGCAGGATTTCCAGGTGATCCAGGCCGCTGGCGTTGGTCTGTGAAATAACCTCGCCCTCAGCGTCATCGGTGGTGGTGGCGGCACCTAGACGAATAGTTGCATCATATGCTTTGGTCGTGGCCACCAGGTGTGCCAAAAAGCGGGTGCCGCGTTCAATTCCGACAACCAAAACGCCGGTGGCCATGGGGTCAAGGGTGCCGGCATGGCCAACTTTGCGGGTGGAAAAAGCGCGACGGAGTTTGGAAACAACGTCATGAGAGGTCATCCCTGCTGGCTTGTCTACAATCACCAGACCGGAAGTTTCGGCTAGAGCATTCATATCAATGAAGTCTATGCCGTAGTCTAAGACGGTGGATATTTGGCGTGGATTAAAGAGCATTCCGGAAGATCTTGCGGGATCCGTGGTGACAATTGGCGTTTTTGATGGTGTGCACCGCGCACATCGCACTCTCATTGAGCAGGCTGCTGCACAAAGTGCAGACCTAGGTGTGCCTTGTGTCATGGTTACTTTTGACCCGCACCCAATTGCAGTCTTTTTGCCAGGTCAAGAGCCTCGGCGTCTAGCAACCCTGGATTATCGCCTCAATTTGGCTGCTGAAAGTGGCATTGATTCAGCTGTCATTATTGATTTCACCAAGGAACTCGCGGGCCTTTCCCCGGAAGATTATTTCACCACTTTGATTGTTGATGGTCTCAAGGCAAAATCGGTGATCGTGGGGGAGAACTTCACCTTTGGTGAGAACGGCTCCGGCAATGTGGACGATATGCGCGCCTTGGGTCAAAAATACGGGGTGGAAATCACCATCGTGCCATTGCTTTTTGATGACTCCTTGAAAATCTGCTCCACTTTGGTCCGTGACTTCCTTGATAAAGGTGAAGTAGAGCGCGCAAACTGGGCCTTGGGCAGGCGTTATGCCGTACGCGGGGAAGTGGTACGTGGTGCTGGGCGTGGTGGCAAGGAATTGGGTTATCCCACCGCCAATCTTTATCTCCCAGATTCCATTGCGCTGCCTGCTGATGGCGTTTATGCAGGCTGGTTTACCATCACCGATGACCGCAGTATTGATGCTGGTATTTCCCGCGATATTGACGGAAATATGGTCCCTGGCGTGCGTTACCCCACCGCAATTTCGGTTGGCACCAACCCCACGTTTGGCGATCAACGTCGCAGTGTTGAGGCCTTCGTGATGGACCATGAAGCAGATCTTTATGGACATCACGTTATGGTGGAATTTGTGGGTCATTTGCGCGACATGGTGAAGTTTAATGGTGTCGAGGAACTCCTCGAGGCTATGGAAAATGACGTCAACAAAGCCCGCGAGATTCTCACCAAAGATAAGGCGCTTCTCGACGCCGCGAGCCAGCCAGCAAACTAGGCCCCACCGGGCCCCGAGCACAAATAAAGGATGAAAAACATGCAGAAAAAAGCCATTTTGGATTTGGATACCGGCATCGATGATGCGTTGGCCTTGGCCTATGCACTTGGCTCTCCAGAATTAGAGGTCATTGGTGTAACCACCACCTATGGCAATGTGCTCTTGGAAACTGGTGCTGCCAATGATCTCGCCCTCCTTGAGCTCTTTGGAGCTCCTGAGGTTCCGGTTTATTTGGGCGAACCACACGCACAAACCAAAGATGGCTTTGAAGTACTAGAAATTTCTGCCTTCATTCACGGCCAAAATGGCATTGGCGAAGTTGAGTTAGCAAAAGCTGCTGCAGCTGCGCAGCCAGGTGCGGTGGATTTCCTCATCTCCTCCGTCAAAGAACATGGCGATGATCTGGTCATTATTGCAACTGGTCCGATGACCAACCTCTCTGCTGCAATTGCCAAGGATGAAACCTTTGCAGACAATGCCCACATCGTCATCATGGGTGGTGCCTTGACTGTGCCAGGCAACGTCAGCCCTTGGGCCGAGGCAAATATTAACCAGGATCCCGATGCCGCCAATGATCTTTTCCGCTCCGGCGCAGAGGTCACCATGATTGGCCTGGACGTCACCCTGCAGACCCTATTGACCAAAAAGCACACTGCACAGTGGCGCGAACTTGGTACCCCAGCAGCAATTGCCCTTGCTGATATGACCGATTACTACATCAAGGCTTATGACACCACCGCGCCTCACCTGGGTGGCTGTGGCTTACACGATCCACTAGCAGTGGGCGTTGCCGTTGATCCAAGCCTGGTTACCTTGTTGCCCATCAATCTCAAGGTTGATGTAGAAGGGGAGACCCGTGGTCGCACTATTGGTGATGAAGTCCGCCTCAATGATCAAGTTCGCACCTCCCGCGCTGCTGTTGCAGTTGATGTTGATCGCTTCCTCAATGAGTTCATGACTCGCATCGGCCGAGTTGCTGCAGCTAACTAGTTTGGTTTAGGTGTCTCTTGCTGTTAAGCTGATCGATGGTTTTGCGACTGCGGTCCGTAGCAGTTGCGAAAAGTACATTCTTTAAGAATGAAAATTTTTCATACGGACTGAAATAACAACAGGAGACACCCCATGGCTCTAACTTCTGAGCAGAAGAAGTCCATCCTTTCCGAGTATGGCCTGCACGAGACCGACACCGGATCCCCAGAGGCACAGATCGCTTTGCTCACCAAGCGCATCAACGATCTGACCGAGCACCTCAAGTTCCACAAGCACGATCACCACTCCCGTCGTGGCCTGCTGCTTCTCGTTGGTCGCCGTCGTGGCCTGCTGAAGTACTTGGCTGACAACAACGTTGATCGTTACCGTGACCTGATCTCTCGCCTCGGCCTGCGTCGCTAGTCTTCGGTTCTTTGACCCGCTTCCTGATTTTTAATCAGCAAGCGGGTTTTTGCATTCTCACTCCGTTTTGCTTGAATAAAATGCTGTTGAAGTTCGAAAAAACTGATACTGGGGAAAATGTCTATTAACTGGTAGAATTCAGGATCGTTCTTGAAACAGAAATTTTCGCGATGACACCGATGATCGTCGAGCAGAACTAATAAGAGGAGAATTACTCGCATATGAGCGAAGTAAAATATTTCGAAGACACCGATTTTGGCCTAATTGAGGCTGTTGCAACTATTGACAACGGTGACTTCGGAACCCGTACCATCCGTTTTGAAACCGGCCAGTTGGCCCGTCAAGCTGATGGTGCAGTTACCACCTACCTCGACGATGAGACGATGCTGCTGGCAACCACCACTGCATCCAATCAACCTCGTGAGGGCTTTGACTTTTTCCCACTAACGGTTGATGTCGAAGAGCGTATGTACGCAGCTGGCCGCATTCCCGGATCATTCTTCCGTCGTGAAGGTCGTCCTTCCACCGAAGCAATCCTGGCTTGCCGCCTGATCGACCGTCCATTGCGCCCAACCTTTGTTAAGGGCCTGCGCAATGAAGTTCAAATTGTTGTCACCGTTTTGTCGATGAATCCTGAGGATTACTACGACGTAGTTGCAGTTAACGGTGCATCTGCCGCAACCCGCATTTCCGGTTTGCCAGTTTCCGGCGCTGTTGGCGCAGTTCGTATGGCTTTGGTTGTTGATGAACAGCACCCAGCCGGCCAGTGGGTGGCTTTCCCAACCCATGAGCAGCACAAGAAGTCCGTTTTTGAGCTCGTCGTAGCCGGCCGTTTGGTCGAGCGTAAGCGCGGCAACAAGACCTTCTCCGACGTTGCCGTCATGATGGTTGAAGCTGGCGCTTCCGAAACCGTTGTGGAGCAGGTCAAGGGTGGTGCACCAGCACCAACCGAGAAGATCGTTTCCGAGGGTCTGGAAGCTGCAAAGCCTTTCATTGATACCCTGTGCCGCGCACAGGAAGGCCTGGCACAGCGCGTAGCCAAGGAAACCAAGGAATTCCCACTGTTCCCTGCATATACCGATGAGGTATTTGCAGCAGTTGAGAAGAAGGCCGCTCAGAAGCTGTCTACCTTGATGACCATCAAGGCAAAGCAGGATCGCGACGAAGCTACCAACGCATACATGGAAGAGATCGAGGCACAGTTGCTGCCTACTTTCGAAGCCAAGTACGCATCTGCAGCTGAGGCTTCCAAGGAAATCCGCGCTGCTTATAACTCCGTCATGAAGGCAATTGTGCGTCGTATGATCCTCACCGATCATTTCCGCATCGATGGCCGTGGCATCACTGATATCCGTGACCTTGGTGTTGAGGTTGAACTCATCCCACGCGCACACGGTTCCTCTCTCTTCGAGCGTGGCGAAACCCAGATCCTTGGTGTCACCACCCTGGACATGCTCAAGATGGAACAGCAAATTGATTCCCTGGCACCAGGCGATTCAAAGCGCTATATGCACCACTACAACTTCCCACCATATTCCACCGGTGAAACCGGTCGTGTGGGCTCACCAAAGCGTCGCGAAATCGGGCACGGTGCACTTGCAGAACGTGCTGTTTTGCCAGTAATTCCTTCCCGCGATGAATTCCCATACGCTATCCGTCAGGTATCTGAGGCTTTGGGATCCAATGGCTCAACCTCCATGGGTTCTGTATGCGCTTCCACCTTGTCTCTGTACAACGCCGGTGTGCCACTGAAGGCTGCTGTTGCAGGTATTGCAATGGGTCTAGTCTCCGGCGAAGTTGATGGCAAGACCGAATATGTCGCCTTGACCGATATCCTGGGCGCTGAAGATGCCTTCGGCGATATGGACTTCAAGGTTGCAGGTACTGCTGAGTTCATTACTGCACTGCAGTTGGACACCAAGCTTGATGGCATCCCATCTAAGGTGCTTTCCGACGCACTGGAGCAGGCTCGCGACGCACGTCTGGCCATCTTGGAAACCATGTCCGAGGTCATTAGCGCTCCAGATGAGATGAGCAAGTTCGCTCCTCGCATCACCACCATTAAGATCCCAGTCTCCAAGATCGGTGAGCTTATTGGACCAAAGGGCAAGAACATCAACGCCCTGACCGAAGAAACCGGTGCAAATATCTCCATCGAAGATGACGGCACCGTCTTCATCTCCGCTGCTAATGGTGAAGCTGCAGAAGCTGCGATTGAAAAGATCAACGGCTTGGCTAACCCACAGCTGCCAAAGGTTGGCGAGCGCTTCTTGGGCACGGTGGTTAAGACCACCGCCTTTGGTGCATTCGTTTCCTTGCTGCCAGGCCGCGACGGCTTGGTTCACATTTCCAAGCTTGGTAATGGCAAGCGTGTTGAGAAGGTTGAGGATGTCGTCAAGGTAGGCGACAAGACCCAGGTTGAAATTGCCGATATCGACAACCGTGGCAAGATCTCTTTGGTTCCTGTTGTTGAAGAGGACTAATTAGAAAACACTAAAAGGTGGCTTCCCTAAATTTGGGAAAGCCACCTTTTGGCGTTGCGGGGCCTAATGCGCAATATCAACAACTACGCGTGTGGGGTTTTCCAACAATGACACTGAGTAGCTGCGTGGCGGACCGCTAACTCCGATCAAAAATTGTGCGCGGCCCTCAAAGATACTGGTTAATTGGACATCCTCAACAATGCCTACGCCGCCAAAAGAGCCATTGGCAACGCTTTCACCAGCTGCATCTCCGGGATAGCCAATGCCTTCGATATTGACATCCAAGAAGTTCTCACCGGAAATATCCACCGGTAATCCGGAGGCTTGTTGGAGTGGATCAGTTGTCCAATCAACCCACCATCCGGGTGAAGAGTTACCTGCAATATCAAAAACAATGCGGGTAAAGGTGTCATGCTCTGCCAGACGAACATCGGTCACTGACAAATCTCCTCCCTCTGGCCTGCGCTGTTTGACAGCTGTATCAGGGGTACCCAAAGGTGGCAGGGCGGTCGTGGCCGAAGGCGGAGTCGAGATAGTCGGGGAGACCGTTGTCGAAGTTGGGGTGTCCACAGGGGAGTTGCTCTCTTGAACACGAGTGGAGGTTACTGGTGCAGCAGTTTCAGTGACGATGACAGGAGAACTACTTGCCGAGGGGCCCGGGGTGGAGGTGGCGCTACAAGCACTGAGAAAAATGGTGGCAGCGCCACAAAATGCGACTAAGGCGAAGACTCGATGTTTCATAACTTAAAACTTAGGGGCGAAAACCATGCTTAGTGCAACTTCGGGCGAAACGATAATCAATTGTTAGATTTCTCCACCTAAGCCAGGAAAAAACGGCGCAGCCGTGCGTCGAAAAGCGGTTTTTAGGGTGGTTTAAATCTTTTGGGGTGGGTGATGTCTAGACTAGAAAGGGTTAGCACAAAGCAAAAGAACCCGTAGGAGAAAAATGGGAATCAAGGTTGGTGTCCTAGGAGCCAAGGGCCGCGTTGGTCAGACAATTGTTACTGCCGTTAATGAAGCAACCGATCTGGAATTGGTAGCTGAGATTAATAGCGGTGATAGCCTAGATGCTCTTGTTGCAGCAGGTGCTGAGGTTGTTGTTGATTTCACCACCCCAAATGCAGTGATGGGCAACCTTGAATTCTGCATCCAAAACGGCATCTCCGCAGTTGTAGGCACCACCGGATTTGATGAGGAGCGCCTAGCACAGGTACGCAGCTGGCTTTCCGAAAAGGATGGCGTGGGCGTGCTCATTGCTCCTAACTTCGCTATTTCTGCCGTATTGACCATGGTTTTTGCTAAGCAAGCAGCACGCTTCTTTGAATCTGCTGAAATTGTGGAACTGCACCATCCTAATAAGCTTGACGCACCTTCAGGTACTGCTATCCACACCGCGCAGGGTATCGCTCAAGCACGTAAAGAGGCTGGAATGGATGCTCAACCGGATGCTACTGAGCAGTCCTTGCCAGGATCTCGTGGAGCCGATGTAGAGGGAATCCCTGTGCATGCTGTTCGTATGTCCGGCATGGTTGCTCATGAAGCGGTGATTTTTGGAACTCAGGGTCAGACCCTCACCATTAAGCAGGATTCCTATGATCGTAATTCCTTCGCCCCAGGCGTGTTGGTCGGTGTGCGTGGCATTGCTGAGCACCCAGGCCTCGTAATCGGTTTGGAAAACTACCTCGGCCTTTAATCGGCCCCTTAGTGGCCACTAGGTCAATAACTGTCAGCGCGGGGCCGCGCCCGATGTGGGGTCCGCGTTTGAATCTTCGGTGGAAGCAGAAAGAGTGAGAAGGACATGGCTGAACAGGTCGAATTAGATGTGGAGCTGATTGCGTGCACCGCATTTACGCCACCGGCAGGAATTGACTGGTCTACCGACGCCGAAGGGCCGGAAGCCCTGGTGGAATTTGCCGGTCGCGCTTGTTATGAAACCTTTGATAAGCCAAATCCTCGGACTGCTTCCAATGCTGCTTATCTACGTCACATTATGGAAGTTGGGCACAGTGCGCTCCTAGAACATGCCAGCGCTACTGTGTATATTCGCGGAATTTCGCGTTCAGCTACTCATGAATTGGTGCGACACCGCCACTTTTCTTTCTCACAACTGTCTCAGCGTTTTGTACACAGCGGGCAACAAGCAGTAGTAGTTCCTGAGGTCATTCAAGAAGACCCGGAGTTGCTGGCACTTTTTATGCAGGCCATGGACGACACTCGATTTGTCTACAATGAGTTGCTCGAAAGCTTAGAAGAAAAGCTGGTGGGGGAGCCAAATGCGCTATTGCGTAAAAAACAAGCCCGTCAAGCTGCACGTGCAGTATTGCCTAATGCGACAGAATCGCGAATTGTGGTTACTGGAAACTTCAGAAGCTGGCGCCATTTTATTGCCATGCGAGCCAGCGAACATACAGACGTTGAAATCCGTTCGGTAGCTGTAGAGTGTTTAAAGAAGCTACAGACAGCAGCTCCCACAGTCTTTGGTGATTTTGAAATTGAAGAACTCGCCGATGGATCACTAATGGCCACCAGTCCATATGTGACAGACTTTTAATTAAATAACTTCTAAAAACCGCGTTGAAGTTTGCTCCACCAGAGCTCTAAAATAGCAGGTCATGGCTAAGATCTGAGATAAAAGCCGGTACTTGGTGGAGTTTGAAAAGATCTTAAAAAATAAACATTTTGAAGTAGACCGCTGCTTTGATGATGTTTGGCACTGCGCTCCTAGTGAATGACTATTGGGTTTCAATTCATTTTTGATTAGAAGCCCAAGGGGCAAATTTAATATCAAGCTAGTACCAGCAGGGACAGCTTGGGATTAAAATTATGTGAAAGAAGTTGCAGATTCGAGGGGTGGTGAAACCCCCGAGGCAAGGAAGAAGGTAACCTTGGTCTCCATGAGCACAGGTTTAACAGCAAAGACCGGAGTAGAGCACTTTGGCACTGTTGGAGTAGCAATGGTTACTCCATTTAAGGAATCAGGCGAGATCGATATCGCCGCCGGCCGCCAGGTAGCAGCACATCTGGTGGACAATGGCATAGATTCCTTAGTTCTTGCGGGCACCACTGGTGAGTCACCCACAACAACTACTGCTGAAAAACTCGAGCTGCTCAAAGCTGTTCGTGAGGAAGTCGGTGATCGCGCAAAGCTCATCGCGGGCGCCGGCACCAACAACACCCGTACTTCTGTGGAATTGGCCAAGGCCTCTGCAGCTGCTGGTGCAGATGGATTACTGGTTGTAACTCCTTATTACTCCAAGCCAAATCAGGAGGGCGTTTACCGGCATTTCCGTGAAGTCGCCCAGGCAACTGATCTGCCCATCTGTCTCTATGACATTCCAGGACGCTCCGGCATTCCTATTGAGTCTGATACGATTAGACGTCTAAGCGAGTTGCCAACGGTTAAAGCCGTTAAGGATGCCAAAGGTGATCTCGTCGCAGCAGCGCCACTGATCCAAGAAACGGGTCTTGCCTGGTATTCAGGCGATGACCCGCTCAACCTCGTTTGGCTGGCATTGGGTGGATCCGGCTTCATTTCCGTTATTGGACATGCAGCCCCCAATGAGTTGCGCGAACTGTACACAAGCTTCGAGGAAGGCGACCTCGCCCGTGCGCGGGAAATAAACGCCAAATTAGCACCACTGGCAGCATCTCAGGCCCGCCTGGGTGGCGTCAGTATGGCAAAAGCTGCTCTGCAATTGCAGGGCATCAACGTAGGAGAGCCACGTCTTCCAATTGTTGCTCCAAATGAGCAGGAACTTGAGTCTCTCCGAGCAAACATGAAAAAAGCTGGAGTTCTATAAATATGAATGAATCCCGAAATCGCGCCCGGAAGGTTACCCGCAAGGCTGGCCCACCAGAGGCTGGTCAGGAAAACACTGTGGAAGCCCCAATTTTCCAGGCTCCCGAAGCACCTGCAGCTCAGGGTACCGAGAAGCAAAACAACGCCGGAAACGACAATCGGGACTCCGCCAAGTCCACTGAGTCCGGTGACTCTGCATCCGCAAATGACAATGCTGCAGAAGGCAACAACAACGGCAACGGTGGCAACAACCGTAACCGCAACACCGCTAATCGTCGTGGTGGCCGCAACCGCCGCGGTGCCGGCGCTGCACAGAACCAAGATGGTGCTGCACGCCAAGAAGGCGGAAACCGCAACAACCAGGGCGGTAATCGCAACAACCAAGGTGGCAACCGCAACAACCAGGGTGGAAACCGTGGTCGTCGCAACGTTGTGAAGTCCATGCAGGGTGCTGATCTGACTCAGCGTCTGCCAGAACCACCAAAGGCACCAGCTGGTGGCCTGCGTATTTACGCACTTGGTGGTATTTCTGAAATCGGCCGTAACATGACCGTTTTTGAGTACAACAACCGTCTGCTCATCGTTGACTGTGGTGTGCTCTTCCCATCTTCCGGCGAGCCAGGCGTGGACTTGATCCTGCCGGACTTCGGCCCAATCGAAGATCACCTGCACCGCGTTGAGGCTTTGGTTGTTACCCACGGCCACGAGGATCACATTGGCGCTATCCCTTGGCTGCTTAAGCTGCGCCACGATATCCCAATCTTGGCTTCTCGCTTCACCTTGGCTCTTATTGCCGCCAAGTGTAAAGAGCACCGTCAGCGTCCAAAGCTGATCGAGGTTAATGAGCAGTCCAACGAAAACCGTGGACCATTCAACATCCGCTTCTGGGCTGTTAACCACTCCATCCCAGATTGCCTGGGCCTTGCAATTAAGACCCCTGCAGGTCTTGTCATCCACACCGGTGACATCAAGCTCGACCAGACTCCTACCGATGGACGTCCAACCGACCTTCCAGCCTTGTCCCGATTTGGTGACGAGGGCGTCGACCTCATGCTGTGCGATTCCACCAACGCCACCACCCCTGGTGTTTCTGGTTCCGAAGCTGAAGTTGGACCGACCTTGAAGCGTCTGATTTCCGAGGCCAAGCAGCGCGTTATTCTCGCTTCCTTCGCTTCCAACGTTTATCGTGTGCAGGCTGCAGTGGATGCAGCAGTTGCAGCCAACCGCAAGGTTGCCTTCAACGGCCGTTCCATGATCCGCAATATGGAAATTGCAGAGAAGCTTGGTTACCTCAAGGCACCTCGTGGCACCATCATCACCATGGATGAGGCGGCTCGTATGGCTCCTCATAAGGTGCTTTTGGTTACCACCGGTACCCAGGGTGAGCCAATGGCTGCACTTTCTCGTATGGCACGTCGTGAACACCGCCAGATCACCGTCCGTGACGGCGACTTGATCATCCTGTCCTCCTCCTTGGTGCCAGGTAACGAAGAAGCTGTGTTCGGTGTTATCAACATGTTGGCTCAGATTGGTGCCACTGTGGTGACCGGTCGCGATGCCAAGGTTCACACCTCTGGCCACGGCTACTCCGGAGAGCTGTTGTTCCTTTACAATGCAGCTCGTCCAAAGAACGCAATGCCAGTGCACGGTGAGTGGCGCCACCTGCGCGCCAACAAGGAATTGGCAATCTCCACCGGTGTTGAGCGCGATAACGTTGTGCTTGCACAAAACGGTGTTGTTGTTGACCTTGTTAATGGTCACGCCAAGGTTGTTGGCCAGATTCCAGTGGGTAACCTCTACGTCGACGGCGTCACCATGGGTGATATCGATGCTGACATTCTGGCTGACCGTACCTCCCTCGGTGAGGGCGGACTTATCTCCATCACTTCCGTGATTGATAACCGCACTGGCCGTTTGCTGGAGCGCCCAACCGTTCAGACCAGTGGCTTCTCAGATGATGCGAAGTCCATGATGTCTGAGGTCACTGAGCTTGCAGAGACCACGATGAATGATCTGGCCGCCGAAGGCGAAAACGATCCTTATCGCATGGTTCAGCAGATGCGCCGCAAGATCTCCCGCTTTGTGGAGCAGAAGTGGAAGCGTCAGCCAGTGATCATGCCGACCGTTATTCCGATGACCTCGGACACCGTAAGCATTGATGACGACGAAGTTCGCGCTTCTAGGGAATCCCTCTAAATCCGCGCTTTTCGACGAAAAGATTTAAGGGCCAGCATCTCAATGGGAGATGCTGGCCCTTTTTGATCCGTTTCTACGGTGCCGGTTATACCATTCGGAAGAAAAATGTCTAGGCTCGTTGTTATGAAACTTTCGGCTTTTGAAAGAGAAGCACTAAAGAACTCCCTTCTAGAAAAAGGTCCTGAGGCTCCGACTCTGTGTGGCGAGTGGAAGACTCGCGACTTGGCCGTACATCTATTGGTTCGTGAACAGTACCCAGTATCCTTCCTGCGTTCCCAGTTGCCGGTCGGCGGTGACCCAGCGGAAGAGCTGACTCAAGAAGCATTGCAGCGCCCATATGAAGAGGTTGTAGAGCAGTGGGCAGCAGGCCCAAAGGGGCTAAATCCATGGCGTGCCCTTGACACCATGGGTAATGCGATGGAGCACTTCATTCATCATGAAGACGTGCGTCGCGGTGCCCTCACCCCTGGCGAGCCAGTGGAAGAACGTGAAATCTCGCCAGAACACGCTCGTGAACTACATCGTTTGCTGAAGCTTTCGGCACCACGCTTTATTAAGGCAGATCGTCCGGTAATCTTGGCACCAACCGGTATGCCGAGAATTGTGCACAATGATAAATCTGGAGTCTCCGCTGATGGAGAATCAGTAATTCGTGTTCAAGGTGGGGTAGGGGAGCTAATTCTCTGGATTTACGGTCGTAAAGTTGTCAACGTTGACATTACGGGTGATACTTCCAACCTTAAGCTTTCGAGTCTCTAAAAGAATCGCTAAAACCGCGTGGTGCCGCTGTGAATAGAGTGGTTTGAGCGACTAGTGTTAAAGCCATGACTGTCAGAAACGGCGCACCCAAGCGGGGGAGCTCTCGATCTTCCGGAAAGTCGACGGGGCCTAAAACCACCGCGACTCCCCGGAGAAGCAAACCTGCCTCCAGAACTAATAGCACCGATACTGCCGTATTTACTTCCTCGATGACTGCACGCCGTGCAGCTGATACATCAGAAGAAAGGACCGGCAGTGCCTTTAAGGCTGTCGGTACTGGAATTGGCACGATCTTTAGCGCAACTGCCAGTGGTATGGGAAAAATTACCCGCTCAGTTGCAGACCTCGGTCGTTCACGCCGGGGTGATTTTGATGATGATTTAGATGATGACTTCGAGGAGGAGATCTCAACGAAACCCGCTGCTCGAAAGTCGCGAACCAAGGCTGCAGAACCTGAACTGGATCTGGATATTGACGATGACGTAGATCAGGTACCGCTGCGCAATCGGGTAAGTGACTATACCGACGAGCATGCCGATGGAATTGCTCTCAGTCTGGTTGGTGTAGCTATCGTTTTGGGTGCTGCCGTGTGGCTTGGCATCGGTGGACCAATCGGCAATTTCATTGCGGATATTGTGCACTTGACTATCGGTGCTGGAGCATGGATTTTGCCATTGGCTCTTATCGCCAGTGCTTTTGCCTTAATGCTTCATTACACCCCAGAGCGCGAGCACCAGGGCCGGGTAAGCCTGGGTATTGCAGTCATCATTATCAGCATGTTGGGCTTGATTCATCTTTTTGCCGGAAACCCAGTTGATTGGGAAGGCCGAAAGGCAGCCGGTGGCGCCATTGGTGCTTGGATTGGCAGTCCCCTGGAGATGGGCTTTTCAGTCTATTTGGCAGTTCCAATTTTGATCTTGGTGCTTTTTTGGGGAGCACTTAAAACCACTGGAATTAGCATTCGGGAATTCGGCGAATTTATTGGTACCTACTTTGGCTTTGCAGGATCGGCTAGAGAAGAAGAGTTTGAAGAAGATGATGACCTATACGGTCATGTTGAAAAAGTCATTGAATCGAAGGCGACGGGCCGTGAACTACCGGCTCCGACTCGCTCCACGTCACGTACTCCGAGGCGTCGTGTGCCGGTAACCCCGCCACCTGCACCAGCTCCAACGGTTTCTACGCGCCGCCCGGCGGCGCCTTTGGATCGTTATCCAGTTGAAGAGGAAATCCCAACCCCTGTCGCTGAACCTGTACCAGCGCCGAGGGAGGCGTCGAAAAGCCTCTTTAAGCCAAGCGTTAGCGAAACCGATGAGTTCCCGGCTATCACTGATGAAGATGTCAAGCCTGTAGCCAAGACTCAGGCCCGCGATGCGGTGGCTGCTTCACGGGAAAGCATGCGCCAGGCGATCATTCAGCGCTCTGGAATGGATCCAGTGCCAGCCAAGGTAGAAAAGCCCGCAGCGCCCGCACCGGCGGAAATTGTTAGCGACGGCGATAGTACTTATGTGCTGCCAAGTGCGAACTTGTTGATCCCAGGTGAGCCAGCGAAGCTGCGCTCTGAGACTAACGATCGCATGATTGAAGCGATTACTGATGTCTTCCGCGAATTTAACGTTGATGCTGCGGTAACTGGATTCTCACGTGGCCCAACAGTGACGCGTTATGAGATTGAGCTGGGAGCCGGTGTCAAGGTTTCTAAGATCACCAACCTGCAGTCCAATATTGCTTATGCAGCAGCGACCGAAAATATCCGTCTGCTGACACCAATTCCAGGTAAATCAGCAGTGGGTATTGAGGTGCCAAACTCTGATCGTGAGATGGTGCGCCTCGGCGATGTATTGAATGCTCCAGCCACGGTGGACAATAAAGATTCCATGCTCATTGGTTTGGGTAAGGATATTGAGGGAGACTTTGTTTCCTATTCGGTGCAGAAGATGCCACACCTTTTGGTTGCTGGTTCCACTGGTTCCGGTAAGTCTGCTTTTGTGAACTCTTTGCTGGTGTCTTTGCTAACTCGTGCGCGTCCAGAAGAAGTTCGCCTGATTCTGGTTGACCCGAAGATGGTGGAATTAACTCCTTATGAGGGAATTCCACACCTGATTACTCCGATTATTACCCAGCCAAAGAAAGCCGCAGCTGCTTTGCAGTGGTTGGTGGAGGAGATGGAACACCGCTATATGGATATGAAGCAGACTCGTGTGCGTCATATCAAGGACTTCAATCGCAAGGTGAAATCCGGCGAGATTCAGGCTCCCGCAGGTTCGCAGCGCGAATACCGTCCCTACCCATATATTGTCTGCGTGGTTGACGAGCTCGCCGACTTGATGATGACCGCTCCGAAGGAAATTGAAGAGTCGATTGTGCGCATCACGCAGAAGGCCCGTGCGGCTGGTATCCACCTAGTGCTTGCAACGCAGCGTCCTTCCGTGGATGTTGTTACCGGTTTGATTAAGACCAACGTGCCTTCACGTTTGGCCTTTGCAACCTCTTCTCTGACTGATTCCCGCGTTATTTTGGACCAGGGCGGTGCAGAAAAGCTCATTGGTATGGGTGACGCACTCTTTATTCCGCAGGGTGCCGGCAAGCCACAACGTATCCAAGGCGCCTTCGTCACCGACGAAGAAATCCAAGCGGTGGTGGAATCGGCCAAGGCACAGCGCCAGCCGGAATACACCGAAGGTGTTACCGAGGATAAGGCTGCTGAAGCCAAGAAGGTTGACGCCGATATCGGAAACGATTTGGAAGATCTCTTGGAAGCAGTAGAACTAGTGGTGACCTCTCAGATGGGTTCCACCTCCATGCTGCAGCGCAAATTGCGAATTGGTTTTGCCAAGGCTGGTCGTTTGATGGACTTGATGGAATCTCGCGGTGTGGTTGGGCCTTCGGAAGGCTCCAAGGCTCGTGAGGTTTTAGTAAAGCCTGAAGAACTCGAAACCATTATTTGGATGCTCAAAGGTGCAGATCCTGCAGATGCACCAAAGGACGATAATTGGGATCAGGGTGTAGAAGGCACTGATACTGAGCTAGATTCCGAGGTTGATTCAGCGGCTGCAGAAACCAATGTGGTTCGCGCTGATCCTTCACGCGGGGCCTTCTAAGGCCTTCATACAAGCCGGCTGGCAAAAAGCCTGGCTAAGTGATGTGAGGCGTGGTGAGATGCAATTAAAAGGTGACACCTAGGAACAAATGGGTTCCCAGCTGTCACTTTTGCAGCTGGCGGTATTAGTCGATTTAGGTTATAGTTTTCCCGTATTGGAGGGGAGTACCCCATAAGCAGCGTTGATCGTCAACACGGAATCCACAATGACTTTCTTAATTCCTAACTATTAAAGTCGGGGTTCCCGGTCACACTGGCCCAACTTCGCTTCCGCATTTTTTGATTCTTAAAGGCTGCGTGAGACGCAAAAGGGTGGGGGAGACCTCTGGTTCTTTTTCAACGACCGAGAACCGGAGGTTCTTTTTACATGGAAGTAAACATGTTAACTTGGGTGATCACCATTGCAGTGGTTGCTGCGTTCTTTATTTTCGACTTTTATACCCACGTGCGCACCCCGCACGAGCCAACCCTTAAAGAATCCGCTTATTGGAGCCTTTTCTACGTTGGTTTGGCCTGTGTTTTCGGTATCTTCCTGTGGTTCACCTGGGGTGAGCCGGGTAATCCCCACCAGCACGGCGTCGAGTTCTTCACCGGCTACGTCACTGAAAAGGCATTGAGTGTTGATAACCTCTTCATCTTCGCCTTGATCATGGGTGCCTTCAAGATTCCTCGCAAGTACCAGCAGAAGGTACTGCTTATTGGTATCGCATTGGCTCTGGTCTTCCGTTTGGTCTTCATTTTGCTCGGTGCCGCAGTTATTGAAGCTTGGTCCGATGTCTTCTACATCTTCTCCATCTGGTTGATTTACACCGCTGTGAAGCTGATCTGGGATGAAGTTCGTGAAACCCCAGAGATCGATCCTAATGACATGGCCGTCATTAAGATGTTGCGCAAGGTTATCCCGGTTACCGAGGGCTACCACGGCGATAAGCTCACCCACCGCGCCGGTGGCAAGCTACACCTGACCCCACTGTTTGTGGCTTTGGTTTCTATCGGCATGGTTGACCTGATGTTCGCTTTGGACTCCATCCCAGCGATCTACGGTATTACCGCTGAGCCTTATATCGTATTCACCACCAACGCCTTTGCTTTGCTTGGCTTGCGTCAGATGTACTTCTTGCTTGACGGCCTCCTGGACCGCCTGGTTTACCTGCCTTATGGCTTGGGTCTAATCCTGCTGTTCATTGGTGCAAAGCTGGGTCTGCACGCACTGCATGAAAACAAGCTTCCATTCATCAATGGTGGCGAGCCTGTCTCAGTACCTGAAGTTTCCACCGTTTTCTCCTTGATCTTCATCGTCGGTGTCTTGGTTATTACCGTTGTTGCTTCCATCATTAAGAACAAGCGTGATGAGAACCAGAACGCTATTCCTCCTCGTTGGAACCCATCCAAGAACGATGGCGACAAGTGGGATTCTGAAGAAGCAGCTGCACAAAACGCAGAGCAGTCCGGCCCAGTTGCGGGAACTGCAGAAGATAAGCACTAAGCAGTAAAAGCGAAAAAATAGAGGAGGACCGCAAGCCGAATATGGCTTGCGGTCCTCCTTTTTCATTATCAAGGTTGCGCTGGAAAGTTAAATTTAGAAGATCTTGGAAACTGGGTTCCAGGTCTGGATGGTGCGGTTTTCCAGCACGCCTTCCTTATAAAAAGGATCATTGTTCATCAAGGTTTCAGCATCAACCAAGTTGGAGCCTTCTGGAAGTGCAATAACGATTAGTGCTCCACCTTCACCATCGGTGAAAGGTCCAGAGCCAACAATATTGCCCTCTGCAAGCAGGGTGGCAATAAATTCGCGGTGGGTGGGGCGAAGCTCTACAACAGCTTCACTATCAGGGCTATAGCTATAAGTAACTGCAAAGTAAGTCATAATCACTTAGTTTAAGCCGCGACAAAGCAAGGTGGGCTATTTATTTCGGGTTATTTCCTGCGCATCGAATCTGTTTAAGTACGCAGAAAACTGCGTAAAGCTCGAGAAGATGGGGCTTAGTTTGACAACCTAGTGGCAAGCTAAGAAAGAAAAAGAGTGTGAGTGCTGTCGTGCTACCAAGACACCAGGTATTTTGAGGCCTATCGTGGAACCTACGGTGGAATAAGGCAACGCAAGCGATTAAGGCAGTGCACTCAGCTCAGCTAAACGTTGTGTCTTAAAACAAGGCAGGTAGGGTAAGAAATCGTGAATGATGCATCAGCAGGCGCTCATGGCGCACAGGATCCTCAAGGAACCCAAAAGACTCAAACAGGCCAGTCTTCGTCGACTCAGCCTTCTAATTGGAATCTGCCTAACTTTCTCACAAGCTTGCGCATCATCGTCATTCCACTTTTTGCCTGGCTGACTCTAAAGGGCGAAACGGAGAATAATGCCTTCGCCTGGTGGGCGCTGATTGTCTTTATTCTGCTAATGATCACCGACAAGCTTGACGGCGATATTGCGCGTGCCCGCGGTTTGGTCACCAATTTTGGCAAGATTGCCGATCCTATTGCGGATAAGGCTTTGATGACTACCGCCTTTGTATCCTTTAATATCATCGGAAGTTTGCCATGGTGGGTAACCATTCTCATTGTGATCCGAGAGTTTGGCATCACCATCTGGCGTTTCTTCCAATTGCGCAATGGAAATGTGGTGCCAGCTTCTAAGGGCGGCAAGCTTAAGACTGTGCTGCAAACCGTAGCTGTAGCCCTTTATTTGTGCCCACTGCCATCTTGGATGGATATTCCGAGCCAGGCCGTTATGTACCTTGCGCTTATCGTCACCGTAGTCACCGGTGTGCAATATCTCTGGGATTCCCGCACCGCTGGGCAATCCGCTAAGTAAGTTAAAAACCATGAGTGAAGCTTCGGATCTGCAGCAGCCAACTGACACCATTGAGCAGTTAGCGGCAAAGGTGGTGCAGTTGTTAAAAGCAAAACACCAAACCCTTGCCTTTTGTGAATCTTTAAGCGCTGGCTTGGCCAGTGCTCAGATTGCGGGGATTCCCGGAGCATCGGCAGTGTTGCGTGGGGGATTGGTTACTTATGCAACTGAGCTCAAGGTGAAGTTGGCGGGGGTGCCGCAAGAAGTAGTGGATCGTTTTGGTGTGGTCTCGGCGGAGTGTGCTGCTGCAATGGCACTTGGAACTCAGAAACAATGCGAAGCAGTGTGGGCTATTTCGCTTACTGGAGTGGCTGGTCCTGAGATGCAAGACGGTAAGGCGGTAGGTGAAGTGTGGATTGGAATTGCTGGCCCGGCAACTCGATCTGAAGAAAATTACCATTTGGAAAACCTGACGGGAACAATTCAGACTTTTCGTGCGTTTGAAAGTGAACAACAGGTAATCTTGGCTGAACAAGGTAGGAATTTCATCCGGGAGGCAGCTGTTGCACAATCCTTCCGCCTGCTGATTAAACAAATTGAGTGTGACTGACTCAAGTTCCTGGGTAAACTGGGAACAAATTCAAGGGAAAGAGAGTTGAACCTTACGATGGTTACTTATACAACCCTTTTAGATAAGCCGATTTCAGAAGCGGCTACCAGAAAGACTCCTGAGCCTCTCCTGCGCGAGGCACTGGGAGCTGCACTTCGATCATTCCGCGCAGATAAAGGCGTCACCCTTCGTGAGCTAGCCGAACTTTCACGGGTCTCACCTGGTTATTTGTCCGAGCTGGAACGTGGACGTAAAGAAGTTTCCTCGGAACTTCTGTCCGCCGTGTGCCATGCACTTGGAGCCAGTGTTGCAGATGTGCTGATTGAGGCTGCTGGATCAATGGCTGTGCGCGCCGCTCAAGAAGATCTCGCTCGCGTTTAGTTTTTGGGGTAATCCCTGCGGGCCTGTTGGCCCGTGGGGTGCCCAGCGTGCAGGAACGTTGCGGGCACACGTCGAAAAGCTTTGGTGGTAGTTTTTATAGCCACCATTGCCCCTAAAGTGTGGCTATTATGGACTGCGACGAAGTTCCACGGAACTCAGCGAATTCATCTGTTTCAGATATTTAGGAAGGCTCATTTTCAATATGGCTAATCCATTCTCCAAAGCATGGAAGTACCTGATGGCATTGTTCGACTCAAAGATTGAGGAGAATGCCGATCCAAAGGTGCAGATCCAGCAGGCCATCGAAGATGCGCAGCGCCAGCACCAGGAGCTTTCCCAGCAGGCAGCTGCTGTTATCGGAAATCAGCGCCAGCTAGAAATGCAGCTTAACCGCCGTTTGGCTGAGATTGAGAAGCTGCAGGGCAATACTCGTCAGGCAATTCAGTTGGCTGATAAGGCTCGTGCTGCTGGCGATGTGCAGAAGGCAACTGAGTACGAAAATGCTGCTGAGGCTTTTGCTGCACAGTTGGTCACTGCGGAGCAGTCCGTTGATGACACCAAGCAGCTGCATGACCAGGCTTTGCAGCAGGCTGACCAGGCTAAGAAGGCAGTGGAGCGTAACTCCATGGCTTTGCAGCAGAAGGTTGCTGAGCGCACCAAGCTGCTTAGCCAGCTAGAGCAGGCAAAGATGCAGGAGAAGGTTTCTGAGTCTTTGAAGTCCATGAACTCCATGACCAATGGCAGCTCTCCTAACCTTGATCAGGTCCGCGAGAAGATTGAGCGTCGTTACGCTAATGCTTTGGGCCAGGCAGAGTTGGCACAGAACTCTGTTGAGGGTCGTATGGCTGAGGTTGAGCAGGCTGGCGTGCAGTTGGCTGGTCACTCCCGCCTTGAGCAGATCCGCGCTGAAATGGCCGGAAATTCCCTCACTGCACCTCAGCAACAGGATTCCATTGCAGCTCCAACCACTGATTCCACCGTCGCTGATGACGCCGTGGCGCAGCGCATGCGCGAATTGCGCGGCGAAGCTTAACAGCTAAAAATTTAAGGATGAGGGGCAGGTACAACTACCTGCCCCTCATCCTTTTGTGCTTTTCGACGAAAACCTGATCGCTTTGGAGTCTTAGTCACCGGCTCCACGCGCCAGGAGAGCATCACCGATGTTGCGAGCTCTGCGAATAGATCGAATGATCACCGGAGTGCCAAAAGCGACGATAGAAAATCCAGCTCCACGTGCTTTTCTTGCATCCAAAACCTCATTGACGGTGGCTAATTGTAAGGGGATGAGCCGCAGCGTGAGGGAGATAGCCAAGGTAATGGTTTCCACCGGCAACCCAAAGCGCTCAAAAGGTAGCAACATCTTCTCCACGGCATCCATCAATGCTTCCAAGCGCGTGGTGAGAGTGAGCAACATGGCCGCCATTACCGCAGAAAGCAGTGTTAAAACAGTGGTGGCTGCAAAATCAAAACCTTGTTGCCATACTTGAAAAACACCTAAGAAGATTAAGACTGGAAGCACGGGCCAAATCTGTTGCCAGGCAGTGCGGACTGGAATCTGAGCTACCGCATATAGCACCAGCATAAAGAAAACTAGAGCTGCCGAAACAGCAGGAGTATCTGCGATAATTGCGCCGCCCACGATAAAGATCAGCAGTAGGGGGAATTTCCACATGGCGGGTAGGCGGTGAATTGGTGAATGGGCGTCAACATAAACACCTAAAGGAATGCTTTTCATCGAATGGACTCTGTCATCAGGGAAACGTAGTGGTTAATGCTGCTCTGCGCGGGCCCATCAGCGACGATCTTATGATCATTAATGCAAATCACTCTTTCAAAATCGCTGAGGAAATCCAGATCATGGCTCACCACAATTAATTGCTGTTCCAGCCCGCCGAAGACCTCTTTGATCAACAAGCGATTGCGAAGGTCAAGCAGGGTAGTTGGTTCATCAGCAATGATGAGTTCCGGTTCCAAAATCAGCACTGCTGCCAGCGCGAGCAACTGTTTTTGTCCACCTGAAAGAGTATGGGGAGATTGGTCTGCATGATCGCTGAGATTAAAGCGCGCGAGCATCTCGTCGACACGCTTATTCTTTTCTTCTTTTGGCATCTTTTGGCGGCGCAGTGAAAAGGCAATATCTTCGCGGACAGTGGGCATAATGATTTGGTTTTCCGCATCGGAAAAAACGTAGCCCACCTTTTTACGAACCTCGCGGCCCTTTTCTGAAACATCAAGGCCATCAACCAATACTCGGCCACTGCTGGGTTCACCTAGGCCATTAATCATTCTGATGAGGGTGGATTTTCCACCGCCATTGGCACCGATAATTCCGATGCGTTGTTCCCTCAAACTTAGGGACACCGGCTCCAAAATGAGGGTGTCCTCGTAGCTGACGGCGGCATTTTCAAAGATGATTTCAGGCATATCGTGCAATTCTAGGTGAAGTGATTGGGGTAGGTGCAGCAATAGTTACACCCTTTGAACAGTGCAAAGAAAACTGTTCAAAGGGTGTAGAGCAAATGAGATTATATCTTAGCGCGCAGATCAGGGAAGGCTGCATGAACACCAGCAGCGATGATCACCATGAGTGCGAACTTACCCAGGTCAGGCAGGATGAATGGAAGCTGGGCAGCGGCTGCGGCGTTGAAGGTCATGCCAGCTCGTAGAACCAGGCCGATGGTGCCACAGAGGTACTGAGTGAAAAGGCCAACTAGAGCTGCGATACCCAATACGATAAACATGCCTGCGCCACGCTTACGTGGTGCCAAATAGGCAATAATGCCAGCCAGAAGTGGGGAAATTAGGTAGCCAATGATATAGCCTGCGGTTGGGCCAGCAAGCGCTGCGATGGTGGTGCGTCCACCGGCGAGCACTGGAAGTCCAATCAAACCGAGCGCAAGGAAGAGCAGCGCTGCCAAGAAACCACGACGGCCACCGAGAACCAATCCAGCCAAAACAACTGCTGCATTTTGCAAAACAATAGGTACGCCGGCAGTTCCGACAGGAATGGACACAAAGGCCAAAACGATAATGAGGGCAGCATAAACTGCGATGAGGGCGAGATCTTGGAGGCGCTTTGCGGAAGATGGCTTCTTCTTGGCAGAAACCTGCGCTGGAGACTGGGAATCAGTGTGCATGGATGAATTGTACTACTGAACGCTGTTCAAAAGCAACCTAGAACACAATTTTTGTTTTGATGGCACAATTCTCACAGCGCTTTAGCTAAAAATGGCCATGTATGATTGTCCGCATGCGTTTATCGGAGTTCCGGCAGCTTATTGCCGATGAATTTGGCCAAACAAAAGGGGAGTGGATTGCCCATTCTCACGTCCTGGGAAAGTTCGGCGTCACCGTTAATGCAGCTGTAGAAAACGGGGAAGATCTAAGGGAAGTTTGGATCCAGCTATGTGATGATTTCAGCATTCCTGAGGAACGGCGCCTCGGATCTGATGAAATTAGATATTAACTTTTAATTGTTCTAAAAAAGTTTCGGTTTAGATTCGAGTTTCGAACAGTTGTGCGTGTAAAGTGGTGTTTAGGAATTCTAAGTCCCAGTCATGTTCTATCGTCTATCCACAGAGGCACCAAATTGAAGTGCTGGGGATCCGATCTTCATCTTTCACGGTCTAACAAAAGTAGGACCTGAAATCCTTTTAGGCTAGGGACAAAAGTAATACCGCTGGCAACTGCCAGATTTAACAAGGAATAGGACAAAAATGGCTGCAAAGAAAACAACCTCAAAAACCGCCAATGTTAAAGGCGATGACCGCCAAAAGGCCTTAGACGCTGCCCTTGCTCTTATTGAGAAAGACTTTGGCAAGGGTGCAGTTATGCGCCTGGGTGATGAAAACCGTCCGCCAATCCAAACTATTTCCTCTGGCAATACTGCAATTGACATTGCACTTGGTATCGGTGGATTCCCCCGTGGACGAATTGTAGAGATCTATGGCCCAGAATCCTCAGGTAAGACCACTGTGGCACTTCATGCCATTGCACAGGCACAAAAAGCTGGCGGCATCGCAGCTTTCATTGACGCCGAGCACGCGCTTGACCCAGATTATGCCCGCAACCTTGGCGTAGATACTGATGCCCTTTTGGTTTCTCAGCCTGATACCGGTGAGCAAGCTCTAGAAATTGCCGATATGTTGGTGCGTTCTGGCGCTATCGACATTATCGTTATTGACTCCGTCGCCGCATTGACCCCTAAGGCTGAAATCGAAGGCGAAATGGGCGATAGCCACGTCGGCCTACAGGCTCGTTTGATGAGCCAGGCGCTGAGGAAGATGACTGGTGCACTTTATAACTCCGGCACCACTGCAATCTTTATTAACCAGCTGCGTGAGAAGATCGGCGTAATGTTCGGTTCACCAGAAACCACCACCGGTGGTAAAGCCTTGAAGTTCTACGCTTCAGTGCGCTGTGATGTGCGCCGTATCCAAACCCTAAAAGACGGCCAGGACGCCATTGGTAACCGAACCCGCCTCAAGGTAGTTAAGAATAAGGTGTCCCCACCTTTTAAGATTGCAGAATTCGACATCATGTATGGCGAAGGAATCTCCCGTGAATCCTCCGTTATTGACCTGGCTGTTGACCACGGCATCATTAAGAAGTCCGGCTCTTGGTTTACCTATGAAGGCGACCAACTGGGCCAAGGTAAGGAAAAGGTGCGCCTCTACCTCAAGGACAACCAAGCCCTGACCGATGAGGTTGAAGAGAAGATCTTCAAGAAGCTTGGTGTTGGTAAATTCGCAGCCGTTTCTGATGAACTCACCGATGATCCTGTAGAGCTTGTCCCCAACGTTGACTTTGATGACGAGGCTGAGGATTAAGCTTTAAAAAACACCTCGCACCAGGGGAGTAACTGCTAGATCCTTAGCGGATTACTCCCTTTTGTTGTCTCAATCTGCAAAACACATGGAGGCTTAGCGTGGCTACCACCACCGATGCGGCACAGCTAAGAAAAATTGAAAAGCTTAAAAAAGCCCTAGCTGAATTCCAAAGCGAAAAAGCAGCAGGAGAAAACAGCTTCTTTGATAAAGAAAAAGAAGAAAAGAAGTCAACGGTACGCCGGCGTGCACTGCTCTTACTTGATCAGCGTGCTCGCTCAACCTCGGAATTAAGGACTCGGCTCCAAGCATTAGAATTTGAAGCCGACATCATTGAAGAGGTGATTCAGGATTTCCTCAATTCTAAGTTGCTGGATGATGAATTATTTGCCTCTGAATGGGTGCGTCAACGAAGCCAGCGCCGTGGCAAATCATCTCGGGCTCTGGATCAAGAGCTGAGAGAAAAGGGAATTTCCCAACAACTTCGCACCGTCGCTTTGGAACAAATTGATGGTGACAAAGAGCGGGAGACGGCCAGGGCCGTCGCCCGCAAGAAGGCTCGTTCGGAAACTAAAGTGCCCCAAGACCGGGCCGAATACGACAAAGCTTTGCGACGAGTCCTTGGAGCATTAGCCAGAAGAGGATTTCCTGCAGGATTATCAATGCAGCTCTCCCGTGAAGCTCTAGATGAACGAATAGCAGAACTCAAAGATTAAAAACAAGAAGTGCCTGATACAAAAATCTTGTATCAGGCACTTCTTATTGATTTAGAACTTAAAGATTGATGTTATTGCACACCAGGGGTCTTGAGATCCTTATAATCTGGGTCGTGCCAATCGGCATTGACTTGGTCCTTGGTGATAAGACCCTGATCAGGATGCTCTGGAACCTTTGCCACGATATTCTTGCGAGCTCGACCGGCGCGCAGCTGGCGCTCGATACGCGAAGCCAAAGCGGAAAGTGAGAAGTTCAAAGCAATCATGATCAGTGCAACCACGAAGAGCGCAGCCAGGTAGTTACGGTTAACAGACGCAGACTGAATACCGGAGCGAACCACTTCGATGTAACCGATCTGGTAGCCAAGTGCAGAATCCTTGAGGGCAATAACCATCTGAGAAATCAACGCTGGCAACATTGCAGCTACTGCCTGAGGCAAAAGAATTGACCAGGTGGTTTGACGAGGAGACAAACCAAGGGCAGTTGCAGCCTCGCGCTGACCCTTTGGCAGAGATGCAATGCCAGAGCGCAAAATCTCGGCGATCACAGATCCGTTGTACATGGTGAGTCCGAAGACCACTGCTGCAAAAGCAAGGTGCTTGGAAGGGAAGATCTGGTAACGCGCAAACATTTGGTAAGCGAAGATCATCAGGATCAGCACTGGGATAGCGCGGAAAACTTCAATGATAACGCCACAGAACCAGCGTAAAGCGCGGGATTCAGAAATGCGGCCCAGGCCAAGAGCAGTGCCCATCACAAGTGCAAGCAGGACGGATACTACTGCAGATTTAAGGGTGCCCCATAAACCGGGAAGGATGTAGGTGGTCCAGGTTTGGCTATTAATAAAGGGGGTCCACTTGGCGCTATCTAATTGACCATTGGCAAAAAGGACAGTGCCAATCCAATACAGCACAGCCAGGGCTACTAGGCCGGTGACTGCTGTAATGATCAGGTTGAGTCGTCGACCCTTTGGGCCAGGTGCATCGTAGAGAACGGTGGCACGAGTAGAGGTAGACACTATTTCTTCACCGCCAAGCGTTCAGAGAGTTTGCCAAGGCCAAGGCCCATGGGCAGGGTGAGGATCATAAAGCCAGCTGCGAAAATCGCGAAGACAACAAAAAGCATGTTGGCGTGATTTTCAATGGTGGATTTCATCAGTAAGGATGCTTCACCAACACCAATTACCGAGGCAACGGTGGTGTTTTTGGTGAGTGCGATCAGTGTATTTCCCAGTGGAACAATTGCGGCACGCAGGGCCTGGGGGAAAATGATCGAGCGGAAAGTATCGCTAAAACCAAGTCCGAGGGATCGTGCGGCTTCGGCCTGGCCAAAGTGCACAGTATTAATACCGGAGCGTAGGGACTCAGCCACGAAGGTTGAGGTGTAAAGAATGAAACCTAGAACTGCCAGACGGAAGTTATTATCAGCCAGGAAGGTTGAGCTCTCACGGTTTGCCAATGAGAAGCCGAGGTTTTGATAAAGACCAAAAGAACAGAACAAGACCACAAGGGTTAGTGGGGTGTTTCGGACTGTGTTGATATAGGCCGTGGATAGGGTTCGCAGAATCTTTACTGGTGAAACCCTCATTGCGGTGAGGATTGTTCCAAGAATCATGGCGCCGATAGCTGCGTATACGGTGAGTTGGATTGTCACCCAAAAGGCTGGAAGTAACGACGGACCCAGATCTGCCCACAATGTGCTCATGTGGAGGTTCCCCTCGATAAGGATTGAAAAATCTTTAGAAAGATGAACAATGCATGGCACCTCACGGGCGTGAAGTGCCACGCAGACTAATTAAGCCGGGGTAGTGGCCGGGAAGTTAGCTAGCTTCCAAGAAGGAAAGGTCGCCTGGGGTTCCTTCTTCAACTACGACGGAATCCTCACCGAGGTTTTCGGTAAGCAGTCGCTGGAAGGTGCCATCGGCGTACATGCGCTCAAGAGCTGCATTGATTGCATCGGTAGCTTCGGTGTCGTCCTTCTTCAGACCCATGCCGTAGTACTCGTTGGTGAACGGTGCGCCGTCCTTTTCCATCTCAACAACTCGGAAGTCGCCCTCGTACTGCTGGGAGTATCCGAAGAGGATGGTGGCGTCAGTAGTCATTGCATCGACATTGCCCTGATCAAGTGCCTCAACACAGGAAGAGTAGGTGTCATATTCCTGTAGCTGAACGCCTGGCAGAACATCCTTGACCTTCTGAGCTGGGGTGGAACCGGTCACGGAGCATAGGATCAGGCCATCTGCGAGGTCTTCCAAGGTCTTGATGCGGTCATCATCCTGGCGTACCAAAAGTGCCTGGTGGGTGAGCAGGTATGGGCCACCGAAGTTAACGGACTCGGAACGGCCCGCATTGATGGAATAGGTAGCTGCGATAACGTCTACTTCACCGTTTTGGATGAGGGTTTCGCGCTGTGCGGAAGGGGTCTCTCGCCATTCGATGCTTGGGTGCTCCCAACCCTTGTCATCAGCGATGGAGTTAACCACGTATTCTGCAACGTCAACATCTAGACCACTCATGGAGTTATCTGGGTTGCGCAAGCCAAGGCCAGGCTGATCGAACTTGGTACCTACAGTGACGGTGCCACCTTCGATTGCAGCGAGTAGACCTTCATCTCCACCACTGCTGGAGCCTCCACAAGCGGTAAGGGTGACGCCAGCTAGGGCAGTAGCGCCGAGGGTTGCGGCGATTTTGGTGATCATAGACTTGTTGGACATTGTGTCTCCTAAAAGTTTGAAAAAGCTTAATTTAGTGGGCAAGAATTTTTCCGAGGAAATCTTTAGCGCGATCCGTTTGGGGATTACTAAAGAAGGCCTCTGGCGTGGTGTCTTCGATGACGCAACCTTCTGCCATGAAGAGCACACGGTCTGCTGCCTTTCGTGCGAAGCCCATTTCGTGGGTAACGCACACCATGGTCATGCCTTCTTTAGCAAGGCTTGCCATGACGTCTAGGACCTCATTGACCATTTCTGGGTCAAGAGCTGAGGTTGGTTCGTCGAAAAGCATGACCTTGGGGTTCATGGCCAGGGCACGGGCGATAGCCACACGCTGCTGCTGTCCACCGGACAGCTGAGCTGGGTACTTATCAGCCTGGGTTGCAATGCCCACGCGCTCGAGCAGATCCATGGCTAGTTTTTCTGCCTCAGCCTTTTTCATCTTGCGCACCTTCATTGGCGCGAGGGTGACATTGTCACGGATGGTGAGGTGGGGGAAGAGGTTGAATGATTGGAACACCATTCCCACATCGGCGCGAAGTTTCGCCAAGCCTTTGCCCTCTTCGGGAAGGAGCTGCCCATCAATTTCGATGGTGCCTTCCTCAATCGTTTCCAAACGGTTGATCGTGCGGCACAAGGTCGATTTTCCAGAGCCGGATGGTCCTAGGACAACCACAACTTGGCCACGGGGGATTTCAAGATTGATGTCGGTCAAAGCGTGGAAGTCATCAAAGAACTTCTGAACTCCCATCATCTTAACCATCGGAGAGCTTGTGGTCTGCGTCATAAGGCAAAGCATAAGTCAGGGATAGGGGAACTTGTTCGTTTTTGTGTGAATGAGTCCATTTTGAAATAAACAAATGGGTAGAATTCCACATTTCCCCTGGTCGCTAGGGGGCATTTTTAGGGGGTAATTACCGATTCCTTCCGGTTTATAACTATCTACCGATAGAAACCCATGTCGAAAAATTATGATTTTGGGGGCTAAAAATAAGCTTGGGAACCTAAAATCAACGGCTCAAAGAACAGCGAAAAAATCGCGTTTATGTTAGGCGCAAGCGCGGCGATACAATTACCAATCGTGACGCAGCAAATTAAACATCATCAGGTAAATATCCACCCCGACTCTGCAGCGGACCTCTTAGCGGAGAATTTTGAGCACAACTCTGAGGCCACAAACGAGGGAGAGGCGGGTGCTGTGCGTACCTATGAGGTCAAGACATTTGGCTGCCAAATGAACGTCCATGACTCTGAGCGCCTTTCTGGTCTGCTCGAGGAGGCTGGTTATGTAGCAGCCGACAAGGATGCCACCCCAGACCTGGTTGTCTTTAATACCTGCGCAGTTCGCGAAAATGCCGATATGCGCCTTTACGGCACCCTCGGTAATCTCCGCAGCGTTAAGGAAAAGAACCCTGGCATGCAAATTGCAGTGGGTGGTTGCCTGGCGCAAAAAGATAAAGACACTGTGGTTAAGAAGGCGCCATGGGTTGACGTTGTCTTTGGTACCCACAACATCGGATCACTTCCAACATTGCTTAACCGCGCAGAGCACAACAACAAAGCTCAGGTGGAGATTGTAGATTCCCTCGAGCAGTTCCCCTCTGTCTTGCCAGCAAAGCGCGAATCTGCCTATGCAGGATGGGTTTCAGTATCTGTTGGCTGTAACAACACTTGTACCTTCTGCATCGTGCCTTCCCTACGCGGTAAAGAGCAAGACCGTCGCCCTGGCGATATCCTGGCTGAGGTACAAGCCTTGGTTGAACAAGGTGTTAGTGAAGTCACCCTGCTCGGCCAAAACGTCAATGCCTATGGTGTGAACTTTGTGGACCCTGAACTCGAGCGCGATCGTTCAGCTTTCTCCAAGTTGCTGCGCGCCTGTGGCAATATTGAAGGCCTCGAGCGCGTGCGCTTTACCAGCCCACACCCAGCAGAATTTACCTCTGATGTCATTGACGCCATGGCTGAAACTCCAAATATTTGCCCTCAGCTGCACATGCCATTGCAGTCCGGTTCGGATCGTATTTTGAAGGAAATGCGCCGTTCCTACCGTTCCAAGAAGTTCCTCAACATCTTGGAAGAAGTTCGCCAGAAGATTCCACACGCTGCCATCACCACCGATATTATTGTCGGATTCCCAGGTGAGACGGAGGAAGATTTCCAGGCAACTCTGGATGTTGTCAAGCAAGCACGCTTTACTTCTGCATATACCTTCCAGTACAGCCCACGTCCGGGAACCCCAGCTGCAGAATATGAAAACCAGGTTCCTAAAGAAGTTGTCCAGGAACGTTATGAACGTTTGATGGCGCTCCAAGAAGAAGTAGGCGAGCGAGAAAACAAGAAGTTCATCGGCCAAACCGTTGAGCTGTTGGTCCAGGCTGGTGGCGGCCGTAAAAATAACGAGACTCACCGTCTCAGCGGCCGTGCTCGCGATGGTCGTTTGGTGCACTTCGCTCCAGAAGGCAATCTGGATGGAGAGATCCGTCCTGGTGACTATGTAGAGGTTGAAGTAACTGCCGCAACGCCGTTCTTCCTTACTGCAGATGCTGGCGTACAGGTACATCGCCGCACCAAGGCTGGAGATAACTCTTCAGTTGGAAAGGTTCCAACCACCGCACCAATTGGTGTGGGATTGGGTCTGCCTAGCATCGGTGCGCCAAAGGTAGCTCCAGCTGCTGAAAGCGCATGTTGTTCCGTTAATTAAGACAAGTTTTTTAAGAAGTGACGGTCTAACTACGCGGTATAGGATAGACCCATCAACCCCAAGAGGAAATGAGCTTTAGAGTGAGCGAAGAAAAGCTAAGTGGCAAAGAGCTAGCAACATTGGAAAAAGAGGCCGCTCGGAAACTCGAATTGGGCGATAAGAAGTGGTTTCTCATCGCCGGCGGAGTACTTTTCCTACTATCGCTTTTCTTGCCACATATCCGTGGAGTGATGGGCTATCAGGTTCTTACCCGGACAGATGTGGCCGCTGACGCCGGAATTACGCTGGCGGAATATGTCTTTTATTATCTGGGCATGATTGGCGTGGTGATTTTCAGCCTCGGCACGGTCATTAGCAAGCGCACCTGGGTAGCTTGGGTGGCCTGGATTTTCAGCTGTGTCACTGTGGTGTTTGCTGTTTTTGCGATTTGGATGCGTCAAACCACCACGAGCACTCAGGTTAACTTTGTCAATATCGGCATGATGGTAGCCATTATTGGTGCCATTGCCGCCGTGTGGGGATTGTCTAACACCATTTTGGCGCGCAGTGATGCGCAGGCCGATATTGCACAGCGCCGTTCCGAGAACAAAGATCTTGATCATATTGCCAGCGCGCAGCGCGCACTTTTAGAGCAGCAACAGCACAGCCCCGAGAACAACCCTTTGCTTGTCGACGATCGCCGCGCCCGCGTGGCGCGACGTCGGCAGCGCGAGGCCGAGCAGGATTCTTAAATTCGCTTTTCCCAAAGCGTAATTCGGGAAATCTCCTCAGCCCCCAAAGCGCGGTTGATAGCTAGCATTGCCTGGTTATCAACCGCGTTTGCCGTTGCAACCCTTTTTACCTGGGGAAGATGCTGGTGCACTAGCTCCATGCAGGCAAGTTTGAGGTGGCGGCTAAGCCCTTGGCCACGGGCTCGGCGGTGCACCACGGTCAAACCCTGTTCTGCGACATCTGGGTTTGACCCCGGTGCCAAGCCAATGGAAGATATCCCGTTAACACCCAGCTCATCCTCACTAATGACAGTGAAAAGCTTGGTGCCAGCAGCAGTGATTCGCTTAGCTTGTGCAGCCAGGCGTTGCGCAGTCCATGGCTCAGGCTCCACACTCAGGCTGCCATGGGGATTATCAACGGCGGCCATATCTTCGAGCTCAATAATTCCGGGGATTAAATGACTCGGAAATTCTGGCCCCACCACTGCGTGCAAGGTGGAAGAATCTAGTGACCAGGGTTGACCCACTAGTGGCAAAGTCTGCTGGATATCCTCGTGTGCAAGCTTATAACCACGTGCTTGCAGCACGGCACAATAGTCACACGCATTCAATCCGCCCGCTGGGTGCATATGGGCGGTGTGGAAAATAGTGCGCTGCCACGGCGGACTCGCCGCAGTGCTTTCGCCGTGCTGCAGTAGCGCGTCGATAAGCACTTTTGCCTCCTCGCTCAACTCGGAGCCGGGGAGCGGCTGATGGCCAGCGTCGAGCACAATATCGAGGCTTGCAGAGTGGCGATCATCAACTAATGGGAGGTTGATCTTCACCCAGCCCTCGGGCTCAATCCACTCTTCCTCTGGGGGATCAAAGGTGGCAATATGCAAAAAGGAGGCCATCTCGGTCGTGCCCAGCAGATCGCGCTGGATTCGTTCGAGTGAGATGGATACATCGCGGTCGCCAGAGATTTCTTGGGCCGCCATATTGGACATGAACACAAAAGAGCGGAGCAGATCATCAGGCTCTTGACCAGCAATCTGCTCCGCTAACTTAAAAAATCTCACTTAGAGCTGTTCCACTGCCTCATGAGCGGCACGAGCCCACTCTTCCCACTGGGCAGCCTGGGCGCGCAGCTTCTCAGCCTTCTTGGTGTTGCCCTTAGCCTCGGCAGCTTCTGCCTGAGCGTTAAATTCGGCAACCTTGGCGGAGAACTGATCTGCACGTGCCTGTGCCTCAGGATCGGTGCGACGCCACTGAGACTCTTCAGCCTGGGCTACGCGCTTTTCCAAAGCACCGATCTTGTCCTCAAATTCACGAACCTGACCACGTGGGACATATCCGATTTCTTCCCACTTTTCCTGCAGCTCGCGCAGCTTGGTACGAGCACCTTCGAGGTTCTTGGCAGGATCAATCTGAGCATCGTATTCTTCAAGCAGTTGCTGCTTGGCAGCGGCATTGGACTCAAATTCCTGATCGCGTTCCTTGGCAACGGAATTACGCTTATCAAAGAAGAAGTCCTGAGCGTCCTTGAAGACAGCCCACAGCTTCTCATCAATCTCGCGAGGAGCGCGGCCAGCGGCCTTCCACTCGCTCATCAAATCGCGGAACGCACGCGCGGTCTCATTCCACTCGGTGGATTCCTTGAGCGCATTAGCGCGCTCAACCAGTGCTTCCTTCACCTTGCGGGCAGTAGCGCGACCACGATCCAGATCTGCGAAGTGTGCACCACGGCGACGGTTGAAGGCATCGCGGGCACGGGAATAACGCTTCCACAGCTCATCATCGGTCTTGCGATCAATGCCATGAATAGACTTCCACTCATCCAGGATGGCGCGGATACGATCGCCGGCAACCTTCCAATCGGTGGAGTTTTCTGCCAGACCTTCAGCCTCAGTAGCCAAAGCTTCCTTGCGAGCCACAGCTTCTTCGCGGCGCTTTGCCTTTTCTTCCTTGGCGCGTTCATTGGCTACCTCGGAGTTATCAATGATCTTGCTTAGGCGCTTTTCTAGGCCATCAAGATCACCAATTGCAGCCACAGTTGCCAAAGTCGCCTTGATTTCCTCAGCCTTGGCACGAATGGTGGGAGCATCATCTGGGTGGGAGACCAGACGCTGTTCCATCAAAGCAACCTCAGTCGCCAGATCATCAAATCGAGATCCGAAGTGAGCCAAGCCCTCTTCAGGAGTGCCAGCCTGCCAGGAACCGATCAAACGCTCACCTTGAGAGGTGGTGACATAGGCAGAACCATCAGCTTCCACCCGACCAAATTTGGCGGGATCATTTGGGGTTTTAGCCAGCGGAGCAGGGGTGATGGTAGCAGCTGCCTTATTTGCTGCTGCCTGAGCACCAGGGCGGGGTCCCGGCCTTGGGCCCGGCTTCGGGGCTGGGGTGGAGCTAGAGGTCTGGTTCTCAGTCATGATCGGTCCTTTTACTTGCGTCGTCCTGGCCGCGCGACACGGCCGCCGAAACTCAAATTACGTATTCTAAACATACAGCGTGCCCCCTAAGGTGTCAGCCAGATAGGGTGCACTATCTTCATTGAATTCACCAAGATAGGGGCTTGGCAATGGTGAGAGGACATTCACGATAGGGTGGATCAGGTGAAAGCAACGCTGATCTTCATGCCTTCAAGCCCCGCCTTGGTCGCCGAACTCGCGCCCCAAGACCATGCTGGGCAACGCCTCATGGCAACTCTTAAAGAGGTACTGAGCCAAGAGCTTAACGCCCATAACTGGCCGATAGAGCTCGTCGGATCCCGCGATCAGCAGTGGTTTAGCGCCCATACCGGTAGTTTGCGCGCTTGGGGAGCCCCACAGGTCCAGGTCGGAGCAGGAAACTACCTCGCCGAGATTTTGCAGCGCTATGTCTTAGGAGATGCCCAAGAGCGTGTTCGCAACGTTGGCGAGGGGGTGGCGTCGATAAGCCCAGAAACCTTAACCCTGGTGGCCTTAGACGGACCCACCGGCCTCACCCCGCGCGCGCCGTCCTCGCTGGTACCCGGCGCGCCCGCAGCACACCAGTGGTGTCAGGAGGTGCTGCGTGGCAGCGCGACACCACGCACTGCTCAAGCGCTTTTCGACGCCTCCCTCCGCGAGCCTCAGTTATGGCTGGACCTATACGAGCTGTTGCCGCTGGTCGAAAGTGCGGAATTGCTTGAGGTTGATGAATCACTAGGTGTTGGACGTTATGTCGCACGGTGGACAATAAATAAAGGAGAAAAATAAGTGGTGACACCGATTGCGGTGGTTGGACCGACAGCTTCTGGAAAATCAGCACTTGGTATTGCGTTGGCCAAGCGACTTGATGGGGAAGTAGTCAATGTGGATTCCATGCAGCTTTATCGTGGCATGGATATTGGTACCGCCAAGCTCACCATGGAGGAGCGCGAAGGAGTAGTACACCACCAATTAGATGTTTTGGATGTCACTGAAACAGCTTCTGTGGCGCGTTATCAACAAGAAGCGATTGCGGATGTTGAAGAGATTATGAGCCGTGGCAAAACTCCTATTTTGGTGGGTGGATCCATGCTCTATGTGCAGTCCTTGGTGGATGATTGGCAATTTCCACCCACCGATCCGGCAGTACGCCAGGCTTGGCAGGACAAACTTGATGAGGTGGGCATTGAAAAACTTCATGCGCACTTGGCTGAGATTGATCCCCAAGCAGCTGCCATTATTGAAGATCGTGATCCTCGCCGGACGGTGCGTGCTTTGGAGGTAATTGAACTTACCGGCGAACCTTTCCAGGCCAGCCAACCACCAAAAGATGCACCTCCGCGTTGGGGTACGACCATCTTGGGCTTAAAAACCACCCCGGAATGGCTTAATCCTCGTATTGAGCTGCGCACCCGATTGATGTTTGAGCGCGGTTTTGTCGCCGAGGTAGAAAACCTCGTGGAAAACCACGGTCTTATTGCTGCCTCAACTGCTGGCCGAGCCATTGGATATGCCCAGGTCCTAGCAGCAATGGCAGGAGAGTTGCCCTGGGAAGATGTGGAGGAACGCACCGTCATTGGTACCCGCCGTTATGTGCGCCGCCAACGCAGTTGGTTTAACCGCGATCAACGTGTGCAGTGGATTGAAGCTTCCGGTGATACCGTCGCACAGGCCTACACCATTTTGGGGTTAGAATAGTCCACGTGAAAACTGTTATTCCTTTTGCCAAAGGCCATGCCACCGAAAATGACTTCATCATTATCTCCGATGAGCAGGCAAAATTTGATCTCAGCCCCGAGACTGTCGCAGCGCTTTGTGATCGCCGCGCCGGGATCGGTGCAGATGGTATTTTGCGCGTAGTTAAGTCCTCTGAGATTGCTGATAGCACCGTTGATCCAGATCTCTGGTTTATGGATTATCGCAATGCAGATGGTTCTTTAGCTGAAATGTGTGGCAATGGCGTGCGCCTTTTTGCCCACTGGTTGCGTTCCCGTGGCTTAGTGGATTCCGATAGCTTTGATATCGGTACCCGCGCTGGATTGCGCCATGTAGACGTTCTGTCTTTTGATGATTATGACGCTGTGGTGCGCGTAGATATGGGCCCTGCAGAGGTAACCGGTCTTTCCACCTGTGAGATTAGCGGACAGAATTTCGCAGGCTTGGGCGTTAACATGGGCAACCCGCACCTGGCTAGCGTGGTGCCCGGTCTTACTGCTGCTGCTTTGGCAGAATTCCCACTCCAAGCTCCTACCTTTGATACCGAGTTTTTCCCGGAGGGTGTCAATGTGGAAATTCTTACCGAGCTTGAAGATGGTGCAGTGTCCATGCGTGTGTGGGAACGCGGAGTGGGCGAGACCCGTTCCTGCGGTACCGGCACTGTGGCCGCAGCCCGTGCAGCTTTAGCCGATGCTGGCCAGGGCGAAGGCGTGGTTCAGGTGAAAGTTCCTGGCGGTGAAGTAACCGTAGAGATTATGGAAGATACTTCCACGCTGACCGGCCCTGCCAAGATCTTGGCCCTGGGTGAAATTTCCCTCTAAAAATTAACCACCAAAATAAAAAGTTCGAGCCTTCCAAAGTTATGGAAGCCTCGAACTTTTTTGCTTAGTTGGGGCTAGTGGCCACCGCAGCCGCAGCCACCTGAGCTACAACCGCCACCGCAGCCACTGCTTGCTTGTTCAATAACAGAACCTGCAAGCATAATCTTGCCGGCGAGCACAGAATCGCGGGCAGGCAATTCTGGAGCATCTGGCAGGCACACATCAAAAGCAAACATGCCATCAACCGTGGCATGGATAAAGCGCTGTCCAGTTAATGCATTGGTGCGGTATTCCGCAGAGAGCACTCGCGCCGAGAACTCTGCAGCAGCATCTGGAACAACTGCACCACTGCCACTGGAAACCTTCTGAGCACCTTCGGATACAAGAGTGCCCACAGTTTCACCACCGTTGAGGAGGTAATCAGTGCTATCGGCATAAACCTTTACATCAACACCAAGGGCAGTGATTTGTAGCTGCTGCCAGCGCTGAAGTGGCTCATCCACCAGCAGCGGACCCTGTGCGAGGTTGCAGGTAATGGTGGTAACAGGGTTGCCAAAAGGATCAATAATATCGACCAGAGCCAACACATCATTGATCATGCTGACGTGGCCATAAGCTACTGTTGCTGATTTAAAACCGGCGTAGGTGGCAAAAGGCTCAACTGCCAGAATATTAATTTGGGCACCAGAGTCATCAGAGAACTGAATGAGCTGTCCGCCACGGACCTCGCCGGTTACCTCAAGGCGCTCCGAGGCAATAGCGGCCTCAACTGCGTCTTGCCAGCGGGCGAAATCCATACCAATTGTCTTAAGGTCGCTAGTCATGGCCAATAGTGTAGCGCTATGGCAGTTGCCCAGTCACCTTGCCTCGGGGTGATTTTTAGCTGGGTGGCAGTGGGGAATAGGACGGTGCATTGTGGTGTTTGAGGGCAAGCGTTTTTGCTGTGATCGCTTAGAGCGTTGAATAAGGTCTATGCAGGTAGGCAGATGACGTGGAACAATGGTTGAACAATGGATGAAAAAAAGATTGTTAATCATGAAGACCTCTTGGCTCAGGCCTTTCGCGATCATGTCACACCAGAGCCTGAAGAAAGCACCGGCTTTGATCTCAGCGGATTATTACGCGCTGATGTCACGGCACCGTCTGTGGGCGAGCTCGACCTAGAAGACCGTGATGCTAGTCGACGTCGCGAGACCGAAATCCACGCGGATGAAGCCGCGGATGGATATGAGGTTGAATACCGAAAACTACGTCTAGAGCGCGTGATCTTGGTAGGCGTGTGGACCGAAGGTACCACCGCTGAGATTGATGCGAGCCTGGCAGAACTTGCTGCCCTAGCCGATACCGCTGGTGCAGAAGTTATTGAAACCCTGTATCAAAAGCGCGATAAACCAGACCCCGGCACCTATATTGGCTCCGGCAAGGTAAAAGAGCTTAAAGAAATCATTGAGGCCACCGGTGCTGACACCGTTGTTATTGATGGTGAACTTAGCCCTTCCCAGTTGGTGGCTTTGGAACGTGACCTCAATATCAAGGTCATTGACCGCACCATGCTTATTCTGGATATCTTTGCCCAGCACGCAAAGTCCCGCGAGGGTAAAACCCAGGTCGCACTGGCCCAGATGGAATACTTAATCTCCCGCGTTCGTGGTTGGGGTGGCAACCTCTCTCGTCAGGCTGGTGGTCGTGCTGGTTCTAATGGTGGTGTGGGTCTGCGTGGTCCTGGTGAAACCAAGATCGAGGCGGATCGTCGTCGCCTGCGTACCGATATGGCCCGTCTACGTCGGGAACTTTCGGGCATGGATACGTCGAGAAGCGTTAAACGCGCGCAGCGCGCTGGTTCTTTAGTTCCGCAGATTGCTATTGCCGGATATACCAATGCCGGTAAATCCTCGTTAATTAATGCTATGACTGGTGCTGGTGTGCTGGTGGAAAATGCGCTTTTCGCCACCTTGGATCCCACCACTCGTAAGGCTGAATTAGCTGATGGCCGCAATGTGGTCTTTACCGACACTGTCGGTTTTGTGCGCCACCTGCCTACCTCTTTGGTGGAAGCTTTTAAGTCCACGTTGGAAGAAGTTGTAGAAGCAGACCTCATGCTGCATGTGGTGGATGGTTCAGATCCTTTCCCTCTCAAGCAAATTGAAGCTGTGAATACGGTCATTAGCGATATCATCCGCTCTACCGGTGCAACCCCACCTCCAGAAATTATTGTGGTTAATAAGATCGACCAAGCTGATCCTTTGGCACTAGCTGAACTGCGCCATGTGTTAGATGATGTGGTCTTTGTTTCTGCATTAACAGGGGAGGGAATTAAGGAACTCGAGGCTCGTATTGAGCTCTTCTTAAATGCTCGTGATACCCACCTCTTGCTGCGGATTCCTTTTACCCGCGGTGATGTGGTGTCACGTTTGCACCAGCACGGCACCGTCTTGTCCGAGGAGTATGCAGAGGAAGGCACACTAATTGATGTGCGTATCCCCGAGCAGCTCGCGCAAGAGCTGAAAGAGTTCGCTGTAGAGCGTTCCGAACAGTAACAATTTGCCCACATTCTTTTGAATGTGGGCTTTTTGATTTCCCAAAAGGGCAGTTCAAGGATGATAATGAACGTTCGTGACTTCAACTTGGGGATGGACCGTCCATGGAGACGGCAAAAAGATCGCACCCGGCGCAGTAGTTTCTCCTAAAGAGCGACTGAGCTGGGGACGCACAATCGGAATCGGAATGCAGCACGTAATCGCCATGTTTGGCGCAACTCTGCTGGTTCCCACACTCACCGGTTTTCCGGTAAATACCACTTTGCTCTTCTCAGGCTTGGGAACAATTCTGTTCCTCCTGATTACTCGCAACCGCCTACCTTCTTACCTGGGCAGCTCCTTTGCCTTCATCGCACCACTGACCGCCACTCAGGCGCAGGGCATTGGCGTACAAATCGGCGGCATTTTGGTCGCTGGCCTGGTACTAATTGCCATTGGTTTCGCAGTGAAGGCCGCCGGCCGTCAAGTAATTGATGCTGTCATGCCACCAACTGTTACTGGTGCCATTGTGGCGCTTATTGGCTTGAACCTGGCACCTACTGCAGCTACCAACTTTGGCAGCCAGCCCTTAGTTGCAGCTGTGACCCTCTTTGCTATCTTGCTTGCCACCGTGGCAGGCCGCGGAATGGTGGCACGATTGGGCATTCTCATCGGCGTTATCGTGGGCTGGGTTTTTGCAGCACTTAGCGGCAACCTGGCACCAGGTTCAGTAGAAACCATTGAAGCAGCAGCGTGGTTTGGAATTCCACAATTCCACACTCCACAATTCCAGCTCTCAGCAATCTTGGTGACTTTGCCAGTAATTATCGTGCTCATCGCGGAAAACGTCGGACACGTTAAGGCCGTTTCTGAGATGACCGGCGAAAACCTGGATGATCTAGCTGGAGACGCTCTTATTGCCGATGGTCTCGCGACCACGCTCGCTGGTGGTTTTGGCGGATCTGGTACCACGACCTATGCCGAAAATATTGGCGTCATGGCAGCTACCCGCGTGTATTCTACTGCTGCGTATTGGGTTGCGGCGTTTACTGCGATTGCACTCGCCTTCATTCCAAAATTCGGCGCTTTGATTTTCACCATTCCAACCGGTGTTCTCGGTGGCGCGTGTTTGGTTCTTTATGGCCTGATTGGTATGTTGGGTATTCGCATTTGGCAGGACAATAAGGTTGACTTTAATAATCCAGTTAATTTGACCATGGCTGCTGTTGCTTTGGTTGCAGGAATTGGTAATCTCACCTTAACCGTCTTTGGCGTTACTCTTGAAGGCATCGCCTGGGGTTCAGTCGGAATTATCGTTTTGTACCCCATCATGAAAAAGCTTTATACCTCCATTGGTGAAGGCAAAAACGCAACGTTCTAGAACGTCGCGATTCAGTCCACGCATTTTGCGCGTGGCAAGTGTTTAGTCTTTCTTAGGAACCCCACATTGATAGTTGATACCCAGTTTGAAAAGATCCCGGCCCATGACATTGTGGGCATTAGGGTAATCGTTCAGCCTGAGGAGCTGCCAGAGCTTTTTCAACAAGGCTATGCAGAGATCAAAAAACTCCTGCGTTTTGAAGGTATTGAGCCAGCCGGCCCGGCGCGCTCTTATTACTTCGGCGATGTTTCGGACACCGTAGATATTCTTATTGGTTTTCCCGTTACCTCCGTGCAGGCTGAAAAGCTGCGTCGTGGTGCGCTGAGCCAATCAGGTGGCGATATCGACGATGTGGCGCTGCATCACTTCCGCGATATGAAGACCATGCGTAGCCGTCATGAGGGTCTCTCTGAGGATTTGAATGAAACCTGGGAGGAAATCCTCGATGGTGTCGCCGAGACCGGCTGCACCTTGCCAATGAACACCATTGGTTGGGAAGAATATGTTGATGGTCCCGTCAGCGTAGAAGAGCGCAAAGATTTGGTTACCCAAGTTTTTGTGCAGGTGTGCCAGGTTCCCGCAACTGTCTAAAGCCCACCAATCCACAAATTAGAGGTGTGTTCAGGTTACCTGGACACACCTTTTTAAGTACCAGAGCTTGTCGACGCTGGGCGCCACCGCCTCAGTAACCTTTTTGGTAGTCGGTGGCAAAAGAAAAATACTGTTAGACCAGAAGGTCTAACAGCATTTTTTTGAATCAGCTAGGGAAACTAGCTTTTAGGTGATTACTCAGCGTCTAGGTCGCGCTCGATAAGAGCAGCGATCTTCTCAACAGCCTCGGCGTTATCGGAGGTTACGGTGACCTCGTTGCCGTGCTCTGCGCCCAAAGCCATGATCATCAGGGAAGAAGAGGCATCGGTCTCTTCATCATCGTCAGAACCAACGAGGGTGAGGAAAATGTCATCATCGTACTCGCCAGCTGCTTCAGCGATGATGGATGCAGGACGAGCGTGCAGGCCGACGGAGGAACCAACGGTAACAGTCTTGGAAGCCATTCTAGTTTTCCTTTCTTTGGGCTCTCACTCTATGTGAACGAGAGCACTGTGTTCCAAATCCCTACCAACGGCGGGGAGTTGTTTTAACCTTTTTCAAGTCTACTGAGACTTGGAGTGCAATGCCACGATACCGGACTCAAAAACAATGTCCGTACAGACATCCCGTTAAGCGTTTGCAACCTCGCGAGCTTCAGCTTTTGCGACCTCAGCAGCGGTGGCCTTATTTGGCCAGAATTGCTTAAGCGCAATAACAACCACAGTGGAGACAATGGTGCCGGCGATCAGGGCGATCAACCAGCCCCACCAAGGCTCAATAGCCCAGACCACGAAGATGCCGCCGTGTGGTGCACGTGAACCCACACCAAGAGCCATGGAGATAGCACCGGTGGTTGCGCCACCAGCCATCATGGCTGGGATAACGCGCAGTGGGTCAGCCGCTGCGAAAGGAATCGCGCCTTCGGAGATAAACGCCAGACCAAGCAACCAAGAAGACTTGCCGTTTTCCTGCTCCGCAGGGGTGAAGAGCTTCTTGCGTAGCATGGTAGCGATAGACATTGCGATTGGCGGAACCATACCAGCGGCCATAATAGTGGCCATGATCTGCATAGAAGCCTCGTCACCGGTGGAAAGACCAGCGGTGCCGAATAGATAAGCAGCCTTGTTAACTGGGCCACCGAGGTCGAAGCACATCATGAGGCCGAGGATGATACCGAGCAGCACTGCAGAGGAACCGGACATGGAGCCCAGCCAATCCTGCAGACCAACCATGATGGCAGCCAGTGGACGACCCAAGATCAAGAACATCACAAGACCAACGACCAGGGAGGTCAGCAGCGGGATGATTACCACGGGCATTAGTGACTGAATAACGCGTGGGACCTTCCAGGAGCTGATCCACAGTGCGACAAGTCCAGCGAGGATACCGGTAACCAGACCACCGATGAAGCCAGCGCCGACGGTGACAGAAATTGCACCACCGACAAAGCCCGGTGCGATACCTGGACGGCCAGCAAGGGCGTAGGCGGTGTAACCGGACAACGCGGCGACGATAAAGCCCATGGCGCCCTGGCCTGTGGCAAAGAGGACAGCACCAAAGTAGAGCAGGAAGCCCGAACGATCGAAGGTAGTAGCAACTCCATCGATGTCGATGGTGTTACCAGGCAGGTTGGTCAGGGAGAATTGGGTAGCAATTGCTTGCCAGCCATTGGCCATGTCATAACCGCCGAAGGCAAAACCAAGGGCGAGCAGTAGACCACCGGCAGCCACAAAAGGCACCATGTAGGAAACGCCGGTCATGACAGCTTGCTGGATGCGCTTGCCCCAGCCGAGCTTTTCGCCAACTTCTTCAGCAGCGACAGCTTGTCCAGAACCTGCAACCTTGCGGGCATTAGGGTTCTTAGACGCTGCAATGGCCTCGTCAATCATCTTGGCAGGCTCATTGATTGCGCGCTTGACGCCAGATTCGATAACTGGAATGCCCGCAAAACGCTCGCGATCCTTCACTCCGACGTCGGTAGCAAAGATAACAGCATCGGCAGCTGCAATGATCTTAGGATCCATTGGAGTCACGGCAGAAGAGCCCTGAGTCTCCACAACAAGTTCCACATCATCGCGGCCCTCTGCGGTCTGCGTCAGGGAATCTGCAGCCATATAGGTGTGCGCGATACCGGTAGGGCAGGCGGTAATGGCCACGATACGAGTAACGCTTGACGACGTCGCCGGGGTTGCAGCCGCAGGAGCGGCAGCAACTGGATCCTTAGGTGCTGGGTTGAGAACTGCGTCCACCACGTTGACGATTTCTTCTTCAGTCTTAGCCTCGTGCAGAGCCTGAATGAAGTCCTTCTTAACCAAAGAACGCGCTAGCTTGGACAAGATCTTTAGGTGCTCTTTGCCGCCACCTGCTGGTGCTGCAATGAGGAAAACGATGTCTGCATCGCCGTCTGGTCCGTTGAAGTCAACGGGACGGGTCAAGCGAGCAAAGGCCAAGGTTGGCTCGGATACAGCCTCACTGCGGCAATGGGGGATTGCTACTTTGCCGGGAACACCAGTGCCGGACTTTGCTTCACGCTCAAGGGCGTTTTCTGCAAGTGCTTCAGCAGAGGTGGCGCGACCTGCAGCATGGACGACGGCAGCTAGGCCGTTGATGACATCAGTGGTGGAGCTGCCGAGATCGACATCCAACCTGACAAGAGAGGTATTGATAACGCTACTCATGATGACTCTTTCGAATTCTTAACCTGGGTGACCTCTGCACCAGCTGCGGTGACGTGGTCAGGACGTGGGATTGTGGTGCCGGGCAGAGCCGCGGCGGCGGAACCATAAGAAACTGCTTGCAGAAGTGCATCTTCAATCGTTGCGCCCTTGGTGTGTGCCATCACAAAACCTGCAAGAGCACAGTCGCCAGCACCAACGGTGGAAACAACTTCAATCTTTGGCGTGGAGGAAACCCACGCACCCGCTGCGCTTACCAAGACAGCTCCAGCGGCACCGAGGGTGACAAGAACCTGTTCGATTCCGCGGTTTACCAGAACTTCAGCAGCAGAGATGATGGCGGAGTAATCACCTTGAAGCGCCAAAGCTTCAAGTTCTTCACCATCGGTTTGAGCTAATTGTCCAAGCTCGAGACCATTGGGTTTAATGAGGTTTGGGGCAGCACCTGGCCTTTCTAGATTCTTCCCGATTTCCATCAACGGCTGATCGGAGGTGTCCACTGCCACGCGCACATCAGGACGAGCCTCATGGATTAGCGCAGTAAGCTGTGAATACCAGTCTTTTGGTGCCCCTGGGGGCAGGGAGCCCGCCAGCACAACCCAAACAACCTCGGGCGTCAGCGCGTCGACAAGCATCTTTTCCAAGCTTTTAAGCTTTGCTTCACTCAGTGGAGCACCGGGGCCATTGAGCTTGGTGGTGGTGCCATCAGGCTCGGTGATGGTGGTATTGGTACGCACATTGGAAGCAATGCCGACCGATGCGACAGGTAGTCCGATATCGCGCACGAGCGCAATGAAGGGATCCAACTTGCCAGCTGGGAAGATGGCAAGGGTTTCAAGTCCAGCCAGCTGCACAGCATGGGCCACGTTAATGCCCTTACCGCCGGCTACTGAGGTAACCGAGGTGAGGCGCTGGACAGCACCTCTATTAAGCTGCTCGCCCAAGCTGAGCGTGGAATCAATACTCGGGTTGGGGGTGAATGTAATGATCAAGGGTTAATCACCTGGAAATCTTGATTGGGTAATGCGTGGATATCGTCTGAATCTGTCACTAAAACATCAAAATCAGCGGGTGAAGCAAATCCATGATGCCAGCGTGGTTGTTGTGCAGATGCTGAATGAACTGCCACCGTGAAGCGTGAATTTGCGATCATTGCTTTTTTGATCGGAATAGTTTCTGGATAATCGGTGCTAAGTCCGGCTCTGGAATCAAAGCAATCTGCGTTGACAAAGGCGATGTCGGCGCGCAGCTGAGAAACCATTTTTACGGCCTCCGGACCAATAACTGATTGGCTTTCCCCGTGGACATATCCTCCGAGAATCGCAGCGGTTGTAGCGCCGGAATCCGAAAGTGCAATCACCGCGCCGGGGGAGTTGGTGACTACCGTCCACCGTGCATTTTCGGGAGGATCTCCCAGCACAGTGGCTAATGCGGTACACGCTATCCCTGCGTCGAGGAAAATACTGCGTACCTGAGGATCAATTAGTTGGGCTGCCTTTTCCACCAAATGCAACAAGGTCGGATCAGGTGGTAGGCCTGGAACTTTCAACGGCTTAAGTGTTGACGATGAAGTTCCATCGGGTTCTGGGGTTATAGCCCCGCCATGCACACGCTGAACTAAGCCGTGGGACTCCATTATCCGCAGGTCTCGCCTGATTGTCTCCGAAGTGACATCAAAGTGTTGCGCTAATTCTGCAACGCCAACGCGACCAGTGGGCAATAGCAAAGCCAAGATATTGTGTTGACGCTCAGTTTGAGTCATCTTGGCTCCTTTGGCTTAAACAGGTGCACAACGACGGAACGTTGTGACATTAGTTGTGACAAGAGGAACAGGAAAATGTTGGTTTATTTCCGATTTCTAAATTTTCAGTTGTGGTGAAAAAGTTTGAGATCCTTGCGGAAAAATAGCCCTTTTTAAGGCATTTTTCGCACAATGTGTCTCGCGTCACTAGAATGGTGTTATCGCAAAAATAACTCCCAAAAACCAAGTTAAACTGCGAAAACTTCAAATGTGAGCAGCATCTCATCCTTAGAAATATTGTGCCCTCATAACAACACGCTATGTTGATATGTGTTTGTTTGTCAATATGATTATGTTTGATTAGTTGCACAACTGTTGATTTTGTGGTGATCTTGAGGGAAACAAGTCTCAGACTGTGAGGATAAGGTGGCTATAGTGGCCGATGTGATTCAGGACACCGTACTGAAGGGTACTGGCGTTGTTGGTGGAGTTCGTTATGCAAGCGCAGTGTGGATCACTCCGCGCCCCGAACTTCCCTCCGCAGGCGAAGTAGTTTCGGAAGAAAAGCGCGATGCTGAGCTCGAAAGATTTGATCAGGCAGCAGGAACCGTTTCTGCCCGCCTGTTGGAGCGCTCAGCACATGCTGAGGGCCCAGCTGCTGAGGTCCTCAAGGCGACTGCAGGCATGGTTAATGACCGTGGTTGGCGCAAAGCTGTTATTAAGGGCGTGAAGGGTGGACACCCTGCGGAATACGCCGTAGTTGCAGCAACCACCAAGTTCATCTCCATGTTTGAAGCTGCTGGTGGCCTCATTGCAGAGCGCACCACCGACCTGCGCGATATCCGTGACCGCGTTATCGCAGAGCTCCGCGGCGAAGAAGAGCCAGGCTTGCCTGATGTTTCTGGCCAGGTTGTGCTCTTTGCTGATGACCTTTCCCCAGCAGATACCGCAGCGCTTGATACCGAGCTCTTCGTAGGCTTGGTTACTGAGCTCGGTGGCCCAACCAGCCACACCGCCATCATCGCGCGCCAGCTAAACGTTCCTTGTATTGTCGCCACCGGCCCCAAGATCAAGGACATCAAGTCCGGCGAAAAGGTGCTTATCGACGGCAGCCTCGGCACTATCACCCGTAACGCGGACGAAGCTGAGGCAACCCAGTTGGTTGCTGAGTCTATGGAGCAGGCTGCTCGTATCGCCGAGTGGAAGGGCCCAGCCCAAACTAAGGACGGTCACCGTGTGCAGTTGCTTGCCAACGTCCAAGATGGCAACACCGCACGTCAGGCAGCAGAAACTGAAGCTGAAGGCATTGGCCTCTTCCGTACCGAATTGTGCTTCCTTTCTGCCACTGAAGAGCCTTCTGTAGAAGAGCAGGCAGAGGTTTACTCCCAGGTGCTGGCAGCATTCCCAGAATCCAAGATCGTGGTTCGATCCTTGGATGCCGGTTCCGATAAGCCAGTTCCATTTGCTTCTATGGCAGATGAAATGAACCCTGCTTTGGGCGTGCGTGGTCTGCGTATTGCCCGCGGCAATGTTGAATTGCTCACCCGTCAGCTTGATGCAATTGCCAAGGCTGTTGCAGGTCTTGGCCGTGGCGACGAAGCTCCAACCTGGGTTATGGCACCAATGGTGGCCACCGCTTATGAAGCCAAGTGGTTTGCTGATATGTGTCGCGAGCGCGGACTTATTGCCGGCGCAATGATCGAAGTTCCAGCAGCTTCCCTCATGGCCGATAAGATCATGCCACACCTGGACTTCGTATCCATCGGTACCAATGACCTCACCCAGTACACCATGGCTGCAGACCGCATGTCCCCAGAATTGGCATACCTGACTGATCCTTGGCAGCCAGCGGTTCTGCGTTTGATCAAGCACACCTGTGATGAGGGTCAGCGCTTTGACACCCCAGTTGGTGTTTGTGGCGAAGCAGCCGCTGATCCACTGTTGGCAACTGTTTTGACCGGCCTGGGAGTTAACTCCCTGTCAGCCGCTTCAACTGCACTTGCTGCAGTCGGCGCTCAGCTGGCTGAAGTTGACTTGGAGACCTGTAAGAAGGCTGCCGAGGCAGCTTTGGATGCAGAAGGCGCAACCGAAGCTCGTGCCGCTGTCCGCGCAGTAATCGAAGCAGCAAATAAGTAAGACCTGGAGCCTTAACACTTAGGAGTTAAGGCCCACATGTGAAAGTGGCTCGAAGTTCTGTTGAACTTCGAGCCACTTTTTGTTGTGTTTTTGTGCTAAGTCAGAGCACGGATCTCCACAAATTGTGGTTGCAAGCGGTCTGGGGTGGGAATGAAGTTATCCCACTCACTGCCTTCAGCATTGGCATAAGCCACCGCGCGAGCAAGATTTACTGCCGAATCATCAACTTCCAAATTGGAAGACAAGAAACCCGCCGTGAAAGATTCCCGCCAATTGACACCTTGTTTTCCGGAAGCCTGAGTATAAGTGCATAGCAGTGCTTCATCTTCGGAGACCAAGATTGCCTCGGTGCGCTTGTTGGTGATTATGACCTGCCTAATACCCTTCTTAACCAAGGACTTGGCGGCATTAAGAAGTGGGGCATGATCGCCATGAGCCCACGGATCGCGCAAGCTGCCTGGAGTATGGCCACCGCTGAGTTCAAGTTCTTCAGAGGGAATAATCAAAGTGTCCGGCGCAGTGGCTGCCAGCTGGCGCACTACCGCACGCAAAGCAGCACCAGTGGCAGCGATCGCAACTTTGACATCTGGGTGATATAGGCGCAAGGAACGTACCACGTCCACATACCAAGCTGCTGGAGCGATAGCGGGCAGATTACCGCCTAAGAGAACCCAAGTAGCATCTTCAGCTCGACGCACCACTAGATCGCGCAGAATAGCTAGTTGTGAAATATCCAAAGGCATAGGTGAATGCTTAAAGCGAGTTTCATGGCCGGTGGAATCTCTCATGGTCAGATGCATCGGGATGGGACCTGGAACGGGAATGATCTCATGGGGGAGACCTGCCAAGGTAACCAGGCGCAGATAGTGTGAAATTTCTGGAGCGGGGAATACCGTGAAGGTTTCTACACCGCCATAAAACAGCGTGGCGGCTACACCAGTGCCGAAACCGCCAGCAACGGTAGAGACTTGAGTGATGGGATTTGCCTCACCTATGTTGATGTCACCGCTGACTTCATTGGTGCTGAGCAAATAGGGACTGACTGTAACAGTTAGGATCACTTTGCAATCACAACCTCTATGCCGCGTTCGCGCAACTGGTCCACAAAACTTGTAGGCGCACCGGAGTCCGTGACGATGACATCAATATCATCAATGGAGCCAAAACTTACCAGGTAGTCAGTGCCCATCTTGGTGGAGTCACACAAGACCACCACCTTGTGAGCATTAGTGATCATCGCGGACTTCATTGCCGCTTCTTGTGAATCAGCGGTGGAAAGCCCATGATCAAGGGTTAAAGCATTTGTACCAATAAACACCACATCAGCGCGCATTAGTGCCAAGGTGCGGAGTGCGATATCGCCGACCACTGCCTGGGTAATGGCACGCACACTGCCACCGAGGAGCTGTACATCATCGAGGCCAGCATTCGCCAAATTAAGCGCAATTGGTAGGCAGTTTGTCACGATAGACCATTGTTTGGAATTTGGGTGGTCTGCGATAAGATCTGCCAGCGCAGTTACGGTGGTGCCAGCATCTAGGAATAACCCACCGTGAGAAGTTGGCAAGAATTGCATGGCTGCCTTGGCAATGGAGTATTTGGCAGATGAAGCTGAACGGAAACGAGTGTCCAAGCTTAGCTCGGTGGTTTGGAAAGACTGTGTTGCTACTGCGCCACCGTGCACGCGGTGCACGATGCCTTCTCTATCTAGAACTGCGAGATCTCGTCGAATGGTTTCTGCAGTGACGTTAAAACGTCCTGCTAACTCTGTGACATTTACCCGTCCCTCTACCGCCGTTAATGAGGCAATCTGGCGGCGACGCTCCTCTGCGTACATGTCACTCCCTTAAAGCAAAAAGACAATCTATTGAGTATGTCCGACCTATACTCCTAGTATTTCATTGAATAACGTCCGAATAGGCTTTTTTCTTTTGTGTGTGGCGATCAAAAATCTTGAAATTCACAAAAGTGGGCAGCAATTTTAGTAAATCTCACAAATTGGAGTGGAAAACCCACAGGTAAAACCACTATTAGTGATCCCATTAGGGAAAATCGGACTTTACCCCCAAAAGAGGTAGAAAAAAGCCCCGACTCAGAGTGTTTGCGTGAAACACTCCAAAAGTCGGGGCTTAAAAATGACCTAAAAATTTATAGACTGCGGGCTAAAGCTTTCGCATGACTGAGACGACCTTGCCCATAATCTCAGCATCTTCTCCGGGGATTGGGGCAAAGGAATCATTATGTGGAAGAAGCCAGATTCCCGTGGAATCCTTATGGAACTCTTTCACAGTTGCCTCGCCGTCGAGCATTGCTGCGACAAATTCCCCTTGTTCCGCAACAGGCTGAGAGCGCACGACAACCCAGTCTCCATCAAGAATGCCAGCATCACGCATGGATTCTCCAACAACCTGGAGCATAAAGAGCTCACCATCGCCGACAATGTCTGCGGGAAGTGGGTAGTACTCTTCAATATTTTGCTCAGCCAGGATTGGGCTACCCGCTGCAATCTTTCCAACAACTGGGATAAATGATGCTTGGGCGGCAAATTCGGTAGGGGAGCCCGCTGGAGTCTCAGCCGCTGCCTTCGCCTTCGAATCCGCTTTAGGGGTGCGAGACTCAGTTTCCGGCAAATGGCGAACATCCACTGCGCGAGGCTTATTGGGATCTCTACGGAGGAAACCCTTCTTCTCAAGTTCTTTGAGCTGATAAGCCACGGAGGAAGTGGACTGTAGTCCAGCAGCATCTCCGATCTCTCGGATGCTTGGCGGGTAGCCGCGCAGAACAACCGCGTCTCGAATGACTTCTAGAATGCGACGTTGCCTATCGGACAAGCTGGCTGGATCGGGCCTGCCATTAGGAAGGGTTTTGGCAGTGCGGCTGCCACGACTTCCTCTAATTCCACTTTTCTTTTCAGCGGCCATGGGGTGTTCCTCTCATCAAAGTCTCTAAATTTCTAGGTCTTAAAAGCCGTCAAAGCCCTTTTAGATCACTGCTGGTACCTGCGGATCTAAAAATCTGCTTGCAGCTCAATAGCTATTCGAACTTTTGTAAACAATCTCAATTCCTAACCATACATGTTTTCCAGCGGGAATGGTACGAGTGTTCGAGATTTTTTGAAGAAGTATGGACAATGTTCGAACTGGGTGATATAAATCGAACATAGAAACTTGCTCGAACATGTGAACGGTAACTTTGTTCGAAGATGTCGTAGGTAAGTCTTATGATGTGGGCAGTTTAAAGTGAAAGGTGATTTGAAATGAGTAATCCCGTGGTTGACATGCATAATGATCCAGTAAAGGTGCGTGGAATGGTGGTACCTTCAGCAGCTGTTTGGATGGCTGAGGTTCCAGGTGTTGAGGTTGCTCGATCAGTTAATGTTCGAACGCTTGACAGTTCGAATAAGGGTAAACCTCAGAGCCTGGAAAGTGATCAAATAAAGCGACATCATCCACCGATTTATCGGCCACGGATAGAAATAAATTCCAGCTCGGAAAGTGCTCAAGATTTGAAGAACTATCCCGACGGACGTTCGATTAAAGAACTACTAAAGCAATGGGCTGGTGGCGCGGTATTTGGAATGGTTGTCTTTGTTTGCTTGTTGTGGTCGCAGTCTGGCGAGGAAGAGATCACTCCTACCTTTCCTGAGACTCAAATGGTGGGTGTATCTCTCCGAGATTAGTTTGATCCGGGGATTACTGGCATAGACTGACATGAGCAAATTTTTGAACGCAGTGTTGTAAAAGCATTGCAAATTAAAGGAGTCTGCACGTGTACTGTCCCTTTTGTCAGCATGACCACTCAAAAGTAATTGACTCCCGAGTAATTGATGGTGGAAGTGCCATTAGGCGCCGGCGAGAATGTAATGAATGTGGCGGTCGATTCACTACCGTCGAGAAGGCAATTCTGCTGGTAGTGAAGAGAAATGGGCTGACAGAAGCTTTTAGCCGTGAAAAAGTTATCACCGGTGTGCGTAGGGCATGCCAAGGCCGAGATGTCTCCGACGACGCGCTGAAACGGTTGGCTCAACAAGTAGAGGAGACTGTCCGAAGTAGTGGCAGCTCCCAAATCCGAGCCAATGAAATCGGTTTAGCCATTCTTGATCCGCTGCGCGAACTTGATGAAGTTGCATACCTTCGCTTTGCTTCAGTGTATAAATCATTTGAGAGCGCAGATGACTTTGAAAAAGAGATCAGGCTAATGCGACGCCGTGGTCGGGAATAACCAATATTAGAGAAATCAAGTTCTAAAACTAGAAAAACCTCGATTGGCACCTTTTATTAGGTGCCAATCGAGGTTTTTGATGTGGGAGGAGACTTAGCGCAGTTTGTCCACGGCTTTTCTAATCCGCTGTGGAGAAACAGGCTGCGGGGTTCCCAAACGCTGAGCAAAAAGACTTACTCTCAGCTCTTGGATTTGCCACAAAATATCCTTTACCTCGCGAGTGTTGCGTCTTTGGCTCGGCAGCTTATTTAGACGAGACTCAAGGTATTCCTCGACACCATTAACCTCATCTTGACGGTCTGCATCACGATCGGGATTTTGGCTCATCTCCTCCATTCGAATTTCCATGGCATGGAGATATCGAGGTAAATGGCGCAATCGGCTAATGCCGTGAATGCTAATAGCCTGCTTAGGTAGGAGGAACTTCAGCTGAGACTTCATATCTTCAATTGCTGCGCCAGTCCAATTGGAAAGCTCAGATTTCAGCGTTGCATAGTGCACCAACGCAGGGGCGAGATCTACTACGGTGCGTCGTACAGCAGCTGGTGTTGCCGGCTTCACCTTTTCCAAAAGCACCTGGAATTCCTCAGGGGAGCGAACCGCACCTCCATTGGCAATCATCAAGTCTCTAATGGCAGCGATACGGGCATCACCAACTAAACCTTCTGAGCCACCATGAGGATAGTTATCAACCGCTACCTTTTGCTGCAGCGGCAGGCCCTTGACCATTTGCTTTGCAGAAACCTCAATCTCGCGCATCAAAAGAGTCAAGGTTGCCGTGATCATCGAGGCATCAGCTGCGGCCTTAGTCGGAAGTACCTTTACTGAGACTCCTGTAGGGGAGACAACAAGCGCTGGATAAGCAGAAACCTTTTGACCATCGACGACGGTTTCGATGGTCTCATCAATGGTGCCTAGGGTTTGAGCGGTCCATTCCTTAGTCTCATCTTGTTCTGAGGCTTTAGCGACGCTGGATACAGAGGCTTTGATCTGATTTGCTCGACGTTGCTTTAGCTTGTCCAAGTCTTTATCGCGGTCAACGATCTTGCCGTGCCTATCCACTGCAGCATAGGTAATGCGCAGATGGTCGGGAAGTTTGGAGGGATTAAAATCAGAAGAGTTAATCCCAGTTCCGCCCAAAGAGCGCAAAGCATCGGCTAGTTGAGAAGTTAGCGGTGAACCATATGGGTGCAAAAGAGCCAGTGCACGCTGGGCAAACTCGGGGGCAGGTACCACTGTGCGTCGCAAAGCTTTAGGCAGGGTGCGAATCAGCTCTGTGACCAAGTCAAGGCGCACACCTGGAACCAGCCAGTCGAAGCCTTGGGCGTCCAAACCACCAAGAACAGGAATGGGGACAAGGACCGTCACGCCGTCATCACGGTGGCCAGGTTCAAAGTGGTAGGTGAGATCAAAGACGAGATTCCCCTTGTGCCACTTATCTGGGAAGGCCTCCTCACTAATGGCACTGGCTTCCTCATTCATGAGTTTCTCGGGATCAAAGTCGAGGAGATCCGGTTGCTGCCTAGAAGTCTTCTTCCACCAAGAGTCAAAGTTCCGGGAGGTGGTGGCGTTGTCTGGCAGCTTGGAGTCGTAGAAAGCAAAGAGGGCGTCTTCATCAACAACGATGTCGCGGCGGCGTGCCTTAGCTTCAAGCTCACCAATTTTTTCTAGCTTCTCGGCATTTTCATGGAAGAAGCGGTGGTGAGTAGTCCAATCGCCTTCAATCAGCGCATGGCGGATGAAGAGATCACGGGCGGCTACTGGATCAACGGTATGGTAGGGAACCACCTTGTCGGCGATGATGGTGACGCCATAAAGCGTTGACTTGCGGTGCACCATCGCAGCACCTCGTTTAGAGGACCAATAAGGCTCGGAGTATTGATATTTCAGCAGGGAGCCAGCAAGTTTTTCTACCCATTCGGCCTCAATCTTGGCTACATCGCGAGCCCAAAGACGAGACGTCTCGACCAATTGTCCGGCCATGACAAACTGAGGTGGCTTCTTGGCAAGAGCGGAGCCAGGGAAAACCATAAACTTGGTGCCACGTGCACCGGAGAACTCGCGGCTTTCACCATCACGCGCGCCGATTTGGGAAAGCAGACCAGAAAGCAATGACTGGTGGATAACCTCAGGTGCGGCATCATTGGCTACATTTTCTTTTTTAGCCCAGCCGAGCTGCTGGCCAACTTGTTCCAACTGACGCACCAGATCCCACCACTCGCGAATTCGCATGTAGTGTAGGAACTCTTTTTTCATCTGCTTTCTAAAAGCGTTGCCACTACTTTGTTCGCGCTGGTCAGAAATGTATTCCCACAGCTTCAGGAAGCCAAGGAAATCAGAGTTGGTGTCCTTGAAACGAGCATGGGCTTGATCGGCTTGAGCTTGGAATTCCAGAGGCCTTTCGCGCACATCTTGAATAGTCATGGCTGCAACAATGACCATGACAGGGTAGAGGGATCCAAGTTTATTGGCCTCCACCAACATGCGAGCCATACGCGGATCAACAGGTATAAGTGCTAGATCACGGCCAATAGGAGTTAAGCGAGGAGAGCCGTCTTCAGAGGATTCTTCTGCCAGAGCGCCAAGTTCATGAAGTAACAGCACGCCATCGCGAATGGAGCGCTGCTCAGGAGGCTGCACAAAGGGGAATTTATTAATATCGCCCAGGCGCAAGGAGGCCATGCGCAAAATGACGCTCGCGAGGTTGGTGCGCAGAATTTCGGGGTCAGTAAATTCTGGACGGGAGGCGAAGTCCTCTTCGGAGTACAAGCGGATAGCAATACCATCGGCAACGCGGCCACAGCGACCCGAACGCTGATTAGCGCTGGCCTGGGAGATTGGCTCGATAGGCAAGCGTTGCACTTTGGTGCGCACAGAATAGCGAGAAATACGGGCTGTACCAGTATCTACAACGTAGTGAATGCCGGGAACCGTCAAAGACGTTTCAGCAATGTTGGTGGACAACACGATGCGACGCCCGGAGTGGGGGCTGAAAACTCGGTGCTGTTCTTCATTGGAGAGACGACCAAAGAGCGGGGTGACCTCCACACCCTTCCACCGGCGACCTTCGATAGCTTCCATGGCATCGCGAATATCTCTTTCGCCGGCGAAGAAACAGAGAATGTCTCCATCGCCTTCTTCCATGAGTTCCTCCAGCGCAAAACACAGGCCATCAAGAGGATCAATATCAATTGTTTTATCGCCTTCTTGGATTTCCAAGGGGCGGTAGCGGATCTCTACGGGGAAGGTACGTCCGGAAACCTCGATGATTGGTGCTGGCTTATTGTCGGCATCGGCAAAATGCTCGGCAAAGCGCTCAGGATCAATAGTTGCGGAGGTAATAATGACTTTAAGATCAGGGCGCTTGGGCAAAAGCTGACGCAAATATCCCAAGATGAAGTCAATGTTGAGAGAGCGTTCGTGGGCCTCATCGATAATGATGGTGTCATAAGCATTGAGGAAACGGTCGCGCTGCATCTCAGCAAGCAAGATGCCGTCCGTCATCAGCTTCACAGCAGTTTTGGAAGACACCTGATCATCAAAGCGAATGGCATAACCTACGGTCTGACCAATTTCCTGGCCAAGTTCATCTGCAATACGCTCGGCCACCGTACGCGCAGCCAAACGACGCGGCTGGGTGTGTCCAATTAATCCACGTCGGCCGCGGCCCAATTCCAAACAAATTTTAGGAATCTGGGTTGTCTTACCGGATCCGGTTTCACCAGCAATGATCACAACTTGGTTATTGCGAATTGCCTCGGCGATATCGTCTCTACGCGCACTAACTGGCAGTGTTTCGGGGTAGGAGATTTCGGGAATAAGCTGCGTTTTTGCGTCGATAAGCAAACTAGCTTTATCGATGTCAGCCTTAATGGCACTGAGCGCCTTGGGGGCGCGGGCCTTGGACAATCGGCGCCTAAACGTGCGTTCGTCGCTTAGGGAGACTCCCTCGAGGAGTTCGTACAGTGCTGCCTTGGAGAGGCTGGATTCAGAAGTAGTCATGACTAGGGGAATATTCTACTAGCTCGGGAAAGATACTACGACTCTGTAGCCTGGTGGGCAGGTATGGTGGATAACTGAACGTTCAGTGATTTTGGCACCGGAAACGCAGCGCCGATGGGCCGGTGAGTTTTAGCAAGGGGAGAATCTAAGAAACCATGAGCGAAGATAACAACAGCGCACGCAATGGTCATGATGACTCTGAGGACCGTTTTGATGAGGATGGTTTTCAGCATTTTGGGCAAAATGAGTGGAGTGCAGGTTCTCGCCCAAAATATGAACCAACCTCCCATCCGGAGGATGCACCTGGCGGTTTTCGGCCTTATGAGGGGCCAGTTGATGGGCAAGCTGGAAGCCAAGGACAGAGCCAGTGGAAGAATCAAGACCCATATCAGGGCTATAGCCAGGGATCTGCGCCAAACTACGGAACCTCGCCTTATCCCCAAGGCTCCCAAGGCCCTCAAGGCAATGGGGCAGCAGGTTATCAGAGTTTCGGGGGCGCTGCGGGATTTGAAGGTGCCGGCCAAGGTCCATTGGAAAAGGGCAGTGGTCGCGTAGATCTAACGCGAGCTGTGAAATTTGGCTTTAGAACTGTCTTTTCCAATCCCACGATTTGGCTTTTGGGAACCATTGCACTTGGACTCTTTTTTATTCTGCTAAGCGGAATTGCAGGATTTATTGCTTATTCTCTTGACCCCACTGGCGCAGCTGCAAATAATCTATTTTCCACACCTAATATCGTGACGAATGTGATCATGTTTGTGGTCAGCGCTGCGGTAACAATTGCAGTGCTGGCGGGCGCTTTGGTCTCTGTTGATGGACGCAAAACTGTGCTGGGGGACTTCTTTAAGCCAAAAAATGTAGCTCAAACAGTTACTTTAATTTTTGTGCTTGGCGTATTCAGTCTGGTGGTTGGAGGATTAACTTCCAACGTAATGGCAGAAGCTATCAAAGTAGATGAAACGCTGAGCACCATTGATGTGAATAATTCAAGCCTTGGACTCGTGCTCTTTGGCCTGCTAGCTATGGTGCTTATTAGCCCTTTGTATAGCTTTTGGACTTTTTATACAGCTGATGGCACGCACTCTGCGGCAAGCGCCGTTAGCCATGGCCTTAAAGACGCAGCGCGTAACTATCCAAAATTGCTGCTCTTCCAGGTCCTCGGTGGATTTGTCATGATTGTTATCGGTGTCCTCACAATTTTCCTCGGATTAATCGTGCTGGCTCCGGCATACTTCTTAACAAGTGCTCACCTTTACCGTCAGATGAGTGGCGGGGTAATTCCTGCAGCTCCGCGCAATTGACTGGAGCTAAAGCGGGGCCTGAGCGGAGACCGGCATCGGGCAGGGCCCGTATCAGGGGCATCAGTACAGCGCTAAAAAGAGAGTCTTTCCCACACTGTAAAAGTGTAGGAAAGACTCTCTTTTCCTATGACGTTACTTGAACTCTTAACGCTTCTAAATGCTGTTGACCAGAGGTGATGTTGTCTTTAGCTCAATACCTGTTTCCCGTGCATGCTCCAGGGAACGCATAAAAGCGCGTTGCAAAATCCGAGCAAATTGCTCAAATTCTTCAGCGCGGGAGGAAGAAGATCGATAAACCAATCCCATTCGACGGTTAGCTGTTACGTCACTGCTAAAGTTCGCGGTTGCTAGCCCCGGGCGGGTGCATTCCCAAGGCACTGCGCTTACAGGCACCAAGGTAGAGCCGTGACCTGCTACAACAAGTTGCATCACAGTGGTCAGGCTGGAAGCGCGAGTGACTGCGGTAGTAGAGCTAATTGGATTAATCTCTGCCCGACGGCACAAATCCACAATCTGATCGTGTAGGCAGTGACCATCTTCCAATAGCAAAAGATCAAGCTCATCAAGTGCGGAAAGCTGCAAATCTTGACGGCCGGCAAATTGGTGATCAGCTGGGACAACGACTATAAAATCTTCCTCGTATAGCGGAATTTCCTTCATACCGGGAGCCTCGGAAGGCAGCGCCATCATGGCTACATCGATGCGACCATCACGCAAGGAGGCTAGTAGATGCTTGGTTTGATCCTCCACAATATGTGGCTCCAGATCGGGATATTCCTGATCCACAATTGAAAGCATTGAAGGCAAAATATAAGGCGCCGCGGTCGGAATAATTCCCACAGTCAGCGGGCCGGTGAGGGTACCATTCGCACCCTGAGCATGGGAAAGGAAGGATTCTGCGGCATCAAGCGTGGCCTTGGCATAAGGCAACAGCTTTTCACCAGCAGGGGTGACAATAACTTTTCGAGTGGAGCGTTCAATTAACTGCACGCCTAAACCAGTTTCCAAAGCAACTAGTGCCTGGGATAGAGAAGGCTGTGAAATGGATAATTTTGCCGCAGCAGTACCGAAGTGTTTGCATTCGGCGATGGTAGCGAATGTACGCAACTGCGCAAGTGTAGGCCGGTACTCTTTATTGCTCATGCCTATAATAATATCCAGGTTCTTTTAAAAAGGGTAATGAAAAGCACGAAGTCACATTTGTTTAAGCTGGCACTATAGGTTTTGCACATTAGTGCAACATCTTAAACGCTGCTTATCGACGCGCCCTGCCTCAGAAATTTACCCGTGCGCGCCGGGGTGCAGCCCCGGCGCGCTGCTTATTGGTAATCAATTTCGAGGCTAGCGAAGCGAACTTCTCCTGCCTCATCAGAGGCATCAAGATCCACTGTTGCCACAAAGGCGAAGGAATTATCGCCTTCTGGATCCTTAATAGTCTGCCTGACCTGCCACATTCTGCCATTTTGTTCCAGCTTGAAAAACTCTGGTCCGCGAGCAGCCGGACCAGTATCCAAGTCCGCATACTCTTCGAAATATGCATCCATGGCAGCCCCGAAATCAGGTGCCTGATCCAAATATTCCGTCATGGTGCCCAGCTGATCTTCCTTCTCATAAGCAAAGAGCTCAACCAGGCGGAACATTGCATTTCGGATCATGATGCTAAACGCCCTGCGGTTGGCGCTCAATGCGGTGGGATCTTCTACACCAAAGGCCAATTCACGCTCGAGGGCCTCCTTAGAAATTGGTGCATCAGGATCCGCCATTTGTGCCCATTCATCAACCAAGGAAGAGTCAACTTGCTTGATGAGCTCTCCCAGCCATACGACCACGTCATTTAACTCTTCGGTGGTTGCTTCTTGGGGCAGTGAATGTTGCAGCGTGCGCCAGGCATCAGTGAGATAGCGCAGCGCCACACCTTCAGAACGTGCCACTCCATAGGTTGCCACCAAATCAGAGAACGTCATGCCATGCTCGATCATGTCTCGCACCACAGACTTCGGCTTGATCTCAAATTCCTTCGCCCAAGGGTGACCCTCGCGGAAAGTTTCAAAAGCCTGCTCTAGTTCATCCTGCAAAGGCTTTGGCCAAGTGACGTCTTCAATTAGTGCCATTCTTTCGGTGTATTCCACACCCTCTGCCTTGAGCGCTTCGATTTCCTCACCTCGTTTGGCCTTTTGCTGGGCGATAAGAATTTGGCGTGGATCTTCCAAGATGGCCTCAAACACACTGATGACATCGAGAGTGTAGGTATCCGACTCTTTATCCAACAAGGTTAATGCTGCTAGAGCAAAAGGAGAAAGTGGCTGGTTGAGGGCGAAGTCGCGCTGCAAATCCTCGGTCAATGCATAGTAGCGACCATGTGTATCCGGGCCATCCGGTACCTTTTCCACAATGCCGGCGTTGAGCAAGCCACGGAAAAGCTCAATTGCGGTGAGGATATCTTTATTCTGCTTGGTTCTGGTGTCATGATTTGAGCGCAGCAAATGCTTCATATGCTCAAAACCATCACCATCGCGCGCAATGACATTTAACAACATGGAGTTACTGACCTTGAAATAGCTGGTCAGCTGTTCAGGTTCAGCGGTAGTTAGGCGCTCATAGGTTTTCTTAGTCCAGGTAACCTCACCAGGACGAGTGGCCTTTAGGCGCAGCTTCTTAAGCTTCTTTGGATCTGAGCCAGCTTTTTCGCGAAGGCGGTGGTTTTCAATCTCATGCTCAGGTGCTTGAATCACCACGGTACCGATGGTGTCATAACCTGCGCGACCAGCACGGCCTGCAATCTGATGGAATTCACGAGACTTCAAAACGCGCTCACGGGAGCCATCAAATTTAACCAGGCCGGTCATCAAAACCGTTCTAATTGGCACGTTAATACCAACACCCAGGGTGTCAGTTCCGCAAATAACCTTCAATAGGCCAGTTTGAGAGAGCTTTTCGACGAGACGACGGTACTTTGGCAGCATGCCTGCGTGGTGGACACCAATGCCACGACGAATCAACCTCGACAAGGTTTTTCCGAAGGTGGTGCTGAATCGGAAATCTCCGATCTCAGCTGCAATGCGCTCCTTTTCCTCGCTATTAATGATGGTCATTGATGTAAGAGATTGTGCTCTTTCAATGGCATCGCGTTGGGTAAAGTGCACCACATAAATTGGGGCTTTAGAGGATTTCAGCAGTTCCTCGATGGTCTCGTGAACTGGCGTGTAGACATAGGAGAATTCCAGGGGCACAGGACGCTCAGTTCCACCCACAAAATTGGTGGTACGCCCGGTGCGCTGGCTAAGGTCTTTTTCCAACCATTCAGTATCACCCAGGGTTGCCGACATCAACAAGAACTGAGCACGTGGAAGTTCGAGCAGCGGGACCTGCCAGGCCCAACCACGATCTGGCTCCGAGTAGTAGTGGAATTCATCCATTACTACCTGATCGATGGCCGCTGCGGCGCCGTCTCGGAGTGCAATATTTGCCACGATTTCAGCGGTGGCACAAATGATGGGTGCTTTGCCGTTGACAGTGGCATCGCCTGTCATCATTCCGACATTTTCTGCGCCGAAGATTTCACACAGGGCGAAGAATTTTTCACTTACTAAGGCTTTGATGGGAGCGGTATAAAAACTACGTTCTCCACGGGCCATCGCAATAAAGTGTGCAGCGATTGCGACCATGGATTTGCCCGACCCAGTTGGGGTAGCAAGGATGACGTTGTCTCCAGCGAGGATGCCGAGCGCAGCTTCCTCCTGAGCAGGATAAAGGGAGATCCCACGTTCACGGGTCCACGCCAAAAAGCTATCAAAAATGGATTCATCCATAAGGCTTTCGGGGACGTCTGAAAGATCCGGCAACATTTGAGAAAGGTTCACAATTAACTAGCGTAGCTAACCCAGTGGACATCGGGGGTAACCGAGGAGTGTGGGGGATAGGCGTCTGATCGCATTGGCAGCTAAAGGGACATTATTAGTGACTCAATTGCAGGGCTTCACACTGGCAAAGCGTCGTATAGCTCTCCTCGACTAAAAGGGCGGAGAAAGGGGTCGACCACCGTTAATTGTGGGTAACCTGTGGGTTAAATAGAAATTAAATATTAATGAAAATATTTGTCAAAAACGCTCGACTTGAGGCGATGGAGACCGTTAAAATACATGGTGTCTCCTCACTGGAGCGGGGGAGGCAATTTAGCTAGACAATTCCATCGTGAGGGAAAGTTCTTTTCACTTGGCTGTAGAAGGTTTTCCCTGCATTGGTAGTTGGCTAGTCCTTTCTATAAGGAGTTCTTGACACTTCGCCTTATGGGAGGAAGCATGAGTGCCTCCCACCTCTTCTTGCGTCGGGGTGGGAGGCTTATTTGTGGCACAATTTGCCGGCCCCGCTAACCTTTCGTCTAACTTTAATGAAAAAGATGATCAATATCACAGCTTAAAATCTGGAATCTCAAACCTAAGGCTTTTTAAATACATAGTGTGACCATTTGTTGGATTGGCGTAACAGGTAAACGTCCATATCCAGTAGCTGGTTACACCATCTGTTCAAGCGTCAACGGTGTGAGGCATCATGGTCGCCGGAATTTTGATCGCCCCACAAATAAGCTCAACGTGTGAACTGTGCTGGCCCTAAGTCTGGAGTAGGGCGAGCATAGAAAATAGATGACTAGCCTCCACCTGTTTTGCCTCAGAAACGGCAGGTGGGGGTAAGTCTATTAGAAGAACCAGGCAGCAAGATGCAGCTGAAAGTTGGCTCAAGTCGAGTTTCGGGCCCACAGAAAAGATCCTATAAACCTGAAATGCAAGATTTATAGGATCTTAAATAAGCTAATTATTCGGCAGAATCAGATTCCGTAGAGCCACCATTGTCATCAAGTCCTGCGAGGAACTTTTCAAACTCGGCACCAATCTCATCACCGCTCGGTAGATCTGATTCGCCAGGCATAACCGCTTGAGGATGGCGATCACGGTAACGCTCCAGCTCTTCGTCATATTGCTGCTCTAGCGCTCCAACAACGTGCTGGATCTCGGCAGACTCGGCTGTCTGATCCATAAGCTGGCGGTGTACCTTTTCAGCATCTCGTTCAATCGCCATCAAAGGCAGATTAAGATTCGCGGACTCTGAGATGGACTGCAGCAGCTTCAACGTCGCAGCTGGGTAAGCAGAAGCTGCAACGTAGTGAGGAACATGGACGGTATAACCCGCAACGTTCTTTCCGCGTTCAGCAAGAACCTTTTCCAACATCAACGATGCTGATCCTGGCACGGTCAATCGCGCATCCATGGTGAACTGATCTTTTAGACGATGTGCGGAGCTGCCATGGGTAGAAACCACAGTTGGGCGAGTATGAGGCACCGTCATTGGAGCTGCATAGAGGCAAATCGTGTTTTCCACGCCGAATTTGTCGGCGAGGTCCGCAACAGCATTGCTAAAGGCACCCCACCTGAGATCTGGTTCAGGGCCAGCCAAGACAAGGAATGGTTTGTTGTCGGTATCACGAACAACATGAAGACCGAGGTTGAGGGGATCAATCTCGGTGACCTCATTGTGCTCAATAACAACCGCTGGTCGCCTGGAACGATAGTCGATAAGTTCGTCGTTATTAAAGGAGGCAATCAATCGATGATCAAGTGCCGCCAGCATGTGAGAGGAACTCGCCTCTACTGCGTGTCCAGCATCTGCGTAACCCTGGAGAGCAACAATGAGAGTGGGACCCTCAGCGTTGCTTCCGCTCACCTCAGGTGACGGGTATTCAAGCTCGTACATACGATCATTGTTATCCGACATTTTTTCCTCCTTTTACACCAGTCTCATAGAAGAGAGAACTCTACCGATAGAAGGTTGATAGACAGCTGATTAATATTTCTCAGATCTTGCTGTGCACAACTTCTTTAGTTCAGTTCTTTTTGCCTCGGAATTACGGTGGTACCGCCACTTTAAAGGCAACTGTTTACTTCAACGCAACCTTGGTGAAAAATAATCCCGCAAAATTACATCAATGTTAGGTTCTTCTCATGTGAGTGAAGGATTATCTTACTAACGCCTAAGGGGCCGCCTAAAGCGCTTGGGTCGATCATAGTGGGTAGCCCTTAAAAAGTGTCAATATTGCACTGCCAGGAACCCGTGTGAACTGGACTTTTAAGCAGGAAACTCCAAGAGCCTGTGGATAGAAAATTCTATCCACAGAAAATCAGTCTTCTGACACTACCAGTAGGAGACGCGCTGAAAAATGCCCTGCATACTGAGCACCATGCCAGAAAATCACTCACAAAACCCACAGTTCTCCACCCTCAAAACTCCTGGTGAACTCCTCGCCAACGTTCCTGGAATCCTTGGTTTTTACCCCTCAGAATCCTTGGTTTTCATCACACTTTTCCATCAACAAACCGCAACCCGCTTTGATCTCGGCCCGGTACTCCGCATCGATATTGATCATCCACAATTGCTTAATGAAGTCGGAAAAACTCTCACTCATCTTAATCCTGATCTCACCTTTTGTTTTATCGTTTCTGCAGATCATCCCCTCGACAAGATCGAAGAGATTGCAGAACATTTATTTAGAATCAACAAAAAAGACGCACCGGAAATCATTGGTTGTTGGTACACCAAAGGAATTTTCAGTGGCGAGCCCTATCAACTAGTTTTTGGCCCAACCGAAGAAGCTCTGGATGTCTGTGACTATGGCATTTCAAAGTGGGAAGCTGGAACCATTGCACCCATTATGAGCGCCATTGCCACCTCTAAGTTGCTAGAGAACGGCCAATTACCTGAGGCAAGCCGCAGCGACGCCTATTCAGTTTTTGAAGAGACCTCTGAATTCCTCTCCCTAGAAGAAATTCAAGATCTCCGAGAAAGAGCCAGCAGATTGGGACACGATATTGAGGAAGCAATAGAATGTGATCCTCTTGGAGGAGCATATGAAGCAGCACTAGATAAATTCCAAGAACTCATTGATCAATTAAAAACTTATGAAGATTCCCTCACAGCTGAAATGATTATGCAAAAGCCTGAGCTGCTACGAGATGGTGGAGCATTTTTCTCACGAATAATCTTGAGAGATTCAATTTTGCACCACTGCGTTGAATCCCCACGTCAAACTGCCGCACTGTGCTTAGCAATCGGCCGAACCTTTAGCGGGGAAATTCGAGCAAATGCATTGTGCCTTTATGCACTGTCGGTAATTGCACTTGACCTGGGTATGAAAGCTATTCCAGCACTGGATGCAGCTTTGCGCTCTGCGCCGCGGCATAATCTAAGCGACTTGCTTCGTCGTGGTATGATGGAAGGTTATTCTAAGGGGCTAATCGACGCCTGTATGAAAGGTAATCGCGCCGTCAAAAAGCAATTTTCACCAGCAGGGGGGAATAAGCGACAGGGAAAAGCAAAGCAGCCTCAACAGAAGAAATCTGCTGAGGCTGCTTAAAAAGACTACTTGCGACGAGCCACGTGGGCCTTATCTCCCAATTGGGAGGTAAATGCCCACGCATCCTCGACAATGGTACGTAGATCAGTGCGTTGTGGCTTCCAACCGAGTTCGCGCTTTGCCTTTTCGGAAGACGCGATAAGAGTTGCTGGATCGCCGGCGCGCCGGGGAGCAACCTCTGCAGGAATTGGATGTCCAGTAACTTCTCGACACATTTCCACAACTTGCTTCACGCTATAACCATCGCCGGAGCCGAGGTTAAAAATGCGGTGGGTGCCAGAGATATTAGATTCCAACGCCAAGACATGAGCCTCAGCTAGATCCAAAATGTGGATGTAATCGCGAACTGCGGTTCCATCCGGGGTAGGCCAGTCATCGCCGAACATGAAGATCTTCTCGCGGTGACCGGTTGCTACCTGCAATACCAAAGGAATGAGGTGGGTTTCTACCGCGCGGTTTTCGCCAATATTGCCATAGGCTCCAGCAACGTTGAAGTAGCGCAAGCTGGTAGCACCAAGTCCATATGCCTTCGCATATGAGGTGATTGCGTGATCAATAGCCAGCTTGGTTGCACCATAAGGGTTGGTAGGGGTCGCGGGCGCATCTTCAGTGATGGGAACAACTTCTGGTTCACCATAAGTTGCAGCTGTGGAGGAGAACACCAGGTTTTTAACACCATGTTTGTTCATAGCATCCAACAAGGTCAGTGCTGTCACAACATTGTGCTGCCAGTACTCTGCGGGCTTTTCGACGGATTCACCCACGAGGGAACGTGCCGCAAAATGGACCACGCCTTCGTAGCCACCTTGGCTAAGAACCTCGTCTACAACTTCACTAACTTCAGCTTCGACCAGGGTGGCACCTGCTGGTACTGCCTCTGGATTTCCCGTGCTGAAATTATCGATAATGGTGACATCGTGTCCGCGTTCCACAAGGACTGCAGCAGCAACGCTGCCGACATATCCTGCTCCACCAGTGACCAGAAGCTTCATCCGTTTTAGCCTTCTACCTTTTCAACTCGAACTGCGTGCGCCAGATCGTCAATAAGCTCGACGCTTCTGTCGTTATGGCTGATGACAACTCGGCCATTTTCATTGATGATGTCAACGATAGTTCCGATGGTCACACCAGCATTGCTCAATGCCTGGAACTGCTCCTGGTCTACCTGCAGGATTTCATTTAGCTGCACAATGCGAGCCTTCAGCTGCTGGCCTTGTGGCAAGTCGATAGCGCGAACGCCAGAATCAGAGTCAACTTCCTGAGCCAGTCCGATGTCGGAAAGACCTGGAATTGGGTTGCCGAAGGGGGAGCGGTGAACATCGTCAAGCACCTCAACTAGGCGACGCTCAACTTCATCACTCATCACGTGTTCCCAGCGACAAGCTTCTTCGTGGACCTTGTGAATATCTAGTCCAATAATGTCGGTGAGCAAACGCTCAGCCAAACGGTGCTTACGCATCACCGCGATAGCAAGTGCACGACCCTCTTCGGTCATCTCGAGGCTACGGTCGGTGCTGACATGGACAAGTCCATCGCGTTCCATTCGAGCAACAGTCTGGCTGACGGTTGGGCCGGATTGCTCTAGGCGCTCCGCGATACGAGCGCGTAGTGGAATAATGCCTTCCTCCTCAAGCTCGTAGATGGTGCGTAGATACATTTCGGTGGTATCGACCAGATCCTTCACAGGAGACTGCCTTCCTTAAATAATTTTCAAACTCTTTTAAACGCGACCTATAAGGAAGCGATGCACCCCTGATCCAAGACAGCTATGGGGTGAGTGAGCTTCAAGGTTAAGTTTTAGTGTTTATGCACTTGTCTAACGCATTCTACCAATGTTTATTCCAAATAGTCAGACGCCTAATTATAGGTTTTGTGAAAATGTGGGACGTGGCATCGAACTTGAGTAGAGAAAAATATCAAGATCTTCAAATAATTGAGTTAGGGACATCATGGAGTTTAGCTGAGAGCTTCTGTGTCCGTATATAGGGGATAAAAAGCGCCGAGTGCAAAAGCACTCGGCGCTTAGTTTAAAAACACAGGGGGAATTTACTGTGCGTACTCGCGAAGGCGGGAGGCACGCTCTCCATCACGCAGCTTGCTCATAACTTCACGCTCAATTTGACGGACACGCTCACGAGAGAGTCCGAAGCGACGACCAATCTGATCAAGGGTGCGAGGAACACCATCGTCAAGGCCATAACGCAGACGAATAACGTCTTGTTCACGTGGCTCTAGGGTGCCAAGGACTGCGCGGATATCAGAGTGGCGCATGGACGCTACCACTGCAGATTCTGCATCAGTTGCCTCAGAATCCTCGATGAAGTCACCCAAAGGAGCTTCTTCATCGGCACCAACAGGCATATCCAGGCTTACTGGATCGCGGGATTGGCGCAGCAGCATCTCGATCTTGGATTCATCAATGCCGGACTCTTCAGCGAGTTCTTCATTGGTGGCTTCACGGCCAAGGTGTTGGTACATCTCACGCTTGATGCGGGAGAGCTTATTTACCTGCTCCACCAAGTGGACCGGGAGGCGGATAGTGCGGGACTGGTCTGCCATGCCACGAGTGATGGCCTGACGGATCCACCAAGTTGCATAGGTGGAGAATTTAAAGCCCTTGGAATAATCAAACTTTTCCATGGCGCGAATTAGTCCGAGGTTGCCCTCTTGAATGAGATCCAACAGTGGCATACCACGGCCGGTATAACGCTTTGCCAGGGAGACAACCAAGCGTAGGTTGGCTTCCAAAAGGTGAGCGCGAGCCTTCTTGCCGTCTTTGACAAGAACCTTGAGGTCACGCTTCATAGCGCGAGTTAGTGGCTCCTCGGAATCCTTAAGTAGGTGCTCTGCATACAAACCAACTTCAATGGTCTGTGCGAGCTCAACCTCATCTTCTGCGCTGAGCAGAGCAGTCTTGCCGATGCCGTTGAGATAAACGCGAACAAGGTCCTGTGAAGGATTGTCGTTGGTTTGACCTCTACGGCTACCTGGGTCAACCTCCCGTTCAGTTGCGGCGAGATCCTGTGCGGACGGTGCTGTCATAACTGGCCTCCTAATTTCGCTGTTCAAGAGGTTCAACGGTTCCTCTATAGAAATAGTTCCCCGTAAATGACAAATTTAAAATATTCGCCAAATGTTATAAATTAACAAGTCTTCAAGCTTGACTTATTGAAAGAATTTAGGAAAAAGACTTTTGAATAAAATTCAGCTAAAAGTGATCTAGCACTCAACCAGCACAGTAAAAGGACCTTCGTTAACGGAGCTAACTTTCATCATCGCTCCGAAGCGTCCTTGTTCAACCACAATGCCGCGGGCGCGCAACCCGGTGGCGATTTGCTCAATAATCGGAGCCGCCACCTCGCCTGGCGCAGCATCGGACCAGGAAGGTCGGCGGCCTTTGGCGGTGCGTCCCATAAGCGTGAATTGGCTAACCAACAAGACCGGTGCACCTGCATCACTGACAGAGAGCTCATTATCTAAAATTCGCAGCTCTGCGATCTTGCGCACCATCGTTTCCCAAGCGTCGTCTTTATCTGCAGTACCAACACCAACAAGCGCGAGAATACCGCCGGTATCTGGGCAATCAATCGCGCCGACAATCTCACCATCTACGGTGACACTGGCGGAACTAACGCGGGTTAATACTGCTTTCATTGCTTAGCGCTCCAAGAGATCTGCGGGCAGTACAAGGCCGTGGCGGATGAGATCAACAATCGCGGAAATCACGTCATTGTGTAGGTCTTCACCCTCCACGCCTTGAGACATCGCGTACATCTCAATTATTTCTTCCAAAGCCAATCCCTGCGGATGAAGGCCAGCAACAATAGCGCCAATGTGGCTATCAATATCGTGGCTCCAGCGTGGCCCATCGGTGCGGGTTAGGCGCTTGGTCATAGCTTTAAAGCCCATACCTTCCTCCACGTCCGAAAGGCTAATATCTTCGCGGGCTACACCGGGGCGCACACTAAAGGTGCTGGAGAGAATCGAAGAGCGAGTCTGCGCACGCAACCATTCATTGCGGGCAAAATATTCTTCCACCTCCGGGCCGAGCGGATCTTCAAAGTATTGAGTCATAGACTCAGCCAAAATGTCGGATTTCAACTCTGCCTCGTCGCCAGCCAAACGCTGGATCGCGATAAATCCGAAGCCAACTCCAGTCACTGCAGCGTTATCAAAATGCTTTAGCCAGGCAGTAGTACGCGCGGCAGCTTCCTCACTGCGCAGATCCAAGGATTCATCGGCCAGCCAGGTTGCCACATATTGGGCGGGGCTTACGGCATCCCGTTCAATAATCCAGGCCACAAAACCCTCATCAGGCAGCCACTCAGCCACGCGGTTTTGCCAAGACTGGCCGGCAGAATGCACCCAGGCACCCAAGAGGTGAGCGGTGCCACCGGGAGCAAGGTGGGTACAAGCTTCCTCGACAACCAATTTGGTTGCACCATCTAAATCCATGCCGGAATCGCGGTACACATGGGAAATCTCCGCCGGACCTACTACAAAAGGAGGATTGGCAATAATACGGTCAAAGCTGCGGCCAGCAACTGGCTCAAACCAACTGCCCTCCAAAAGCTCTACTTCGATGCCAGAATCCACTAAGGTGGCCTCGGCAAAGTCCAGTGCGCGAGGGTGCACATCAGTAGCAGTAATAGATTCGGCGACCCCAGCCTGACCAAGCACCTGAATGCCAGAACCGGTGCCCAGATCCAACACACTGCCAGTAGGGGAGGTCGGAGTGGCCTGCAGCAAAGACAAACTTGCCGCTCCCACTCCCAAAACGTGGTCAGGACCGGGAATGTGCTGGGTCATAGCCGCATCAGCATCGGAAAATACCCATTGCTGGCGTCCAGCAATTAAATGTGGACGCACATCAAACAACACTTGCGCCTTGTCCCCATCAATTGCGATGAGGTCGGCGTCGACAAGCGCCTTTAAGGTCTGTGCCCCCAACAAACCTGAAAGCTTATCGACGCGCACCCGGTCGCGTAACACCAACGCCCGTAGGGCGAAGTTCAGGTCCGAAGGATCCTGGGAGTCGAGGTAGTAGCGCACCGCCGCCGGCTGACCGGCGTACAAAGCTTGGCTGTAATCAGGGCCCAGCAAGTTGTTGATACCGGTGGAGCTAAAGCCAATCCTTTTGAAGGTTTGTTTAAGATCAGCCGCAGCAGCGGTGAGAGGGGATCGATCACTCATAAATTTTTAGGAATCCTCGTTGGTGTCGGCATCAATAATGAGACCTTCAAAAGGTCGGGGTGCATCAAGTGCTGCAGTATTATTCTGTTTTAATTCCGCGGCGCGACGAGCCTCTAAACGAGCTTGTTCATTTTGCTCGCGCACCAGCGCTGGTTTATAGACATTCTTTTCCCGCTTATCCCGGGGTTCACCCTGGCCATTGGCAATCACCACAGCAACCCATGGCAAAGGCACCGAGATGATAAATAGAATGACCGCCAAAAACCACAGGTGCCACACCATCCAGGACAAACCAGCCACAATAAGCAGCGGAATACGCGCAGCCTGAATCACATTATATAGCCGCTTGCGATGGCGTAAATCTTGCATGGGGGTGCGCTTTTTATCGGTAATTAACAGCACTTCGGGGCGATGAAAAATACCTTTAAAGCGTTTGGAAGAGGAATTTTCCGACGCACCGGTGTCCCCGGATTGACGGTGTTTCCGCTGGTTCATAGGGAACAGGGTAGTCCGTTTAGCGGCAACCGAGGAATTTGGGGCATTATAGATTAAGTGAGAACGACAACGAAGACCATTGAACGCCCCGATGTCAGGGAAGATAACGCGACTAGCGATGACACCCCGAAGTTTTTTCACTATGTGAAAAAGGATCAAATCGTGGAATCAGCCGTTAGTGGTCGCATGGTTGTTGCCCTGTGCGGGGAAACATTCCCAGTGACCAAACAAGCCAAGCCCGGTTCACCTGTGTGCCCGGACTGCGAGAGAATTTTTAAGGGTCTGCGTAGGAAGTGAGTTCAAATCTAAGAGCGTGGCAGCGCGCAGCTCTAGATAAATACCTGTCGGAAAAGCCCCGTGACTTCCTGGCTGTGGCAACCCCCGGCGCAGGAAAGACCACGTTTGCGTTGCGCGTGGCCACGGAATTGAAGGCCTCCCGCACAGTTGACCGCATCATTGTGGTGGTTCCTACCGAGCACCTGAAAGTGCAGTGGTCTCATTCTGCAGCTCGAGTTGGATTGGCGCTTGACCCAGAGTTTAAAAACTCAGGCAGCATCAACCCGGCTTATGACGGCATTTGCGTGACCTATGCCCAGGTGGCAATGCATCCTTTTAAGCATTATCAGCTGGCCATGGCACGCCGTACTTTGGTGATCCTCGATGAGATTCACCACGGTGGTGACGCCAAGAGCTGGGGCGAGGGTATTAGCCAGGCTTATCGCGATGCGGAACACCGCCTCGCACTAACTGGTACTCCTTTCCGCTCTGATGATTCTCCGATTCCTTTTGTGCGTTATCAGGAGGATTCCGAAGGGCATATGGTGTCCCAATCGGACCATACCTATGGCTATTCCGAAGCTCTTGCTGATGGCGTAGTCCGCCCGGTGGTCTTCTTGGCCTATTCCGGTGAAGCTCGGTGGAGAGATAGCGCTGGCGAAGAATACGCCGCCCGACTTGGTGAACCGCTCAACCTTGAGCAAACCGCCAAGGCTTGGCGTACCGCACTGGACCCTAAGGGCGACTGGATTCCGGCGGTGCTCTCAGCGGCACATACCCGGCTTATGCAGCTGCGTCAGAATATTCCCGATGCTGGCGGCTTGGTTATTGCCTCTGATACCAAGACGGCGCGTGCCTATGCCAAAATCTTGGGCACAATGTCCTCCACGCCAGTTTCCGTGATTCTTTCTGATGAAGCCGGTGCCTCTGAGCGCATTGATGAGTTCTCTGCTTCCACAGATGAGTGGATGGTGGCGGTGCGCATGGTGTCTGAAGGCGTGGACGTGCCGCGATTGGCGGTGGGGGTTTATGCCACCTCGGCGTCCACTCCGCTGTTTTTTGCGCAGGCTATTGGACGTTTTGTGCGTTCTCGTATGCCTGGTGAAACCGCATCTGTCTTCCTGCCTTCAGTTCCAGTACTGCTGGAATTGGCTGAAAAGTTGGAAGTATCGCGCGATCACGTGCTGGGCAAACCACATCGCCCCAAGGAAGGCTGGGATGATGAGCTGCTTCAAGATGCCAACCGCAAGGAATCTGAGCCGGACCTGTTGCCCAAATATGAGTCGCTGGGCGCTGAGGCTGAGCTAGATTCCCTGATTTATGATGGTTCCACCTACGGCACGGGAACCTTCAGCGGTTCCGCCGAGGAGGCCGATTACCTCGGCCTACCGGGGCTTCTCGACGCAGAACAGATGCGTGAGTTGTTGCGTAAGCGTCAAGAAGAACAACTTGATGCCCGAGAAGCTGAGGAGAAGCGACGCCGCGAGCTGGAGAAACAAAAACAGCGCGAGGCAGAAATCCTGGAAAAGCCAGTAGAGTCGGTAGCAAGTGATGAGATTCCGAAGCTGCGCAAGGAACTTAATACCTTAGTATCTATTACCTCTGGTAGGACTGGCCGTCCACATGGTGCCATCCACACCGAGGCACGCAAGCACTGTGGTGGCCCACCCACTGCACTGTGTACTGCTGAGCAATTGCGGGAAAGAATTGCTTATCTGCGCAAATGGTAACGTAACGTTTTCATTGCAAAATACATACCCTCACTCCCTGAATAGGGGCGTGAGGGTATCCTTGTTTGGATACAAAAATCAACCGAGGAAGGCCACGATATGACCACTCCTAATTACCCCTACGGAGAGCCAAACGATCCCCAGCCACAGGGAAACACCCCCAACTACGGCTCCTACTCTGGAAACTACGGTGGCGGAGCGGGGGAGACTCCCCAGATTAATGGGAGTGCATATGCCGGTGGTTTTGAAAATTCTCCACTAAATGTTGGTGACAATAAAATTGCCAAATGGGCTCTTGGCCTAGGTATCGCCGCTTTAATTACGTTGCTTGCTGCATTCGGGGGACCTTTAGCAATTCTTTCCTTGCTTTCCCCTATCCTGGCGATTGCGGGCATCATTGTATCCATCATTGCACTGGCTAAGGGACGTAAATTTACTGGAGCTGCAAAACGACGCGGATTCTCCATTACCGGACTGACACTGTCTATTGTCACCCTGGTAATAATTGTGGTGTCAGTTATCGCGATCACTGTCCTAGTCAGCAACTCCGGAATACTTGATTGCTTTAACGGCGAAAATGCAGACGTTACTGCGCAGCAGCTATGCGTTGAAGAAACCCTCAACAACTCATTCTAAAATTGCACAGTGCCCAGGCCTCGAAGGTCTGGGCACTTTTGATGTCTATCAAAAGAAATAGGGAAACCCAGTGTCTGAAGTATTGCCGAAGGATAACGCTCGACCTCAGCGTTCGGCATCCTCCCATAGAATCTTGGCACCTGATATTGCGCGTGGACTAGCGCTATTGGGCATTGCTCTCGCGAATGTAGCAACTGCATGGCTTACCCCGACAATTGTGTATAGCAGTGCCCGACTAGGTGGAATTATGCATGATTCCATTTGGGAGCGCAGTTATGCACTTTTTGCAGCAATGTTTGTGCATGTCCGCGGATTGCCGATGTTTTCAACCCTCTTGGGTTATGGCGTGGGCATGATTGTTTTGAGCCTGTGGCGCCGTGAGTATCCGATTACTAAAGCCCGTGCAGTAGTAATGCGCAGATATGCATTCTTAGCACTGCTGGGTCTAATCCATATGGTGTTCCTTTTTTGGGGTGACATCATGTTTTTCTATGGTGTGGCCGGTGTACTTTTTGCGCTGATTATCACTCTAAAAGATGAATTCCTATGGATGCTTGCCGGATTATTGGCGGTGTTATCTATTTTCTTCACCCTCGGGTCCACCGTTATTTTGCCATTTTTGGTCGATATACCGGAAGTTTCTCTCAGCTCCGGGGCGGTTGACTTCAGCACCAAATCTTATGGTGAATACGTACTCTTGGGCTTGATTATTTTGGTGGCGCAGTTCGCTGCAATCCCCTCTGAATTGATGATGCTCATGCCAGTAATGATCGTGGGTTTTATTGCCGCACGGCACCGGGTGTTGTCTCGTGTAGATGAATTTAAGAAGCCACTGTGGATTGCTGTAGCCGTGTTCTTGGCAATTGCCCTACTAATTGGTCTGCCGTGGGGGCTTGCTGAGATTGGGGTTTTGCCCAATAGTTACGCCAACACCTTCTATTACCTCAATCAAGCTTTTGGGCCATTTAGTGGACCCGGCATTGTCGCGGTTGTTGCTCTTGCGGTGCAGCCTTTGCAGCGTCGTTTAGATCAAGCTTCGGCGACAGGGCAGGGCTATAAGATTGCGTGGCCAGTTCGGATGGTGGCGGCGTTGGGAGCACGCTCGATGAGTGGATATGTTGCGCAATCCATCATCTTCTTGGTGCTTACCCAAAAATTCACGCTGGGAGTTGGCATCGGAGGCGGTATTTTAGTCTCAGCTGCGATCGCCGGTGGTGTGTGGCTGTTTACGCTTCTTGGGGCATTTGCCCTTGAGTTGGCCCATAAACGCGGACCTTTTGAGGCGGCTCATCGTTATCTTGCATATGGCAAAGAAGGCTTGCAAGATCCCTATGTTTCACCGCAACGCGCACTAAACTAAGCCACGAAAAAAGGGGCAGGGACTGTGATAATCACAGTCCCTGCCCCTCTTATGCTGCATAAAACCTTTAGTCTAGGTAATCGCGCAGCACCTGGGAACGAGATGGGTGGCGCAGCTTAGACATAGTCTTGGACTCAATCTGGCGGATACGCTCACGGGTAACACCGTAGACCTGACCGATTTCGTCTAAAGTGCGAGGCATTCCGTCAGTAAGGCCAAAGCGCAGCTTCACAACGCCAGCTTCACGCTCAGAAAGGGTCTCCAGAACATCTTGGAGCTGATCCTGCAAGAGGGTGAAGGAGACGGCGTCAACTGCAACAACAGCCTCAGAGTCTTCAATGAAGTCCCCAAGCTGGCTATCGCCTTCATCACCGATGGTTTGATCCAGGGAGATTGGCTCACGCGCATACTGCTGAATTTCCAGTACTTTCTCTTCGGAAATATCCATTTCCTTGGAGAGTTCCTGTGGGGTAGGTTCGCGACCCAATTCCTGCAGCAGCTCACGCTGAATGCGACCAAGCTTATTAATAACTTCGACCATGTGAACCGGAATACGAATGGTACGAGCCTGGTCCGCCATAGCGCGGGTAATTGCCTGGCGAATCCACCACGTTGCATAGGTAGAGAACTTATAACCCTTGGAGTAGTCGAACTTCTCCACAGCGCGGATTAGACCAAGGTTGCCTTCCTGGATGAGGTCAAGGAAAGCCATACCGCGACCGGTATAACGCTTTGCCAAGGACACAACCAGACGCAAGTTAGCTTCAAGTAGGTGGTTTTTAGCCTTGCGGCCATCACGAGCAATCGCACGCAAATCGCGCTTTACAGCTGGGGTAAGTTTTGCATCCTTATCGCCAGCAGCAAAAGCCTCTTCCATCTCCTCCATACGGTGAGTGGCATAAAGACCAGCTTCAATGCGCTTAGCCAAGGAGACTTCCTGCTCAGCATTAAGCAGCGCGACCTTACCGATTTGCTTCAGGTAAGCACGAACGGAGTCAGCAGAAGCAGTTAGCTCGGCATCTTTGCGAGCTTGACGCAGGGTTGCAGACTCATCTTCATCCCAAACTGAGGACCCGTCATCGTCCTCTTCGTCTACAGCTTCTTCACCAAGCGCTTCGACACCGTCCTCGTCATCTTCCTCGCCGAGATCATCAACAAAATCATCATCGGGTACGAAATCTGGATCGTCTTCGGTGATGAGATCATCCTCATCTGCGACAACCTGAGGTTCCTCATCTGCAACAGTCTCAGGCGCAGCCTTAGGAGCGGCCTTCTTGGCAGCAGCTTTTTTAGCTGGAGCCTTACGGGCAGTCTTCTTGGCAGCTTTCTTCGCTGTCTTCTTAGCAGCAGTCTTGCGGGGAGCGGTGCTGGTTTCTGCAGCATCGTCTTCTACAACCTCGATGGCTGGGGAAGACACAGTTGCGTCAATGGTGCGCGCAGACTCAGGCGCCGTTGCAACAACCGGGGTGTCCTGGCTGCCCAAAGGCGCGGCGACGCGAGGCGCTGCCTTGCGTGCGGTCTTACGTGCGGTCTTTTTAGCGACCGCCTTTTTAGCTACGTTGTTTTCTACCATGCTGCTCTCCACGGCTCCTGGTGCATTTTCATCGACATCTCCGACTGATCCGAGCGATGCTGAGGATTAAATGGCAAGTACTTACGCCCTTTCGCCTAGCTTCTTCCAAAGAGATGTATAAAGTGCGAATATCTATATCCAACAACAGGAAAACTTATTTGTTCCCCTGAAACGCCGAAAAGTTATCCCCGAACTTGGGTACATCTTTTGGGATGGTCAGCCGATCAATTGTTCCATGTCCCTGGTGCCTGCTCCCGGAAAGTCTCACTTGCCCCCGAATGCGTTTCGGAGTGCGTTGAGTCATGTACTTCTTTGGAGGCCAAAAGGGTGAATCAATCTCATGGTTAACTCTTTGTCCACGATCAGCAGCCCAGTATAGTTCAAAGACCGGGCTGCTGTCACAAAGGGGTCAAAATTCCGATACCTCAATAGTGGCTGTGAATCAAGACCCGAAGACAAAGTTAGTGCTCAAACGGGATAAATACGCGACGCTTTAATCCTCTTAAGGGTTGAGGTGTTTAGACACTGCCATCGCGGCACCGACAATTCCTGCACGATTGCGCAGTTGTGCTGGTACAACCTCGGTGTCAAGCTCCAAAAGTGGCATCCACTTGTCATGCTTTCGGGAAATGCCACCACCCATTATGAATAGGGAAGGGGAGAAGAGCTTTTCATATTCCTGCAACACCTTGTTGAGCTGCTTGCTCCACTTCTTCCAGGAGAGATCCTCATTCTCCTTTACTGCAGCTGAAGCGCGGTGTTCTGCCTCGACGCCATCAACAACAAGGTGGCCTAACTCAGTGTTGGGGAAAAGGGTGCCATCAACCAGGAACGCTGAGCCGATGCCAGTGCCCAGGGTTAATAAGATGACGGCACCTTCGCGGGCTGCGGGATCACCAAAGGTTGCCTCTGCGATACCAGCTGCATCGGCGTCGTTGAGCACCGCGATCTCTCGCTCACCTAGATGTCGAGCAAAAAGCTCATGAACATCGGTGCCGATCCACGATTTATCAATATTGGCGGCAGACAAAGCAATTTGGCCACGCACCACAGACGGCAGGGTAATGCCTACTGGGCCGTCCCACTCTGCCTCTGCCAAAATTTGAGCTACTACTTCTGCGACGGCTTCAGGGGTTGCAGGTTGCGGGGTGGCGATTTTAATTCGCTCACCGATAAATTCACCCGTGGTGAGATCCACACGAGCGCCTTTAATGCCGGAACCACCGACATCAATTCCAAATCCGGTCTCAGTCATGCGCCCAAGTGTACAAATCAGATGTGCATTCGGCACTGATTCTTTAAAATTTTCCCTTTTCAACGGCAGGATCTCTAAAAAACAACCATGATGGAGACTATGCAACAGGGAATAGAATCTTTTAATGAACTTCGTGCCATTGCCGCTGAAACAGCCACCCTGGCGGCAGCTCGCATCTTAGAAAAGCGCGCTGAACTTGGGGATTTATGGCAATACACCAACACCAAAAGCTCCTCCGTTGACCCTGTGACCATTGTTGATACCTTGGCAGAGGATTTTATTGCCAATCGCCTCCAGGAATTGCGTCCAGAAGATGGCCTAATCGGGGAGGAAGGCACTGGTACTTCGTCGATAAGCGGTGTTACCTGGATTGTTGACCCCATTGACGGCACCGTCAACTTTCTTTATGGCCTACCCCAATATGCGGTGTCAATCGCTGCAGCGATTGACGGGGAAGTCGTGGCAGGCGCGGTTATTAACGTGGAAACCGGGGTGCTGTACACCGCCGCGCGCGGCGAGGGTGCCACTAAATATTTGCCGGCGAACGACGAAATACTGTCGCTATCAGTGAACAAAATCCACGACCCGAGCCAAGCACTATTGGCCACCGGCTTTGGTTATTCTGCGACTCGCCGTGAACAACAGGCGCAGTTATTGACCAAGGTGTTACCTCAGGTTCGTGATATTCGACGTCTGGGAAGCGCGGCGCTCGATTTATGCCACCTCGCTGATGGCCAGGTTGATTTGTACTACGAGCATGGTCTGAATTGCTGGGATTATGCCGCTGGTTCACTCATCGCTGAGGAAGCTGGTGCAATTACCGTGGCTCCGGGATTGTCTATTCCAGGCTCTTCGGGCGAGGTATTTTTTGCGGCACCAGAGAGCATTTTTGATGTCGCACAGGAACTTTTTAACTCATTCGGAGGCTTTAAAGCGCTAAATGCTTAAAAAAGCGCATTTTTTAAGCCTCAAAGGGCTCTCGATTTTAGGCCTCTGACCTGCCGGTATGACAAGCGTCAAATTCTCCTTTACTATGCGCGCTAAATGCTGCACTAGATTTTCTTAAGCCTGTGCAAAAGCAAGCGAACTATACCCACTCGGGAGGAAATTAAGATGGCTACCGACTATGACGCACCCCGTCGCCGTGTAGAAGACGAGTTAGAGACCGACTCCCTCGAAGGTCTTAAGGCCGTAGAAAGCGCCAATAGCGATATGGATGACGATGGCGAAATCGTTGAGGCATTCGAGATTCCCAATATTGATCTCTCCGGTGAAGAGCTCAACGTAGATGTGGTGCCACGTCGTGCTGATGAGTTCACCTGCGCAAGCTGCTTCCTGGTACAGCGCAACAACCGCAAGTCCCACGTTGAGGCTGATGGCTCCATCATCTGCCTAGACTGCGCATAAGCATTTTTGAGCATTGTTTAAAAGCATTGTGAAGTAGTACCGAGATCGCCTTGATCTGCGGGGTTTAACCCCACGTGATTGATATAGCCTTCCCGAGCTTTGAGAAGTATTAAACCCCGTTAACCAGCAAAATGCCGGTTAACGGGGTTTTGACTCCCCTGGAAATTCGCCTGGTCCAGGGCTTAAAAAGGGCTAATTAGCGGAAATCTGCAAGTGCTGCATCAGCCTGGGACGGCAAGAATGCACGCAATAAAGCCTCAGGATCTTTGGTGCCCACCAGCCAATAAGGAGTGGGATCTTCTGGATCATCAAGCACCAGCATCACCATCTCATGTACCCAACCATGAGAGACCACAAATGCAGCTGGATCCAATTGACGGCCCATTGCATTGCGTTTTGCAGTAGCTGGAACCGCCAAAGAACGCGACACCACATCAGCAGGCAGATTGGCCTGGCCAGCAATTAGCCACCGCGTACCATCTGCGTCTTCTTCTACTGCCACAACAGTTGATGACATATTCAGTAGCACCCATACACCGACGATGGAAAGCAATACCGCTGGTATATAGATCCAAAGGGCACTGCGGTTAAGTCCAAATTGGGCGGTGAGCAGCGCCACCACAAAGGCCATCGCTAACCACCAATACCACGGCACCCACTGGCGCTCGCGGTAAATTACGCGAGGGGCACCGCCCTGGTTTGGTGAGGAATTTGAAGAAGCAGAATCTAAGCCTTGGGAATCAGTCACAATAGGTAATCCTATCCCACGCCTCCAGAGAGATCATTTTCCATGCTCATAGCCAAGAGCTCCGCTAATCAAGGCCATAAATAGCAATGCAGGCATACAAGTGGCACTAGGGGGAGAATGAAGGTGCTGGCACAAGCTATGTAATCTAAACCTGTGACTGAGCAAAATTACTCTTCCCTAGACCCCATCAAATTGGTTCGCCTAGATAAAGAACTCCCAATGCCCAAAAGGGCACACCGCGGTGATGCAGGCGTAGATCTTCACGCCACCACCGATGTAGTAATCGCGCCGGGTCACCGCGAAGTAGTGGGCACTGGAGTGGCAATTGCCTTGCCATTGGGCACCGTTGGTTTAGTGCACCCTCGCTCTGGTTTGGCCGCTCGCGAGGGCCTGAGCATTGTTAATGCTCCAGGCACCATTGATGCCGATTACCGCGGTGAGATCAAGGTGTGCCTGATCAACCTTGACCCTGAGACCCCCATTTCCATTAAGCGCGGTGACCGTATTGCACAGCTGGTCATCCAAAAGGTGGAATTGGTTGATTTTGCAGAAGTCGAAGAACTTGATGAGACAGTTCGCGGCGACCAAGGTTATGGCTCCACTGGAAAAACTTCCAGCTAAATACCCATTTTGGTGGCAAGATTTCCCAATAGACCTACACTGGAACAGATCTAAAAATTGTGGGGCAGGGTTTTCACTCCTCAGCTCGATTTATTTGTCCAGCCCAACACAACATCTCTGATAGAAGGGACCTAAAGGTAGCTCATGGCACTGTGGCCGTTTGGCAAAAAGAACGAGACTAAAGATGAATCCGGTGAGGGAACAGGGGAAGGCGTTAACGCCCCTGCAGCCCTGTCCAACTTGGGCGCTCCAGCAGAAGCGGAAGTGGAAGCAGCAGTAGATCTAGACCAAGATCCTGCCGCTGGCGAACCAGACCCAGTACACGATGCTTTCAACGGCCAGACCGGCCCCTTTGATGCTGGCGCTGTTAGCATCGACGACTTTGATTTTTCCGACTTTGCAAAAGGTGTCCTTGACCTAGGATCCCTGCAGATTCCGCTGCCTGTTAATTCAGAGGTTCAGGTGGAAATGGGGGAGCAAGGTCCTCGAATGCTCCACATCGTCACCGAGTTTGGTCGTATCACCCCGGTTGCTTTTGCAGCACCAACCTCTGCAGGCCAGTGGCGTGAATCTACAAAGGAGATCGCTGCTGGAATGCGTCGCGATGGCCTGAGCGTGCGCGTAGAAAAGGGTCCGTGGGGTCGCGAAGTAGTCGGTGAGGCAAATGATCGCCAAATCCGTATCGCAGGTGTTGATGGACCACGCTGGATGCTGCGTATGACCATGATTGCGCCGGCCGATCGTGCTGATGCAATGCGTGATTTGGGCCGTGAAGTTATTGCACGCACTTTTGTTAATCGTGGCGAAGCACCCATCTTGGCAGGTAACCCCTTGCCAGTTGCTTTGCCGAAGCAGCTGGCAGAGCAAGTACAGCAGGCAATGGCTAAGCGTGCCCAGGAGGCAGCCGCTAAAAACCCAGGTCAAGCCCCTACTGCAACACCGGATCAGGGAAATACGGGCAACGCCGGGTAGGGTTAAGTTCTCTGCGTTAAATATTTCATAGATATGGTGTGCTGCGCCTGCGGGATTTCAGCCACACACGCATCATCTTCCGGGGTGGCCATTAACGGATCTGGCCGCCAATTCATACCGATCTTGATCCGTGACTGCACCCACAGACCGCAAAAGGCCACTGCGCCACAGGCTGTGGGTGTGAATGAGAAAGAATGAGGAAACAGTCTCATGACTGAAACCGCTGAATTAACCAAAGGCGACGTCATCTCTGTAGAGGTCATTAGGCCTGCACACGGTGGAGAAGGAATCGCCCACCATGATGGACGCGTTATTTTTGTACAGGGTGGATTCCCTGGCGATGACGTGGATGTAGAAATCTCCCAGCTCAAGAAAAAGTGGGCGCGCGGCCAGGTAGTAAAAGTAAATAAGCCTTCTGTTGATCGCGTGGAATCCCGTTGTGCAGCAGCTGCTGCCGGTGCTGGTTGCTGTGACTATGCAGAACTAAATCCAGCCGCTGAGCTGCGTCTTAAGACTCAGGTGCTGACTGACCAGCTGGAAAGAATTGGTGGCCTGGCTCGACTCGGCACCCCAGAACTTTTTGATCTGCAGCCTACTTCCGGCTGGCGCACCCGCGTGCGTTTGGGCGTTGATGCCTCCGGTCGTGCAGGTTTCCGCAAGCCTAAGAGCAATGACCTCGTCACCGAGGTCACCTGCTCACAGGTAGTACCAGCGCTTCTCGACGGGCTGATGGGGGAGGGCGCACAGCGCTTCACCCCAGGTTCAGAGATCATTGCGGCTATCGACGACAAGGGCCAGCGCCATGTTATTGAAGCTCATAAGGCTCCTCGTGGTCGCCGCACGGAGACTGTACTGAAGGTTCTGGAAGGAACCGGCAATGTGGAGCAAACAGTAGGCAACTACACCTGGACTTTCCCAGTGTCCTCATTCTGGCAGGCCCATTCTGCTGCTCCTGCTGCCTATTCAGGTTTTATCGCCGAGGTGCTAGAGGGCCTGGAGCTTAGCGACGTCGATAAGCGTGGCCCTGTGGCCTGGGACCTTTATGGCGGCGTTGGGTTGTTCGCGCCGGTAATCGTCGACAAGCTTGGTGCACGTGTGCACTCGGTGGAGCTTTCTGCCGGTTCGGCAGAGGCCGGCGAGATCGCCCTCGAAGGCTTGCCTGTTACCTTCCACACTGGCCGTGTTGAAGGTGTGACCTCTCAGCTCAATTCCCCACATGTGGTGGTTCTTGATCCTCCACGTACCGGTGCTGGCGCTGAGGTTTTGAAGAGCATTGCCGAGGCAAACCCCCAGCTTGTGATCCATATTGGCTGTGATCCTGCGACATTTTCTCGTGATGTTGCAGACTGGAATACCAATGGATACACCCTGGAACGCCTGGCAGTATTTAATGCTTTCCCTGGTACTCACCACTTTGAAACCATCGGTGTTTTTATCCCTAAGGGCTAAATCACAGTTTATTTATTAAGTACTTTGCGGAACTCAGAATTAAACACGGTGCTTAATTACAGAGTAAGATAGCTCAAACGACGCAGGTGGGTTCCGCGACCACCTGCCTATTTAGTATCGCCAGCCCGGTACACATTTTTTGAAAACGTTCATTTTCCGAGAAGCAAAGGTGTCTGACTCACGCCAATGGGAATCCTAAACTCAATTTCAACACCTGCTGACCTCAAAGCCCTTAAAGATGAAGATCTTGAGGTGTTGGCCGAGGAAATTCGCACCTTCCTGGTAGATAAGGTGGCAGCAACCGGTGGACATCTTGGTCCTAACCTGGGAGTTGTTGAACTCAGCATCGGGTTGCATCGAGTCTTTGATTCCCCAGCTGATCCGATCATCTTTGATACCTCGCATCAGTCCTATGTGCACAAGATCCTCACCGGACGCGCTGGCGATTTTGATACCCTTCGCCAAAAAGATGGACTTTCTGGCTACACCAGCCGCGCCGAAAGTGAGCACGACTGGACCGAATCCTCTCATGCCTCCGCAGCATTGTCCTATGCAGATGGCCTTTCCAAAGCCATGCAGCTTAATGGCGATAGCGAGCACAGCGTGGTAGCTGTAGTTGGTGACGGCGCCCTTACCGGTGGCATGTGTTGGGAAGCTCTTAATAACATCGCTGCTGGTAAAGACCGCAATGTTGTGGTCATTGTTAATGACAATGGGCGCAGCTATTCTCCCACCATCGGCGGATTTGCCGAAAACTTGGCAGAACTGCGTATGGAACCTTTTTATGACCGCGTCATGGAAAAGGGAAAGACCTCTTTGAAGTCCATGGGCTGGGTCGGGGAGCGTACTTTCGAGGCATTGCACGCTTTTAAAGAAGGCGTAAAAAGCACCGTTATTCCCACTGAGATGTTCCCAGAACTGGGTATGAAATATGTGGGACCAGTAAATGGCCATAACCTCAAGGCAGTAGAAAATGCTTTGAAATATGCCCATGACTATGAAGGTCCCATCATCGTTCATATGGTGACGGAAAAAGGTCGCGGTTATGCACCGGCTGAACAAGACCTTGATGAGCTAATGCACTCCACCGGCATTATGGATCCCGTAACTGGTGAGCCAAAATCTGTGTCCAAACCAGGTTGGACTGCTGTTTTTAGTGATGAGCTCACCAAAATTGGTGGCCAGAATGAAGATGTTATTGCGATTACTGCAGCAATGGCCGGACCTACTGGTTTGGCAAAATTTGCGGCTAATTATCCCAACCGCTTTTTTGATGTGGGAATTGCAGAACAGCATGCGTTGACCTCCGCTGCTGGCCTGGCACTAGGCGGCAAGCACCCAGTGGTGGCAATTTACTCCACCTTCCTCAACCGGGCATTTGACCAGTTGCTAATGGATGTCGGATTGCTCCACCTGCCCGTAACGATTGTGTTGGATCGCTCTGGTGTGACCGGTTCTGATGGAGCCAGCCACAACGGTGTCTGGGATCTTGCATTAACCTCCATCGTGCCTGGTATTCGCGTTGCAGCTCCTCGTGATGAAATCACACTGCGGGAATTGCTTAATGAAGCAGTGGGAATCGATGATGGTCCGACTGTGATCCGTTTCCCTAAGGGAGAATTGCCAACTCCGGTTGAGGCTTTGCAGACCTTTGAGGATGGCGTTGACCTCATTGGCTACATTGATGCAGCAGATCAAAGCGAAACCGAAGATTCTGCACCGTCGGTGTTGATCGTGGCTGTTGGCGAGCGTGCCTCCATTGCACTAAAGGTGGCAGAGCGTATCGCCGCCCGTGGTGTGAATGTCACGGTTGTTGATCCTCGCTGGGTTATCCCAATTCCGCAGTCGCTGGTTGCCTTGGCAGATGATCACGATTTGGTTGTCACTATTGAAGATGGCGTGATCCACGGCGGTGTTGGTTCACTGCTTTCTGACGCGCTGAATGCAGCAGAGATAGATACTCCACGCCGTCAAGTTGCGGTACCTCAGAAATACCTCGATCATGCTTCCCGCAATGAAGTTTTGGCTGATCATAGCCTTGATCTTGATGCAGTAGAAGCAAGCATTAATGGGTGGATGGATAATCTTTTTGGCGAATAAAGACTAGAAGCGACCGGGTTTGCGTCGCAAAGCACACAAACCTGAATCCGTCCCCTTAAGAAGCCACCTTGCGTGGCTCCTTTTTTAGTTTTTGAAAAGCGCCTTGCTTAGCAGCGCGCCCACCTGCTCAATTTGCCACGGGCGAGCTTCATAATCGGCTAAAGCCTCAAAGAGACTTTCGGGATCGCCAATTTCCTGCGTATGCACGGCCATCCACACCATGGTTCGCAAAGTTGCGGGCTGTAAGAGGTTCTCGCCGGGGATGGCTAAATCCGCCCCGAGATCATCAATACTGGCCCGGACCTCCTGCAAGACCTCATATTCTTCGGGATAATAGGTGCTCCACATGCGACGATCAGGAATGCCGTCTTTGCGTGGCAGGGGAGTTGGCCAGGTGTTTTTAGCGCTTTTTAGAGCACGCATAACTACCCGGAACCAGCGCTTCACAGCTGCCGGATTGCGTCCCGGAAAGCCCTTGGTTCGCGCCAAATCTGCGGGGCTGCGTGGAAGAGTTCGCGCGACTTCCACAATCACCTTATTGGGCAAGATTTTGCCAGGAGCTAGATCCCTGGAAGAAGCAAAAGAATCTCTTTCCATCCACAATTCGCGCGCCACGGCTAATTGATCTGGGCGTTTGAGGGTGGAAATTCCTTTGAGATCAGTCCACGTGGTGGCTGCAGGTTCAGAGACCTCCGCAAATTGCGACATAATATAGCGAAATTCTTGTTCCGCCCAGGCAAGTTTGCCTTGGGAATCCAGAATTTCTGCCATCACATCTGCCAGTTCAAGCAGCATTTCCACATCAAGGGCGGCATAAGTAAGCCAAGATTCAGGCAGCGGGCGCTTAGACCAATCCTCTGCACCATGGCCTTTAAGCAGGTGGAGTTCAAAGATCTGTTCCACCATGGCAGCAAGATTGACGTGCTCGAAGCCAGCTAAACGCCCTGCTAGTTCAGTATCAAAAAGCATGCCAGGGTGGAGATCCAGCCATGCCAAGCTGGGTAAATCAGTGGCTGCAGCGTGAATGATCCACTCTTGATTGTTGATCACCGGGCCCAAAGCTCGGGTTAATTCCGGCCGAAAAGACTCAGGATCCAGCAAAACAGTGCCACTGCCACGGCGTCGAATTTGGATAAGAAAGGCACGATCGTCATAGCGGAATCCTGAAGCGCGTTCAGTATCAATGGCAAAAGGGCCGGTTCCATTGGCGAGGACTTCGGCTGCAGCCTCAAATTCTGCGGGAGTTGAAAGCAGGGGAGGCGTGCCATCACGCGGCTGTAGAAGATCGGAAACCATAAATACCAATCTACCTGTGCAGCTCGGTGACACCCTCCGGTGGGAGTCCTGCAACGGAAGCAAGTACCGCTGCGAATGCCTCGACATGCGAGGTGAGGTCATTGCCGGTGGCAGTCCAAGAAGCACGCATTTCTACCTGATAAGCGCTGGGTGGGCCACCAATTTCACCAAAGCGAACAGAACTGGTGGAGGTAACGGTGCCACCTAGGTTAGTGAAACCAGCACCTGCTTCTTCTAGGCCTTCATTTAGCCACTGCCATGCAACTTCTGGAAGCAGTGGATCGGAGGCTACAGCATGATCCATATCGGCCTGAATATAGGCGACAAGGCGCATGGTGCCTTCCCAAGAATCCTCTGAACCTGGATCATGGAGCAAAATAAGACGGCCGAAAGAATCGCCTTCACTGTTGGTAGCAACAACGTCGGATTCTTCGTGGTGGTTTACCTCGAGGCCGATGGCATGAGAGAAGGGTGCAAGGCGCTGCGGTGGTCTGATTGTGCCCAAAGCAAGTTCTGGGCGCAGGCGCGCTCTATGCATGGACTCAACCGCTTCGGAAAACTCCACGGGAGTACTCTCCGCCGGGGTGGATGAGGTCTGGTGCTGAGAGGTCGCTTCAGAATCGATCACACTGTGAAACTTACTAATAGCGATTACATCTGCGGGGGAGGCGCGCCGTTAATTTTTAAAAGTCTGGTGGCTTAAGAAAATATTCGAGAAAGATCAAAGAAATCTAACGAATTCATAAGAGGGCTGCACAAAAGAGGTGACTTAGCAGGGGTTTATTTGTGCAAATAAAACAACAGACGGACGAGTGGCTGAGTAACTAGGCTAACTAGATTGGTTTTAGATGCCCGGTTTCGCTTGAGTTGGTGAGAATTACCGTTCTGAGCTTTTCGACGTACCCCTTTGTTTGCCCATCCAGCGGTGTTCTGCCTTGTTCTCAAGAGCTCAAATTTCGGCTAAAAACAGTCAGCATTTTTGAGCATGGTGAAGCGATGATGAAGCAAGGGGGTGTGAAATGTAGCCTAAGTTTGGGGCTATTGCCACACCGGCGGGTGATCAAACTTATGATGGATATGTTGGTGTAAGTATGTGAGGTTTAAGCCTTAAAGTTTCCGAGTGAATTTTAAATAAGAAATTAAGATAATCCACCAGGGAACCCTAGGCAGATTCAAGACATACCCGAAATGCACCCGCACTACGCTTTATCCGCGATTCATCCGCATGAGGTTTACCTCAAGCACGAGGTTCACCTTAATAAACAGCGGTGAACCATGAAAGGAAATCATTTTATGAGCGACCCAAGCATTAAAGAGCTCAATCGGGTGCAGCGCTACTCCCAGTGGGCAGTGTTCCGCATCGTTCCGGGGATTCTTGATGATGACCGCACTGAGGCCATCGAGCAAGCACGCCAGTTCTTCGCTGACATTGAAGCTGCCGGCAATGTAGTTGTGCGTGGCATTTATGATGCCACTGGCTTGCGCGCTGATGCTGACTACATGATCTGGTGGCATGCTGAAGAATTCCAGCAGCTCCAAGAGGTGTTTAATAACTTCCGCCGTTTCACCCAGCTTGGTCAGGCTTCTGAGGTTTTCTGGATTGGTAATGCTATTCACCGCCCATCCGAGTTCAACAAAGCTCATCTGCCAGCATTTATCATGGGCGAAGAGCCACGTGAGTGGATGACTGTGTACCCATTCGTCCGCAGTTATGAGTGGTACATCAATGATCCAAAGGAGCGCTCTCGTATGCTGCGTGAGCACGGCCAGGCTGCCGTTGATTTCCCAGACGTGCGGGCCAACACTATGAGTGCTTTTGCGCTTGGCGATTATGAGTGGATGCTCGCCTTCGAGGCTGATGAGCTGCACCGCATCGTTGACCTCATGCACAAGATGCGTTACACCGAGGCTCGCCTGCATGTCCGCGAGGAGCTGCCATTCGTTTCCGGCCGCCGCGTCGCAGATATTGCAGAGCTGATCAACGTCTTGCCATAAGGCGCTTGTCGACGAAAAACAGCCCCCGCCCAGCCAATTAAGGCTGGGCGGGGCTTGATGCGTGCCAGTAAAAACTTATTCGGAAATAGGCTTTTCTTCGAGCTTGATACTGATGGAGTTAATGCAGTAGCGCAGGTCAGTGGGGGTGTCATAACCCTCGCCCTCAAAAACGTGGCCCATATGGGAACCGCACTTTGCGCAGAGCACCTCAACGCGACGCATTCCTAGGGAAAGATCTTCCTTCTCGATGATCTTGTCGCCAGCAAGTGGGGAGAAGAAAGAAGGCCAGCCACAATGAGAATCAAATTTCTCGGTGGAGCGGAATAGTTCTTCGCCGCAGGCACGGCAAGAGTAGACACCCTCGGTAGTGGTGTTGGTGTATTCACCAATATGTGGAGGTTCGGTGCCTGCTTCACGCAGTACATGGAATTCCTGCGGGGTTAGGCGCTCGCGCCATTCTGCATCGCTAATGAACTTAAAGTCAGTCATTTTGTCCTCTCAAAAATTTGTTGAGCATATATCTTGCAGAAGATCTAGGGAGTTTCAGTAATTGGCTGAGAATCCAGATCTACTTGAGTGCTCATGTGCTCTGGTTCTTGTGATGCCTGTGTGGCCAAGGAGCGCTTGGTCTTAATGTCACCTACGAACCAGAATAGCGCCGCCACAAAAGTTACGACGATCAATAGACTCCAACCAGCTGTCGCCCGGAAAAATTCCACCCAGCGCGCAATATCTGGCCAGCGTGTGGACTCGAAAGTATCTGGAGTAAGGAAGAAGTACGCTGCTACCCAGGCTGCCCATTGGTGGAATACAGAGCGTGGGCCCAACACGGTAAAGATCATGGGGAAGATCATCATGGAGTAGTACATCTGTCCCAGCGAAGATAGGAAGAATACGCCAGTAAGCAGCACACCAGAAGTAGTTGCAGCCCAGAAGAAAGGCTCAGTATTTCTAAAACGCAGCAGTGCCAAAACTGCAACACCAACCATGCCACCGAAGATGAGGAACCACAGCATCTCCCATTGTTTCGGCATGCCGAAGTAAATAGCTAAGCCCGGCAGGGAACTATTGGCAAAGTCTCGAGTTTCACCCAAGTAGGGGATTGTGCGGGTGATGTAATCTGCCGCTCCTGGTACCAAAGGCCAGGCGATAACGTTAAAAATCACTGGTGTGAGGATGCCTAAAGCTAGTGCTCCCCATTGTTTTTTCACCAGCGGTAAAAAGAGCAATGGCAAAAACATCGGCTTTACCAAGATGGCTAAACCGATGATTAGACCACCTACCCAGGATTTCTTATGGATCACGCACCACAAAAAGAGAACCAACATGAGCAGCAAAATGCCATTGATATTGGAGAAGATCAGGGTATTTTGTACTGCTTCGGTCAGCATGGCAACCGCAATTGCCAGTGGCCAGACCATGCTGCGTAGTGCCCAACCAGCCATTCGCGTTAAAAGCCCCAAAGCAATAACAATGGCAAGCAGGTTGGCAGCAATAAATGCCCAGCGCGCCAGAGTGAAATTCGCGATATAGCCCAACGGTGCAAGTAGCAAAGTGGCGCCTGGGTTATAGAGGTAATGAGGGTCAACAAAATGATAGACCTCGTTATATACCGGAACCCCTTCAATAAACCTGCGCAACGCACTATAAACAGTGGTGAAGTCATCGGTGACGGAACCATTAATAGCCAACACAAAAAAGCGGTGAGCCATCAGCAAAATAGCCAACGGCCAACCTATAGCATTGCCAATATGATCCCACCTGCTGCGACGGGGTTGTTCGAGTTCATTGCTAACTGGGCTTGGTAAAACCGGGGAGAAACTCACACAACTAATCTAGCCAATGGGATTAACCTCCACGTTGTCCAACACCCCTTTTAGCTCCGAACATAACGCAGGAACACCGTACTATCGGCATCAGCGTAAAAGTGATCAAACCTAAAACGTTGTGGGGCTGCATTTCCGCCTTGCACCATGGGGTGCTCAACGGTGCCTGAGATTGTGGGATCCACGGTCTGATGCCATACATCTACTATGCCGGCATCTAAAACCTGCGCGTAAAGGGTCGCGCCCCCCTCACAGGTGATGCGTGCGTAGCCCGCATTCCGGAGCTTGTCGACGACACCTCGCACACTGAGCACTTCCATCTCAATAATTTCTGCACTCGCATTTTTCAGCACGGCTTTAAGCTCAGCATCTTTGTTATCAGTAAAGATGAGGGGGCGAGTTTGTGCTTCTTTAAAGAAGCGGGACTCCGTATCAAATTTCAGCGAACTTGAGATAACCGCAATGGGGGGAATAGCGCATTGACCATTTGTAAGGCGTTGTTGTTGAATCTCTAAAGGAATCTGCACGCCACCGTAGTTCTCTGCTTTGATCGTGCCAGAACCCACTAAAACGACATCACTCCATTGACGCAGTCCCAATAGGAGAGCGGTGTCAGTGTTATTGCCTAGATCTCCAGAAGTTCCATTAACTGTGGTTGATCCGTGGAGTGTGCTGACCAAAACACAGCGCAATTCAGGAATTGTGGGCTCTTGGAGTGGGCCGATGAGGTCTTTGATGTTCGCCATCTTTAAAAGAATAGAAGGCTTTTGAGCTCAACACTGGCAAAATGAAGATCTCCCGATCAGCAAGCTGCTGATCGGGAGATCTTCTTAATGGTGGTCCTAGCTGGGATCGAACCAGCGACCTTTCCGGTGTGAACGGAACGCTCTTCCACTGAGCCATAGGACCTCAAGTGGTGTGTTTAAAAGTTAACACGCCTTAATTCGAAGTTCATAATTGCCTCCCCCTTACTTGTGTGGGCTGAATAATGTTGCGCAACCCAACATCTGAAATACAAAGCTGTAATTCTCAAAAGGCGCTTTGGGAGGGGCTTTAAAACCCTCGTTTTTGAGTTCTATCAGGGGATTTGTGTTGTGAGAGGGCTTCCGTCTAAAGTTATTCAGGCACCGCACAGAACGGAACTTAAGAAAACAAGTTCACTGCAGTGCATGCGGATGTAGCGCAGTTGGTAGCGCATCACCTTGCCAAGGTGAGGGTCGCGAGTTCGAATCTCGTCATCCGCTCTCATTTCACCGGGCCAATCGTTGAAATGTCTCGCGCGTTTAGCTCAGCGGGAGAGCGCTTCCCTGACACGGAAGAGGTCACTGGTTCAATCCCAGTATCGCGCACAAAGAGGGTGAGTCACCTCTTAAAAAATGATTTATGCGGATGTAGCGCAGTTGGTAGCGCATCACCTTGCCAAGGTGAGGGTCGCGAGTTCGAATCTCGTCATCCGCTCTGGTACATTTACCATGTACCTGAGGCGGGAATCCCGCCACGGTGGAATGGCCGAGTGGTGAGGCAACGGTCTGCAAAACCGTGCACACGGGTTCGATTCCCGTTTCCACCTCGCATTAGCGGGCGCGTTTAGCTCAGCGGGAGAGCGCTTCCCTGACACGGAAGAGGTCACTGGTTCAATCCCAGTATCGCGCACAAAGAGGGTGAGTCACCTCTTAAAAAATGATTTATGCGGATGTAGCGCAGTTGGTAGCGCATCACCTTGCCAAGGTGAGGGTCGCGAGTTCGAATCTCGTCATCCGCTCAAGTAGAGCTCTGTCCTGAAAAGTGCAGAGCTTTTTTGTTTTTGTGCGTTAGACTTGCGTTGCGCTGCTCACAGTGCCTGAAATTCATCTCGAACCTTCCTACACTGAGTTCATTAGTTATTAACCTACGTGTTGATTTATGGAAATTAATACAGGTGGGAACTAAATAGGCAGGATTTTCGACAACTATCTGAACCCGAAAACATCGGGGACTGATCGTGGCGAATGATGTCTGAATCGCCAGCAGATGAAAGGTTGAACGTGGCTTTAGCAAGAGATAAAGAAGTTAATAGTGGGGGATTGGCTATGCAGAAACTCCGCGCTGCAACTGCACTTGCTGGTGCAGCCACCGTTGGAGCTTTGAGTTTCCTCGCCGCTCCAGTCGCTCAAGCCCATGACGTTGTTGTTTCCTCCAACCCGGAAAACGGCAGCGTGGTGGAAGAGTTCCCCCAAACTATTGACCTTGAATTCTCTGGTCTACCGCAAGATCTTTTCACCACTGTGGCATTAAGCAATGCCGACACCGGTGAAGTTTTAAGCTCCGGCACTCCAACGCTGCAGGACCAGCACATTACTTATGAAGTACCTGCTGAGGTAAAACCAGCTGCTGGCAATTATGTGCTGGGCTTCCAAATCACCTCCTCTGATGGGCACGCCACCAAAGGCTCAATTGCATTTGAGGTAGCTGGAACCGGAGCTGCGCCATCCGCCACTACGGCTGTAGAAACCACCGCAGCAGCTCCTAGCTCAGAGGCAACACCTGCAGAGTCCACCAACACCGCTGAGGAAACCTCCGGTGTGGCAGGTCCTTGGAAGTGGGTACTCAGCATTGCTGCAGTACTGGTGGTAGCAGCTGCCATTGTCATGATGATCGCCAAAAACCGTAATCAGAAGTAGAAGGAAAAACCATGAAGAAGATTCTTGGCGCAAGTGTCCTACTCAGCGGAGCATTGCTTATGGCTGCATGTTCCCCAGCCAATCAAAATGATTCCACCGGCAGTACTGCGGAAACTGCGATGAGCATGACTCCAAGTGCTTCAACTTCAACTTCCACCAAAGCCTCTGATTCCAATGCCATTTTGAGCATGGACAATGCGGTTGTTCGCGCTTCAGCTGAGGGCAGCGATATGACTGCGGTGTTTGGCACCATCGTCAACAACACTGAACAAGAAGTTCATGTCACCGGTTTTAGCGCCAACGTGGATGCTCAAAGCTTTGAAATCCATGAGGTTGTTAATGGCATGATGCAGCCAAAGGCTGGGGGATTGGTTATCCCTGCAGGTGAGAGCGTGGAATTGGCACCCGGTGGCGATCATATGATGATTCTTGGTCTGGCTGCTCCAATCCAGGCTGGTGAAAAAGTAACCATCACTTTGGTGCTAGAAGATGGCACCACTGTGGAACTGGAACCAACTCCTGCTCGTACCATCGCAGCTGGCGATGAAGAATATGGCATGAGCATGGATCACAGCGAGATGGCTCACTAAAATAGGAGTATTTTATGGTTACCCGCAGGGGTTTCCTGACTGGCGCCAGCGTATTTGCTGGCGCCTCGGCCGTTGCGGCCTGTAGCTCGCCTGAAAAACCACAAGCGGCAACCACCGAGGGCGCGTCGACAAGCTTAAAAGGCCAGGTTGTACCCTTTGATGGCCGCCACCAAGCAGGTATTGACACCCCACACCAGGCGCATCTTAATTTGGTTGCTTTTAGCCTGCGTGCGGGAGCTGATCGGGCTGGCATTCGTCGCCTGATGCGGCTGTGGACCGAGGACGCCCGCGCGCTCTGCGCCGGGCAAACGCCCCTGGGCAGCCTGGAACCTGAACTGGCAACCTCGCCGGCCAACTTGACCATAACCTGTGGTTTTGGTGCTCGGCTTTTCGACGTCGCCGGGCTTGCATCACAAAGGCCTGAGTGGTTGCACCCCATTCCGGCTTTTCAGCGGGATCAACTGCAGGAGCAGTGGGGCGAGGCGGATCTGGTTTTGCAGATTTGCGGTGATGATGCAGTGACTCTGAGTCATGCCATGCGCCATATGATTCGCGCAGGTGTGGATTATGTGGCTACACGGTGGATTCAACAGGGGTTTGTTAATGCCCAGGGTGTCCTGGATAAGGATGAGACGCCGCGAAATCTCTTTGGCCAAAAAGATGGCACCATAAACCCGCGTACCGACCAAGAATTCCAGGATGTAGCCTGGATTGATGCGGGTCCGGCCTGGATGCACAATGGTAGCTGTATGGTGGTGCGTCGCATTGCCATGAACCTTGACACGTGGGAAGAGCTGGATCGTGGATCACGGGAGGTGTCGGTGGGTCGTACTTTGGATACGGGTGCTCCGCTAACTGGTGTTTCGGAATTTGATACCGCCGATTTTGCCGCCACCGATTCAGTTGGACTGCCCGTTATTGATCCCGCAAGCCACATGGCGCGATCGCAACCTGCGGAGGGGCATCCTGAACAGCGGATCTTAAGGCGTGTCTTTAACTATGATCTGCCTCCTGATCCAACTTCGGAACAGCTCTCAAATGCTGGTTTGGTGTTTATTTGTTTCCAAAAGAACCCTGACCTGCAATTCACCCCAATTCAAGCCCGTTTGGATGAACAAGATCGCCTTAACCAGTGGATTACTCATATCGGTTCTGCAGTTTTCTTTATCCCACCTGGAACCAACCCTGCAGATTCAGAGGCTGATGAATTCTGGGGAGCCAGACTCCTTGCCAGCTAGGTATACACGGTAGGATATGACAAGACAGTTGACCATCGGGCTTTATTCCTTAACTATTAACGCGCCATCGGTACGGCGCCACATAGTAAATAAGAGATAATGCCCCAGGTATCCGAACATGCCACGGCGATTTTCGCTGCCTTTTTAATGTGAAAGGCAGGGGAGAGCTGGGTCAACTGCGCACCTTGAACTAGTGGACGGCGGCCAGGTATGCCGTTGGTCCACGTGAGCGCACGAAGGAGCGCACATTTCGTGAACACCCCTAATATCGCAGCAGTAAACCTCGTTGAATTTGAGGTTCCAGCAGGTACCGCTATTGGTACTGCCATGCGAGAGCTTGAGCTTCCAAACAAGGGCCCAGAGGCCATCGTTTGTGCCAAGGATGCCGAAGGCAACCTGAAGGATCTGTCCCACGTCCCAGCTACCACTGCAAAGTTCACTGCAGTGCCAGCCAATACCCCAGACGGTCGCGCTGTAATCCGCCACTCGTGCGCTCACGTGATGGCACAGGCCGTGCAGGCAGAATTCCCAGGCACCAAGTTGGGCATTGGTCCTGCCATTGAAAACGGCTTCTACTACGACTTTGATGTCGCAGAACCCTTCACCCCAGAAGATCTCAAGACCATTGAGAAGCGGATGAAGAAGATCATCAAGACCGGCCAGAAGTTTGAGCGCCGCGTTTATGAGTCCGCTGAGGCTGCAGCTGCAGAACTTGCCAATGAGCCTTATAAACTTGAGCTGATTCAGGATAAGGGCAATGTTGACCCCAACTCCGATGAAGCAACTGAGGTTGGCAGCGGAGAACTGACCGCCTATGACAATGTCAACCCTCGCACCAATGAAGTTGAGTGGTCAGATCTCTGTCGCGGACCTCATATCCCAACCACTCGTTATATTCCAGCATTCGCATTGACCAGGTCTTCTGCTGCCTACTGGCGCGGCGATCAAAACAATGCTGGTCTACAGCGTATTTATGGCACTGCGTGGGAGGACAAGGAATCCCTCGATGCCTACCAGACCATGCTTGCTGAGGCTGAAAAGCGCGATCACCGCCGTCTAGGCACTGAGCTTGACCTCTTCTCATTCCCTGATGATCTTGGCTCTGGCTTGCCAGTATTCCACCCCAATGGTGGCATCGTGCGCAATGAGATGGAAGATCACTCCCGTCGCCGCCACATCGCTGCGGGTTACTCCTTTGTGAACACCCCACATATCACCAAGCAGGATCTCTACGAGCGTTCCGGCCACCTGGGCTTCTACAAGGATGGCATGTTCCCTCCAATGCAGGTGGACGCGGAATATGACGAAGAGGGCAATGAGACCAAGCCGGGGCAGGAGTACTACCTCAAGCCCATGAACTGCCCAATGCACAACCTCATCTTTGATTCTCGTGGACGTTCCTACCGTGAGCTGCCCCTGCGTCTTTTTGAGTTTGGTACCGTCTACCGCTATGAGAAGTCCGGCGTTATCCATGGTCTGACTCGTGCGCGTGGCTTCACCCAGGATGATGCTCACATCTACTGCACCGAGGATCAGCTCGAAGCTGAGCTCACCTCCGTTTTGGACTTTATCTTGTCCCTGCTGCGTGACTATGGCCTCGATGATTTCTACCTGGAGCTCTCCACCCGCGATCCTAAGAAGTCTGTGGGATCTGATGAAATCTGGGAGCGTTCCACCGAAATCCTGAGCCGTGTGGCAACCAACTCCGGCCTGGAGCTCGTTCCAGATCCAGAGGGTGCTGCATTCTACGGTCCTAAGATCTCCGTTCAGGCTCGTGATGCAATTGGTCGTACCTGGCAGATGTCCACCGTGCAGTTGGACTTCAACATGCCAGAGCGCTTCAACTTGGAATACACCTCCTCTGATGGATCCAAGAAGCAGCCAATTATGATTCACCGCGCGCTCTTCGGCTCCATCGAGCGTTTCTTCGGTGTGCTGCTTGAGCACTACGCTGGCGCTTTCCCAGCATGGCTTGCTCCACACCAGGTCATGGGCATCCCAGTGGCTGATGATTGCATTCCACACCTGGAGGCAATCTCTGCAAAGCTGCGTGAAAAGGGTATTCGCGCCGATGTTGATACCTCTGATGACCGCATGCAAAAGAAGATCCGTAACCACACCACCGGCAAGGTTCCTTTTATGCTGCTAGCCGGTGCTCGTGACGTAGAAGCAGACGCGGTAAGCTTCCGCTTCTTGGACGGCACTCAGGTTAATGGTGTGCCAGTCGATGAGGCTATTGCGCTGATCTCCAGCTGGATTGGCGATCGCATTAATGAGCAACCAAGCGAGGAAACCATTGCAGCCCGCAGGTAATTCCAGCTCAGAAACTGCCATAGAGCATCAGGTTTATGTTGATTCCGGCGTGGGTACTCCAGATCGTCTCGAACGCATTTGGGCACCCTACCGGATGAACTACATCAAAACCCGCCCCGCCAGCGGCGATGCTGCTGGTGGTGCTGCGGGGGATGTAAAGGCAGTTATAAGGGATCCTTTCCTCGAGGTTCCTAAAATGAGCGATGAGGATGGCCTCATTGTTGCTAGGGGTACAACAGTATTTTGTGTATTGAACCTGTATCCCTATAACGCCGGACATATGATGGTGGTGCCTTTCCGCAAGGAAAGAAACTTGGAGGATCTTACCCCTGAGGAATCAGCGGAGCTGATGCTCTTTGTCCAAACTGCCATCAAGGTTGTCAAAAAGGTATCCACACCAGATGCCGTCAATGTTGGTCTCAATCTTGGCAAAGCAGCGGGTGGATCAGTGGGGGATCATTTGCATGTGCATGTGGTTCCCCGCTGGTCGGGCGATTCCAATTTTATGACCGTTATTGATGGCACCAAGGTTTTGCCTCAAACCTTGCGTCAAACACGTGCGCTGCTTGCCAGTGCTTGGGGCGAACTTGAGGATGCGCCAGGAGTTAGTGATCCCACCTTGACGTCTCCCATCCAGACAGCTTCACCTAAGGAGAACTAATGCTGGGAGTACATGGCCGCAAGCCGGCGCAAGTGATTGTGGAACCAGTAGCTAAATTCATGATCAAATTGGGAGTAACTCCCAATCAACTAACGGTGGTTAGTGCGATCCTTACAGCTGCTGTGGCAATTGTGCTTATTCCTACCGGTCACTTGGTCTGGGCTGCGATCTTGACGGGGCTTTTTGCAGCCTTCGACATGATTGATGGCACTGTGGCCAGAATGCAAGGTGGTGGCACTAAATTTGGTGCCACCTTGGATGCTACTTGCGATCGCCTCACCGATGGTGCTCTTTTTGGTGCCATCACCTGGTGGTTGTTCTACTCCTATGGCGCACCAAAAGCACTGGTAGCAGCATCATTGGTATGTCTAGTTGCTTCCCAAGTGATTTCCTATGTCAAAGCTAGGGGTGAAGCCTCTGGATTTACCATGGATGGTGGCCTGGTGGAACGCCCTGAACGTTTGATCATCAGCTTGGTTGGCTTGGGGCTTACCGGCTTGGGCGTTCCTTATGCCATCGATGTGGCTTTGTGGGTTTTGGCAGTAGGCAGTGTGTTTACCGTGATCCAAAGGCTAGTGATGGCTGGAAAGTCTCCACTGGCCAGCGAGCACACCAAGGCTCCAGCAGGTGCTAAGGCTGATTATTCGGACCTGAGCGGTACGCATTAACAACAAGGACAAAAGCGGAGGTGCCAGCGTATGAACACCAACCAAACTAACCTTGGCGAAACCCTAGCGGCGCTAGGTTATAAGGCCGGTTGGCGTTTTGTGCGGCTACTTCCCCCGCGGGTAGCGAAATCGCTTTTTAATTATGGTGCTGACCTGGCCTCTCATAAAGGGGCCGGGATGGATCAGTTAAGAGCCAATCTCAGTAGGGTAGTTGGCCCGGAAAACGTCACCCGCGAGCTAGTGCGCGATTCCATGCGCAGTTATGCCCGTTATTGGATGGAAGCTTTTCGGCTGCCCGCAATTGCCGGCGACCCAGACCTGCAGCAGCAATTACATGCTGGAGTCCGCGGACTTGAACACCTTGATGCCTCCATCGCTGCCGCTAAAGGCGTTATTTTAACGCTGCCACACTCCGGAAACTGGGATATGGCTGGCACCTTTTTGGTCAATTATCACGGCAGTTTTACCACCGTCGCCGAAAGGCTCAAACCCGAAAGCCTCTTTGAGGCCTTTGTGGAATTCCGCGAATCCCTAGGCTTCGAGGTAATTCCGCTCAGCGGCGGGGAGACCCCGCCTTTTAAAAAGCTTAAAAGCACGCTTGTCGACGGAGGCATCGTGTGCCTTATGGGTGAACGCGATCTCCGCCAATCAGGAGTAGAAACCACCTTTTTTGGTGAGCAAACCTCCATGCCCGCCGGACCTGCACAATTAGCAATTGAAACCGGAGCAGCCCTGCATGTGGTGCACTCGTGGTTCGAGAAAGATGGTTGGGGATTAAGCGTTTCCTCGCCTGTAGAGGTAGATAATCTCAGCTCCACGGTGCAGCGCATCGCTAGTCTTTTTGAGGGAAATATTCGCCAGCATCCCGCGGACTGGCATATGCTTCAGCCCTTGTGGTTTGACGATTTGGACCCGCAACGCCGCCACAAAACCCAGCCAAAAAAGGAGATTTAATAGGTGCGTATTGGAATGGTATGCCCCTACTCTTTTGATGAACCTGGGGGAGTTCAAGCACACATCCTTGATCTGGCGCAGGTATTTATTGATCAAGGCCATAGTGTGAGTGTGCTTGGTCCATGTAGTCCAGAGACAGCAGTGCCAGACTTTGTCGTCAAGGGTGGTGCCAGTGTGCCGATTCCTTATAACGGTTCGGTGGCACGCCTAAGTTTTGGCCCCCGCATGGTGAAAATTGTGCGTGCGTTTATCCGCGATGGTGATTTTGATGTGCTGCATATTCATGAGCCCAATTCGCCGAGCTTTTCCATGGCAGCGCTCTACTTTGCCGAAGGTCCCATTGTTGCTACTTATCATGCCTCCAGTAGTGGCTCAAAAATATTGAAAACCTTCTTGCCGATCCTCAATCCGTTGCTGGAGAAGGTACGCGCTGGTATTGCCGTCTCTGAAATGGCACGCCGTTGGCAGGTGGAGCAAGTAGGTGGCGATCCGGTTTTGATCCCCAATGGGGTACATACCCGCGCCTTCGCGCAGGCCTGGACTAGCGCCGGCGTTGGAACGTCGAAAAGCGCTCAAGATCCCTTGGAGCTTGTTTTCTTAGGTCGAATCGATGAAGCGCGCAAAGGGCTGGATATTTTATTAGCGGCCCTGGAGCTGGTGGAACGTCCGCTGCGCTGCACGGTTATTGGTGGCGGAACCCCGCGTGAGCAGGCGGGAGTGCACTATGTCGGGCGTGTTAGCGATGCTGAAAAGGCCGAGATTCTGGGGCGCGCCGATATTTATGTGGCCCCCAATACCGGCGGCGAGAGCTTCGGCATTGTGCTCGTTGAAGCCATGGCAGCCGGATGCGCGGTGATTGCCAGTGACCTTGAGGCGTTTTCGCTGGTTGTGGACGCTGAATCCGAGCATCCCGCCGGTCTGCTTTTTAAAACCGGATCTGCCCCCGAGCTTGCCAGCAAAATACAGCTGCTTTGCGACGACGCGCAGTTGCGTTCCGAGCTGATTGCTGCCGGCGCGCACAGAGCTAGCATTTTTGATTGGGATACCGTGGCAGCCCAGGTGATGACCGTTTATGAAACAATCTCAAATTCCAAGGTAACGCTGTCATGATGGTAGTTTATGTACTCCTTGCCATGGTGCTCACTGCGCTGGTGTTATGGGCATATTTTACGGCTCAGCGGCTAAATAGGCTGCATATTCGCACCGACTCTGCACGCCAAGCTCTCCAAGCTGCACTTGATCGACGCGCTGCACTGGCTGGAGCATTGTTGCCAGGCACTTTAGAACTGGCCCGGCGCGCTGAAGCAATTCCGCTGGTGTATTCGCGCTTTGAGGATCGCGCAAGGGTAGAAAGGGAAGTATCCGGAGTGATTTTGCGCCAGCAACAGCCGGTCCCAGAACCTCTCATTGATGCTGCAACCCGGGTGGAGTTAGCTCATCGTTTTTATAATGATGCCGTTTCTGACACCCGTGACCTGCGCACTCGTTATGCCGTGCGGATATTCAGACTCGGCGGAACAGCGCCTTTGCCAGAGTATTTTGAATTGCTTGATACCGACATGGTGGATTAAAAAACCTCTCAGCCATTTGATGGCTGAGAGGTTTTTGCTTATTTAACGTTATTTGCAATGGCATCTGGATCATAGGGCTGGCCCATGGTCAACAGTGCGATATAAATGATGACGATGAGAACCACAATGATCAAAATGGAGCGCACAGGGTGGCGCACCAACTGAGCCAAAATCTTGTCAAAAATATTTCCTGGGGTTTCCTCCGGAGTACTAAACCTCCAGCCACCTTCCAAGATACCCTTCTTATCTGCCCACAAAGTGAAGGGGAAGGCAGCCCATGGAATGAGGGAAACAACAAGTCCCATAAGTCCCTGGGTGAATGTCCACTTATTATTTACCCACACGGTGATGGTGATTGCAGCAAAGCAGAGGAATCCAAATCCATGGATGCCACCAGCGATTGGAACCACCGCTTCGGTTACTCCGCTGTATTTCAAAATCATGCCAATAATCAACAATGTCCAGGTGACCATCTCTAGGAGAGCGGCGCCACGGTGAAGACCTTTAGGTGTCATGAACACCTAGGCTATCGCAAAAAGGTGAGTAACACGCCACCGGGTGGCCACTGCATACTAGGCTTTGTGAGTAACCTCACCATAACAGTTTGTGATGGTGGATATGCAAAAGAAAGCGAAAACTTAGTGAAGTCCATTGAATACATTTTGAATTTGGAAGAAATAGACCGCGATATCTACCGCGGTCCAGTTGTAGAGTCCGTCCTTGCCCGCACCTTTGGTGGGCAGGTTGCTGCCCAAGCCTTGGTAGCAGCAATCCACACTGTGGATGATGAATACACTGCGCACTCCCTCCACGGTTATTTTGTCGGCCCTGGAGATCCCACTAAGCCAGCCATCTATATGGTTGATCGTCTGCGTGATGGTCGGAGTTTTTGCACCCGCACGGTTCGCGGTATTCAAGATGGCGAAGTTATTTTCAGCATGCAAGCCAGTTTTCACCGCGGTGACAAAGGCATTGAGCATATGGATCAAATGCGTAAGGTTCCAGGCCCGGATGAGATTAAAGGCACCGTTGCAAGGCTGCCGCTCAGTAACCGTCGTCTGCTTGATGAATGGTCCGAATGGGATATTCGTGTGGTGCCGCCAGCAGAATTGGAGCCAAACGAACTCACCGCAACCGAACAGGTGGTGTGGATTCGTTGTAAAGCACAGCTGCCTGATGATCCCACCTTCCATCAGTGCACGCTGACCTATATGTCTGATATGACATTGTTACATGGATCTTTAGGCCCACACCCCGGCGAAGAAGTGCAAATGGCCTCACTTGACCACGCAGTGTGGTTTTTACGACCTTTCCGGGTAGATGAATGGTTGCTTTATGATCAGCGTTCACCTTCAGCTGCTGATGGCAGGGCATTAACTCATGGTCGACTTTTTAATCAAAAGGGTGAACTTGTGGCCATTGTCAACCAAGAAGGCTTGACTCGTTATTTGCGTGACGGTGCTCAGAGTATCCCTATGAATGCTCAGAGTATCCCTATGAAAGAGCAGTAGCTTTTAGTCACTAAAGGTTTAGCTTTAAAAACTGCCTACCTTTAGGATTTCGCGATTGACCATTGCGTATACTCGAAACAGTTCCAACTACCAACTCCGCTTCCAGAGAAGCTGCCCCGGCTTCGCCACTACAGATTGAATAACCTCGCTCCCACCTTCTACAGGCGGTAGAGACGAGAGATATCATCCGTGAAAAACTCGGTGTTTTCGCTGGTGGTTTATGGAAGATAGACGACGAAAGGGAGCATATGTCAGGCCACTCCAAATGGGCTACCACCAAGCACAAGAAGGCAGCTAACGATGCTAAGCGCGGCAAGGAATTTGCCAAGCTGATCAAGAACATCGAAGTTGCAGCACGTACCGGTGGTGGCGACCCTTCAGCCAACCCAACTCTTGATGACATGATCAAGAAGGCCAAAAAGGCTTCTGTGCCCAATGACAACATCGAACGTGCACGTAAGCGTGGCTCGGGCGAAGAAGCTGGTGGCGCAGACTGGGCCACCATCATGTACGAAGGTTATGGCCCTAACGGTGTGGCAGTCCTCATTGAGTGCTTGACCGATAACCGTAACCGCGCAGCAACCGAGGTTCGTACCGCCATGACCAAAAATGGTGGCAACCTCGGCGAGTCCGGCTCCGTCTCCTACATGTTCACTCGTACCGGTGTTGTCACCGTACAAAAGGGTGAACTCACCGAAGATGACGTCCTCATGGCAGTACTCGAAGCAGGTGCTGAAGAAGTAACCGATACCGGCGAGCTTTTTGAGATCACCTGTGCACCAACTGATATGCCTGCAGTGCGTGCAGCTTTGACTGAAGCTGGCATTGAAGTTGAAGATTCCGAATCTGATTTCCGTGCATCTGTAGAGGTTCCACTGGACGCTGAAGGTGCTCGTAAGATCTTCAAGCTCGTCGACGCTTTGGAAGATTCCGATGACGTACAAAACGTTTACACCAACATCAACCTCTCTGATGAGGTTCTTGCTGAGCTAGAAAACGACTAAGCATCACGTCGATTTTCCCGCGAAACCCCGCATTATCTGTGCTTAAACGCAGGCAATGGCGGGGTTCTCGCAATTGTGTGCTAAAAATGGTGGAAGGAAGTGGTACGCAGAATTCTGCGTTACCGGGTGCTGTGAGAATGGATAAACGCAAATGAACCATGAGGGACTAAGGGTGATGGGGATTGACCCAGGCCTAACTCGCTGTGGACTTTCCGTTGTCCAAGCCGGTCGTGGTCGCACCGTTTATCCAGTCTCCGTAGGAGTGGTACGTACACCCTCAGAAGCAGAATTAGCCGAACGACTGCTGCGCCTTAACAAAGCAGTGGGCGAGTGGATGGATGAATACAGCCCCGATGTCATTGCCATTGAAAGAGTTTTTGAGCGTGGCAATGTCTCCACAGTAATGAACACCGCACATGCGGTGGGTGTACTGATTTTGGCAGCTGCAGAACGTGGTCTACCAGTGCATATGTACACCCCCAGTGAGGTGAAAAAGGCCATCACAGGCAATGGTCGCGCAGATAAGAAACAAATGACGGTGATGATCACCAGAATTTTGGGTCTGGCAGAAGCTCCAAAACCTGCCGATGCTGCCGACGCACTAGCCCTGGCAGTATGTCACTGTTGGCGAGCGCCGATGCTGATGCGGGCCAAAGTCTCTGTTAAAGAATTGGAAAACCACCGACGCCAGCAACAGGGCAGACTTGGCAAAGCTAAATCGGTATTTAACTCCAAACAGGCACATAGCCCTGAGCAATAACCAGATCTACCTTTGATAAACCTTTAAGCTGCATATTTCTAGAATTCAGGAGAGTTTTCATGATCGCTTCACTCCGTGGCACCGTTATTAATATTGGGCTGAGCTCTGCGGTAATTGAATGCCAGGGAGTTGGCTATGAGGTAACCACCACCCCCAATACCTTGTCGCGCCTTATCAGAGGTGAAGAAGCACTAATTCTTACCACCATGGTGGTACGTGAAGATGCCATGAAGCTTTATGGATTTATCGACAATGAATCCCGCGAGATGTTTGCAGTGCTGCAAACGGTGTCTGGTCTTGGCCCCCGGCTCGCCTTGGCTTGCGAATCAGTGTTGAGTCCATTGGAAATCGCCCAAGCAATAGGCAATGGTGATTCTAAGACCTTGCAAAGGGTGCCTGGTGTGGGCAAGCGAATGGCAGATCGTTTGATTGTCGAGTTAAAAGACAAGGTAGCTGCCTTTAGCGCTGGAGTGGTTGACCCCAACCAGCCACAGCTTTCACTAGGCGATACTCCAGTTGCGTCGGTAGTAGTGGTTGAACAAGTCACTCAAGCACTAATCGGATTAGGCTTTAGCGAGAAGCAATCAGAAGAAGCCGTCACCTTTGTTCTTAGTGTTGATCCTGGCCTAGACACCAGTGGCGCGCTGCGTGCCGCCTTGGCGAAACTCAGTGGAAAGTAGGCGGGGCTTAAAAGATGTCAGATATTGAGAAGACGGAATTTGAAATTCCCGGTGGCATTCCACCACGCCGCAATGGTGGTGTAGGCCGTGCACTTGATGCCAGCGTGGAAGCCAATATCTTGCCTGATGAGCATGAAGCTGAAACCACCCTGCGCCCAAAGTCCCTCCAGGAGTTTATTGGCCAGCCGAAGGTTCGTGATCAGCTCAGTTTGGTACTAACCGGAGCCAAAAAGCGCGGCGTCGTCCCAGACCATGTGTTGCTGTCTGGTCCACCCGGCTTGGGCAAAACCACCATGGCCATGATTATTGCCCAAGAGCTGGGCACCAGCCTGCGCATGACCTCTGGCCCTGCTCTTGAACGTGCTGGTGACTTGGCAGCGATGTTATCCAACCTTATGGAGGGTGATGTCCTATTTATTGATGAGATCCACCGCATTGCGCGCCCGGCCGAAGAAATGCTCTATATGGCCATGGAAGATTTCCGCATCGATGTCATCGTGGGCAAGGGACCAGGCGCTACCTCCATTCCACTAGAAATTCCACCATTTACCTTGGTGGGAGCAACCACTCGCTCGGGCATGCTCACCGGCCCCTTGCGTGACCGCTTCGGCTTTACCGCCCAAATGGAATTTTATGATGTTGCAGACCTCACCAAAGTAGTCAAGCGCACCGCCAAGATCCTCAACGTCGGCATTGATGATGACGCCGCGGTAGAAATTGCCTCACGTTCCCGTGGCACACCTCGTATTGCCAACCGCTTGTTACGTCGTGTCCGCGACTTTGCAGAGGTCCATGCCGATGGACACATCAATATGGGTGCAGCTAATGCAGCACTGATTGTTTTTGACGTTGATGAGTTGGGCTTAGACCGCTTGGACCGTGCGGTACTAGATGCACTTATCCGTGGACATGGTGGTGGGCCGGTAGGTGTTAATACTTTGGCGGTCGCAGTTGGTGAAGAAGCAGCAACTGTGGAAGAAGTATGCGAACCCTATTTGGTGCGCGCCGGGATGATTGCCAGGACTGGACGTGGGCGAGTGGCTACTGCAACAGCATGGCGACACCTTGGTTTGGAGCCACCAGAGGGCACCATCGGAGATTATTAAATGGGCTGCTAGTACACCCGGGCGAGAAGATTTAGCTATCGTCTGGCAAACTAGCTAAGCATGGACATCCTGTTTCTGATTATTCTCCTTGCCATCCTTATCATTCCCTCATTTTTGATGAGCCGCCGTCAGCGCGCCAAGATGTCGGAGATTCATAAACTGCAGGAATCATTGGTGCCCGGTGATCGGGTAGTTACTACTTCTGGACAGCACGCAACCGTGGTAGCAACCACCCCGGAAACCGTTGATCTGGAAATCGCACCAGGTGTGCGCAGCACTTTTGAGAAGCTCGCTGTGGTTCGTATTTTGACCAAGGCAGCAGCACCACAGATTGTGGCTGAGGAAAACCTTGAACGCGATATCGAAGAAGATAATGATGGTCGTGGTCAGGGGCACCCTGAAAATCTCTAGATAATATGGACACCTTCGGGTGGGATTAATAAAATCCTGCCAGGAAGGTGTTTTCTTTTGGCCTATTGGCTGAAAAATTCTTGCGGGTTGCTACCACTGAAAAAAGAGTGGGGACTCACAGGGACATCCCAATGCAAAACAACACCGATGGCGTACCATATTCGACGGTAAGCGCCAGAAATTTTTTAGCTCACCTCGGAGTTCTTCCGGGGTGCCGTGACTGCAGGTAACCCCTGGTTACCTTGTGGGGCACCCACGCAGGTGGGCGTCGAAAAGCGCTTTAGCTTTTTGGGGTTGAAAAAGACCACTATTTTAAAGGAGAGTTACTTGGCTCGGCAGAAAAAGCGTGCCGCTAGTGCTTGGGAACGATGGCCAAAACGTGCAATTGCAGTGTTTTTGCTCATCGTTGTCGGTGTTTATGCGCTCGTACTATTTACAGGTGATCGTTCAGCTACTCCAAAGCTGGGTATTGATCTCCAGGGCGGAACTCGTGTCACCCTGGTTCCTCAGGGTGAGGAGCCAACGCAGGATCAGCTCAATCAAGCTCGCACCATTTTGGAAAACCGTGTTAATGGCATGGGTGTTAGTGGTGCAAGTGTCGTTGCTGATGGAAACACCCTGGTCATCACCGTTCCTGGCGAGGACACCTCGCAGGCCCAGGCACTTGGTCAGACCTCGCAGCTGAATTTCCGTCCGGTGGGACAAGCTGGCATGCCAGATACCACCACGTTGATGCCAGCATTGCAGGAAATGGCCAATCGTTGGGTGGAATATGGTGTGATCACCGCTGAGCAGGCAAATGCCGCATTGAGCGAGATGAACACCGCAGTAGCCCAATCTGCCACAGCACAAGCCGAGGCGGCAGGCACTGAAGCACCAGCAGCAACTGAGGCACCAACCGTTTCTGCAACTCCTTTGGCAGAGCCAGCAAACTCCATTGAAGCCACACAGCGCCGTCAAGAAACCACTGAAATGCTGCGTGGGGATCGTCAATCAACTGACCCCACCACTCAGATTGCAGCAAGTTCTTTGATGCAGTGTGATGCTGATGGTCTTGATCCCATCGCTGGTACCGATGATCCCAAGCTGCCTTTGGTGGCCTGTGATCCAGCAGCGGGTGGCGTCTACATTCTTGATCCAGTGCCGCTGCTAAATGGTGAAACCGACGAAGAAAACGGTGCCCGCCTCACTGGTAATGAGATTGACACCGATCGTCCGATCACCGGTGGCTTTAATACTCAGACTGGCCAGATGGAAATCAGCTTTGCTTTCAAGTCCGGCGAGGGTGAGCAGGGCTCTGCTACCTGGGCTGCACTGACCAACCAGTACCTGCAGCAGCAGATTGCCATCACCTTGGACTCCGAGGTAATTTCCGCGCCTGTTATTCAGTCCGCAACTCCAGTTGGTTCTGCCACCTCTATCACTGGTGACTTCACTCAAACCGAAGCACAGGAATTGGCTAACAACCTTCGTTATGGTGCTCTGCCATTGAGCTTTGCCGGTGAAAACGGCGAGCGTGGCGGTACAACCACTACCGTGCCACCTTCATTGGGTGCGGCATCGCTGAAGGCTGGTTTGATTGCAGGTCTTGTCGGCTTGGCACTGGTTGCTATCTTCGTCTTTGCTTACTACCGCTTCTTCGGATTTATCTCCCTCTTCACCCTCTTTGCAGCTGGCGTGCTGGTTTATGGCTCCCTGATTCTGCTGGGACGTTGGATTGGATACTCCCTGGATCTAGCCGGCATCGCTGGTTTGATCATTGGTATTGGTACCACCGCGGACTCCTTTGTGGTCTTCTATGAGCGCATTAAGGATGAAATTCGCGAGGGCCGTTCCTTCCGTTCCGCCGCACCGCGGGCATGGGACAGCGCCAAGCGCACCATTGTCACCGGTAACATGGTCACCCTTTTGGGCGCTATTGTTATCTACCTGCTGGCCGTCGGCGAGGTTAAGGGCTTTGCCTTCACCCTCGGTTTGACCACCGTATTCGACTTGGTGGTCACCTTCTTTGTCACCGCTCCTTTGGTTATTCTGGCTTCACGTAATCCATTCTTTGCAAAGGCATCAGTCAACGGCATGGGCCGGGTTTATAAGTTGGTTGAGCAGCGCCGTGCCAATGGTGAACTTGACGAGCCAGAGTTTTTGAAGAAGATCCACGCTAGCGAGGCAGCTTCTGCAAGCTCTGCTACTGCGGGCTCTGCGGGCGCCACAGCGCCGGCGGGCTCTGCAAGCGCTGGGCAATCAGTGGAATCAGTGGACTCTGAGAAGAAGGAGGATTAAGAGCAATGACTGAATCATCAGCTTCCCAAGTTTCTCAGGAGAAACCACAAGTGAAGTCTAAAGGTGGCCTTTTTAATAGTCTTTACACCGGTGACGGTGGCATTGACTTCATTGGAAAATCAAAAATTTGGTACTGGATCACTGCAGCTCTGCTGATTGTGTCTATCCTTTTCATTGCGTTGCGCGGATTCTCTCTGAGCATCGACTTTGAGGGCGGCACCAAGATGAACATGCCAGCGGCGGATTATTCCACCACGGCAGTTGAAGAAACCTTCGTCGAAGCTACCGGCGTTGAGCCGGAAACCGTGCAGATCGTTGGCTCCGGCGAGTCCCGTACTCTGGAAATCCATTCCGAGCGCCTTAGCGATGAGCAGATTGAAAAAGCTCGCCTGGCCATTTATGAGGAATTCCAACCTCTCAACGCTGAGGGCCAGCCCAGCCCCGATGCTATCGGTAACTCCACTGTTTCGGAGTCCTGGGGTTCCACCATCACTCAGCGTATGGTCCTTGCTCTCATCGCTTTCTTGGTGGTTGCAGCAATCTATATTGCTTTCCGCCTGGAGCGCGAAATGGCAATCGCGGCCATGCTCGCTTTGGTAGTTGACGGCATTATTATCGCCGGCACCTATGCAGTGATTGGCCTTGAGGTTTCTCCAGCAACTGTTATCGGTTTGCTGACGGTGCTGACCTTCTCCATCTACGACACCGTGGTGGTTTTTGACAAAGTCCGCGAAAACACTGCTGGTTACGAGGGTAGTCACCGTCGCACCTATGCCGAACAGGCAAACCTGGCGGTTAACCAGACCTTCATGCGTTCTATTTCCACCACCATTATTTCCGCGCTGCCAATTATCGCCTTGATGGTTGTTGCAGTATGGATGATGGGCGTGGGCACCTTGAAGGACCTTGCGCTGATCCAGCTCATCGGCGTTATCGAAGGCACCTTCTCCTCCGTATTCCTCGCGACCCCATTGCTGGTCAGCCTCAAGACCCGCCTGTCCAAAACCAAGAAGCACACCGCTGAGGTTGTTGCTTCCAGGCAGGAAAAGAACGCGCTTATCGACGCCACCCCTGCCGTGCCACTCGGCGCGGTCACTGGGGAGCATGAGAGTGCCCCTGCTGCAGATGAAGCGCCAAAGAAGCGCAACATCACCAAGCCAGTGATTGATGATCACCGTTCCGGTGGTACGTGGCGACCTGGTAGAAGTTAATCTTTCTTTTTTAGATCCCGTCAGCAGTTTCAGCACTGCCGGCGGGATTTGCCACTTTCTGGGGCGACATCCGTATAATTGCGGATCTAATAGAATTTTGGAAAGGCTGGGTACTGCGCACATGAGGTTTGCTAAGTCACGCAGTGTAGTGACACTTATAGCGACATCCTTGTTGCTGGCTAGCTGCGGTGAGGCAGGGGAACAACCCACAAGCCACCAAACCAGCCAATTTGGCTACGCGGTTAATTCATCGCTCTCCACCACAAATGCTGCTTCCTTAAGGGGTGTAGCAACAGAAGCCGGCCTGCTTTCAGCACGTCTTTACCCAGGCGTTTATGTCCAAGGTCCATCTGGCCAAATGATTCCCAATACTGACCTCGCCTCTGCGCAGGTGCTACCTGGAATTAACCGTCAGGTTATCTACACGATTAATCCCGATGCCAAATACTCTGATGGTCAGCCAGTGGTTTGTGATGACTTCCTCTTAGCAGCTACTGCTGCTCAGATGCCTGGCACCTTTAAATCTCAGGTCCCTTTGGCAGAGCAAATCGAAAGAGTCGACTGCGTCTCTGGTTCCAATATTGCCACCGTGGTATTCAAGGAAGATCAGGGGGAGCGCTGGCGTTATCTCTTTGATCAGGGCACAGTGTTGCCAGCCCACGCTATCGCGGCAGAAGCTGGTATAACTTTGGACGCGCTTAATACGGCTTTGCATAACAAAGATTCCGTAGCGCTAGAAACAGTTGCTCAAATTTGGAATGACGGATACCAACTCGAAAGCTTTAACCCTGCTCTCCAGGTTTCATTTGGCCCTTATAAAATCGATTCCGTAGGCGAATTCGGGGAAGTAAAACTAATTCCCAATGAGTTTTATAGCGGTGATAAGGCCATCGAGGAAGAAGTAACTGTCTGGCCTAAAGGTTCTGATCTCAACGCAATTGCCACCAATGGCAACCTGCAAATTGCAGATGTAGGCGCCTGGGAAAGTGAAGCGTGGGTTAATCGCGACGATCCGCTTAATCCTTATGACATTAAAGAAGAAGTTGGTGTGCTCACGGAGCAGTTGACCTTGGCTTCTGCAGGAGTGTTGTATTCCCCTGAGGCTCGTCAAGCTTTTGCAGCCTGTGTAGACCAACAAGCCGTTGCACAAGCTTCATCTAGGGTCTCTGGAATTGAAGTGCCCGCAGTTGGGGTGCATTCAGTGCGCCATCAAAATCCTGTTGCGCAACAATTAGGTGACTTACCAGCTCAGCATTTAGCCGTAGATATTAATGCGGCTTCTGCGCTAGCAGGTCAAACCATTCGCATTGGATATGACGGCCCTGATGAGCGCAAGGCTGCCATGGTGGAAGCAATTAGAGTTAGTTGTGAACCTGCCGGTATTACCGTGGTAGATGCCTCTGAAGGCGAAGTAAGCCTGAGTGATCTCAGCCGAACTGTAGTTAGTGAGTGGGGATATGAGCAGAGTTTTGAGGGCACGCTCGATGCAGTACTACGAGCTGTAGATCCTAATAGGGAATATGGAAGTGCTAATTCTCTAGGCTCAGATCCAGCAGCTACGAGGCAGACCGAGGAAGAATTGTGGGAGCAAGTTCCCTCGATTCCTTTGGCCGCGCAGCCCCGAGTGTTTGTGATAGACCGCACAGTCGGTAACGTTGTTGTAAATACAGATCTTTCCGGTATCGGATGGAACATGGACCGTTGGTCTAGAAGTGAGGATTAAGTAGTGACCGAAGCAACTCAAAGCACCTTCGACAGGGCTCGCCAAGCTCTTGAAGAAAAGACCCGCTATGTCCAGGATTTCCCAGAGGCGGGCGTGCTTTTTGAGGATCTCACTCCGGTGTTGGCAGATGCAAAGGCATTTGCTGCAGTTGTTGATGCCATGGCAGAAGCAGCCGAAAAGCTGGGCGCCGATGTCATTGGTGGCCTTGACGCTCGTGGCTTCTTGTTGGGCTCTGCTGTGGCATACAAGCTGGGTCTCGGTGTTATGGCAATCCGCAAAAAGGGCAAGCTTCCACCTCCAGTGCATTCCCAAGAGTATGAATTGGAGTATGGAAAAGCAGCTTTGGAACTGCCATCTGAAGGTATTGAACTAGCTGATAAAAAGGTTGTTCTGGTAGATGATGTGCTTGCTACCGGCGGAACCTTGGGTGCAGCACGTAAACTAATTGAATCCTGTGGCGGCGAAGTCTCCGGATACGTTCTTGCCATTGAGGTCGAAGGCCTCGGTGGACGTGAGCGTCTTGGTGACAAGCCAGTCATCGTGGTCAGAGATCCTAAATAAGGGATCAAGAAAGGCGGCAGGAAAATGAGTCTGGAGCGTAATCCGCAGAAATCTTCCATTGGCATGCGCAGCATGTCAGCCAGGCTTGCCCGCAGTCTTACCGGTAACAGGGTAAGAACTAATCCAGTTTTGGATCCGCTGCTAAGCATCCATCGCAAGTTCCACCCTCGAGCTGATGCTGCAGTACTTGAGCGTGCCTATGACACTGCTGAGAAATTGCATGAGGGCGTCGTCCGTAAATCGGGCGACCCATACATCACTCACCCTTTGGCTGTAGCGACCATCGCGGCTGAAATTGGTATGGATACCACCACCTTGGTTGCAGCTCTGCTGCATGACACCGTGGAGGATACTGATTATTCCCTCGACGACCTCACCAATGATTTTGGTGGGGAAGTGGCCCGGCTAGTTGATGGCGTGACCAAGCTAGACAAGGTCGCATTGGGTGCTGCCGCCGAGGCTGAAACCATTCGTAAAATGATCGTTGCCATGAGCCAAGACCCTCGCGTATTGGTTATCAAGGTGGCTGATCGTCTGCACAATATGCGTACGATGCGCTTCCTGCCGCCAGAAAAGCAGGCCAAAAAGGCCCGCCAAACTTTGGAAGTAATTGCTCCGCTAGCCCACCGTTTGGGTATGGCCAGCGTGAAGTGGGAGTTGGAAGATCTTTCCTTCGCCATTCTTTATCCCAAGAAATATGAAGAGATCGTGCGTTTGGTGGCAGATCGTGCACCATCCCGTGATCGCTACCTTAAAGAGATTATTGATCAAGTAACCGATGGTCTGCGGGAAAATAGCATTACCGCAGAGGTTCTTGGTCGACCAAAGCACTATTGGTCGATTTACCAAAAGATGATCGTGCGAGGCCGCGACTTTGACGACATCTTTGACCTGGTGGGTATCCGCATCCTGGTTGATAACGTTAATAACTGTTATGCAGCCATTGGCGTGGTGCACTCCTTGTTCAACGCTTTGCCTGGTCGTTTTAAGGATTATATTTCCTCACCTCGCTTTGGGGTGTACCAGTCTCTCCACACCACGGTCATGGGGCCTGGTGGTAAGCCACTAGAAGTGCAAGCTCGAACTCATGAGATGCACTACAACGCGGAGTTCGGCATTGCTGCGCACTGGCGTTATAAGGAAACCAAAGGCAGCCACAACGGTGAGCAAGCTGAGGTTGATCAGATGGCGTGGATGCGTCAGCTGTTGGATTGGCAAAAAGAAGCTGCCGATCCTAATGAGTTCCTTGACAGCTTGCGTTATGACCTGACCTCAAAGCAGATCTTCGTCTTTACTCCGAAGGGAGATGTGGTCAACCTCCCGGTTGAGTCCACCCCTGTGGACTTTGCTTATGCTGTTCACACGGAGGTTGGTCACCGCTGCATTGGTGCCAAAATTAATGGCAAGCTGGTTGCTTTGGAAACCAAGCTGAAGTCCGGTGATCGTGTTGAGATCTTCACCTCGAAGGATCAAAACGCCGGACCTAGCCGTGGCTGGCAAGACTTTGTGGTGTCCCCACGTGCCAAGGCGAAGATTCGCCAATGGTTTGCTAAGGAACGTCGCGAAGAATACTTGGAGGCTGGTCGAGATTCCCTCGCAGCAGTTATTCAGCGTGGTGGCTTGCCAATGCACCGCCTGTTTAACGCCACCTCTATGAAGACTGTGGCAACAGAGCTGCACTATCCGGATGTTGATGCCTTGTACACCGCCATCGGCTCGGGTTCGGTCTCGGCGCAGCACGTGGTCAATCGTCTCATGGCTATTTTTGGCGATTTCGAAGATGCCGAAGATGCTCTGGTTGCTCGCACTCCATTTAGCGAGCTAGTGAATTCTCGTGCCAATACCGATGGCGAGACGGGAATCCTTGTCGAGGGCAGCCAAGATGTGTTGGCTAAGCTCGCTAAGTGTTGTATGCCAGTACCTGGTGACGAGATCTTTGGATTTGTTACCCGTGGTGGTGGAGTGTCGGTGCACCGTACCGATTGCACCAACGCAGAAAAGCTCCGCGAAGAGCCAGAACGTATGGTTTCAGTGGCTTGGGCTTCCGAAGGTAGGGGCTCCATATTTTCTGCCACCCTGCAATTGGAGGCACTTGATCGTGAAGGTCTGCTCTTTGAGCTCACCCGGGTGATCAGTGAGCAAAAGGTCTCTGTTACTGCGATGCACTCGCACTCATCGGAGGATAGAGTAGCCACCGTGCGCTTTACTTTTGCAGTATCTGATACGAAGCAGTTGGGATCGTTGATGACTCAATTGAGAAATGCAGAAGGCGTCTTTGATGTATACCGCGTAACCTCAGGCGGTTAAGTAAAACACGACAAATGCCCGGGACCATTAGTGGTCCCGGGCATTTGTGCTGAAGATAGGAAAAATCCCAGTGTGAGCAAGAATCACACTGGGATTTTAGAGTTCTTAAAGTAAAGACTTACTTGAAGAAGGTATCCAGCTTGCTGGTGAAGGACAAGACGGTGGAGAGCGCACCGATGATTGCGGTGATGATGCTGATCCAAGCGGTGATGTTCTTGGTGTCAGAAGAGCCGGACTCTGCTTCCTTGGTAGGGGTAGCAGTGACAACGGAGGTCTTGGTCTCGGTCACGGTGATTGGAGCAGCAGGGGTGCTGGTCTGAGAAGTGGTTGGTGCCGCAGAGGTGGTCTCGGTGGTGGTTGCAGTGGTGGAGACATCCTGAGCAAAAGCAGGAACAGAGAGTGCAGAGGCGGAAATTGCTGCTGCAGTGCCAAGTGCAACCAGGGAGGTACGGGAGAAGAGCTTCATGTCCTGGGTCCTTCGTTTCAGGGAAATATAATTTTCTCTGATCACCTTAACCGTGGTGTTATCTACGTGCAAGGGTTACGTGATGAAATATGACGAAAACTCTCAGTCTGTGAACCAAAGAGGCCAAAGTTCACTCTTTATTAGGTAAAAGCTGAGATTTTCATGCCTTTGCATTAGAATTGGAAGAAATTAACACCCCTTTTCGGGGTTAGCTATGTATGTGGGTATGTATTGCATTCAACTGCAATTTTCCCTGCAAGGGAGCCGCAACTGCAGTATTTTTCTAGACAAATATTCACTTTCCGAAAAGATAGTGCTATCTAATAATTTCCTGGCAGTCACCCGTCGAAAAGCTCTTTAAAAGCTCTAGGTCGCACACCCTGTTGTAGACATGAAAAAGCCGTGATACCCCGCAGGGGATCACGGCTCAAGGGAAAAACTAGCTCACAGTAGCAGTGCTAATGCGAACCTCGGTAGCTGGGGCGCCATCGCTGGCACCGTCAGCAGCGCCGGCTGCTGCAATGGAGTCCAAGGTTGCTAGACCTTCATCGGTGATCTTGCCGAAGTAGGTGTAGTTAGGCTGCAGTGGGGAATCCTGGTAGTTCAGGAAGAACTGGGAACCGTTGGTGCCAACGCCGGCGTTAGCCATTGCAATGGTGCCGCGGGAGTAGATCACAGGATTGGTGGTATCAGTTGCTTCATCGGTGGGGTACTCATTGGCAAAGTTGAAACCAGGTCCGCCAGCGCCGGTGCCGCTAGGATCGCCACACTGGAGCACGTAGATGCCAGAAGTGGTGATGCGGTGGCAGACAGTGTCGTTGTAGTAGCCCTCAGCTGCAAAGTGCTCAACGGCATTAACGGTACAAGGGGATACAGAGCGATCGAGTTCCATACCGATATTGCCCTGAGCAGTAGCCAAATTGACGGTCACAGTGCCAGTTGCTGGGATGTTCTCGGTAGCAGGCTTGGAAACCGTGCGGGAAGCCTCGCCAGCGTCGGTGTATTCACAAGTGACAGTGTCTGCAAGTGGGGTGGTGCGGGCAAGAGACAAGGTCTCATAGCTTGGTGCTTCAGTGGTGGTAGCTGAAGTTTCTTCTGCCGTGATTGCCTCATCTTCGGTTCCCCGAGTTGAGGCGTACCAGATTCCGCCAACGACAACGAGGATGACAGCCAAAGAAGCAAAAACAACTGTCAATGGTTTCGTTTTTTCTTTCAAATCCCGGCTCTTGATTTCTTTTTCAAGCTGGGAGAGCGCCTTTTGGCGGCGATCCTTATTTGTACTCACAGAGTTTGATCCCTTGCCTCATTCAGTGTCTTTGGTCATTTTTAACCTGAGTCAAAAATCTTCACCATACTAACTTGAGCCACTCTACCGTGTGAAGATTGGAGGAAGCTGCAGCGTGTTCTTAATTTTGGGAAGGGGAGCATTAGACTAGTGGCCTATGGAGATTCTCGGCTTTGCAGCAGGTCCTTATAAGACCAATTGTTATGTGGTTCGCGGTGGAAATGAAGTAGCCATCATCGATCCGGGTATGCACTCATATGACAACCTGGTGGAATACATCACCAGTAATGATTTGACGGTAGATAAGGTTGTGCTGACTCACGGCCATATTGACCACATCAGGGACGCTGGTGCAGTGGCACAGCGCTTTAATGCACAGGTCTATATCCACGCTGCAGATGCCTTCTTCCTGGAATCCTATAAAGCTTCGGGATCCAAGTCCGCGTTGCTTTTTGACGCTGCCAATATGATCTCACCAACTCCAGAAGAACTGCAGGAGCTTGTCGACGGAGAAACCATCACGCTGGCAGGCGAAGAATTTAGCTTGGCTCATGCACCAGGACATTCCCCTGGTTGTACTTTGTTGGTTGGCAAGGAATATTGCTTCTCAGGTGATGTGCTCTTTAAGGGATCAATTGGTCGCACCGATTTGGAATGGTCCGATGACGCAGCCATGCAAGAATCCTTGCGCACCGTAGTTTTGGGCCTTGATGATGCTTTACAAATCCTGCCTGGACATGGTCCAACCACCACGATGCGAGCCGAGCGTATGAGCAACCCTTATTTGCGCGCCCTAAACTCTTAAAAAACCAGGCAAGTACTACACCAACACAGTGAATAGGTATCGTTAATAATCGTGAGTGAACAGAAAAAGTCCGAGAAGATTCAGCCCTTTACTGCCCCTAAGGGTGTACCTGATTACACCCCTCCACAGTCTGCTGCATTCCTAGCAGTACGCGATAACTTTATTCAGCAGGCACATAATGCTGGCTTTGAGCACATTGAGCTGCCAATCTTTGAAGACACCGGACTTTTTGCCCGTGGCGTTGGTGAATCTACCGACGTGGTGAGCAAGGAAATGTATACCTTTGCTGACCGCGGTGATCGTTCCGTTACCCTGCGTCCAGAAGGTACCGCTGGTGTCATGCGTGCAGTTATTGAACACAGCTTGGACCGCGGTCAACTTCCCGTAAAGCTCAACTATGCAGGTCCTTTCTTCCGTTATGAGCGTCCACAGGCTGGCCGTTACCGCCAGCTGCAGCAGGTTGGTGTCGAGGCCATTGGTATCGATGATCCAGCACTAGATGCTGAGATCATTGCCTTGGCGGATCGTTCCTACCGCAGCCTCGGACTAAAGGGTTTCCGTCTGGAGCTCACCAGCCTTGGTGACCGTAACTGCCGTCCGGCCTACCGCCAGAAGCTGCAGGATTTCCTCTTTGCTTTGCCATTGGATGAGGAGACTCGCAAGCGTGCGGAGCTCAATCCACTGCGTGTGCTTGATGATAAACGCCCAGAGGTCAAGGAAATGACTGCGGATGCACCATTGATGCTTGATCACCTGGATGCGGATTGCCGCGAGCACTTCGAGACTGTCACCGGTCTACTGGACGATATGGGTGTGCCTTATGAGGTCAACCCACGCATGGTGCGCGGTCTTGACTACTACACCAAGACCTGTTTTGAGTTTGTTCACGATGGCCTGGGTGCACAATCCGGCATCGGTGGTGGTGGTCGTTATGACGGCCTCATGGCACAGCTTGGCGGACAGGACCTTTCCGGCATCGGTTACGGCCTCGGTGTGGATCGCACTTTGCTTGCTTTGGAAGCCGAGGGTGTCACCGTAGGCGCTGAGCGTCGTGTTGATGTTTATGGTGTCGCACTTGGCGCCGAAGCCAAGGAAGTTCTAGCTGTGGTTATTAATCAGCTGCGTGCGGCAGGTATTTCTGCCGATATGTCCTATGGTGACCGAGGTCTAAAGGGCGCGATGAAGGGCGCTGATCGCTCCCGCGCGCTCTACACCCTCGTGCTCGGCGAGCAGGAGCTGGAGAATGACTCCATCGCTATCAAGAACATGCGCGCGCATGAGCAGTACGATGTTGCCCTTGATGGAGTTTTGCAGTTCTTGCAGGACAAACTAGAGAGCTAGAGGTTTGCGTCGAAAAGCGCTTTTCGACGCGCCCCTCGCCCTAACACTCGGTGTAGTTGACGGGGAAACCGAGGGTGGTTGCCAAACCACCCATGGAGGTTTCCTTATATTTGGTGAGCATGTCGCGACCCGTAGCCGCCATGGTCACCACTACATCGTCCAAGCTCACGCGGTTATTTCCCTCGCCGATACGAGCCAGGCGTGCGGCATTAATAGCTTTGACCGCGCCAATAGCGTTGCGCTCAATGCATGGAATCTGCACCAAGCCGCCGACTGGATCGCAGGTAAGCCCCAAGTTGTGCTCCAAGGCGATCTCCGCGGCGTTTTCCACCTGCTGCGGATTTCCACCTAGCACCGCACAAAGGCCGGCAGCTGCCATAGCGGACGCAGAACCAACCTCACCCTGGCATCCTACTTCTGCGCCGGAAATTGAGGCATTTTCCTTGATGATAATGCCCACTGCACCTGCGGTCATAAGGAAAATACGAGCTTTTTCTCCATCAAAACCGGCCAGGAAATCGCGTGCATAATGCATGACAGCCGGGATAATTCCGGCAGCACCATTGGTTGGTGCGGTAACCACGCGACCACCGGCAGCATTTTCCTCATTGACAGCCAAGGCATAAAGGTTGACCCACTCCATGGCGTCGAGGGAAGAACCCAATGCGATATTGTGCTTACCTTTGACCAGGTCATGCACCATCGGCGCGCGCCGGGAGACATTCAACCCACCAGGCAAGGTGCCAGGAGTTGCGATGCCTTGAGCCACACAGTCCTGCATAATCTTCCATACGTGATCCAAGTGCGCATAAACCTTATTAATGTCGCCATGAATGGCGGTTTCATTAACCTCCATGACCTTTGCAAAGTCTTCTTCAAAGGAGAGTAACTGGGCTGCAGTTTTAAAAGGTTTGGTCAAAACCACTTCTGGGTGAACAGTTGATGCACCAGAGCCGAGCGGTCCACGATCTAGCAGTTCCTCAAGGCTCAGAATGAAGCCACCGCCCACTGAAAGATAAGTGCGGGTGCTGCTGCCCTTGAAGGTAACTGCATTTGGATGTTCTTTAAGAGGCGTTGGATCAAAGGTGAGTGAATAACTTATTGTGCCGAGGGGACCGCTGACTGTTCCCTCGGCTGGAATCGGTGCGCCGGGGATGGGGGCCGCGTCGATAGGCACGGTGGTGGGTTCCCATCCCACCAGACCCAATAACACCGCACGATCTGTGCTGTGGCCTTTACCTGTTGCAGCCAGCGAACCGTGCAGCACAATATCCACATGCTCACTGGGGGAGTGCTTGATAAACTCCAATGCCGTTCGCATGGGGCCGACGGTATGGGAGGATGATGGTCCGATACCGACACTAAAAAGATCTACAACGCTAATTGCCATGGCTGAAGGTGGGCCTTTACTTTAGGTGCAAAATAGAATTTGAACTGAATAGGATTCGCCCGATTTTAGCCATCTAGTTTTGTTTAGGTGGTTTTCCCACGCGGAAAGTGAAAAATGCCCGCCACCCTGTGTGTTTTTACACGGGGTGACGGGCATTGTGTTCAGTTTCTAGCTGGCGCCGTCGTGGCCTTTGAGAAGATCAGCGAAGCTGCTGAAGTTCTCACCAGGGGTTACGCCGGTGTGGCGATTGCGACGGAAGGATAGATCCGCGTCCTGATTGGCAGTTGCGCCGCCTAGACCCTCCACGCTGCTGAAATCCTGCAGCATAAGGGTTGCTAGTTCGCCGGCTGCGCGATTAACTCGCCTTTCAAAATCTGCACCTGCTTCGGTACCAAAGTCCTCGGTGGCGGCAAAGACACCGGTGGGGACAACCACTGCTCGCAGGTAGTTAAACAGCGGGCGAATGGCATGATCTAGTACGAGGGAGTGACGGGCTGACCCAGCCGATGCCGCAATGATGGTAGGCAGACCCACAATAGTCTTGGGATCAAGTACATCAAAGAACATCTTGAAGATGCCGGAATAGCTAGCGGTGAAGACTGGGGTCACCGCAATAAGACCATCGGAGTTAGCCAGGCGTTCCTTGGCAGCGTCAAGTGCTGGTGAGCTCATACCGGCGCTGGTGAAGGAGGTAGAGAGATCAAAGATGAGATCGCGGATCTCAATAACTTCGATGTCTAGCGCTTCTCCACGAGCAGTCACCGCAGCATTAACTGCTTTGGTGAGCTGATCAGCAACAGAGCGAGTGGTTGAAGGATTGGATAGACCTGCAGTAACTACAGTGAGCTTGCGCATTGTCTCTCCTTATTTCTCATCGGATGGCTGGCCGGGGTTTACCTTGAAGTGTGGGCTATTTGGGTTAGCCAACAGGGAGCTGTGGGTTGGAGGATCGGAAGGAACGTGATCTGGGCGACGCTCTTCCATGCGACGGCGGACCTCAGGAACAACATCGCGACCCAGACGTTCGATCTGATCCAGGACAACCTCAAGTGGCAGACCGGCGTGATCAACCAAGAATAGTTGGCGCTGGTAATCGCCCACCCAGTCAGCAAATTCCATAGTGCGCTCGATGACTTGTTCCGCAGTACCCACGGTCAGTGGTGTCATGCGGGTGAAGTCCTCCATGGATGGGCCGTGGCCATAAACCGGAGCGTTGTCGAAGTAAGGGCGGAAGAACTTCTTGGCCTCTGCTTCGGTGTCGCCGATAAATGCCTGTCCACCCAGACCAACGATGGCCTGATCAGCTTGGCCATGGCCGTAGTACTCAAAACGCTGACGGTAGAGGTTTACCATTTGCGCGGTGTGCTCTTTGTTCCAGAAAATGTTGTTGTGGAAGAAGCCATCGCCGTAGAAGGCTGCCTGTTCTGCAATTTCGGTGGAGCGGATGGAACCGTGCCAAACGAAAGGCGCAACACCATCAAGTGGAGCTGGGGTAGAGGTATAACCCTGCAATGGAGTGCGGAACTTACCCTGCCAGTTCACTACTTCCTCACGCCACAAACGACGCAGTAGGTGGTAGTTCTCAATAGCTAGTGGGATGCCCTGACGGATATCCTTGCCAAACCATGGGTAAACCGGGCCAGTGTTTCCGCGTCCCATCATCAAATCAACACGGCCGCCGGAAAGGTGCTGCAAGAACGCGAAGTCCTCGGCAATCTTCACTGGGTCATTGGTGGTGATCAGGGTGGTAGAGGTGGAAAGCAGCAGTTTTTCGGTCTTTGCTGCGATATAAGCCAGGTGAGTGGTTGGGGAAGAAGGAACGAAGGGAGGGTTGTGGTGCTCGCCGGTGGCGAAAACATCTAATCCAACTTCTTCTGCCTTGAGGGCAATTTGAGTCATTGCCTCAATGCGCTCGGCCTCAGTGGGAGCCTTGCCGGTGTTGGGATCTACGGTGACATCGCCGATGGTGAAAATTCCGAATTGCATGATATGCGCTTCTTTCTGGAGGCTGCTAACTAAAGTTTGTTGATATGTCACCATTCTAAAACATTTTGTTGACGCGTGCAACAAATGATTAAAAAGGCATTACATTAAGGGTTTTCCAGCTTTTCAAGGAGGAGACGGAGGTCCCAACCCGTTATTAGACGCAGTGGCTTTTGGTGCTTTGTGCCGTTTTCGGTAATGATCACTGACCATGGCAGCTCGGGGCTAGTTAGGGCATCTACCACCTCTTGGGCGGTGGCGGAGCGAGGAAGTAGGACAGCAGTATCTGAGCTTTCTGCAAACCTCAATACATCTTTGATTGTCTTGGCGTTGATCTTCGCGTTGTCTTTAAGGTCAGCGGCAATCCAGCGGGCAATGGTGTTGGTGGTGAGCAAACTGAGGTATTCGCCATCTTGATAGATGGGGAACTGGGAAATTTCAGTGGTGCGGATAAGCTCCAAGACTTCGGCGATGGAGCTATTGCTATAGAAGATTTTTACCTGTTGTGCTGGCAGAACTTTTAAAGCTAGGGGTGGATTAAGTAGTACGTCGCGGATCTTTTCAATGGTGGCCACGGTGTCTGGTCGGGGGTCCGCGATGGGCTTATTGTTGTGATAAGTGCCGTGGCTAATGGCGTTTCTTAACTCACTAAAAGACTTCAGGACTTCTTCCTGGGCTGGATTGATGAGGCGCCGGTTTGCAGCTTGTCCCACCATCCACCGAAAAGAATCGGAGATATCGGCATTAAGGCGGAATCTTAGGTGGGATTCAATATCGTTAAAGGCTGCGAGGAATTGCGTAGCTCGGTCGATGTTGGGAGTCATACGCCCGACTTTAGTGAGATTGGGCTACACCGGCTGGCCGCCGTGTTCTAGGCCCGCGAGGAAAATACCAAGCAGGGTGGTGGAAAGGTTCTCGGTAACAGCGGCAAGTGCTGGCAAAGGAGTTCGGGAGACGGTAATTAAGCCCACAATATAAGTGCGAGCATCGATGTCTGCATGTACGAGCTTGTGCTTTTTCCCATGTTCAATAAGGGCCTCGGTTAGCACTTTAGTTTTTTCACGCAGCACTGAAACTTCGGGGGGAAGTTCATCAAGGCTACGAGGTGCAAGGGCCGGCACGAGGGACCCTAGGCCTTTATCGATAAGTGCCTTATTGAAGGAGATCCAGACTTCGCGGGGATTGTTGTCAAAGGCAGCCACGGCTTCTTCCTCTAAACCAATGACGCCCTCAAAAAGAAATTGCGCACAGGCCATGTCCAAAGAAAAGCGATCTGGGAAATTTCTATAAAGCGTGGCAATGCCAACTCCAGCCTTTTCCGCGATGTTTTCCATGGTCAATGAATCGTGATGCTTGCTGCGATAAAGCTCGCAGGCGGTCATGATGATTTTTTGTCGCCGAACAAGTGCATCAGTGCGCATAAACTGGGGCCTCCTCCAGGTACTTCGATGTCAGGTTGACAGCGGGGGTTGGTTAGTCCGTATGATATTACAGCATTAAGTGATAGTGTTCCCTCCACTTAGGGAAGAAGACAAATGAACACTCCAATTTTGACAACATTTGGAATCACCATCCGCGATACCGACTTCGCCGATGTTGAGATTCCAGCAGCCCGCGGGCTGACTCTGCTAGAAACTGGCCGTGAATCCCACGCCAGCTCCTTTTCCATGGTTTTGAGTGGACGCATGAAGGCAAAAGCCGGAAGCATTGAACTCGCTGGCCAGCCGGCAAAAACATCCACCCTTGCAAAAAATATTGCGCTCGCGGGAGTCTCCGAGATTGACTCCCTGGAACGTCTGGTAAATGTGCGCACCGTAGTGCGCGAGCAAATCGCGTGGGCCAGCCCCTGGTACCGTCCCACACCCAGAAACATTGACACCTACGAGCAGTGGGTAAGCGTCGCAAAGCACCTTTCTTTAAACCTTGATCCGAGCCAAGCGGTGGGCGAGTTGAGCGTGGTTGAGCGTTTTAAGCTGCGCGTTGCTCTGAGCTTGGTGGCGCGACCACAGGCCGCAGCCTTGATTGTGGACGATCCTGACCAGGTACGCAGCATGACTTTGCGGGCCGAGATTTTGGAAAGCCTCAAAGAACTTTCAGAAAGTGTGCCTGTAGTTGTGGTTTCGCCAAACCCAGATTTTGACGACATCGCCGATTTCTACCTGCCGATCACCGACTCCGCTGCATCAACTAGGTCCATCAAGGAGGCCAACTAATGGCGCTCATTCACTTTGGTTCTGAACTAAAAAGATTTGGCCGCGGAAAACTGCCACCCCTGGGCTTTTTGGTGGTCATGTTGATGCCACTGCTCTTTGGCGGCGTTTTTGTGTGGGCATATTATGACCCCATCGGCGGACTCTCCAAGTTGCCGGTCGCAGTGGTCAATGAAGATAAGGGTGAGCTTGATGCAGGCTCGCAGGTAGTTGAAACCCTACTCAACCAGGACAGTATTAACTTTATTGAAGTCAGCGCCGAAGAAGCGCGCACAGGCATCAATGATGGCACCTACTATTTTGGTATCGAAATTCCGGAAAACTTCAGCGATTCTATTGCCAGCGTGGCAACGGATAACCCGCAACCTGCCACGGTTAATGCTGTTTTTGATAATAGCAATGGCTTTATTGCTTCCATGCTTGGTAACCAGGTAGTAAATACCGTTGTCAACAGCATGGACAATGAGTTCGGCGCGCGCATTGTGGACAATATGCTCGTGGGATTTTCCACCATCGATGAAGGCATGACCCAGGCAGCCGACGGTGCCACCCAGCTCAGCGAAGGTATGAACACCGCCAATGATGGCGCCATTGCTCTTGCCGACGGCGCAGTCACCCTCAATGACGGCATCAACCAGGCCAACGAGGGAGCCCAAACGCTTGCCGACGGCGTCAGCCAGCTCGATAGCAAGATCGGCGAGGCGGCTACAGGTAGCCAGACCCTAGCTAATGGCATGAGCCAGCTAGAAGCCGGCACCGAGGAATTGGGAAATGGTGCCACGCAAGTTTCCGATGGTGTTAGCCAATTGGTTGACCAGGTAGCACCCCTGACTGCTCTCGCACCAGATATCAATACCCAATTGATTACCTTGCGTGATGGAGCAGCCACGATTGCTTCCCAGCTTTCAGACCCTTCCAGCACTTATCGCTCCGGCATTGATAATGCAGCAACAGCCTCCCAGACTCTTGCTTCCGGCCTGCAGCAACTTAAAGATGGCTCCAGCCAGCTCAGCGTAGGTGCCCGCACCCTTGCCGATGGCACTAGCCAACTAGCAGCCGGATCTGAACAACTTGTTGTCGGTGCAACAGCACTCCGTGATGGCACCGTGCAGCTCGATGAAGGCTCTAATGAGCTGGCCCTAAAAATCAGCGATGGTGCGGAAAAACTTCCAACCTTCGCCGATGGAGCAGAAACCACTATTGCTACCCCTGTTGGAACTGAGCACCAAGGTGACACTCTGCCACTATTTGGCATTGGCCTGGCACCATTCTTTATGTGCGTGGGTCTCTTTATGGGAGCGACAGTATCCTGGATGATCCTGCGACCACATAGCCGTCGCGCTATCGATTCCCGCCTCGGTGGATTCCGTGCCACCTTGGCAACCTACCTGCCAGCAATGGTGCTCGGACTTGGACAAGCAACTCTCATGTGGGTAGTTCTTAACTACCTGCTAGACCTCAATCCAGCACACCCACTCGGGCTCTGGATTGCCATGGTGGTTATCTCCTGGATCTTCATCTCCATCACCCATATGTTTAATAACGTGGGCGGTGCACCAGTGGGGCGTGTGCTTTCCATCGTGATGATGTCTTTCCAGCTAGTAGCATCTGGTGGCCTATATCCCGTGGAAACTCAGGCAAAGTTCTTCCAATGGTTCCATACCTATGACCCCATCACATATGCGGTCAACCTCATCCGCCAAATGATCTTCAATGAAACCCCTAATGACGATCCCCGCTTCCTGCAAGCAATTTGGGTTTTGGCATTGATTTGGGCTTTGATGCTAATTATCTCCACCATCGCCAACCGCGTGAACAAGGTGGTTCGCATGAAGGATTATCACCCAGAGCTGAAAATCTAGGTATTCCCTAGGTATTCCCTAGGTATTACGCAAACCTGGGCGGTGGACATGGCAGAATCGACGCCATGGACACCGCCCAGATTTCTAACCTGCTTGGTCGTGCACAGCAGGCTTTAAACACTGCACAGTCAGCCTCTCAGCTACATCGTCTTTTACAGACGCAGGGGCAAGTCAGTGTGCAAAGCCCCACCACCTTTGGTGATGTGGAATCCGCTGTGCACCTTTTTGCGCCAACAGCAGTGAACTGGCCGGTAAATTTTTATATCCAACTCTTTTTGGATGGCTTGGGAGCGCCGGAAAAACTCAGCTCCTATGTGGCATCAGTTGCCGTTATCCCTGGTTTGCAACAGCAGGTACGCGCTGGCCAAGGAGGACTTCTTAAAAGGCTCTTTAGCCCTTCCGCGGTTCAAGCTGGTGACCAGGCTGCCTTTGACCTCATGGTCAAACTAGATGAAACTGATCCAGTTGGCAGGGAAGTAGGACGCCTTTTAGAAGTGGCGGACCTTGCGCGTGAGCGCCAACAAAAAGGCGTGGAACTTTTCCCCGGAGTCCATGGACTAGGCGAGCACTATCTTGAATCCGCACGCGCTGCTCTTGCCACCAGCCTTGGGTTATCTGATCCAGCCTTCCAACAATGGGATGGACAATCACTTGTGCAGGCGCGCCGGGTAGTCCAACGCTATGCCCAAGATCCCAATTCAGAATTCCGCTTATACGGCGAGGCCAAACGCTGCCTCGAGGAACTTAATAGGCGTCGAGTGCAGATCCTGATGGCAGAACTGCCCGTTGATGCGCTACGCACCGCAACTGACCACCGATTGCGCTTTGGTTCCTTAGATTCTATCCGGGTTTCCACCGTGGCCGATGTGCTGCGCGCCGATGTTTCCTTGCTTACCACCGTCTCTGGAATCGGTGAACAGACTGCCCAAAGAATGAAAGCGGCAGCCCAAACCCTGGAGACCGAAGCACTAAATAGGCAAACCACCTTTATCGGCACCGAACCTTCCCCTCCAGCCATGGAGCTCATCAAGATTTTGAGCAAATTTGGCCAGGCAGAAACACTAAGCCCAGACGAACGCGCGCGCCGGGCACGGGTTATTGACTATGTTCAAAACATCACTCCTAGCGCGCAGCCTTATATTGTGGTGGGCAGCGGAGCAGACCGCGGAGTTCGGATCTGGGAACAATTTAGTTCCGATCTGGACTGGGTCAATGCCAATCCCAATCTCTTCTATCCTCAATCCATCACAGAACCTGCTGCCGACGTGTGGGAAGACTACCTCGCCCGCCCAGCGCACTACCAGGCTCTGTTGTCCAACCTCTTGGGCCGCGATTTTGAGGCAGATGAGGAACTGCTGGATGCGGATACCCTCAAACGTATCCGTGAGCTTAAATTGGATACCACCCACATCAAAGATCTACATCTGCGTGGATACCAGTCTTATGGCGCACGTTTCGCCCTCGTCCGTGAAAAGGTCTTAATTGGCGATGACATGGGCCTGGGTAAAACGGTGCAGGCAATTTCTGTGGCGGCACACCTTGTAGCCACCAAAAATGATTTCCGAGTTTTGGTCGTGGTCCCGGCCTCTGTGATTGTTAACTGGGTGCGCGAATGTCGCCGCTTTAGTGACTTGCCGGTATTTGTAGCCCATGGTGATGCCAAAACTGAGGCGCTTAGTGCCTGGAGCAAAAGCAATGGAATTATGGTCTGCACCTACGATGGTGCCCGCAGCATGGACATTCCCGCGCCGGGATTGATCATTGCTGATGAAGCGCATTTGATAAAGAATCCCGCCACCAAACGCAGCCAAGCGCTGGCTCAGTTGGTTAAGGATGCTGAATATGCGCTTTTGATGACAGGCACTCCCTTGGAGAATCGGGTGGGTGAGTTTATTAACCTCATCAATTACATCCAGCCAGATCTCATCGTGCCTGGTATGTCCACCATGGGTGCGGAGGATTTTAGGCGACGCATTGCGCCAGCCTATTTGCGCCGTAATCAAGCTGATGTCCTTGACGAACTTCCAGAGCGCACCGATTCAATCGACTGGATTGAACTAACCCCAGCCGATCGCGCCGCTTATGAAGCAGAAGTTGCCGCCGGAAATTGGATGGGTATGCGCCGAGTCGCCATGATTAGCCCACCAGAACAGGGCGTATCCGCCAAAATGGCACGCATCCAAGAACTGCTAGAGGAGGCAGAAGAACACGGCCGCAAGGCGCTCATTTTCACCTTCTTCCTCGATGTCCTCGACGAGCTGGAAAAACACCTCGGGGCCCGGGTGGTCGGCCGCATTTCTGGGGAGGTGCCGGCCCTAAAAAGACAAGAGCTTGTCGACGAACTGAGCCAGGCTCCAGCGGGTTCAGCTTTGATTGCGCAGATTAGTGCCGGTGGAGTGGGGCTGAATATTCAAGCAGCTTCCTTGTGCATTATTTGCGAACCCCAGGTTAAGCCCACGATCGAACAGCAGGCCGTGGCTCGTGTGCACCGCATGGGACAAACAGCGACTGTGCAGGTACACCGCCTAATTGGTGATGAAACCGCCGATGAAAGAATGCTGGAGATCTTGGCTGGCAAAAAGGAAATCTTTGACGTTTATGCCCGACTCTCAGAATCCGCCGAGGTACCCGATGCCGTGGATATTACCGAGTCTCAATTGGCAGCCAGCATTATCGACGCAGAGCGGGCGCGATTGGGCATTACTTAACCCGTTTTCCCACAGTTGCGGCAATTGCTGCAGCCGCTCTTTTGGCATAAGGACCAACACCGGTGATGGTGGCAGCGCCTGGCCCAACCCAGTCTCCATAACCCACGTAGTGGATGCCTTCAGTGCCTCTAAAAGGTTTAAGAGCTGGCCTAAAACCAGTGCACCAAATGAGGTGATCAGTGTGGACTTCATTGAGGGATTTAAAAAGCGGGGTTGCTTTAAGTCGGCCGGAATCGCGAGCTTTTAAGACCTCGGGCAGCATGACAATATCGCCCAAGTTGGAGTCTGCACCGGGATCTTCCTCGCCTCGCTGAATGGCGAGAGCGCGTAAGCGGTTGCGTCTAAAAAGCTCTCGGCCATCAATATCATCGGGCATCCAACGAGGTTCATGGCGGGTATACCAGGTGACATCAGCAACGGAGCTTAGCTCAGCAGCGATTTGGGCAGCGGAGTTTGCGGCGCCCACCACGGCAACTGAGGAGCCACGAAATTCTGCGATGCCACGGTAAGTGGAGGCATGCCATTGGGTGCCTGTGAAAGTGCCGGGGAAGCTTGGGATAAAAGGTGCAGACCAGGTTCCGGTGGCGCCAATAACATGTTGTGCGCTGTAGCTTTTGGTGGGGGAGTCAACTCTAAAAGCTTGACCATCCTGGCTAACTTTGGTTACTCGAACAGGCCTTTCCACAGGAATGGAATAGCGCATTTCATAGGCAGTGAGGTAATTAACCACGTGCTCAGAGTTGGGGAAGCCATCAAAGGCTGGCATGGGCCAGCCTGGAAGGTTTGAAAACTCCGCGGTGGAAAAGAGAGTTATTGAAGGCCATACATGCAGCCAAGCACCACCGGGTTCGGGCTGATCATCAAGAACCAGGGTGTCTACGCCAGCTCTTAAAAGATAGTAGGCCGTCGCTAAACCAGATTGCCCGCCGCCAACAATGAGTGCTTCATAGGTCATAAGCCCATTATTCACCTAAATTGTTGGGGCGGGGGTTCGTCAAAAAGCGTCTTAGCTGTTTTGGTAGGCGTTGCGGCCAAGGTAATCGCAGGAACTCATCTGGCCAGTGTTATAGCCGTCCAAGAAGGATGCCTTGCGCTGTTCAGAAGAACCGTGAGTCCAGCTTTCAGGGTTGACCTCTCCACCGGATTGCTTCTGGATATTGTCATCGCCCACGGCAGCCGCTGTGGTGAGAGCGTCATCGAGTTGTGCATCACTAATCGGCTCGAGCATGGCGTTTTCGCCCTTGTCGGCGTAGCTTGCCCACACGCCGGCGTAGCAGTCAGCCTGCAGCTCAATCTTCACCGCATTGGAATCCTCGCCGGGGTTGTTGTAGTCAGACAGACCCAGAGTGCCTTCGAGGTTTTGGATGTGGTGGCCATACTCATGAGCCACGATGTACATCTGTGCAAGCGGAGCGTTTTCGCCACCGAATTGTTCCATCTGCTGGAAGAAGCTGGTGTCAAAATAGGCATTTTGATCGCTTGGGCAGTAGAAAGGTCCAGTTGCGGATGATGCAGCGCCACAACCAGTGTTTGTGCCACCTTCAAAAATGGTCAACGTAGGTTCGACGTACTGAATATTTGCCTGGGCGGGCAGGATAGACGCCCAGGTCTCATTAACTGAGAATGAGGTGTAATAGAGGCGACAGTCATCATTGGCATTGGCATCTGCTCCGGTTTTGCATTCTGTAAAGCCAGAGCCTGGAGCGGATTCAACTTGGCTTTGATCCGTGCTGCCGCCGAGCAGGTCATCCACCTGGCCGGGGTCGCCACCGAGCAGGATGAAGAGGCCTACCAGCAATAGGCCACCGATGCCGCCGCCCATGGCCATACCTTTACCGCCGCCACCTTTGCGGGCATTTCCGCCGGAACGGGTTACATCGTCACGAAAAGTCATGAGGAAATCATTACACAATAAACAGGGAATAGCGGGGATTGAGCATAACAAATTGGTAGAGCTTATACATTTTGGCCACAGCTGCGGGTTCTTTTAGTTGTCCTAATAGTTCTAGGGGCGGGCGCGGGCGGGTACAATGCCAGTGTTGCCTGTTTCTGGGCAGTTTGCATGCCTTTTGTCGCGTGCGCCCGGGAGAAATCCTTGGGTGATCCGTGGATAATCTGTGGGTGATCTATGGATCGGCCCGGGCCTGAATCAGAAACCATCGACTGACATTCTCAAGTGGAAGGACTTCCAACAACGTGCTGCGCACTCATCTCTCTGGCGAGCTTCGTAAAGAAAACGCAGGCCAGTCAGTAACCCTGACTGGCTGGGTTAACCGTCGCCGTGACCACGGTGGCGTGATCTTCATCGATCTTCGTGACCGCACCGGAATCGCCCAGGTAGTTTTCCGCAATGAGGACGTTGCTGAGCGTGCACACGCACTGCGCAGCGAGTTTGTTCTCAAGGTTACCGGCGTTGTCGAAGAGCGTCCTGAAGGTTCCCAGAACCCTAACCTCGCTTCCGGTGATATTGAAGTTAGCGTTACCGACTTTGAGGTCCTCAACGAATCTGCTCCACTGCCATTCCAGATTGAGGATTCTTCCTCTGCTGGTGAGGTCGGCGAAGAGACTCGCCTAAAGTACCGCTACCTGGATCTGCGTCGTCCAGTGCAAGCCAACGCTCTGCGTTTGCGTTCTGCAGCTAACAAGGCAGCTCGTACTGTCTTGGATAGCCACGATTTCACCGAAATCGAGACCCCAACCTTGACTCGCTCGACCCCAGAAGGTGCACGTGACTTCTTGGTGCCCGCTCGTTTGCGTCCAGGTACCTTCTACGCTTTGCCACAGTCTCCACAGCTTTTTAAGCAGTTGCTGCAGGTTGCAGGCATGGAGCGTTACTACCAGATCGCTCGTTGTTACCGCGATGAGGATTTCCGTGCAGACCGCCAGCCTGAGTTCACTCAGCTGGATGTGGAAATGTCCTTCGTTGACCAGGATGATGTTATCGCTCTGGCTGAAGAAGTCATCTCTGCAGTGTGGAAGCTGATCGGCTATGAGATCAAGACTCCCATCCCACGTATCACCTACGCAGATGCGATGCGCCGTTTCGGCTCTGATAAGCCAGACCTGCGCTTTGATATTGAGATCACCGAGTGCACTGACTTCTTCAAGGACACCTCTTTCCGTGTGTTCAAGAATGAGTATGTTGGCGCAGTTGTCATGGAGGGTGGTGCTTCCCAGCCACGTCGCCAGCTGGATGCTTGGCAGGAATGGGCAAAGCAGCGCGGCGCTAAGGGCCTGGCATATATTCTTGTTGGCGAAGACGGCGAGCTGTCCGGACCAGTTGCTAAGAACATCACCGAAGAAGAGCGCGCTGGCATTGCTGCGCACGTTGGCGCTAAGCCAGGCGACTGCATCTTCTTCGCTGCTGGTGAGACCAAGTCTTCCCGTGCGCTTTTGGGTGCAGCTCGTGGCGAGATCGCTAAGAAGCTGGACCTGATCAAGGAAGGCGACTGGGCTTTCACCTGGGTCGTTGATGCTCCAATGTTCGAGCCTGCTGCAGATGCAACTGCCTCCGGCGATGTTGCGTTGGGCCACTCCAAGTGGACCGCAGTGCACCATGCATTCACCTCTCCAAAGCCTGAGTTCCTCGATACTTTCGATAAGAACCCAGGTGAGGCTCTGGCTTATGCTTATGACATCGTCTGCAACGGCAATGAGATTGGTGGTGGATCCATCCGTATCCACCAGCGTGCTGTTCAGGAGCGCGTATTTGAAGTAATGGGAATTACCGGTGAAGAAGCTCGTGAAAAGTTCGGCTTCTTGCTTGATGCCTTCGCCTTCGGCGCTCCTCCTCACGGCGGAATCGCATTTGGTTGGGACCGCATTGTGTCTCTGCTAGGTGGATTTGAATCCATCCGCGACGTCATTGCCTTCCCTAAGTCCGGCGGTGGAATTGATCCACTGACCGACGCACCTGCAGCGATTACTCCGCAGCAGCGTAAGGAAGCCGGAATTGACGCGAAGCCTAAGAAGGCAGCTGAATCCGAGCAATAAGACGTCGAAAAGCGCTTTTCGACGCCGCCTGGCACCCACGGTACCCGGCCAACCAGCGGGGGTGAAGTAACCTATATCACCCCCGCTTTGTTGGGTGATCTGTACCATAGAAAAAGGTCTAGCTGTATTAAGTGGACATAGAAGGAGACGAAACCCATGCTAAGCCACGAAGAAATCGTTGGAATTGCCGAAATGCTGTTGACGAAACGCTATGGCGGAACCCAAACGCTTTCTGAGATTGAGCAATTGGGTGGGTCGAGCACTGCCACCGTCCTGCGGGCGCGCGTGGCCAATTCTCCCTTTTTACAACAGCGCTCCGTCATTTTGAAATATGTGCCAGCAACTGGCGATGTTTTTGATGATTCCGCGTTGGTTCGCGAGGTTGTTTCTTATCAATTCACCACCTCATTAACTGAAGACGTGCGGCCCGGACCCGTTATTTTGGCTTATGACATTGATAAGCGGATTATCGTGCTTTCAGATTCAGGCAATGGCGATACCTTTGCCGAGCTTTTGGAGCAACGCACTGGCGATCAGCGCATGCAAATTTTGCGCAACCTCGGCCAGTCCTTGGGTAGTTTGCATGCTGCAACCGCAGACCGTGAAGCCGACTTTGATGTGCTGATGGCGCGCATGCTGGCCCGTTATCCAGCTACCGCAACCATGCAAAAACAGCGCGATAGGTTGCTGCCAGCAGCAATTGATGTCGGAGCAAAGGTTCTTGAAGATGCCGGAATTAAGATCCCGGCGGTAGTTAATGACTTTGCGCGCGATGCTAAACGACGCCTCATCTCAGGCCGTCACCGCGCATTTACGCCTTTTGATCTTTCACCTGACAATATTATCGTCGCTGAAAAAACCCACTTTTTGGACTATGAGGTGGCTGGGTTCCGTGATGCGACCTTTGATATTGCAAGTGTTATCGCCGGTTTCCCGCAATTTATTTTCAGTCATCCAATTACTGACGATGAAGCCGATGAGCTTATTGATTCTTGGGTGCAAGAAGTTCGAGGCATTTGGCCCAATGTCAACAATGAAGAGCGTTTGCAGGCCCGAGTTGTCACCGCATTGATTGGCTGGGCGCTTTCCAGCATTGCCTTGATGAAGCTGGGTTCGATTTCTTCCGTGGTCAATTTTTTGCGCACTTCCGAGGACGGAATCACGACCTTGGATTTTGAGCAATTGGAAGAATACACCGCCCCTCATGCTCTGGATGGAGATCAGTTGGGTCGTCGCGACCTCGGTGAAACCTTTGAAGCCTTGCAGAGATTTGCAGCCCGTGGCATGGATCCCCGTTTTCCAGAAGTTGCACGCTTTGCTGACGATGTAATCAAAGCAATCGCTGCGCGGGATTAGCTGTTTGGTTTTATGGCGAATGTGCCCCTGGTTATTGGTTTAGGCTAATGACCAGGGGTTTACTTATTTTTTGAGGGTTTGGGTGGTGTCTAAAGTTCTGGTTTAAGGTTCGAAAAAATGTTCGCAACCACTATTGCTATCGAACACATGAGCCACTAAAATAAGAAGCAGAAAACCACGGGGAACACACAAACACCAAAGGGGGAGATGATGGCGTCATTAACACACCACGTTGATGCATTAGACACCCATATCAAAGCCATCATCACCGCCTTATCCACTGACCTGTCAGCACAGGTATTTAATGACAACGAAGCAGACCTTGTGCGGTTGGAACATGTGTTTAACCAACGTGGGGTGATTAACGCTGCGGTGGCTGTGATGGCTGAACTAGCCCACGCCGGCACGAGGGTGGGGTCTGCAAAAACCACTGATTATCTCGTTGAGCGTTTAGGAGTGTCACGCGTAGAGGCGTTTAACAGGGTGGCGTTGGGTAAGTCATTGTTCCCGCAGGATAAACCCGCTGTCGTAGAGGCTTTGCCGGTGGTTGATGCTGAGGCTGAGGTGGCCGATGGTGATGCGCCCGCGGTGTCTGTTCCTGAGGTGGATGTGGTGGCTGAGGTTATCGGCTCTCATCGTTCAGGATCGGTGGTGGTCAGTCCTGATCGGTTGGTGGTGATTAACCGTGAGTTAGACAGACTGTCTGGGGTGGCGGTGGATTCTCGTGAGGTGTTGTTTGCGCAGGCTGTTAGTCAGGCGAAGTGGCGTGGGGTGGATGATCTGGGGTTGTGGGTGCGTGATCAGGTGGTCAAAGCCAATGGGATAGCTCCTGATCCGGTAGCGGCGATGGCTCACCGTTATGTTGCTTTTAGTAAGGCTGATGCTGATGGGTTGGTGCGTATTTCGGGGTTGGTGCCATCTGCGACGGCGGCGTTGATGAAGGCTGCGTGTGCGCCGTTGTCGACGAAGGGCAGTTTGGTTGGTGGGGATGTGGAGTTGGATGGTCGTAGTGCTGGTCAGCGGTTGGCTGATGCGGTGCATTATGTGTTTGAGCGTTTTCATCAGGGTTTTACGGTCAAGGGGCGTCGTGGGATTGGCAGCATTGTGGTGTCGATGACTACTGATGATGTGGAGTTGGTGGAAAAGCGGGGGTTGGGGCATCGGTATCCGACGAATACGGGGTTTGGGTTGACGTTGGGTGAGGTGTTGTTGTTGGGGGCTGCGAAGTATGACTTTGGGGTGGTGTTGGATGGTGAGTCTGGTCGGGCGTTGCATTTGGGTCGGATGAGTCGGTCGGCGTCGTTGGAGCAGAAGGTGGCGTTGTTGGCGTCGGAGTTGGTGTGTTCTGCTCCTGGGTGTTCGCGGGCGTTGATTGATTGTGAGATTCATCATGTAGATCCGTGGGTGCGTGGTGGGTTGACGGATGTGGTGAATTTGACGCCGCAGTGTTTTGGGGATCATCCGCGTAATGATGATTCTCGTGGTGGGGTTAATGGGAAGGGGTTTATGGTTCGTGATGAGGTGACGGGTCGTGTGGGGCGGCGGGTTGTTGGTGGTGGGGTGGTGTTTAATGATGGTGTTGCAGCTGGGTTGTCGGGTGGTGCGTGGGCGCGGGCGAAGCATCAGAAGTTGAGGGAAGGGGATCTGCCTGATCCACCTGATCCGCCGGGTATGTCGGATGTTCCTGATCCGCCGGATCCGCCGGGTGGGGGGCAGTTGGGGTTGTTTGGGGAGGTGGGTGTGTGTGGTTGGTGGTGCCTGGTGTGGGGGTCTGCACTGGGCTTATAACCATGCCCACCACAATTTTTGGCTGGGCGGCTGTTGTACCTGGTTCGAAGTCACACGCAAGAAGGGACTAACCTGACCAATATGGCCCAGGATTCGCTCTTTGAAACACCCGAAGCTTCAGACACCTCAGAACAAGCGGGAAATTCCGGCTCGGTAGGGTGGCGAAGCCCAAAAGCAGCTGATCAATATTTCCATCCGGGTGGGCATGCTCCATTAGCTGCGCGAATGCGGCCTCGTACCCTTGATGAAGTTGTCGGGCAGCAGCATCTTCTAGGACCTGGTCGGCCGCTGCGCAGACTTATTGAAGGTAGCGGAGAAGCCTCCGTCATTCTTTATGGGCCACCCGGAACTGGAAAAACTACGATCGCTTCGTTGATTTCTGCAGCAGCTGGTGATCGCTTTGTGGCGATGTCCGCGCTGTCCTCGGGGGTGAAGGAAGTTCGCTCGGTGATTGAACGGGCTCGCACGGACCTGCAATTGGGTCAAAAAACAGTGCTATTTATCGATGAGGTACACCGTTTCTCCAAAACTCAACAGGATGCACTGCTCTCTGCCGTCGAAAACCGGACGGTGTTGCTACTGGCGGCGACCACTGAAAATCCCTCATTCTCAGTGGTTGCGCCGTTACTGTCACGATCGCTGATCCTGCAGTTGGAGCCACTTACTGAAGAGGCAATCAAGACCCTGCTGGAAAGATCGCTTATCGACGAGCGCGGGCTCGCAGGGCGCATCACCGCCAGCGCGGAGGCAATCGATCAGCTGGTACTGCTTGCTGGTGGAGATGCTCGGCGCGGTCTTACCTATATTGAAGCAGCAGCAGAAGCTGTGGCTGATGGGGAAGAGCTTGATCTCACCACCGTTAAAGAAAACGTTAACCGCGCAATTGTGCGTTATGACCGTGATGGTGATCAGCACTATGACGTGGTGAGCGCCTGGATTAAGTCAATTAGAGGATCAGATGTTGATGCCGCTCTGCACTATCTAGCGCGCATGATCGATGCTGGTGAGGATCCTCGGTTTATCGCTCGACGATTGGTGGTGCATTCCAGTGAAGATATTGGGATGGCCGACCCAACGGCACTACAGGTAGCTGTTGCTGCAGCTCAAGCGGTTCAACTTATTGGTATGCCAGAAGCAAGAATCAATCTGGCTCAGGCCACCATTCATTTGGCGTTGGCACCAAAATCTAATGCGGTGATAATGGCAATGGATAGCGCCTTGACTGATATTAAACAAGGAAATATCGGTACGGTCCCAGCACACCTGCGTGATGGGCATTATGAGGGTGCAAAAAAGCTGGGGAATGCCGTGGGATATGTCTATCCGCATGATGATCCAAGGGGAGTGGTGCGCCAGGATTATCTGCCCGAAAACCTGCGGGACCGGGTGTATTATCAGCCCAGCGAACATGGTGGTGAGAAGCGAATTAGTGAGTTTATTGGCAGGCTGCGACGAATCATTCGGGGTGGCAAATAGCCCGGGTTGCTCATGAAGTAGACATGGCAGGTAAAGTTAACTCTTGTCCAAATAACGGCGTGCGATTTTGCGTGCGCTGAAACTATTCGAGAAGTTCTAAGGCAGGATACCGCTGTGCAGACCCATGAGATCAGGGAGCGCTTCACTAATCACTTCGTTAAGGCCGGTCACCAGGCTGTACCAAGCGCGTCGTTGATTCTCGATGACCCAAACCTGCTCTTTGTCAATGCAGGCATGGTTCCATTCAAGCCATATTTCCTTGGTCAGCAGACCCCACCTTTTGAAAATGGCACCGCTACCTCAATTCAGAAGTGCGTTCGTACTCTTGATATTGAAGAGGTTGGCATCACCACCCGCCACAACACCTTCTTCCAGATGGCCGGCAACTTCTCCTTTGGTCAGTACTTTAAGGAAGGTGCAATTACCCACGCCTGGACCTTGTTGACTGACAAGGTTGAAGATGGCGGTTATGGCCTTGATCCGGAGCGACTCTGGGTTACCGTCTACTTGGACGATGATGAGGCAGCCGAGATCTGGGAAAAGAAGATTGGTGTTCCTGCAGAGCGCATTCAGCGCCTCGGAATGGCTGATAACTACTGGTCCATGGGTATCCCTGGGCCTTGTGGACCTTGCTCTGAGATCTACTATGACCGTGGTGAGAAGTACGGTAAGGATGGCGGACCAGAAGCAGACGATAACCGCTACCTGGAGATCTGGAACCTGGTCTTCATGGAGAAGGAACGCGGCGCTGGTATCGGCAAGGATAACTTCGAGATCGTCGGCGACCTGCCAAAGAAGAATATCGATACCGGTATGGGTGTCGAGCGCGTAGCGTGCATCCTGCAGGGCGTGGAAAACGTCTATGAAACTGACCTTTTGCGTCCAGTTATCGAAGTAGCAGAAGCTCTGACCGGAACTACTTACGGTTCTGATAACACCGCTGACGTGCGTTTCCGCGTTATTGCTGATCACTCCCGTACCGGCATGATGCTTATTCTTGATGGAGTCACCCCGGGCAATGAGGGCCGTGGCTACATCCTGCGTCGTTTGCTGCGTCGTATTATTCGTTCTGCTCGTCTGCTGGGTGCAACCGGTGAGACCATGGAGCAATTCATGAACACCATCATGGACACCATGACTCCTTCTTACCCCGAAATCGCGCAGAACCGCGAGCGCATCCTCCGCGTTGCTATCACTGAAGAGCGTGCTTTCTTGAAGACTCTGGTCTCCGGCACTCACCTCTTTGAAGAGGCTGCCGAGAGCATTAAGGCTGCAGGTTCGGCCACCGTCGCAGGTGCACAGGCATTTGCGCTGCACGATACCTATGGATTCCCAATCGATTTGACCCTGGAAATGGCGGCAGAAGCTGGCCTCAAGGTTGACGTAGAGGGATTTGAAACCCTCATGGCGGAACAGCGCTCCCGCGCAAAGGCTGATAGCCAGGCTAAGAAGCACGGTCACGCAGATCTGTCTATCTACCGCGAGTGGGTGGACAATAACCCAACCGTATTCACCGGTTTCAGCGAGTTGGAGTCGGATTCCAAGGTATTGGGCTTGCTTTCTGAAGGCGTCAAGATCAATGAGGCTGCAGAAGGCCAAGAGGTTGAGGTCATTTTGGATCAGTCCCCACTTTATGCAGAGTCTGGTGGACAGCTGGGTGACCGCGGACAGATCCTCATGGGTGATACTGTGTTGGATGTCCAGGATGTGCAGAAGATCGGTAAGAAGCTGTGGGTCCACAAGGCAGTTGTGGCGAATGGCGGCCTTGCAGTTGGAGATAAGGTCGTTGCATCCGTCGATAAGCAATGGCGCCATGCGGCACGCCAGGCACACACCGCAACCCACCTGATCCATGCGGCGCTGCGTCAGGTCCTGGGGCCGACTGCAGTGCAGGCAGGTTCTATGAATAAGCCGGGCTACCTGCGCTTCGACTTTAACTACACAGAGCCACTCACCCCTGCGCAACTGGAGCAGATTCAGGTCATCACCAATGAAGCGGTGGATACCGACTGGCCCGTGCACACCATTGAGACCTCCCTGGAGGAAGCTAAGGCTATGGGTGCAATGGCGCTCTTCGGTGAAAACTACGGCAGCACTGTGCGCATGGTGGAAATCGGCGGACCATTCTCCATGGAGCTTTGTGGTGGTACCCACGTGTCACATTCTTCTCAGATTGGCCCAGTTGCGCTGCTTGGTGAGGCTTCGGTTGGTTCAGGCGTGCGTCGTATTGAGGCATACTCCGGTTTGAACTCCTTCAACTACCTCTCCAAGGAACGTGCACTGGCTGAAGGCTTGGCTAGCTCCCTGAAGGCTCCTTCCGAGGAACTTCCAGAACGCGTTGCTCAGCTGGTGGACAAGCTCAAGGCAGCAGAGAAGGAAATTGAGGCACTGCACCGTCAGCAGCTTATGGCTCAGACCGCTGATCTGTTGAATAATGCGCAGGATATTAAGGGTGTTAGCACCTTGTTGCTGCGTGTTAAGGATGGTACTTCCGCAGGCGATCTGCGCACCATCGCAACCAACTTGAAGGATAAGTTGGGTGCTCGTGAGGGCGTTTTGGTCTTGGCCTCCGCTGATGGCGACAAGGTTCCATTTGTGGTTGCTGCAACCAAGGCTGCTGTAGAGCGTGGCGCTCATTCCGGCAACTTGGTCAAGCTGGTTGGCGGCTACATTGATGGCCGTGGCGGTGGAAAGGCTGATTTGGCACAGGGCTCTGGCGCTAATATCGCTGGCCTGGAAGCCGGATTCGCTGCCGTTCGCGCAGAAATTGAAGGCCTCTAAGCTCATCTTTGAGCCTGGTTAAAACCGGGGTTCTCTTTCCAGAGGACCCCGGTTTTCTATATAGTTTTGATATTGGTTCTATATAGTTTTGATAAAGGCCACAGTTGCGTGAAAAAAGTTAAGGCTCGGCTGCGGGGTAAACTGAGAGTTTCTCAGCAAATCTTTGGCTCAACACATGCGGAAATAAACTTTCTGCTGCTGTGACCGGCTAAATTTGATGATGTGCCTTGGGACACAAGGTGGCGCCTTTAGATTGCATCTAGATTGCACCTAGCTCGAACCTAGCTCGCACCAAGTTAATAAATAAAAGGTTTTTTTAAAACAGAGTTTTCCAGAAAGGTAAACCGGACCCTTATGAAGGTGAATCCTGATACTCCCGGTGTGGATGACCCCGGTCTCGGCCGGCGACTTGGCGTGGATGTTGGCACCGTGCGGATTGGTGTAGCGGCATCTGATCGTGAAGCTCGTTTGGCAATGCCGGTGGAAACCATTAAGCGGGAAACTGGATTAAAGGGACCTGATCTGGCCGATGTTGACAGACTCCTGCAGCTGATTAAGGAATACTCTGTAGTCGAGGTGGTTGTTGGTTTGCCGACAGATCTCAAGGGCAATGGTTCGGCAAGTGTAAAGCAGGCTAAGGAAATTGCCTTTAGGGTTCGTCGTCGTTTAAAAAACGAGGGCATTCTCAGCGCCGAAGGCAAAGAAATTCCCGTTCGCCTCGGTGATGAACGCCTGACCACAGTGGTTGCCACACAAGCGTTGCGGTCTTCGGGAATCAGCGAAAAAGCGGGGCGCAAGGTTATCGACCAGGCTGCCGCGGTTGAGATTTTACAAACCTGGCTGGACGGACGCACAGCCAAATTAGAACCAGCCGATAGTACTTATTTAGAAAATAGCTCTGACGAGAAGGGAAACCTCCCAGGATGACAAATATCCGAAACCGCCGGATGGAACCTGTATATGTAAAGAGGCGTCAGCGTTTTATTGCTGTGGTTATTGCCGCGCTTATCTTGATTATCGGCGCCGTCATTTATATCGGTGTTGCAACCTCCAATAGGGGTGGGCAGGATTATCAAGGCGAGGGGAATGGCGTGACTCAGCTGGTGGAGATTCCTGAGGGTTCCTCAATTTCTGAGCTTGGTCCAGAGCTAGTGGAACGCGATATTGTGGCCACCAATGAGGCTTTCCAAACCGCGGCTAGTAATAACGCCAACGCCGGAAATGTGCAGCCAGGATTCTTCCGTTTGCAGGAGCAGATGAGTGCTGCCGCTGCGGTGGAGGCTTTGCTAAACCCTGATAACCAGGTGGATTTGCTTGATATCCACGGCGGTGCAACGTTGATGGATGTCACGGTGGTTGGTGGGGATACCCGCCAGGGAATCTATTCTCAGATTTCCGCGGTGACCTGTACTGAGGGCTCGGAAAATTGTATTAGCGTCGAGGATCTACAGCAGGTAGCTTCCACGGTTGATCCAGCAGTGCTGGGTGTTCCTGAGTGGGCTATTGCTGGGGTTGAAGCACGCGGTAATGATCCTAAGCGCCTCGAAGGCCTGATTATGCCGGGTCAGTATGTAGTTAATCCTTCTAATGATGCCCAGGGCATTTTGACTGATTTGATCACTCGTTCTGCTGCACAGTTGGCGGAGACTGATATTACGGGCCGTGCGCAGGCGATTGGTCTGACTCCTTATGAGTTGCTGACTGCTGCTTCCCTCATTGAGCGCGAGGCTCCTGCAGGCGATTTTGATAAGGTCGCACGCGTTATTTTGAACCGCTTGGCAGCACCGATGCAGCTGCAGTTCGATTCCACGGTGAACTATGGCCTGTCGGAGCAAGAAGTTGCTACCACTGATGAGGATCGCCAAACTGTGACCCCATGGAATACCTACGCGATGGATGGTCTGCCGCAGACTCCTATTGCTGCGGTTTCCACTGAGGCTTTGCAGGCAATGGAAAATCCTGCAGAGGGCAATTGGCTCTACTTTGTGACCATTGATACCGATGGCACGACTGTCTTTAATGAGACCTTTGAGCAGCACCAGGCAGATACCGAGCGCGCGCTAAACAGTGGCGTGCTGGATTCCAACCGCTAGATTCTAAACGCTAGATTCCAACCGCAGCAGGGAGCAAGAATTGGAGATCACCCACCGCGCCGCCGTTCTCGGTTTGCCCATTGAACATTCTCGTTCGCCCATTTTGCATAATTCCGGTTACCGCGCACTTGGTTTGGACCAGTGGGAATATGGTCGTTTTGAGTGCGAGGGCGAGCAGCTGGCAGCGCTGGTTGGTGCCGTGGATGGGAGCTACCGAGGCTTTTCGGTGACGATGCCGGCGAAATTTGCGGCGCTGAAGTTCGCAGATGAGGTTACAGAGCGTGCTCGTGCAATTGGGGCTGCGAATACCTTGGTGCGGACCGATAATGGGTGGCGGGCCGACAATACCGATGTTGACGGTATTAAGGGAGCTCTTAGTGAGCTCTTAGACGGCCAGGAACTCGTCGACAAGCATGCGGTGGTAATTGGCGGCGGTGGCACCGCCCGCCCAGCTATCTGGGCACTTTTAGAGGCGGGCGTGGCACATATTGCGGTGGTCAACCGTTCAGACCGCAGTGCCGAACTAGCCCCGCTTTTCGACGAAAAACCCACGGTTTTGGAATTTATTGGCTTTGACGGCGATATTGCAGCGGCAGTGTCGCAGGCAGCAGTGGTTATTTCCACGGTTCCTTCGGCAGGAATTGTCGGCTTAGAAAAGACGATCGCGCAGGCGCCGGTGCTTGATGTGATCTATGATCCGTGGCCCACACCTTTGGTGCAGGCAGCGCGCGCGGCCGGATTTCCCGCAGTCGGAGGCTATGTGATGTTGGCTTATCAATCTTTTGGACAATTTGAGCAATTTACCGGCCACGGGGCGCCGCGGGAAAGCATGCGCGCGGCTTTGGAAGAATCCTTAGGCCTGACGCCGGAAATGTAGCAGAATTTCCCCATCTACCTCATGCACTTTAACCTGGACGCCATAGACTGCCTCCAGGTTTTTTGCTGTAAAGACCTCAGCGGGAGTGCCCTGCGCTGTGATGTGGCCGTGGTCCAGCAAAATGAGCCGATCGCAATAAGCCGCCGCCAGGTTTAGATCATGGAGCACCACAACTGCGCTGGTGTCGAGCGTGCGTACCAGATGAAGCACCTCGTGCTGATAACGAATATCAAGGTGGTTGGTGGGCTCGTCAAGGAGGATATGGCTGGCTTCTTGTACTAAGGCGCGGGCGATGAGAACTCTTTGGCGTTCGCCACCGGACAGCTCGCCAAATTGTCGGGTGGCTAAGTGGAGGGCGCCCACCTTTTTTAGCGCTGCCTGCACTTTTTGTTGGTCATCTTTGCCGCTGGCAAGGAATCGCTGATAGGGCAGGCGACCGAGAAGAACCAGTTCGGCCACGGTCATGGCGAGCTCCGCGTGATGTTCTTGCACCACTACTGCCATTGTTTGCGCAATTTTCTTGCGGGGAATTTGCTGGAGGGCTGTGCCATCTAGCGTTACCTGGCCAGCATCGGTATTTAAAGCTCCATAAAGCGCGCGTAGCAAGGTTGTTTTGCCGCTGCCATTGGGGCCGATGAGTCCGAGAGTGCCGTGGTTTGGGACTTCAACAGAGACGCCATTGATTACCGGGTGAGTGTCAAAGGAGTGGTGCAGGTTTGTGGCAGTGATCATGGGTGCTCAGCTAGGAAATCCAGGATCTTTTCCAGGCCGTCTAGTGCTAGAGGGGAAGGAGGCTCGGCAAAGTTAAGGAAAAGCGGGAGGACGTGGCCAGAGTGTAGGGCCTGGAGAGCATCTGATCCCTGGAGATTGGCTACCTCTCGAATATGTGCAGCCGGATCACCTTCGCTGTGGAGCACAATAATATAGTCCGGATTTCGGGAAATTAGCTCCTCGGCGGTGATCTCAAAAACTCTTTCCGATTGATCTCCAAAAACATTATTTAGGCCAGCTGCTTCCACCAGCGGATTGGACATTGAGCCGCGCCCATAGGCATACATCACGCCTCCGCCGAGGGTGGGATAAACAATAGCCACGGTTTTATTTTCGGTTAAGGCCTGGGATTCAAGTTCTGCCAAACGCTGCTGGAGTGATGAAGTCAAGGCTGTGGCCTCGTCTTTGCGGTCAAAAATAGTGCCATAGGTATCAATTTGAGACCACACATCTGCAAAAGTGACGTCATGGTTAAGGCTGCCGCAAAAGGCCGGCTCATCAACCACCGGGATTTCGTTGCTGGCTAGCGTGGCGCGATTAATGGTGTCGGTTTCGCCGATAACTAAATCCGGTTGGGAGGCAACCACCACCTCCTTGGAAATCAGCACATGGCCGGTAGCATCCACTCGCTCACTAAGGCTGGGAATATTAGCTACCGTGCTGGCCAGAGGCTCTTGATAATAACCTGCCGGAAATGCCCCAGCTTTGGCAACTACTCGGTCCAACACACCGAGGCCATTAAGGGTGGGTACAGCTGCGCTATCCATCAGCACTACTTTTTCTGGCGCGCTGTCAAATGAAACGGTGGCCCCGCAGTTTTCTACAGTGATTGCTTTATCGCTAGTTTCTGCCGGCTTTGCACATGCGCTGAGCAGCAAACTACCGGCAAGTGCAGTAGCGAGAACAGATTTTTTCACGGAGTTTTATCCTTTCTAGGGTTAGGCTGCAGCCATTTTGCGCACCAGAATCAGCAGGAAAGGCGCTCCAACTAGGGCAGTGATAATACCAATGGGGATTTCTTGCGGGGCAAGTAAAGTGCGTGCCAAAATATCTGCCCAGATCAGCAAAATAGCGCCCAGAAGTGCAGCGATAGGGGCAAGCAGGCGGTGGGTTCCGCCTACAATTCGCCGTGCCAGGTGTGGTACAACAAGGCCAATAAAACCAATGCTGCCCGCCATAGCAACGATGGCGCCAACCAATAAACAGGCAATGAGCAAAAGTCCAAGGCGCAGGCGGTCAGGGGAGATGCCGAGGGTAAGTGCGGTTTCATCCCCGGACTTCAGCGCGTCAAGGTGCGGACCAAGCAGCATCACCGCGGCCAGTGATCCAGCCACCACAAGGGTGATTATGGCCAAAGGCCCATCCCAGGCGGCCAGCCCCAGCGAGCCCAGCAGCCAAAACATCACCGAGCGACTGCCCTCGGCAGAGCTCGAAGAAAAAATCAGGAAGCTGGTGGCTGCGGAAAGCAGATAACCTACGGCCATCCCGGACATTAATAAGCGTATCGACGACAACCTCCCCGCGGCGCGTGCAACACTAAAGATTAAGATGCTGGCGGCCAGCGCCCCCAGGAAGGCACTGCCCTGGAGAGCATAATCGCCAAAACCTGCACCGAGTCCAAATAGGAGGGCAGCAGCAGCCCCACAACTAGCACCGGAATTCACCCCCAAAACATATGGATCTGCCAGTACATTAAGCACAAGTACCTGCAGAATGACGCCGGACAGTGCAAGGCCTGCACCGATAGCGGTTGCTAAAACTACTCGCGGGGTGCGGATATCCCAGACAACGGCGTCATGAAGTTGAGCGTTATCCAGCCTGGTCAGCGGCATGCCAAATAGGTGGTGACCCAAGATAGATAAAGCTTGGGAAAGTGAAGTTTCTGAGGCGCCGATAAGAATTCCGAGCCCCATGCTTAAAGCTAGAATTACACCGAGGCACAGTGTCCACCAAAGGGCTTGGTGTTTTTGAGTATTAAGACCAAGCGCTGAAACATCGGGTTGTGCCTTGAGGAGCATGGAAAAACCTTAACACTCAAACAAGTAATTGACTATTAACGATGGGGTAGGACATGGCGGAGGAACAAGAACTTTTGAGTTTGGCGCAGCAATGGGCGCCACTTTTTAAGCTCATGGGTGATCGCACTCGGCTCAGCCTGCTTCTTGCCATGCACCACCGCGGACCTGGGGAAGCCACGGTCTCAGAGCTGGCAGAAACTGTTGGAGTGTCCCTTCCAACGGCTTCGGCTGCGTTGGTGAATTTGGCAGAGAATAATATTGTGGAATCTTTCAAAGAAGGCCGAGTTACTAGATATCGCTTAGTAGATGAGGCCACCCATAAGTTGCTGCATCATCTTGGGGGCACCCACGCCCATTCTTAAGCTGGGGTTGCGTCGCAAAGCAGGGAACCTGGGGGCCTAAAACGCAGTCAAACAGGGTATGGGGCACTTTATTTTCGCACTGTGGTGCGCGCTTTTGGTCTTTTGGGATCTGCGGTGGCGGCGGCTGCCGAACTGGCTAACATTATCCGGAGCGCTGTTTATAAATCTGTGGGCTGCGCTGCAGGATCCGTTGTGGATGGGCGGCGGATTGTTGTGGGCGGGGCTGTATTTTCTAACGGCGGTGCTCTTTGGCGGGATCGGCGGGGGAGATGTGAAATTTGCAGCAGGGTTGGGGACGGCCGTTTTTAGCTTGGGGGCAGAGGCCTTAGTGCTGGCAATTGTGGGATCATCATTAATTTCTGTCTTACTGGGTGGAATTCTTCGGGTGATGAAGGGTAGGCGAGGGGTGGTATATATTCCCCACGGACCAAGCATGTCCATTGCCTCTACCTGCGCTTATGTGATTTTTATGTGAGTTAGCGCGGGCTGTATGCGGCACAATCGCGGTTTCGTGCGATAATGCTAGGCATGCTTCGATGGACTACAGCTGGTGAATCCCATGGCCAGGCGTTAATCGCCACAGTTGAGCACATGCCTGCGGGCGTGCCCGTGACCAAGGATGAGGTTTCCTATCAATTGGCTCGCCGCCGACTTGGATATGGACGTGGCGCGCGCATGAAGTTTGAGCAGGATGAACTCACCTTCCTCACCGGAATTCGCCATGGCCTCACCTTGGGTAGTCCCATCGCCATTATGATCGGCAACTCTGAGTGGCCAAAGTGGACCACCATCATGTCTTCAGATGCGCTTGATATGTCTGATCCAGAAAATGTTGCTGCCATGTCTTCGGGACGCGGCGCCAAGCTCACCCGCCCCCGTCCTGGACATGCTGATTACGCTGGCATGCTGAAATACGGCTTTGATGACGCACGCAATGTGCTTGAGCGTTCTTCTGCCCGTGAAACTGCAGCTCGCGTAGCTGCTGCAACCGTGGCACGTTCCTTCCTGCGCGAGACCCTCGGCGTCGAGGTGCTCTCTCATGTCATTTCTATCGGGCGCTCTGCTCCTTATGAGGGCCCAAATCCACGCTTTGCCGATATTGAAAACATTGATAACTCCCCAGTGCGCGCCTTTGGCAAAGAAGCTGAGGAATCAATGATTGCGGAGATTGAAGCTGCTAAGAAAGCTGGCGATACTCTCGGTGGCATTGTGGAGGTAATCGTCGAGGGCCTGCCTATCGGTTTGGGATCCCACATTTCTGGCGAAGATCGCTTGGATGCGCAGATTGCCGCTGCATTGATGGGCATTCAGGCAATTAAGGGTGTTGAAATCGGCGATGGCTTTGAGGAAGCGCGTCGTCGTGGTTCTGAAGCCCACGATGAAATGTACCGCGATGAGGACGGCGTGCACCGTAGCAGTAACCGTGCAGGTGGCCTTGAAGGTGGCATGACCAATGGGGAAGCCCTGCGTGTTCGTGCTGCGATGAAGCCAATTTCTACTGTGCCGCGTGCTTTGAAGACTGTGGATATGTCAACCGGTGAAGCGGCCACTGGCATTCACCAGCGTTCTGATGTGTGCGCAGTTCCAGCCGCTGGCGTGGTTGCTGAAGCCATGGTTGCACTGGTGCTGGCGCGCGCTGTACTGCAAAAGTTCGGTGGCGATTCTCTCGCGGAAACCAAAAATAATATTGCCAGCTACGTTAAGGGACTTCAGGAGCGTATGGAGTTCTCTGATGAGCTCTAAAGAATCAGAACTCCCAGAGGTATCCGAGGCTCCAGGGGCACCGGAGGCACCGGAGGCACCGGAGTTTGCAAGCCAAAACTGTGGCGATCGCCCAATCGTGGTACTGATTGGGTTGCCGGGGGCTGGCAAGACCACCATTGGCCGTCGCCTGGCGCGCGCCCTGAATACCGAGCTGGTGGATTCTGATGAGCTAATTGAGCAAGCAACCGGCAAAGCTTGTGGTGCTGTATTTAGTGAACTGGGCGAACCAGCTTTCCGCGTGATGGAAGCTGAATATGTTGCCAAGGCTTTGGAGACCACCGGCGTGGTGAGCTTGGGCGGTGGGGCAGTGTTGACCGATTCTACCCGTGAGTTATTAAAGGATCATGAGGTGATCTGGATTGACGTACCGGTGGAGGAGGGCATTCGCCGAACTGCAGGTGAGCGTACTCGTCCCGTTTTACAGGCAGCCGATCCTGCGGAGCACTATCGTAATCTGGTGAAGGTACGTACGCCTTTGTATGAAGAGGTGGCAACTTTTCGATTGCGTACCAAGGATCGCAGCCCGCAGCAGGTAGTAGCTGCGGTATTGCATCATATTGAAAATCATTAATAAATATCGGGTGGTCGCGAGGTGTGCGTCCGCCCGATTTTGCTAAGAAATTTAAACACAGTAAAGGTTGTGCACTTGTGAATGCCCCGCAAATTTTCAACACCGTCCACGTTAATAGCGCCTCACCTTATGATGTGACCATTGGCGCTAACTTGGGTTCGCTCATCGTCGAGCGCATTAGCAACTCCGGTGCCGAGCAGGTCGCAATTGTGCACCAAGAGCCTCTCAATAGCATCGCTGAGCAGCTGGATCATGAGTTGCTGGCGCGTGGCCTTAAGGTTTTGCACCTCAATGTGCCAGATGCAGAAGCTGCCAAGACCTTAGAGGTTGCCGGTGCTTGTTGGGATCAGCTTGGCGACGCCGCATTCGGCCGCCGCGATATCGTCATTGGACTCGGTGGCGGGGCAGCAACGGACCTTGCAGGTTTTGTGGCAGCCGCATGGATGCGCGGGGTGAAGGTTATTCAGGTGCCAACCACTTTGTTGGCAATGGTTGATGCTGCCGTCGGTGGCAAGACCGGCATTAATACCGCAGCCGGCAAGAACTTGGTGGGTGCTTTCCACGAACCAGATGCAGTATTCATTGATACTGAGCGTCTGCAGACCCTGCCTGATGCAGAACTTATTGCTGGTTCTGCGGAGATTATTAAGACAGGCTTTATTGCCGATCCTGAAATCCTTGCGCTCTATGAATCAAACCCCCAGGCCTGCCTGCAAAAAGAAACTGAGGGTTCACATTTGCCTGAGTTGATTTGGCGTTCGGTGGCAGTCAAGGGTTCCGTGGTGGGCCAAGATCTTAAAGAATCCAACCTCCGTGAAATTCTTAATTATGGACACACCTTCGGCCATGCCGTGGAATTGCGCGAGCATTTCCAGTGGCGCCACGGCAATGCCGTTGCGGTGGGCATGATGTTTATCGCCAATCTTTCTCACAACCTGGGGCTTATCGACACCTCCCTGCTCGGGCGGCACCGTGCGATTCTGGAGTCCATCGGGCTGCCCACCACCTACGAAGGCGGTGCCTTCGAAGAACTTTATGAGGGCATGACCCGTGATAAGAAAAATCGCGATGGCAATATTCGCTTTGTAGCGCTAACTGATGTTGCCCAGGTAACCCGCATTGAGGGTCCTTCCCGCGAGGCGTTGATTGCTTCATATGAGGCTATCAGCGCAAAATAGGTATAAATGGTTTAAACAAAGGAGAGAAAATGGCTTTGGCAGATACCCGATTTGCAACTCGAAGGCGTGCGCTTGCTGCAAAGCTGGCAGCCCAGCGTATTGATTCAATTCTGGTGACCAGCCCCATCCACGTGCGTTATCTCAGCGGATTCACTGGTTCCAATGGAGCCTTGATTGTGAATAAGGATCTTTCCGCACAGATTTGCACCGATGGACGTTATACCACCCAAATTGCGGAAGAAGTGCCTGATATTGAGGCACTGATGGAACGTAACTCGGCCGTGGCGCTGTTGAGCCAGGTTGCAGGGCCGCGTCGTATAGCGTTTGAAGCTTCGCAAACCACCATCGCGGAACTTGATGCGCTCAAAGATGCGTTGCAAGAAGATGTCACTTTGGTGCCGGTAACTGGTGTGGTGGAGTCAATTCGCCTGCACAAGGACAATTTTGAGTTAGATCGCCTGCGTGAAGTTGCAGCTTTGGCATCCCAAGCTTTTGAGGATTTGTTGGCCGCCGGCGAGTTGGCCGAGGGACGCACCGAGCGTCAGGTCGCAGCAGATTTGGAATATCGCATGCGCATGCTTGGTGCCGAGCGCACCAGCTTTGACACCATCGTTGCTTCCGGTCTGAATTCCGCAAAGCCTCACCACAGCGCTGGAGACCGAGTACTTTCTCACGGCGATTTGGTGACTATTGATTTTGGTGCGCATTCTCGTGGTTTTAACTCCGATATGACCCGTACTTTGGTAATGGGTTCGGCGGGAGATTTTGAAGCTGAGATTTATGATGTGGTGCTGCGCGCCCAACTGGCTGGTGTGGAGGCCGCTTATGCTGGCACCCCGCTTGCTGATATTGATGCTGCGTGCCGTTCCATCATTGAAGATGCTGGATATGGTGAGTATTTTGTGCACTCCACCGGACACGGAATTGGTCTGGAAGTTCATGAGGCTCCGGGTGCTGCAAAAAATGCCCCTGGCGTTTTGGATGCCGGTTCTACCTTGACTATTGAGCCGGGAATTTATGTTCCAGGAAAGGGTGGTGTGCGCATCGAAGATACGCTGATCATCACCGAAGGTGCGCCGGAAATCATTACCAAAGTAAGCAAGGACCTTCGCATAGTGTAATCTGGGTGAGCTAAACAGTCTTTTTCCGCCCAGCCCTCGATTTGGGCCGCGGGAAAAGCGCTCACATCACGTTATCCATGAGGGAGATCACATCCGTGGCAACCACCGCTGATTTCAAGAACGGTCTTGTGCTCAAGATCGATGGCAAGCTCCAGCAGATCACCGAGTTCCAGCACGTCAAGCCAGGCAAGGGCCCAGCATTCGTACGCACCAAGCTGAAGGACGTTGTCTCCGGCAAGACCATTGACAAGACCTGGAACGCGGGCGTCAAGGTTGAGACCGCAACTGTTGACCGTCGCGACGTCACCTACCTTTACAATGATGGAACCTCCTACATTGTGATGGACGATAAGACCTTCGAGCAGTATGAGCTCAGCCCAGATGCTTTTGGTGACGCAGGCCGTTTCCTCTTGGAGAACATGCGCGTTCAGGTTTCCTTCCACGAGGGTGAAGCACTCTTCGGAGAGCTCCCAGTTTCTGTTGATCTGCGTGTTGAGCACACCGATCCAGGCCTGCAGGGTGACCGCTCCACCGGTGGCACCAAGCCGGCAACCTTGGAGACCGGCGCTGAAATTCAGGTCCCATTGTTCATCGAAACTGGTAACGTTCTCAAGGTTGATACCCGCGACGGTTCATACCTTTCCCGCGTGAACAGCTAAGATTCTTTTTAAAGATTCACCCGACACCCACGAGCCACATTTTTTAGTGTGGCTTGTACCTATTCTGACAGGAACTAAGAGAACTCAACGTGAGCGAGCGTCAACACGACTACAAGCGCCATGGATCCCGCTATAAGGCACGCAGGCGTGCGGTAGATATCCTTTTTGAAGCGGAATCCCGTGATGTTGATCCCGTGGCAATTATTGAAGACCGCCACAAGCTAGCCACCGCCATCGAGCCTGTTGTTGCCCCCGTAGCGGAGTACACCGAGGCAATTATCAATGGTGTGGCAGTTGAATTGGACACCATTGATGAGCTTCTAGAAGAGCATATCGCTGAGACTTGGACGCTGGGACGCTTGCCTTCTGTGGACCGCGCAATCTTGCGTGTGGCATGTTGGGAAATGATCTACAACTCTGATGTCCCTGTTACCACCGCCGTTGTTGAAGCTGTGGAGATTGCCTCCCAGTACTCAACCGACAATTCCAGCGCATATATCAATGCAACGCTGGATTCCATGGCGCATAAGGTAGAGGCACTGCGCGAACGCGCTCAAAATCCGCAGGCTGCTGCTGCACTTATGGATGATGAGGATGCCCCTGTTGCACCATGGGATGACTCCATTGATGAAGTCACTGAAGTCACTGAGGTTGCTGCAGAGGATGCACCTGAGCAAGCATAGGAATCGGGTTTAAAAGGAGGGGTTGCTACACCACATGGTGTAGCAACCCCTCCTTTTTGAATCGGCTAAGCCTGGCTCAGTTCGCCGGCGGCTTTGGCTACTGCGTCTTGAATTGCCAACACATGGTCGATGGCGGTTTTCAGGCTCGCAGACAGCTGCGCATTGTTAAGGCCGGCAGCAATGAGAATGTCCTTCTCCGCGCGGATGATGGCCTTTTCACTGCGGTCCACCACGACGGCCTTGGCCGCAAAGTTAAAGCAATTGACCTGGTTGCAGGCAAGGTGCCAAAGGGGATTGCCCTCGGAGACTGCGGTTTCGGTCGGGCGATCGGCGCGCACGATGAGCACGGATCCAATAACGGCGAACATGACGTTGGTGCCGTTGAGGTTTGCGCTGGCAACCTGCGCACCAGAGCTGTGATCATTGTTGACTAAAAGATCGATACCGAATTCCTTCATGATCAAAGCAACACGGTCGATAGTTACCGGAATAGGCGCGGTGTGATTAGTGCTCATGGTGGTCGTCCTTCCAGTCAACAAGGTCAGGGAATTGCTCTTCCAACCACTCAAAGCAGTGCACGGTGGCGTCAATGGAGCTCATCACAAAAGAGCCAACCTGATTGTGGCTAAGACCCTGGGAGGTGGTGATATTGCGCAGCGCGTTGATGGCTAGGGTGCCTTCATCAAGTTCAAAAAAGCGCAGGGTGGGGGCAAACTGGGTGAGGTTCCACTCATTGGTGGCGGCGAGCACGGCTGCGGCTTGCTCGGTGGTGGGGGCGCCGCGCCACATGGCTTCCATGGTGAGGGTGCCATCTACGTTGATAAAACTAATCGCGGCGTTGACAAAGCCGGTTCGAATAACGGTGGAGTCACTTACTTCTTCAATTCGATAATCAAGTTTTTCATCTTGAAGAATAGTGACCACCATGTCGAGGCTAAAGTCCTCGACAAGCTGAGATGAGGTGGCATCAGGCACTGGGAGTTTCAGTCCTTCCAAAAACGGGTTTTATTACTTGCCACCACACTACAGATACCGAACTTAGTCATTGCGCTTCCGTCGGAAATTAAGGATTGAGGACAGGATGCTTTGCTCAATCTGCTCGGGATCTACCAGATTCGACTCAGTTGGAGCAGCACGCTTTAAGGCTTTGCGGGCAGCCTTTTGATCGGCGCGTTCCTGTTTACGTTCGGCTTCGATCTCTAATTGCTGGGCGGCGTCGGCAAGCTTTTCAAGGCCCAATTCATGGGCAATCGCAGCAGCAATATCGGTATAACGGAAGCTATGGCCAAGTTCCTGCAACTTTGCAGGCGCCGTGCGCTGATCAGCCAAAGCCAATTCCTCCGCGCCCTGGCTGCCCAGCAAAATCTTCGGCCCCAGCGAAGGGATCTGCAAAAACGCCGGACGGTGCAAACTACTGGCCAAAACCTTGGTCATCTCCGCATTGGACACCGGGTTGGGCGCAACCGCGTTGACCGGACCACTAATTTGCTTATCGACGATGGCTCGGTAGTAGATATCAGTGAGGTCGTCCAGGGCAATCCAGCTAAACCACGAGGTTCCATCACCAAACTTGCCACCCAGTCCAGTAGAGAACAAGGTTTTGAGCAAGGGCAACATGCCCCCGCCGCCGCTGAGCGCGACACCGGTGCGGATTAATGCCACCCGCTTGCCAGCTGCGCTGGCAGGGGTAGTGGCTGCTTCCCATTCACGGCATACCTGCGCCAGGAAATCATCGCCGGAAGTAGAGGATTCATCAAGAATCTCGTCACCGCGGTCGTGGCCATAAAAACCAATTGCTGAGGCAGAGATTAGAGCGGTGCAGGATGGGGAAGTGGCTACCAATTCCGCTAATAACCTGGTTGGTTCGGTGCGGGACTGAGAGATGGCTTCTTTATGAGATTCGTTAAAGCGTCCAAAGATTGGTTCGCCGGCAAGATGCACGAGAACGTCAATACCTTCAAGGAGATCTGTTGCCGGGCTTTGGGGGTTCCAGAGTCTTTGTCCAGGTTTAGGATCTTTGCGCACTAATTGAATGACTTCATGGCCACCAGTCTGGAGCTGTGCCATAAGGGCACGGCCCACCAGCCCGCGTGACCCCGTCAGCGCAATCCTGCGGGGGGCGCCGTCGAAAAGCGCTTTGGTGCTGTTAAGGAAGGTGAGATCTTTAAGAAGTTGATTTTGGCGGTAGGCGAACATACCGGTGAGTGTGTTTGCTGGTAGGCGAGTGCTCACCGAATCAGTGATGAGAGTGCCGCCGTCTTGATCAATGAAGTTATGGACGTGGCGCCAATTGGCAAGTGCTTTGACGGGAGCGGTGAGGCAGACGTCGGTAAAGCGGGTGCCGGCCATATAACCGGAGAGATCATGGCGCGCCACCCATTTAAGCCCGGCCGGCAAACTGAAGATGGTGGTGCCATCTGCTAGACGCGAGGCCTGAGCGATGGGGGTAAGCGGAACAAAAGGAGGGGTTAGACGCGCGACGGCACCCTTGCGAGTATGCCAATCCCACACCTCTTCGCGGGGAAAAGGGATAAAATGGCTGGTGGTAAGACTCACAGGTGCTTCTCCCAATCGGTGGATTTTGGTTCCGGCTTGAACAACCGGGGTGCCCTACATCAAACAATTATGACAGTTTTGGCTGCCATGATGTAGCATCAGCTTTAGCATTTTGGTGACGCTGGGTTTTCCACTTCACGTTGCACCACTGCTATCACGTTTTTCAGGGCGTTGGTTAAAGATCATAGTCAGCTTATGAGAACGCGGTGTGGCAGGTGTAAAGAGAGTGGGTAGCTTGAAAGCACCACTTTGTGCCATGATTTTTAGGTAATAACCATCTCGGTGGTTGTTGCAGAATTTAATGCAAATTTCGACATCCTTTAAAGGACCGCACAGAGAGGCGGGGAAGGAGGTCACGATGAGCGAAGGTTTAAGCACTGAGTTGGAACTCCTTAATGGAGACGACGTCAGTCGCACAATCGCACGCATCGCGCACCAGATTATAGAAAAGACCGCGCTTGATTCAGCAGGCGCGGATCGGGTCATGCTGCTAGGAATCCCCTCAGGTGGAGTCCCGCTGGCCCTCAGGCTCGCCGAAAAAATCGAAGAGTTCTCCGGTGTGCGTATCGCCACCGGCGCCATTGACATCACCCTTTATCGTGATGATCTGCGCAATAAACCACACCGCGCACTGCAGGCTACCTCAATTCCCCAAGGTGGAATTGATAATGCCACCGTCATCCTGGTTGATGATGTACTTTTCTCCGGCCGTACCATTCGCGCTGCTCTTGATGCACTGCGCGATGTCGGACGCCCCAGCAATGTGCAGCTAGCCGTGCTGGTTGATCGCGGTCACCGCCAACTACCTATTCGCGCCGACTATGTGGGCAAAAACTTGCCAACTGCGCGCGCTGAAGATGTTTCTGTGCTGCTTAAAGAAATTGACGGTCGCGATGCCGTGACCCTGACCCGTCTGACCGAAGGGGAAAACTAAATGAAGCACCTCCTCTCTATTGCGGATCTTTCCCGCGATGAGATCACTGGCCTTTTGGATGAGGCAGATCGTTTTAAGGAGGTGCTGGAGGGCAGGGAAGTAAAGAAGCTGCCGACCTTGCGTGGTCGCACCATCTTCACACTTTTTTATGAAAACTCCACCCGCACCCGCTCATCCTTTGAGACCGCAGGCAAGTGGATGAGTGCAGATGTGATCAACATTTCCGCTTCTTCCTCCAGCGTGAAAAAGGGCGAATCCCTTAAAGACACCGGCCTAACCCTTACCGCCATCGGTGCAGACGCCATTATTATGCGCCACCCTGCATCAGGTGCAGCCCAGCAATTAGCCGAGTATGTGGCTCCCGGTGGACATGGCCCCAGTGTGATCAACGCCGGCGATGGTGCACACCAGCACCCAACCCAGGCTTTGCTTGACGCACTGACCATTCGCCAGCGTTTGGGTCGCATCGAAGGTCTTAAAGTTGTCGTCGTTGGCGACTGTCTGCACTCCCGCGTAGTGCGCTCCAATGTGGATCTGCTGTCCAAGCTGGGCGCTGAGGTTGTTCTGGTGGCTCCTCCAACTCTGCTGCCAATGGGTGTAGAAAACTGGCCAGTGCGCTTCTCCTATGACATGGATGCGGAAATTGCTGACGCCGATGTAGTCATGATGTTGCGCGTGCAGCAGGAACGTATGCAGGGCGGATTTTTCCCATCTCACCGCGAATACGCCACTTTTTATGGCATGTCCAAGGCCCGCGAAGCTCGCCTCAAAGATTCTGCGATCATTATGCACCCCGGCCCAATGCTGCGCGGCATGGAAATCAATTTCGCGGTGGCAGATGCTCCACGTACTGCAGTATTGCAGCAGGTTAATAACGGTGTTCATATGCGCATGGCAGTACTTTTTGCGCTCGTTGCTGGCGTAGACGCCACTATCTAATCCACTCACTGGTCTGACCAGGCTGGCCTGTATGACCGGAATGGCCAGCAAAAAATGACAGTGCAAAATTAGTGAAAAGGACTTAAGAGTGATGGAAAATCAAGCTCACAACCCAGCCGAGTACCCAGCTACCGGTGCATTGGCACCAGCTGCAGCAGGAACCCTCCTTATTGAAAACACCTTGGTATATGGAGAGGGCGAGCCCACTTCCGTTTTGGTGAAAGACGGTGTCATTGCGGAAATTGCTGCAGAGATCACCGCCGCAGACCGCGATTCTGTAGACCGTGCGATTGACGCGCAAGGCGGAGTGCTGCTACCTGGATTCGTCGATATGCACGTGCATTTGCGAGAGCCTGGCCGTGAGGATACTGAAACCATTGCCTCCGGCTCTGCGGCTGCTGCCAAGGGTGGTTTTACCGCAGTGTTTACCATGGCAAATACCCAGCCAGTGATGGATCAGCCAGTTATTGCTGAGTCTGTGTGGTTTAAGGGCCAAAATATCGGCCTTTGTGATGTACACCCAGTTGGTTCTGTAACCAAGGGCCTTGGTGGCAAGGAATTGACCGAGTTTGGCATGATGGCTCGTTCCGAGGCTAAGGTTCGCATGTTCTCCGATGATGGAAAGTGCGTTGACGATCCGCTAGTTATGCGCCGCGCTTTGGAATATGCAAAGGGTATGGATGTGCTTATTGCGCAGCATGCCGAGGATCACCGACTTACCCAGGGCGCAACCGCTCACGAGGGTGAAAACGCCGCTCGCCTGGGACTACGTGGTTGGCCACGTGTTGCTGAGGAATCAATTGTGGTCCGCGACGCCATTATGGCGCGCGACTATGGCAACCGCGTGCATATTTGCCACGCTTCCACCGAGGGCACCGTGGAACTTTTGCGCTGGGCTAAGGGCCAGGGAATTCCAATTACCGCCGAGGTAACCCCGCACCACCTCACCCTCACCGATGAGCGTCTGGCCACCTACGATGCGGTTAATAAGGTGAACCCACCGTTGCGCGAAAGCCGCGACACCGAAGCACTTAAGCAGGCGCTTCTCGACGGCATCATCGACGTTGTTGCCACCGACCACGCTCCGCATGGTTCCGAAGATAAGTGCTGTGAGTTTGAAAATGCGAAGCCGGGCATGCTCGGTTTGGAAACCTCCTTGGCCATCATCGTGGATACTTTCATTGCCACTGGCCTTGCTGACTGGCGCTTTGTGGCTCGCGTAATGAGCGAGAAGCCTGCAGAAATCACCCGCTTGCCAGGCCACGGCCGTCCAATTGCCGCCGGTGAACCTGCAAACCTCACTATTGTTGATCCTGGTCGCGCTTGGACTGCTCATGGAGCGGAATTTGCTTCCAAGGCAGATAACACTCCTTTTGAAGGCCAGGAATTCAGTGCCAAAGTTACCCACACCATTTTGCGCGGCAAGATTACCTGTGAGAATGGGGAAGTGCCGGTTAACGCCTAGGGCTTCGCTTCTGTGGGGGCGTATTTACCAACTCCACACTGCATTGCATATCATGCAAAGTATTGAATAAACTTCATTCAGAGAATTCTCAACCCGCCCCTGATAAAGGGGCACACACACGAAAGGCGACAGTAGTCACCGTGAGTACTAACACCAATGAGAACAGCTACCAAGGAGTAACCGAGATCGGATCCGTTCCGGCTTACCTAGTCCTTGCAGATGGACGCACTTTCCGCGGCTTCGGCTTCGGCGCCGTGGGAACCACTCTGGGCGAGGCAGTATTTACCACTGCCATGACCGGTTACCAAGAGACCATGACTGACCCCTCATATCACCGCCAAATCGTGATTTCTACCGCTCCTCAAATCGGCAACACCGGTTGGAATGAAGAAGATGACGAATCCCGCGATGGCAAGATCTGGGTTGCAGGCCTCGTTATTAGAGATCTTTCCGCTCGCGTATCCAACTGGCGCGCCACCACCTCCTTGCAGCAGGAAATGGCCGACCAGGGTGTTGTCGGCATCGGTGGCATTGATACCCGTGCCTTGGTTCGCCACATTCGCCAGGAAGGCTCCATCGCAGCAGGCATTTTCTCCGGCACCGATGCAGAGCGTCCAGTAGCGGAACTCATTGAGATCGTAAAGAACCAGCCTGCAATGTCTGGTGCAGATCTTGCAACCGAGGTGTCCACCAAGGAGACCTACATTATCGAGGCTGAAGGCGAAATTCGCCACACTGTTGTTGCCTATGATCTGGGCATTAAGCAGAACACCCCGCGTCGATTTGCAGCTCGCGGTGTACGCACCGTGATTGTGCCTGCTGAGACGCCTTATGAGGAGATTAAGCAGTACAACCCATCGGGTGTGTTTATCTCCAACGGCCCTGGTGACCCTGCTACCGCTGACACCATGGTCAACATTGTCCGTGAGATCCTGGCCGAAGATATTCCTTTCTTTGGCATCTGCTTCGGCAACCAGATCCTGGGCCGTGCTTTCGGAATGGAAACCTACAAGCTGAAGTTCGGCCACCGCGGCATCAACGTACCAGTGAAGAACCACGTCACCGGCAAGATTGATATCACTGCGCAGAACCACGGCTTTGCACTTAAGGGTGAGGCTGGCCAAGAGTTCGAGACTGACTTTGGCACCGCAATTGTTACCCACACCTGCCTCAACGATGGCGTTGTAGAAGGTGTGGCATTGAAGTCCGGACGTGCATATTCCGTCCAGTACCACCCAGAGGCCGCAGCTGGCCCCAACGATGCAAGCCCCCTATTTGATCAGTTTGTTGAACTGATGGATGCCGACGCTCAGAAGAAAGGCGCATAAAAACAATGCCAAAGCGTTCAGATATTAACCACGTCCTCGTTATCGGATCCGGCCCCATCGTTATTGGTCAGGCTTGTGAATTTGACTACTCCGGAACCCAGGCTTGCCGCATCCTTAAAGAAGAAGGCCTGCGCGTTACCCTGATCAACTCCAACCCAGCAACCATCATGACCGACCCTGAGATGGCTGACCACACCTATGTGGAGCCAATCGAGCCGGAATACATTGACAAGATTTTCGCCAAGGAAATCGAGCAGGGTCACCCAATCGATGCTGTCCTGGCAACCCTGGGTGGACAGACTGCACTTAACGCAGCTATCCAGCTTGATCGTCTAGGCATCTTGGACAAGTACGGCGTAGAGCTCATCGGTGCTGATATTGAAGCAATCGAGCGTGGCGAAGACCGTCAGAAGTTCAAGGACATCGTGGCAACCATCGGCGGCGAGTCAGCTCGTTCCCGCGTCTGCCACAACATGGAAGAAGTACACGAGACTGTGGCAGAGCTTGGCTTGCCTGTTGTTGTGCGTCCTTCCTTCACCATGGGTGGCCTGGGTTCTGGCCTGGCTTATAACACCGAAGACCTGGAGCGCATCGCCGGTGGCGGACTTGCAGCCTCACCAGAAGCAAACGTCCTCATCGAAGAATCCATCCTTGGTTGGAAGGAATTTGAGCTTGAGCTGATGCGCGATAGCGCTGACAACGTAGTTGTTGTTTGTTCCATCGAAAACGTTGACGCGCTCGGTGTTCACACCGGCGACTCCGTTACCGTGGCTCCTGCACTGACCTTAACTGACCGCGAATTCCAGAAGATGCGCGACCAGGGCATTGCCATTATCCGCGAAGTTGGCGTTGATACCGGTGGATGTAACATCCAGTTCGCTATCAACCCTGACGACGGCCGCATCATCACCATTGAGATGAACCCACGCGTGTCCCGTTCCTCTGCATTGGCATCCAAGGCAACCGGCTTCCCAATTGCCAAGATGGCAGCGAAGCTAGCTATTGGTTACACCCTTGATGAGATCAACAACGACATCACCGGTGAGACCCCAGCAGCGTTCGAACCCACCATTGACTACGTAGTAGTCAAGGCTCCACGCTTTGCTTTTGAGAAGTTTGTCGGCGCTGACGACACCCTGACCACCACCATGAAGTCCGTGGGCGAGGTTATGTCCCTGGGCCGTAACTACATCGCAGCCCTGAACAAGGCATTGCGTTCCCTCGAGACCAAGCAGCAGGGTTTCTGGACCAAGTCCGACGAGTTCTTTGCTGGCGACCGCGCTCTTGATAAGAACGCAGTGCTAGAAGACCTCAAGCGTCCTACCGAAGGCCGCATGTACGACGTCGAACTAGCTATGCGCCTGGGTGCCAGCGTCGAAGAACTCCACGAGGCATCCTCCATTGATCCGTGGTTCCTCGCCGAGCTGGAGTCCCTGGTTAACTTCCGCCAGAAGCTTGTCGACGCCCCATTCCTCGATGAGAACCTGCTCCGCGAAGCTAAATTCATGGGTCTTTCCGACCTACAAATCGCAGCGCTGCGCCCTGAGTTTGCTGGCGAAGATGGCGTGCGTCGTCTGCGCCTGTCCCTGGGTATCCGCCCAGTATTCAAGACCGTTGATACCTGTGCAGCGGAGTTTGAGGCTAAGACTCCTTATCACTACTCCGCATATGAGCTAGATCCAGCTGCAGAGTCTGAAGTTGCACCACAGACCGAGCGTGAAAAGGTCTTGATCCTTGGCTCCGGTCCAAACCGCATCGGCCAGGGCATCGAGTTTGACTACTCCTGTGTCCACGCTGCGCTGGAGTTATCCCGTGTGGGTTATGAAACCGTCATGGTTAACTGCAACCCAGAGACCGTGTCCACTGACTACGACACCGCAGACCGCCTCTACTTTGAGCCTTTGACCTTCGAAGACGTCATGGAGGTCTACCACGCTGAGTCTCAGTCCGGCACCGTCGCTGGTGTTATTGTCCAGCTTGGCGGCCAGACCCCACTGGGCTTGGCAGAGCGCCTCAAGGCAGCTGGCGTCCCAGTTATCGGTACCTCTCCAGAAGCTATCAACATGGCTGAAGACCGTGGCGAATTTGGTGCTTTGCTCAAGCGCGAGAACCTCCCTGCACCTGCATTCGGTACTGCAACTTCTTTCGAAGAGGCGCGCACCGTAGCTAATGAGATCAGCTACCCAGTGCTGGTTCGTCCTTCTTATGTGCTGGGCGGCCGTGGCATGGAAATCGTTTATGATGAGCCATCCCTTGAGGATTACATCAACCGTGCAACTGAGCTCTCCACCGAGCACCCAGTGCTTGTTGACCGCTTCCTTGACAACGCCATTGAAATCGACGTCGACGCACTTTGCGATGGCGAAGAAGTTTACCTCGCTGGCGTCATGGAACACATTGAGGAAGCCGGCATTCACTCCGGTGACTCCGCATGTGCACTGCCTCCAATGACCTTGGGTGTGCAGGATATCGCCAACGTTCGTGAGTCCACCAAGAAGCTGGCAATGGGAATCGGCGTTAAGGGCTTGATGAACGTGCAGTTCGCCCTCAAGGATGACATTCTCTACGTCATCGAGGCTAACCCTCGTGCATCCCGCACCGTGCCTTTCGTATCCAAGGCAACTGGCGTGAACCTGGCAAAGGCAGCCTCTCGCATTGCAGTGGGTGCTACCATCGCTGAACTGCGCGCTGAGGGCATGATCCCAACCGATTACGACGGTGGATCCCTCCCAATGGACGCTCCAATCGCCGTGAAGGAAGCAGTCCTGCCTTTCAACCGCTTCCGTCGTCCTGATGGCAAGACCCTCGATACCTTGCTCTCCCCAGAGATGAAGTCCACCGGTGAAGTTATGGGCTTGGCCGATAACTTCGGTGCGGCTTATGCCAAGGCTGAGGCTGGCGCTTTCGGTGCACTTCCCACCGAGGGAACCGTCTTCGTCTCTGTTGCTAACCGCGACAAGCGCACTCTGATCCTGCCAATCCAGCGTCTTTCTTCCCTGGGCTTCAAGATCATGGCTACCGAGGGAACCGCCGGCATGCTGCGTCGTAACGGCATCGACTGCGAGGTTGTCCTCAAGGCTTCCGATATCCGTGACGGTGTGGAGGGTCGTTCCATCGTCGACCGCATCCGCGAGGGTGAAGTTGATTTGATCCTCAACACCCCTGCAGGTTCTGCAGGTGCCCGCCACGACGGCTACGACATCCGCGCAGCGGCTGTCACCGTAGGTGTTCCTTTGATCACCACCGTGCAGGGCGCAACTGCTGCAGTACAGGGCATCGAGGCCGTTAAGAACGGCATCGTCAGCGTCCGCGCGCTCCAAGAGCTCGACCACGCAAAGAAGGCCTAGGGCCTTGACATTCGGCGAGAAGCTTCTCGACGCCGCTGCGCTGAAGGGCAGGCTCTGCGTAGGAATTGATCCTCACGCAAGCCTGCTGGAGGCCTGGGGGCTGCCCGTGAACGTGGCTGGTCTTGCGGAGTTCTCACGCATCTGCGTGGAAGCTTTTGCAGACACGGTGGCATTGGTAAAACCACAGGTTGCCTTTTATGAGCAATTTGGATCCCAAGGTTTCGCCGTGCTGGAAGAAACCATCGGAACCTTGCGTGAAAAGGGCTGTTTGGCGGTCTCAGACGCCAAACGCGGCGATATCGGCTCCACGATGGCCGGTTATGCCACTGCATGGCTTGATCCAGCCTCACCGCTTGTTAGTGATGCTGTAACCGTGTCGCCTTATCTCGGCTTTGGTTCTTTAGCTCCAGTTTTGGAACTTGCGGAGGAACATGGCAGGGGAGTATTTGTCCTTGCTGCCACCTCAAATCCTGAAGCACGGGAGTTGCAGGACCAGGTCGGGCCAGATGGACGCAGCATTTCCCAGCAGATTATCGACGCAGTAGCAGAGGTAAATGCCGGGCATGCAGCTCATGGCAAGGCTGGCAACGTGGGCGTGGTGGTGGGAGCTACCTTGAGCAATCCTCCACAGCTCTCAGCGCTTAATGGACCCATCCTCATGCCGGGTGTGGGAGCACAAGGCGGCACCGCTGCGGACATTGCAGAAATTGCCGGAGATATGAACCATCTGGCATTCCCAAATGTGTCCAGATCCGTCCTCTCCCAAGGCCCAGATGTGGAAAATTTGCGGAATTCTGTAGCAAAAACTGCAACAGACTTTCCAGGTTTCCCCAGGTCATAAAGAAATGGCACCGCCTCCTTTGTAACGCTGTGACCAGCGGTTTTACAAGAAAGGGGCGGTGCCACCTTTGTGTTTGTGCAAGTAGTGCTAGACTATTCGAAAATCGCAGGCTGACATGCTTGGCATTCACCACGTGTACCCTCGATTTCCGGATACTTAAAGTGTCCGTTGGTAACTAGAAACTTACGATTACGGAGGAACCCCGTGGCCCTTCCACAGTTGACTGATGAGCAGCGCAAAGCAGCTCTTGCTAAGGCAGCAGAAGCACGCAAGGCACGCGCAGAGCTCAAGGAGAACCTGAAGCGCGGCAACACCAACCTCAAGGACGTTCTGGATAAGGCTGAGTCCGATGAGATCATCGGCAAGACCAAGGTCTCCGCTCTTCTCGAGGCTCTTCCAAAGGTTGGCAAGGTCAAGGCAAAAGAGATCATGGACGAGCTCGGAATTGCACAGACCCGCCGTCTGCGTGGCCTGGGTGACCGTCAGCGTCGCGCCCTACTCGAGCGCTTCGGCTTCGAAGGCTAATTCTCAGTGTCGGGCGATAACCAACAAGGCCGGCTCGTAATTCTTGCGGGCCCCTCGGCAGTCGGAAAGTCGACTGTGGTTGATCGCCTCCGCAATGACGTTCCAAACCTGTATTTCAGTGTTTCTATGACCACCAGGGCTCCACGTCCTGGGGAAGTAGAAGGCAAAGATTATTTCTATGTCAGCGCTGAACAATTTCAGGCGAAGATCGACCGTGGTGAAATGCTCGAATGGGCAGATATTCATGGTGGATTGCAACGATCAGGCACTCCCGCAGGGCCAGTAAATGAGGCACTGCAGGCTGGTCGTCCAGTACTAGTTGAGGTTGATCTCGCTGGTGCTCGAAATATTGCACGCCTCATGCCCGAGGCTGAAACCGTTTTCCTGGCACCACCGTCATGGGAAGTTTTGGTCGATCGATTGACTGGGCGAGGTACTGAAAGTGAAGACGTCATTGCTCGCAGGCTGGAAACCGCACGCGAGGAATTGGCTGCACAAAGCGAGTTTAAGCACGTGATCATTAATGATGATGTGGCAAAAGCCGTGAAGGCAATTGAGGATGTGCTCCTCGGCGCTTAGCCAAATAGCAGGGAGGTAAGGTATGCTTTGTCGATTGAGCATCCTTTCCGCTCTTTAACTACTGTCTACAAACTTTTGAAAAGGTGTCAGTGACCAACGTGAGCAACGAGACCAACGCCACCAAGGCCGTCTTCGATCCGCCAGTGGGCATTACTGCCCCTCCGATCGACGAGCTGTTGGATAAGGTCACTTCCAAATATGCGCTCGTGATCTTCGCCGCTAAGCGCGCGCGTCAGATCAACAGCTTCTACCAGCAGGCTGATGAGGGAGTGTTCGAGTTCATCGGACCACTCGTAACCCCACAGCCAGGTGAGAAGCCATTGTCCATCGCACTGCGTGAAATCAACGCAGGTCTGTTGGATCACGAGGAAGGCTAAAACTTTTAGAAGCTTTTAGCTTCTTAAGTGGCCTAAAATTTCACACGCCAATAACACCCACTGAGCACCGTTGTGCTGCGGTTGGGTGTTTTTGGCATGCCTGAGGGCAGGCTTCTGTGCGAGTTTAAAAGACTCAGCACTAGAGTGGTGGAGGATTAAATCTCTCCAGACCTTTAAGGATCATTGTCTATGTCTTCACAGACCACTCCAGCCCGCAAAATTGTCGTCGGTGTTGCCGGAGGTATTGCAGCATATAAGGCTTGCCAGATCATTCGGGCATTTAAAGAGGTCGGCGATGACGTAAGAGTGGTCCCCACCGCAGCAGCCCTCAATTTTGTAGGTAAAGCAACCTTTGAAGCATTATCTGGAAATCCAGTGTCCACCACCGTTTTTGACCAGGTGGACAGGGTGCAACATGTCAAAATTGGCCAGGAAGCTGATCTCATTGTGATTGCACCGGCTACCGCAGATTTGATGGCGCGTTTGGCGGCGGGGCGTGCAGATGATCTTTTGGCTGCCACTATTTTGGTTGCCACTTGTCCGGTAGTAATTGCCCCTGCCATGCATACAGAGATGTGGTTTAACCCAGCTACTGTGGCTAATGTCAACACCCTGCGGGAACGCGGCATTACCGTTATTGAACCAGCACACGGCCGGCTGACGGGCAAGGATACTGGTCCAGGCCGCTTGCCTGATCCAGAACAAATTGTAGATATCGCCAATGCCATCGCTTCTGGCGTTACCTTGCCACGCGACCTCGAGGGCAAACAGGTTCTCATTACTGCTGGTGGAACCCAGGAACATATTGATCCGGTGCGTTTTATTGGCAATAGTTCCTCTGGCAAACAAGGCTTTGCACTTGCGGAGATCGCAGCTCAACGCGGTGCAAAGGTCACCATCGTGGCGGGAAATACGGTAGAGCTATCCACTCCAGCAGGAGCTGAGGTTATTAAAGTCACCTCTACGCGCGACATGTTTGAGGCAGTACAAGCCCGCGCTACAGATGCTGATTTTATCGTGATGGCTGCAGCAGTGGCTGATTTTCGTCCAGATACCCAAGCCAGCTCAAAGCTAAAGAAGGGTTCTGATGAAGATGCCTTAAGTGTTATTCATCTGCTTGAAAATCCAGATATTTTGGCCACCACGGTGCAGCGCCGTACTGCAGGAGAATTGTCAAAAACCCCGGTCATTGTAGGTTTTGCGGCGGAAACTGGCGATGAAAAAACCAGTGCCTTGGAATATGCGCAGGCCAAACTTCATAAAAAGGGCTGCGATTTGCTCATGTGTAATGAGGTTGGGGTGTGCAAGGTATTTGGCCATGATGACAACCAAGGCTGGATTTTGGATGCCCATGGGGGAGTCGAAGAAGTTAAGCAGGGTAGCAAGCTTGAGGTGGCTGCGGCGATCTGGGATAGGGCCACTGCATTTCAGCAGTAGACTAGCCCAATTGCACAATTAGACAGCTTGGTCTATATTGTTTTAAGTATTCAAAACTTATTAGTTAATTTTCTTCGAAAGAAGGGTATTTGTGGCTCAGCCAACTGCCGTCCGTTTGTTCACCAGTGAATCTGTGACCGAGGGGCATCCGGATAAAATCTGCGACGCAATCTCAGACACAATCCTCGATGCTCTCCTCAGCAAAGATCCGCTATCTCGCGTTGCCGTAGAGACCGTGGTGACAACCGGCATTGTGCATGTCGTCGGAGAAGTCCGTACCAGTGAATATGTGGAAATCCCACAGCTGGTCCGCAATAAGCTCATTGAGATCGGCTTTAACTCCTCTGAGGTTGGCTTTGATGGCCGCACCTGTGGCGTTTCTGTGTCCATCGGTGAGCAGTCCCAGGAAATTGCTGACGGCGTGGATAATTCTGATGAGGCTCGCGCCAATGATGACGTGGATGAAGATGACCGCGCAGGTGCCGGCGATCAGGGCCTGATGTTTGGTTATGCCACCAACGAAACCCCGGAATTTATGCCACTGCCAATCGCTTTGGCGCACCGCTTGTCTCGTCGTCTCACCCAGGTTCGCAAAGAGGGCATCGTTCCGCACCTGCGTCCAGACGGAAAGACCCAGGTCACCTTCGCATATGACGCGCAGGATCAGCCATCTCACCTGGACACCGTGGTCATTTCCACGCAGCATGATCCAGAAGTAGACCGTAGCTGGCTGGAAACTCAGCTGCGTGAGCATGTTATCGATTGGGTTATCAAGGATGCCAATATTAAGCACCTTGCCACCCAGGAAATCAATGTGCTGATTAACCCTTCAGGTTCTTTTATCTTGGGTGGACCAATGGGCGATGCTGGCTTGACTGGCCGCAAGATCATTGTTGATACCTATGGTGGAATGGCTCGCCACGGTGGCGGAGCATTCTCCGGCAAGGACCCCAGCAAGGTTGACCGTTCCGCGGCGTATGCAATGCGTTGGGTAGCCAAGAACATTGTGGCTGCAGGCCTGGCGGATCGTGCTGAGGTACAGGTTGCTTATGCAATTGGTCGCGCAAAGCCAGTTGGACTTTATGTTGAAACCTTCGACACTAATAAAGAAGGACTAAGCGACGAGCAAATTCAGGCAGCAGTGCTTGAGGTATTCGACCTGCGTCCAGCAGCAATTATTCGCGAGCTTGATCTATTGCGCCCAATTTATGCGCAGACTGCAGCATACGGCCACTTTGGTCGTACCGATGTGGATCTTCCTTGGGAAGCAACCAACCGTGTTGAGGCGCTTCGCTCCACCCTCAATCTGGCCTAAAACGGCTATGTAGTATCTTCGGATTTATGGCATCAACCCGCGTCCCCGCTCCAGAGTTATCAGTGGCGCGGGTTCTTCCATTGCTAGGGTTGCCCCACCTGGACCGCCTTTTTGATTATCGCATCAGCGCGGATCAAGACCGCGATGCCCAACCAGGTGTGCGGGTCAGGATCCGGTTTGCAGGCAGGCTTGTCGACGCAATACTCATCTCACGCACTGCTTCCACCACACATAAAGGAAACTTGGCGTGGTTGGATCGCGTAATTTCACCCTTTGTGGTTTATCCACCACAGCTTTCTCAATTGATTGAAGCCCTTGCCGAAAGATATAGCGGGGTGCGCTCGGATTTGATTCGGTCAGCGATACCAGCACGTCATGCGGGAGCAGAGGACTCTCAATTGGAAAGTACCTGGGAAGAATTGGGCACTGCCCTGGAACCAGATCTTTCTTCCTGGTCTGCTTATCAGCATGGACAGTCTTTTGTCGATGCGGTTTTAGCTGGCACTACTGCGCGTGCTGCGTGGCAGATTGCTCCAGGTGATGATTGGGCTTTGGCACTTGCATCATTGGCAGTGAAAGTTGTGGTTGATGGAGCTGGCGCCTTAATTGTGCTTCCCGATCAACGAGACGTCGATAAGCTTGAAGCCGCACTACGCACCCTCGTTGCCGCTAAGCAGATCACCGTTTTAAATTCTGGTCTCGGGCCACAGGCCCGCTATCGGCGGTTTTTGTCCGTGCTGCAGGGGCAGGGGCGCCTGGTGGTCGGTACTCGCAGCGCGGCGTTTGCGCCGGTTAAAGACCTTAAATTGGCCATCATTGTCGGTGATGGGGATGATAACCTGGTTGATCCGCGCGCGCCTTATGTGCACGCCAGGGAGGTTTTGACGACACGTTCGGCGCTGGAAAAATGCTCGCTTATTATTGCCAGCCATGCGCGTACCGCAGAGACTGAGCTGCTGGTGGAATCTGGGTGGATGCATAATTTGGTGGCTCCGCGTGAGACGCTGCGCACCCGCATGCCTCGAATTCAAGCGGTGGCCGATTCCGATTTTGAGCTGGAACGTGATCCTTTGGCGCGTTCGGCACGCCTGCCTGCGGTGGCGTTTAAGGCACTGCGAGACGCTCTGGATCGCGAACAACCAGCGCTGATTCAGGTGCCCCGCAAAGGATATGTACCCACGCTGGCTTGTGGAAATTGCCGAACCCCGGCGCGCTGCCGGCACTGTAATGGGCCACTGGGGTTGCCACAGGGCAGCCCCACGCACGCCGGAGTGCCGACCTGCCGGTGGTGTGGACGCCCGGATTCTAATTTCCGCTGTCAAAGCTGTGGTTCTCCAAAGCTGCGCGCGGTGGTGTTGGGTACGGAAAGAACTGCTGAGGAGCTTGGTCGCGCTTTTCCAGCAGTGCGCATTATTACCTCGGGCGGAAATAAGATCGTGGATACTATTCCCAACCGTCCAGCAATTGTGGTGGCAACTCCTGGTGCTGAACCGCGGGTTCTTAATGGTTCCCAGCAATACTCCGGCCCGGAATCCCATGGTTATTATGGCGCCTGTTTGTTGCTAGATACTTGGGCATTGATGGGGCGGCAAGATCTGCGTGCCACTGAAGATACTTTGAGCAAGTGGACGGCAGCTGCCACCATGGTGCATTCCCATTTGCATGGGGGACAGGTAATTGTGGTTGCTGACGCTGCCTTCCCGGTGGTGCAATCGCTGATCCGCTGGGATGTTGTGGGAGCAGCAGCTGCGGAGTTGGAAAGCCGCCGGGAGGTAATGTTTCCGCCTTCAGTGCATATGGCAGCAGTTGATGGTGCTAGTGCTGCTTTGGACAATTTCTTGGAATTGGTGGAGTTACCAGCCCAAGCCGAAGTTTTGGGGCCAGTTGATCTGCCACCGGGTGTGACTTTGCCTGGCGAATATGATGAACAAAAATTTGGTCCGGTGCAGCGTCTTTTGATTCGTACACCTTTGGGACCGCGGGCTGAGTTGGGCCATGCACTACGAGCAGCGCAGGTGGCGCGGGCGGCACGGAAAAATGATTTGCCTTTGCGGGTACAAATGGATCCGCTGCACATCGGTTAAGTGAGGACCTCAGGTTCACCTCGAATTCGCTCGGAAGCCTGGATCTCCCTGATTTTTGCTTTAATGCTTGCAGATACTTATGTCCGATCAGACGCGGGGTAGGGAAGTTCCAAGCGGTGACGATAGGATAAGAGTAAGAGTTTATTTCCATCGTTTTATGCAAGGAGCTTTTCACCCACTATGACTGTTCGTGATGTCAGATTGTTTGGCGACCCCGTTCTAGTGAGCCGCGCCGATGAGGTTGTCGATTTTGATGAATCTTTGGCAACCCTGATTGCAGACATGTTTGACACCATGGAAGACGCCGGGGGAGTTGGCCTTGCTGCCAACCAAGTTGGAGTGCTGCGCCGCGTATTTGTGTTTGATACTTCCCACCAGCCTGGTGGCATGCGTGGCCATGTAGTCAACCCGGTGTGGGAGCCAGTAAATGAGGAAACTCAGACCGGTAATGAGGGATGCTTGTCCATCCCGGAGGTTTCTGCGGAAACCACACGATATGAGACTGTACGACTTTCCGGCCGAGATAAAGATGGCAATCCCATTGGATTTGTGGCAAATGGACTGTTGGCGCGCTGCATTCAGCATGAAACTGACCACCTTGATGGGGTGCTTTTCCTCAAGCGACTGGAGCCTGCGGAACGTAAGGCAGCAATGGGTGTAATCCGTGCATCCACCTGGTTTAATAGCTAGCCCCAAGATCGCCCCCAGTAGGACAGCCCTTGTAGGACAGTCCCAGTAGGAAGGAAACCATATGCGCCTGGTATTTGCCGGAACTCCCGAACCCGCAGTTGTTGCGCTGCAAAAATTAATTGATTCAGAGCATGAGGTGGTGGCTGTGTTGACACAGCCCGATGCTCGTCGCGGACGTGGAAGGACTTTGCATCCTTCGGCAGTTGCGGAACTTGCCGCTCAGCACGGCATCGAGGTGTTAAAGCCTGCAACATTAAAAGCTGATAGTGAAGATGGAAAAGCAGTGCGCCAGCGCTTGCAAGAACTGGCTCCCGATTGTTTGCCGGTGGTTGCTTTTGGGCAGTTGATCACTAAAGATTTGCTGGAAATTGCACCACACGGTTGGGTAAATCTGCACTTTTCCCTGCTCCCAGCATGGCGTGGGGCTGCGCCGGTACAGGCTGCGATTCGCGAGGGTGATCAGGTTACTGGTGCCACAACCTTCCGTATTGATGAAGGCCTCGATACCGGAGTGATCCTCTCCACCTTGGAAGAGCAAATTCTGCCCACCGATACCGCCGACGATCTCCTTGAGCGTTTGGCATATAGCGGTGGTGATTTGTTGGTTGAGACCATGACTGGCCTAGAAAATGGCAGCATCACCCCGCAGCCACAGGTCGGCGAGGCGTCCTATGCCTCAAAAATTTCCACTGAGGATGCCCGCATTGATTGGACACAGCCTGCGGAGGTCATCGACCGCCACATCAGGGCACATACTCCAGCCCCGGGCGCGTGGACCACGCTTGCCGACGCGCGCCTCAAGGTTGCGCCAGTCAAGCTCTCAGGCGAGGCACCGGTTCTAGAACCGGGCGTTATTAGCGCAGGTAAATCTGCCGTTTATGTAGGAACAGGCACAACTGCCGTAGAAGTGGTGGAGATTCAGCCACCAGGTAAAAAAATGATGAAAGCAGCAGACTGGGCGCGTGGCGTCCATCTTGAACAGGAAGCGAAATTTCTATGAGCCTTGATAAATCGGGCGGCTTCCGCTCACGTAGTGCCAAAGGTCCAGAACCTGAAGCTCAGAAGTCCGGACAGCAGCGTCAGACTCCCGGTCGTAGTGCACCTAAGCGTGGCGCACAAAATAAGAATATGCCAAATAAGCGACCCCAGGGACCTGGGCGTCCTGCCAAGAAACAGCTTTATGGCCGCGATGCCTCCGGAGAAATCCGCCACTTACGTTCCCTGGGTGTAGATAAGCCGCGCGAAATCGCATTTGAGGTGCTTGACCGTGTGCGCACCGGCGGTGCTTATGCCAACTTGGTATTGCCACGCCTGTTGAGCAAGCACAATCTCAGTGGCCGTGACGCAGCATTTGCTACGGAGATCACCTATGGCACCTTGCGTAAGCAGGGGCTGTTGGATTCTATTATCAAGGCAGCATCGGGCCGTGAGCTTTCTGATATCGACCCAGAAATCCTTGATATTTTGCGTTTGGGCGCTTATCAGGTGCTCTTTATGCGCGTGGAGGATCACGCCGCAGTAGATACCTCGGTAAAGATGGTGGGTGGCCTGAAGAAGTTCAAGGCCACAGGTTTTGCCAATGCCATCCTGCGCAATATCACTCGTACCTCTCCTGAAGCTTGGTTGGATAAGTTGGAGCCAAGCGAGGAAATCGCCAAGGTTGCTTTCCGTACCGCGCACCCAGAGTGGATTGCGCGTAGTTTTGCGCAGCTTTTGCCAGCGGCAGAATTGGAAGCTGCTCTAGAAGCAGACTCCGAGCGTCCAGTTGTCCACCTGGTGGCTCGTCCAGGTGAGATCAGCGCTGAAGAATTAGCACTAATCGTAGGCGGCGAAGAAGGAAAGTATTCTCCTTATGCCGTTTATTTGGAAGGTGGCGACCCTGCCGATATTGAACCCATCAAGGAGGGCTTAGCAGCCGTTCAAGATGAAGGTTCCCAGCTGATTGCCCGCGCGCTCGCAGAGATTCCTGTTAACGATGATCAAGGCAAGTGGCTTGATCTTTGTGCAGGCCCAGGTGGCAAGGCAGCGCTGGTTGGTTCTTTGGCACGTATGGAAAGTGCCAAATTGGATGCGGTGGAGATCTCTGAACACCGTGCACGCTTGATTGAGAAGTCAGTCCGCGGCCTGCCAGTCAAAATTCATGTGGGCGATGGCCGTTCCATCAACCTCGAGAATAATTATGACCGCGTGCTGGTTGATGCACCTTGTTCTGGTCTGGGCGCATTGCGTCGCCGTCCAGAAGCTCGTTGGCGTAAACAAGAAAGTGACATTGCAGAGCTCAACGTTTTGCAATTTGAGCTTTTGGAATCAGCAATTAAGAAGGCACGTTCTGGTGGCATTGTGGTTTATTCCACCTGTTCACCTGATTTGCGTGAAACCCGCGGTGTGGTTAATAAAGCGCTAGAAACCCTCGAGGTAGAGGAACTAGACGCACGCCCATTTGTGCCAGGCATGGAAGACACTGGAACTGAGAAGTCAGTGCAGATGTGGCCACATCGCCACGGTACGGACGCTATGTTCTTTGCGGTTTTGCGTAAAAAATAGCCACCAAAGGGGAGAGTGTTGGAGCCCGCCTTTTATGGCGGGCTATGATCTAGGACATGGCACAACATACTCCAAAGATCGCCCCATCCGTTTTGGCCGCAGATTTCTCCCAACTCGGCGCAGAAGTAGCAGCAGTTCCCGACGCGGACTGGATCCACGTCGATATTATGGATGGACATTTTGTTCCAAACCTCAGCTTTGGCGCTGATATTACGGCGGCAATTAACCGGGTCACAGAAAAGGACCTGGATGTGCACCTCATGATTGAAAACCCTGAAAAGTGGGTGGACAACTACATCAAGGCTGGCGCAGACTGCATTGTGTTCCATGTGGAAGCCACAGACGACCATGTTGAACTGGCTAAGTACCTTCGTTCCCAGGGGGTTCGTGCTGGTTTTTCCCTGCGCCCTGGCACTCCCATCGAGGACTACCTTGATGACCTGGAATATTTTGATGAGGTTATCGTCATGAGCGTGGAGCCAGGTTTTGGCGGACAGAGCTTCATGCCAGAGCAATTGGAGAAGGTCCGTACCCTCCGCCGCGTCATTGATGAGCGTGGCCTCAACACCATCATCGAAATCGACGGTGGCATTGGGGAGAAGACCATTGCGGCAGCGGCTGAAGCTGGCTGTGATGCTTTTGTGGCAGGTTCTGCTGTGTATGGCGCCGAAGATCCTAACGCAGCAGTCCAGACTTTGAGAGCACTCGCAAGCAAGTAAATGACGACACCTCGGGAAATCGCAGAGGCACTGGCTCAAGCAATCGCTGCTTCTGCCGAAGTCCGCGGCACAACCAGCCCCAATCCCGCAGTAGGCGCCGTCATCCTTGACGCGGCAGGTCAGATTGCCGGCATCGGCGCCACCCAACCACCAGGCGGCCCCCACGCCGAAGTTATGGCGCTGGCGGCTGCCGGTACGCGTGCCAGAGGCGGCACCGCGGTGGTCACCCTTGAACCCTGCAACCATACTGGCCGCACGGGTCCGTGTTCCCAAGCGCTTTTCGACGCCGCGATTGCGCGAGTCTTTTATGCCCAAGCCGATCCGTTCCCAGCAGCAGCTGGGGGAGCGGAATACTTGGCCTTCAAAGGCGTGGAAACCCACTTTTTGGATACCACCGTTCCCACTTTGCAGCCCTGGCTTAATGCGGTACGTCGTTCCCGGCCCAATGTGACTCTTAAATTTGCCAGCACCATTGATGGATTTGCCGCAGCAACAGATGGCAGCAGTCAGTGGATTACTGGGGCAGCAGCACGCGCCCATGTTCATGAAGACCGCAGTCGTCGCGATGCCATTCTGGTGGGAACGGGCACTGCTTTAAGCGATAATCCCTCGCTCACCGCCCGCTCCGGTGACCAGCTGTACCCCCGCCAACCGCGGCGGGTAGTCGTCGGAAAGCGTTCCGTGCCGAGTGGCACAAACCTGCACCATTTGGGCTTTGAACAGTACTCGGGAATACCGGAGGCGCTGGCTGTGCTATGGGAAGCAGGATGCCGTGACGTGCTTATTGAAGGCGGACCGACCCTAGCAGCAGCTGCCTTGCGCCTAGAAGTGGTTGACAATATTCAGGCCTACATTGCGCCAGCGTTGTTGGGAGCAGGAAAATCGCTTCTAAATTGGCGGGAAACGACCAGTATGGATGAGATTATGCGCTTTGATATCACCACAATTCGGCAGCTGGACAATGACGTATTAATAGAAATGCAAAGAAAAGGACTTTAGAAATGTTTACCGGAATTGTGGAGGAAAAAGGCACAATTGCAGGGGTGGAAAACCTCGGCGATTCAGTGCGCTTAGAAATCGCAGCGGATACTGTGTTGTCTGATGTACACCTCGGAGATTCCATTGCAGTCAATGGAGTGTGCTTGACTGTTGCGGAATTTAAAGAAAATAGCTTTAGCGCAGACCTCATGCAGGAAACCCTCGACCGCAGCACCTTAGGCGTGCTCAAAGCGGGCAGCCATGTGAACTTGGAACGTGCCATGGCTGCAACAGGTCGCCTCGGCGGACACATTATGCAAGGCCACGTTGACGCCACTGCGGAATTACTTGCCCGCACGAGCTCCGAACACTGGGATGTACTGCGTTTCTCCCTCCCAGAGAACTTGGCGCGCTATGTCGTAGAGAAGGGCTCCATTGCACTTAATGGCACCTCATTAACAGTTTCTAACCTGGGCGCGGACTGGTTTGAGGTCTCACTCATTCCCACCACCTTGCGTGATACCACCCACGGTGAACTCGCTGTTGGTGACAAAGTCAACATCGAAGTAGATGTGATCGCCAAATATGTCGAGCGCATGATGGGCACCAATTCGGGCGAAGATCAGGCAAAGGACTAGGTTTAATCATTGTGATTGCACAAGAAACTAAAAATAGCGCTCTCGATCCAGTCGAGGAAGCCATCGCCGATATCGCCGACGGTAAGGCTGTCGTCGTAGTTGATGATGAAGACCGCGAAAACGAAGGCGATATTATCTTCGCCGCCGAGCTCGCTACACCTGAGCTCGTGGCCTTTATGGTGCGTTATTCCTCCGGTTATATTTGCGCTCCTTTAACCGCAGAAGATGCAGATCGTCTCGACCTGCCTCCCATGACCGCGCAAAACCAGGATGCCCGTGGCACTGCTTATACCGTCACGGTTGATGCCAACACCGGCTCCACCGGTATTTCTGCCACCGACCGCGCACAAACCTTGCGTCTGCTGGCAGATCCCGATGCGCAGCCTAAGGATTTCACCCGCCCCGGCCACGTAGTTCCACTACGGGCACGCGAAGGTGGCGTTTTGGTGCGCGCCGGTCACACCGAAGCTGCCGTTGACCTATCACGAGCTGCTGGATTGCAGCCAGCAGGCGTGATTTGCGAGGTTGTCAGTGAGGAAGACCCAACCGGTATGGCTCGCGTTCCGGAATTGCGTCGTTTCTGCGATGAGCATGGCCTTAAGCTCATCTCCATTGCACAGTTGATTGAATGGCGCCGCAAGAACGAGATTCTGGTGGAGCGTCAGGTAGAGACCAAGCTGCCCACCGACTATGGCACCTTCAAGGCAGTGGGCTACCGCTCCAAGGTTGATGGCACCGAATTGGTTGCCATTGTGGCCGGCGATGTCGCCTCCAACGGTGGCGAGGACGTGCTGGTTCGCGTGCACTCCGAGTGCCTGACCGGCGACGTTTTTGCTTCTCGACGCTGCGACTGTGGTCAACAACTCCACGAATCGATACGCATGATCAATGAGGCCGGCCGTGGTGTTGTGGTCTACATGCGCGGACATGAAGGCCGTGGAATTGGCCTTTTGGCAAAGCTGCGCGCTTATCAGCTCCAGGACGAGGGCGCCGATACCGTCGATGCCAACTTGGCTTTGGGGCTGCCTGCTGACGCTCGTGAATTTGGCACCGGTGCCCAGATTCTTTATGACCTGGGTGTGCGTTCCCTCAATCTCATCAGCAATAACCCTGCCAAGAAGGTTGGTTTGGAGGGCCATGGCATTTCCGTAGCCAGCCGTACTCCAATTCCAGTGCAGGTCCATGAGGATAATGTGAAATACCTCAAGACCAAGCGTGATCGCATGGGCCATGATCTCCCAGCCGTAGCTGAGTGGGAACTCTCTCATAAAGTAGGAGAATAAAAATGCCTAAAGAAGGTTTGCCACAAATCGAGCTGCCCGATGCTAGTGGCCTCAAGGTAGCTGTTGTTACTGCTACCTGGAATGCGGAGATCTGCGATCGTCTCCATGACCACGCGGTTACCGCAGGCCGTGAAGCAGGTGCCACCGTGGATGAATATCGTGTGGTGGGTGCCTTGGAATTGCCCCTTGTAGTGCAAGAACTTGCACGCACGCATGATGCAGTTGTGGCGCTTGGCTGCGTTATTCGCGGTGGCACCCCACACTTTGATTATGTCTGTGATTCTGTCACCCAAGGACTTACCCGCATTGCGCTTGATACCTCCACTCCCATTGGCAATGGTGTTTTGACCACCAATACCGAGGAACAGGCTATTGAGCGTTCCGGTGGACCGGGTTCGGTAGAGGACAAGGGCGCTGAGGCTATGGTTGCAGCGATTGATACCGCCTTGGTGCTTTCTCGCATTCGTGGCACCAAGGGTTAAACTGTTTCCCGAACACTTTTAGCGAAATTTTAAGACCGAAGGATTTGTGAGAACGTGGCAATCAACGCCCCCGACGGAGCACCGGACGATCTGCGAAACGCACACACCACCGGGGGCTTAAGCGACGCAGAGCTGCAGGAATACACCGCAGCTTTTGCTGACACTACTACCGCAAAGCCCTGGGAACTGGTGGTTACCTCCAAGACGATGAAACGCCTGGCGTGGATCAGTGTTGTTGTCGTGATGGCAGTTCATATTTTTATGGGTGCTGTGGTGGGTGTGGATTTCACCGGTGCTGCCGTGACATCCATCGATAAGCTTGCTTTTCCTGGAATTGGTTTGGTGATTTCTTTCTTCCTATACCTCGGCCTGACTCGTGCTCGAGTCCGTGCAAATGAGGATGGGGTAGAGATCCGCAACTTCATCGGAACTCGCTTTTATCCTTGGGTTGTTATCTATGGCATGTCTTTCCCCAAGGGCAGCCGAGTAGCTCGCCTTGAACTTCCGGATTTTGAGTATGTTCCCATGTGGGCATATCAGTCCCGTGATGGTCAGGATGTAGTTCAGGCTGTGGAAGCCTTCCGCGAGCTCGAAAACAAGTATATGCCTGAGGATTAACGGCTAATGGCTGATCCAACCACTTACCGCCCGGCCCCTGGAACTATTCCTACGGAGCCGGGTGTTTATAAATTCCGCGATGATTCGCGCCGCGTTGTTTACGTGGGCAAGGCTAAAAACCTGCGTTCACGTCTGTCCAATTATTTTCAAGATGTCACCCAGCTGCACCCCCGCACCCGCCAAATGGTGTTTGCCGCCTCATCGGTGGAATGGACCGTAGTATCCAGTGAGGTAGAAGCCCTCCAGCTGGAATACACCTGGATCAAGAAGTTTGATCCACGCTTCAACGTTAAGTATCGCGATGATAAGACCTATCCCATGCTTGCCGTTTCTACCGGCGAGCGTTTTCCGCGCGCCTATTTTTATCGTGGACCTCGTCGTAAGGGCGTGCGTTATTTTGGGCCTTATTCGCATGCCTGGGCAGTGCGCGAAACCCTTGATCTGCTCACCCGAGTATTCCCCATGCGCACCTGTTCAAAGGGCGTATTTAACCGCCACGAGAACCTTGGCAGGCCATGCCTTTTGGGGTATATCGATAAATGTGCGGCACCTTGTGTGGGCCGGGTAAATGAAGCCGAACACCGCGAAATTGTGGAGGGATTTACCTCCTTCATGTCCGGTCACACCGATAAAGTGACCAAAAAACTGACCGCTGACATGGAAGAAGCCGCGGAAAACCTCGACTTTGAACGCGCTGCACGGCTGCGTGATGACCTCCAAGCCATCAACAAGGTCATGGAAAAGCAAGCAGTGGTGCTCGGTGATGGCACCGATGCTGATGTGATTGCCTTCGCCAGCGATGACCTAGAAGCTGCCGTCCAGGTATTCCACGTCCGCGGTGGCCGAATCCGCGGTCAGCGCGGCTGGGTTATAGAAAAGACCGGGGACTGGGACGAGGCGCTTATCGACGCCCCCACGCAGGGCGAACTCGACCCCGCGCTGCCTTATCTGATGCAGAACTTTTTGGTGCAGTTTTATGGAGACGCAGTGGAACGTGCGGACTCTGAGGCCCGTGAAGACGCCGAGTTAATCGAGCGTCGGGGCGTCGACAAGCTCTCTCAACAGCGTCCTGCTCCTTTAGTTTTACCCCGCGAAATTTTGGTGCAAGTGCTGCCCAATGAGACCGAGGAAACCTTGCAGGTGCTGAGCGATTTGCGCGGAGCAGCGGTGGATGCGCGCGTGCCCCAGCGAGGCGATAAACGAGCCCTAATGGAAACCGTGGAAAGAAACGCCAAGGAGCTGCTAAAACAGCACAAACTAAAACGCGTTGGGGATCTCACTGCGCGTTCGGCGGCTTTGCAGGAGTTGCAAGAGGCTCTGGATATGGAACAGGCGCCTTTGCGTATTGAATGTACCGATATTTCCCATATCCAAGGCACGGATGTGGTGGCATCTTTGGTGGTTTTTGAAGATGGTTTGCCTCGTAAATCGGATTATCGACGCTACCGCGTTAAAGAAGCAGCAGGTGATGGCCATTCTGATGACGTGGCTTCAATAGCGGAAATTACACGCCGCCGCTTCTTGCGTCATAACAAGGATAAGTTGGCGGTTCCGGCAGCTGAAGAATTTGATGGATCTACCTTTGCCGATGAAAATATTGAGGAGATGAGCACTGATAATAAACGCTTTGCCTATCCACCTCAGCTTTTTATTGTCGATGGTGGTGCGCCCCAGGTTGCTGCTGCTCAAAAGGTTTTTGATGAACTCGGCATTGTGGACGTGGTGCTCGTCGGTTTGGCCAAGCGCCTCGAAGAAATTTGGGTGCCAGGCGATCCCGATCCGGTAATTTTGCCCCGTAATTCCCAGGCCCTATTTTTGCTCCAGCAAATCCGTGATGAGGCCCACCGCTTTGCCATCACCTATCACCGCCAGCAACGATCCAAGCGCATGCGAGTATCGGAATTGGACAATATCAAGGGTCTAGGCCAAAATCGCCGCACTGAATTGGTCAAACACTTTGGCTCCGTGGCCAAACTTAAAGAGGCAAGCGTGGCAGAGATCGCTGAGCTAAAAGGCTTTGGCCCCAAGCTCGCCGAGGCCATCTATGAGGGATTGCATCCGACGGAGTCTTGATTTTAGGCGCTTGTTGCGACGCGAAGTTTTTAAGCTGGCTAGTATATAGGCATGATTCAATCTGTTGGGTTAACGCCTTCTGAACAGTCTGCCCCGGCTGAACCGCTGAAGTACCAAGAAAACTTCACCCCAGTGATCATCACGGGAATGTCAGGTGCAGGTTTGAGCACTGCCGCTCGAGTTCTGGAAGATCTCGGTTGGTATGTGGCACATAATATTCCGCCACAGCTCATCCTGGACCTCGTAGATCTCTGCGCAGTAGAGGCCTCTCCAGTAGATAAAGTCGCCGTAGTGTGCGATGTACGCTCCCGTGAATTTAACGGTGGATTAGCGCAGGTGGTTGCAGAACTAACTGGCAAAGATTTGCCACCAACTGTGCTCTTTTTGGATGCCCGCGATGATGTGTTGATCAAGCGTTTTGATAACGTCCGCCGCACCCATCCGCTGCAGGGCAGCCAAACCCTGCAGGTAGGAATTGAACGCGAGCGCATTATGCTTTCCCAGGTCAGAGAGGATGCCGATGTAGTTATCGATACCTCCGAACTCTCGGTCCATGACCTGCGCCGTGCAATTGAATCTTCCTTCAAATCCATTGCCAGCCGCGTGCAGCATGTCACCATCGAGTCCTTTGGTTTTAAACATGGCTCACCACGCGATGCGGACTTTGTGGTGGATGTGCGCTTTTTGCCTAACCCTTTTTGGATTCCAGAGCTTAAGCCTTTCCGCGGTGTAGACAAGCCAGTTTCTGACTACGTTCTAGCCCAACGTGGAGCCCAAGAGTTTCTAAAGAACTTTGTGGAAATGCTGAAAGATATGCTTCCTGGCTACCGTCACGAGGGCAAGAGCTTCATCACCGTCGCTATTGGTTGTACCGGCGGTCACCACCGTTCTGTAGCAGTGTCTGAAGAATTGGCACGTCGCCTTGGCGAAGCCACCGATCTTGATGTCTCCGTGGTACACCGCGACATCAACCGCCATTAGAGGAGTAGGAGAAAACCAATGTCTACTTCACGTGATATTGATGGTTTTGGTGACCCTGAATCTTTCGATTTTGAATTGGGGGGCTTAGCTGATGCGGTGAATTCGGCCGATGCTTTGACTGACGTTTCTGATAATTCGGTGCTTCGTGACACACCAGCCACAATTACGAGCCTGGGTGGCGGGCATGGTCTTTTCCAAACGCTGAGAGCAGCCCGCAGCTGTTCCGCCGAACAAATTAACGCCATCGTTACTGTTGCTGACGACGGCGGATCCTCCGGACGTATTCGCCGCGAATTGGGACAGATTCCCCCGGGAGATCTACGCATGGCTCTCGCAGCGTTGACCTCTGATGATGAAGCTGGGGAAGTGTGGGAAAGGCTTTTGCAGCATCGCTTTGGTGGGCACGGCGCGCTTGCCGGCCACGCCTTGGGCAATCTGGTAATTGTGGCGCTCACCGATATCTTGGGAACTTCTCAAAATGCCTTGGATAAAGTTGCCAATATTATTGGCGCTAAAGGGCGTGTCATTCCAGTCTGCTCCGAGCCACTTGATATTGAAGCAGAGGTTTCTGGCCTAGACACCGATCCACGCGTTATGCGCCAAGTTCGTGGCCAGGTTGCAGTGGCTGCCACTCCTGGCCAGGTGAGAAGAGTGAGAGTTATTCCAGAAGCTCCTCTTGCTAATCCTGTTGCCATTGATGCAATTTACAACGCAGATTTAGTGACCTTGGGGCCAGGATCGTGGTTTTCCTCGGTGATTCCTCATATTTTGGTACCAGAGGTTGTGCAAGCACTGGCTGAAACCAAGGCAACTAAGGCAGTAATTCTTAACCTGACTTCAGAGCCAGGTGAAACCGCTGGATTTTCCGCCGAACGTCATATTCATGTGCTGCGTCAACATGCCCGCAATTTGCAGGTGGATCAAGTAATTGTAGATTCCAGCACCATTACCACGCCTTCTGAACGCACCCACTTGGAGCGCGCAGCTGCAAACTTAGGTGCTGAGATCTCTTTTCTCGATCTTCGTGCAGAAGATGGCCGGGGCCGATTTACCAGTGTGCACGACCCCGTAAAACTGGGGGCTGCATTGTTGGAGAGCTATAAGCAATCCCGTCAGCGCTAAGTCTTTTCTGGTTGTCTTTTCCGGTTTGGCAGTTTTTGAGTCCATCAAGCGGGGAGAGGTGGGCCAACTTGGCTTCGGTATTTACCTGGCTAAACCGATTTATTATTTGCTGGCATGTTTGGTGCTGTGACACGACTGAGAAGTTGTGTCACAGCGAGACAAATCCTGCGACCACATGGTGCTTTGAGGAGGACTATTCATGTCATTGACCAAGGACATTAAAGAAGAACTGACCAAGGTGGCAGTTAGCAGACAAAGTTCTAAAGCTGCTGAGGTTTCAGCGATGCTGCGCTTTGCCGGTGAAATGCAAGCGGTGCATGGACACCTTGTTATTGAGGCCAATTTAGACAGCCTTAAAGTTGGCCAGCGCCTTCAAGAGTTTATTCATACCTTGTATGGAACCGATGTGGGGTTGCATACAGTTAATCCCACTGTCAGTAGAAAAACTCCGCGTTATCTGGTTCGGATCATTGATAATGCCGATGAAGTTGCGCGCAGGGTGGGATTGGTAACGCGCTCAGGGTATCCAGTTCGCGGGCTTGCTCCACAAGTTGTCTCAGGAACGATTAGTGATGCGGAAGCTGCTTGGCGCGGAGCGTTTTTGGCAAGCGGTACGTTGTCCGAGCCGGGGCGCTCATCATCTTTGGAAGTTGTATGCCCATGTCAAGAGGCAGCTTTGGCATTGGTTGGCTGTGCTCGCCGAATTGGGGTGGTGGCAAAAACCAAGGACTCACGAGGCTCTGACCGGGTGATTATTAGGGACGCAGAGGCAATTGGAGCACTGCTTAGCAGAATTGGTGCCCAAAAGTCTCGAATCTTGTGGGAGGAAAAACGCCTTAAGCACGAGGTACGCACCCCAGCAAACCGCTTAGCTAATTTTGATGACGCCAATTTACGACGATCTGCGCGCGCTGCGGTTGCTGCTGCAGCCCGAGTTGAATTAGCCATGAAAATTCTCGGTGATGACGTTCCAGAACATTTGGCAGAGGCCGGTCAGCTACGCGTGCAACATCGGCAGGCGTCCTTGGAAGAATTAGGCCGCCTGGCTGATCCACAAATGACCAAGGATGCAGTTGCTGGCAGGATCCGTCGCTTATTGACAATGGCAGACAAACGGGCAGGGGAGTTGGGAATTGCTGATACCAATTCAGCGGTAACGGAAGACCTTTTAGAAGAGATGTAGAGGCTCGCAGGGTCCTAAAACGACACCTGGTAAACCTTATCCATTTAGATCTATTCAACCGAGCATGTGAGTTACATCACATGCTCGGCTTCCTTGAGACTAAGGTCGTTGGACTTGCTTTAATGTAGTTCACTTCATTATTACCCCCATTAGGGTGTGTTTGGGGAATTGTGCTGCGGAAAAAATTCGTTCATATTCAAAAGTATTTCATGGCAGTGTGGGAATTACCCCCATAGGGGTTGAGCCTCAATTTTTGATTATGTTTGATTCTTTTTGGCAACTCGTGCGGAATCTGTGTTTTCTCGCTAAAATCGAAAGCAGGTTAACAACGAGTTGACTCGACGAAATGACCTTTGTCGGTAGGTTTGGGTAGCAGGTTTATTCTCGAATCAACTTTGAGTGCACCTGACCGTGGATTGGCAGTTTTGGCCAATTTGGGGCGTTATGCCCCCGCGGACCCATCATCTTCATACATTGGATTTCCCACAATCTTTAGAGGAGCAACAACATGACCATTCGTGTTGGCATTAACGGATTTGGCCGCATCGGACGTAACTTCTTCCGCGCAGTTCTGCAGCGCAGCGAAGATCTTGAGGTTGTCGCAGTTAACGACCTCACCGATAACAAGACCCTTTCTACCTTGCTGAAGTTCGACTCCATCTTGGGTCGTCTGGGTCAAGAGGTTGAATACGATGATGATTCCATCACCGTCGGTGGCAAGCGCATTGCAGTTTACGCAGAGCGCGATCCAAAGAACCTTGACTGGGCAGCTCACAATGTTGACATCGTGATTGAGTCCACCGGCTTCTTCACCGATGCTCAGGCTGCAAAGGCTCACATCGAAGCTGGCGCGAAGAAGGTAATCATCTCCGCTCCTGCAAGCAACGAGGACGCGACCTTCGTTTACGGCGTTAACCACGACACCTACGATGCTGAGAACCACAACGTCATCTCCGGCGCATCTTGCACCACCAACTGCCTCGCTCCAATCGCTAAGGTTCTTAACGATAAGTTCGGCATCGAAAACGGTCTGATGACCACCATCCACGCTTACACCGGTGACCAGCGTCTGCACGATGCACCTCACAAGGACCTGCGTCGCGCACGTGCAGCAGCTGTGAACATCGTTCCTACCTCCACCGGTGCTGCTAAGGCTGTCGCCTTGGTTCTTCCAGAGCTCAAGGGCAAGCTTGATGGCTACGCACTTCGCGTTCCAGTCATCACCGGCTCCGCAACCGACTTGACCTTCACCACCAAGTCTGAGGTCACCGTTGAGGCAGTTAACGCTGCTATCAAGGAAGCTGCTACCGGCGAGTTCGGCGACACCCTGGCTTACTCCGAAGAGCCACTGGTTTCCACCGACATCATCACCGATTCCCACGGCTCCATCTTTGACGCTGGCCTGACCAAAGTCTCCGGCAACACCGTCAAGGTTGTTTCTTGGTACGACAACGAGTGGGGTTACACCTGCCAGTTGCTCCGCCTGACCGAGCACGTAGCTTCCAAGCTCTAAAAAAGATCACGTCAAAGCCCTGAATTTCATATTCAGGTGATGTGACATCCCAATAGCCCGGGGTGTGCCTCGGCGCACTCCGGGCTATTTCTGTTCTAAATCAATACAATTGAATACGGTCCAGCATCACAGTGAGTAACTCTCAAAGTTTTAGGCAAATGCCTATGCAATGTTGTTCACAGTGCTGGCACATACAAACTTTCTCTTTCTAACTCCAAGGAGTACGGCATGGCTGTTAAGACCCTCAAGGACCTGCTCGACGAAGGCGTCGACGGACGCCACGTTATCGTTCGATCCGACTTCAATGTTCCACTCAACGATGACCGCGAGATCACCGACAAGGGCCGCATCATCGCCTCACTTCCAACTTTGAAGGCACTCAGCGAAGCTGGCGCAAAGGTCATCGTTATGGCTCACCTTGGTCGCCCAAAGGGTGAAGTCAACGAGAAGTACTCTCTTGCACCTGTTGCCGAAGCTCTCTCCGAGGAACTTGGCCAGTATGTAGCACTTGCAGCTGACGTTGTCGGCGAAGATGCTCACGAGCGTGCAAATGGCCTAACCGAGGGCGATATTTTGCTGCTGGAAAACGTTCGTTTTGATCCTCGCGAAACCTCTAAGGATGAAGCAGAGCGTGGCGAGTTCGCAGATCAGCTTGCAGCACTTGCAGCTGACAATGGCGCATTTGTTTCTGATGGTTTTGGTGTTGTTCACCGCGCTCAGGCTTCTGTTTATGACATTGCAAAGCGTCTTCCTCACTATGCAGGTGGCCTTGTTGAAACTGAGATTTCCGTCCTGCAAAAGGTGGGAGATGCTCCAGAGGCTCCATACGTAGTGGTACTCGGTGGATCTAAGGTCTCCGACAAGATTGGTGTTATCGAGGCGCTTGCTGCAAAGGCAGACAAGATCGTTATCGGTGGCGGCATGTGCTACACCTTCCTCGCTGCTCAGGGCCACAATGTTCAGCAGTCCCTGTTGCAGGAAGAGATGAAGGAGACCTGCTCTGACCTTCTTGAGCGCTTTGGCGACAAGATTGAATTGCCAGTAGACCTCGTTGCAGCCTCCGAGTTCAACAAGGATGCAGAGAAGAAGATCGTTGATCTCGATTCCATCCCAGAGGGCTGGATGTCTCTTGACATCGGACCAGAGTCCGTCAAGAAGTTTGCAGAGGTTCTCGCTTCCGCAAAGACCATTTTCTGGAATGGTCCAATGGGCGTCTTCGAGTTCGAAGCATTCGCTGAGGGCACCCGCGGCCTAGCTCAGGCAATCATTGACGCAACTGCAAACAACGGCGCATTCTCTGTCGTCGGCGGTGGCGACTCTGCAGCTTCCGTTCGCGTATTGGGCCTCAACGAAGACGGCTTCTCCCACATCTCCACCGGTGGTGGCGCTTCCCTGGAGTACCTTGAGGGCAAGGAACTCCCAGGCGTTGCAATTCTCGCCAGCTAAAACTGGTTGACAACCTGCTTGCCCCTAAACCAATAGGGCAGTAGGTCACCGTCTCACAGGACTCACAATTGAGTTTCAATTAAGCGCCTTGGACTTTTCGAAAACAACACGAAGACTCAAGGCGCACTGAGACAACAATTCTTTGCAGATTCTTGCACCCCACGCACTACCCATTAGAAAGGTGTGTCACACATGGCACGTAAGCCACTTATCGTCGGCAACTGGAAGATGAACCTCGATCACCAGCAGGCCATTGGTACTGTTCAGAAGCTCGCTTTTGCATTGCCAAAGGAATACTACGAGAAGGTTGACGTCGCACTTACCGTTCCTTTCACCGACATCCGCTCCGTGCAGACCTTGGTTGAAGGCGACAAATTGGAAGTTACCTTCGGTGCTCAGGATGTTTCCGAGCACGAGTCTGGCGCATACACCGGCGAAGTTTCTGCTTCCATGTTGGCAAAGCTAAATTGCTCTTGGGTAGTGGTGGGTCACTCCGAGCGTCGTGAGTACCACAACGAATCTGATGAGTTGGTTGCTGCTAAGGCAAAGGCAGCTCTGAGCAAGGGCATTAGCCCAATCGTCTGCGTTGGCGAGCCACTGGAAATCCGCGAAGCTGGCACCCACGTTGATTACGTCGTAGAGCAGACCCGCGCTTCTTTGGCTGGTCTTAGCGCTGAGGAACTGTCCAACACTGTTATTGCTTATGAGCCAGTGTGGGCAATCGGCACCGGAAAGGTTGCATCTGCAGCTGACGCTCAGGAAGTTTGCGCAGCTATTCGCGGACTTATCGTTGAGCTGGCAGGCGAGGACATCGCTTCCGGTCTGCGCATCCTTTATGGCGGCTCCGTAAAGGCAGAAACCGTTGCAGAGATCGTCGGACAGCCTGACGTTGATGGCTGTCTTGTAGGTGGCGCTTCCCTCGATGGTGAAGCTTTCGCCAAGCTGGCAGCCAATGCTGCAACCGTAGCCTAAACCTAGCTTTAACAACGCTGAGCCTTAATTGGCTCGGCACGGCTAGGTATCGCTGCCAGGTTTTAGTGCTCTTAAAAGCACACCTCCAGGTGCCCGGCCACTTTGAGTGCTCGTTTAACTAAGGTTTTCGAGCTTCTTCAAACCTCAACAGTCGCCCAGTATCTCTTTTATAGTGCTGGACGACTGTTTTATTTTAAGCGCATCTTCTTAAGCGCTTTCAGGACATCATTGCAAGACACTCTTCGAGGAGTAAAAAGTACAGTGAATGATCTTTTGCGAGACGATATCCGCTTTCTCGGGCGCATCCTAGGAAAGGTAATTTCCGAGCAAGAAGGCTCGGAAGTTTATGAGTTGGTTGAGCGCGCTCGCCAAACCTCTTTCCAAATTGCCAAGGGAAATCTGGAAATGGACACCCTAGTAGAGGTGTTTAAGGGAATCGACCCTGAAAAAGCTACCCCAGTTGCCCGCGCCTTTACTCACTTTGCGCTGCTGGCTAACTTGGCAGAGGATCTCCATGATGCGGAGGCTCGAGAGCAAGCTCTTGATTCTGGTGAAACCCCACCTGAGAGCACCTTGGAATCAACCTGGCTGAAATTGGATGAGGCAGAAGTTAAGGCCTCGGATGTTTCCGATGTCTTACGCAATGCCCAGGTTGCGCCTGTTCTTACCGCGCACCCCACGGAAACTCGCCGTCGCACAGTTTTTGATGCTCAGAAGTGGATCACTGCATATATGCAGGAACGTCAGCTGCTTTTGGCTGCTCCAAAAAATGCACGTACCCAGGCAAAGCTTGATGCGATTGAAAAGAATATTCATCGTCGTATCTCGGTGTTGTGGCAGACCGCGTTGATTCGTGTGGCACGTCCTCGCATTGAAGATGAAATTGAGGTGGGCTTGCGTTATTACAAGCTCAGCTTGTTGGAAGAAATCCCACGTATTAACCGTGATGTGGTTTTGGAATTGCGTTCACGTTATGGCAAGGTCATTCCGGCGAAGGCTGTAATCAAGCCAGGTTCCTGGATTGGTGGAGATCATGATGGTAATCCATATGTCACCGCGGACGTCGTGGCTTATTCCACCAGCCGCGCTGCAGAGACTGTACTGAAGTACTATGGCCGCCAGCTGCACACTCTCGAACATGAGCTGAGCTTGTCTGACCGTATGAGCTCGGTTACTGAAGAACTGCGTGAGCTGGCCGACGCTGGCAAAAACGACGTTCCAAGCCGCGTGGATGAGCCTTATCGTCGCGCTGTACACGGAATTCGTGGCCGCATCCTAGCAACCACTGCACATCTCATTGGTGAGCATGCCGTCGAAGGCACCTGGTTTAAGATCTTTGAGCCATATTCCTCCCCTGAAGAATTTGCCGCCGAACTAAAAATTGTCGATGATTCTCTCCGAGCTTCTCACGATGAGCTCATTGCAGATGATCGTCTAGCGGCAATTTACGCTGCGGTTCAAAGCTTTGGCTTTAACCTTTATTCTTTGGACCTGCGCCAAAACTCCGAGAGCTATGAGGATGTGCTCACTGAGCTCTTCCAAAACGCGCAGGTCACCGCGGATTATCGCAACCTCGACGAGGCTGCTAAAACTGAGCTTTTGCTCAAGGAGCTGCGCAGCCCGCGCCCATTGATCCCTAATGGTGGCTGGGATTTCACTGAGCCTACCGAGCGTGAGCTGGGCATTTTCAAGATGGCAGCGCATGCCGTCGAGAAGTTTGGCCCTAACATGGTGCCTCATTGCATTATTTCTATGGCGTCTTCGGTCACTGACGTTCTCGAGCCCATGGTATTGCTCAAGGAATTTGGCCTAATCAAGGCTAAGGGCGATACTCCAGTGGGAAGCATCGACGTGATTCCGCTATTTGAAACCATCGATGATCTACAAGCTGGCGCCGGAATCCTCGAAGATCTCTGGAAGATTGATCTTTATCGCAACTACCTCCAGCAGCGCGACAATGTCCAGGAAGTCATGCTCGGCTATTCCGATTCCAATAAGGATGGCGGATATTTCTCGGCAAACTGGGCGCTTTACGACGCGGAACTGCAGCTGGTAGATCTTTGCCGATCAGCCGGGGTTAAGTTGCGCTTATTCCACGGTCGTGGAGGTACGGTTGGCCGTGGCGGCGGACCTTCCTATGACGCAATCCTGGCACAGCCCAAGGGGGCTGTGCGCGGATCGCTGCGAATCACCGAGCAAGGTGAAATTATTTCCGCCAAGTACGGCAGCCCAGAAACAGCTCGTCGCAACTTGGAGGCATTGGTTTCTGCAACGCTTGAGGCTTCCTTGTTGGATGTTTCTGATCTTTCTGATCCAGAACGCGCCTATGAGATTATGCGCGAGATTTCTGAGCTCAGCCTGCAGAAATATTCCTCTTTGGTGCATGAGGATCCTGGCTTCATTGATTACTTCACCCAGTCCACACCACTGCGTGAAATCGGCTCACTCAATATTGGTTCTCGACCATCGTCTCGTAAGCAGACATCTTCGGTGGAAGATTTACGTGCTATTCCTTGGGTTCTCAGCTGGTCACAATCTCGCGTGATGTTGCCAGGTTGGTTTGGTGTTGGCACTGCGTTGCAGCAATGGATTGGCAGTGGGGAACAGGCCACCGAGCGCATTAAGGAGCTGCAGGAGCTTAATGAGACTTGGCCATTCTTCACCTCTGTGCTCGATAACATGGCACAGGTGATGTCCAAGGCTGAACTACGCTTAGCCAAGCTTTATTCGGAGCTTATTCCTGATAGGGAAGTAGCCCAGCGGATCTATGATGTCATTTTTGATGAATACTTCCTGACTAAGGAAATGTTCTGTGTCATCACGGGATCCACTGATTTGCTGGATGAAAATCCGCTTTTGGCGCGTTCGGTCCGCAGTCGATTCCCTTATCTTTTGCCACTTAACGTCATTCAGGTAGAGATGATGCGTCGCTACCGCGCGGGTGATGAAAGCAAGGGAGTATCGCGCAATATTCAATTGACTATGAATGGCCTGGCAACGGCACTGCGAAACTCAGGTTAGCCTGCTAGGCCTTGTGGCCTCATGTATACTATCTAGAGTTATTCAAAATCAGGTTAGGAAAAGTTTCCATATGGCATTGACGCTTCAAATTATCCTCGTCGTCGCCAGCTTGCTCATGACGGTTTTCGTCTTGTTGCATAAGGGCAAGGGTGGCGGACTTTCAAGCCTTTTTGGCGGCGGTGTGCAGTCCAATCTTTCGGGCTCCACTGTGGTTGAGAAGAACCTGGACCGCGTCACCATCTTGGTAGCTCTCATTTGGATCGTGTGCATCATTGCACTCAATCTGATTCAGGCGTACTCCTAAGATTCTTCACGCTCAAATAAACGGCCTCTTCGGAGGCCGTTTTTTTGGCGTTAAAAGTGAATTTGAAACTGCCACAACACCTAAAGAAAGTGACATTCATTATAAAAGGCAATTCTATTGAATGATAGTTAAAAAACTGGGCTTTGTTTATCTATAGCGAAATAGAAAATACTTCGCACGGTAGCTCCACATAGCTGAAAGGCCTCTAAAATGGACCCCTCAGATCTAGCCTGGATTCTCACATCATTCGCGCTGGTAAGCATGATGTTCCCTGGTTTGGCCCTCCTTTATGGTGGCATGCTTGGCGGACACCAAGTACTTAACACCTTCATGATGGTTATGAGCTCTCTTGGACTCATCACATTCGTTTATATTCTTTATGGCCACGGTCTAGTCGTAGGTAACTCCATCGGGGGATGGGGAATTATCGGAAATCCCCTTGAATACTTCGGATTCCGCAGCGTCATGGCAGACGATGGCTCGGGTGGAATGATGTGGGCAGGATTCTATATCCTTTTCGCCGCCATCTCACTAGCCCTCGTTTCATCTGGAGCTGCTGGTCGCATGCGCTTTGGCGCTTGGCTGGTATTCGGAGTTTTGTGGTTCACCCTCGTTTACGCTCCACTAGGACACTGGGTCTTCGCAATCTCTGATCCAGAATCTGGATACGTGGGTGGTTGGATGAAGAATATCCTTGAATTCCATGACTTCGCCGGTGGCACTGCAGTTCACATGAACGCTGGTGCATCCGGCCTGGCTCTGGCAATGGTGCTGGGACGCCGCCACACAATGGCGGTTCGTCCACACAACCTGCCACTGCTCATTATCGGCTCCGGAATGATTATCGCTGGTTGGTTCGGATTTAACGGTGGTACCGCAGGTGGCGCAAACTTCCTTGCAAGCTATGTAGTTGTTACCTCACTGCTTGCAGCTGGTGGCGGCATGATGGGCTTCATTCTGGTGGAGCGCATCTTCAGTGGCAAGCCAACTTTCTTCGGTCTGATCACCGGTACCATCGCCGGTCTGGTAGCTATTACTCCTGCAGCGGACGCAGTTAACCCACTTGGAGCATTTGCAGTTGGTGCCTTTGGTGCCATCATCGCTTTCTGGGCAATTAGCTGGAAGACCACCCACCGCGTTGATGACTCCTTCGATGTTTTTGCAGTACACGGTATGGCCGGAATCGCAGGCGCATTGTTTATCATCTTCTTCGCTGATCCAGCCGCTCCTGCAGGACTTGCCGGCATCTTTGCTGGTGGAGAGCTGTCACTGCTGTGGAGGGAACCACTGGCTTCCATCGTCACCTTGGCATACGCCTTCTGTATGACCTGGTTGATCGCAACACTCTTGAGCAAGGTTATGCCAATCCGTATTAGCCCTGAGGCTGAGTATGAGGGTATTGACCACGCTGAGCACGCAGAATCTGCCTACCAGCTCAATTCCGCAGGAATTGGCATGGCTTCCCGCTCCAACTTCGGTCCGAGCATCCCCGAAGAACCCGCACCCCGCGCCCAGCAGGTGGGCGTCGAAAAGCCCGTAGTTGAAAAGCACGTAGTAGAAAACCGAAAGGCATAAGAAATGACCACTACTCAGACCTCCGCAACTGCCATTGATTTCCTTTTCCTGAGCGAGCCAGACATGATCGCTGCAGGTGTTAAGGATGTTGCACAATGTGTAGACGTTATGGAAGAAACCTTGGTGCTGCTTGCACAAGGTGACTATAAGATGGCTGGACTAAATTCCAACTCCCACGGTGCGATGATCACCTTCCCGGAGAATCCGGAATTTGAAGGTATGCCAAAGGATGGTCCAGACCGTCGATTCATGGCAATGCCGGCGTATCTGGGTGGTCGTTTTAGGAACACCGGAGTTAAGTGGTACGGCTCCAACGCTGAAAATAAGGCCTCTGGCCTGCCACGTTCCATCCACACCTTTGTGCTGAATGACACCGTCACTGGTGCGCCAAAGGCGATTATGTCCGCTAACTTGCTCTCCGCTTACCGCACCGGTGCCGTGCCTGGTGTTGGTGTCAAGCACTTGGCCGTTGCCGATGCAACCACCCTGGCCGTAGTTGGCCCAGGTGTGATGGCTAAGACCATCACTGAGGCTGTTTTGTCGCAGCGCCCCGGAATTACCACCATCAAGGTTAAGGGCCGCAGCGACCGCGGCATTCAAGCTTTTGCTTCTTGGGCTTTAGAGAAGTTCCCACAGGTTGATGTCATTGCCGTTGCTTCAGAAGAAGAGGCAGCAGCAGATGCCGATATCATCATCGCAGCTACCACCACCGATGCCGCCGGCTCCTCCGCATTCCCATACTTCAAGAAGGAATGGCTCAAGCCAGGCGCTTTGCTCCTGCTTCCAGCTGCAGCTCGCTTTGATGATTCTTATTTGCTTGACGACGCCCGCCTCGTCGTTGACTACATGGGCCTCTACGATGCGTGGGCTGAGGAGTACGGCCCACAGGCTTATCAGTTGCTGGGCATTCCGGGCACCCACTGGCATGACCTTGCTAGCTCCGGCCAGCTGGATCCAGCCAAGATTTCCCAGATTGGCGATATCTGCTCCGGCAAGCTGCCAGGCCGCACCAACGATGAAGAAATCATTCTTTATTCTGTCGGTGGCATGCCAGTAGAAGACGTCGCTTGGGCTACACAGGTTTATGAAAACGCACTGGAAAAGGGTATCGGCACCTCCCTTAACCTGTGGGAAAAGCCAGACCTCGCCTAAGCTCGGCAAATCCCTAGCTAGATCTACCCCCCTGCATAACCCCTGAAAAACGCTAAGCGGGCCGGTAACCCGCTCCCGGACTACCGGCCCTTTTTTCAACTTTAGCCACATCGTTCTTACTCGCCTAAGGAGCACAAAATAATGAAGGTAGCGGTTATTGGTCTTGGAGCCACAGGTTCTATGGCTTTATGGCACTTGAGCAAAATTCCTGGTGTCGAAGCCATCGGATTTGAACAATTTGGTATCGCCCACGGATATGGCGCCTTCACCGGAGAGTCCCGACTTTTCCGTATGGCTTATCACGAGGGCAGCACTTATGTTCCACTGCTCAAGCGCGCTAAGGATCTGTGGTCTGAGATTAGTGAGACCTCTGGCCGCGAACTCTTCCATAATTTTGGCGTCTTAAGTACTGGTAAAGAAGATGAAGCACCATTTCAGCGACTGGTGGAATCGGTAGAACGTTATGATCTGCCTCATGAGCGCCTAACTGCAGCAGAAATGCGTCAGCGCTACCCGGGCTTGGATTTCCGTGATGAGGAGGCCGGCATTGTTGATAAGCAAGGCGGTGCCTTGCGCCCCGAGCTCGCAGTCTTAAGTGCCATTGAAGAAGCACGCGCAAACGGTGCAGAAATCCGGGAGCACCAAAAGATCACCAATATTGAAGACAAGGGCGATCACGTCCTCATTCAAGCAGGTGAAGAAGTCACTCAGGTTGACCGCGTTATTGTCACCACCGGCGCCTGGACGGGTGAGTTGCTTCCACAGGTTGCACCACTGCTAGAGGTTCGTCGCCTCGCACTAACCTGGTTCCTGCCCTATAAGCTTGAGGACTTCCAGCCAGAAAACTTGCCTTGCTTTATCCGCGACCGCGATGGTTTCCACGTGTTTGGTGCACCGTGTGTTGATGGCTATAGCATTAAGATTTCTGGTCTCGACGATTGGGGAGTGCCACTGGGGGCACATGTGGAAGATGAGGATCTACGCCTCGACCGCGAAGCGATCTCTGAATTTGGTCGCAAAACCCACGATCTTTTCCCCGGCGTTAATCCAGAGCCGAACCGCTTTAGCGTGCACTACGATACCTACACTGCCAATAAAGCTCCGCTGATTGATGCTATTGACAATGTCGTTGTTCTCACCGGCGGTTCCGGCCACGCCTTCAAACTTTCCCCTGCCTATGGCGAGCTAGCCGCACATTTGGCAGTGGGTCAGACCTCACCTTTATATAGTGAGGATTTCCGCATCAGCTCGCACCAAAATATCAAAGAGGAGGTGGTGTTATAGACACCAATTTTGCAGAACATGCTGCCACACTTCTCCAGGGTAAGGGCAGCCATTCGGCGGACATCAAACTAGCACGCAGCTAGTAAAAAATCCGGGTGTAGTTTTCAAGCTTCTTAAAAGCTTGAAAACTACACCCGGATTTTTGCAGTGCTAGAACTTGGAAATTAACTAAGCAAGTTCAGTGGCAGCATCAGCAGCCAGGAATAGCAAAGTCTCGGACTTGCCCTTGGCGCCAGCAGCTGGCCACTCTACAGCAGGCTTGCCAGCCACAATTGCAGCAGCAGCCTCAGCCTTTTCTGCACCAGAAACCAACAACCAAACTCGATCTGCGGAGAGTACCGCTGGCAGAGTCAGGGTTGCACGCTCAGCTGGTGGCTTTGGAGAATCAAAAACCGCGATAACCTTGCGGTCTGCCTCGGCAACAGCTGCGGTATGAGGGAAGAGAGAGTTGATGTGGCCTTCTCCACCCATGCCCAGCAAGTGCAAATCAAAGCCGTTAGGGGCAAATTCCTCTAACACCGCTTCATAGGCTGCGGCAGCCTCCGCCAAATCAGCAGATCCGAGGCCATAACCGTGGATATTTTCGGCCGGAATTGCCACCTTGGAAAGCAAAGCTGCACGAGCCTGGCCTTCATTGGACTCTGGATCATCTACCGGGACATTACGCTCATCGCCAAAGAAAACGTGAATACGGTCCCATGCCAGGTCAGCGCCATCAACAGCGAGTTTTTCCAGCAACTTAATGCCAGCTCCACCGCCGGTGAGGACAACTCGAGCGGTGCCATTATCCTGAGTTGCCTCGGTAACAACATCAATAAAACGGGCAGCAGCCTGATCTACCAAATCAGTGGTATCAACTGCAGAAACTACTTCAACCACGAAAAAAACTCCTTAGACATCAATGCGATTAACGCTGGAAAGTCCAGCAAGTGCATGCTGATAACCCAAATCTGGGTCCATATGACGTAGCTCCTCAGCCAAACAATCGGCCTCGCTGCGGCGTCCAATAGCAACTAGTGCTGGAGCAGTGCCCTTCTCTGGCATCTCCACACGCAGGGTGTGGGCATCTTGAATACTGATCACGATAGAGCCAGTAGCGCGTTCAATTTCCAAACGTTCCACGGAAAGCAGCGGAGTTCCGGCTTCATCGCAGGCCACAGTGGGCGAATCGGTGCATTCACGAATAACGGGGACATTGAGGCGACGTGCCAGCCAACCTGCAGCGAGGTCAACTGAAGTGCTTGTCGACGAGCCCCGCACCCGCACCGCGGTAACTTCACCGTGTGGTGGGTGGTCCAGGGAGGAGGCCACAAGGCCACGCCATTGGGTAATACGCGCCCAGGTCATATCAGTATCTCCAGGACGGTAATTTTCGATACGGTCCTGCAGTGCGGTTTCGCGATCATAAAGAGCATCGGTAATGCGGCGATGGGCAATTTTTCCAATGGGATCCTTGGAAGGATCTTCTGGGGATTGGCCTGGCCACCAAGCAACGATTGGGGTATCAGGAAGCAACAGGGGAGTCACTACTGACTGCAGGTTATCGGCCACTGGACCGTTGAGATGAATAATGATCATCTCTGATGCACCGGCGTCGCCACCGATACGTACCTCGGCATCAACCTTGGTTTCTGCAGCTTTGTCACCAACCACCAAGATGAGCACACGCGATGGATGTTCGCGGGAAGCTTCATTGGTGGACTCGGTAATTGCCGCCACGTCGCTTTCTGAATTGGTGACCACAATTAGGGTCAGCACACGGCCAGTGGTGACCTGAGTGCCGGACTCGCGCAGCCTGGAAAGCGTCTTGGAAATTTGATGAGTAGTGGTATCTGGAAGCTCAAAGATCATGTGTATTACCTAACTTCCTCTAAATTATGGCCGGCGCCAAGTGTGGCCATTGCGGGCAAGCATGTCATCGGCGCTCTTGGGACCCCAGGTGCCAGCTGCATATTCCTCAGGCTGACCAGCGGTTTCCCAGGCCTTGAGAACTGGATCGAGAATCTCCCAGCTCAATTCCACCTCTTTGTTGGTGGGGAAGAGGCTTGATTCATCCAACAAAGCATCGAGGATGAGTCGCTCATAGGCCTCAGGGGATTCCTCGGTAAAGGATTCTGAGTAGGAGAAGTCCATGTTGACGTCGCGGACTTCCATGGCAGAACCAGGGACCTTAGAACCAAAGCGGATTAGCACACCTTCATCAGGCTGTACACGGATCACAATGGCGTTTTGTCCCAAGGAAGCAGTCATGCCCTCATCAAATGGCTGGTGTGGAGCGTCTTTAAAGACCACTGCAATCTCGGTTACGCGACGTCCCAAACGCTTGCCGGTGCGCAGGTAGAAAGGCACTCCAGCCCAACGGCGGGAAGTAATTTCTAGGGTGCAGGCAGCGTAGGTTTCGGTGGTGGAATTAGGATCAAATCCTTCTTCCTCACGCAGGCCCTTTACATATTCAGAGCCCTGCCAACCGGAGGCGTATTGGCCACGAGCAGAGGTCTTATTTAGGGGGTAACAAGGCTTGGTGGCGCTCAAAACCTTGATCTTTTCAGCCTGCAGCTGCTTTGGAGTAAAGGAGATTGGCTCTTCCATGGCAACCAAAGCCAAAAGCTGGATGAGGTGGTTTTGAATAACATCGCGGGCAGCGCCGATGCCATCATAATAACCAGCACGGCCACCTAGGCCGATGTCTTCAGCCATGGTGATCTGGACGTGGTCCACATAATTAGAGTTCCACAGTGGTTCAAAAAGCTGGTTGGCAAAACGCAGCGCCATAATATTTTGCACTGTTTCTTTGCCCAGGTAGTGGTCGATGCGGAACACGTTTGATTCTGGGAAAACAGCATTGACCAGGCGGTTGAGTTCATGTGCGGACTCAAGATCATGGCCAAAAGGCTTTTCGATGATGACTCGTCGCCAGACATCATCGGTGGATTCTGCCATGCCGGAGCGTTCCAGTTGATAACAAACTGCGGCGAAGGAATCTGGTGGAATCGACAGGTAGAATGCCCAGTTGCCGGCGGTGCCACGAGTTTCGTCGAGGCGCTTTAGGGTGTCAGCAAGGTTGTCGAAGGCTACATCATCATCAAAGTTGCCGCTGACAAATTCCATGCCCTCGGCGAGACGCTCCCAGACATTTTCACGGAACTCAGTTCGTGCTCCAGCAACAGCTGCTTCACGCACATACTTTTCAAAATCTTCCTTGGACCACTCACGGCGGCCATAACCAACGAGGGAGAATCCGGGAGGAAGCAAACCACGGTTGGCGAGGTCATAAATGGCAGGAAGGAGCTTCTTGCGGGCAAGGTCGCCGGTGACACCGAAAATAACCATGCCGGAAGGTCCAGCAATTCGGGGGAGTCGCTTGTCTTGGGGATCACGAAGTGGATTAGTCCAGGTGGGAGTCGTGTTCACGATGGAAGCGTCACGATCCTTTCTTTGGTGAAATATGTGTAACGGCCACGAGGACCACGGTGGTTCTAAGTGGTTCTCGGTGCCGTTACAAATGCAGCTTGCTGCTTGCTTTCCCTGATTCTACTTCAGGCGGGATTCCATGGACTCAAGGAGTTCGCTCCAAGATGCCACGAACTTTTCAACGCCTTCAGTCTCGAGGACGTCAAAGACATCAGCCAAATCGATACCAAGGTTGTTGAGCTTAACAAATACCTCTTCAGCTTCAGCGCCGGTGTTGGAGAGGGTATCGCCGTGTAGGTTACCCAATTCCAGAACTGCGTCGATGGTGCCTTCTGGCATGGTGTTGACGGTCTGTGGGCCAGCAAGCTCAGAAACGTAGAGGGTTGCTGGGTAAGCAGGGTTCTTAACGCCGGTGGACGCCCACAGTGGGCGCTGGGTGTTAGCGCCGACTGGCAACTCAGCAGCGTCGAAAAGCTCCTTATATACAGCGTATGCGCGCTGAGCGTTGGCAACGCCTGCCTTGCCACGGAGAGCAAGTGCTTCTTCGGTGCCGATTGCTTCGAGGCGCTTGTCGATCTCAACATCAACGCGGGACACGAAGAAGGAAGCGACAGAGTGGATCTTGGAAACATCGTGGCCATTGCCTGCAGCCTGCTTAATGCCCTCGACGTAAGCAGCGATGACCTCGCGGTAGCGTGCTACGGAGAAGATCAAGGTGACGTTAACGCTGATGCCCTCAGCCAATGCATCGGTGATTGCTGGCAGGGAACCTGGGGTAGCAGGAATCTTGATCATGACATTAGGTCGATCAACCTTTGCCCACAGCTCCTTGGCCTGAGCCAGGGTAGCATCACGATCAGCGGAGATACGAGGATCAACCTCGATGGAAACGCGTCCATCATAACCATTGCTGGACTCGTAGATGCCGGTGAAAAGGTCACAAGCATTGCGGACATCGTCGATGCTCATTGCGTAAACAGCCTGGTCAACAGAGGCGCCTGCGGCCTTGAGCTCAGCGATCTGAGCATCGTAGGAATCGCCCTTGGACATTGCGGCAGCGAAAATAGCTGGGTTGGTGGTTACACCAACGACAGACTTCTTATCAATTACTTCCTGCAGGTTTCCGGAGGTGATGCGTTCACGGGAAAGGTCATCGAGCCAGGTGGAGGTACCAAGTTGGGCAAGATCGTCAATATGTGACATGTGTATTAATTTTCCTCTAAGTTATTTTCCCACCGCGGCGACACCAAGCGTGCCGCCAAATAAAGCGTTGGGAGGGTAGGTTCTAACAGTCCTTTATACCCTTGACAAAACAAAGCCCGGGGCCAAAAATTCCGGAGAATTTCAAGCCCCGGGCCGAAGCGCTGTACAGCGGGTGTTTTTTAAAAAAGCTTAGGCACCGATAGAAGCCTTGGCAGCTTCAATAACTGCCTCGGTGGTGATGCCGAACTTTTCGTACAGGGTCTGGTAATCAGCAGAAGCACCGAAGTGCTCGAGGGAGACAGCGCGACCCTGGGTGCCGATGAGGCGGTACCACGGCATTGCGATTCCAGCTTCAACGGAAACGCGAGCGGTTACAGCTGCTGGAAGCACGGACTCGATGTAGTCTGCATCTTGCTCGAGGAACCAGTCCATACAAGGAACGGATACAACGCGAGCTGCAACGCCGTCGTTTTCCAGAGCCTGAGCTGCTTCAACTGCAAGCTGAACCTCGGAGCCGGAGCCCATGAGGATAACGTCTGGGGTTTCCTTGGAACCTTCAACCAGAGTGTAAGCACCGCGGCGGACGCCCTCGGCGGCCTTTTCCTTGGTGCCCTCAAGGACAGGAACGTTCTGGCGAGTCAAAGCAAGGCCCTTAGGACCTTCCTTGTGCTCCAGGGAAGCTGCCCAAGCCTGGGCAGTCTCATTAGCATCAGCTGGGCGCAGGACAGACAAACCTGGGATCGCGCGCAGTGCTGCCAAGGTTTCCACTGGCTGGTGGGTTGGGCCGTCTTCGCCCAGACCGATGGAATCGTGTGTCCAGACGTAGTAGGTGTCGATGCCCATGAGTGCTGCCAAACGAACTGCAGGACGCATGTAATCGGAGAAGATCAAGAAGGTTCCGCCATAAGGACGGGTGCCACCGTGTAGTGCGATGCCGTTCAGGATGGAGCCCATTGCGTGCTCACGGATACCGAAGTGCAGGTTGCGGCCATAAGGCTCGGCGGTCCAAGCGTCGGTGGAGATGGTCTCTGGACCGAAGGAAGGGGATCCCTTGATCACGGTGTTGTTGGAGCCTGCGAGGTCAGCGGAGCCACCCCAAAGCTCAGGCAAGGTCTTGCCCAGGGCCTGCAGTGCAGCCTCGGAAGCCTTACGGGTTGCAACACCCTTTGGATCTGCATCCCATACTGGTAGCTCAGCTGCGAAATCAGCAGGCAGCTCATGAGCGGTCAGACGGTCAAAGAGAGCCTTGTTCTCTGGGTTTGTAGCAGTCCACTTGTCAAACTTTTCCTGCCATACTGCCTTCTTCTCAGCAGCACGATCAGCAAGCTTGCGGGTGTGTGCGATAACTTCATCATCAATTGCGAAGTTAACCTCAGGGTCGAATCCGAGTTCCTGCTTGGTTGCTGCAACCTCTGCGGCACCCAGTGCAGCACCGTGTACGGAACCGGTGTTCATCATGGTTGGAGCAGGGAAGCCGATGATGGTGCGAACGCGGACGAAGGTAGGACGCTGGGTGTCCTTCTTTGCCTCTGCAACGGCAGCCTCAATAGCTGCTACGTCCTCGCCACCCTCGATTTCGATGGTCTGCCAGCCGTATGCCTTATAACGTGCGATGACGTCTTCGTTGAAGGCGATCTCGGTGTCATCTTCGATGGAGATGCGGTTGTCATCCCAGAAGACAATGAGGTTGCCCAGTTGCTGGGTGCCAGCAAGGGAGGAAGCCTCGGCGGTAACGCCTTCCTGCAGGTCTCCATCGGAAGCTACAACGTAGATGTAGTGATCGAATGGGGATTCGCCAGCTGCTGCGGTGGGGTCAAAAAGACCGCGCTCACGGCGGGAAGCCATGGCCATACCAACTGCAGAAGCAAGACCCTGGCCAAGTGGGCCAGTGGTAATTTCAACGCCCTTGGTGTGGCGGTATTCAGGGTGACCCGGGGTGAGGGAATCCCAGGTGCGAAGAGCCTTAAGATCGTCCATCTCGAGGCCAAATCCACCCAAGTAAAGCTGGATGTACTGGGTGAGGGAGCTGTGTCCACAGGAAAGAACAAAGCGGTCACGGCCAGCCCAGTTGGTGTCCTGCGGATCAACGTTCATCACACGCTGGTACAAGGTGTAGGCAAGGGGAGCCAAGCTCATTGCCGTGCCGGGGTGGCCAGATCCACAATTTTCTACCGCATCGGCAGCGAGGACACGGACGGTGTCTACTGCCTTGGTGTCCACGTCGGACCAATCGGAGGGGTAATTGCGTACAGTGAGCGCCTGAAGTTCAGGTGACAGCGTCAAGGTGGTCAATCCTTCCTGGGTTAAACCGGGATGAAGTTGGAGTTCATATACGTGGATCCGAGGTTCGGTCCGCGTCTAGTTATTCAGCCTACATTCATAACAAAGTGGTAGCTCCGAATATGTGACCCGGATCTACCGATAATGAATTGTGGGCTTTCAACACTTATAGCTTAGTGATGTCGCCCTCATTTTATAACTGAGTGTGTTCCTAACAGCTATAAGATATGACCAATTCAAGCATATGCAGGGCTTTTTCGGGTGTTTTTGGGAAATTTTTTGGGACTGCCAAGAATAATTTTCCCAATTTCATGGCCCGAATGTTTTTGCTCGCTCTTTTTGCTGGTCTTCCAGGTGGGAGTGTCCCGCGCAGCAGGTGGGGGAGAAAAGGTGAAATACCTCATCACGATTACTCAAACTAGAGCGTTTAAAGATAGCATGGCAAAGTCTGGTCAAAGTGGGAGATCTAAATAAATTTCACGCTGCGATCTGCATGCCACATGAGAGCAAAACGCTTTAAAAATGTTTTCTGGGAACTTTTCTCCACTCTCATCCGACAACTGAGCTATGCGCATCCTGACTTCCTAAGGCAGGTGTGGTGGCACAGTGCTTTATCCAAGGCATGTGAAAGCACCAAATATGGTTTAGGTGCGCTTCTTAAGTACATGATGATTTAAAAATGCAACGTTGTGGAGGAAAATCCTTGGAGACGATCAAGGCCTATATTGCGCTAACGAAGCCCAGGGTGATCGAACTCCTATTAGTCGCCACAATTCCCACCATGCTGCAAGCTGAGCGTGGGGAGAATAATATTGTTCTCATTTTGCTTACCGTTTTTGGTGGCTGGATGGGAGCTGCTGCTGCCAATACCTTTAATATGGTTGCCGATTCTGATATCGACCAGCAGATGGGACGTACCAGGGCTCGACCATTAGTGCGCCACACAGTAAGTAATCGGGATGCCTCAATCTTTGCTTGGGTGCTCACTATTGCAAGCTTCTTGTGGCTGTGGCTGCTGTGTCATTCGCTCACCGCGGCGATCTTCGTGATGATCACGATCTTCTTTTATATTTTTGTTTATACCAAGTGGCTTAAGCGTCGCACCCATATGAATATTGTGTGGGGTGGCGCCGCCGGCTGTATGCCAGTGCTCGTCGGTTGGGCAGTTATTGTTGATAGCTTCCCAGCTGGTGTGCCACAGCAGTGGTGGCAGGCGATTGTGCTCTTTATGGTGATCTTCTTCTGGACCCCACCTCATACTTGGGCGCTAGCAATGAAGTACCGCGAAGATTACAAAGCTGCAGGTGTGCCAATGTTGCCGGTGGTTCGTACACCAGTACAGGTCACCTCACAAATTGTGTGGTACTCCGTAGCCACCGTTTTGACCACATTCTTGCTGATCCCAGCCACCGGCTGGATTTACTCCGTGGTCGCGGTACTCTCCGGCGTGACCTTCCTCTTTATGGCCATCAAGCTGCACATTGGCATCAAGAATGGCGGCAAGGTTAAGCCACTCAAGCTCTTTATTCTCTCCAATAACTACTTGGCAGTGCTCTTCGTGGCATTGTCTGTGGATGCGGTGCTGGGTCTCCAGACCGTTGGCGAGATGCTCGGTTGGACCACTACTTTCTTCTAAAAAGAAAGTGCTTTTCGACGAAAAGATCCTGGCCCTCACTGTTTTCAGTGAGGGCCAGGATCTTTTTTAATCTTGTGGAATGCTTAACACAATTGAACCGCTAGTGGCCCGGGACTGCAGATCGCGATGCGCCGAGGGGGCGTCGACAAGCTCATAAGTACCCGTGACTCGCACCCTTAAGGTGCCCTCGACGATAGCCTGGGTAACTGCCTGCGCGCGCTTGGCAAATTCACCCTCTTCGGAGGTCCAGGCGCCAAGTGAGGGTCGCGTTAAGAAGATGGAACCGTGGGAATTGAGCAACTGTGGATCAAAGGGTTCAACGGGGCCGGAGGCTGCGCCGAAGAGACAAACTGTGCCGCGAGGGCGCACTGCCTCCAAAGACTCCATGAACGTTGCCTGGCCAACGCCGTCATAAACTACATCAACGCCATGACCGCCGTTGTGGCGACGCACCTGCTCAGCCAAATTATCGGAATAGCGGAAAACTTCGGTAGCACCAGCATCAAAGGCCAGTTCTGCCTTTTCGTCGGTGGACACCACGCTATAAACGCGCGCGCCCTGGGCCGCTGCCATTTGGGTGGCGAGCAAACCAACACCACCTGCACCGGCAGTAATAAGGCAGCTATCGCCCTCTTTGAGTTCATACACACCATGGGTGAGAAAATGGGCAGTCATACCCTGCATCAGCATTGAAGCGGCGATTTCTGGGCTCACACCCTCCGGGACGGCAACTAGTCGGTCACGGGGCACACAGACCTGCTGGGCATAGGAACCCATCGCGTCACACCACGCCACCTTGGTGCCCTCAGCAATAAGACCTTGGGGATCATGGAGCACACGGCCCGTGCCTTCAAATCCAGGGATAAGAGGCAACCGAGAATGGTAGATGCCTTCGCGATAATAGGTGTCAATATAGTTAACACCTGCCATAGTTACGCTGACGAGCACTTGATCAGCGGTTGGTTGTGGAGCTTCAACTTCAGTGAGTTCCAGGACTTCGGGTCCACCGGTGCGTGAGACAGTAATTGCTTTCATAAAGCCCAGATTAACCCGACTCCTCGCCAGAGTTGGAAAAATATCCAAAATGCCCCCGGTACAGAAGTAAATTCTGCGCCGGGGGCTGGAAGACTAAGGAAGTCTGAAGTTTATGCAGCACTAAGTGCTTGGTGCTTGAGATCACCTGCGGGTGAACCGGTTACCTGGGCTTGTCCGCCCAAGCGGGGACGGCCCTGCGCCCACAAAAGGGAAGTGAAGGCCACGACCACGGCAGACATCGCAATGTGGAAAGGAATGCTCCAACGCGGCACACCCAGGCGATATTGCATAATGCCGATGCCTGCTTGGATCAGAATAAAGATAATCAGCGCGAAGCCCAGCTTTTGGGTCTTTGCTGCCGCTTTAGCCCGATAAAGGCCAAAGACCACAATGAGGGTAAAGAAGAGGTAGACGTACATGTTGTAACCATGCACATGTGCCATCCAATCAATATCTACGTTGAGACGACCTTGCATACCCACGCCATCATCTCCGGAGTGCACACCAGCGCCAGTGGTCATGGTGCCGGTGATAAGGACAACTGCCATAGCAATAGTTGCAATAACCGCAACTACGCGAATCCAACCTGGGAAAGCAACAGTCGCGGTGCCATCATCTGGTTCACCGATGCGGGTATAAAGCACTGCGGCCAAAAAGACCAAGATCATAGACGGCAGGAAGTGCAGCGCAACGGCATACCAGTGCAGATCAACCAAAACAGTGATACCACCAATTACCGCCTGAGCGATGATGCCCAAACCTTGGATGAAAGAGTGGATCACGATCTCTTTGCGCCTCTTAGCAGCCAAAACTGAGAGGAACACTGCAAGGGCAGCAGCTACCAGCACAAAGGTGAGCATGCGGTTGCCAAATTCCACGGCCTGGTGAATCCAGGGTGCTGCACCTGCAACTGGAACCAGGGAGCCCTCGTGGCACAGTGGCCAGGTATCGCAACCAAGGCCAGAGCCGGTAACACGCACAATGGAACCGGTGACAGTAATGCCACCCTGGAAAATCAGCAGCAAAAGTGCGAGCAAGCGCTGCAGCTTCATGGTGGGAGCCCATTTGGCAAACGGACCCATCTTTAATGACTGATCAGATGGCACAATCGAAGTAGACACAGCGACAACCTTATCCCTTCATAGGACAATATTGGGAATTGGAAAAGCCCCAGTGGCAGTGGGATTAACCACTAAGAAACTGGGGAACTTTTGGGGGATTTTTCCGACAACCTGCCTGCCTCTTGCGGAGACCGGTCAGGAAAGGTTCGGGAATTACTTGGCGGTAAAGCTAAAGAGCTTATTGGCAGCAAAGGAGGTACCAAGCAGCCACAACAGTAAAATTCCTAATTGCATCCATGGCAGGTGACCATTAAAGGCCTCTACCATCCCATGACCCAGTGCGATGGAAGGAATGATGGAGAGGATTCCACCAGCATCAACCTCGGGGGAAAAGACAGCCCATGCGGCAAGTCCGGTCAAGGTAATCCAAATGAGATTGGCAAGTGCAAGCACTAATTCTGAAGATAAGGTGCCACCCATTAAGAGGCCCATGGCGGTAAAGGTAGCAACACCCACAAAGAGAGTGAAAAGACCAAAGATCACACCGCCCAGTGGAGCACTCCAACCCAAGAGCAGTGCGGTGGTGCCCAAGATGATGACTTGAACCACCGTTACTGCCACCACGGCGATGACCTTGCCAAAGATAATCGTCCAGGCTGGAACTCCACTGGCGCCAGTTCTTTTAAGAGCGCCATATCGACGGTCAAAAGCAAGGCTGATGGCTTGACCCGTGAACCCGGAACTCATTGAAGCCACAGCCAATACAAAGGGGAAGGTCTTGTCCAGGGAATGTTCGCCGGGTACTAGATCAAATTTTGCTAGAGCAATCAATCCAATAAAAGGAATGATGATATTTAGCAGTTGTTGTTCACCGTGGCGCAGGAAAAGAAGGGACTCCACCTTACCTTGGGCAGCGAGCATACGAGCTGGAGTAGCGCGCTGCGGAGCCGGCGCAAAGGTTCCAGGAGCATAACTCTGTTGTACCGGGGCCGAGTTGGCGGTATGGGTAGCTGCAGGCTTTTTAGACATGGGGGATTAACTCCTTAGTTCTTTGCCAGTAATTTCCAGGAAGACATCTTCCAAAGAACGGTGTCCGGTATTGAGTGCATTGATCAACACACCTTGTTCTGCAATGGCCAGCGTGACTTGCGCAATTGAGACCGGGGTTGGATCAATTTTGATGGAATAAGACAGTGGCCTGCTGGCGCGTACCTGCACATTCTCAATGCCTGCAGTCCGTAGTTTTTCCAGGAGCGCGTTTAGATCAAGGGGAGTAGTTGTCTCCAGGGAGATATTTCCCCCTCTTTCCTTATTTTGGCTGGTTAGTTCCGCTGGAGTGCCACTGGCAACAATCTGACCTTTATCAATAATGATTACTTGATCAGCCAAGGCCTCCGCCTCATCCATCAGGTGGGTGGTCAAGATAACAGTGACGCCATCCCTTTTGAGGTTGCTGACCAGTTCCCACACCATATTGCGTGATTGGGCATCCATGCCGGCGGTGGGTTCATCGAGGAAAACCACCTCAGGCCGGCCAATCAGTGCAAGTGCGAGAGATAGGCGTTGTTGTTGTCCGCCAGAGAGCCTGCGGTAGGTGGTGTTGCGCTGCTCGCGTAACCCCACCAGGTCCAGTAGCCATTCTGGGTCATGCGGATTGGCGTTATAGGAGGCGCTAAGTTTTAGCATTTCCAGCACCCTAATTCCGCTATAGGAACCGCCACCTTGCAGCATGATGCCGATGCGGCGACGGACCTGGTCTGGATGGGTGGTGGGATTTATGCCCAGCACCTCAATTTCACCAGCGGTGGGTGCGGTAAAACCCTCGCACATTTCAATGGTGGTGGTCTTGCCTGCACCATTTGGCCCAAGTAATGCGAGCACTGAACCACGTTCGACGCTAAAAGATAAACCATTCACGGCAGTAGTTGGCCCATAACGTTTGATGACGTTTTTTAGGACAATCGCCGGATCACGGGGCGGTATCGTTGCTTGAGCTGCAGAGCTGCCTTGTAGCACCTCAAGTGGGGTATTTTCCGCGGAAAACTCAGAAGTCACAAATGATCAGTGTAGACCTAAGGTTGTAGTTCTTTTCAACCTCCACCATCCAACTGTGAGCAAGGCTGCAAAACCCAGGGCTGCACCAAAATAAATATTAAAAACAGTCATGGGAGGTAGCGCGAGGCCGCGTGGCAGCACAAAGAAGCTGAAGGCCGTGGAATAGGCAATAACACCAATTTGGAAGAGCAGGCGGTTTGCCCAGGGAGCTAGGGGAACAATCGCCCACAGCATGTACCAGGGGTGCACCACCGGGAAGAGAATAACTAGCACAAAGGTGGATACTCCCAGACCGCCGATAGCATGAATTCGTCCACGATAAGTTGCTAAAAGCATGCGCACCATAAAGGCACCTGCCACCAAGATTCCAGCCGCGCGTGTCACTGAAAGCATTGCTGCGGTGTGATCGCCTAGCCCTAAATTCATGGCCAAAAATCCAAAGATAACGCCAATGTTTGTGGTGATAGACATCCAACTGCGAATGGTGGCAGCACCACCTTGACCGGTAATCCAACCGAGCCCAATTCCGCTAAGGGCACTGATAACGGCCACCGTGAAGACAAGTGTGAAGACTTGAATGAGAATGGCTAAGCCTAGCGAAGAGTAATTCTTAAACCCGCGGGCATGAAATTCTCGCGCCACAGCCATGCCTACGAAGCCCAAACAAATAAAGCCTGTTACCTTGACTAGTCCCGCACAGCTAATAAGCATCCCGCTGGCGAGCAGGTAAACTGCGGCAGGCTTCCACCAGCCTGTGCGGATCCGATCGGCGCCGCGCAAGCCAAGCTCGAGTCCAACCAGCATAAAGCCCAGTAGTACGGATTCATTATGAATTCCGCCAATCAAGTGCAGGATCAGCAGCGGATTGAGGATGCCGAGCCAAAACGCCACCTCCGCCGACACTCGGCAGCGTCGCGCCAGCATCGTCACAGCCCAACCCGCGGCCAGCACACCCAGCAGCGCCACGATGCGGTGTGCAAAAACTCCACCCACAATGCTGTCATTAGTAATAGTGCTTATCGACGACGCGATGCCGAGCGCCACCGGACCGTAGGGCGAGGGTGACTGGGCCCAAATAAAGGGCACGGAACGTGCCAGGTGATTATCGGGACCCAAAAGCTCCAAAGGTCCACCGGAATAAGGGTCCATGCCATGGGAAACAATAGAGCCCTGAGCCAGGTAAGAATAAATATCTTGAGTAAAAAGTGGGGCAGTGAGCATTAAAGGTGCTACCCAAGCGGCAAAGGTGCGGCGCAACATGGACAGAGTTAAAGCGGGCCTATTGTCTGCCGAGGCTTTAAAAAAATCACCCAATAAAGGCGCCATCATCACCCAGGCCAGTACCAATAATCCCACGCCGATGAGCACCACCATGGACGATGACTGCAACATCCGGGCCATGAGATTGCCGCCAGGGAAGGTGGCATAAGGATTATTTACTACCGGCAGGGCGCCTGCGCCCAAGGCTCCAAAGGCAATCATTAAGGTGCCAATTGTTCCTATATATCTAAGGAAGGCAAAGCGGCGCAGCTCCGCGGCGCTGAGCGCGCGGTGAGTGCTGGGGTTCGCATCGTTCGCGACGTCGAAAAGCGTTTCAATATGCAGGCTAGCGGAGCGCGAACCAGCACTTCCGATGCGTGGAAATGCTTGGGCAATGCTGCGCAAAGGACGGGGGAGCCGGGAAAATCGAGGTTGATTTCCTTTGTGCTCGGTGTCATTTATTATCTGCTCGTCCTTAGTCACGCGCCATATTCTACGCAATGGGAGAGGGTGCCTCGGTTTCGCATGGCGGTGAGAGCTATTTCACAAAATTTATTAAGTTTTGTGGAGGTTTGAGCTTGGCTGTGAATCTAATTCCATACGCAGGCTAAATAAGGGAACCTTAACTTAATTCCGAGTTAATTAAAGCTTTATTTATAACCTTGTGGTGGGTGCTATTTCCGCAGGTTGAAGGGCAGAGATTGGACAAGGGAATAGAATTAGGGAACACTTGTGTTGTCTAAAGATGTAAGTGGAACACCATAAGCAATCTCAAGAAATGAAAGCAGGAGGTGACACCCAGTGGAAAGAGTTTTAAATGATCGAGATGTACATGCCGTTGATGGCGATACACGTCGGAAAATTTTGCTCATCCTGCTGGAACGCGCCCCTGTTACTGCTTCCGAGATTGCGGATGAGCTTCAGCTTTCAACAGTAGGAGTGCGCAGACACTTAGACAATCTGGTTGAGGAGGAGCTGGCGGAAGCGGCAGCGCCTCGTCAAAATCCTTATGAGCCTAAGACCCGTGGCAGGCCGGCAAAATCCTATCGGCTTACCGATAAAGGTCGCTCAATTTTTGGCCATGAATATGACCTTCTTGCAGTAGCAGCCCTCCACACCCTTCGTGATGTGGGCGGGGATATGGCTGTAAGGAAATTTGCCCAAAAGCGGATCGCGACGATCGTGGAAGGGGTAACACCTGGACACGAGAGTGATCAATCAATTGAGGACACAGCCAAATCCTTAGTTGAGGCTTTTAGTCGGCATGGTTATGCAGCAACAGTCGAAACTGTCGGAAATGGTTTGCAAATCTGTCAGCATCACTGCCCAATTTCAAGCGTGGCTTCGGAATTTCCCGAGTTATGTGAGGCAGAGCATCAGGCGGTTTCTGAACTTCTCGGACAGCACACACAGCCATTAGCCACTATCGCTGATGGCCACGGCATCTGCACAACAAATATCCCATTGACACCCATCAAACACTCCTGATGAAAGGAGCGGATCATGACTTCGGCAACTACGAACCCAGGGGTTACTGAGCCCTTGACCGATGACCAAATTATTGAGTCCATTGGTCCCTACAACTACGGTTGGCACGACTCTGATGCTGCGGGCGCTTCTGCCCAGCGTGGCCTCAGCGAACATGTTGTACGCGACATCTCTGCCAAGAAGAGCGAGCCAGAATGGATGCTCCAGCAGCGTCTAAAGGCACTGAGCATCTTTGAAAAGAAGCCAGTACCGACCTGGGGCGCAGACCTTTCCGGCATCGACTTTGACAACATCAAGTACTTTGTCCGTTCCACCGAGAAGCAGGCTCAGAGCTGGGAAGACCTTCCAGACGACATCAAGAATACCTATGACAAACTAGGTATTCCTGAGGCTGAGAAGCAGCGTCTCGTTGCTGGTGTGGCAGCTCAGTATGAATCTGAGGTTGTTTACCACCAGATCCGCGAAGACCTGGAAGAAAAGGGCGTTATCTTCCTTGACACCGACTCCGCGCTGAAGGAACACCCGGAAATCTTCCAGGAATACTTCGGCACCGTTATCCCTGCTGGCGATAACAAGTTCTCTGCACTTAACGCAGCAGTATGGTCCGGTGGCTCTTTCATCTACGTGCCAAAGGGTGTTCACGTTGACATCCCACTGCAGGCATACTTCCGCATCAACACCGAGAACATGGGTCAGTTCGAACGCACCCTGATCATCGTTGATGAAGATGCTTATGTGCATTATGTCGAGGGTTGTACCGCTCCTATTTATAAGTCTGACTCCCTGCACTCCGCAGTAGTTGAGATCATTGTGAAGAAGGGTGGACGTTGCCGATACACCACCATTCAGAACTGGTCCAACAACGTTTACAACCTGGTGACTAAGCGCACCAAGGTTGAAGAGGGTGGCACCATGGAATGGGTCGATGGCAACATCGGTTCCAAGGTCACCATGAAGTACCCAGCTGTGTGGATGACCGGTCCTCACGCTAAGGGCGAAGTTCTTTCCGTTGCTTTCGCAGGCGAGGGACAGTTCCAGGACACCGGCGCCAAGATGACTCACATGGCTCCTTATACTTCCTCCAACATTGTCTCCAAGTCTGTCGCTCGTGGCGGCGGACGTGCAGCCTACCGTGGTTTGGTGCAGATCAACGCAAATGCACACCACTCCACCTCAAACGTTGAGTGCGATGCGCTATTGGTTGACGACATCTCTCGTTCCGATACCTACCCATACAACGACATCCGCAATGATCACGTTTCCCTTGGTCACGAGGCAACCGTGTCCCAGGTTTCTGAGGAGCAGCTGTTCTACCTCATGAGCCGTGGACTTGCCCAAGAAGAAGCTATGGCCATGATCGTCCGTGGCTTCGTTGAGCCAATCGCGAAGGAACTCCCAATGGAGTACGCCCTCGAGCTCAACCGACTGATCGAATTGCAGATGGAAGGATCGGTGGGCTAAGCCCAATGTCTGAAGTAGCAACTGTTAAGGCCGCAACCCCGCACAACACCAAGGGAGATCTCTTTACTTCCTTTAACGTGGAAGATTTTGAGATCCCTCGCGGACGCGATGAAGTATGGCGTTTTATCTCTCTACGTCGTCTGCGTGGACTCCACAATGGCGAATTTGCACCAGCAACCGCCGCTGATGTCTCTGTAGATATTCCTGCAGACGCAGAAGCAGTAACTCACGAGCGTGTTTCCCGCGATGACGAGCGCCTCGGCCGCGCTGGTGCACCAGTAGATCGTGTGGCCGCTCAAGCTTGGACTTCTATGGAGGAGGGTGACGTTGTCACCTTCGCCAAGAACTCCCACAACCCTTCACCAGTGACCATCACCGTCACTGGTAAGGGCGAGGGTGTTACCTCCTTCGGGGCTATCTCCATTGAGGTACAAGACAACGCCGACGCCATCGTCGCATTGCAATATGTTGGCTCTGGTACACACGCTGACAATGTCGAGTTCATCGTGGGTGACAATGCTCGCCTCACCGTGATCACCGATACGCACTGGAACAATGACGCAGTTCACCTGAGCAACCAGCTTGCAAAGATCGGCCGCGACGCTGTTTTGCGCCACACTGTGGCAACCTTCGGTGGCGAAGTAGTCCGCATCGTTCCTCGTGTTCGTTTCACCGCTCCTGGTGGCGACGCTGAGATGCTCGGTGTGTACTTCGCAGATGACGGACAGTACTTTGAGCAGCGCCTGCTGGTAGATCACGCAGTTCCAAATTGCCGCTCCAACGTCCTTTATAAGGGTGCGCTGCAGGGTGATAAGACCTCTGATAAGCCAGATGCTCGCACCTGTTGGGTGGGCGATGTGCTCATCCGCTCCAATGCACATGGCACCGATACCTACGAAGCTAACCGCTCCTTGGTTCTTACCGAAGGCGCTCGCGCCGATGCAATTCCAAACCTGGAAATTGAAACCGGTCAGATCGTTGGCGCAGGACACGCTGCAACCGTGGGTCGCTTTGATGACGAGCACGTTTTCTACCTACAAGCACGTGGCATCCCTGCTGAGGAAGCACGTCGCCTAATTGTTCGTGGCTTCTTCAACGAGGTCATCAACAAGGTTCCTGTTGCTTCCATCCGTGAAGAATTGGAAAACCGCGTTACCTCGGAACTCGCAGTTCTCGGAATGTAGTCCGCGGGGCAGTCGCCACGATGTGAGCAGCTGCCCTGGCACATTCACTTCATAAAAGTACAAGTCCGCTTAAAACCTGAAAGATTGTCATAGATGAGCACTCTTGAAATTCGTAACCTGCACGCACAGGTCCTGCCCTCCGACGAGTCCGCAGAGCCAAAGGAAATCCTCAAGGGCGTAAACCTCACCATTAACTCCGGTGAAATCCACGCCATCATGGGCCCTAACGGTTCCGGAAAGTCCACCCTGGCTTATACCCTCGGCGGTCACCCACGCTACAAAGTAACCTCCGGTGAAGTATTGCTCGACGGCGAGAACGTTCTCGACATGGAAGTTGATGAGCGCGCCCGCGCTGGCCTCTTCCTGGCTATGCAGTACCCAACCGAGATCCCTGGCGTTTCTATGGCAAACTTCCTGCGCTCTGCTGCAACCGCAACCCGCGGCGAGGCACCAAAGCTGCGCGAGTGGGTCAAGGAAGTTCGCTCTGCACAGGACGCACTGTCCATCGACCCAGAGTTCTCCAACCGCTCTGTTAACGAAGGTTTCTCCGGTGGCGAAAAGAAGCGCCATGAGGTGCTGCAGCTTAACCTGCTTAAGCCTAAGTTCGCCATCATGGACGAGACCGACTCCGGCCTCGACGTTGACGCATTGCGCATTGTTTCCGAAGGAATCAACTCCTACAAGGAGGAGACCAACGGTGGCATCTTGATGATCACCCACTACAAGCGCATCCTTAACTACGTTCAGCCAGACTTCATCCATGTTTTTGCCGACGGCCACATCATCACCACCGGTGGTGCTGAGCTCGCTGACAAGCTCGAAGCTGACGGCTACGACCAGTTCATCAAGTAATATGTCCGATTTCCTCAACGCAGATGGAACCCTCAATGTGGCTAAGGTGGTGGCAGAATTCCCCATCCTTAGCCGCACTGTGCGGGAAGGCCAACCGTTGGTCTATTTGGACTCAGGTGCTACCTCACAGCGACCTGAACGAGTGTGGCGCGCAGAAGAACGCTTTGTCCTTCACACCAATGCACCAGTACACCGCGGAGCCTACGAACTTGCGGAGGAAGCTACTGATGCATATGAAGGTGCACGGGAAAAGATCGCAGCTTTTGTCGGCGCAAACCAGGAAGAAATTGCCTTCACTAAGAATGCAACTGAAGCCCTAAACCTTGTTGCCTACACTCTTGGCGATGACCGCTCGGGTAAGTACCAGATTAAAGCTGGGGACACCGTTGTAGTCACCGAACTTGAGCACCACGCAAACCTCGTCCCATGGCAGGAATTGTGCCGCCGTACTGGCGCCACCCTGAAGTGGTACAAGGTAACCGAGGACGGCCGCATTGACCTGGATTCTTTGGAACTAGACGACACCGTAAAAGTTGTTGCCTTCACCCACCAGTCCAATGTGACCGGCGCTGTGGCTGACGTTCCAGAATTGGTACGTCGTGCCAAGGCAGTGGGCGCACTTGTTGTGCTCGATGCTTGCCAGTCTGTGCCTCATATGGGTATTGATTTCCATGAACTTGATGTAGATTTCGCCGCATTCTCAGGACACAAGATGTTGGGCCCTGCCGGTGTTGGTGTGGTTTATGGCAAGGGCAATATCTTGAATGAACTTCCACCATTCTTAACTGGTGGATCCATGATTGAGGTTGTCACCATGGAAGGCTCCACTTACGCAGCGGCACCGCAGCGTTTTGAAGCAGGTACCCAGATGACCAGCCAAGTTGTTGGTTTGGGTGCAGCAGTGGAATTCCTTGAGGAAATCGGCATGGACGCAATTAGCGCTCATGAGCATGCTCTCACCGAGTATGCGCTGGAGAAATTGCAGCAGATCAGTGGCCTGCACATTGTAGGCCCACTTGAAGCAGAAATGCGTGGCGCTGCAATCAGCTTTAGCGTTGATGGTATCCACCCCCATGATCTTGGCCAGGTCCTCGATGACCAGGGCGTTTGTATCCGTGTTGGACACCACTGTGCATGGCCAGTACACCGTTGCATGAATGTTCAATCAACGGCACGTGCTTCTTTCTACCTCTACAACACCTTTGAAGAGGTTGATGCCCTGGTGGCAGCAATCGCAAAGGCGAAGCAGTTTTTTGGAGTTGAATCATGAAACTAGAGCAGATGTACCAGGAGGTGATCCTGGATCATTATAAAAATCCCCAGCATAAGGGTCTGCGCGATCCTTTTGATGCAGAGGTCCACCATGTGAACCCCTCCTGTGGTGATGAATTGACGCTGCGCGTCAAGCTCTCCGCAGACGGCAAGACCGTCGAGGACGTCTCTTATGATGCAGTCGGTTGCTCCATCAGCCAGGCTTCAACTTCAGTGATGGCAGAGGAGATTGTTGGCCAGCCGGTTGAAGAAGCCATGGTCAAGCTGCAAGAATTTGAGAAAATGATTGTTTCTCGAGGCCAGCTCGAGGGCGATGAGGACATTATTGGAGACGGCGTTGCTTTCTCCGGTGTGTCAAAGTACCCGGCACGCGTGAAGTGCGCATTGCTCGGTTGGAAGGCTTTTCAAGCAGCTACTGCTGAAGCAATGGAGGAAAAATGAGCGAGTACGAAGAAGATCGCCAAGATCAGGTAGAGGCTGAAGAGCAGAACTCTGCTACTTTTGAGGCTCCAGGCGCTGAGCGTCCAGAGCAGTCTGAGGAAGATCTTGCAAAGGCTAGTGACGTCGAGGAATACATGCGCGACGTTATTGACCCAGAGCTTGGAATCAATGTTGTTGACCTCGGCCTGGTTTATGATATCTACATCATCAATGGCAATGAGGCACATATTGATATGACTCTGACTTCACCAGCGTGTCCTTTGACTGACGTTATTGAAGATCAGGCTCGTACTGCAGTTGTTGGCAATGGCATCACTGAGAAGCTATCTATCAACTGGGTCTGGATGCCACCATGGGGTCCACATATGATCACCGAAGAAGGCCGTGCTCAGTTGCAGGCTCTTGGCTTTGCTGTCTAAGTAAAGCAATCTTTAAACCCACCGCATACCTGCTAAAGGTAAGTGGTGGGTTTTTTCGTCGAAAAGCGCTCTTTTTAGCCTTTAACGCAGCCAACAACAAAGGCTAAATTAGCGGGGTGCAGGGCGAAGGTGGAGGCACGATCGTCAAATAGACCGGGTGCCTCGCCCCAAATGTCTTCATTGATGGAGGCTTGTTCACTCCGCAGATCATTACATTCCGAGATCTTCTGGATAAAACCCGCATCATTGGAAACGGCGTAATTGCTCAGCTGGCCGTCAAAATAGGTAGCGTCAGATAGGTATGCGAAGCCAAGGTAGATGGCAATCGCTAACCCCAAAAGCGGACGCAGGCAGCCGATCCGCTTCTTGGATGTCCGCTGTCGAGCTAGCGACGCCTGATTGGCGTCATAGGTTTGAGGTGGGCCAGGCAACCAGGTGGAGGGTTCAGGACCGTCTACGTCATCAAATTCATAGGTCACATTAGGCGCTGCTGTGGGCTCTGCAGGCGAAACAGTAGGGTTCGCCCAGTGGGTGCTTGCGGGAAGCGGAGTGATTGCTGGACGAGCGCGGGCGGCGGGGTGGAGCGACAGGGGAGTCGCAGTAATTTCTTTAATGTCGCGAGCAACAAGGCCGTATTTTGCCACCTGCGTCAGCAACTCGTTCTTAGAGGGCTGATGCGGAAAGCGCATCACAAAGCTGCCTTTTTGAAATTGATTTAATTGGTAGGCAACGTGAAAGTCGGTGCCATGTTCGGATCCAGCAGTGACATCGCCTGCTTGTGCCTTGCGGTTGGGTTTCTTGCGCTGTGGAAACTCCATAAGCCCACCATAGACAAAGTTTTGCGGTTTGGACGGGCAAAGCTGCATAAAGTACTGCCTAAAACGGATATATCCGAGGGGAGTATTGCCCGTTTATTGACCACACCAACTTAGTTGATACACTGACAGGTTGTGATTGTCACCAATGATTTAGAGGTGCGCGTTGGCGCACGTACCCTTCTCGACGCCCCCGGCCAACTGCTGCGGGTGCAGCCTGGCGACCGTATCGGTCTGGTAGGTAGAAATGGTGCGGGCAAGACCACCACCATGAGGATCCTTTCCGGCGAAACCCAGCCTTTTGGAGGATCTGTCACCACCTCAGGTGAAATCGGTTATCTCCCGCAGGACTCCCGCGAGGGCAATATTGAGCAAACTGCTCGTGACCGCGTTCTTTCCGCACGTGGCCTTGATCAGCTGCGTGCAGATATTGAGCGTCAGCAAGAGATTATGGAAACCACCAGCGATGACGGCAAGCGCGATGCCGCCATCCGCAAATACTCCCGCCTGGAAGAGCAATACCAAGCACTTGGTGGTTATGAAGCTGACTCCGAAGCTGCGCAGATCTGCGATAACTTGGGCCTCGAAGCGCGTATCTTGGATCAAAAGCTAAAGACCTTGTCCGGTGGCCAGCGCCGTCGTGTGGAGCTGGCGCAGATCCTCTTCGCCGCCACCAACGGCTCAGGTAAGTCCAAAACCACTTTGCTTCTCGACGAACCAACCAACCACCTTGATGCTGACTCCATCACTTGGTTGCGTGGTTTCCTCTCAAAGCACGAGGGCGGACTCATTATGATCTCCCACGATGTGGAATTGCTGGAGGCCGTCTGTAACAAGATTTGGTACCTCGATGCAGTCCGCGCTGAAGCCGATGTGTACAACATGGGCTTTGCCAAGTACAAAGATGCTCGTGCAACCGATGAAGCACGTCGTCGTCGTGAGCGCGCCAATGCTGAGAAGAAGGCTGGTGCCCTAAAGGACCAGGCTGCGCGTCTGGGCGCAAAGGCTACCAAGGCAGCCGCTGCAAAGCAGATGATTGCTCGTGCTGAGAAGATGATGGGCAGCTTGGATGAGATTCGCGTGGCAGACCGCGTGGCGCACATTTCCTTCCCAGAGCCCGCCCCTTGTGGCAAGACTCCGCTTAATGCCACGGGCCTTACCAAGATGTACGGTTCTTTGGAAGTCTTTGCAGGTGTTGACCTCGCCATTGACAAGGGTTCCCGCGTGGTTGTACTTGGGTTTAACGGTGCGGGTAAGACCACTTTGCTCAAGCTTTTGGCCGGTGTGGAACGCACCGACGGCGAAGGTGGCATTGTCACCGGCCACGGCCTGAAGATCGGTTACTTCGCGCAGGAGCACGACACCATCGATCCGGATAAATCCGTCTGGCAAAACACCATCGACGCTTGTCCAGATGCCGATGAACAGGACCTCCGCAGCCTCCTTGGTGCCTTCATGTTCACTGGTGAACAGCTCTCCCAGCCAGCCGGCACCCTGTCCGGTGGTGAGAAGACCCGCCTGGCCTTGGCAACGTTGGTCTCCTCCCGCGCCAATGTTTTGCTTCTCGACGAACCGACCAACAACCTTGATCCGGTTTCTCGTGAACAGGTTTTGGATGCGCTACGCACCTACACCGGTGCCGTTGTCCTGGTGACACACGACCCTGGTGCAGTTAAGGCTTTGGAGCCAGAGCGTGTGATTGTGCTTCCTGATGGCACTGAGGATCTATGGAATGACCAATACATGGAAATCGTGGAACTAGCGTAGTATTTAGGCCTGTTTCTGCAGGTCATCGCCGTCCGTGTCGCCAGAATTATCGGAAAATCTTCTCAAAATCTTCAGGGATTCTACGACACCAAAAATAGCGTTCCTCGAAACGTCATCATCGCCGGGGAAAAAGTGCGAATAAACATCCAATGTTGTAGCCGCCGAAGCATGTCCCATTAGCGTCTGAACCTGCTTCACAGACACGCCCGACGAAATCAATGTTGTTGCGAACATATGTCTGAAAGTGTGGAATGTGACCTCAAAGGTCAAATGCCTAACGGTCTTTCTTAATTCAGCTCCAGCGGAAGCGGCCCGGTACGGTGTCCCTCGATTGGTCTCAAAGATCCACCCGTTCACCGACTGGGATACTTGATAGTCCAGCAGCTCCAAAAGGTCATCCGCGATAGGAATGACCCGAATGGAACTCTTGGTCTTAGTCGGCACGCGTGACTTCCCGTCAGGGGAGAGCTGAGCGTCCACTCTGATCTCTCTTCGGAGGAAGTCAATATCTTCCCGCCGTAGTGCGCATAATTCGGACAGTCTCATACCCGACCCTAGCGCGACTCCCACCATCGCTGCGATGACCGGCTGGGGCAGTTGGGCGCTTACTCCTGGTTCCCATTTGGTTCGACTGCCCTTCACTCGGAGGTTGGTGTGGAATCTGGCACCGCCAGCATTGAGCTGCTCGACAATCTTGTGGACTGATTCCATCGGTGGAATATCAGAGCGAAGTACTTGGGCAGTGGAATCTTGCTTTGGCAGTTTAACGACGTTGCGCAAGATGATGCCGTCTTCGACTGCGCCGTTCATAACCACGGATAGTCGGACGACGTGCTCACGTGCTGTGGAAGCTGCTAAGCCCTTGTCATCTTTACCCATCCACGGCCGGCCGTCACGAAGTTGGCGATGCCAAGCGAAAACATCAGTCCGTACAAGGTGCCCAGCAGGCATGTGCTCTAGCCGACCGAGATTCTTCTTTGTGAGGAGATAGGCTTGGCGCGTGCCTTCACGGTTTGATCTATCAGCCCATGCTTGAACAAGCTGCCCGATAGTAACTTCTTGATCCTTTGGGTCAATCCATTCGCCGCGGCGGACGCTTCGGTTTTCTTCGTCGATCCAAATCTCGGCTTCTTTTTTCGTCGAGAAACTCTTTGATCGGATCTTGCCTGATGGGTCTATGTAGCGAGCTTCCCATGAGACTTTTCCTGATTTGAGGATTCTTTTACGTGGCTTCTGTGCCATCTTGATACACTTCTCCTGTGTCTAGGGAATTAATTTTTTCTTAGATACTGTCCCCCTCTTCACCCGTGGTCGCCAAACTGTTGGGTGGGGAGGGGCTTTTATTTGTTTAAAGGCCTAGCGCCTTGGCTTTAGCTGCTGCAAACTCGTCGTCTGTCAGGATTCCTTGCCGGTGGAGGTCAGCAAGCTTTGCGAGATCATCCAAGCCTGATGATTCGACAACAGGTGCAGATGAGGTTCCTGCAAGCTTTTCCTGCTGCTCACGCACAACCTGCTTGAGGTTTTCCAGATCCTTCGTCACGGACTTTTCAAGAGTCCTCTTATGCGACCCGTGGTGCAGAGTCACCCATGAGCCAGAGAGCTTCATGCCCACATCGATTTGATCAATGTCGCTGTACCGGATTTCAAGGTGCCCAAAGGAGATGCCCTTCATCCATCCGATGATGATTCGCTCATTCGTGGCAACTAGTGCAGCATTGGCGTCCTCAGAGTCTAAGGTTCCAGTGGCCACGAAGAGCGCTTCTTCATCGAGCCTGACTTCATCCGAGACCACGTTGAGAGGGTACGCGGAGCTGAGACGTTCAGATCCTCTCACCATCGCGGCGATTGCTTTTCGCTTGCGGTCGCGCGCCTCCTTGAGTTGCTTCTTCTGTATCTTTTCTTCGTCTGACTTTCGGCTAAAGAGTGCCATGATTTCCTACTTTCATTTTGGGGTTTATTGGATTAGTGCTTTTTCGTGGAGAGCTTTCCACACATCCACGTATTCGACAGTGACATTTAGCTCTGTTGCTAACGCACCTGCATGTGATCCTACGAGGGCTTCTGCCTGTTCGTAGGCTTTTGCGGTGATGAGTGCCCTCACTGCCCATCTGTCAGCCCTGGCCTCTTGACGTGCATCACGGATATGATCATCGACAAAATCATCTTCGTGGTATGCGTGGCCTAACTCATGGGCGACGGCACACACGAGCTCGGCGTGGGACAGTCCATCGCGGTAGAGGACGCGCCACATGTAGCCTGTTTTTGGCGGATTTCGCGGCGTACTTCTTGATGCTGGCCATGGTAGGCTCCTTGGTGGTTTATGGTATTGCTCTCAGCGATTAAACCTTTGCCCCTTTTCACCCTCTTGGTTCCTAGGCCTCGGGTGAAGAGGGGGTTCTTTTTTATTTGCCCATAGATTCAGCGACTACGCATCGATCCACACCTGCTGCGTACTCATTAGCCATGCCATAGGTGGAATCTGGATTTTGCACTGCCCATGAATTGCTCTGAGCACCACTGGACACTGAATACAGCGCACCGTCTTGCAGTAGCCACACATCGGAGCGGGACTCAAACTCACCATCAGGACGGACGAGTGAGGCACCAATCCATGTGTCGGAGCCGTCTTTGATCAGCTGAGCGTTAGCAAGCGTCAGTGATTGATCATGAAGCACACCGGTAAGCATGGCTGCGGTGCCGTCATCTGGTTGGCACATTTCGTGGCGAGTCCACGGCATGACGTTTTCGCTCGTGGTTTCCTGTGCTGCGACAGTCTCGCTGGTGGCAGCTTCGCTGGTGGGGGTTTCGGAGGTGGGGGTTTCGGAGGTGGTGGCTTCATCGTCACTTCCTGAGCTGCCAACAACGGAAACGAAAATAATAAAAGCAAAAATGACGGCGATAATAATTCCGAGAATTTTCAGAATCTTAATCTTCGCCCTGCGGTCTTTATCACTCTGGTCAGTCATGAGGTGTCCTGTCTAGTAGGGGACGCGACGGTAAATATCGCGCCAGAGTTCTATGTAATTTGTGGTGACTTCCAGCTCTGCAGCTAACGCTCCAGGGTGCACACCTACCAAGCGCTCGGCGGCTCGGTAGGCCTGCTCTGATATTAGGTGCTCTACAGCCCACTTGTGGGCTCTTTGCTCCTGCCGAGCACTACGGCAAGTGTCTCGAGTGGGTATGTCGCCATAGATGTGGTGACCAATTTCGTGCATGAGGGTGCAGCGTCGATTGATGTGGGTGAGATCTGAACGGAGGGTGATTATTCCTCCTGGGTATCGGCGGCCTTTCTCCCCACCCTCATGGGTGAGGACTATGAGCTTTTCTTTGATCACCCAGTAGTTAGGGTCCGTCGTGATAGCCCTCATCTCCCATCCCTGGCTCAGTGTCGGTGTCATCAGCAACATAGCGCACTGGGTGGACATCGTCGGATTCTTTTTCGAACGCTTCTCGCTCTTCTAGTCGGCTGACGATGATCTGGGCGAGCTCTACATCGCTGAAGTCTGAGACTGACCAGACCGCAGAGTATGCGCGTGCATCAAGGGGGGTGAGCGCTCCGGAGGCAATGAGGCCTTCGATCGGGTTTACGTCATATGCGCGTGCGATTTCGATGATGGCGTCGGAGTCGTGGTTTTTTAGCCGGCGTTGGATTGTCGAGTGGGTGGTGCGGAGCTTTTCGGCTACGACTCTCCAGGAGTCATCTCCGGTCACTTGCGCTACCCAATTGTTTAACGCGTTCATGTTTTGCATGTCTCTGATGGTACAGAAATAAGCCACTCTAAACAATGGTTACCAGCGTGGATTATAAATAAGCCACCCCCGCATGGGTGTAAATGGTTGATAAACGCGCCAACTTGGCGCAAGATTAAGCCACACCACAAACGGAAGGAGCCCACATGACACAAGCGGGAATCGTAGCGAAGGCAGAAAAGTTAAGAGCCCTCCAAAAAGCACTCAAATTTAGCGACCAGCAAATGGCTGACCACATCAAATGTGACCGGCTCACATGGAGAAACGCAGTATCCGGAGGGCTTGTTAGTCCGCTCACAGTAGCCAAAGTTAGCGCAGCATTTAGCACCCCCTTTGATACCTATTTCAAGCTCTACTACGCAGAGCAAAACGCAGCTTAATTTAAATGCCCGACTAGCAGGCGCAGGTGTGCGAGCCACCTGGCGGGCACTGAGCTTTCGAAGAACTAGCCACCGCAAAACGGTGTGGAGCTGGGGCGGAAGCGCGATATATGAAAACTAAATAGAAGAAAATTTGTTGTCGTATCGGAGTATCAGCGGGTGGCGAGCTCGACCAATGGAACCCCGCCTCGAACCCTCCATTTAGGCACGGCTGCCACATGCAGCTGAGGCGGAAAAGATACGACAGATTGCCGGTGTAATCATTTTTTGGAAAAGGTTATGTCTTGGTGGATACCCAGGTTCGATACCTGGCACCGGCACTGTGGTGTGAACAGCGGGAATCGTCATGAGAAGTCGCCCGCTAAAGCCTGACCCCTGTGAAGTCCACCCTGCGGGCTGGTCAGGCTGCACCACCCAAAAACACATAACTAAGAAAGGAGCAATGATGTCAGAGCATCTTGTCCCAGAGGGACTATCCCTTATGGAATTAGCGGCAGTTAATTGGGTTTTAGCTGCTGTGAAAACAAAAATCCTGACGGGACAACCGTCAGGACAAATCATTGACCAAGCACTTGAAGAGTGTCTAGCTGCTGCCGGGGCCTGGCCCAAGCATGGGCATGCTAACGCTAGCAATGAGAACATTTGAGGCTAGGTTGCCCGTCATTCCGGCGAGCGCCCCAACTGTGAAAGGGTTAACCCAGTGCTCCATGAACCGACGGAACCGTGAAGGTTGTTCTTCCGTGGATTCATTCCTGTCAATCAAGGAGACAGTAGCAGCTAACTGGGTTAGTGCCTTATCTAGCTCAAATTCACCCAACTGAGCGAAATTGTTAAGACACCACTCAACATGGTTAAGGACGTTATCAAGGTGCATTGCCAGTTGAGCATCATCGACACCAGTTTTGGCAGTTGAGCGGATTTCAGCAACGAATTTTTTCAGATCAGCGACACCTTCGGGCTTGATAACGCGTACCCAGTTTTGCATGATCTGGCCAAAGGCTTCTAACAGCAAAAGGTCTGTTGGGGCGAGTGAAGAACTTTGAGGTGCTGCGGGGCCATTAGGGATCAGAAATATTCCTTTAGTCCATCGATCAATAGCATCTTTCCAGGTTTGTACATTTTGTCCTGCCTGTTCCATGCGCTGAACGGTTTCTCTAATGGCTTCAAGATGAAGTACTGAGATTCTAAGCTTCATCAGAGAATCCGAGTCAGGAGGATTTAACTTCCGTGAAGTTTTCGCGTCTTGATTTGAATTCCACAGGGACAGTTGTTGGTGGAGTAGTTCTGCTGGGTTTGCCATACCCAATATCAAACCACATACATATGTAAAGCCCGTCACCTCTTGACCAGGTGGCGGGCATTAATGATTTCAGGAAAGGAAATCATTGTGAATATTAGCACTTCTCCAAGTAAAGGAGGTCAGGAAATGAAGAAAACAATAACGCCAAAGCTGCTACTGGATCTGCTCGAAGTTGGACCCGTGGATCTAGAGCTATGGGGAGAATCCGAGATGGCGAAGCTAGTTGGAGCCGGCAAGAAATCTGAGAGCGACGAAGCCTATGCGATTGCCAAGGTGTGGAGTACCGAGCTTCGCCGTGAAGTCATCGATCTGGTGGCCATCACAGACATTAGGGGAGTGAAGCTCAGTGTCTAGGAAGTTGACCTACAGCGCAGGTGAAACTGCAGAACTACTGGGGATTGCGAAATCAACTTTGTTGAAGCATGCGTATGCGGGGAGCTTAGAACCTCCGTTTCGTTGGCATCGCGTCGGTGGTGTTGGTGGAGCGGTTCGCTTCGTAGCTAAGGATATTGACGAACATTTAGGGATCGAGGATGCCGCATGAGCATCAAAACTGACATCCACGATCTGGCCACCGCGCATGTCATTGCGTACCACATGACACCAGAGTGCAGAGCAGACCTCCTCACCGCAGCAACCTACGGCTGCGACACTCTCACCCCCATACCCTTGGCATTACTGACCGCGCGCGGACTAATAACCCCGACAGTTCCTTATGAGCTCACAGCCATGGGGCAGTGGGTCACCGCCATCATCACCGAAGGAACGACACTATGAACGCAACATACACACTGCTGGGTGAACTCACCCACAAAAACATTGGCGACACCATCAGCTTCACCTACCGCGACGATGATTTGATCCACACGACGATCGTTGCGGAGCTACGCAGCATCTACTTCAATTCCGACACTGTGACGATTGGTGTGGCACCCCACGACCGCGACACTACTCACTACGCAGAGATCACTGAGCTTCCCGTGGACACCATCGTCGGGATTGAGGAACCACTGGAGAAAACGTGGTGATCGACTACACGGTATGGGAAGCAGAACACCGCGCCGGGGTTTACGACGACGATGCGGAACCCTGTGCATGCTGCGAAAACAACCCCTGTAACTGCGATGAACAATACGAATGGGGCGTAGAAAAATGAGCGAGGAACGACCAAACATACCTAGAAGAACTAAAGGAATCATGTTGACTCTTTCTGATGATGACTTGAAATACGCCACACGGTTCGCACACCTCGACACGACCGAACGTGACCACCTCCTCAAAGCCAAACACCACTACCGCACCCTCGCCCTCTACAACACCGCCCTCCTCTTCGGCGGCACCATCGGCACCCTACTCCTCTGGACGGCATAAATTGACCCGCGACAAAGAACTCCACGCAGACCTGAAATACCTCCTCGACCACTACACGGGCGACATCAGCACCATCGCACGCACAGCACTCGAAACCGCCATCACCCACACCACACCACCCACCCTCGCCGGAGGACAACACCTAGACAGCAGCTACGTCACCATCATCAACACCCTCACCAATTCCATCCGCTGGCGAGGCTGGACATTCAAAGACCGCGCCCTCATCAAAGACATGATGAGCCAAGCCCAACACCTCGAACGCCGACGCGCAGCCCGCCACACACTCCTCTACACCAGAGGCGGTGATGGCCAATGACAATCACCCCACTGGACATGTACCGCCTGAGAAACAAACTCACCCCTATGCCAGAAGAAATGGGATACGTCGTGGACACCGCACAGGAAGTCCTCACAGCGTTCACGTTCTTCACCCAGCACGGTCTTGATACAGAGACTGCGACTGATCTCACTGCCATCACTATTGACCATTTACCCGAGGACTAAACGTATGAGTACTCATCGTGATATTGAACAGAAGCCCCGGTATTTAACCGGGGTCATCGACGTTGATGGGGCGCTTTATCGTATTGAGCGCACCGAAGTGACCATGACCGCACACCCCTCAGGGAAGAAGATTCTCGCGGTCGATGAAACCAAAATCAAACTAATCAGGAGCACAAAACTTGACCCCTCCTAAACACCGGCTAGAACACTCCGATGAAGACCCTCACGACACCATGGTGAGGGTCTTTTCCATTGCCACCCCCTGGATCCTCTCACTCGCAGGACTCACGCTCTTCTGCTGGGCAATCTACGGAACCATCCTATGAGGCAGCTCTCACCGATGCTCATTGAGCTTCTCCAGATCTATGCCCGCGGCGGGAAACTCAAACCCCGCCAAATAGAAGAACTCAAAGACAGTGGCCTGATCAACAACGCCGAAGTCACCCCCGAAGGACTTCTCCACCTCACACAACACGAAGGAAACTAACCCATGTCATCTTGGATTTCTAAAAGCCTCACCCTTGATATCTTGGCCATCACCATCGACGGTCTAACGAAGGTTTTTGACCGTATCAACGCGGAGCCGGACAGTGTTTCTCCGTGGCCTGCACAGACCGAAGCCCCAGCACCGGCAGCTGCACCAGCGGTTGCTGCTCCAGAACCAACCCCCGCAGCACCCACCACACCAGTGCAACCACTCCCACCAGAGATCGCACAAGAACAACAAGAAGCCATCGACGCCATCGACACACAAAAGCTTCTCACCCAAGCCCAAACCAGCCTCCGCACCATCGCACAAACCGAAGGCACCACCTGGATCACCAACACGCTCTTCCCACACTTCGGAGTGAAATCCCTCAACGACATCCCAGAAGAGCGACTCTCCGAGGTTGTGACCATGGCCGACAGTCACCTCCCACAAGCCGCATAAAAGAAAGACCTACCCATGACCTATCTTCCTCAGCTGTCGGGGTCATTCACCCCAGCAGACCGCGAAACAATCCAAACCAACATCGCCATCCACCACCTCACCCACGTCCGCACCAAAGCCGGTGATGTATGGCGAGTCCGCACTCCACTGAATGAAAAATCAGTCCCTCTCAATGATGCGTCAGCACCACCCAGTAAAACCCGGGTGACTTATGAGCAGGTGGAGTCCTTCGGCATCACACAAAAACAAGCGGAATCTGCTCTCGACGATGTCGTCAAAGACCTCACTGACAGTGGGGTAACCATCACTATCAGCCCCAGCTCACACCGAGCGCTAGGAGAGGTCACTCAAGCCGTCGCCAACTCGGTTGAGCGTGTCACAGGGGCCAGCCCTATTGAGACGCCAGCAGCAGGGCAGGCAACTGTTGCACAACATGAAAAAGTTGCCCCTACCCAGCAGGTCAACGATTCGGAATCTCCGAATAGTTCACCACAGCATGGGGGCCGGGCTCACGCAATCCTCTCCGCCAGTGGCGCATCACGTTGGCTCAACTGCCCACCCTCAGCACGCCTCGAAGAACACCACCCCGACACAACCAGCGACGCCGCCGATCAAGGAACAGCAGCCCACGAACTCGCAGAACACAAACTCCGCCAACTCCAAGGCCTGCCCACCACAAGGCCAAAGTCACCGTGGCACGACGAAGAAATGGACGACTACACCGACGCCTACGCCGACTGTGTCATGGCAGAACTCGAAGCAGCAAAGCAAAACAGCCCCGCAGCGTTCCTCTCCATTGAAGAACGTCTCGACTTCTCCCACATCGTCCCAGATGGCTTCGGCACCGGAGACGCCGTCATCATCGCTGACGACACAGCCATCATCATCGACTTGAAATACGGCAAAGGCGTCGAAGTCTCAGCGGTGGAGAATCCCCAGATGAAGCTCTACGCACTCGGCGCACTGCACCTCTACGGCATGATCTACAACATCCAAAAAATCAAAATGGTGATCTTCCAACCACGAAGAAACAACACCAGCATCTTCGAAACCACCGTCACAGACCTCCTCACCTGGGCAGAAACTGTAGTGAAACCAACCGCCGAGCTCGCCATGGCAGGGGAGGGGCAACTTACCCCGGGCAGCTGGTGCGGCTTCTGCAAACATGCACCACAATGCACCGCACTGGCTGCCCAGCACTTCCAAGCAATCCCCACCACAAGCGCAACCAGCCTGGAACCAACAACACCTGCACCGGACACTCTCACTGACCAGCAAATAGCACAGGTCATTGAGCACTCCGCTGCGATTAAGAAGTGGCTCACCAGTGTCGAAAAGCACGCGCTCACGCAAGCCCATAACGGCCACACCTACCCAGGCCTGAAATTGGTCGAGGGTAGGTCGGTGCGGAAGTGGAAAGACGAACACAAAGTCGCCGAAATCGCCGAAGCTCACGGCATTGACCCATGGCAGAAAAAACTCATCGGTATCACTGACATGACGAAACTCATGGGCAAAAAAGAATTCACTGAGCAGCTAGGGGACTGCCTGATCAAACCAGAAGGCGCACCCACCCTCGTCCCAGAGTCAGACCCTAGGCCTGCACTCACCCCAGACAATGCCGAAACGTACTTCGTCGCTATCGAAGCCGCATAAAAGGAACCCTCACATGGCACATCTCACCATCACCTTCGACCTCGAAAACCCCGAAGAATTCAACCTCAACGGCGACGTCACAGGCCTTGCCCAGATCGACATCCTCAGGGGAGTCTGCAACCTCGTCCACGCCACTATCAACCTCTTCATCGACGAGAACCTACACGACGCTGCCTACGACTTGGCCATCTCAATGATTCAAGACAGCCACGCAATCAATATCACCGACACATCAGGAGATACCCCAGCATGACCATCGCACACTCATTCACCGAAGACGACCTACAAGAAGGAGAAACACTCACCACAAACGGCAACATCATCCGCGGCGACTACACCATCATCCGACAAAACGGAGGCTACCGACTCCTCCAAAACTTCGACGAACACAAGCTCTCACGCATCCACCAAAAATCCCTCAAACAAATGCGGCAAAAAGTCGACTCACTCCACAAAATAATGCGCTAACCATGACCGGATTCACCATCACCACCAGACTCGGGCGCGTATACGTCCGCTTCGGAGAAAAGGCGTACCGGCTCACACCTGAAGCAGCGGAACGCCTCGCCGTAAAAATCTACGATGCCTCACGGCAAGCAGGAGGAGAACTCAATGCCCACCCCCTTCATCGTCAAACAGACAGGTGACCACATCTTGCTTGGATTCCAAGAAGATGGAGTCCAACAACTCACACCAGAAGAAGCAGGGAGACTTGCCTACCTACTGGTAGAAGCAAAAATCCAAGCAGAACACGCAGCAAGTCAACACCAAGGCTCAATGCATGAGCCGACCTGGAACCACCTGCTGGACACAATCATCAACAAATAATCACAATCCACGCCGCTGGTCGATGAAGATTAACCGGCACCACACCCCGAAACCACCCCGCACCCGTGAGGTGGTTTTTCTCAACCCTCAACGTCCCGAAAGGACACACCCACATGGCAACCACCAACCGCGACGTCACCATCTACGGACGCCTCAGCTTCGCACACCTCTTCACCCCACAAGCGCCCAATGACCAAGCAGAACCCAAATACTCAGCAACCATCCTCATCCCCAAAACCGACACCGAAACAATCCAACGCATCCAAGCTGCGATCCAAGCAGCCGTCACCGACGCCGTCGACCGACGCACCTTCAAACAACCCATCGACCCAGCACACACCAAATACCCACCGCTACGCGACGGAGACTCACTCACCGACAGTGGGGAAGCACGAGGCCCAGAATTCGCCGGTCACTACTTCATCGCCGCGAAAGCCTCCACCAAGCGCAAGCCCTTCGTCGTCGACGGAGCACTCCAGCCCATCATCGACGAATCAGAAATCTACTCCGGCGCATACTGCAACTTCGCCATCCAGTTCTACGGCTACGAAAACTCCGGCAACAAAGGCATCTCCGCATCCTTAATCGGAGTGCAAAAAGCCAAGGACGGCGAACGCCTCGGCGGGCCAGCACTCGAAGCGACCGATGTGTTCTCCACCCTCGGCGGCCAAGCCCCACCCGCTGCCGGAAACCTCGGCTTCTAAACCGGTACCTAAGTTCTAAAAGTTCTAAAACATCTAAGGCCCCGCCAGTGACTACTCCCACCAGCGGGGCCTTACCCAAACTTCCCACAACTAAATACACCCCAACCCACCGACCCAGAAAGAGGCACCACAATGCGCCAACAAAGAGAACTAAAAATCAGCACCGCACCACGGCGCACCAGCACCCACTGGAACAACAAAACAACCGACAAACAAGCCCTCATCAACCAACTCTGCCAACCCCAACCCATCAACCACACCGTTGACCAATACCACTCGCTACCCAAAGGTGAGAAAGACCAAGCAAAAGACGTCGGAGGATACGTCGGCGGACACCTCAAAGAAGGCATCCGCAGAAAAGGCCACGCCTACACACGCAGCTTCATCACCCTCGACCTCGACGAAGCACCCCTAGACCTCATCGACAAACTCCACACAACCTGGAGCCACGCATGGTTCGCCACCACCACAGCCTCACATACCCCACAAAACCCACGCTGGCGCATCATCATCTGGCTCACCCGAGACATCACCAGCGACGAATACAGCGCAATCGCACGCAAACTCGCACAACAAATCAACCCCGACCTCACCTGGATCGACCCCACCACCTACCAAGCAGAACGATTCATGTACTGGTCAGCCACCTGCACAGACGGCGAATTCCTCACAGCAACCAGCCCAAAAGAAGCTGCCGACCTCGACCCAGACACCATCCTCAACACCTACGACAATTGGCAAGACCTCACCACCTGGCCAGGAGTCTCCACAGAAGAAGCCAGGCGCATCCAACACGCCGGAACCCACGTCGAAGACCCACGCACCAAACCCGGCATCATCGGAGCCTTCAACCGCGCCTACACAATCACCCAAGCAATCCACACATTCCTCCCCGAAATCTACAAACCAGGCACCACCAAAAACCGCTACACCTACACCGGTGGCTCAAGCAGCAACGGCCTCATCATCTACGACAACGGACTCCACGCCTACTCCCAACACGCCACCGACCCCGCATCAGAGCAGATGGTCAACGCCTTCGACCTCGTCAGAATCCACCTCCACGGACATCTCGACACTGACACCAAACCAAACACTCCCATCAACAAACTCCCCTCATACCAAGCCATGACAGACCACGCACTCGGAGACCACAAAACAAAACAAGAAAACGCCGCAGAAACCGCCCAAAAAATCCGCAGCATGTTCACCCCAATCCCGCAACAAACACCAACAGCAGGGGCGAAGGAGCCACCCACAGAACCCCTGACAGCAGAAGATGAAGAACCAACCAATGACACCTTCGACTGGCTCACCACCCTCGACACCAAACGCGACGGAGGATTCGCCGACACCCTCAAAAACTTCACGACCATCTTTACCCACGACCCCCGCTACAACCACCTCAGCTGGAACGCACACAAAGAAACACTCACAGTCCAAGACCCCCAAGCACTGCCCTGGAAACAAACAAAACCAGGATGGACAACCAACGACCTAGCTCAACTCCACACAAGCATCGAAGAAAACTACAAAGGACTCTACGCACCCACAAAAGTAGAAACAGCCCTCCTCGCAACCGCCAGCGACAGATCATTCCACCCCGTCCGCGACTACTTCAACAACCTCCTCACATGGGACGGAATACCCAGACTCGACACCCTCCTCATCGACTACCTCGGAGCACAAGACACCCCCTACATCAGAGCAATCACCAGAAAAACCCTCATCGCAGCAATCCGAAGAACCTTCCGACCAGGAACCAAATTCGACACAGTCCTCGTCCTCGCAGGCCCCCAAGGCGCAGGCAAATCAACCATCTTCGCCAAACTCGCCGGAGAATGGTTTTCCGACTCACTCACCATCACCGACATGAAAGACAAAACCGGCGCAGAAAAACTCGCCGGAGTCCTCATCATGGAACTCGCCGAACTCGCCGGCATGCGAAAAATGGACGCCGAAACACTCAAAGGCTTCATCTCCCGCACGGACGATAAATACCGCCCTGCATTCGGACGCACCGTTGAAGAACACCCACGCCAAGGAATCATCGTCGGCTCCACCAACGCCAAAGAAGGCTTCCTCCGCGACGCAACCGGAGGCCGCAGATTTTGGGTAGCAGACGTCACAGGCAACGGAATCCAAAAAACCTGGGACATGGATCCCTACACAATCGACCAAATCTGGGCAGAAGCCATCACCCATGAAAAGAAAGGAGAAGTCCTCTACCTCGAAGGCGAAATCGCAGAAACAGCCATGCACCACCAAAAAGAAGCCATCGAAGCAGACGATCGCGTAGGACTCGTCATGGACTACCTCGCAAGAGCATTACCACCCTCATGGGAAGAACTCCCACTCGCGGCACGAATCCAATGGCTTGACTCAGAAAGCCTGCCATCAATGTACGACAACAGCATCGACTGGAATAAAGGCGTCATCGCCCGCGACAGCGTATCCAAAATTGAAATCTGGGCAGAGTGCTTCAAACGCAGACCAGAAGACATGGAACGCGCAGACTCCCACGCAATTAGTTCCATCATGGCGCAGATCGACGGATGGCAAGACAACGGCACACGCAAGCGAGTCGGCCCCTACGGACGGCAGCGAGTCTTCGACAAAGTAGGCGTCGATATCCGAAAACTCGCGACTGGGTGAAAACCTGGGACAAAGTGCGGGACAACATGGATTTAGATCTTGTCCACCCCTGGACAAGATAAAACCCCAAAATCTTGTCCAAGGCTTGTCCCAGGAGCTTGTCCCAGGCGTTAGCCCAGCTAAACCTATAAAAATAACCCTTTTGGGACAAGCGGACAAGAATTTACTAGCACAATTGGTAGAGCGTTTTAGGGGACTGTACATATTACAAAACACCAGGACAGTCCCTAATCCAGAGACCTCTATAGGGTTTTTTCGATCTTGTCTGTCCCACACCCCATTTTGGAAAGAAAAATGCTAGAACAAAAGATCGAAAAACAACTATTCGAACAAGTACGAAAACGCGGCGGAAAAGCCTACAAACTCACCTCCCCAGGAACCGCAGGCATGCCCGACCGCATGGTCTGCCTCCCCGGAGGACACCTCGCATTCATCGAACTCAAAGCCCCCGGACAAAAACCCCGCCCACTCCAACAAGCCCGCCACAAACAACTCCAACAACTCGGCCAACGCGTCTACACCATCGATGGTGCGCACCAAATCGAGAAAGTCCTCAATGAAATACAAACCACATGACTACCAACAACACGCCATCAACTACATCCAAGAAAAACCCATAGCAGCACTATTCCTATCAATGGGACTCGGCAAAACCATCATCACCCTCACCGCCCTCAACACCATGATGAACAACCACTTCACCGTGGTCCGCCCCCTCATCATCGCCCCACTCCGCGTCGCACGAGACACCTGGCCAGAAGAACTCCACAAATGGGACCACCTCCAACACCTCACCATGTCCACCATCGTCGGAACCCCCACCCAACGCGCCCAAGCGCTTAACACCAAAGCAGACATCTACGTCATCAACCGAGAAAACATCCCCTGGCTAGTCAAAGAAGTGGGCACTGACTGGCCGTTCGACACCGTCATCATCGACGAACTCTCCAGCTTCAAATCCCACCAATCCCAACGCTTCAAAGCACTCAAAGCAATCAGACCCAAAATCACAAGAATCATCGGCCTCACAGGAACCCCGGCGCCCAACAGTCTCCTCGACCTATGGGCGCCTTTTCGTATCCTCGACGAAGGCAAACGCCTCGGCACAACCATCGGCACCTACCGAGACACCTACTTCAAACCAGGACGCAGAAACGGTCACGTCATCTTCGAATGGACACTCAGACCAGGCGCCGACAAAGCAATCCACGAACGCATCTCCGACATCACCCTGTCCATGACCGCACTCGACCACCTCACCATGCCACCCCTCACACACATCGACCGTGTCGCAACTATGGACAAAAAAGCACACACCACTTACACCCAACTCAAAACCGACATGGTCACCGACATCGGCGACGACACCATCATTGCCGACAGTGCAGGAGTACTATCTGGAAAACTCCTCCAGCTCGCCAGTGGCGCAATCTACAACGACGACGGCAGCCACACCATCATTCATGATGCGAAGCTCGACGTCCTCGACGACATCATCGAGGAAGCCCAAGGCGACAACATCCTCCTGGCGTACTGGTTCAAACATGAACTCGCCCGACTCAAAGCCAGATACCCCCAGGGCAGGCTTCTCGACACCGATCAGGACATGGCGGACTGGAAAGCCGGAAACATTCTCCTCGGCTTCATCCACCCAGCCTCGGCAGGCCATGGCCTTAACCTCCAATCCGGAGGGCACATCATGGTCTGGCTCACCACACCCTGGTCACTGGAACTCTACGAACAAGCCAACGCGAGGTTGTTCCGACAGGGGCAGGACAAGCCAGTCACCATCATTCGCATCATCACCAAAAACACCATCGACGAACATGTCACCCAAGCCTTGGAAAAGAAAGACGTCACCCAAGCAGCACTCATCAAAGCAGTCAAAGCGCAACTCGAAGGAATCTCACCATGACCACACCTAACGTTCTCGCGCACTGGATTGTTCTCACCCCAGAAGCAGACGACTACCAACTCAACTGCTCCTGCGGGTGGTGCGACCATGCCACCGACTGGGATCACGCAGTCACCCTCGCCAACGCACACAAGAAAGGTAATGATTAATGATTGATGAAAACACGCTTCGCAAAGACCTCACCTGGCTAGAGCAACTCCTCTACGAACTGGAGGAAGCAAAGCATCTGTCGAAGGCAAGTCCTGAGATCAGGAACATGCACAACACTGGGGGCCGCCCATCGACACCAGGAAACATCGACGCCATGGATTTGAATTGGTTGGTGGAGAAAGAGATCCGGGCATGGTGTTTCACCATCATTGATAGCGTCGATGACCCGAAACCAATACCGGTTAAAGATTCGCCTTGTGTCCATCTTGTGGAGTGGTTGTTGATGTACCCGTATTACATCGCTGAGTATTTCGATGGTGAGGCTTTCTTTGGTGATCTTCGGCATTGGATTCACCAAGTCGAAGACCTTGTGGGTAGAGGCAAGGATGCTGCTGAGTTGGCGAAGCTTCCGGAGAAGCGTCAGGATGCCGCGCATATCGTCCGGAGAATGAGTAACCGTGGGTGGGTGATCAGTGAGGATCAGGTGAGGAAGTGGGCGGAGCGTGGGCACATTACTCGCCAGGAGCTGCCGTCAAAGCGTGGGGGTTATTTGCTGACTGAGGTGATGGGGTATTTGTATGCGCGAGAAGTTGTGGAAACTTCCTGACCTGCACTGTCCGAAAGTGTGGTATACTCGACGACGACGATACCGCGCACTCGAAAACAATTCGGGCAGCGCGGTTTTGTTATGCCTGGGTTAAATGGTCTTCGCGCTTCTTCCACAAGCGTCACCCTCGGGTAGCCCCATCCGCACATGGGGCTGGTGATGCTGCCCAGCTGATCTTCCACACATCACATGGCAATCCCGCCAAATGACTAATGGGCTTATTAGCGTGGTGTGTGGGCTCTATCTTCTGCTCACTGGGTGGACACATTTTAGGCAATTCCGCCATTCCATCTGGTTTCACGCTGCCCAGTGAGCAGGACAACTACATAACCGGCACGGTGCTGGCGGAGCGTGACAAGCATCCCCCCAGGTGCAAGGCCTGGGCACGCACAACTTAACTCTTTGAGGCGTAGCCAATCAGAGTGAACTCCTCAGCGTCCTCATCAAACGAACGCTCAAGAGCCGTCCCGGATACATCATCACGCAAGGTGATGTGGCACGTCCCATCAGTAGGTACAGCAAAGACAGTCAATGTGGCAGAGGGAAAGTCCGCAAGGCCATAAGAATGCTTGTAGCTTTCAACATCGCCCATTGCGCCGCCAAGGTCACTCGAGATCAGCACATCCTCCATCTTGTCATTATCTCCCCACTTCACCCCGAGAGCGAGGGCACTGGCATCATCACACCATGCTTCAAGCCGGAAGCCAGCGTCGGCGCCTGTCGAGGTGAGCTCACCATCGAGAGATTCGGTAGAGCAGGCCGAGAGTGTCATAGCTACGGCCAGGGCAGTAGCTGCTGCAGGTTTGAAGTTTGTCATGGATTAAGTACATCACGACGTATGCGTTGACGCATGAGAAATGGGGGACTGATTATGGCTTGGGTGAAGGGGAATAAGGCGCATACGTCGAAGCCGGAGCGTGATCGGATCCTTGCTCGTGATGAATATCAGTGCCAGATCAGAGGTATTGGGTGTCTTGGCGAAGCGTCCGAGGTTGATCATATTGATAACACTCGGAATGCGAATTATTGGCGCGATAGCAACAAGCAGGCTGTGTGTCCGGTGTGTCATAAGGTGAAGACTCAGCGTGAGGCTACGGAGGCGCGTGCTGCTCGTCGGGCGCGTGGGTTGTATCCAGTTGAGAAGCACCCAGGTTTGATCGCATAGCGAACATATAGGGAAAACTTTTTGAACACCCAGGGGGAGACCCCCTTGGCGCGGTCAAAGTTGGCGCGGAAGGCAATGTTGCTCGCAGTCTGCAACAGTCTGGCGTTTCAGGCAGCAAACAATACACACGTTTTAATAGGCCAGGCAGATAACTAAATATAGAGCTTTAAACCCGTCGAAAAATGGAACTTCGCAGGAGGTGGGAGATGGCAGGCAGAGGCCCCGCCCCCGGTGACGCTGAGAAAGCTTCTCGCCCTAGTAACCGTAAGAAACGCCAGGCCGGCACTCGCATCATTCAAATCAATCCAACGGAACAGCCAGCGCTGCCAACGTTTTATGTTGATGTCACTGATGATGACGGCAACGTGAAGAAGAAAAAGTTTGTGTGGCCTGCTGCAACGAAGCGTTGGTGGGCAATGTGGGCAGAGTCCCCATTGTCTAGGGATTTCACGGACAATGACTGGTCGGAGCTTTTGGACACTGCGTTGGTTCATGCGCGTCATTGGTCAGGTGATTCGAAGGCTGCTGCGGAGCTTCGGATTCGTGCGGCTAAGTTTGGTGCGACTCCGGAGGATCGTGCTCGTTTGAAGATTGTGTTTGCTCAGGCTGATGTGGCTGATGAGCGTCGTCGTTCTTCTAAGTCTGGTGCTGATCGTCGTGGCCCGTATGGGGGTTTGAAGGCGGTCGATTAATTTTCGGGAAGGGGTAGATATTTGTGCCCTGGAAACCGGAATATGAGGGCGAGTTTCCAACGTTGGGTTGGGAAATGCTTGATTGGTATACAGACATGCTTGCTCGGCCTGACCGTGGTGAGTATGAGCCATTGGTGTTGACCCCTGAGCAGGCGAAGTTTGTTCTTGATTTTTATCGGCTTGATCCTCGGACTGGGCGGTTTGTTTATCGTTCGGCGATTTTGTCGAGGGCTAAGAAGTGGGGCAAGTCTCCACTGACCGGTGCTGTTGGCATTGGTGAAGCTTTGGGACCGGTGTTGTTTGACGGATGGGATTCTAAAGGCCGTCCAGTGGGGAAGCCTTGGTTGGATGTGATGACTCCTTTGGTTCAGTTCGCTGCGACAGAGGAGGGGCAGGCGTTGAATGCGTTCAATCCGATGTTGGAGATGATTCGCTTGGGGCCTGTGATGGATTATTACGATGTGGATCCGATGGATTCTTTTGTGGCTTTACCTCGTGGCCGGATTGAGTACATTACTTCTGCTGGTCGGTCTAAAGAGGGGCAGCGTCCGGTTTTTGTGGCGTTGGATCAGACGGAGTCATGGGACAATGCGCAGTCCCGGTATTTGGCTGAGGTTGTGCGTCGTAATCTTTCTGGTACTGGTGGGCGGTCTCTTGAAACGCCTAACTCTTATGTTCCTGGTTCCAACTCGGTTGCTGAGGAATCCTTTAAGGTTGCCGAGATGATGGATGAGGGGAAGACGCAGGTCGCCAATATTTTGGTTGATCATCGGGAGGCTCCTGCTGATACTGATCTTTCTGATCGTGAGTCGTTGCGCGCCGGGTTGGTGTATGCCTATGGGGATTCTGCGATCGAGAACGGTGGGTGGCGTGATCTGGAGCCAATCATTGACGATATTTTGAATCCTCGTATGAATCCACAGCATGCTCGGCAGTATTTTCTGAATCAGATTACGCATGCTGCTGATTCTTATGTGTCGCAGCCTGAGCTGAGGGGGATTATTGATCCGTCGAAGAAGATTCATGATGGTGACACGATTGTGCTTGGTTTTGATGGTTCTCGTGGTCGTGTCCGTGGTAAGGCTGATGCGACTGCACTGACCGGGATGCGTGTTGAGGATAAGCATCTTTTTGAGGTTGGTGTGTGGGAGGCTGGTCCGAATGATGGGCAGGATTGGCAGCCGAATGTTTTGGATGTTGATGCTCGTGTTGCGGATTGTTTTGAGCGTTTTAATGTTGTTGGTTTTTATGCTGATCCTTCGGGGTGGACTGGGCAGGTTGCGGGGTGGGAGGCGAAGTATCACCGGTTTTTGCGGGTGAGGGCTTCTCGCTCTGAGCCGATTGCTGCGTGGCCTCGTGGTAAGGATTCGCGTGTGAGTGAGATGGTGGAGAAGTTGAGGGAGGCGATTGTGGCTGGTGAGGTTTCGATGTCGTCGTCTGCTGCGTTGCTGCGCCATTTTTTGAATGCGCGTCGTCGTGCCACCAGGTCAGGTTATTTGCTTTATAAGGATTATCCGGATTCGCCGGACAAGATTGATGCTGTGTATGCGTCGATGTTGGCGTATATGGCGTGTATTGATGCGATTTCAGCGGGTGTTGGTAGGCGTCGTTCGAAGAGGAAGAAGGGGGCGTTTATATGAGTTTGACGAATCTTTTTTCTTCGGGTTCTGCTTCTGAGGATGATTTGTTGGCGGCTGCGCGGATGCAGGTTGCTCGGAATGCTTATCGGAATCGTTTGAAGTCTGCTTTGTACGACGGTAAGGCGCGGGTGCGGAATCTTGAGATAGCGGTTCCTCCTGCGTTGGCTGACATTGGGGTGGTGTCGGATTGGCCGAAGACTGTTGTTGATATTCGCCATGAACGGATGCAGTTCCGTGGGTGGGCGGATGACGGCAAGTTGGGCATGGATCAGGTGTTTACTGATTCTCGTGCTGCTTTGGCGATCTCGGAAGCGACGTTGGATTCAATGACTTGTGGTGTGGCGTTTGTTGCTGCGGATAATTTGGAGTCTCCGGAGTTGACTGCTGCGCACCCATCGATGGCGACGATCCTGTGGGACAACCGGAGGAACCGTCCGGTTGCGGGGTATCGACGCACTGATCCTAATTGGGATGGTTCTTTTTGGGAGTTTTTGTATTTGCCTGGTGAGACGGTGGTCATTGAGTCGTCTGGTGGGAAGTCTGCGACTATTGCTCGGTTGAAGCTTCCTGCTGGGATGTTGGGCATTTCGCGGATTCGGAATCGACTGTCTCCGAAGAAGTGGTCGGGGGCTTCTGAGATCACTCCTGCTGTGGTGTATTACACCCATGCTGCGGTGCGCACCATGCTTGGCATGGAGGTGAATCGTGAGTATTACATCATGCCGAAGCGGTGGGCGATGAATGCTGACATGGAGCTTTTTGGGTTGGATGAAAATTCTTCTCAGGCGGAGAAGAAAGCTGCTCAGTTGAAGGCTGCTGCTGGTGAGATGTTGGCGTTTCCTCCTCCTGAGCCTGGTGATCCTGAGATTAAGGTGGGGGAGTTTAGTTCTGCTTCTCCTGCTCCTTTTGCTGAGCAGTTGCGTGTGTATTCGCAGATGTTGTCTTCTGCTACTGGTATTCCGGCTGCGTATTTGGGTTTTGAGACTGCGAATTTGCCTTCGGGTGATTCGTTGCGTGCGTGGCAGGAGCGTTTGGTTCGTTCTGTGGAGAACATGCAGGAGTTGGCGAATCCGGATTTGATGAACATTGGTATTTTGTTGCATTCGATGTTTGAGGGTGCGGGGTCTGTGGGTTCGTCTGAAGTTGATCGTCGGGCTTTTGCGGGGATTGTTCCTCAGTGGCGTGATGCTTCTTCGCCGACGAAGGCTGCTGATGCTGATGCTGCGACGAAGCTTGCGTCTGCTGGTTTCTTCAGTGCGACGTCTCGTGTTGCGCGTGAGCGTGTGGGGTTGGCTCCTGCTGAGATTGCGAGGCTTGAGGCTGACGATCGTCGGCTGTCTTATCGTCTGCTGGCGCAGCAAGCGTCGAATGGTCAGACGGTGTCTGCGGAGAGTGTGGCTTTGGCTTCTGCTTCTGGTGATGCGTCTGGTGCGGTGAGTATTAATGCTGATGATGTGAAGAAGCAGGCTGATGCGCTTGGTGTGTTGATTCGTGCAGGTGTTGAGCCAGAGGATGCTGCAGCGCGTGTTGGTTTGGGTGATGTTGAGTTCACTGGTGCTGTTCCAACATCGTTGCGTCAGCCGGAGACGGCTGCTGAGGGGCTTGAGGATTAGGTATGACTGCGCCGGTTGTTGATGTTCCTCGTCGTGTTGATTGGGAGACTTTGCGGAGTCAGCTTGATTGGTTGAACACGATGGCTATGCAGGATTTGTATGCTGTGTTTAATCGGTCGTTGGAGATGGATCCTCGTGCTGCTCAGCGGTATTTAGAGGAGGCCGTGGCTGATATTGTGGCTGCATTCGGTGGGGATTCTCGGGTGTTGACTGAGGGGTGGTTGGATGATTTGTTACCGGGGCATGTTCCTCAGACGATTCCTGCTGCCCCGTCGATTGAGCAGATCACTGCGCAGGTGGGGTGGGGGACTGCTCCGATGTTTACCGGCGTCGGTAATTCGTTGGTGCGGTTGTCGAGTGTGGTTCAGCAGCATGTTTTTGGTGCACAGCGTGACACTGTGAAGGCTTTCAGTGTGGATACTGGTTTGCGGTGGGGGCGGATCGCGCGTCTTGATTCGTGTGAGTTTTGCCGAGTGTTGGCTTCTCGTGGAGCTGTGTATGGGTCGGAGTCGAGGGCGCTGCGCGTGGGTATGGCTGGCATGGAGAACCATTATGTGGGTGATGCCGGTACCTTGCGTGGTCGTCGGTTGAAGTCTGGTCGTGTGCGGGGTGAGCAGCAGCATGCGGAGAAATATCACGATCATTGCAGGTGTGTTGTCGCTCCTGCTGGTGGTTCTTTGGAGCTGGGCTTGCCGGATTACACGGAGCGTTTTCAGGAGGAGTATGCAGCTGCGGTGAAGATGCTTCCTGATGGTGAGCCGATCACGATGCAGGCGGTGACTCGTGCCATGCGTGAGTTGCGGAAGTAGTTAGAGCTTTTTGTTGTGCCCCTCATGGGATTGTCCTTGAGGGGTTTTGTTGTGCCCATGCCGCACGGGGTGGGCTTGGTTGACGCGCGGAATGCGTGAGAATAGGAAGTTTTGCATGTTTACACACACTCGCCCATGGCTCCGCTTCATTGAAGGTGCCGTTGATGGTGGCCTGGTGGGGGATGGAGAAATTGCTTCTCCGCAGGAAGACCCAACACTTGATGCCCCTAAGGGGGATGTTGATGGTGGTAAGGGTGATCGAGGTAATGGGGATGATGCCTCTGGTGATGATGCGTGGAAGGCGCATTCTCGTAAGTGGGAGGATCGTGCCCGTAAAAACCTCAAGGATTTAGAGGCAGCTCAGGCGGAGCTTGCTTCCCGCCCAAAGGTCGATGAATTTGAAGCGGCGCGGATGGGTCTTCAAAAGATGCAGAAAGAGAATGCTGTTTTCCGGGGTCTGTTGGCGTTGGATGCTGACAGTAAGGAGATTGGGGTTCTTTTGGATTCGAAGTCTTTTGATGCTGCGGTTGCTGAGCTTGATCCTTCTGATGAGGGGTTTGGTGAGGCGTTGCGGAAGATCTCGGTGGGGGTCTTGCAAAACTTCCGTCCGAAGGTCGAGGGATTTTCTGATAAGAAACCAGCGAGCCGTGGGGATGAGCTTTATGCGCTTTTGCACGGTGAGAAAAAGAATGGAGAAAAGTAAATGAGTTTTATTCCGAAGATTGAAACCCTGGGGTCTGGTGACCAGTCCTGGTTGGGTTCTCGCCATGGTGTTGAGAATGCTCGCACTGTGACCATTGATGCTGCGTCTATCACTGATGTGAAGTATGCAGGCATTGTGAAGGCTGGTATTCCGCTGAAGGTAGGTACTGGCGGGAAGTTTGTTCCGTTGACTGATGCAGCGTTGGATACTCTTGCGGGTTTCCTTTTGACTGATCAGCCAAATGCAGGTGACGACATTGTTGCTCCGATGATTGATCATGGTCGTGTGCGTGTTGATCGTCTTCCTGACCAGGCGCCAGTGATGACTGCTGGTGTTAAGGGTTTGTTTAATCTTGTAGAGAGTGGAGAGTAATCATGCAGCTTTGGACTGATGTTTTTGATCCTGCGGATCTGACTGAATTTGCCCGTAAAACTCTCGAAGAGACTGAGTCTGCGAATGCGAAGGGCAGCCTGACTTCTTTCCTTCCGAATGAGACTGTGGACTCTGTGTCTGTGCGTTTCACTCGTGTGGATAATGGTCTTCCTGAGGTTGCGGAATACCGTGCTTTTGATGCTGAGTCCTCCATTGGTGGTGGCGTGAAGGGTGAGCGTGTCACCATTGATCTGCCTCCTGTGTCTCGTAAGGAGCGCATTGGTGAGCTTGATACTATTTTTGCGGCGTCTAACCCTGGTGTTGAGCTTGCTCAGAAGAAGAGCATTCTGAAGACTGTTGAGCGTGTTGTGCGTTCTGTGTCTGACCGTGTTGAGCTTGAGCGTGCACGTGTTATTCAGACCGGCAGGATTCAGATCAATGACAATGGGTTCATTGTGAATGCGTCGATGGGGCGTCGTACTGAGAATTCCAAGACTGCTGCTGTTTTGTGGTCTGATGCTGATCTGTCCGTTCCTTTGGTGGATATTGAGGCGTGGGTGAATGATTACATCGCTGTGAATGGTACGGCTCCTGCTACCACTATTTTGACTCGTGATGTTGTCTCCACGCTGAAGCGTTCTAAGCAGATTCGTGAAGCTGTTGTTGGTACTTTGGCAGCACCTTCGATCATTTCTGATGCGACTCTGTTTGAGATTCTGCGTGCTGCTGGTCTGCAGAACATCGTCACTTATGACCGTCGTGTCAATGTTGGTGGCACGACTCAGTTGCTGCTTGATTCCAGCAATGTTCTTTTCCTCCCTGAGGCTGAGACTGCTGAGCTTGGTAAGACTGTTTGGGGTCGTACTGCGGAGTCCAATGATCCTGCGTATTCGCTTGGGGAGGCGCCGGGTATTGTTGCTGGCACTTTGAAGCAGGATGATCCTTATGGCATTTGGGCGCGTGCGAATGCTGTTGCGCTTCCTGTCCTGGAGAATCCGAACGCTTCTATGGTTGCGAAGGTGTTGGCATAAGATGGCGAAAATTCGTGAAGATTTTGAGGGTGTGGTTCATGTCCATGCCAAGAGTGGAACTGTTGTTTTGCGTGCTGGTGAGGTGATTCCGCGTGGTGTGAAAGTTGGCGCACATTTGATTCATTCAGAGCAAGCTGCAGAAGCTTCCGGGGAGGCTGATCCGAATCTAGTCGGGGAGGCAAACGATGAGGATGTTAATACCGCTAAGTGACATTGAGGCCAGGGTAGGGGCAATTGATGAGGGGGAAACTCTTGTCATCAGGGATTTGATTGAGGACGCTTCTGCGCTGATTGAGTCTTTTTGCACCCGGGGGGTTCCTAACCCTGTGCCTGATGTTATTCAGCTTGTGTGCCGCCGAATGGTGATGCGTGCGCTGGATGTGAGTTCTAGTGGGTTGCCTACGGGTTTGGACAGTGTGCAAAACAGTGCCGGCCCGTTTGGTCAAACGCTGCAGATGCAGTCGGGTTCCACTGATGGTGGGGCTTGGTTGACGAAGGTGGATCGGAAGATGCTGCGGAGGTGGCGTGGTGGCGCGTTTTCGATCCCGCTCAAATAAGTTTCCTTTGCTTCATGAGGTGACGTTGATCCGGCGTGTTCGGCAGATGGAGCTTGATGAGCTGAACAATGAGGTGTGGGTCGATGAGGAGTTCCCGGAGGCGGTGTTGGTTGCTGGGTGGTCTGTGCCATCGGCTGATGAACCGAAGCTTGCGGGGCATGATCGTCGCACTGTCGACGTTGAGTTGCTGGCCCCTGTTGGTGTGTTTCGGTTGGAGGATGCGGTAAAGCTCCCTGATCGTGAAGACACGCTGGAGGTCGTTGGCGAGCCTGAAAATTATTCTCATGGGCCGTTCGGGTGGGATCCGGGCCTTGAGGTTGTCAATCTGGGTGGTGTGTCATGAGGTGGCTTCTGGTTGAACGTCCTTATGTTGATGCTGATTCTGGCGGCAACGTTGAGGATGCTGTGCAGTGCGTGTGTTTGTCGTTTGATGGTGGGTCGTTGATCTGCTTTGACGATGAGGATATGCGTGTGGTGAAGGTGGCGTTTGGGCCTGGTGGGTGGTTGAGAGCGAGGTGGGCTGAGGATGGCGACGTACAAGTCTAATCGTGCGGGGCTTGAGGAGCTTGCTCGTGGTTCAATCGCGAAGCAACTTGTCGTGGACCATACGGAACGTTTGGCTGCTGCTGCTGGTGATGGGTTTGTTGCAAACTATCAGCAGGGTAAGTCGCGTTTCCGTGGGATTGTTTTTGCTGACACGTGGTCTGCGAAAGCTCGGAATGCGAAGCAGAATACGTTAGTGCGGGTGCTTGGATGATTGTTCCTCCTTCCGCGCAATTGGTTGCTGTGCAGGCCTTGTCCCAGGCGCTGTCTCCGGTGTTGGTGTCGACAAAGATTCCAACACAGAACAGGCCAGCCGAGCACATTGTTGTGTCTCGTATTGGTAGTAGTAGCCCTGAGTTTGGGACGTCGATGCCTCGATTTTTGATTGAGGTTTATGGTGCGACTGAGCTCGCCACTGAGCGACTGGCCGAAAAGGTTCAGCAGGTGTGGTTGGAGCTGCGTACCCATGGGGTGAATTTCACAACGTCCGATTTCAATCTTCAACCTTTTGAAGCACCGGATACATCACATGTCCGATATCAATTCACTGGCGGTCTGCAAATTATTTTGTAGGCCGTTTTTGTTTTACCTGGTCAACACTCTTGAAAGGAATGTTCACATGACCGTTAATGTAATGAATGCCTTTGTTGGTCGCCCACCTATTGAAGGTGGCGTGTTTTATGCCGGCCCTGCCGGCGCTGCACTCCCTACCGATGCGACTACTTTGCCGGGTGCGGAGTTTGAAGATCATGGGGCGGTTGGCCCTGACGGCATCAACGTCACCCAGAACCGTTCAACTTCTGATGAGCGCATGTTCGGCGGTGGAGTGTTCGTTGATCTCCAGACCGAGTTTGATGAGACGGTTGAAGTTGTCCTTATGGAAGATGATAACGACGCGGTCCTGAAGTCTTCTTTTGGTGATGCGAATGTCGTGAAGACTGCAGCAACTGATTCATCTGGCACTACTCGCACGATTTATCACACTGATGAGCAGCTTCCGATTCGTTCTTTCGTGATTCGTACGGCATCTGGTGACAAGAAGAAGACTTACGTCATTGAGCGTGGGCGTGTGTCTACCGTCGTAACCACTCCTGATGCGCATGGTGCGTCTACTAAGCGCACTTTGACCATCAAGACGTTTAAGCCTTTGAACACTGCTCTAAAGGGTGGTCACATTGTGGAGTACCGCAATGATGGTGCGGTTCTTGCTTCTGGTGGCTAAGAGTTCCTAATCCCTGGTGTGGCAGCAGGGGTTAAAAATTTTCTGCCACCTTTTCTCGCCTTGGCTTAATGGGTTTTTCCCTTTGGACCGGGCCGCCTATTTTGCTGAGGCGGGCTTAAACTTCATGGCTCGGTCTGATACTTCTGATAACTAAATTTTTTTTGAAAGGGTCTGGTCCACATGGCTATTCGTATTGATGCTTTTGAGATGATCGAATTTGAAATCCCCACAGGAAAGGGGAGGTTTCAGACGATTGAGCTACCTCCAATGGACTGCTGGACTGCGGGGGACATTGAGAAAATAAACTCGACTTTGGCGCAGCGTCGTGAAGAAGATGCTGAGATCGAGAAGGAACTTCTTGATGAGCTTGACCTTCTTCGTTCCCGTAAGGAAGATAAGGCTGTTATTGATGGTGCAGCTAAGGCGTTAGCTGATCATCGTGCGCGTATTGCGTTGAGCCCGAACAATAACCCCGTTGAGTTGAACCGCTTCCTCCTCAAGTTCTTTAATCCTGCTAAGGCTAAGTCTGAAGCAATTGATGGGTTGGTATCTCGCTACATCAATGAGATTGCGCGTGAGTGGGAGTCACAGTCGGGCATTGATTCGGGAAAATCCGACGACTCCACGGACTCATCTTCCGAGATCAGCGAATAACCGATGCGGTGAGGGTTGACCTGCTGAATATTGGTAGGTCACTGTCGGAGTTGGGTAGGTCTTTGCGATGGACTGACTTGCGGGCATTTTTAGGGTCGTTGGGTGTGGAGTCTAATTTTTGGGCTGCAGTTGCTCCTGAGGTGACTGCTCGTGCTCGGCGTCGTGCCGAGCTGATGAAGATTGATAATCAGCTGTTGATGATGGTGTATGACGCTGTATGGGATACCGCTTATGCGTCGGCTGGGTCTGATCATCGCCCTCAAAGATTGTTGCAGGAATTGTTAGGGCGCATTGAAGGTGGCGCGTCTGTGGCGGTTCCGGAGGTGGTTGATCGTGATGGTCAGGCGCGCAGCGTTGCTGAGAAGCTCAGGAGTGAAGCAAGCGGTTAGTTGGTAAGAATGTTTTAGCCCCGATTGGATGTGGATTCCGGTCGGGGCTTTTTGCTGTCTGAAAGGCGGTCACACAATGGCTTCAGAACTTGGCGTTGGGTACATTAGTATCCTCCCAGAGGTTTCTAAGATTTCTCCGACTGTTGCAGCTGCCCTGAATGGGTTGGATCCAGTCGCAGACAAATCTGGGCAGTCAATGGGAGGGAAGCTATCTGCTGCACTCGGCACCACGCTGAAGGCTTCTGTCGCTGGTGCTGGATTGGCTGCAGGTGGTGTGATCGCGACTGCTTTGTCTAAGGGCATGGGCAGGTTGACGGGCATTGAGAATGCTCAGGCTTCTTTGCGGGGCCTGGGGCATGATGCGGAGTCTGTGCAGTCGATCATGGATAATGCGTTGGCTGCAGTGTCTGGTACCGCGTTTGGGTTGGATGCTGCTGCTGGCGTTGCGGCTTCGACTGTTGCCGCTGGTATTAAGCCTGGTGAAGATCTTGAGCGCACTTTGAAGCTTGTGGGTGACGCTGCAACGATTGCGGGTGTTGACATGGCCGATATGGGCCGTATCGTCAACCAGGTTGCGACTTCTGACATGATGCAGATGGATGATGCGAACCAGCTCATGGATGCGGGTATTCCCATTTTGCAGATGGTTGGTGACGAGATGGGTGTCACCGCGGCAGAAGCGAGGAAGCTGGCATCTGATGGCAAGGTTAGCTTTGAGACTTTCCAAACAGCTCTGGAAAAGGGTGTTGGTGGTGCAGCTCTTGAGGCTGGTAACACGTTTGATGGTGCGCTGTCGAATATGGGCGCTGCACTGGGGCGTGTTGGTGCGACTGCTTTGGAACCGTTTTTTAATCTGTCGAAAGATGGGTTTGGCGCTGCAACGACTGCACTTGACGGCTTGAATGCGAAGCTAAAGCCTTTGGCTGCGTCGACGTCTGAATGGCTGCAGGATACTGCGGTGCCTGGGTTAGTGGCGTTTGGTGAGAATGCGCAGGAAGCGTGGGCGTCATTTAGTGGGTCGGAGCGGGTTCAGTCCTTGATGGCTCAGACTGGTGTGGTGGTTCGGGATCTAGTTGATACTGGTTCTGAACTTGCGCCTGTGATGATGCAGGCGGGGTCTGCGGTCTCCCAAGCTGCTGCAGCATTAGGCGTTGGGTCGTGGCAGTTAGCTTTGGTTGGGCTTGAGGGAATTGGTGCTGCAGCGCAGTTGGCGACACCTCCTCTGGAGATGCTTACCGGGTTGATGGAAGAACATCCGGGCATTGTGACCGCTGCGGTTGCGGCTTACGTGGGTTTTAAGACGATCCCTGAAGTTCTTGAGAAGATCTCTGCGGTGTCGCTGCCGATGAGCAAGACAGTGTCTGAGTGGGGTGCGACGGTAGGTGATCTGAAGGAGTATTACAAGTCTACTGGTCGTGAGATTTCGACATTTGAGGCTGTGATGCAGTCCGCTGGCATGTCGAGTAATGCGACGTTGGCGGAGATGGGCACGAAGCTAAATAATGCGTCGGTTGAAGGAGGTAAGCTCAACCGCGCTAATTCAGTGTTGTCTGCTGGGTTCACAGGGCTTAAGGGTGCTGCATCTGGGGCGATGGGGTTGCTTGGTGGCCCGTGGGGTGTGGCGTTGGCTGCAGCTGGCTTTGCTATTACTTCCGTGGTTCAGGCGAACCAAAAAGCTAAGGTTGCGCAGGAGGAGATGGCAGCAGCTGCGCGTGATTCAGCGGGTGCCCAGGGCGAACTGCGTGTCGCAGTTGCTGGTACGACTGGCATGTTGAATGAGCAGGCTATTGCTACCGCTGCTGAGGTTGCAGGGAATGCTTTGGCGGATTTTGTCAGTCAGGGTGAAGCGGTCTCCGGCATGATCTACAAAGTTCAGACTGATGCTTCAGCGCTTGAGCGCATGTTTGATAGTGAGAATTATCGAGAAGACGTTGAGGCGACTCGTGCGCTGCGTGAGTCTTACAAGACTCTCGGTGATGCGATGAAAGATCTCGGCTTGCCGATGTCTGACTTGAATCGGATTGTTGCCGAGGGTGGGCCGGAGTACCAATCTTTGATCAGTTCACTGCGTGGCATGGGTGATTCTGGTGCTGTAGCTGCCGGTGAGTTGGAGGGTGCGCGCTCCAAGATTGAGCAGATTGTTGAGGATGCGCGCAGGCTTGATCCTGCAGTTGCTGAGACCGCTGCTGCGATTGATATTTTGGCTGATTCTGCGTCTGGTGCTGATGACAAGCTTGGGGCGTTGCAGTCTGCATTGCAGGCTATGGGGTTGGCTCCGAAAGATGCTGATCTTGCGATGCGTGATGCTGCGGAAGCTGTCGATGAGATTGTGCAGTCGGCAACTGAGGCTGAGGTTCCCCTGGAGAATATGGGGGCTGGGTTGATGGCTGCTGCTGAGGCAGGTGATTGGTCTCATCAGGGGTGGCGTGATCTTTCTGAGACGCTGCAGGGCATGGCTGGAGATCTGCAAAATGTTGCCGTTAATGGCGGTGATGTGCAGGGCACTGTGGAGCAGCAGTCTGTAGCGCTTGATGCGTTGGCGGCACAATATGGGTTGACTCGTGGTGAGGTTGACCAGTTGGCGCAGTCGATGGGATATGTGCCGTCTGAGATTAATACGTTGTTGGCGTTGGAGGGCGCTACCGAAGCTGAGCAGCAGCTAGGTGATGTGTGGGCTGCGTTGCAGGCTATTCCTCCGGGGCAAGCTGTTGAGATGACGGCAATGACAGAGGAAGCGGTTGCAAAGCTTGAGGCTTATGGCTTCAAGATTGATGACATTCCTGATTCTGACAACGTGTTAGTCAGTGCTACGACTGAAGCCGCAATGACCGATTTGCAGAACGTGATCAACCAGATTGCCAATGTGAAAGATAAGACGGTCACCATTCGGACGAATCGTGTGGAGTATTTCCAGTCGATTAATCCGAACCTGTCGGCATCTCAAGCTGCGCAGATTCAAGGGCCGTATGTTGGTGGTGCCACGGGTGGGCGGTTTAATCCGAAGGATGGTTTTGCGTATCTCCCGGGGCATGCTGACGGTGCTCGTCACGGGGGGTATCAGCTTCCTGCTACGGGGCCTGGGACTGACCGGACTGATGGTTTCCTTGCCGTGGATTCTCAGGGTATGCCGATTGCTCGCCTGGACACGGACGAATGGGTAATTAACGGGAAGAGTTCGGAAAAGTACAACCGTGCGTTGTCATTGATCAACCGTGATGATCCTTCTGTTCGCCACTTGGCGGCGTTTGCTGACGGTGGCAGGGTAGGTGGTGAGTCTGACGAACTATTGGGAGGGCGTTCTGCTGAAGACATTTTGGCGTTTGCTCGTGGCGAAAACGTCGACGGGTGGGTAGCGTCCCGCTCACTTGAAGGCGCAGACTACGTGTGGGGTGGCATTAACTGGGGAGACTGCTCAGGAGCCATCGCTGCTTTAGCGCGGTTCGCAGTGGGCCTTGCCCCATTCGCGGCGCGTTTCGCCACCATGAATCAAAAAGAATCTCTCGCTTCTCTCGGGTTCTCGCCAGGCTTGGGCGGCCCTGATGATTTCAACATCGGTTGGTTTAACGGCGGTGCATGGGGCGGACACACCTCAGGCACCATCGGCGGGGTAAATGTTGAGATGGGTGGATCTCGTGGCAACGGGCAAATCGGGGGAGGAGCGGCACCTGCTTCACACTCGCAATACACTAACCACGCACACCTACCATTAGGTTCTTCCTTGGGTGACGTATGGAATGCTGATGATCCGGGTGAGAGTTGGGAAGCCAGCTACAATACACCAGGAAGCAATATTTACTCCTCTTCTGGAAAGTCCAGCAGCTCGTCCAAAACCCCAACCTCGTGGTCTGAGCTTGCAGGAAACGCAGCGCAAACTATGGTGGCAGGCCAAGTCAGTAATGCCCTTGGTGTGTTCGGAATTTCTGACTCACCAGGTTTCCTCGATGCCTATGGCCAGTGGGTCGATGCAACCACAGTCGAGGCTAAAAACCGGATCAATAAAGTCGACGAGGAAAAACTAGCCGACCTTGAGAAAAACCTGCAGGATGCGCAAGATGATCTTCGAATCAAGCACTTGAAAGTTGGTGAGTTGAGCCCCGACGCTTCTGAGTCGTCTCGTGAATCTGCGAATCTCGCAGTATCGAAAGCGGAGCGGAAGATTGACGAGTTAAATGCCGAGATTGAGGAAACCCGCAAGGGCAAACTTTACGAAATAAACCAAGATGGCACCCTGGGTGCCGAGGTTAAAGAGACCATTGTCGGTCCTGACAACACACAAAAGTATGACCCTAATCTGCAGGGGTTGGGCAATGCGATTAATGATGCTGTTCTTGCTGTGGTGGGGGACAGGCCAGCGCCTTCGGCGTTACCTCCTGCGGTGGCTGACATGCTCGCGATGATTCCTGCTTTCCGTAATGGTGGGTGGGTGAGCGCACCAGGAGGGCCACAGGATGATTTAGGTCTTGCTCGTCTGAGTGATTCCGAGTTTGTGGTCAATGCTGACGCAGCGTCCCGAAATCGAAGTCTGCTTGAGCATATTAACGCAGGTGGGGGTTTGTCCGGTGCTGTTGCAGGTGGGGACACCTTCAATATTTCAGGCGCTGACCCAGGTGAGGTGATTCGTCGAATGAAGGTTGAAATGATGACGAAAACTATGCAAATGATGGGAGGGTAATTCTCGATGATGGATTTGCAGTTGCACTCTTCTCGTGGCCGAGTGTGGCACATTCATGGCTTTCAGGCCGGTGCTGAGGGTGTCGCTTTATTGACTGGTGCTGATGGTTTTTGGGAGGCGCCGATAAAGAGCGTGTGGCTCCAGGGTGCTTTTCAGGAGGGAGCGACGTACCTGGGGTTCAAGACTGAGCCACTGGACGTGATTTTGCCTATTGGTATCAAGGGCGATTCGTATTTGGCGTGGTCGAGGAATGACTCGATGTTTCGTCAGGATTTGGGTGATCCAGACACGGGGTTCACGCTTGTTGCGGTTAGTGAGTCGGGGCGTCGTGAGCTTGAGTTGAAGATTACGGATACGCCGGTGAATGTTCGTGAGACGGATTCTTCGGTGGATCATTACACGCGGTTGATTGTGCAGGCTCGTGGTGGGTGGCCTCGGTGGGTTGGCGCGCCGGGGGAGTCGGTGTTTACGGCTGCTGGGCCTAACGATCAGGGTTTTGTCACAGTGTCGAATCCGACTGATACTTGGCTGTACCCTCAATGGGTGGTGGAAGCGCCCGGTAAATGGACATTGCCCGATTTTTCTTGGAGAGATGATGCCCAACATGACCGAGTGATCTCCACACCTACCCTTGGCAGTGGGCAGACTTTGACGATTGATACGTACCCTGCGAATGAACCTTATGTCGCAGCAGATGGAAGCAATATCGCTGGACGGTTTGGCGGCGTGATGTTCGTCAATCCGATCCCTCCTCATACCCCACCGACTCAAATCCCAGTCAAAGTGGAGGGCGGAACTATTGGTGCGTCGTGCATGCTGCGAATGCCGAGGAATTGGCGCCGGCCTCGTGGCGGTGATGTCACATGAGCAACTCGGTGCTAGAAAGACTAAATGCTTCCTGGGATGACGCGCAGGAAAAGCGTGATGCTCGACGAAGTGCCCGTCGCACCCCACCTTTGGTGAGGATTTGGGACGGTGATTGGAATTTCATCGGCGTTGTCCATGGTGAAATCTCAGGAACCTTCTCTTGGAAAATGAACGACACTGGGACTGGTGAGCTCGTCCTGCCTTTGGATCATTACATTTCCAAGTGGGTCGTAGCGTATAAAGACCGGAAGAAGAACGTGCATGTCACCGTCGATAAAGACGGTGCTAGGTGGGGTGGGCGCATGCGCCGATTTCGCCTTGTCAAAGACAAGGATGGGAAACGTACTGTAGTTATGCCGTTCTTGCATGACTATGAAGAAGTGAAACGCATTTATATGTGGTCGAATGCGTTCTTGCCCGCTGTCGTGCAGTTCCCCAGAGTGTCTATCTTGGCGGGCCCATCTAGGTGGGTGCTGAAAACAATGCTGCTGATGAACCTTTGGCGCACCGAAGGGTCACTGTGGGCACTGCCGGATGATCCTCTTGACCTTGGTTCATGGACTGATACGTGGGATATGAATTCTTGGTCGAAGGTCATCAAGCCTAGCTCGCTCCTGGGGGATGGCACACCATGGACGATTGCGTCATCGCGCTTTAAGACGTGGCATGAAATGGCAGAGGACACTCTTGGAGATGCGGAGCTGATGGTGGAGTGCCGCAGATGGCTCACCGGGGATCCTCCTCCGTGGCCTGGAGCGGATCTCCGCAATGGGTGCTTGGTCATTGACATTGTGGATAAGTCCGGCAGGTGGTCTCCTGATGGGCATGGTGCTGGCGGAAATATATTGACTGGCATTTGGAACACTGTCACGTCGATTGCTGAGAATGGTGTCGACAATGAGGAGTCCATGGTCAGTGTGCCTGACACGATCCCGGAGTACGGAGTTGCGGGGTGGTTGGGTACTGTCCCTCAGCGTCCGTATGTGACTTATCGTGATGGGGCAGTGACTGGTGTTGAAGCAGCTGAGTTCGTGTGGGAGCCATCGCAAGCTGTGCAAGTTACAGGTGGTGGGCATTCGGCGCCTGGCGTGAATGAGACGATCAGTGCGGGTATTCAAGCTATTGGCAATATTTTGGGTACCGCAATTTTCGTGCCAACAGCTGGCACCATCGCAGATACGTTTTTGAAGCCGATTTATGAGGACACGATAGCTGCATTTATGGCAGTGAAATCCCCAATTAGGTCGATGGAATCTGGCTGGTCACACTACGAAGAGTTCTTTGCTCGTGGATCTGACCAGGCGTACACCTTGGCGGGGATCATTGCGATGCGCGCTGGTTTCTGGGAGACCCGAGAAAAAGTTTCCCACCAACTATCGGTTCAGGATGGTGCGCCGTGGTTCATCGGTGAGAACGGTCAGGGGCATTTCTTTCTGGGTGATCGTATTGCGTCGACTGTGATTGGTTTGCCGGAGGGGGAGATGATCGTGGAGCAGGTACACGGTCTGACATATGCGTGGGATCGAGATTCTATGGGGTGGGACATTGATCTTGGTGATCCACGTAGTGGAGAGTCGGGGTTGGACAGAGTTGTGAGAGAGGTCAGCAAGATGACGTCAGCGATTCAGCAATTGGGTGTGCGATGAGTGGGATTCCTTTGCAGCAGGACTGTAATTTGTCGGATCCGGAGGAGATGTTCCTGTGGATGTTTACTGCGTTGCCGGGGATGGAGGAGCAGGCTCCGATGTTAGTGCCGCCTGCGTGGGCGCGGAAGTGGTCGAAAAGGATGTTCGACGCAGGGGCAAGGTTCCACCCAGAAGAACAAACCATTAAATATATTCCACCTGCGCAGGGGTCGAGCATTTTGTATGCAGGCAGTGGTAGGTGGGTGGCTTTGGGTGAGCCATTGTCTGAGCTGGAGGCAACTCCAGCGATTGACCATCTGACGCGGTTTGAGAAGCAAGCGTTGGTAAAGAAGCTGCAGGCTGAGGGTTTTATTCCTGATGGTGCTGTGGTGGATTCTGCTGAGGATAGTGCGGAGGTGGGTAGTCATGGCGATTGATCCGGGGCGGAATACTCCGAGTGATGTTGCGTCGGTATCGACGCTGCAGTCTATGACTGAGGAGTCTGCGAAGCAGGCGATGCGTGCGCCTATTGATGACGCGTTTGGTGGGGCGTGGGATCAGCTGATGAATGGGTTGTTGAAAAGCATCGGCAAGATCATTGGGGGCGCGGTTGAGCTGGGTATTGGGGCTTTAGCGTGGGTTGCTGATGGTGTCACGTCTTTGCTGAGTGGCGTCGCTGACGCGATTCGGGGCGTGTTTACCACCGAGGCATTCGCCCCGATCACTGAGGCGATCACTGATAGCCAGAACACCCTGATTGATCGCCTTGATCTCATCCCGCCGTACTGTTCGGCGGTCATGAGCTATAACGTCCAAATGAGATGGACAGGCGCGACGATCACTATGCCGTTCCGTACCCAGAACGGACCCGCAAAAGGTGCCTATGTGGATGTTGCGAAGGACGGCATTGTATTCGAGGAACCCGGCACGTGGACTGTCCACGGGCTGCTCAATGGCAACGGTTCGGATGGTGCGGGATCGGACGAACTGCAAATGTTCATGCGCCTATTCAACGCTGACGGTGCGCTGCAGTCTGAGAAGATCATAAGATCCTCACCGGGCGCCAAGGAACAGGGCTTGTCCCTGAGCCAGCCGTTTGTGGTCCCGGAGGCTGGCTGGTACGTCACCCTTGCCGGTAAATCCGGTCGCCCCCGATGGTGGCCAGGCGGTGCCCGATGGTCGGGGTTAACCGTCATTAAATCATCAGATGATGCCACCGGCGCTGCCCCTGATGAAGTTACCGGAAACATGGACATCGACCAGCCTTAACCCCACACTGTGTGGGGTTTTTCTTTTGAGAGGACGCTATGACCACAATCAATATTGACATTACGAATATTGCTAGCTCTACGGGGCCGGATGACCGACTCATTTTCTATGCGCCACATTTTCGCGAGTCCACCACAGGCACTGTGATTTCCACATCGCCTGAGCCAGTGCAGCTCGTCAATGGTATCGCCACGGTCGAGCTTGAGCCGGGGCCGGTGATGGTGCGTTTTGAGTGTCAGGGCATTGCTGACACGGGTGAAAAGCAGGGTGCGGTGCCAGATACGGAGACGGCTACCCTCATCGATGTGCTGGGAAGCGCTTTCATTTACACACCCCCGGTGGTAAATCGTGCCCTAGAAGATATCGAAGATGCGCGTGCAGATGCTGTGGCTGACGTGGAGGGCGAATTTGATGCCCAAATGCACGCCTGGTTCCCTGTGGAAACCGCCCGGGAGGGCATGGGGCTGCTCTGGGATGGCGACGGATTCCGCTGGTCATGGCTCGACCAATTCAAAGACACTTTTGTAGACGATCACTAGGAGATCAGTATGGACGAAATTAATAATCTTCCCACCAATGTCAGTGATGGTCAGACCGGGCATCTAGATTCTCACCAGGTAATTCATGCAGCACTAAAGGATCATGAGGCGCGGGTGGGGGGTGCTGAGTCAGGCTTGCAGGCGACGGAAACCACCGCGGCACAGGCGTTATCAATAGCTAATTCTGCACGCTCCGAGTCTACGCGGGCTGAAACGAAAGCTACGACCGCATTGTCAACGGCTGGGAATGTTGATGATCGCGTAGCTGCGCTAGAAGAGCGTGAGGGATTGTCTCCTGAGTCCCCGGTGGATGGGCAGACTGCTAATCTGATCGCCCAGCCATCTACGCTCACCCGTGCTGCTGTCAATCAACTTTTTCAGGAGGACCCTCCTGGATCGGGGCTTTTCCGCACCCCATTTTCAGGGGTATGACTGTGGTCTTCCACGTGGCCTAAATTCCCTTACCTGATTGGAGCCTAAAACAATGGCAAAGAAACTTATCTCATACGACGACACAAAGCCCGGCACCGGCCTGCCCGATGCGGTGGAGGAGCGGCTCGGAGAGGTCTACGCAACGACTACAGCGCCGCCACCGGGCACTATCCTCGGGCAAAATCTTGCTACTGCTACCGGATGGACACTTCCTGCGAGCTGGTCTGGCACGTACGATACCGGATTTAGTTACAGTGGACCGCTATCCGGGGAATCACTCACCTGGGCAATACCTGCCCTGACCACCGGCGAGACATACGTACTAGAGTTTACGCTCTCCCCCTATCGTGTAAATAACACATTCCCGGGGGAAATTTCCGTGTCGATTGCTGGCGTTAGCCTCGATCCTATCTATAAATCGCTCCGCCTGGACACGCAGACCTACCAGATTGGCTTCACTCCGAAAACATCAGACCCGCTCAAGATCACCCCTCTGACCTCAAATCAGACGCAGGTCACCGGGGTGAAACTGTATCAGGTGGTCGGGGCATTACCCCCCACCATGGCACTCAAAGATGCGCAGGGCGAGACCGACACTCATGTGCGTACAGCCGGGTCGTCCCTTTTCGTCGGCAGACGGGCAGGTGAGGAGCATTCCGGCTCCGATTCAATCGGTATCGGTCGGGCCGTCATGATGCGTGACGTAAGCGGATTTTTCAATGTCGCCATAGGTACAGAGGCTCTGCGGGACTCTAGGCGGGTGTCCAGAAATGTGGCCATCGGCCACCAGGCTCTCATGCGCAACCGGGGAGGGGACCGGAATGTTGCCGTCGGCCCATTCGCAGGGCACAACATTATCTCGGGCCGTGAGAACGTGATCATGGGCGTGGACTGCCTGTGGCAGGGCGAGGGGTCGAGAAATATTGCCATTGGCATGTACGCCATGGACAAGGCGGACGGCGCTAATGACACGATTGCTATTGGTCGCCGCGCTGCCTCTTTCGCCACCTCCGGCGCGTGGAATATCGCGATCGGTGACGACACTATGCAGGCCACCAATCCAGGTAGCGGTAATGTCGCTGTCGGGCGGGGGACGCTGAGCAAAAACGCTGGTTACGACCACAACGTGGCTGTGGGAAATTACGCTGCGCGGGAAAACTCGGGTATCTACAACGTCGCCGTCGGCGCGGAGGCGCTGCATGGTGCAGTAGGGGCAAATGCCACGGAGACCATCGCTATTGGCTACCGTGCCGGATACTCAATCACCACCGCACGCAGGAATACTCTCGTCGGACACCAGGCAGGCAGAGAGATTACCACGGGTAGCACCAATATCGTGATGGGTAATCTAGCAGCACCTACCCTCGCCAGCGGTGCCAACAATGTCCTCATCGGGTATGACGTCGCACGCGGTAAGGTTTCTGGAGATAACTGCATCATCGTCGGCGGTGTACCGTACTCCGAGAATCCAGATGTGACGGGGTGGCTGAATATCGCAAATACCATTTACGGCAGACGCTCGGAGAAGAATGTGGGCATTGGTGTGGAATACCCTGCCGCGCACCTGCACATCATGGCCTCTAGCGGTGCGCCGGGAAGCGCACCGCTGCGGTTCTCGCCCGGCCCGCTCATGGATACGGCTTTATCCGGAAATATGGAATATGACGGGACTGACCTGTATTTCACCATCGGCAACGTCCGTAAAAAGATTGCTTTCCAGACCACTTAGGAGAAACACATGCACGAATTGGAATCCCTCGCCCTACTTATCGCTGATCTGAACAGTCAGGTGAGGGCTTTGCAGGCGGAAAACGCTGAGCTGAAAGAGCAGCTAAGCGAGTAGCCCCGCCCTAACCGCACACACAGGTAGGGCACCATACACACAGTAAACAGGGGCGCCCAGACTCTCGGTGTGACGTTAAAACTTCGCTCATAGGTTCGAAGTGTTCCCGGCGCGACTATATTGAAAGCATTTTTTACTAAAACCCCAGTCATTATGGCTGGGGTTTTCCTATTGAAAGGAGGTGCCATTATGGCTTTTACTAAAAGTCCGGGACGTAGGGGAGACCCCACCTGGCTACCGGACGTGCTGCGCGCATTCGGTGTGACCGTCATTGAGGATGAAGGCTGGACCGAGTGGGGCATGGGCGACTTTGACACCATCTGGGGTGTCATCGCCCACCATACCGGTGCAAATAACACGAGCACAAACACTATCCGCTGGAATCCCAACCTCGAATATGCGCTCTCAAGTCAGATTCATCTTTCCCGAAAAGGTGTCGTCACCCTCGTAGGTGCCGGTATCGCATGGCACGCAGGAAAAGGCTCATACCCAGGCCTACCAACCAATAACGCCAACTTCTTCACCATTGGTATTGAGGCACAGGGCGATGGTCAGACCTGGCCACCAGAGGAAATGGAAGCTTATTACCGCACAGTCGCTGCAATCCTCTGGTATTTAGGTTTGCCAGCGTCACGCTGCATCAGCCACTGGGAGTACTCCATGGCTGCTCAGGGGAAATGGGACCCGGGATTAAACGGCAAACCAATGCCGATGGGGCCATTCCGCACAGAAGTGCAAGCACGAATCGACAAATTCAACCAATACGGCACCCTCGATGTGGTGCCTCAAAAAGAGGAGGGGCTTTTCATGGCTCTATCACCAGAACGCCAAGAGGAACTAGCGGCAAAGATTGACGCTATCCATCACGAGCTGACTCATGAATTCCAATCACTAGTCACTGATGAAAACGGCAAGCAGTCCACATGGCGCGGCACTTTGGTGGGCATGATGCTGCAGGTCGATAAAAAGGTGGAGGCTATGCACGCGCACATGCTGCCTGGTGTCATCACTAAAATTCAGGAACTTTTCAAGAAAGAGAGTGTGTAAATCATGGCTAGTCTTTTTCAATCCACGGTAGCTCAAGCTATTGCTGATCAGCCGTGGTATATGCGCCGTAAAGATTCCATCACAGCCGTAGCTGGTACTGTCCTGCAGCTTGCAAACGTGCTTGTGGCGTCCTCCTCCGACTTGCCTGAGTGGGCAAATATTCTGGTCGCTGTGGTTATCGGCGCTGCGCAGATTGCTATCCATGCTGGCACTAAGGGGGCTATCACCCCATCTATGGCGCAGCGTTTGGAGCAGGCCGGGAGCGACGCGCACCTGGAGCGGGCGAGCGTATCGGGTGTGACCGTCAACCCTGAGCAGGGATAATGCCAGGCAGGTGGCAGCCAGGAGGATTCCCACCTGAAATAACCATGGCTGTCAAAATCACAATCCTTGGCGCGGGTGCGATCCGTGGCATTGATTACCTGGTGGGAGATAGCCCCGAAACCTCATGGAGACTATCGACTGTGGAAGCAGCAGCACCCCTGTGGCTATGGGGCGCAGTACTACTCAGCGGAAGCCTCCTAGGCCTAATCTCCATTGTGACTAGATTCGGCAGGGGAGTGCTCGCAGCTCACCTCATTGATGCTGTGATCTACGCCAGCCTAGGCGTAGGGGTGGCCACCGATGTCATTGTTCGCACGGGGGTAGGGCTGGAAATCATCTACATTCCAGCGGCATTAATCGCCCTCGCAATATTGGCGAGCTGTGCAGCGCGCAAGATCAGCGACTGGGAATACATGGGCGGAGCAGTCTTAGGTGCGGGCATCGTCTTGGCAATCATCATTGCCAGCCTAGAATTAGACGGCATCCGCAGCGCCATTGCTCTGGTCACCTCATGCGTGATCCACACCCTCCTGGGAATCGGCACAGCTAGTCGCCTACGTCAGGAAAAAATCATGGCTACCGGGTGTGATCCAATCCGAGGTGATCCTATTGATTGACCCTAATTTGCCACCGGGGACACCGATCTGGCTTACCACGGTGGCCACCATAGTCCTGATATTCCTCACATTTTCCGAGAAAGCCGCCAAGCTTGGTGGCGTGTGGGGTGCACCCGCCAGGTTCTGGAATAATCGCCAAATCAACGCGGTAAAGCGCCGTAAAAGCTTGGATACGCAGATCGAGGAAGCCGTCAAGCAGCGCACCTCCATTGTGTGGGAGGAATTCCATGCCGATATGGAGAGACTGAAAGAGCGGGTGGAGGAGCTGCGTATTGATCTTGACCGGGAGCGTGAAGCCCGCCGAGTGGAGCGTGAAGAGCTTTTGGCTCAGCATCGTGCGGAGGTGGATGCGTTGCGCCGTAGTGAGCAGCAAAAACACCAGTACATTGTGGAGGTCACTAGCACTCTGCGGAAGATTGAGATTTGGGCTGCTGACCTCGGACTGTCACTCCCACCCCCACCATTTTTGAGCTACACAGAGTGGTTGGAAAACCGCATCCGAGACCCTACCTAAACCTTAGCCCCACCCTCCTTAATTGGCGGGTGGGGCGATTTTTATGTTTTGCTATTTATCACAAGCGATGCCATCGCCATCACGATCAAGGCCGCTCCGGTAGCCAGGTGACCCTGCATAAATTGGAGCTACTCCAGCCGCACGTGCCTCGGCACAGCTTGCATAATTGGCGGATTGAGGAACAGTTGCTGGTTCTGGATCCGGTATCGTAGCGAACCTCTGGGGTGCACTATTACTGGTAGACAGGTAAGAGTCATCTTCTTGGACAACAGGTTCAGCGATTTCTGACGAAGTTTCCACTGAAGAAGCTATCTCAGCTGCGGTTATTGTTGAGGTTTGGGTGACTGTTTTAGCTTGGGGAGTAGAAGTGATTGTTTGAGTCACTGTCTGAGTAATGGTCGTAACTGGGGCTTCCGCCTCTTCAGAGTTTGATCCACAGGATGGAACGACAATCATTAGTGCGATGAAACCAGCGCCAAGAATAGCGCCCCATTTAACGCATCCTGATTTGCGCTCTCCTGATTGTCCACTGGTAGGGGAAATGGGGTCTTCAAATGGGGTTGTCATGGCGCCTCGATAAGTAGAAGTGAGTCTAATTACTCGTAAGCTAACACTTGTGCGGCGTCGATGAAGGCGTTTTCGAAAGTGCTACCCCTAAAAATGCCCCTCTAAGAAGAAATATTAAATTCGATCACCCTACTCTGCAGGATCCTCATTTTTTATGACGGTAAGCCATAGAGACCAGGAAACGTTAACGACCCTGAGAAAAATAGACTTGAGGCTTTCCCTGCAGGATGCGTTAAAGATTTGTGACTAGAAAAGGGGGTGACTTGTTGTGTGGTGAGCCAAACTGTGAAGTACAGTGTGAAGCATGAGCGAAAGAGAAAGACTGCGTCCCTTCACCGGTGATGGTAAAAACCGGGTAAAGCTAGCTAACCCGCCACTTCGTCTTGTTTTGTGTCAATTGGGCTGGCCAGAGCTGGTTCAGCTTCAGGGCAACATTGATGAAATAGCCAGACAATTTGGTTTAGCAATAGCTGATTATCCAATTTTTTCAGAATATACCCAGGCTAACGTCGTGATATCACCAGAGGGTGCGTCCCAGGGGCCATCGGAAAAGGTTTACCAATGGCGGTCTATCGATGACAATTGGCACGTCATCCTAGGTCACCGTTTTCTATCTTTCTATTGCACTACATACTCCACCTTTAAAGATTTCTGCCTCCCACTCGAAAAAATCTTAAAAGAGTTGGCGGCTGTTGTAAAAGTTCCCCTAGTCGAAAGAGTCGGTGTCCGGTATGTGAATCAGGTAATAGAATCCAATCTGATCGAAAATCTATCTGAATACATCCACCCGCAGGTGTTAGGTTTTGCTGGAATCGATTTTGCTACGGGTCAAGCGCAATTGGAGGAGAATCAGAACCAAGTCGTGATTCGAGTGGAAGATGCTGTAATGCAAGTTCGCTCTGGTCTTCTACCTCCCGGGAAAACAGTTGATCCAGCGATTCCGCCTCATTCGGGACAGTCTTGGGTCCTCGATCTTGATGCGACAATCCATCAGCAGACATCATTTGATGTGAATAATGTGTTAGCTTCCGCCGGAAAGCTTGCAGATATCAATTATGATTTCTTTAAATACGTTACCAGTGAGGGTTTTTTGAAAGAATTTGGGAGTGAACAATAATGGTCACCACCTCAGGTGCAGTTCTTGAGCGTCGCCACGGCTCGGCGAGCGCTTCAGGCATGCTCCTTGCGGGCGCGTTAATGCTAACAACTACAACATCCGGTGTGCCGTTGTTAACGCATACAGCGACAACTACAGCTGGTCCCAGTCGTACATTCAATCAGGGGCACGGGGGGATGTCCGTGGAAAAATTCTCCTCAACTGGTGCCCAAGCCACTTATAAGTCCACCGCAAATGCCGGTGTTTTGACCTCAGCTTCTCAGATATCAGAACTTCGTGAGCGTTCAGGTTTGACCATTGATCAGCTTGGACGACTTTTCGGGGTTTCGAGAAGGTCAGTTCATAACTGGATTAACGGCAAAAGCATGGCTCCACAACATGAAGAACGTGCATCACTGGTTTTGGGCATTATAAATACTTTGCCTGGCACTACTCCCCAGGAGAGGCGGGCTCACCTCTTAGCTTCACGTGAAGGGAAGAGCATCTTTCATGCACTACTCGCGCAATTACATGAAAATGCCACTCTGCAGGTGAGCGCGCTTAGTCCGAGAGAGTTAATCCAGCTGTGAAGCAATCCGCTGGTTTAAAAGTGACACAGGGGTGCGCTAACTTACGTCAGGGCGATATTATTCTTCTTCCCGAGCTCTTAATACCTGCTGAAGAAATCGGGAGAAGTGAAAAATTAGAAACCCCCGAGGGCGTTGCTATAATAAGTCAAACCTGCGATGTCGTGCAATCGTCGAAATCTTATTGTCTAGTAGCCCCGGTTTTAATAGATCTTTCCGACAGAGCCAAGAAAGATGCAGACAAAGGACGTAAGCCACTTCATCTATATCTAAAAAATAGCGACGGTATAGAACAGGTGGTGAATCTTGAGAAAGCGATTTCTATACCCAAGGTCCAGCTTGAAGGTCAACCTGTTACTTCTCGAATAGATGGTGGAGCGAGCGGTAAGGCCGCTAGGCAGCTTTCGTGGAGAATTACTCGCGCTTTCGGGCGGTTTCCATTTCCAGATGAAGTTTATCCAGCCTTCAGAAAGCTTAGAGAAAAAGTCCAGTCCTCGTCAGGTAAAAATGGAAATTTCTCCAGAGTGCTTGATTTAGTTCAAGACATTCGCGTCTCCGCCGATCAGTGGGAGAGACCAGGAAGAAACTTGACACTATATGTAATTGTTTCGGAAGAGCTACTCAGTCCGATTGAAGATCTGGACGACGAGTGGGAATGGAATGCTGAAGCTATAAAGGGGGCTCAAGTTAATGATGAGACCAATAAGCTTACGCTCGACCGGATCTGTGAGTTAATTCTTAACAATTTGGATTCTGATCCGAACGCTTTAACCAAGCTATGGAACCGGTTTGAGGACGTGCTCCAGTCGACTTTGCTCATCATGGATGAAGGTAGGGAAGTGAACTCATTTCAAGCTGTTGTCCTGGCTGATACGGAAATGAATCTTCGAATGTACAAACAGACTGAAAGCCTCGATTTAGAGGTGTTATCACATTCCCAGATAAATAGTTAATATTTTTCAATAAATGAAACTCCTTTGAAGTATATGGCCCCTCACTTCGAAAGTGAGGGGTTTCATTTCTTGTTCTTAATTTTGTTCTAAATAAGAAGAGAGCGGGCCTAATTAGTTTGGGGATATTTCATCCCTCGACCCACATCACGTCCTCATCTTCACATCCGAGGCATGCTACGGCTAGCCGGAGAAGGTGATCGTCATCGTCGGAGTCGATGCGCTCCAGGAGGACGTTGTCAAGCTCTCGGCGGTCGCGGGCGAGGATCCAGTGTTTGTCATCTGCGTCGAGGAAAATAGTCATAACTGGTTAGACTGCAATCCCACCCAAATGGTTCCTTGGATTCCGAAACTACTTTTAGGAACTTTGTTCTAACCAACCTTGTCCGGATTTGCGGCCATATAGAAACAGCAGATTTCGTGCAGTGAGTTCGAGGGTATAAGGCCTGGTTGTCCAGTGTGGATGGTGTGGACTCAAGCCCGAAAGTCTGGGCACCAAATCCACAAAAATCTTTTCCCAGGTCTCAAACTCAAACAATAGGGCAAACAAAGCGAACATCATGAACGGTCTTGACCTGGTGTTTTACGTTTCCCCAGGTGGCCAAACCGCCTGACCTCGTTCATGGAAATCGTGGAATTGGCCTAACACGACCTGCGGAAATGTGTCAAAAACGGCCATTTTTGACCGTTCTATCCCGCAAATATCCCGCATAGTTTTCCGGATCCCCCCACGGAAAACAGTTTTAGGTTTGAAGTCGCGTCTCTTTTCTCAATCGAAAAGGGGCGCGGTTTTGCTTTTACTGCTCGAGCAATAAAGCTCCAATACTTTTACCGTGATATACCCTTAACTCATGCACCCCCTGCAGTTGTCTTATCCGCATAATTTACGTCGCCTAACTCTGCGCCTTTTGGACGGAGAAACCCCTGAAGAGCTGGGACTAAAAGGTTGGCAGATGGTCGACCGTTCCATCAATATCGGCCAGGGTGATGAGTGTTATGCCGAAGCAGCGAGGCGGCTGCACAGTGGGGAAGTCCACGCCAATGCGAAGATGCAGCTTTTAGGGAAAATCGAAAAGGGTGAGATCGTTACTCTGAAATTTGCCGGCACCACGTCAAAGTGCGTGATCCTCGAATTCATCCACCATCCAACAAAAACAGTGTTGGTTTATGGCACCTTGGCGGGGCATGTAGAAAAGGGCGAAGAAGCCTTTGAAATCACCCTTAATGATGATGACACGGTAGAAGGGCGAATCGTAGCCTTTTCTAAACCTGCACGGTGGTGGGCTTGGCTGGGAAATGGGGTAGTCCGGCCAATACAGCTATGGATCACCCAGCGTTACCTGGAGGGCATGATCCCGCCAGGTAACCCAGGTAACACGGATCAGAAAAACTAGTTTCTAAAACCATGAACCGGTGCCGGAATAAAGCCACCACGGTTAATAAAGTCTCGGTTGGAAACAGTATTAACTGGAATTACTGGGGCGTAGCCCAAGAGTCCACCGAAGTCGACCTCATCGCCAGGGACGGTGCCCGGAACTGGGATGACTCGTACTGCAGTGGTCTTATGGTTCATCACGCCGATGGCTGCTTCATCTGCAATCATGCCGGAGATGATTTCCGCTGGGGTGTCACCGGGGATAGCGATCATATCGAGGCCCACGGAGCAGATTGCAGTCATGGCCTCAAGTTTGTCAATGGAAATTGTGCCGGCACGAACTGCGTCGATCATGCCCTTATCTTCAGAGACGGGAATAAATGATCCGGAAAGGCCACCGACGCGGGAACATGCCATCATTCCGCCCTTCTTCACGGCGTCGTTAAGCAAAGCCAGGGCGGCAGTGGTGCCGTGCGTGCCTACTTGGTCGAGGCCCATGATCTCTAGAATATTGGCCACTGAATCGCCGACCTCGGCGGTGGGGGCCAGTGAGAGGTCAACGATGCCGAAGGGGACGCCGAGGCGCTCAGAGGCCATTGCGCCGACGAGCTGGCCGGTGCGGGTGATCTTGAAGGCAGCCTTTTTAATCTCCTCGGCAACTTGGTCAAGGCTTGCGCCTTCCAGGTTGCCCAGTGCGCGACTGACGACGCCCGGTCCAGAAACGCCGACGCTGACCACGCAGTCTGGTTCCTCAATGCCGTGGAAAGCACCTGCCATAAATGGGTTATCTCCCACGGAATTGGCAAAAACCACCAGCTTGGCGCAGGCAATGGCAGAAGAATCAGCGGTCAAGGCAGCAGCTTCCTTAACAACCTTGCCCATTTCCTTAACGGCATTCATATTGATACCAGCGCGGGAGGAAGCCACGTTGACCGAACCGCAGACCACATCGGTCTGACTCAGTGCCTCAGGAATGGAGCGGATGAGGCGAATATCAGAGGTGGTGCCACCCTTTTCTACCAGTGCAGAATAACCTCCGATAAAGTTCACGCCAACTTCTTTTGCTGCTTTATCAAGCGCATGGGCAACATCAGCAGGATTGCCCTTACAACCTGCGGTAACCAAAGAAATTGGAGTAACGGAGATGCGCTTATTGACAATCGGAATGCCCAGCTCACGCTCAATGCCTTCGCAGACTTCAACCAAGCGAGCAGCTTGGGTGGTTACACGATCATAAACAGCCTGGCAGGTTTCTTCCATGGTGTTGCGCGCGCATTCCAGCAGGCTAATACCCATGGTCACGGTGCGAATATCAAGACGATATTTCTCAATCATCTCAATGGTGTCCAAAATGCCCTTGGTGGAGCGATCATTAAAATTTGAGGAAGTCATAAAATTTGCCATGTAGATCGGTGTTTCCTAAATCTCGTTGACCGCGGAGAACAAAGCCTCAGACTGGATTCGAATAATCAAGCCCTGGGCTGCCTCAACAGGCTTCATTTTTTCCTGCAAGGTGGCAATATCAACCTGATTTTCATCAAATGCGATATGCAAAATCATGGTGAACCATTGGTCCATAATGGTCTGAGAAACGTTGTGAATATTAACCTCAAGCTCAGCCAGAGCAGTGGAAACGGCAGCGATAATTCCGGTGTGATCCTGTCCCGTGACAGTCATGATTGCGAACATAAGTTCATGCTACATCCTGAGGCGGACACGAAACTTTGGGCGTATCATCAACCCCATGAGCAAAAAGTTTGATAGCTTGCCTGGCACCATTCGATCACTGCGCGCTGATTGGCTAGATCTTAGTACTGAGCAGCGCTTTCCTATTATTGGCGCGGTTGTTGCGGAACTCAGCGGAAAAATCGCCACCTGGATTTCCCTCTACCGTCGCCCCGCCGAAAAGATCCGTGGACCTAAATGGATGTGGTTCCTTTTGACGTTTGTCAACGGCATCGGACCCACCTTGTACTGGAGTTTCGGCAGAAAGAAATAGTCGGCGCTACGGTGGGGAGTTATGACTAAATCTTCCAAAATCCTTATCATTGGCGGCCACGGCAGGGTTGCGTTGTTGGCAACCCCTTTGCTTGTCGACGCGGCCCAGCAAGTCACCTCCCTCTACCGCAACCCGGAGCACCGCTCCGAGATTGAGGCGCTCGGGGCTACGCCCCTAGAGCGCGATGTCACTGCACTATCTGTAAACGACTGGGCGGAACTGCTCAAAGACTTCGATGTAGTGGTGTGGAGTGCCGGTAATGGTGGCAAGGGTGGTGCAGATGCTACCTATGCCATTGATCGTGATGCAGCGATTGCCTCCATTGACGGAGCAGCAAGCCTGGGTGAGCAAGCCCCTCGTTATATGATGGTCAGCTACGTTGGAGCCACAAAGCATACTATTGCCCCTGAGAACTCTTTCTATGCCTATGCAGAAGCGAAGAAGGCAGCAGATGAGCACTTAGCTGCATCTGGCCTTGATTACCTAATTCTTGGTCCTAGTGCGTTGACCATGGATGAAGTCACAGGCGTAGAAGTTGTTGCCGATACCCAAGAAGCTGCTGCTGGACGTAGCACTTCAAGAATCTTGGTGGCTCAAGTTCTTGCAGAACTTGCCGCTCGTGACAGCTTCCCACAGGCGCGGGTATTGCCATTTGTCGATGGCGTGGAAGATGTAAAAAGCATCCAGTAATTTCTAATCCTGGTGTTCTGCGCCATCAGCAGGACGGGTGCCAGCGCAAACTTCGACAAAATTGCGCAGTACTCGGTTTGCATAAATTGAATCTACACTGGGCAAACTTGCAATGATATCGTCATAATCCGCAGGGGAGAAGTAGCCGTAATTGGCATAGAAGTCCATTCGGTTTTTCATTCCCACTGCGTCCATATCAGCGTGAAATTGCACTGACCAGGTGGATTTATTGGCGCGAATCATCTGAATCGGACAGGTTGGTCCAGTAGCTAGTACGCGGTGCCCAGGAGCTGCTTTTATGGCGTTTTCTGTGTGTCCCGTAAAAGAGGTAAAGCTATCTGGGAGATCTCGGGTGAGCACATCTTTTTTGCCGGCTTCGCTAAGAAATACCGTGGTCGGGCCGGATGGCTCGGGATGGGTTCGACCAATTTCTCCACCTTCAACATAGGTGAGAAAGGTATTGCCATAACAGATAAAGAAGGTGGGCAGAGGTTGATCGATTAAGGAACTAAGTTCCTTATGGACATGGCGCTGCCAGGGGCTGTATTCAAAGTTGGTGGCGTTTAGTGGACTACCGCCCACGATCACGCCATCAAAGCCTGCAAGGCTTCCAATAACAGTGTCCGTGCTATCAAGCATTCGGGAGGTTAGTTCTGTGGGCTTAAGTCCAGTTGCCTGGAGAAAGTCTCTACGTTCAGCAGCCGCAACTGCTTCACCTTGACGGGGTTGGACTAATAGAACTGAAACCATACCGCTTAGTCTAGTTCCTATATACCAAATTGCCGAACTGGGGCTATTCTTAATCAGTGCGTCGAACTGAATTTTCTACCAAATCGAGGACTTCAGAAAGCCCATCGGTGGGAGCACCGGTGGCTAGACGAGAAATAAAACCGTCCATTACAGTCTCCAAATAGGTATGAAGTACTTCAATGGGGACGTCGGTACGCATTTGTCCCTTGTCTGCATTGCGGGCCAGGCGCACCCTTACGGCCTCATCAAGCACACTTTGGTGATCCACCCACTTCGCACGGAATACCGGGTCAGTGCGCAATTGTTTCGAAATCTCCAAACGCACAGACATCCAGTCATAACGTTGGGGATCCTCGAGCATGCCACGCATTACTTCAACGAGACCATTTTCCGATACCACCTCAGCCATTCGAGCTGCGTCTTCACGAGCTAAGGCCAAAAAGAGCTTTTCTTTATCTCCAAAGTGATGGAAGATTGCGCCGCGGGATTTACCCGTTGCTTCTTCCAATCGTCGAACGGTTGCGCCTTCATAGCCGTGTTCTGCAAAGCACCGACGGGCGCCTTCGAGAATTTCTTGTCGACTATTAGTGGGCTTATCACCGCTTGCAACGGTCACGATTGACTCCTTGGGACGGGGGATTGGGTGAAAATGGGCAGCGAAAATGGGCGTAGCACTAAGGACCCCACCACTTGAGATCATGACCACTTAGCAATCATGGCCTGTAAATGATGGGGCCCTTGTGTTGTTGGTGCTTACGGAATACTTCCTGCAGCACCAACACTTGGCGAACTTCTAATTACTTAGAGCTAGCTGCCATCTGACGCAGAACGTACTGCAGGATGCCGCCGTGGCGGTAGTAGTCAGCCTCACCGGGGGTGTCGATGCGAACGACTGCGTCGAACTCAACAACATCGCCGTTGTCCTTGGTAGCGGTAACCTTGACGGTCTTAGGAGTGGTGCCCTCGTTAAGAGCAGTCAGTCCGGTGATGTCGAAGGTCTCGGTGCCATCAAGTCCGAGGGACTCGTGGGACTCGCCTGCAGGGAACTGCAGTGGGACGACGCCCATACCAATGAGGTTGGAGCGGTGAATACGCTCGAAGGACTCGGTGATTACTGCGCGAACACCAAGCAGGTTGGTGCCCTTTGCAGCCCAGTCACGGGAAGAACCGGTGCCGTATTCCTTACCACCAAGAACAACCAGTGGGATGCCAGCTGCCTTGTAGTTAACGGAAGCGTCGTAGATGAAGGCCTGTGGAGCACCTTCCTGGGTGAAGTCGCGGGTGTAGCCACCTGCGATGTCAACCAGCTGGTTCTGGAGGCGGATGTTGGCGAAGGTGCCGCGCATCATGACCTCGTGGTTACCACGCCTAGATCCGAGGGAGTTGTAGTCCTGACGCTCAACGCCGTGCTCATCCAAGTACTGCGCAGCAGGGGTGCCTGGCTTGATGGAAGAAGCTGGGGAGATGTGGTCAGTGGTGACAGAGTCGCCGAGCTTTGCAAGAACGCGAGCGCCCTTGATGTCGGTAACAGCCTCAGGCTCGACTGGCATGCCGTCGAAGTAAGGTGCCTTACGGATGTAGGTGGAGTTCTCGTCCCAATCGAAGGTGTCACCGGTAGGAACCTGAAGTTCCTGCCACTGCTTGTCACCCTTGAAGACGTCAGCGTAGCCAGCCTCGTAAAGCTCACGAGAAATAGCCTGCTGGATGGTGTCTTCGATTTCCTCGGTGGATGGCCAGATGTCCTTCAAGAAGACGTCGTTGCCGTCCTGGTCCTGGCCCAGAGCATCGTTTTCGAAGTCGAAGTCCATGGTGCCGGCAATTGCGTAAGCAATAACCATGATTGGGGAAGCCAGGTAGTTCATCTTAACGTCAGGGGAGATACGTCCCTCGAAGTTACGGTTACCGGACAAAACGGCGGTTGCAGCGAGATCGTGCTCGTTAATAGCAGCGGAGATCTCTTCTGGCAGTGGGCCAGAGTTACCAATACAGGAGGTGCAGCCGAAGCCGGAAAGGTAGAAGCCCATAGCCTCTAGGTCCTTCCAGAGGTCTGCACGCTGGTAGTAGCCGTCAACAACCTGAGAACCTGGAGCACAGATGGTCTTAACCCAAGGCTTGGACTTCAGACCCTTTTCTGCAGCCTTACGTGCGATCAGGCCAGCGCCGATCATAACGGAAGGGTTAGAGGTGTTGGTGCAAGAGGTGATGGAAGCAATTGCAACCATGCCGTGGTCGATGGTGAACTCGCCACCCTGTGGGGAGGTAACAGTTACAGGGTTGGAAGGACGACCCTCAGAAGTGGTGGACAGGGACTCGCCGTGTCCAGCCCAAGAAGAGTTGTAGTTGTCAAGAACTTCGCCCTGATCCTGTGCGCCACCCTCGTTGTCCATGCGCTTTGCAGAGATGGAGTTGTCGGTGGAAACAGCATCGGAGGTGTAGGTAGGCAGATCGTTACGGAACTGCTCCTTAGCCTCAGAAAGCAGGATGCGGTCCTGAGGACGCTTTGGACCTGCGATGGAAGGAACAACGGTGGACAGGTCGAGCTCGAGGTACTCGGAGTACTCAGCCTCAACGGTGTCTTCGTCGAGCCACATGCCCTGAGCCTTTGCATAAGCCTCAACAAGAGCGAGCGATCTGCTCTTCTGGACGGCCGGTCAGGCGGAGGTACTTGGTGGTCTCTTCGTCAATTGGGAAGATTGCACAGGTGGAACCGAACTCTGGGGACATGTTGCCGATGGTTGCACGGTTAGCCAAAGGCACAGCCTTCACGCCGGAGCCGTAGAACTCAACGAACTTCTGAACAACGCCGTGATCGCGAAGCATCTCGGTGATGGTCAAAACAACGTCGGTAGCGGTTACGCCAACAGGGATCTCACCGGTCAGCTTGAAGCCAACAACGCGTGGGATAAGCATGGAGACAGGCTGGCCGAGCATTGCTGCTTCAGCCTCGATGCCGCCAACGCCCCAGCCGAGGATGCCAAGGCCGTTTTCCATGGTGGTGTGGGAGTCGGTACCGATACAGGTATCTGGGTATGCAAGGCCCTCGTTGTCGAAGACGACGCGTGCCAAGTACTCGATGTTGACCTGGTGAACGATGCCGGTTCCTGGAGGAACTACGCGGAAGTTGGAGAAGGACTCGGAACCCCAACGAAGGAACTGGTAACGCTCTTCGTTGCGCTCGTACTCGATCTCAACGTTCTTAGCCAAAGCGTCTGGACGGCCGAAAGCCTCGACGATAACGGAGTGGTCGATGACCATTTCCGCTGGGTTAAGTGGGTTAACGCCGTTAGGGTCGCCGCCCAAGGTAGCAACAGCTTCACGCATGGTAGCAAGGTCAACGACGCAAGGAACGCCGGTGAAGTCCTGCATAAGAACGCGAGCAGGGGTGAACTGGATCTCAACGCTTGGCTCAGCGGAGGCATCCCAGTTAGCAATTGCTTCGATGTGTTCGGAGGTGATGTTTGCGCCATCCTCAGTGCGCAAAAGGTTCTCTCCAAGAACCTTTAGGGAGTATGGCAGCTTCTCCATGCCAGGCACTGCAGAAAGGGCGAAGTAGTCATAGGACTTGTCGCCAACTTCAAGGGTGCTTTTAGCATTGAAGGAGTTCTTGCTTTCAGTCACAGTGAGCTCCAATTCTAACTTTTCCAGGGTGAGATTCCCCTCGGCCTTGCTGTGGGCGGGGTCGATAAGGGAAAAACTTCAGATTCTTCCGGCGGACATGCCATTAAAGAACCCTACGTCTCAATTATCCTAACAGTACGGGCGTTCTGTTGTGCAAGATGGGTAGTTTATTAATTGAGTGTCGGCACACAAGGACAGACTGATACATTGTTAGTTGTCTCCAGGCTGGGGATATGCAAATATTTAAAGCTTCCCCCAGGGGCGGAATGTGACTTCTCTCCACCCCCTGAATTACCCCCAATCAATATTGGGGACCGTCGTATCCCGCCTCTTAAGATCCAATTTTCCGTGGAAGGTTCACCCTTGATTCCTGAAGATATTGATATTGCAGATTTGGCCCAGGACCTTAATAAGGACGCCGTAATGGTGGGGCCCCATACTGCTAGTGAATATCCTCAACTTGAACATGACTTAGTGGGAGTGGCTAAGCAGGCGCAGGCGGGAGACTTCGGCTCCGTAGGGTTGGTCTATTTAGATAAGACTCCGCCGATGACCTCTGATCTGCGCGATATTGCGCAAGAGCTATTAAATACAACCGACTTTGAAACTGTGGTTGTCCGTTCGCCGGAATCTGGCGCGGTGGTAAGTGATATTCATTCGCGTGCAGTGTTGGAAATTGGTCAAGGCGATATGCTGGCAACTCCTGATTATGCAGCTGGTGCCCAGGCTTTAATAGAAGATGTAACGCAATCAAGTGTGGGTGCTATTGATTGGACTGCCGTCACGGTGATGGGACTCGTAGTGCTAACCGTCCTATTGGTGGTGATAGCGCTAGCGCAGTGGGGTTTGCGTCGAAAAGCGCAATTATCAAGCCTTTAGGCTTGATATGTGAAAACTGGATAAATCGGGAAATTCTTCAAGCTGTAAATCTGATAAGAAAATACTAAGTCCAACTTTGTGATGAAGCTCACATAAATTTGTGAAATCATTAAAACCGCAGGCCAGCACATGCAAACACTTGCACGTGCTGGCCTTTTGTTATGTAACTGATGTTAATAATGTATCAAAAGTTATCTAGGTGACTTAAGGTTCAGATATCGACTCACGGGTCGTCTTTTAAAACTTTAGACATGTTCAGTCACAGTGGTTCTCAAGTTTAAAGCCTTGAAACTTTAACTTTTGGGCAGATTCCACTGCGTTTTTCGGGCAAACGGGGAAGCTTGCCGCGGAATGTGGATCACACTGCAGATTGGATATGTGTGGAGTTGGGAAGGGTAACTCGCGCTTGCATGGATTGCAGGCTTTTCAATGTCTAAACCGCATTATCAAGTTTTGGTACTGGACTTTGAAAAGAATTGGATTGAACAGGAGATCACGTGGCCAAACGAGAATCAAGTCTTCGAGACGCACGAGCTGGGCTGAACCGTACCCAAAAGGTGGCAAGCATCGGTGCCGTCTCGAGGGCACTTTTAGTAGTAGCAATTGGTGGCAGCTTGATCTCTGGGCTTGCCCCAGCAGTGGCACAACCTGTTAATCCAGACGATGAAACTATTGCTCAAGCAGAGCAAAATGTGCAGGCCGGCGATGGGGAAGTCGCCCGCCTAGCAAGTTCGTTGTCTGCAACCGAGGCGGAAATTAACCGCCTGGAACTTGAGATGGGCGCTCTGCGTGAAGCTGTGAACAAGGATCTTGTCGACCTCCACGATGCCCAGGCTCAAGCGGAAAAGGCCCGTCAAGACGCCAGCGCTGCCAAAGCTGCATTGGAAGAGTCCCAACGCCAAATTGATGCAGCTCAAGAGCGTCTAAATGAGATCTCACGCGCTGCTTATCGCCAAAATGGCACCACCAAGGGCATTTCTGGACTCGCAGGTACTGAGGCCAGTGAAGATGCACTAGATCGCCAGACTTATCTGCGTACCACCGCAGAAAAAGAACAAGCTGCCGTTGCGGAGCTTGATAAATTGCGCACCGAAAATGCCAATAAGGAATCTGAGCTGCGTGAGGCTCGCATCCTGGCAGAAAAGCGGGAAGCTGAAGCTACTGAAAAGCAGCAGCAGACCCAAAGTGCTATTGAAACTAACTCTGCGCAAATTAATGAGCTCAACAACAGTCGCACCACCTTGGTTGCTCAGCGTGATCAGGCTCAGCAAAGCCTCGCTGAGGCTCGTACTGCCGCACAGCAACTAAATAGTGATCGTGCGGAGTACCAGGAATTCCAGCGCGCTGAAGAAGAACGTAAGAAGGCTGAAGCGGAAGCTGCTGCAGCTGCTGAACAAAAGCGCCAAGCTGAGGAAGCTGCGGCTAAGGCAGCTCAGGAAGCAGCAGCTGCCCAGGCTGCACAAGCTGCAGAACAAGAAGCAAACGATCGTGCCGCAGCACAGGCAAAGGCCGCTGAAGCCCAGGCGGCCGCTGAACAAGCACAGGCCGCAGCCGATGCAGCTGCAGCAGATGATGCCGCCGCAAAGGAGCTGCAAAACCAAGCACTTGCAGCTGCAACAGTTGCTGCCGCCGCCGTGATTGCAGCCTCCCAGGCTGATCACGCAACTACGGAAAATCCTTATCCAACAGGCGAGGATGAAGCAGCTGCAGAGATCGCAGCAATTCAGGGACCTGCAACCGCACGCACTGCAGCTCCTGCGGAATCCACCGAATCTGCAGAAGACACAGAGGTAACAGAAGCTGAGTCTGCACCTTCCACCACCGCGACTCCAACCCCTGCTGCAGAGCTTCCGGTTACCGGCTCCACTTCTGATTCAAGTGACGCTCTCTACACCGAAGATGATTATTATGATGACAGCGTTTACGCAGGTGAAGACAGTTCCCTCGAGGATCTAGAAGATGTCACCTCCGGAGCGTCCACCATTGTCACCGGGGATCGCGAAGCAAAGATTGAGGCAGTTATTGCCCGCGGTATGAGCCAGCTGGGTGTGCAATATGCCTGGGGTGGCGGTAACGCTAATGGTCCAACCTTAGGTATTCGCGATGGTGGTGTCGCTGACTCATACGGCGATTACAACAAGGTCGGATTCGACTGCTCTGGTCTAACCCTTTATGCCTTTGCAGGTGTGGGAATTGCATTGCCGCACTACACCGGATATCAGTACCAATATGGAACTCAGATTCCAGCAGCACAGATGGAACGCGGTGACCTTATTTTCTATGGTCCAGGCGCATCTCAGCACGTTGCGATCTACCTCGGAGACGGTCAAATGCTGGAGGCTCCAAGCTCAGGTTCAACTGTTATGGTTTCCCCAGTCCGCTGGTCTGGCATGACGCCTAATGTGGTTCGCCTACTTTAAAATCCAAGAAATCTCATAGTCGATACATGCTAAGTGCACTATCAATCAAAAGTTGGTAAGCTGCTTGGCATGAATGTTCGATCTTCGGATTCTTATGACGCCCTCCTCGTGCTTTCTTTCGGTGGCCCCGAAGGACATGAGGAGGTTCGTCCATTTTTGGAGAATGTCACCCGCGGCCGCGGCATCCCGCCAGAGCGCCTTGATGAGGTAGCGGTACATTATCACCACTTCGGCGGTGTGAGCCCCATTAATGAGCTCAACCGTGAAATCATTGCCAACGTGGAGCGTGAATTAGCTAACCGAGGCATGGACTTGCCAGTTTATTTCGGCAATCGAAATTGGGTTCCATTTGGCAATGAGGCAGCAGATCTTATGGCTGCCGATGGCGTGAAAAATGCCCTAGTTTTGGCAACTTCCGCCTGGGGTGGATTCTCTGGTTGTAAGCAGTACCAGGAAGATATTCAGGGAATGGTTGCCCACCTTGGCGCCCAGGATAAGGAAATCACCTTTACAAAGCTGCGCCAATTTTATGATCACCCACGTTTTATTAGTCAGATGGCGCAATCTGTACGTGAATCTTTTGAGAAGATGCCAGCCGAACTGCGAGCAGAGGCTCGCCTTGTTTTTACGGCGCACTCCATTCCGCTGGCTGCTGATAAAGCCTCTGGCACCCCGGAAGATGGTTCACTTTATTCTCAGCAGGTGCGCGAGGCTTCAGAGCTTATCGCCCAAGCTGCAGGCATAGAAGATTTTGATCTAGTGTGGCAGTCGCGTTCGGGCAGCCCAAGCATTCCATGGCTTGAGCCAGATATTGTCGATCACGCTGTCGAACTCAATGAGAACGGCCAGAAAGCCATCGTAGTCTGCCCTGTGGGCTTTATTTCCGACCATATGGAAGTAATCTGGGATCTTGATTCAGAACTTATGGAAGAAGCCCAGAAGCGCAATATGGTGGTCGAGCGTGTGGCCACCGTCGGCCCATCCCCAGAATTTGCCGCGATGGTGGCTGACTTGATTGAAGAGGTGGAGCTTAAGCGCACCATCGAAAAGCTTGGCAAGCTCCCCGCGCGTGGTTGCACCGTTAATGGTGTGCCATGTGCGGAAGGTTGCTGTACGGCTGCCAAGCGCCCAACTTCGCGCGTAAACCCGAATGCGGAGTCAGTCCCCGCAGCTAACTAGGATCCTATGCCCTCGCAAATTCTGCGAGGGCATAGCTAACTCCGGCGATACGCGCAGTACGGATATACCTCCACAGGGCGATTAATTGTGGATCCAAGCTGTGATCACCAATGGTGTCTTGCACCGTTTCAATAATTGCCGCCACTCGATCCGCACGCGCAAAAAGCTTGGCACTGCGATCCGGCACGGCATAGGGCAGGCCCGGTGTGTCATAAAAGTCAGATAAAGAGCCCACTTTCAAACGCGGATTTTTCAAAGATTTCGGCGCAAGTGAAGCATATGCACTTGACTCGATAATGTTCGCTGCATCCGCAGTTGCCTGTGACAGCAAACGATCGGCCTCGCCAGGCGAGACTTCCGCGCCCGCTGGCAACAAACCCTCAACCTCAATCCAGGCCCAATCGGTGGCATCTTTGCCGCGGCTAGGAATCAGGGCAAAACTTTTAAGCTTGTCGACGCTACGTAGCAGCAGGGCACCCTCTTGTGAGAGGCTTACCCGGCGTGCAGCTTCCGTACCTGCCGGCACAGCCGGCGCATCGCCAGGCCCGCTAAGCGCAAGAGTGATGACGGGCCCGCGGAAGGGGGCGTCGACAAGCTCTCTTGTGGTTTCTTTAATGGTTCTTAATAAATCAAGTAATCCACCACCTTCAAAGGTGTGAGGTCCGCCGAGATCCACAAAAGCATCGATAACATCCTCGGTGGGGACTAACTCATAAATCCACGCGCCGAGCCACACGGCGGTGTTTTGTAAAGGCGAGTAGACCTGTGCACGAATATCCATAGTGATTGGGTAGTGTAGCGCAGCAATTCGCTAGGGTTAACAACTATGAGTTTCTCTGATCCTTATGCAGGCGATATCCTTGGTGGCCATTCTCGAAGCCGAGCTCCGGAATACCCTAATATTCCAGCAGAACCCGGCTTGGTTGTAGAAGTTCGCGGTGATGGTTTTGTTGGTGCAGTTGTTGGATTTGAGCGCACTTATGATGGGGATTTTGTCCGCCTGGAGGACCGACGTGGCAGGGAAGCGCTATATAAGCTGCGCAAAGGTGCCTTTATGGTGGAGGGAAAAATTGTGAACCTCACCAGATTTGTAGAAAAACAAGCCCCCCAAAAATCCAATTCTGGATCTAGGCGCGTGGCCAATGTTCAAGCAAAAGTTGCAGCCCCTTCCAGAATTTGGGTGGAGGGTATCCACGATGCTGCCATCGTGGAAAAGGTATGGGGCCATGACCTGCGTGTTGAGGGCATTGTCGTGGAATACCTCGAAGGTCTAGACAACCTGCCAGAAAGGCTCGCTGAATTTCAGCCCGGTCCAGGACGCCGCGTCGGGGTTCTTGCCGATCACCTGGTGGAAGGCTCCAAAGAAACCCGCATGACTCGCTCACTGCCTGCCGATGTGGCAGTAACCGGACACCCCTATATTGATATCTGGGCTGCAGTGAAGCCTGAGCGTTTAGGCCTTAAAGCCTGGCCCGACGTTCCCTATGGGGAAGACTGGAAAACCGGAATTTGCCAGCGTGTGGGCTGGTCCGACCCTAAGGAAGGGTGGCACCGCGTCTATAACGCAGTGAACTCCTTTAGGGATCTGGATTACACGCTCATTGGTGCCGTGGAACGCCTGGTGGATTTTGTCACCAACCATGATTTAAGCAAAGAAGATGTATTGGCTTAATAAATAACGCTGCCGATAAATTTAAGTTTCTGTAGGCTGGCCTGCGTGGGAGCAATAATTTGGTTTATCGGCGCATTGGTACTCGCAGGCTTGGAATTAGCGGTGGGTGAATTTACCCTGCTAATGCTCGGCGGAGCGGCACTTTTTACTGCCGGCGTTTCCCTAATTGGTGTGCCATTATGGGCGGAGCTTTTAAGCTTCGCCCTTGCTTCATTGGCGCTGCTACTTTTCTTGCGGCCAGCTTTAAAAAAGCGACTCCATAAACCTGCTGCCTTAGATACTTCAATTAAGGCTCTCATTGGCCATCGCGCCGAAGTTCTAGAAGATATCACCGCACACAAGGGCCAGATTAGGCTAGATGGCTCAATCTGGTCAGCGCGCAGTCTCGACCCAGCACACACCTTTGAACAAGGTGAATTTGTCAGTGTTATCAGCATTGACGGCGCAACCGCAGTGGTGTGGAAAGAAGCGTGATAGCCATTACCTTAACCACGTTTGACGCAGCTTAAACGAACTAAATTGGAGTAACCATGACAGGACTAATCCTTGCCGTAGTTTTCCTAGTATTCATAGCGATCGTCGTAATTAAGTCCATAGCCTTGATTCCTCAGGGCGAAGCGGCAGTTATTGAAAGACTGGGACGTTATACCCGCACCGTATCTGGTGGCCTGACACTGTTGGTGCCTTTTATTGACCGGGTGCGCGCCAAAATTGATACCCGTGAGCGTGTGGTGTCTTTCCCACCTCAGGCAGTGATCACCCAAGACAACCTGACAGTGGCAATCGATATTGTGGTCACTTTCCAAATTAATGAACCTGAACGCGCCATTTATGGCGTGGACAATTACATCGTTGGTGTGGAGCAGATTTCTGTGGCTACTTTGCGCGATGTTGTTGGTGGCATGACCTTGGAAGAAACCCTTACTTCCCGCGAGGTAATTAACCGCCGCCTGCGTGGTGAGCTGGATGCCGCCACTACCAAGTGGGGACTGCGTATTAGCCGCGTGGAGCTAAAGGCGATTGATCCGCCACCTTCCATTCAGCAGTCCATGGAAAAGCAGATGAAGGCGGACCGCGAGAAGCGTGCCACCATTTTGACTGCAGAAGGTCAGCGCGAAGCTGATATCAAAACTGCAGAGGGTGAAAAGCAGGCCAAGATTTTGCAGGCGGAGGGTGAAAAGCACGCCGCCATTTTGAATGCAGAGGCAGAACGCCAAGCAATGATCCTACGTGCTGAAGGTCAAAGAGCAGCGCGTTATTTGGAAGCACAGGGTGAAGCTCGTGCTATCCAAAAGGTAAATGCTGCAATCAAGGCTGCAAAGCTGACCCCTGAGGTTTTAGCCTATCAATACCTGGAAAAGCTACCACAGATTGCAGAGGGTAAGGCCTCGAAGATGTGGGTTATTCCAAGCCAGTTCACTGATTCTCTGGAAGGCTTTGCCAAGCAATTTGCTTCCAAGGATGCTGAAGGTGTTTTCCGATACGAGCCTCAAAGTGTTGATGAAGAGACTCGTGATCTAGCCAATTCCGATGACGTAGACCAGTGGTTCTCCACGGAGTCTGATCCAGAGATCGCAGCAGCGGTTGCTGCCGCAAATGCGGTAGCAAATAAGCCCGTAGATCCCGATCCCTCGGAGTTGTTGATTGGAAAGCGACGCGAAAAGCAGCCAGAGATTTCAGCACAACCAGAAACTCCGGCACAGTCGCAGCATCTCACTGCCGATTACTATCCGGATACCAACAACGGATAAGCAGTAAAAAATAGCAAAAAGTGGGGCTCAGTGTTTTTGACACTGAGCCCCACTTTTCGTCTTAGGGCCTTCCGGCCTCTTCGATAAGGTTAACGGCTAGTTGCCAACCGGCGGTTTCTGCCTGCCAACCAGCAGCCTGGAGGCGTTGAGACATGGCCTGCTTGGAAATACCTAGCTCCTCGGCTGCCTCATTTTGATTTAGCCCAGAACGAACTAGGGAAGTAGCCTCGCGGCCTTCTTGGGTGCGCTTGGAAAGAACCTGACCCATGAGGGTAAAAGCTGCAGAGATATTAAAGGCGCGGGGATCATCGCGCTTGGTGCCAGCAATCCGGACCTTTACGGTTCCAGACTTAGCGGTGGGACGCAGCGCTGCGGAAGCTGACTTCTTGGCAGATTCTTTTGCAGCTTCAAGCTTGGCTGCTGCCTTGGGAGTAGCCGCGACATCACTTAAGGGATTTTCCGCACGGGGGACAATTCCAATTCCGATTGCCCAATCGCCAGCTGCTAGCAATGCCATGACCACATCACAGGTGGTTACAGCAGAAGAAATGTGTGCGCGGATTTCCTCGACGCCAATGATTTCAAATTCACCAGCACCTTCCAACGTGGACAAGGCCTCGGCAAATCGCCTTACTAATTCAGCCCGACGTGTATCGCGGCCCCGGTATCTGGCGTGAAGTGCCCACATGGATGGCGTCCCCCTTTAATACTTTTGCTGCCTCAAAAACTTGAACTACCTTTAAGTATCTTCATGATACCCCAAATTGTCTATTTTCCAGACTTGACTGGCAACCTTTGATCCAAATAGATTCCAAACAGACCCAACCCGGCCAAAAGTGCACTAAAAACAATCGCCAACCAATTGCCTGATCCGGTTACGGCATCGCCCAAAACTACAGTGGCAATTGTGCCAGGTGCAGATCCAAAAAAAGTGGCAATAGTAAAGGCTAGAACCGGGACGCTGGTGAGTGCGGCAGCATAATTAAGTACTGAAAAAGGCACTGCTGCAATCATACGAAGCGAAGCAATTGCCAACCATCCCCGTTGCTCCAAACGAACATTGATATTTTCTACCGCTGGATGCTTGAGTCGCGGTGCCATCCATTCACCAAGTAGGCCACGCACGATCAAAAGCGAAACAAGTGCAGAAATAGTGGTGGCGCTTAAAGCCAACACACTGCCAAGCACAGGACCAAAAAGGATGCCTGAGGCCAAGGTAAGGAATGTGCGAGGTATGGGGAATTGGGTGATCACAATATAAAGGACAAAGAACAAGAAGATGAAGGCATCGCCGGCATCTGCGGCCCAATCTCTAAGCACTGTTATGGAGGGTAATTCCACCAAAAAAGTTACTGCCACAAACGCGATCAGAGCTACTGCGACGATGACCTTTTTGAGCCGGCTCCAGGCACGAATATGATGCAGCGCATCCATAAAAGTTGTGGAGAGAAAATGGAAAAAGGTACTCAAACGAGTATTTAGCCGAGCTGAAATTTCCGCGCGGTCTTCTTGATGCCCACTTTCTTGATCCATTCCTGACAGCTTACAACTAGATTCCCACCGGACATTAAGACACCTAGGTTTCTACGCTTGGGGCATTGCGGGTGGTTTCCACATGGCTAGTTCTGGCTGGCTGTCATCCTCGGTAGGAATATAGCCCAGGGGAGTAAAGCCCAAACGGTGATAAAGCTGAGCTGCTCTTGTGGTCGTGGCCTCTAGATAAATTCCAGATTCCGCCGCGCGAGTAATTCCATGTTCTAGTAGTGTGCTTCCAACTCCTTGACCTCGCGCAGATGCAGGGGTTGCCAGCGTATAGAGATACCAGTGAGGGAAATGTGGGTGAAAAGACGCCGAATGAATTTCGGCTTTAACTATTTGCGCGGTTCCTGTGCCAAAGATCCTCAAAAGATCGGGGAGTATGGGCAGCAAGTCGGTGGATGAAGGACGGCCTTGATAAAAGTCCCAGAGCGCAACACCACAAACATTTCCTCGATCATCCACGGCTATATCGATGTGTCCGGAGTTAGCAAACTGTTTTTCAATCTCTAATTGGAAAAGCGCGCGCAGCTTATGATTGGCAGGATCTGGTTGGGGGATCATTCTTAAAAACGCTGGATCCTTAGCGAAGGCATCAACCAAGATGTCTAGAATCCTTGGGTAGTGAGCTGGTGTGGCTGGAATAATAATGGGACTCATATTTCCCACCATAGCTAGAGGTCTCACACCAGGTGGGTGGACTTCGCAGTAAAGATTGGATAAAAGATTGCAGATCGCGAAGGTTATTACGGAAATCAGTGCCCCATGGCTAAGTAATATCGTTTTGTTCTTAACCTTGGGGTTGGCGTTGGATGCGGTGCCAGCAGGGCTCGGTGCTGCACTTTTTAGCGGTGTATTGCCCATGGTGGCAATTGTGTGGATGCAGCGTCGCGGGCAAGTAAGCGATCATCACGTAACTAAAGCACAGCAACGCAGCCGAGTTTTCCTCATCATCGCAGTTCTGCTTGGGATCTTATGCCTTTATCTGGCATTGGTAGATACTCCCCGAGAAATCTGGGTGATTTTTGCCGCGGCAGTAGTTTTTATTGCCGTCTATGCCTTTATAACCAAGGTGATTGGCATAAAACTGTCTGTACATGTGGGACTATGGGTATGTGTTTATGGATTTTTGGCCATCAGTCTGTCGTCGTGGTGGTTTTTGGCGGTAGCTGCAACACCACTGGTGTGGTGGTCTCGCATTAAGTTGGCGCACCATACTAATAAAGAGGCTGGACTGGGATTTTTGGTTGGTTTTGTGTTGCTGGTTGTTGCGTCGATAAGCGTTTAACATGGGGCACCCAGCGGTGCCCTTAAACGAAAAAATCTCCGGTACAAAAAGTACCGGAGATTAAAAGTTGTGCCCGGAGGGGGACTTGAACCCCCACGTCCGTTAATAGGACACTAGCACCTCAAGCTAGCGCGTCTGCCATTCCGCCACCCGGGCTGGGTGTGTGAGTGTTTAAGTTAAAAAATTAACTCAAAGGCATAAGGTAAAGCCCTGACCTGTAAGACCAGGGCTTTGGGTACTGTCTCAACACAGTGTGCCCGGAGGGGGACTTGAACCCCCACGTCCGTTAATAGGACACTAGCACCTCAAGCTAGCGCGTCTGCCATTCCGCCACCCGGGCTGGGTGTGTGTTTAGGGGCGTATTGCCCTTTGCACGAGATAAACAATAGCCCGAAGCCTCGAATGTTTACAAATCTGCAGGTCAATTCCTTAAAAGCGGGATTGCAGAGCTGTCGCCAAAGCCCGCAGAACTTACATTGGTGTGACTTGGATACTTTCTAAACTAAATGATTTTGGAATGTGACGGCGCACACGGAAAAAGTCAGGTAGAAACGATGGCATGACTAACTACCTAGATCCCAAGTTTCCTGGCCCCGACCCCTATGCGCCCCTGGGCGAGCACCCTAGCTTCCCTTTGAGCTCCACAGATTTTTCCGATGGCGAAAAGCTTAAGAGTCCACAGCTGGGCGGAAATGACGTATCACCCCAGTTAGCCTGGTCTGATCTCCCAGCCGGCACCAAATCCTTAGCAATTACCTGCTTTGATCCTGACGCGCCAACTGCTGCGGGATTTTGGCACTGGGCTGTTTTTAATATTCCAGCCACCGTTTCTGAAATCCCTACCGGCGCAGGTGATGAGACCCTAGGTGGTATTGAGGGCGTAGTTACGTTGAAAGGTGATTCCGGCAAGCGTGGGTACTATGGCGCAGAGCCACCACAGGGCCATGGACCACACCGTTATCTCTTTGCAGTCCACGCCTTGGACGTAGAAAAGTTGGAAATTGACCCCAGTGCTACCCCCACTGTCCTTGGTTTCAACCTCTATTTCCATACTCTTGGGCGTTCTATTGTGTGGGGATGGTACGAGAACTAGTAGGCTAACTCACATTATGAGTGCAGCAAAAGGTAAATTTCTCAAAAATATCAGCAACCTCGATGATCGAGCTACCTGGCGTAAAATTCCCACTGGTATTCGCGTTGGCGGTGCTTTTATGGCGTTGGGGCTAGTTCTTCTGGTGTTTGCTGCCATTGAGCTATTTACTTCAGGCCTTTTGCAGCCTTTTGTGGTCACTCCGGGATTCCTGCTTATTTTGTGTGCAGCTATTATCTTGGGTGCCTTCGCCACCACCAGTAAGTATGAACCGAGTTCAAAAGCTCAGATTATTTCTTTGAGCATTGCGGTTTTGATGGTGATTGCAAGCCGTTTGTTGCCCACCACAGAGCTTTATGTAGTGGAGCAGTTCTGGCTCAGCGCGTGGGGCGTGGCGGCCTTGATTTGTGGTTTGGTTATTCGCCGTTCCCAGATCCCCAAGTCCAACTAAAGCAGTCCGGCAAAAGCAGTCCAGCTAAAGCAGTTCCAAAAACAAAAGCACTACTCCAAATAAGGAGTAGTGCTTTTAATATGTTCGGGCTAAAACACCGCTAGTTCTTCCAAGCCAAGCCACTGCCAATTGCCTCAGTGATATTGCGAAGGCCATGCGCCTTAATCTGCTGGGCAATGCCGAGGTGAATATCGCGAATCCAATCGGGGCCACCATAAATGAAAGGAGTGTAACCCTGCAGCAGGGTAGCTCCCGAGGTAATGCGCTCCCAGGCCTGTTCAGGTGTACTAATGCCACCGACAGAAATAAGCACCATCTCATCGCCCACGCGTGCATAAAGTCGCTTGAGCACTTCCAAAGAGCGGGCAGCTACTGGAGCACCAGAGATTCCACCTGCAGCCATGGCCTGAACCTCCGCTGCTGGGGTTTTTAGTCCTTCGCGGGAGATAGTGGTGTTGGTGGCCACGATGCCCGCTAGCTGCAATTCCACAGCCAAGTCAGCAACGGCATCGATATCTTCATCGGAAAGATCAGGGGCAATCTTTACCAAGACAGGAACAGTGGTGGATTCCTGCACTGCAGCCAGAATGGGGCGCAGGGACTCGACGGCTTGGAGATCACGCAAACCTGGGGTGTTGGGGGAAGAGACGTTAACCACCAGGTAGTCAGCCAGGTCACCAAGTAGGGACGCAGAGCGGCGGTAATCGTCTACAGCTTCATCGGCAGGAACAACCTTGGTTTTGCCAATGTTGATGCCAATGACATCCTGGGACTTCCTATTGCGCAGGTTGGTTGCCACCTCTGCAGCGCCCAGGTTGTTAAAGCCCATGCGGTTCAAAATTGCCTTATCGGCTGGCAAACGGAAAAGGCGAGGGGTGGGATTGCCAGGCTGTGGGGAAGCGGTAACAGTTCCAAGTTCTGCATAACCAAATCCAACGGCGCCCCAGGCATCGGCCATGGAGGCATTCTTATCAAAACCTGCAGCTAGACCCAGTGGGCGTGGGAAGGTGATGCCAAAAACTTCTTGGGAAAGCACGTCATCGTGCACGGCGATGAACTTTTCCATGCCACGGTTTAGCGGAGCTACAGAATGTACAATGCCAAGGCCATTGTTGATGATTCCGTGGATGCGTTCAGGGCGGATTTTGAACATGGCTTTCAAGCTGGCGTCATAGGCAACTTGGCGAAGGCGGCGGGCTGTGGTGGGCTTGCTCATTGTTTTTAGTCCTTATTTATGAAGCTTGAGTGTTGATAACCTGCAGGCCCGCGCCGGTAGCGGAGGCTGCAACCAGGGTGGCGTCGCTAAGCACAACAATGTTTTGGGCATCGGAGACGGTGCTAAAACGCTGCTGTTCTTCTGGCACACCCGCGGAAATCTTGTATCCAACCAGGGAATTTTCAGCGAGGGAAGTGATCCACGCCAAAGCATTGGTGGAATCCCAGGCAACTGCCCATGGGTGATCATCAACGGGGGCGGTCATTTGCAAACGGATGACATCATCGGCGTTGTAGATGGCAATTTGGCCGCCGATTTCATCTGAAACCACCAGCAATCCATCCTCGCCACCAGCCATTTGTCCAACGCCAAGGCCAACACGCAGGGTGGCACCCATTTTGTCATTGGGATAATCAATATCTTGGATGGTGGTGTTTTCATTCCAGGTACGCACTACCGCATCGTGGCGTTCATTAACCGGAACGGCGATGAGCTGGGTATTTGGAGCATCAACCTTAAAGGTTTCTGGATCCTCACCCTCGCGATAAATCGTCAAGGAAGCGTCCTGGTCATTGCCGACCAACAGCTCACCATCAGTAGTCAAGGCTGCAACAGTGACTGGAGTTTCCGTGGCATGTAAATTATCCAGATTCGGCTGCGCCGCATCAATAAAATAGACCCCATCCGCGCAAGGCAGCAGGAAAGTGTCACCCGTTGCAGTCAGATCACCACATTGCTTATCGACGTCAAGTTGCTGGGCCTCACCCTTTTCAATTTGGGTAACCGTACCGATGCTTAAAGTCTGCGCGGTGCGCAGACCCAGGATGTCGCCGGTGGCGACCTCCATATCAATAACCTCATCTTGGCCCGCAGGCAGCGCAATAACCTTGCCATCGGGGTTTTCTGATACTGGGGAAGCGAAAGGAGTTGCCTTACCCATGTCTGGAGTATCCGCTACTGGCTGGGAACAAGAGCTGATTAAGAGTCCAGCTGATGCCAGCAATGCAGTGGCAGAAAGTCGACGGTAAACACGGGATTGACGGCGCATATTCACAATTGTTCAGGTTACCAGGCAACCCAGACATACCAAGTTACAGGGAGACATCATCCAAAGCCTGGGTAATGGGCGCAGGCAAGGTAACGTCCTCTGCTTTCAGCAGTTGAGCCAGTTGTGCTGAGGTACGAGCACCGACAATAACCGCTGTGACTCCCGGGCGATCGCGAACCCAGGTGGTAGCTGTCACAGCTGGGCTAATCCCCAAACCCGTCGCGGCAGTATCCAAAGCCTCCACAATTTTGGTGGAACGCAAATCCAAATAACCCTGCACCTCAGCATCTCGGCCGGAAGAGGCAGCACGAGAATCCTGCGGAATTTCCGAACGATACTTCGCCGTTAATACACCTTGGCCCAGGGGAGCGCCGGCAAAAAAGCCCACGCCCAAATGCTGGGTGGCCGGCAATAATTCCTCCTCAGCGCGGCGCACCAGCAAACTATATTCATTTTGTGCAACCACAATCGGACGTGCTGAAGCTGCAGCATGATTGGACGCAGCATGGGTTACGGCTAGTTGCCACCCGGCATAACCTCGCACTCCGGCATAACGCACTCGACCAGTACGAACGGCAAAATCCAAGGTATCGGCCACCTCATGCGGTGGAGTTCCCTCATCCCAATAGCCCACCGACCACAAATCTAAATAATCGGTTCCCAGCGCTTCGAGGGTGACATCTAACTGGGCAATAAGATTGCGACGCGAACAGTCAACGCGGCGGCCGATTGGCAACGCAGGGTTAACACCGGCACTGGAGGAAATAACGACCTCGGAACGATGCCCATGAGACTGCAAAATAGTCCCCAACATCGATTCCGCGGTGCCAGAAGTATAGGTAGGGCTGACGTCAATCAACGTCCCCCCAGCTGTAATAAAGGAATTAAAGATATCCCCGGCTTCCTGAAGGTCAGTTCCCGACCCCCAGGTTGAGGTTCCCAAACCAAGTCGGGAGACCCTTAGGCCACTTGATCCCACCATGCGCTGTTTCACGCCAACCACACTACTGACGGCAGATAATAGTACGGTAGATCGGGTGAACGAACAGATAAATCTTCTCGCTTCCGCAGTGGAGCCTGCAACGCCAGAAAGTATGGGCTGGGTTCAGACAATTGTCTTGTCGATAATCCAAGGCCTCACTGAATTCCTACCCATCAGCTCGAGTGGTCACCTTCGCATCATCTCAGAATTATTCTGGGGTGCCGATGCCGGTGCTTCTTTTACCGCTGTTATTCAGCTAGGTACTGAAGCAGCGGTTCTGGTGTTTTTTGCCAAGGAAATCTGGCAAATTATCACTGGCTGGATCGCAGGTCTGCTTAATAAAGAAAAGCGTGGCCGCGAATACAAGATGGGCTGGATGATTATCGTCGGCACCATCCCTGTTGTGGTCCTAGGCGTTTTGGGCAAGGACCTTATTCGAGAATCTCTGCGCAATATGTGGATTACCGCCACTGTGCTCGTCCTATTCTCCTTCGTCTTTATTTTGGCGGAGAAGATGGGCAAAAAAGACCGCGGATATGAAGAGCTCAATATGAAAGATGCCATCGTCATGGGCTTGGCACAGTGCTTGGCCTTGATCCCTGGTGTTTCTCGTTCCGGCGGCACCATTTCCGCAGGTTTGTTCTTGGGACTTAACCGCGAAGTTGCAGCGAAGTTCTCCTTCTTGCTGGCTATTCCCGCCGTCCTTGGATCTGGCTTGTACTCATTGCCCGATGCTTTTGCTCCACAGGCTGGTCAAGCAGCAACCGGAATGCAGTTAACAGTAGGTACCTTGGTGGCCTTTGTGGTGGGTTATATTTCCATTGCATGGTTGATGAAGTTTGTGGCTAATAACTCCTTTAGCTGGTTTGCTGCTTATCGCATTCCAGCTGGTCTGCTCGTTATGTTGCTCCTGGCATTGGGGTACCTCACCCCTTAAGAATTTTTATAATTGCTGTATCAACTTTTGTAGAGTGGAATATTGCCTACGTCTTAAAGGTTGGACGATGCAGTGAGATGTGGCGCTTTAAGTGTTTATGCATTTAAAGCGCCTTTCTAATCACTTGTCACGGAAATAGTCTCGGAAAGAAGATAGAGTTAACTCCATGCAATCTTGGCCCACCCCTGAAATCCCTGCTCTAGACGGCACACCAGTGCCCTTGAGGTTATTTGATACCGCTAATCAGGAGGTGCGCCCGGTTGAAACTCCACCCAGTGGCTCTGGAGACCCCGTAGGAATGTATGTCTGTGGCATTACTCCCTATGACTCCACCCACTTGGGTCACGCTGCCACCTACCTCGCATTTGATTTGATTTACCGCGTGCTTTTGGACAATGACCAGCAGGTTCATTATGTTCAAAACATCACTGATGTGGATGATCCACTGTTTGAAAGAGCAGCTCGTGATGGTGTTGACTGGCGCGAATTGGGCAGCAGCCAAATTGATCTTTTCCGTAGTGATATGACGGCCCTCGGCATCATTCCGCCACAGGATTATATTGGCGCGATTGAATCCGTTGACGAGGTCATCGAGATGGTGCAGTCCTTGCTTGATGAGGGTGCAGCCTATGTGGTTGATGACGCTGAATTCCCAGACGTCTACGCATCTGTAAATGCCACCGAGAACTTTGGCTATGAATCCAATTATGATCGCGCCACCATGGAAGAGCTTTTTGCAGAACGTGGTGGAGATCCACAGCGTCCGGGCAAGCGCAACCCACTTGATGCACTCTTATGGCGTGCAGCTCGTGAGGGTGAGCCCAGCTGGGATTCACCTTTTGGTCCAGGACGCCCTGGTTGGCACATTGAATGTTCGGCAATTGCCACCAACCGTTTGGGACACACCTTTGATATTCAAGGTGGCGGCTCTGACCTGATCTTCCCGCACCATGAGTTTTCTGCAGCACACGCTGAGGCCGCACATGGTGTTGAGCGTATGGCCAAGCACTATGTGCACGCTGGCATGATCTCTAAGGATGGCGTGAAGATGTCCAAATCTTTGGGCAACCTGGAATTTGTTTCACGACTCACCGCAGCTGGCCATGAACCAGCCGCAATCCGTTTGGGTGTATATGCCAGCCATTATCGTGGCAACCGCGACTGGAGCAATGAAGTACTCAGCGCTGCAGAGCAGCGCCTAGCTCTGTGGCGCAAGGCTGTACGTACCGCACAACGTGCGGGAGTCGCAGTGGCAACCGTCGAAAAGCTGCGTTTTCATCTTTCTAATGATCTAGATACGCCTGCGGCCTTGGCTGAAATTGATGCCTGGGCTGAACAAGTAACTGCAGCTCACGACGATAAAATTGACGAAAATCAAGATTGGTCCGGGGCTGGAAAAATCATTGCAGCCGCCGTTGACGCACTCCTTGGCGTGCGCCTCTAAGAGAATTCAGGAACAATAACAGCTATGAGCATTCGCGCCACTTTCCAGCCTTCAGTTGATGAGTTCATCTCCACCCTCGAAGAATTTGCTACTGGTTCTTACCTCAAAGATGATGAAAAAGATTTCTGGGACGAGCCTTTTGATGCAAAGGTCTTGCCAGATCTTCGCAAGATTTTGGAAAGTTACCTGGATTCACTTGATAATGTCGGTGAAGCTCCAGAACTTGATGCAGTAAACTCCATCGCCCAAAATACCCTTGATGAGCTGGAAAAATTTAACACCAAGCACCATGGTGCAGTGGTTGAACCAGAGGAAAAAGAAGAAATTTCCCAACTGATGTTTGACGCCGCCAAGCTCACCGGTGCAAGCGACCTCTCCGAGGAAGCTTTCCCTGAATTTGAGTAAATAAACTAAAAATGCGTTCCTGCTAACTGCTTCGAGTGGCTTGCAGGAACGCATTTTTTTATGCGCAGATGCACTTAGCCAGCACTGTTTTTGATGAGCTCCGCCAACACGGCAATTTTGGATTTCCACATCGCTTTGGTGGGTGCAATGTGCTCCTGGCTTGGCAGCCGGCGATGCTGCAAACCAAAACTGCTTTTATTTTCGCCTTTGGCCTGGAAATTCACGCTGATTCGCGAATTATCGGCATTCCATTTGGCGTTAAAGGTTTTGGGCTCTGTAGCTGAGGTGGGGCTTAAAAGGTCCGGTTCTAGCCACTGGGATCGCAGCTGGTCATCGGCAAAAAACTGCCACAAGGTTGAGACTGGAATATTGAATGTCTTGGAGGCATTTGTGGCATAACCATCACTGGTCATGCCACGATCTCGCATACCGCGGTCATATTCATAGCCAATGGCAATGCCTTGCGCCCACCAGCCACTGACCTCGAAGTTTTTGGCAATATATGCTGCAAGTTCAGTGTGAGTCATGGTTGTGCCTTGTGCCTTATCCAAAAGTTCAAGCCACTCTGCCCATGATTTGCCGGTGCCTTTGAGAATCGCCGCTGGAGACATTCCTGGAGTTTTTGCAGGATCAGCAGCAGGAGTGGAGTCGGACATGGTGGTTTAGCCTTTCACAATGCAGGAAAACTGAGATGTTGAGCTTTTAGGTGCAGCTTAATAACTCTGCATGGATTCGGGGGAGTGTGCAGGCTTTTGATCAATTGCCCATGACTCTGCTGTTAGCACTGTCCTGGTTGAGGGGTTGTGATCGGGGTGAGGGCGAGTTAAATTGCCCAAAAACTAAAGGAAATGAGCAATCCGTACTAAGCTGTCTATCCAATGTCTACTTCAGCCTTTACCCCAGTCTCAACTGCGCCTTCGAACTCTGAATTTCTCGAAGCCCTAAAGAATCATGTTTTGATCGGCGACGGTGCCATGGGCACCCAATTGCAAGGTTTTGACCTTGATGTTGAAAGCGACTTTCTCAACCTTGAGGGTTGCAATGAAATCCTTAACCACACTCGTCCAGATGTGCTGAGGCAAATCCACCGCGCGTATTTTGAGGCCGGTGCTGACCTCGTAGAAACCAATACCTTTGGATGTAACCTGCCCAACCTGGCAGATTATGACATCGCAGATCGCTGCCGTGAACTTGCCTATAAAGGTACTGCCGTCGCTCGTGAAGTAGCCGATGAAATGGGGCCAGGCCGCAATGGCATGCGTCGCTTTGTAGTGGGTTCCCTGGGACCTGGCACCAAATTGCCTTCCCTGGGACATGCACCTTATGCAGATCTCAAGGGCCACTACAAGGAAGCAGCCTTGGGAATCATTGAAGGTGGCGGAGATGCCTTCCTTATTGAGACCGCACAGGACTTGCTGCAGGTTAAAGCCGCAGTACATGGCGTCCAAGAAGCAATGGTAGAACTAGACACCTACCTGCCAATTATTTGCCACGTCACCGTGGAAACCACCGGCACCATGCTCATGGGCTCAGAGATCGGTGCAGCATTAACTGCACTACAGCCATTGGGCATTGACATGATCGGCCTCAACTGTGCCACCGGCCCAGATGAGATGAGTGAACACCTGCGTTACCTATCCAAGCATGCAGATATTCCTGTTTCTGTTATGCCTAACGCAGGCTTGCCAGTATTAGGTAAAAACGGTGCTGAATATCCGCTTGGGGCTGAAGAATTAGCTAAGGCACTAGCTGGCTTTGTAACTGAATACGGCTTGTCCATGGTTGGTGGCTGCTGTGGTACCACCCCTGAACACATCCGTGCTGTTCGCGACGCTGTTGTTGGTGTGCCCGAAACTGAGAGCAACTCCCTGCACGAGGTTCCGGAAGGACCAGTTGCTCGCGGTGAGCGCACCATTGAGGTCGAAGACGCGGTAGCATCGCTTTATACCTCCGTGCCATTGAGCCAAGAAACCGGTATCTCCATGATCGGTGAGCGCACCAACTCCAATGGTTCCAAAGCCTTCCGCGAGGCATTGCTTGCGGGCGACTGGGAAAAGTGCGTTGATATTGCAAAACAGCAAACCCGCGACGGTGCACACATGCTGGATCTTTGTGTGGACTATGTCGGACGTGACGGCACAGCTGATATGGCGCAGCTAGCATCACTTTTGGCAACTAGCTCTACTTTGCCCATCATGATTGACTCCACTGAACCGGAAGTCATCCGAACAGGCCTGGAACACCTGGGGGGCCGTAGCATCGTTAACTCCGTCAACTTTGAAGATGGTGACGGACCTGAATCTCGTTATCGTCGCATCATGGCAATGGTGAAGCAGCATGGTGCTGCAGTAGTTGCCTTGACCATTGATGAAGAAGGCCAAGCACGAACTGCTGAACACAAAATCCGCATTGCGGAAAGGCTGATCGAAGACATCACCACCAACTATGGCCTTGGCATCAATGACATTGTGGTGGACTGCCTCACCTTCCCAATCTCAACCGGTCAAGAAGAAACCCGGCGCGATGGTATCGAGACCATTGAAGCGATTCGGGAGCTTAAGAAGCGTTATCCAGATATCCACACCACCCTTGGCCTCTCCAATATTTCCTTTGGTCTTAACCCAGCAGCACGCCAGGTGCTGAACTCGGTATTCCTGCATGAGTGCATTCAGGCAGGTCTAGATTCTGCAATTGCGCACAGCTCCAAGATTTTGCCGATGAACCGCATCGACGAGCGCCAGCGCGAAGTTGCTTTGGACATGGTTTATGACCGTCGACGCGAAGGTTATGATCCGCTCCAGGAATTTATGCAGCTTTTTGAAGGTGTTTCTGCCGCCGACGCCAAAGACGCTCGCGCAGAACAACTCGCTGCCATGCCACTATTTGAGCGCCTATCTCAGCGCATTATCGACGGTGACAAAAAGGGCCTGCATGAGGACCTGGAAGCAGGTATGAAGGAAAAGTCTCCATTGGCAATCATCAATGAAGACCTACTCAACGGTATGAAGACCGTGGGCGAGCTATTTGGTTCTGGCCAAATGCAGCTGCCTTTTGTGCTGCAATCTGCGGAAACCATGAAGGCTGCCGTGGCTTATCTTGAGCCTTTTATGGAAGAGGAAGCTGCAGCCAACGGTGAAGAAAAATCCGATGGTAAGGGCCGTATTGTTTTGGCCACCGTTAAGGGCGATGTGCATGACATCGGCAAGAACTTGGTGGACATCATCTTGTCCAACAATGGCTATGACGTGGTGAACTTAGGCATTAAGCAGCCACTATCTGCCATGTTGGAAGCAGCGCGCACCCACCGCGCAGATGCTATCGGTATGTCTGGACTTTTGGTGAAGTCCACTGTGGTGATGAAAGAAAACCTCCAAGAGCTCAACAATGCTCAAGCCGCAGACTATCCCGTCATTCTTGGTGGTGCGGCACTAACTCGCACCTACGTGGAAAATGACCTCTCTGAGGTTTATCAAGGCGATGTTTACTATGCCCGCGACGCCTTTGAAGGCTTGCGTCTCATGGATGAAATCATGGCAGAAAAGAGAGGAGGAGGTATTGATCCGACTTCCCCAGAAGCAATTGCAGCCGCTGAAAAGAAAGCGGAGCGTAAGGCTCGAAATGAGCGCTCACGCAGGATCGCAGCTGAACGTAAAGCCAACGCTGAGCCTGTTGTAGTGCCAGAACGTTCCGATGTTTCCCTCGAGACTCCCATTGCTGCGCCACCATTCTGGGGAACCCGCATTATTAAGGGTCTGCCACTAGCTGAGTACCTCGGAAACCTGGATGAGCGCGCACTCTTTATGGGCCAGTGGGGACTTAAAGCCACCCGCGGTGCAGAAGGTCCTACCTATGAAGACCTGGTGGAAACTGAAGGTCGCCCGCGTTTGCGCTACTGGCTGGATCGCCTGAAGTCCGAGGGAATTTTGGACCACGTTGCGCTGGTTTATGGCTATTTCCCAGCTGTGGCAGAAGGCGATGAGATTCTCATCTTGGAATCCCCAGAACCAGATGCTCCAGTTCGCATGCGCTTTAAATTCCCACGCCAGCAGCGCGGTCGCTTCCTGTGTATCGCAGACTTCATCCGCCCTCGTGAACAGGCCATCAAAGACGGCCAAGTAGATGTTTTCCCATTCCAATTGGTCACCATGGGCGATCCCATTGCTCAATTTGCCAATCAGCTCTTTGAGGCTAATGAATACCGCGAGTACCTTGAGGTTCACGGAGTGGGCGTGCAGCTCACTGAAGCACTGGCCGAATACTGGCACTCACGTATCCGCAGCGAACTAAAACTCAGCGATGGCCGCACCGCCGGGGACGATGATCCAGATGATAAGAAGAAATTCTTTGACCTGGATTACCGAGGCGCACGATTCTCCTTTGGTTATGGCTCCTGCCCGGACCTGGAAGATCGCGCCAAGCTGGTGGAATTGCTGGAACCAGAACGCATTGGTGTCACCTTGTCTGAGGAATTGCAGCTTCACCCAGAGCAATCGACGGACGCCTTTGTGCTCTATCACCCAGAAGCAAAGTACTTCAACGTTTAAGTTCATTTACCCACAACGTTGCACTTTGCTTAGATGTCATTAAGGTTGACGGCATGATCAAGGCGATTTTCTGGGATATGGATGGAACAATGGTGGACTCTGAGCCACAGTGGGGGATTGCAACCTACGAGCTCAGCGAATCCATGGGGCGCCGCCTCACCCCTGAGCTCCGAGAGCTCACTGTGGGCTCGAGCCTGCCACGCACCATCCGCCTGTGCGCGGAGCACGCAGGCATCGAGGTCTCAGCCGCCGACTACGAGCGCTACCGCGCTGCGATGTTCGCCCGGGTTAATGAGCTTTTCGACGAAACCCTCGAGCCCAATCCCGGGGTCACGGACCTCTTGCGGGAATTCAAAGCCCAAAATATGCCAATGGTTGTCACCACCAATACCGAGCGTGAACTTGCTGATCGCTCAATTGCTGCAGTGGGCACAGAATTTTTTGTCGATTCCATCACCGGCGATGAAGTAGCTTCGCCAAAACCTGCCCCCGATATGTACCTGGAAGCAGCGCGCCGGGTTGGTTTTGAGCCAGCTGAATGCTTAGTTTTTGAAGATTCTTTTAATGGCATGACTGGCGCTATTGCAGCAGGTTGTACCGTTATTGGCCTGCATCCAGAAGATGTGGAGCCACCTGCAGGCGTGGTAGCACTGCGGGACCTTCATAGTTCTAACTCCTTTGAGGGAGTTAATGCAGAGATGGTGCAGCAGTGGTTTGCAGAAATTCGTGCTGCCAAGGTGAACTCCTAAGTCAATCAAAAGTAGGGGAGCGAATTTATCGCTCCCCCGAAGGCGCATTCACAGATGTGATGTGGAAGAATGTACCGAGTGAAGACATTTGACTCGCTGTATGAAGAACTTCTTAACCGCGCCCAGACTCGCCCTGAGGGATCTGGAACTGTTGCTGCCTTGGACAAGGGCATCCATCATGTGGGCAAGAAGGTCATCGAAGAAGCCGGAGAAGTCTGGATCGCAGCCGAGTATGAAACCGATGAAGAGCTAGCAGGAGAAATCTCCCAGCTTATTTATTGGACCCAGGTCATCATGGTTGCCCGTGGCCTCAAGCCCGAAGACATCTACAAGAATCTGTAGGAGATTTAAGCAATCATGTTGAAAATTGCAGTCCCTAACAAGGGATCTTTATCCGAGCGCGCCATGGAAATCCTTTCCGAGGCAGGTTATGCCGGTCGTGGTGACGCAAAGTCCCTAAACGTCTTGGATGAGGCTAATAAGGTTGAGTTTTTCTTCCTGCGTCCTAAAGACATCGCTATTTACGTCGCGGGTGGCCAGCTAGATCTCGGTATTACCGGTCGTGATCTAGCTAAGGATTCTCGCGCCGACGTGCATGAAGTTTTGTCTCTTGGTTTTGGATCCTCCACCTTCCGCTATGCCGCTCCAGCAGGCGAAGAGTGGACCGTCGAAAAGCTTGATGGCAAGCGTATTGCAACCTCGTACCCTAACTTGGTGCGTGACCACCTCGCTGCTCGCGGAATCACCGCTGACGTGTTGCGTCTTGATGGAGCAGTAGAGGTTTCCATCAAGTTGGGTGTGGCAGATGCCATCGCCGACGTTGTTTCTACCGGTCGCACCCTGCGTCAACAAGGCCTAGAGCCTTTTGGTGAGCCACTGTGCACCTCCGAGGCTGTTATTGTGGGTCGCCGCAATGAAAAAGTCACCCCCGAGCAGCAGATTTTGCTCCGTCGTATCCAGGGCATTTTGCACGCACAGAATTTCCTCATGCTTGATTACAACGTTGATCGTGACAATCTTGCTGCAGCCACTGCTGTGACCCCAGGTCTTTCCGGCCCCACGGTTTCTCCATTGGCTCGCGATAATTGGGTTGCAGTTCGTGCAATGGTTCCACGCCGTTCTGCTAACTCCATCATGGATAAGTTGGCTGGCATTGGTGCAGAGGCTATTTTGGCTTCTGAAATCCGCATCGCCCGCATCTAATTTTGATACCTAGCCCCATTTGAGGGACTAGGTTCGCCACCTCGCCTCTCATAAGTCCGTAGGATTATGAAAACACAATCGTGATTTTCAGCACCTACTTGTGAGAGGCATTTTCATGTCAAAGACCAGCAACAAGGCTTCCGAAACACCAAAATCGGAAGTTTCAGCGGATAGCGCAACCCCAGCTACCAAAAAGGATCAAGCACCTGCAGCTAAGAGTTCAGAAAAACAAAGCGCAACCCCAGCTGCAAAGCCCAAATTCCGCGTTGAGTCTGACCTCCTCGGAGAGCTCCAAGTTCCAGGTGAAGCATACTACGGTGTGCACACCCTGCGCGCAGTAGATAACTTCCAAATTTCTCGCACCACCATCAATCACGTTCCTGATTTCATTCGGGGCATGGTGCAGGTGAAGAAGGCTGCAGCTTTGGCCAACCGTCGCCTGCACACTCTGCCTGCTGAAAAAGCAGAAGCAATTGTGTGGGCCTGTGACCAGGTTTTGGTGGGAGGTCGATGCATGGACCAATTCCCAATTGACGTTTTCCAGGGCGGTGCTGGCACCAGCCTCAACATGAACACCAATGAAGTTATCGCAAACCTGGCATTGGAATTCCTGGGCTATGAAAAAGGCCGCTATGACATCTTGCACCCCATGGATGATGTCAATATGTCCCAATCCACTAATGATGCTTATCCAACCGGCTTCCGTCTTGGTGTGTATGCCGGCATTCAAACCCTCATTGGTGAGATTGAACAGCTTCAGGTTGCTTTCCGTGAAAAGGGCAATGAGTTTGTAGACATCATCAAGATGGGTCGCACCCAGCTGCAAGATGCTGTTCCAATGAGCTTAGGTGAGGAATTCCAAGCCTTTGCTCACAACCTCGCTGAAGAGCAATCTGTACTGCGCTCTGCAGCTGATCGCTTGCTCGAGATCAACCTTGGTGCAACCGCAATTGGAACTGGCGTGAACACCCCTGCGGGTTATCGCCACCAGGTCACCGCAGCCTTGTCAGAGGTCACCGGTCTAGAGATCAAGTCCGCTCGTGACCTTATTGAGGCTACGTCTGATACCGGAGCTTATGTGCTCGCTCACTCTGCGGTAAAGCGTGCAGCAATGAAGCTGTCCAAGATCTGTAATGATTTGCGCTTGCTTTCTTCTGGCCCACGCGCTGGTCTTAATGAGATCAACTTGCCACCACGTCAGGCTGGTTCTTCCATCATGCCGGCAAAGGTCAACCCAGTTATTCCTGAGGTAGTTAACCAAGTCTGCTTTAAAGTTTTTGGCAATGACCTCACTGTCACCATGGCAGCTGAAGCTGGCCAGCTGCAGCTCAACGTTATGGAGCCAGTCATCGGTGAATCACTCTTCCAGTCCCTGCGCATTTTGGGCAATGCAGCAAAGACTCTGCGTGAAAAGTGTGTTGTGGGTATCACCGCAAACCCAGAGGTATGCCGTGCCTATGTAGACAACTCCATCGGAATCATCACCTACCTCAACCCATTCCTGGGCCATGATATTGGAGATGAAATTGGTAAAGAGGCAGCTCTAACCGGCCGATCTGTACGCGAGCTCGTGCTAGAAAGAAAACTCATGGATGAAAAAACCCTTGATACCGTGCTGTCCAAGGAAAACCTGATGCACCCAATTTTCCGCGGCAAGCTCTACCTTGAGCCATAAAGGCTCATAGATTCACCGTTTCATAAATCAAAGATCAAAAAGGAGCTCGCCCCCAAAAATAGGGGAGAGCTCCTTTTGCTATCGCAAAGGGCAAAAACCTTTAGCGTGGCCAAGGCTGATTACGGAGATGTTCAATTCCGCGATTAAATTTTTCCACCAAGCGGAGGTAGTCGGCAGTATCTTCCTCGGACCAGCCTTGCATGATTTCACGGGTGGTGGCTTCGCGGTAGGCAAATTCTGCAGCCAAGAGGCGACTGCCTTCGGCGGTTGGTTGATGCTTTTTAGCTTGTCCACCGGCTGGATCGTCGATTCGCTCAATTAGTCCCGCTTTAATAGCAGCAGCCACCTGACGGTGAATAGTGGAGATATCTAAGCCAAAAGCCTCGGCAAGCTCCGCAATGGTCATGGGTTCTGCGACGGACAATCGTGCCAAAAGAACAGTCGCGCTGCGATCTAAACCGGCAGAAAATCTATGCGCTGGGTGATTTTGTAAGGCATACCTGGAATTTAACATTTGCTCATAAGCAATTTGGGCAAAGGTATTTTCCGGTACTGCGTCAGTCACGATTTTCCTTCTTTAAAAAATTTTCTACGGGCTGAATGTGTATTCATAAACAGCCATTTGTATAATACAAAAGTCAAGCTTGTTTAAAGTTTTCATCATATATCGTGGAGACAAAATCTCATAGTTGAATAGGAGTCATTTGGTGGCAACACCCACAGCCGCGGCGCCTGGTCTAAACAGTAGTGCACAAGCCCCTTTATTTACTCCAGCCTTCGTTTTGGGTTGGTTGGTTAACCTTTCGCAGTACCTTTGCTTTTATTTTTTGATTACCGTCATGGCGCTTTATGCCATGCAACAATTTTCCGTTTCTGAGGCCGCTGGTGGATTTGCTGCCAGTGCCTTTGTTATTGGTGCAACGGTGTCTCGTCTTTTTGCCGGATGGGCAGCTGACCGTTTTGGCAAAAAGCAGATTCTTATCGGTTTTGTCGCCCTCGGCACCTTCGCGGCATTGTTTTATATTCCGGCTAACTCACTGACTGCACTGATTGTGGTCCGTTTGATTCACGGTTTGTCTTATTCCATGGCTTCAACTGCCGTCATGGCACTGGTGCAATCGGTTATTCCTGCTGGACGTAGGGCAGAGGGAACTGGTTATTTCGCTCTGGGATCAACTCTTGCTACTGCTGTTGGACCAGCATTGGCACTGTTTGTCGTCGATAGTTTTAGTTATAACGCCCTGTTTTGGGTGACTGTGGCTGCTAGCGGTACCGGCCTGGTTCTGGCTTTTTTCTTGAAAAAGCCCGCGCATTTGCGCGCTGCTGAAGAGGATCGCCCTAAGGTTGCATGGTCCTTGAAGTCTGTGTTGCACCCAGATGTGGTGACTATTGGTTGCTTTATGCTCATGATTGGCCTGGCATATGCCGGCATTATTACCTATATCAACGGTTTTGCGCAGGAACGTGGCCTTAGCACCGGAGCGGGACTCTTCTTTATTGCTTATGCAGTTGCGATGTTGATTATGCGTTCATTCTTGGGCAAGGTGCAGGATAAACACGGCGCTAATCCGGTGATGTTTTTTGGCCTGGCAAACTTTGCGATCGCGCTGACGATTATGGCTTTTGCAGGCGAAAATTGGCATGTGGTGCTCGCCGGCGTTTTTACCGGTTTGGGATATGGCACGCTGATGCCTGCAGCTCAGGCAGTGGCGGTCAGCAATGTGCCCAGCCATCAGGTGGGCTCTGGCATCTCCACGCTTTTCCTATTTATGGATCTTGGTATTGGCCTCGGCCCAATTCTCTTGGGCATTTTGGTTACCGCGACTGGTTATAGCGTGATGTACAGCGTCTTGGCTGCATTGGTGCTGGTTGCTGGCGTATTTTACTGGTTAACCCACAAGCATTAAAAGAGTGCTTTTCGACGAAAAACTGGTGGCGCCTGGCTTTAAGAATTTTTCCTCAAGGCCAGGCGCCACTCTTTTATGCAGAAAGTCGCTGTGATTGCTCAAAATTATGCTGTAAAGCCAACCAATCTTGAGCACTTAAGCCAAAAGCCCTTTCCAATTTCTTGGCAAGTTCCAGGCTTATAGGCCGTTGTCCATTTACTACATTGGTGATGCTGGATTCTGCGACATGTAAAGACTTGGCTAATGCGTAGGTGCTGATTCCGCGGGGTTCCATAAATTGCTGGTGCAAAATCTCACCAGGGTGCTGCGGGGTGTCCACGAAAAAATCCTTTCGGGGAATTCATTTAGTAATATGGCTAAAACTTATCAAAAATTCAATTGAAAAAGGTTCTACTTAAGAATAGCCTTATTTTTCACCCTCGCAAATTGGAATACCCCCCTCTTAATCGGCAGTGCTGCCAGGCCAACCAGGGTATTCCGGTGGCACTCCACCAAATTCAGGACACAAAGCCTGATGTGGACACCAGCCACACAACTTCGAGGTTTTGGTCCTAAAGTGTCCGGCTTTGCCGTCCATCTCAATTTTGGCCCAGAGCTCAGCTAAATCACGCTCAAAAAACTCCAGTTGTTCCTTGGAAGGGCTAAGGAACATGGAATCATTAACCTTCAAATACATCAGGCGCAGCTGGGCTGGAATGGAATCAAAAAGTCGCCAGTACACCAAGGCATAAAAGAGCATTTGGAATTGAGCCTGCTGGCTCCATTGTGGTTTGGGCTTTTTGCCGGTCTTATAGTCGACAACTCGCACTTCACCAGTTGGAGCAGTGTCCACCCGGTCAATAAATCCGCGTACCGGCACACCATTGGGAAGTACTGTATCTACGTACATTTCACACTCGGTCGCATCAAAACCCTGCGGATTTTCCATCTCAAAATAGCCCCGCAGCAAAGAGCGGCATTCCACCAAAAAATCATTTAATTGCTCTGCGGGAACGAGTTCTTCTAGCTCTGCATCCTCTTGGCACATCTGAGACCAGGTGGGCTTTAGCTGCTTCACCATTGCCGGATATTGGCGGTCCTCGCGGGGCAGCTTATGCATATGCTCCAACACTGCGTGCACCAAGGTTCCCTTCACCTGTGCCACAGTTTTAGGCTCAGGCAGCCTATCAATAGCACGGAAACGGTAAAGCAGTGGACATTGTTGGTAGTCCCCGGCGCGCGAAGGGGAGAGTGCAAGTGGTTTTGGTTTTTTCGGAGTCGTTTCTGAAGGGCTGGTCATAATGATCAACACCTTAATTGCTCGGGTGGACTTCCTGCGCAGCGGTGGGGGAGTTAGCTACTCTTGAACCATGCATGCAACTGACGATTTCCGGAGTTTTATCGCCCATAGTCCCAGCTCATATCACGCAGCTGACACGGTAGCCACCGAGCTGGAAACAGTAGGGTTTATTCGTCAAGATGAAACCAAAACCTGGGATGCCACCCCTGGTGGACATTTTCTGGTCCGCGGTGGTGCAATTATTGCCTGGTGGGTTCCAGAAGATGCCTCGGTAGATTCCGGCTTCAGGATTATTGGCTCTCATACAGATTCCCCTGGTTTTAAGCTAAAGCCCAAGGGAGATCTGCCCAATGCACATTTCCAGCAGGCTGGCGTTGAGGTTTATGGTGGCCCTATTTTTAATAGCTGGTTGGACCGCGAACTCAGCCTGGCAGGTCGGGTTGTACTGGCAGATGGTTCAGTGCGTCTGCTTAACACCGGCCCAATTTTGCGCATCCCGAACTTGGCTATTCACCTAGATCGCACCCTCAACTCCACCTTTGCTCTTAATCCGCAGCATCACCTGCAACCCATCTTTGCGGTTGGAGATCCTCACGTTTCCATCATGGAAGTAATTGCGGAAGCAGCAGATGTGGAAAGCGCTGATATCTTAAGCCACGATCTGATCACCGTAGATGTCCAAGAAGCTGAAGTCTTTGGTGCGCATGGAGACTTCTTTGCTGCGGGCCGCCTGGATAATCTCAGCAGTGTTTATCCCTCTTTAAAGGCTCTTATTAAGGCCGCAAGCGGTGAGGATAATAGCTCCGATATTTTGATCATGGCTGCATTTGATCACGAGGAAGTGGGAAGTAACTCTCCAACTGGTGCCGCAGGTCCTCTTTTGGAGGATGTCCTCATCCGCACTGCCACTGCATTAGGTGCAGATGAAGAAACTCGACGTCAAATGTTCCAGCGTTCTTCAATGGTCTCTGCCGATGCGGCGCACTCCATTCACCCGAATTTCCCGCAGAAACATGATCCCGTGAATTATCCAGTTATTGGCCGAGGACCAGTGCTGAAGGTTAATGCCAATCAGCGTTATGCCTCTGATGCTTTAAGTTCTGGCGTCTGGCTGCGTGCCTGCCAAATGGCGGGAGTGCCACACCAGGTGTTTGCAGGTAATAATGAAGTGCCCTGTGGCTCCACGATTGGGCCAATTAGTGCCACTGGTTTGGGTATTTCTACTGTCGATGTGGGCATCCCGTTGTTGTCCATGCATTCAGCCCGTGAGATGGCGGGAGTGAAGGATCTTCTATGGTTTGAAAAAGCCTTGGAGAGTTATCTGGTAAATTAACGCCGAGTTCACGCACGATTCATAGATTTTGAGAAAGTGAGGGCACATGCCCTACTCCGGTCCCTTCCAGGCAGGCGACCGCGTCCAGCTAACTGACGCCAAACGCCGCCACTTCACCATCATTTTGGAACCTGGTACGACCTTCCATACCCACCGTGGCCAAATTGCTCACGATGACATCATCGGCTCCGATGAAGGCACCGTTGTGCAGTCCACCATGGGATCAGATTTCCTTTGTTTCCGTCACCTCATGGTTGACCACGTGCTTTCCATGCCTCGTGGTGCAGCGGTGATCTACCCTAAGGACTCTGCACAGATTCTGGTCGAGGGAGATATCTTCCCCGGCGCGCGTGTTCTAGAGGCTGGCGCAGGCTCTGGTGCACTGTCTATGGCTCTGTTGCGAGCTGTGGGTGAGCACGGCAATGTCATCTCTTATGAGATCCGTGAAGACCACCTGGAATATGCAGTATCCAATGTGGAGGAGTACTTCGGAAAGCGCCCAGATTCCTGGGACCCACGCTTGGGAGACCTCAAGGAAGTTACCGTCGAAGATCTTGGTGGCCCTGTAGACCGCATCATCTTGGACATGCTTGAGCCTTGGGAAATGCTTGAAACCTGCAAGAATCTGCTGATCCCTGGCGGCGTGTTCATGACCTACGTGGCGACTGTTCCACAGTTGATGAAGGTTATGGAAGGTATCCGCGAACAAAAGTGCTTCACCGAGCCACGTGCTTGGGAATCCTTGGTTCGCGATTGGAAAGTCGAAGGCCTTGCTACTCGACCTGAGCACCGCATGAATGCGCACACTGCGTTTTTGGTGCTTACCCGTCGCTTGGCTGACGGTGTGGAGCCTCCTCGTCCACAGCGTAAGGCACGCCGTTAATACTGTTTCTTAGGAAGCAAGCGCAGAAGGGTTAAAGTGGTGGGCATGAGCTCACCGACTAATTCTGCTGCCAATAATTCTTTCTCGGATTTTAATCGGGAAGAATTAACTCGAATTTCTGATGAGGTGCGTCAACTAAAGCGCACCAATTCAGATTTGGGGGCACGCAATGCCAAGCTCGCGGAGATGCTGAAATCCTCTCGCGACAAATTATCGATGATGTTTGCGCAGCTGGAAGATATGGCGCAACCACCATCGGTATATGGCACCTTTTTAGAAACCGCCAAAGACGGCTCCAACGCAGAGATCTTTGCCGGTGGCCGGCGCATGCGAGTAGCAGTTTCTCCCATGCTGTGCGCTGCAGATCTTATGCCAGGTGTAATGGTGCGCCTGGGCGAGGGCAACCAAGTTATTGAAGCCTGCGATTATGAACAAACCGGTGAATTAGCCACCTTGATGGAAATGATCGGTCGCGATCGAGCCCTAGTGTCGGATCGTTCCGGGGAGGAACGCGTCGTAAAGCTTGCCGGACCTTTAATGGATCGCACGGCAAAGTTACCGCGCCCCGGTGACACCCTTTTGGTAGACCGCAAAGCGGGCTATGCCTTTGAGGTAATCCCCAAGACGGAGATTTCCAAGTTGGCCTTGGAGGAAGCCCCCGATGTGTCCTATGAGGATATTGGCGGCTTGGATGATCAAATTGAATTGATCCAAGATGCCGTTGAACTGCCATTTTTGCACCCTGAGCTCTACCGGGCCTATAACTTGCACCCGCCTAAGGGCGTATTACTTTATGGTCCGCCCGGTTGTGGCAAGACCTTGATTGCAAAGGCAGTGGCGAACTCCCTGTCTTCCCGAATTGGTGAGGCTGGAACCTCATACTTTATTAATGTCAAGGGCCCTGAGCTGCTAAATAAGTATGTGGGTGAAACCGAGCGTCAAATCCGCGTGATCTTTGAACGCGCCCGCGAACTTGCTGGTGATGGCCGTCCCGTCATTATTTTCTTTGATGAGATGGAATCAATTTTCCGTACCCGTGGCTCAGGTGTGAGCTCGGATATGGAAACCACCGTGGTGCCACAGCTGTTGGCAGAACTCGATGGTGTGGAAGATCTCTCGAATGTCATCGTTATCGGCGCCACCAACCGCGAAGAACTAATTGATCCAGCAATTCTGCGCCCCGGACGCCTGGACATTAAAATCCGCATCAATCGCCCTAACCAGGGTGGCGCTCGCGATATCTTTGCGCGGTATATCACCGATTCCATTCCGCTGGCGCAACCAGCTGAAGAACTTATTGATGTGGCAGTAAAACACCTATTTACTCCGCGTCCTTATGTGCGTCTGAGCTACGCCGATGGTTCAGAAGACACCTTGAACTACCACGACTTTGTCTCTGGAGCGATGATCGCGAATATCGTGGACCGCGCCAAGAAGCTGGCTATTAAGACCCATATTGATGGCGATGGTGCAGGACTAAGCGCTGCACAGCTCATTGCTGCCATTGATGATGAAAATCAGCAAAGTGAGGATCTGCCCAATACCTCCAACCCTGATGAGTGGTCTCGGATCACTGGACGTCAAGGAAAGCGCGTGGTTGAAGTTGAGGTAGTCAACTCCTAAGCAGCCGGTTTTGTGCATGGTCTTGTGATGGTTCCATGCCGCTCCCATGCTGGCCTCTTGCGAGTCTTTCGCCGCGAGCAGGCCGCCAATTAGTCCTGGGTGTTTAGCACACACCCAGCAAGGTGGCTCTATATGCTAGTGGGCATGGATAGGTTTATTGGTGCAGAAACAGAATATGGAATTTCCACGCCCAGCAATCCAGTGCTGAGCCCCATCGTCACCTCCACACATACGGTGGTGGCGTACTCCATTGCCCGGGGCTTTGGCGAACACCGCGTGCGCTGGGATTATGAACAAGAAACTCCACTGCGCGATATCCGTGGCTTTGACCTGCGCCGTTACCACCAAGCGCCGGTAGTTGATCCTTTCTCCATGGGTGTGGCAAATGTTTTTGTCTCCAATGGCGCACGCTTTTATGTAGACCACGCACACCCAGAATATTCTTCCCCCGAGGTTAACAACGCCTGGGATGCCATGGTTTATGACGCCGCAGGCGATCACATCCTCATGCAAGCAGTCTCCGATGTAGCCAGTTTTAGCAGCCAAGACCACTCTGTCTTGGATGGACACCCACCGTGCCCACCGCTAAAAATCTACAAAAACAACGTTGATGGCAAGGGCGCTAGCTACGGAGCACATGAAAACTACCGATACGCCCGTGACCTAGATTTTGATGTCCTCGCCCAAGCACTCATTCCATTTTTTGTGTGCCGCCAGGTCATCATTGGGGCCGGCCGCGTGGGGCTCGGCCAACATGGCGATAAGCCAGGCTTCCAAATTAGCCAGCGCGCAGACTATATCGAACAAGAAATCTCGCTGGAAACCACCCTCAACCGCGGCATTATCAACACCCGCGATGAGCCCCACACCAATGCCGACAACTGGGGTCGCCTGCACGTGATCATCGGCGACGCCAATATGTCCCACAGCTCCAACTTCCTCAAATTTGGCATGACCGCGCTGGTCTTGGACGCCATCGAAGCCGGCGTAGACTTCAGCGATCTGCGATTAGCCCACGCGGTGGCCGAAGTCTCCCGCGTCTCACATGACCTCACACTGAGCCACAAACTTGAGCTTGTCGACGGCCGCCGCCTCAGCGCACTAGAAGTGCTAGGGGTTTACCGAGACCGGGTGGCAAAATACGCCACCACTGCCAAAGAGCGAGAGCTGCTTGAACTATGGGATGAAGTAATGCAGCTGTTGGCCACAGATCCACTGTCTACCTCCCATATCTTGGACTGGACTGCAAAGCTCGCGCTGATTCGTTCCTTTGAGACCCGGGGTTTAAGCATTGATAACCCCAAAATGCAGCTTATTGACCTGCAATATAGCGATATCGATCCAGCCCGCAGCCTCTACCATGCGTTAGTGAACAAGGGCAGAATGCGCACCTTGGTAAGCCAAGAAACCATTGCACAGGCTGCAGCAACCCCGCCAACCAATTCCCGAGCATTCTTCCGTGGACAGATGATGGAGAAATTTGGCGAGGCCGTCCTTGCTGCCAACTGGGAATCACTCATTGTCCAAGCCAGCCATGAAGACCCCATCCGTATTGCCACTACTGAATTAGATGGACTGACCCAAGAAGTAATTGGGGAGTTGCTGGACAAGGCCAGCACCATAGATGAGGTTATTGCAGGACTTGAGCGCGCCGGGGCGACCTCCTTGGCAAAACTCAAAACTACTTAGGGTAACCTGAATCCCTAGTGAATGCCCTGAGGGTGCATGCTGACTCAGGGTATTCCCCAATTACTTCTCCATGGTGCAGAAAAGCACTTTGAGGAGCTGATGTGACTCCGCTAACGTGGGGTCAATTATTGTGAAATAGGGGAGAGCAAGGTTTAAAGTTCTCTCAGTTGGTGTTTATGTAGGTGTGGAGACTCCACAGGTGCATAGTCACCCATTAATGCGTAGGAAGGTGAACTAATGAGTGCCAAGCAAACCCAGGTCTCTGCTGGTGGCGGACGTGAAGACGACCATAACGAGGATTTCACCCAGACCTCTGGCCAAGTTCAAATCAATACCACCGGTGTTGATGACCTCTTGGACGAAATTGATGGACTGCTGGAAAATAATGCCGAGGAATTTGTGCGTTCCTATGTGCAAAAAGGTGGCGAATAAGTCTCGTGAGTGACGTGGACACCGCATCAACCAAGCCGGAGGTTTATACCCGTCGAATTATGGGTGTTGAAACCGAATTTGGCATCACCTGTACCGATGGGGAAGCACGGCGACTGCGTCCCGATGAAATCGCCCGCATTATGTTTCGGCCGGTTGTGGACAAATATGCCAGTTCCAATATCTTTATCTCCAATGGCTCCAGGCTTTATCTTGATGTAGGTTCCCACCCCGAGTACGCCACCGCAGAATGCGATAACCTCACCCAGCTGATCAATTATGAAAAAGCTGGCGATGTTATCGCAGATCGCATGGCTGTTGCCGCTGAGCAGACCCTAGAAAAAGAGGGGATCGGCGGCCAAGTTTATCTTTTTAAAAACAATGTAGATTCCGTGGGCAACTCCTATGGCTGCCACGAAAACTACCTGGTGGGTCGCGGTATGCCACTTAAATCATTAGGCCGCAGGCTGATGCCATTTTTGATTACCCGCCAACTTATTTGCGGCGCGGGCCGAATTTATCATCCCAATCCTTTACATAAGGGCGAGGCTTTCCCACTAGGTTTTTGCATTTCCCAACGTGCTGATCACGTATGGGAGGGAGTATCTAGTGCTACCACGCGCTCGCGCCCCATTATCAATACCCGTGATGAGCCACATGCGGATTCCCATACTTACCGCCGTCTGCATGTGATTGTTGGTGATGCCAACATGGCTGAGCCAACAATTGCCCTCAAGATGGGTTCAACGCTATTGGTATTGGAAATGATCGAGGCTGAATTTGGGCTGCCTAATTTGGAATTAGCCAATGATATTGCGTCTATTCGAGAGGTTTCCCGCGATTTCACTGGCAGCACTCCACTTGCACTTAAAGATGGCTCAACTATTACTGCGCTGGAAATCCAGCAGTTGGTTTTTAGCTACGCCCAAAAGTGGCTGGAGGTTCGTCCTGAACCAGAGTTCTCCGGCACCTCCAATGCAGAAATGGCACAGGTTATTGATCTATGGGGCAGAATGCTTGAGGCTATTAAGACCCAAGACTTCTCTGCCGTTGATACCGAGATTGACTGGGTTATTAAAAAGAAGCTTATTGAGCGTTATCAGCAGCGTGGTGGCATGGAATTAGGGGATCCGCGTCTTGCCCAAATTGATCTCACCTATCACGATATTCGCCCCGGCCGTGGCCTTTTTAGCCTATTGCAATCCAAGGGGTTAATTAAGCGCTGGACTACCGATGAGGCTATCGAATTAGCCGTTGTGCAAGCTCCAGCGACAACTCGTGCGCATTTACGTGGGCAGATCCTTGCTACAGCCGATAAGCTAGGTGCAGCTGTGACGATCGATTGGATGCGCCACAAGGTTAATAGGCCAGAACCCCAGTTGGTTGAGCTAAGTGATCCCTTCGAAGTACACAATGCTGAGGTGGAGCAGCTTATCGCCTACATGGAGGAGAACGCGGAGTTTTACCGCAACTAATCGGAGGATGAATGTCGGATCGCAAGGAAGATCTGGAGCGCCAGATCAACCTCACATTTGCATTTTTAAGTGCGGAATCATATTCCAGGAAATTCCTCACCCAACCCTGGATTCGCACAAATGTTAGTGGTTTTCAAAACCTTTCCGATGATGCATTCCGCAAAAAACTCGCCCGTGACCTCGCAGATCTCCGCCGGGTCGGAGTACCGATTGAGCAATTCACCCTCAATACCGGCATGGATGCGGGCCAACTTGCCTATCGCTTGAGCTCTGAAACCTATGAGCTCCAAGAAGTAGAATTTACCCCTGAAGAGGCCGCAGTTCTGGGCATGGCGGGAGAAATGGGCCAAAGCCAAGAACTTGGAGCCTTCGCCCGCTCTGGCTGGACAAAATTAGCAGCCGGTGGCGCCCAAAGAGATCTTTCCAGTTCCGCCTCGGTAACTAATGCGGGGGATTTAAGGTTCCTTTCTGCAAAAACCTTCGACACCATCCTCAAGGCCCGGCACCGTGGTTATCGCATTAGCTTTAGCTATGAGTCCTCGCGCACCGCCGAAAAAGTTACTCGCACCATGGATTTGTGGGGATTAGTCCCCGAACGCGACCGCATCTACCTGGTAGGTTTTGATATCGACCGCAATGCGCCCCGCTGTTTCCGCGTCATTCGCATCACCGACGTCACCGCCATCGGCACCGCCACCCATCCGATGCCCGCTGGCACCAACCTCCAAGAGTTGGTGCGCCAGCAGCTTCGACGTAGAAGTGAGCTTGTCGACGCCACCCTGCGCATCACACACGGCCGCGCAGTGGAGCTCAGCGCCGCTGGGGTAGAAAAAGAAAAAGACCAGTGGTTCCTCAAAGACGTTGATAGAACCTGGTTGGTGCAAACCGCTGCAGCCCATGCTCCAGAGGCCATAGTCTTAGAACCACCAGAGATTGTTGATGAAGTAATTGAACTGCTTAAGGCAGCACAAGGGTAGGTGGTTTAACAATGACTCGATCCGCGCAAAAAGTCAGTGATCTCGCGCGCCAGCTTAACCTGTTGCCTTATTTCCAAAAGCATCAGGGACGCAGTGTCATAGAAGCAGCTCGTGATTTGGGGCAACCACCTCAAGAAATCATGGCTGACCTTAACCGTCTGTGGTTATGTGGACTTCCAGGTCTACTTCCTGGCGACATGGTGGAATTAGAGCATTCTTTAAAAGAAGTAAAGATCTATAACGCCCAAGGAATGGATAAGCCTTTGCGGCTTACACCCACCGAAGCTGGTGTTTTGTTGCTTATCTTGGAATCCTTGGAATCTTTGCCCGGGTTAAGCAACCAAGAGGCAGCTATTTCCGCTGCGACAAAACTGCGCTCAATAATGGGGGACTATTCCTCTGCGGTATTTGACTCCACCGGGGATAGCGACGCAGCCGGAGTGTTATCGGTGCTTCGTGATGCCATGGATCAAAAACGCCAAGTGGCTTTTACCTACCACTCTTATAGTTCGGATAACACCTCGCAGCGAGTGGTTAGTGCAGCGCATATCTTTACCAATGAGGGCGAAACCTACGTTACGGCCTGGGAAGATGCTGTGAATGATCACCGTACTTTTCGCCTCGATCGCATTAGCAACATTGGGCTAACGCAGGTGGCATCCAAGCCACATTCCATGCGCCTCAAGTTCTCTGCTGATGATCCTTTTGATATAGCCAAACAATCAGATGTGGCAACCTTCCTTTTGTGTGAAGATGCCATCTGGCTGGCCGATTACATGGCAATGACCATTGATGAGCAGACCCCGGTGCAGGTGGATTCAGACGGCAAAAAATGGTTTAAAGTTAGCTACCCCTTGCTTTCTCGGGAATGGTTTATTCGCTTTGTCATAAGCCATGCCGAAAGTATTAAAAGCATAGAGCCAGCTGATCTTCAGGAATCCATAAACCAAAAGGTTGCGCATGGTTTGTCAGCGTATAATGTTGACGTACAGTAAAAGCAACAATTATCGATCCATACAAACGGCCAGCCACCACCGTGGTTTGTGGCTTAGCTTGTACAACGTGAATTTGGAGTAGCCACATGTCCCTAGGACCATGGGAAATCGGAATCATCGTCCTGCTGATCATCGTGCTTTTTGGAGCTAAGAAGCTTCCAGATGCAGCTCGTTCAATCGGCCGCTCCATGCGCATCTTCAAGTCTGAAGTTAAAGAGATGAACAAGGACGACGAAGTACCAGCACAGCAGCCCGTACAGCAGCAGATCGCACCAAATCAGATTCCAGCACCGCAGCCAATCCAGCAGCAGCCAGTGCAGCAACCAAACTTTGAGCAGCACTACCAGGGCCAGCAGGTTCAGCAGCCAGTGCAGCCAGTGCAGCCACAAACTCCACAGCAGCCTGATTACCGTTCCAATTATGAGGATCCAAACCGCACCATCTAAGTGATTGAAGACTCGTTTCATCATGTCCGCGCACCGCAACTAAACTATTCGTTGCGGTGCGTCGCAGTTTATTCACTCGGTCTAACAACACCTAGACCCCGGTAGCCGGCAGGTTTGAGAAATTGTCAAATATTAACAACGCTGAGGTCGTTAAAGTGCCCCGGCGCGGAATCACCAAAAGAAAAAAGAAGTCACCCACCGGCGATATGTCGATTGTCGAACATATCAAAGAGTTTCGTCGTCGATTGCTCATAGCTCTCGCTGCAGTCCTGGTCGGCACCATCATCGGCTTTATTTGGTACCAAGAGTCATTTTGGAATATTCCCACCTTGGGCGAGCTTCTTCGTGATCCTTATTGTTCCCTGCCTGCAGAATCGCGCTATACCTTCAGTGATAGTGATGAATGTCGATTGCTAGCAACCGGACCTTTTGATCCCTTTATGCTGCGTTTGAAGGTATCTGCGCTGGTTGGTGTGGTCTTGGCCTCCCCAGTGTGGCTAAGCCAGCTGTGGGGCTTTATTACCCCAGGTTTGATGAAAAATGAGCGTCGTTACACTGCAGTATTCGTGACCACTGCTGTATTGCTTTTTGTTGGCGGCGCAGTGCTTGCTTACTTCGTTGTTGCCTATGGCTTGGAATTCTTGCTCACCATCGGTGGCGATACTCAAGCAGCAGCTTTGACGGGTGATCGTTACTTTGGCTTCTTGCTCGCTTTGTTGGCTATCTTCGGCGTGAGCTTTGAAGTGCCCTTGGTTATTGCCATGCTTAATGTGGCAGGCATCCTGCCTTATGAGGCCATTAAGGGTAAGCGTCGCATTATTATCATGGTGCTTTTCCTCTTTGCTGCGTTTATGACACCGGGCCAGGATCCCTTCACCATGATGGTGCTGGCACTGTCTCTGACTGTGTTGGTGGAACTTGCAATCCAGTTCTGTCGTCTAAATGACAAGCGTCGCGATAAGAAGCGCCCAGAGTGGTTGGATCAAGATGATTTAACTGCATCACCTTTGGATACTTCCGCTGGTGGAGAGGATGCTCCGGCACCTGTTCCCGCTCCAGAACCAGTAACACCATCTCCGTCGACAAGCTTTAAACAGGGTGGTTCGGACTTCGGTGACGTGCTCTAGCGCGTCGCCGGGTAGCCTTAGGGCATGAGTTTTACTGCCGAACAAGGAACCCACCTGTCAGAATTTATCGCAGACCTGGGTTTCGAGATGGATGATTTCCAAATCGAGGGCTGCCAGGCAGTCGAAAATAATCACGGCGTACTTGTGTGTGCGCCTACGGGAGCGGGCAAAACCATTGTTGGTGAGTTCGCAGTGTCCCTCGCACTTTCGCGGGGGACCAAATGTTTTTATACCACTCCGATTAAGGCACTAAGCAACCAGAAATATCATGATCTGGTTGCCAAACACGGTGCCGATGCAGTGGGACTTCTTACTGGAGACGTCTCTATCAACCATGACGCTGAAATTGTCGTCATGACTACTGAAGTTCTGCGCAATATGATCTACGCAGGTTCCTTCGCTCTGGAGCGGCTCAGCCATGTAGTGATGGATGAAATTCACTTCCTTGCCGATGCTTCCCGTGGTGCGGTGTGGGAGGAAGTAATCCTCAACCTCGACGAGTCCGTTAAAATCATTGGACTCTCCGCTACAGTGTCCAACTCTGAAGAATTTGGTGAGTGGCTGAGCACCGTGCGTGGCGATACCCGTGTGATCGTCAGTGAGCATCGGCCCATCCCACTTGATCAGTGGATGATGGTCAACCGCAAAGTGCTGCCCCTTTTTGAACCCGGTACCGATGGTCGTGTGAACAAGCATCTAGAGGAGACAATCGAGCGCCTCAACAGCAAACAAAGTGAACAAGGACGCTCCGAATATCGCTCCGGCGCCGGTTTCAGAGCACGAACCAAGGGCGATTCCCCCCGCGATCGTGGCAATAACCGCGAAGAACGACGTGCCCAGGGACGATCTGGCAAAGACCGCGAACAAGACCGTCACCGTCCTTTGGGACGCCCCGATGTTATTAGCATCTTGCAGGGCCAGAATATGCTGCCCGCCATTACCTTCATTTTCTCGCGCGCAGGTTGTGATGGAGCGCTTTATCAATGTTTGCGCTCCCGCCTAATTCTCACCGATCAAGCTGAGGCAGAGGAGATCGCTCGGATTATTGACGCCGGTGTGGTTGGTATCCCGGAGGAAGATCTCCAGGTCCTCAACTTTAAACAATGGCGTGCTGCCTTGATGCGCGGTTTTGCCGCTCACCACGCCGGTATGTTGCCTGCCTTTAGACACATTGTGGAAGAACTCTTTGTTAAAGGATTGGTGCGCGCCGTTTTTGCTACAGAAACGCTCGCCTTGGGCATTAATATGCCAGCTCGCACTGTGGTGCTGGAAAAGATGGTGAAATTTGATGGCGAGGGCCATGTAGACCTCACTCCAGGGCAATACACACAGCTCACTGGCCGTGCTGGACGCCGTGGCATCGACACAATCGGTAATGCCGTGGTGCAGTGGGCACCGGCTATGGATCCTCGCTTTGTCGCAGGTCTTGCCTCCACTCGTACCTATCCTTTGATTTCTACCTTCCAACCGGGCTACAACATGTCCGTTAACCTGCTGAAAACCATTGGCTATGAACCGTCACTGCGCTTGCTAGAAAAATCTTTTGCACAGTACCAAGCCGATGGTTCAGTGGTGGGTGATATCCGCGAGATTGAACGCGCGGAGAAAAAGGTGGAAGAGCTGCGCGCGCAGCTTAACAAGGAGATCTCGGCAACTAATCCAGCTGTTCGCGAAGACCAGGATGCAGTATCTCTCTTTGTGGAATATATGGATCTGCGCCGCGCCCTTAATGAGGAAGAAAAACTCAACCGCAAGGAAAGCATCGAGGAACGCACCCTCGAAACCACGCGGGTGCTCTCCAAACTGCAAATCGGTGATGTTATCGCCATGCCTGGACGCAAGCGCCCAGTGCTTGCCGTAGTCATGACCCCGGCAAACCAGGCACGTGACCCTCGCCCTTGGGTAACCACCGAATCCGGCTGGTCCGGACGCATTGACGCCGAATCTTTTAACAACCCACCAATTGTTATTGGCACCATGCGCTTGCCACGAGCAGCAGTGGAAGAACCGCGCCGCAATGCGCGCCGGGTTCAAGAGCTGATGCGCAAAGAGCACTTTAAGCGCCCCATTAAAATGCGCGAATTCGCTCGTGTACGTCCTAACTCCAAGGTCACTGAGTTGCGCCACCTTATCCGCGACCACGAAGCCCACAATTGGCCGGACCGAGAGCAATTAGCTCGCACCGCAGAAAGACTCATCCGCAAAGAACGCGATCTCCATAAGATGACTGGCAAGGTAGACCGCGCACGGGAAACCCTGGGCCGCACTTTTGAACGCATTTTGTCACTGCTTAGTGAGATGGATTATGTGGACTATAGCGATCCCGACAATCCTGTGATCACCGAGGAAGGCGAGCGCCTGGCCAAGATCCACAGTGAAACCGACCTGCTGGTGGCGCAATGCCTCAAGCGCGGTATCTGGGATGGCTTGGATCCAGCAGAGCTGGCCGGCGTGGTGAGTATGTGTACCTTCGAAAACCGCCGGGAGACCGGCGGGGAACCCGAGGCTGTCACCGAAAACATGGCCGAAGCCATGAACAACGTGGAGCGTATCTGGGGGGAGCTTGTCGACAACGAACGCCGCCATAGGCTGCCAATAACCCGACAACCAGAAGCTGGCTTTGCGATGGCAATCCACCAATGGGCAGCCGGCGCCCCTTTGGGTTATTGCATGGCAGCAGCTGCCGAAAATGGTGCTGAACTTACCCCAGGTGACTTTGTGCGCTGGTGTCGTCAAGTTATTGACCTCTTAGAACAAGTAGCGAAAACTGCCTATAACGATGAAATGGCGCGCACTGCCCGTCAAGCTGTTGATGCTATTCGACGCGGTGTTGTAGCAATCGGCTCCTAAGAAAGCTGATCGATAGCCCGCGCCAAGGAATCAAGGTGTTCTGCGGTGCTGGCAATGGTGGCAATCCGGGTGGTTTTCCTAAAAGGATCAAAAATCATGGATTGCACACCATAAACGCGGCCATTAGCCAAGAGTGGACCACCGGAATCACCCCGGATGGCTTTAATAGGAGAGTTATAAATCAAAGCTCCATGGGTAACTCTGGTAATGCCGTTCTTAGACAAACTGGAGGGAATCCGAGTAATCACTCGCCCTGTGATTTCTCTGGGCAAACGGCCCGCATGTCTGCCTCCAAAACCATAGGTAGTGGTTAACATGCCTGGTTTAAGTACCTGCGTGGAAAACAGCGGAAGCTGCATTGTTGGAGCCTTAACATCAAGGGCAATGATTCCCACATCAGTGCCAAAGACCGAAAGATAGGTACTAGCGGTTGCCGTGAAATTATGTCCACGCACCCGAATGACCTTTTCCACATCGCGTAAAAAGTGATCGGCGGTGAGGATAAAACTTGCCCGATCACTTAGGTGATTAACCAGACCTGCAGGCTTAAAAGACTCGATGAGCTGGCGCTTAGTCAACAACATGCCACTGGCATAGTGACGGCCAGATGAAATTCGGACGGTGTGAGTGGATCGCACACCAACCTAGGCTACTAGGGTTGGGAACTATGAGTGATTCTTTAACGTCTAATTTTCCCCCCGAGGTTTATGCCCAACGCCTCGCCCAGGCTCAAGCAGGAGCAGCCAACGCTGGACTTGATGGCCTCATCATCGGAACCGGCGCAGAACTTGCATATCTCACCGGATCTTGGATCTCTAGCCATGAGCGTCTCAGCGCCCTAGTAATCCCAGCAGTCGGCACTCCCAGCATCATTCTGCCGGCAGTCGACCGCGGTGATCTCGCCCTATCTGCCATCCCGCAGTTGGATATCACCACCGTCGGTTGGGTAGACAGCCAAGATGCCCATGAACTAGCAGTTGCAGCCCTTAACGTAGATAGCGCCGCAGGTTTTAAGGCCGTTGGTATTGGATCCTCCATTACTGCCGATCACCTGATTCCACTCCACGACCTGCTAGGTGCACAATGCCGTTTGGAATTGGCGGTGCAGGTACTCAAGGAATTGTTTGTCTCCAAAGACGAAGCAGAAATTGAGCAACTACGCGGTGCAGGCAGTGCCATTGACCGCGTGCATGCTGCAGTTCCGGGCTTGTTAAAAGCTGGCCGCACCGAAAAAGAAGTAGCCGATGACCTTAATGAGCTCATCCTCAAGGAGCACTCAGCTGTTGACTTCATCATCGTCGGCTCCGGCCCCAATGGTGCAAACCCCCACCACAGCTTCTCTGATCGTGTCCTCGAAAACGGCGAGATCGTTGTTGTAGACATCGGAGGCACCTATGGTCCTGGCTACCACTCAGATTGCACCCGTACCTACATCGTCAGTGGCGATCAAAACCAAGCAGATCCTGAATTTAAGCGCTTCTATGAAGTCCTACACCAGGCTCAACTCGCCGCAATCGCCCAAGTCCGCCCGGGTGTAACCGCAGAAAGCGTCGACGCTGCAGCACGCAACATGATTGCAGCTGCCGGATACGGTGATTACTTCATTCACCGCACCGGACACGGCATTGGCCTATCCACCCATGAAGAACCTTTTATCATGGCAGGCAATGAGCTCATCCTCGAAGCAGGAATGGCCTTCTCCATCGAGCCCGGAATCTATTTCCCAGGACAATTCGGCGCCCGTATTGAAGACATCGTGGTGGTAACCCAAACCGGATGCGAAACCCTCAACAATGAACCAAAGGCTTTGCGTTGAGCATTTTGATCCTTGGCGCAACTTCCGATATCGGTGGAGAAATCGCCCGCCTCAGCTGCGTTGGTGAAAACGTCGTGCTGGCAGCTCGACGCCCGCAAGCAGCAGGGGAGTTAGCTGCCAAACTCGAGGTCCTGGGAGCCAAGGCAGTGCATATTCTGCCCTTTGATGCTCTCGAGCTAGATAAACACCGTGCCCTAGTCCAACAAGCTCAAAACCTTGCTGGTGATATCACTCTGGCTGTAGTGACTTATGGAATCTTGGGAGACCAAGAAAAGGCAGAAACCTCCGAGAAGCATGTGGCAGAAATCGCCACCTTGGATTACACCGCACAAATCTCCATGCTCACGGTGCTAGCAGATGAACTGAACAAACAGGACACTCCAGCAGCCATTGTTGCTTTCTCCTCCATCGCAGGATGGCGGGCGCGCCGGGCAAACTATGTCTATGGCTCTACCAAAGCAGGCCTTGATGCGTTCTGCCAAGGTTTAAGTGATGCGCTGCATGGCACACAGGTGCGTTTGATTACCGCACGTCCAGGTTTTGTTATTGGATCTATGACAACGGGTATGACTCCGGCGCCGATGTCGGTTTATCCCATTGATGTTGCACGAGCGGTTGTCAAAGCAGTCCGTGAGAAGAAATCCAGTAGCACCATCTGGATTCCGCAGCGCCTAAAGGTTTTAGCCTGGGTTATGCAGCTTGTACCCCGTGGGGTATGGCGGAAAATGCCCCGCTAGCCTGCGCGTATAGAATCGGACTTATGAGCCAGCCGATGTCTGCACCAGAACCTACACACCCCACCGCACAACCGCGGTTCGGGGTGGTAGGTGAAAATTTTAATCCTGAGGTTGCACCATCTACCCAGCCCAAAGGCCCACAGGACACCATCGTGCTCATTGGCATTGGAGCTGGAGGCTTTGAAGAACTAGGCCTTAAGGCTCAAACCGCGCTGCGCAATGCCGAAGTAATTCTTGGATCCTGGCGTCAGCTTAATATTCTGCCGGAATCTCTCCATGCAGAACGTCATCCCTGGCCAGCACCGCAACACCCAGACTTGGAAAGCCTCTTCAAAGGGTTTAATGGCCGCCACGTTGCAGTTTTAGCATCTGGGGATCCACTATTTTTTGGGGCTGGCCCCGCCTTAGTCAAGGCCCTGGGAATGCAACGCCTAGAAATAATCCCAGCACCATCCTCAGCCTCCCTGGCATGTGCACGACTTGGTTGGCCATTAGAGCGCACTCTTATCGCCTCGCTCGCAACAGACCCCGTTGAAACGCTTATTCCTTTTATCGATTCAGGCGCACGTTTTCTTGTATTGGGCAAGGATGAATTTAGCGCACCCGCAATTGCAGAATTGCTCAACGCCAGGGGACAAGGAACCATGCGCATTACGGTGCTGAGTGACTTGGGCAGCAGTGATGAAGAGATCTCTATCGGCACAGCAGCACAGCCTCCAGCACCAGTGTCGGCCCTTAATGTAATAGCCATCGAGCCAGCCCCCGATGCGCCAAAACACAAGCGCTCCCTCGTACCCGGTGCCGACTATGGGGAAGTGGACAAAGAAGCCACCCTGCTCGATCCTGACCTACGGGCTATGACCATCGCAGCACTCAAACCTATTCCAGGCGATACCCTGTGGTCTGTCGGCGAACCCACCGGCACAATCGCCATTGAATGGCTAAGAGTCCTCGGACTAAGTACTAGTGGCGGCACCAGGACAAGAGCACGTGCGATCTGTTTTGAAGCAACCGCAGATAGAGCTGCCCAAATTTCTCGCACCGCCACGGCAGCTGGTGTGCCATGGCTTAAAGTTGTCCATGCCACGCCACTCAATGCAAAGGCACTTAAAGACATTCGCTATAACACCGGACCAGACGCCGCTAGCCCGGATGCAATCTACCTTGGCAAAGCGATCCTCAATGAGTTGATTACCGAAACCGCGTGGATGGTGCTCAAACCGGGCGGAACCATGGTGGCCAGTGCCGTAAACAAGGAAGAAATAGCCAAGCTAGAGGAATTCCACGCACACTATGGCGGAGTACTTAAATCCTTCACTATGGGTAGCTCCCACACGGCGGAAACCTTAAGCGTTACTCAATGGCGCGCAACCAAACCACTAAGCCCAAGCAGCATCTAAACAACAGCTAATTAAGATCGCTCGAAGATCTCATAGTCCCCCTCAGCCGTGGCCTGATATTCCACATGGGCCCGGCGCGGATGACCACAACGTTTGGCACAACCAGCAAAATACACCGGAGAATTTACCTCCAACTGGCCACTAGCAACCGCAGAGAGTAAATCTCCACGCACATCAGCCAACGCATGGGAACAACCAGGGGCACCAATACATGCAGAAGCTCGCAGCCACGGAGACTGCGCGTCAAAAATAAGCCCCATAGGAGCCAAAACCTTTACCACTTGCTCAGCAACCCCAGCTGGCAAATTCGGGATATAGAGGGAATGCCACGGCGTGACCGTGATATCAACTTCGATGGCTGCCAAAAACCGCGATAAACGCGCGTCCATGCGCCCTAAAGGCACACCCGCTCCCAAAGCCACCAGCTCGGAAGACTTATCCTCCAGCCATCCAATAGGTGCTGAATGGCCAACTGCCACCGGTAACTCCACCGCCGCACCACTAAACTCAGGCGGCATAGCAGCAGCAATCCCAGAAACCACCTCATTGACCTGCGCAACATCCACAATAGGGCCAGCATTCAAGCTTGCGTCCACCACTTGCATGCGGGTTTCGTCGATAAGCACCAGCCCAATATCAGGCCGCAACCTTAAGATCTCACCGTGACCGCCATCCAACCCGATTACAATATCCTGGCGCACCGCGCCAGCAAGCTCGGTGGCCAACGTCGCCAACTCAGCATGCCCCGGAGTTGCCAAGACCTGAGCACCGCCGCGCACCTCAGGCGCTTGCTTCAGCCCACGCACCTGCACATTGCCCCGCGAGGTCAAGTGCACAAAACCATCACCGTGCTGCTCGGCAAACTCAGCCAAGTCCGCCCAGACAGACGATGCAACCAGACCACCTGGAAAATGCATCCGCCCGACAAAACCATCCGCTGCGGAATAAACATGCTGAAAGGAAAAAGCACCATCATTGCTAGACATGGGCTTAAATCCTAGACCGCTAGCATCGGAAATTAGTATTCTGTCCTCATGGCAGCGACTGCAAGTGGATATCAGATTCTGCAACCCCGGCGCATCATTCGCGCCGGGGTGACACGCAACCTCCACCGCAGCCTCAGCCCGCTCTTGGCTGAGGGCAGCACCGCGGTAATGCGACGAGTGCTTGGTAAAAGTACCCGTCCCGGCAGGCAAAGTCCGCCGGAGGATGTCCCGGATTTCGGTGCTCCGGTGCGCACTGGTGGCATTAACCACGGCACCTTGGTCAATGCCGCACCGCTTAATGTCTTGGGAACCATGGGGGAGTTAAACCCCGCAAGTTGCTACCGCATCGAATATATCAGCGGTGATTCCGCAGGTAGATCCATTACTGCGACCGGTGGCGTGCTCTTTTCCCAACAACCATGGCCACACGGCCCACGACCGGTGATTGCGATGGCACCCTCCACTCAGGGAGTGGCCGCGCATTGCGATCCCTCCCATACCTGCGCTATCGGCCTCAATATCTTTTACGACCGCCCTTTTGACGCCATTTTTGCCTATGAACTCCCTGTTATTTTATGGTTCCTCGCCCAAGGCATCGATATTGTCTTTATCGACTATCCTCGCGATCCCAGCGCCGGCGTGCAGTACTACTGCGATTCCATTGCCGCTGCTAAATCGCTTTTCGACGCGGTCCTCGCCGCGCGTACCCTCGGCATTTCACCCGAGGCCCCGCTGGGGCTGTGGGGCTTTTCCCAAGGCGGCGGTGCGATTGGCTGGGCTACCCAATTAAGGAATTATGCCCCCGATGTCATTCCGCGCGCAGCAGTCGTTGGTGCTCCACCCACTGACCTCTTTGAAGTTTTACGCACCGTGGATGGGGGACTGCTTTCCGGAGTTATTGCCTATGCTGTCGCCGGACTGTGCGCCAGTTCCGCCGAACTTTATGAAGAAATTATGCCCACTCTCAATTCCCGTGGAATTAAAGAGGTTCTAAGCAATGTAGCCAGCTGCGCGGGCGGTACTTTGCTGCACAGTGGCTACCGGCGCTCAAATCAGTGGACGACGTCTGGCAAAGCACTCGATGACGTCCTTGATGATCTCCCAACCGTGCTGGCTGAATTTGAACGCCAAAAATTAGGCAAGACTGCGCCCTCGATGCCCGTGTTGCTTTGGGGATCCATCCACGATGATGTGATCCCCATTGAACCGCTTCGGCAACTCAGAGATGATTGGGCAGCTGCCGGTAGCGATATCACCTGGTATGAATCTCATGCTCCACGGGTCCCTGGACGCACTGGCCTTAACCACTTTGGCCCCTATTACCGGCATCTCAATATCTATTCCGGATGGCTTATCGATCGTCTGGGCAATTTCACCCCCTGATAAACCACCGCTCGCGCTACTTACTACTGAGCGTGTCAGGACAAAAGGGTAGTGTAGGGCGGGTGCCAGCAGTAATAGCAATCCCATATTTCATAGTTGAAATCCTCGCCTTTATCGGTGTCGTCATGTGGCTCGGTCTTGGTTGGGCTTTTGGTCTACTAGCTCTTTTCTTTATTGTCGGACTTCTTTTGGCCGGCCTGGAAATGCAGCGCATTAGTAAGGCCGCAGCCCAGCATCAAGCCTCCGGAGCCGGAAGTGCCGGTGCCATCGCGGGCAATATCGGCTTGACCGCAGCCGGTGCCATTTTGGTAGCCATGCCCGGTTTTGTAACCTCCATCATCGGCCTACTGTTTATTCTTCCGCCCACCCGTGCGCTATTCCGCAAGCTATTGGCCAAGAAGCTTCGCAGTGCCATTGAAAACCTCGGCGTCCGAGGCTTCGAAGCTGTTAATGGATACCGGACCCACGCTTCCTATGGCAGCTTTGGTAACTTCCCTGATGCCAGCAACCACCCTTCCCAAAACCCACAACGACCCATCGTTATTGACGAGGACGAAATCCAAGAATGGACCTCGCATGTTAAGCCAGAAGATTTTGGCAATCCAGGATCTTCCACTGATGATAAAAACCACGGTGGGGATAAGTGACTCTAGCTATTCGCCTCGCCCTCGCAATGTTGGGCGGGCTTTTTGTTTATGGCTCCTATGAGCCAATCGGTTGGTTTTGGGCCGGAATCATAGGAATAGCTCTTTTTTATGCATCTTTAGCACCCTGGGAAATATCCTCTGCTAAAAAGCGCCGCAAAAAGAATGACCCGATTCCTCTATTGGAAAGACTCTCCCAAGCACCCACCCTCAAACAGGGTATGTCGCTGGGCTTTGCCCATGGCTTGGTGACCTACCTTTTCCTCTTGCCATGGATCGGGGAGTTTGTGGGCAATTTGCCCTATATCGCGCTCGCTGTGGTCGAGGCCTTGTATTCCATTGCTCTGGGCCTTGGCGGCGTAGCTCTAAGCCGCTGGAAAAAGTGGGGTGCCTACCTTTTCCCCGCTTGGTTTGTAGCTGTGGAATATTTGCGCTCTAACTGGCCTTTTGGAGGGTTTGCTTGGGGTCGTCTGGCGTGGGGACAAATTAATGGACCCTTGGCCAATATGGCAGCCTTTGGCGGAGTTGCGCTGGTAACTTGCCTGACGGTGTTGGCTGCAGTTGGATTGGCGTTGGTATTTATTAGCAAAAAGCGCCTTCAAGGTGCGCTCGTATGCGCCATGGTCATTGTATTTGGCGCATTGGGTTCGCTATATGTAGACCGTGCCGGAACCAGCACCGAGAACATTGAGGTTGCAGCTATCCAGGGCAACGTCCCACGGATGGGATTGGACTTTAATGCCCAGCGGCGTGCAGTCCTGGCTAATCACACCCGAGAAACCCTCAAATTAGATCATCAGGTTGATGTGGTGATTTGGCCGGAAAATTCTTCAGATGTTAATCCTTTTTTGGATACCCAAGCACAAACCCTGATTAACAAGGCTGTTGATCATGCGCAGGCCCCTATTTTGGTGGGTACCATCACCCAGGACGAAGTGGGTCCGCGTAACACTATGCAGGTTTTTGATCCAGAATCTGGAGCAGGGGATTATCACTATAAAAAATTCCTGCAGCCTTTTGGCGAATATATGCCTTTCCGCGAATTCTTTCGCATCTTTTCTTCCTATGTTGATGCAGCTGGAAACTTCCAGCCAGGAGATGGCACCGGAACGGTAAGTATGAATGCCGCCAAATTGGGGCGAGCAGTCACAGTAGGTATTCAAACCTGTTATGAAGTTGCCTTTGATAGGGCAGGGCGTGATGCTATTGCCAATGGTGCCGAGTTTTTGGCCACACCCACCAACAACGCCACCTTTGGCTTTACCAACATGACATACCAACAATTGGCAATGAGCAGAATGCGCGCAATTGAATTTGATCGTGCTGTTGTTGTCGCAGCTACTTCCGGTGTTTCGGCCATCATTAACCCTGATGGTTCGGTGGCCCAACAGACCAAGATTTTTGAGTCTGCAACCCTGACTCAAGAGATCCCGGTAAAGCAAACTGTCACCATTGCAGCGGTGGCCGGTTTCTATGTTGAATTGGTCTTGGTTATCATTGGAGTTCTAGCTGGAATTGTTGCCCTTCGAAGCACCGCTTTTTCCTCGTCCCGCGCTGGTATTTCTACTTCAAAGAAATCCACTACAGCGAAAAACCCCAAACTCGGACGCAGCGGACTGGTGCGAAGAAGGCGGCAGGGAGCCGTCGAAAAGCTTAAAAGCTTTTTTATTGCTTCTTAAAAGGCGTATTTTGTTCATTTATCAGCCCCTTCTGGGGCCAAGGAGGCCAACCTAGATGAGTAACCAGGCAGCAGATGCTTCAACGCTGGTGATTATTCCAACGTATAACGAGCTGGAAAATCTGCCCTTGATCGTCGATCGGCTACGTACCTCCGCTCCTGAGGTTGATATTTTGATCGTTGACGACAATTCCCCGGACGGCACCGGCGCGCGCGCAGATGAGCTTTCTGCAGCTGATTCTCAGATTCACGTTATGCACCGTGAGGGCAAGGGTGGCTTGTGCGCTGCGTATATGGCCGGCTTCGCATGGGGCCTAGAGCGCGAATACAGCGTGCTTTGTGAGATGGATGCCGATGGCTCCCACGCTCCAGAACAGTTGCACCTTTTGCTCGAGGAAGTTGCCAATGGCGCTGATTTGGTCATCGGTTCCCGTTACGTACCAGGTGGCCGCGTTGTGAACTGGCCAAAGAATCGCTGGCTGCTATCTAAGGGCGGCAATGTTTATATCAACCTTGCCCTCGGCGCTGGTCTGTCCGATATGACCGCTGGCTACCGTGCGTTCCGTCGTGAGCTGCTTGAGGCTTTGCCACTTGATGAGCTTTCAAACGCTGGTTATATCTTCCAGGTTGAAATTGCTTATCGTGCGGTTGAACTGGGCTTTGATGTCCGCGAGGTGCCAATTACCTTCACCGAGCGTGAAATCGGTGAGTCCAAGTTGGATGGCAGCTTTGTTAAGGATTCTCTCCTCGAGGTCACCAAGTGGGGTCTGAACCACCGTGGTGAGCAGGCCAAGGAATTGCTTAAAGAAATGTCCGGCCTGGCTAAATACGAGTGGAATCACTTCAAAAAGCAGAACACTTGGCTTTAAAAAACCGCTTGTCGACGCCGCCCTCAGCCTTCACGGTTAGGGGCGGGGTTTAAAAAAGCTCATCCCCACACCTTTAGGGTGTGGGGATGAGCTTTAGCTTTATTTAATGCTGTGCTTATTCAGCAGCCTTTTCAGCTTCTTCAGCCTCTTGCTGAGCCTTGAGTAGCTTTGCAGCATTGCGACGACGCTTACGAAGTGCCTCGATGCGCTCTTCTAGCAACACATCAAGTTCTTCAATGGTGCGACGCTCGCGCAACATATCCCAGTGGGTACGTGGAGGCTTAATTGGCTTAGACTCAACGCCTTCGCCCTCCATGAGGGTGCCCAATTTACCGTTTTTGCACATCCACTCTTCAGGAATCTCCGCGTCATCAGCGAAGGGAACCTCAAAGATGTCTCCGTCTTCGGTCCTGTACTTCACGAGCTGGCGTGGAGCCAAATCGTGGTCCCTGTCCGTCTCATAGCTCACGGCGCCCATGCGGCTGCCACGAAGAACGCGATCTGCCATCTAGGTATCAGTCCTTTGCCTTAGAATGCGACCTTCAAGTAAGCCGCAAAAGATTATTTCTCACATAGTTTACCCGGAGGGTCAAAAACACTACACGCCGCCTCCCAGCAGGTGCACTTGAAATGTGATCAGACTTTAAGTATAGCGAAAACCCTAGAATCGTTGTATACGTAACAATGGACTAAGCTAATGTGGGTGCAGAATTTAACTCCAAACCAGCAGGTACCAACCTGTTCCTGGTGCGGTAAAGACTTCGCCTCCACAGGTCGTGGGCGACCTCGGAAGTACTGTAGCCAAGCTTGCAGACAACGTGCCTATGAACAGCGCAACAATGTCTCCGGTACGACTATTCCCGCTGAGGCCGTCATTATGTCTCCCGAGCGTGCCAGTGAACTTAAAGATTCACTCTTTGAGCTAAGGTGTGCAGCCGAGGATATTGCTACTGCCGTTAAAGATGGGGAAGACCCCCATGAAATCTCCTTCCTCTGTCGGGAGATGGTGGAATTGGCTCGAAATATTGAAAAGTTGAGGTCATGAGCAACACACAAACTAACGCTTCCCACCCAGAGGCGCAAAGTCCACTCATTAAGTATCGCGCCTTGATTATCACGGTTTTTGTGATCGCCATTGTTGGTCTAGCATCCCTTGCAGTTGGCCCAGTGCTTTATAAGCTCATCATGGGTCCAGGTCTGCATACCGATGGTATCCACGCCGATGGCGCGGCTCCGGCCTCCACTGATTTCAACGGCGAGTGGGAAGTTGTACCCGGCAGCATTCCAAACACTTCAGCAGCGGGCTTTACCTTTGCAGAAATTCTGCCTGGCGAAGAAAAGATTACTTCTGGTTCCACCCCGGATGTCAGCGGCAATGTTGTGGTAGAAAATAATACCCTTAGCTCTGGTTTGATCACTGTGGATATGACCAACATTTCCACCGATCAAGAAAAGCGCGATATTAACGTCCGCATGAAGCTTTTCCACACCGAACAATTCCCCGAAGCCACCTTTGAAGTAACCCAGGCAGTAGATCTCTCCCAGATCCCAGATACCGGTACGGTCGCTCAGGTAGTTATTCCAGGTAAATTAACTGTGCATGGTGTCACCAAAGACGTTGCTCCGACCTTTGACGTGTTGCGTACCGGTGAACAGGCTATTGTGGCCTCTGATATTGATATCAATCGCTTGGACTACGGCGTAGAAACACCGGAGTTTGTAGCAGCAAAGATCAGTGAGACCGGTCAGATTAACGTCCGAATTGCTTTGGAGAAATAACTGATGATGGCTGCTCGAATGATCCCAGCCCTGTGGTTTCGGTTGATCGTAATTATTGGTTTCACCGCTTTTATGGTGTGGGATTCCATGTGGATCCTGGCCGTGATTGGCCTTCTTCTTACATTGGTTACCGTGTGGCAATTGGTGACTGCCTATAAAACAAAGGCCCAGAGCGAAAAATAGCGATTCGTCTTTTTTATAGCTAATGCGTCTTCTTGCTTTTCCTTTAGTGTTTTGCACTTTAGAAAGGCAGAAGGCGCATTTTTGCTGTTGAAAGACAAAATATAAGTGTCTATTATACTTTTCTTATATTTCATTAAGGTAACAAGTGGGTCACCATAAGCATAAGATTTTGCCGACTTGTGGCAATTAGATATTTTTTCCAAGCACAATGGGGAAATCAGATAGCCCACAAGAAAGGCAGATCGAGATGAACCTGAACAATAAACCACTGCGCAACCGAATCCTAGCCGGCACTGCAGCTGTTGCTTTGTCTATTGGACTCGCGTCATGCTCCCAGGCGGAAGACGCTGCAAGCGAAGCCACCAGCGCGGCTGGCTCTGCAACCAGTGCCGCTGGATCTGCCGTGAGCTCTGCAACCAGCAGCATGGGTTCCGAATCCTCCAGCAGCGAAGCTGCAAGTGAAACTGCTAGCGATGGAACCGGCGCAGGTGCCGAGACCACTGAGGTTGAAGCAGCTGATGGTTCAATGTTGATGCTGCCAACTGATGTTGTCATTGCAGCAGAGAATGCTGAATTCACCGTTCCAGAAAAGTCTGAAGAAGGCCCTAATGGCGAGCTTTTGGTGACCTATCCAGAGGGCTACATCGTTAACTCTGAGGAAGGTAGCACCCAGCCTTTGGTTGGTAAGATCGCTGAAACCTGGATCAACGGTGGCGGTTTTAGTTCTGAGTTTGGTGTTCCAACTGCTCCTGAAAAAGAAACCGATAATGGATGGACCCAGAGCTTTACTAAGGCTGTAATCAACTGGATCAGCGATGGATCCGGAAACTTCACCGCTGAAGTTCTACCAATTCCATAACTAAAAATTGCTTAAGGTCCTGTGAGACTGCAATAATGTGCAGTCTCACAGGACCTTTCTCTATGTCGTGGCTTTAGCCCAATTTTCCGGTGAGCTTTTCCAAACGCTCAAGGCTGGGACCATCAAGTCCAATTATGCCGACTTTTTTGCCACGTGCTTTGTATTTTTGAATAATGCTATCCAAGGTGGCCACCGTGGAGGCATCCCAAATTTCTGCAGCACTGAGATCAATGATGATCTCCGCAGCAGGATCTGAATAATTAAAGCTATAAACCAGATCATTTGAAGACGCCCAAAATAGCTGCCCTTTAACTGCGTAGGTGCTTATGCCGCCAGATGAAGAGTGTTCAACGCTTACTAAATGAGCAACACGGCGCGCAAACATGACCATCGCGGTTAGGACTCCAGAGATAACTCCGATGGCCAAATTACTGGTGCCCAAGGTTGCCACAATAGTTACCACCATGACCAAGGTTTCGCTCAGTGGCATAAGACGCAAGGTCCGTGGGCTGAGTGAGTGCCAATCCGCGGTATCTATGGCCACAATGATCATCACGGCGACAAGCGCTGCCATCGGAATTTTCCCCACGATATCTCCCAGCACCACCACCAAAATCAAGAGAAATGCACCGGCGAGGAAGGTGGAGAGGCGAGTGCGTGCACCAGAGTTTTTCACATTGATCATAGTTTGGCCGATCATTGCGCAACCACCCATGCCTCCCAAAAGGGACGTGAGAATATTAGCAATGCCCTGACCTGCAGCTTCGCGCGATTTATTGGAATGAACTTCGGTGATATCGTCGACAAGCTTTGCGGTTAGCAATGATTCCATTAGTCCCACCAAGGCCATTCCCAATGCATAAGGTGTGATAATGCTCAGCGTCTCTAGGTTTAATGGAACCTGTGGCAGTATAAATTCTGGCAGTGTTTGAGGTAATTCTCCCTGGTCAGCAACATTTGGGATTGAGATATTAAAGATCCACACCAGCGCCGTCAATGCAATGATCACAATCAACGGTGCTGGAATTGCCTTGGTGAGCTTCGGCCAGCCCAGCATGATCAAGATGCCGGCGGCAAAAAGCGGATAGACCATCCACGGAACGTTAAAAAGGTGGGGGAGTTGTGCCATAAAAACCAGCGCTGCCAGCGCATTTACAAATCCGAGCATGACAGAACGCGGAATGAACCGCATTAATTTTGCCACGCCCAATATGGCAAGCGCGATTTGGAAAATTCCTGCCAGCATAATGGTGGCAAGGAAATAATCAACTCCATAGAGCTTGACGACGGGCGCAATCACCAGCGCCACAGCGCCGGTGGCCGCTGAAATCATTGCAGGACGACCGCCAGTAAAAGCTATGGTCATTGCCATTATGCAGGAGGCAAAAAGTCCCATTCGAGGATCGACGCCGGCGAGTACTGAAAAGGCAATAGATTCAGGAATAAGTGCAAGCCCAACAACAAGGCCTGCGAGCACCTCAGTGCGCAGCCTTTGGGGAGTGGAAAAGGCAAATTTAAAGGAGGCTAAAACGCCGGTTGGAGCAGGCTTCTCCAATTGGGCTAGGGTCACGATTTCTCACATTTTTCTTTTTAGAGGTTTCAGATAAGTGCAGCTGAGGGTACATATTATTTTGTCAGTGTGACAAAATAAAGGTGGCTAGGAGGTCTCGCGCTTGACCATTTCTTTAATCCAAATTGGGGCAAATGGAGAGGTGCAATTAGGCGGTGTCGGATAATCTTTGAGAACCTCTAAGCGTTCGCCGATTTCTATGGCACGTTCCCGAAATTCCGGCAACTTGATACCAATTTGCGCCAAGCATTCGTTCATTGACCATTGCAGGCGAGGCGCGGCAGTTCGCATCTGACCTTCAATGACCTCTAAGAGGTTATCAATATCCAAAGCCTCAGGCTTCTTAAGGATGGCGTGAGTGTTTAGGGACCAGCCGGCAGCGGCCACATCGGGATTAGAATTTTCCAACCAGCGCAGGCGGAGTTCATCCCAGGCTGGATGTTTTTTCACCACATAGTTAATCAGCCAATCAGTGACCTTAGGTGTGCGCGCCTCATGCAGCATGGAGTTTAGATCGTCGGCGTTAAATTCCTTCGGCTTGCAGATAAGCAGACTGAGCAATCTGGCGGCAGAGTCATTAGAATCCCAAAGCTCAATAGCTAGTGGCTGATTCTTTTTAAGTTCTTTGGCAACGCCGCGCAGCTTGGTGAGGTTAACGGCGTGCTCGTCGCCGTGGCGTTGATTGACGGCCAAGATTTTGTCATCGGCAAGTTCTTGGAGAGTTGCCAAGGTGGAGTCAGCGAGTTCAGTCATGGGCATCAATTTACCAGTCCCAGCTTTATCAGTAATTGTCCGATAATGTACATTATGTCATTTTATTCTTGGGGACTCATACCCCGCCGGACACTTTAAGCCCAGTGAGCTCTGATATCCGGCCTGCAACACATTGCCCCATTTACTGCCGGGGTTTCTGCTCGGCACGCTTGCTGGATAATCGGCGCCTGCCAGAATTTCCTACAGCACGTTGAGTATTGTACCGCCCCTAAACCATGTGAGAACTCAGGAATGCAGGATCCATTAGAAATTCCAAGATCAACGCCTACCAATCCCTAAGGCTTTAGATTTGATTGACCAAATCGGAGACGCCATTTTGAGTGCGCTGGACACCTAGGCAGTCCAGCGCCTGGGATTCTCATAAAACTGGCGATAAATCCCCAGCGAGGTTCTGAGCTCCCCGTTTTGCCCCGACTGTTGAACCCACTCCTTACGTCACACTGACAAAATAAAACTAAAACCTCCACGCGGTGCAGCCGATAACTTTGAAAAGCTATGAGCCGCACCATGCGGAGGTTCTAAATCTAAGACGCTAAGAAATTCTTAGGCAGCCAGTGCCCAAGCGTTCTCGCCAACCTTTGCCAGTGGCATCAAAGAATAAGCATTGAAAGCGCCGCTCAAAGGAGTTGCACAGAGATCAACGTTAGCGCGATCGATCTTGTCGTAGTCGATCTGGCCATCTTGCTTCTGCAAGGCCAAATAAGAGGAACCAGCGGCAACGCCGGACTCATCAAGGTTGAGGCTGGAAAGGTCTACGCCATAAGCTGCCTCGAGGTCTGCGGTGGGAGTTCCCTCACACAGAATTGCCGCAGAGACATACTCTTCACCGTAGATATCGGCCAAGGCAACTGCAGTGACATTAAGGCCTTGTGCATCAATGCCGGCAACCGTTGATTCCAAGGCTCCAGCGTTGGCAAAGGTCTTTTCTGCGGAGTTGCTGGACGCGATGGCCACCATTCCTGCCATGGCCACAATCCAGATCACGATGATCGCTGCGACAATTCCTTTAGCTTTATTTGAAAGACTCACGTGCAGTCTCCCACCTTCCCACATTCATTAATCCCATTTAGTATCCGCTCTACTCTATCCCATAGAACTGCCCAGGGTCTCCCCGACTGCTGAAAGTTTCCTGATAGAAGTAGGGATTAAGGGCGCTTTTCGACGCGGCCTGTGGCGCTGAGGACCTTGTTTTTAGCCGAAAACATGCTCGACAACGATATTGGCACCAATTCCAATCAGTACTAGTCCGCCAATAACAGTTGCCCAGCGTCCTAATTTGCCAGCTCCATGATGGCCCATCCAAGCGCCAGCAAGAGACATAATAAAAGTAATCACACCCATAGCAAGGGCCACGTTAATAATTGAGACTTCTACAAAGGCCAAGCTCATGCCAACCGCCAAAGCGTCGATGCTAGTGGCAAAACCCATGATCACGGCTGGACGTAGCTGGATCCGACCATCGTCAATGACTTCTTCATCATCTTCGCCATGAAAAGCATCCCACAGCATTTTGATTCCGACAACGGCCAACAAAGTGAAGGAAATCCAGTGATCAATAGCTGCAATGACGGTAATTCCACTAAAGAAATAGCCGATTACCCAGCCAATAAGGGGCATGATTGCTTGAAAAAAGCCAAAGACTGCAGCGAGCACCAAAGCTCGTTTAAGCAGGTTTACGCGAATGACAGTGCCGCGCACAATAGAACAGGCAAAGGCGTCTGCGGAAACGCCTAAAGACAGCAAAAAGACTTGAACAAGGGGCATGGTTCTCCTTGGGACCGTGCCTGGGCATAAAAAATAGACCCCGGCGAATGATTACGCCGAAGGTCTCGTTCGCCTAATCCGATGTATGCAGATTAGGTGGCATGCCGGGTGTGGTTCAAACACACCAGTATGTCGTTCATGCCTCCCACAAGGTGTTGTGGCCTTGTATGGAACTACTCCCCTTCGATTGGAAGTTGTTGCCTTGACATTCTAATGAACTCGGGGAGAAAATCAACTTTCATGTGAGATTTGGTCCGGTTTTTCGTCGAAAAGCGTGGTTTTTAGCCTGGTTCTCGCAGTTGGTTAACAAACGGTTAAGATGAGTAAGCATGACAGAGGAACGCGAGGTTCTCACCTATGAGCAATTTGGAACTGCGATTCGTGAGCTAGCCCAAGAAATTATTGATGATTATCAGCCCGATTGTGTGTTGTCGATTGCACGCGGCGGACTGCTCATTGGCGGAGCTTTAGGATACGCACTGGGCATCAAAAATGTCTCAGTGATGAATGTGGAATTTTATACCGATATTGGCGAGCATCTGGAAGAACCAATGATGATCCCTCCAACCCCCAAAGCTGTTGATCTCACCGGCATGCGCATCCTGGTTGCCGATGATGTTGCAGATACCGGAAAGACCCTGGAATTGGTGCGGGACTTCCTTGGTGATCACGTTGAGGAAGTTCGAACTGCCGTGATTTACCAAAAGCCAAATAGCACTTTCCAGCCTGACTATAAATGGCGCGAAACCGAAAAGTGGATTAATTTCCCCTGGTCAAGCTTGCCTCCAGTAGTGCCTAGCAATTAAATCCTCGCCCCTTTTAACCTCCTTGCCGTAGCTACGGCAAGGAGGTTTCTTTTGCCTATTTTCCCCGGAATTTTCCATGATTTACCAAGGAATATCCCACTTACTGAGATCGTGAGATTAAATAGTCCAAATGGTGAGATTGACTCTCGGAAAACGCTGTGGAAACATCACAAGAGTATTTATCCGTATGAGTAGGTGTTAGGCGAGTAAAAATCATGTCTCAGGACTCATCGGCTGCTTTGCCAGCCGATAACACTCCATCATCAGCTGTTGCAGTTGATCATGGCAATCAAGAAAAATTTGTCATCGATAAGAAGACAAAGCGTAAAGTCGCAGCGGCGTCCACAATTGGCACCACCATTGAGTTCTATGACTTCTACGTCTATGCCACCGCAGCAGTTGCCGTGTTCCCCACCTTGTTCTTCCCAAAGAACGAAGATCCCACTGTCAACCTGCTGGCTTCTTTTGCCACCTTCGGTCTGGCCTTCATTGCACGCCCGCTGGGCTCGATTCTTTTTGGACACTTTGGTGACCGCATTGGACGTAAAGCAACGCTGATTGGCTCCTTGTTGACCATGGGCATCGCCACCGTTCTTATTGGCTTGTTGCCAACCTATGGACAAGTTGGCATCGTCGCTCCAGCACTGCTGGCCTTGATGCGTTTTTGCCAGGGCTTGGGCCTTGGTGGTGAATGGTCTGGTGCCGCGCTGCTCGCTGGCGAAAATGCTGAGAACAACCACCGCGCACGTGCCGCCATGTGGCCTCAGCTAGGTGCACCATTCGGCTTCTTTATTGCCAATGGATTCTTCCTCATTCTGGTAGCCGTCCTGGCTCATGAGACCGGCGATGCTGAAGGTGCCTTTATGTCTTGGGGCTGGCGCCTGCCATTCTTGGCATCTGCCATCATGATTGCCATTGGCCTGTGGGTTCGTTTCTCCCTGGAGGAAACTCCAGTGTTCAAGCAGGCTGTTGATCAGGGTAAGCGCGTTAAGTCTCCGTTAAAGGAACTGTTTAAGACGTCAACCGGACCACTGGTTCAAGCAACTTTCATCATGTTGTCCACTTACACCTTGTTCTACCTGGTGACCACGTGGATTCTCTCCTACGGCATTGGCGATCGCAGCAAGGGACTTGGACTTTCCATCCCTTATTTTGAGTTCCTGCAGTTGCAGTTGGGCACCATTGTTTTCTTCGCCATCATGATCCCAATTTCTGGCTGGTTAGCTGACGTTTGGGGTCGTCGCAACACCTTGATCCTGGCATCCATTTTGCTGCTGATCTTCGGCGCTTCATTTAGCCTGTTCCTGGATCCAGCTACTGCTTCCAATACCTCTGTGTTTATCTTCTTAGCAGTTGGAATGTCCATCATGGGTCTGATCTTTGGACCAATGTCGGCTATTCTTCCAGAGCTCTTCCCCACCAATGTGCGTTATACCGGCTCCGGAATTGCCTACAATGTTTCATCCATCCTGGGCGCTGCGATTGCTCCATTTATCGCTACCTGGTTGGTTTCTTCCTATGGTGTTGCCCAGGTGGGCATCTACCTCATCATCGTCACTGCGATCACCTTCGTGGCAGTATTGACCATGAAGGAAAATAAGAGCAACGATCTCCGCGAGGTCTAAACTCTAAAGTCTTAAACACCGGGCGTCGCTAGTTTTTTAAACTAGCGACGCCCGCGTCGATTCCGGGTGGTTAAAGCAAATTGCACGGCATCTAGACAGCCCAGTCTTAACAAGGCTTCAATCAAGGCATAGTGATAAATCCACATGCGGCGGTAGACGGCATCAAAGCCATCTGCTGCTGCTTCTCGCGATTGGCCCTCAAAAACCTCCCGCTGCAATTGCACACTTCTTAAATAGTGGCCTGCAAAATGGGTTTCTTTTACTACTCGCAAGGAGGATTCACGGTCCACCAGCTGATGGACATCTTCCACCGTGGGGTATTTCAACGCTGGCCAAATATAGGCCTTAAGCATTGAAATTGCCTCAGTACCCACCACTCCTAATTGCTCGGTAGCCACCAAAGATTGCAATGCTACGTGACCACCTGTGGTCAAAAGGCGGTCCAAGCTGCGCACATATCGCTTGGCTCCGGATGCGCCAACCACCTCTAGTTTTTCCATGGACACAATGGAGTCATAGTGCCCTTGCCAATCTCGTTGGGTAGGGATTGCCTGCGGGATAACCTCCACCTGGACGTCATTTTCCACGCCGGCTAGAACCAAGGTTTCCTGCAGTCCACGAATCTGCTGGGGGTCAGCAGTGAGGGAATCAACCGTTGCTTGTCGACGCGCCGCCATGATTGCCACTGCCCCGCCGCTGCTAGGAAACTCCAGTACATGGGATCCAGCTTTAACTCGGGCACTATCAAGCAGGGTGGCCACTGCACGTCGCTGGGCTTCACCAAGGTCATCTCTTTCCACCGCAACAGGATCCGAGATCCGCGTGATATCCACAAAGTGGGTACCGGGTTCCCTATTACGACCAGCACCTGGCACAAAGCTCTTTACCGCAGTTCTTAAAGTGGTTGGCACTCCTGAGGCAAAAATTCCGCCAAAGGCGCTCATGCCGTCCCCAGAACTGAGCCGGATTAGTTCATGTGGCAGTGCGCCGCCATTATCTACTTGTTGACCAGGCAGATGGAAGGCGGAACTAAGTCGGCCCCGCGGGCGATAACCCACGCTTAATAACGCAACCAAAACATCGGAAAGCTTCTCTGTACGCCACTCGCCTGCCATATAACTTTCGGCAAGACCGAGCCATCCAGTGGTGGCAAGACGCGAAAATAACTCTTCATGGTCAATTGTGAGATCGGGCGCATTTCCAACTAATACCAAACCCGCGTTTTCACATGCTTTGGCGAACCTCGCTTCGGCTTGGCGAGCACGTATTGCAATGAATGCGGAGGCCGGTACCGTAGCCACTCCCGGCCACTGTTCGATATCAATTGATTCCAGATGGCGCAAACGTGCCTCTACCATACGTTTTGTGCACCTCCGAGGGCATAAATTCACAAGACCAAAAGTTAAGAAAATTATCTCTCATGCAGTGTACTTGTGCTTAGCTAAACTCCGGCGCAGGCGCGTCGAAATAAACATTAGAAAGACATCTCTAGAAGTCTTCAAAATAGACGTGACATATCTCATCTTTAAGGGCATACTGGTTCAAAGTGAGTGCGAATACCACACAATTTCTGCCTAACAGACAGTGAATTTAGACCCGATCCTGTTTGTTTCCGTGGGAAGGACTATTGTTTAACAGGTACGCGCCACTTCTTTTTATGGCAGCGCCCAAACAACTGCAAACTCAGCGCAGACTCTCATCTGTACAAAACGATCAGGAGACTTTGACAACTATGTCAGTAAACCCATCCCGCCCCGAAGGCGGCCGTCACCACGTCGTCGTCATCGGTTCTGGTTTCGGTGGCCTTTTCGCTGCTAAAAACCTAGCCAAGGCCGACGTCGATGTCACTCTGATTGACCGTACCAACCACCACCTCTTCCAGCCTTTGCTGTACCAGGTGGCAACCGGCATCCTTTCTTCCGGTGAGATCGCACCTTCCACCCGACAGATCCTTGCTAAGCAGGAAAACGTCAACGTTATCAAGGGTGAAGTTACCGATATCAACACCGAGTCCAAGACTGTGACCGCTTCCCTCGGCGAGTACACCCGCGTCTTTGAATATGACTCTCTTATCGTGGGCGCTGGCGCTGGCCAGTCTTACTTCGGCAACGATCACTTCGCAGAGTTCGCTCCAGGCATGAAGTCCATCGATGACGCACTTGAGCTGCGTGCTCGCATTGTCGGCGCTTTTGAGCGTGCAGAGATCTGTGAAGATCCAGCTGAGCGCGAGCGCCTGCTGACCTTCGTTGTTGTCGGTGCAGGTCCTACCGGTGTTGAGCTGGCTGGCCAGTTGGCTGAAATGGCTCACCGCACCCTTGCTGGTGAGTACAAGAACTTCAACACCAACTCCGCAAAGATCATCCTTCTTGATGGTGCTCCTCAGGTGCTGCCACCATTCGGTAAGCGTCTGGGCCGCAATGCACAGCGCACCCTGGAGAAGATCGGCGTTAACGTTCGCCTGAACGCTATGGTTACCAATGTTGACGCTAAGTCCGTCACCTACAAGACCAAGGACGGCGAAGAGCACACCATCGAGTCCTTCTGCAAGATCTGGTCCGCTGGTGTGGCAGCTTCCCCACTGGGCAAGCTCATTGCTGAGCAGACCGGTGTTGAGACCGACCGCGCAGGCCGCGTTATGGTTAACGACGACCTCTCCGTTGGTTCTGAGAAGAACGTCTTCGTTGTTGGCGACATGATGAACTACAACAACCTTCCAGGTGTTGCACAGGTTGCAATCCAGGGTGGCGAGTACGTCGCAGAGCAGATCGCCGCTGAGGTTGAGGGTCGCTCCAACACCGAGCGTCCAGCATTCGAATACTTCGACAAGGGCTCCATGGCAACTGTCTCCCGCTTCTCCGCAGTGGTGAAGCTGGGCAAGATCGAGGTCACCGGCTTCATCGGTTGGGTTCTTTGGTTGGCAGTTCACCTTATGTTCCTCGTCGGCTTCCGTAACCGTTTTGTCTCCGCAATCAGCTGGGGCCTAAACGCTACTTCTCGCAACCGTTGGAACCTGGCTACCACCCGCCAGCAGCTGCACGCTCGTACTGCGCTTTCCAAGCTTGCAAACGATCACGCAACTGATAATGATCAGCCAATCGAGCTGCGCGACACCCACCGTTTTGGTGCCAAGTAAGCTCTAAAGACCTAAGATAAGCGCCTCCTGATTACTTAGGAGGCGCTTTTTTGTGCCTTGTGACAGCGCCCACAAGGACCTTTGCTAGGGTAACTATCAGGCACGGGGTGCCGGGCTGCAGCTCATTGTGCAGCGCGGCTGAGATAAGACCCGTTGAACCTGCTCTAGCTCGTACTAGCGAAGGGATGGCCCATATGGCTGACTCATATCTATCTGCACTTAATATCCTGAGAGAAACCACTCCCCTGGTTCAATGTTTGACCAACGCCGTGGTCATGCAATTTAGCGCCAATGTTTTGCTTGCCGCGGGAGCCTCACCAGCCATGGTGGATACTCCAGCAGAATCTGCAGAATTTGCCCGCATTGCCAATGCAGTGCTGATTAATCCAGGCACACCCTCCACTGAGCAATATCAAGGTATGCACAATGCCATTGCCGGTGCGCAGGCTGCTGGTACACCGTGGGTATTGGATCCTGTTGCTGTTGGTGGTCTTTCCCAACGTACAGAATTTGCAGCGGGTGTCGTCGAAAAGCACCCCACGGCAATCCGTGGCAACGCCTCCGAGGTTGTGGCACTGGCAGGGTTGGGCGCCGGTGGGCGCGGAGTTGATGCCACCGACACCGTCGAAGCCGCCCTGGAGGCAGCTCAGCTCCTTGCCCAGCGCACCGGTGCGGTGGTGGCAGTTTCTGGCGCGGAGGACCTCATTGTTTCCACCGAGCGCACCACCTGGTTGCGATCCGGCGATCCGATGTTGCAATTGGTTATTGGCACAGGTTGTTCCCTCGGCGCCCTGGTCGCCGCTTATCTAGGCGCTACCCGTGGCACGGACATCTCCGCCCACGACGCTGTTTTAGCAGCTCATGCCCACATTGGTGCGGCGGGCCAACTTGCCGCGCAGCGTAGTTCTAGCCCAGGCAGTTTTGCGGTGGCATTTATTGATGCCCTTTATGAGCTAGATTTCGCAACAATTGCCACCCTGTGCAGCATTCGAGAGGCCTAAAATGACCGATTTTTCCCTATATCTAGTTACCGACCCTGACCTCGGCGGAGGCGCGGACAAAGTAGCCGGCATCGTCGAATCCGCCCTTAAGGGCGGGGTGTCAGTGGTACAGCTAAGAGACAAGCTTGTCGACGACAACCTCTTTAGAACCCATGCACAAGAACTTCAAGAAGTCTGCTCCCGTTTTCAGGTGCCGCTATTTGTTAATGATCGGGTAGACATCGCGGCAGAACTTGGATTGCACCTCCATATTGGACAAGAAGATATGTCCTATGTACAAGCCCGTCAGCGCCTGGCAGCAGATCTCATGGTGGGTCTTAGCATTGAAAATATAAGCCAATTGCAGCAGGTTATCGCACAATGTGAAGCCGCAGGTGTGGCTCTGCCAGATGTCATTGGCATCGGCCCGGTTCGCGCAACAGCAACTAAACCGGATGCTGCTCCTGCTTTGGGGATAACCGGAGTAGCAGAAATTGCTGCGCTGGCTAAACGTGCTGGTATTGCTTCTGTGGCTATCGGCGGAGTCAAGCTAGACAACGCTGCAGACTTGTCCGAAACTGACATCTCGGGGCTTTGTGTGGTTTCTGAAATCATGACAGCACTTTCTCCGGCAGCGGCGGCAACAGAAATTCTTCACACATTCCGGGCTCATCGTTCCCCTGCTGTGCCACGGGTTCTTACCATTGCGGGAACTGATCCCACCGGTGGAGCTGGAGTACAAGCAGATCTTAAGTCCATTGCTGCCGCGGGCGGTTTTGGTATGTCTGCAATTACTTCCCTGGTAGCCCAAAACAACCACGGTGTCAGCGCGATCCACACTCCGCCTCTGGATTTTCTGGAGCAGCAGTTTGATTCAGTCTTTTCAGACGTTGTAGTTGATGCCATCAAGATTGGCATGTTGGGCTCAGCTGCCACCATCGCGGTGGTATCGCGCTGGTTGGAAAGCCAGGAACATGGTCCAGTGATTCTTGATCCTGTCATGATCGCGACCAGCGGTGATCGGCTATTAGACCCGGCTGCTGAGCAATCTTTGCGGGAATTAGCTCACCAGGTTGATGTAATCACCCCCAATATTCCAGAGCTCGCGGTGCTGTGTGATAAACCGGCGGCCACTACTTTGGAAGCAGCAATTGCCCAAGCACAAGAATTTGCAGCTGCTTATAACACCACCGTCATTGTCAAGGGCGGTCACCTTAAAGGCAGCAATGCAGATAATGCCGTAGTCCATCCCGACGGCCAGGTTTTTGAGGTGGAAAATTGGCGAGTACACACTCACAACACCCATGGCACTGGGTGTTCGCTCTCTGCAGCCTTAGCTACCCGCATTGCTGCTGGCCACACCGTTGAGTCTGCCTTGGAATGGGCTACCCGTTGGCTTAATGAGGCACTACGTGGTGCCGATGCCCTGCATGTGGGATCAGGCAATGGCCCGGTTGATCACTTCCATGCCCAACGACGCCTAATTGCAGCTGCCGATACCACCCCCTGGGAGCATTTGCGCCAACCGCGGTTAAATGGCAACGGTCCAGACGCCCTAGTTGCACCGGCTAAAACTAAAAGCCCAACCTCCCATATTGCTGCAGCAGGTCCATATACCGCAGCTTTGTGGCAAGCAAGTGGCGATATTATTGCCAAAATCAATGACTCAGGCTTTATTAAAGGCTTGGGCAGTGGCTCCCTTGCAGCCCGTGACTTCCGCTTTTATATTGACCAAGACGCCCAATATCTCTCCCAATATTCCCGCGCCCTAGCAGGTCTTTCCGCTAAAGCACCCGATGCTGCAGCTCAAGTGGCCTGGGCACAGGGCGCTGCGGAATGCCTCATTGTGGAAGCTGAATTGCACCGCAGTTACTTGGGCGGAAAGGACGACGCCGAAAGCTCAGCACCTTCACCTATCACAATGGCCTATACAGATTTCCTGCTGGCTCGCGTGATGGACCAGGATTATGTCATCGGTGCAGCAGCCGTATTACCTTGTTATTGGCTCTATGCCGAGATCGGACTTAATCTCGCCGCACAAAATCACCCTGACCACCCCTATCATGCATGGTTGGATACCTATTCCAGTGAGGAATTTATTGCCGGCACCCAAGCCGCAATCAACCGCGTGGAACAAGCACTGGAGCAAGCTGGGCCAGCACAACGAGTAACAGCTGCACGCGCCTTTTTGAGCGCCTCTATGTACGAGCTGGAGTTCTTTGATCAAGCCACTCGCGTGGGCTGGATTTAAGTCCTGATACTAAAATAACCCGGCGCGCCACAACTGCAGTGCGCGCCGGGTTTTCTGGTGGGCACATTTCTGGTGGCTGTTGCTAGCGCCTTTGATCTAGCGTCTTTGACGAGGCATGGACAACGCTGCGATCAGGAGGAAGACCAGGGCAAAGCTGAAGCAAATAAGGATGTTTTTACTAACGTCGGTGCCGGCGCCATTATCGGCTGCCCCTAATGCGGCGTCTACTGCATATGACAGCGGGAGCATATTGGAGATCCAATATAAGGCGGTTGGGAGTTCACTCCGAGGTATTAATAGTCCGCAGAGTAAAAATTGCGGGAGGATTAGTAAGGGCAGCGTTTGGATGGCTTGGAATTCGCTGCTGGCGAAGGCTGAGCTGAGAAGGCCGAGGGCGACACCGGTGATGCCGGTTATGGCTGCGATGAGGGTTGAGATCCACCAGGGGGCTTGGCTTTCTACGTTGAGCAGATAGCGCAGGGTGAGCACCATGATCAGTGATTGGGCGCTGGCCATTATTGCGAAGGCGATGGCGTATCCGGCGATGAGGTCAAAGCGGTGGATTTTGGTGGTCCAGAGCCTTTCTAGGGTGCCGGCGTTTCTTTCCCTTTGCATGGTTACTGAAGTGACCAGGAACATGAGCATGAGTGGGAAGACTGCTGTCATCACGGTGGCTATGGAGTTAAACATTTGTTTGCGGATGGGGTCTGCTGAGTACATATAGGCAAATAAGGACATAAGCAGCACCGGTGCCAGCAGAATGAGTGCTAGTGAGCGTTTATCGGCGAATAGTTGAGCTAGCACCCTGATAATGGTGGCCCTGAGGTAGGTGGGGTTCATGGCAGATCCTGGGTGGCGGTGGCTGCAATTGCTATCCGAAAAGCGTCTTCATAGCTGGTTGCTTTGGTGCTCTCCAGAAGTTGGATGGGTGTTCCCTGCCAGATGATCTGCCCTGCCCGCATGAGGATGAGGTTGTCGCAGCGTGCTGCTTCTTCCATGACGTGGCTGGAGATGATGAGGGCTGCCCCGGCGCGGGCAATGTGATGGAATTCTTCCCAGAGGGCGCTTCTGGTAAGTGGGTCTAGTCCTACGGTGGGTTCATCCATCACCAATAGGTGTGGTGCGGCGATTAGTGCGCAGCCGAGTGAGACTCTGCTTTGTTGGCCTCCGGAGAGCTCGGAAACTTTGCGATTGGCAAAGTTGTCTAGCTCCAGGGTGTGCATGATCTGTGCCGGGGTCAGCGCGGTTTGTGGGGCGAGTTGTGCGAAGTATCGGAGGTTGGCTTTAACGCTGAGGTCTTGGTAGACGCTGGCGTTTTGGGTGACGTATCCAATTTTGCCGCGAATTGCAGAGCTTCCGGGTGTGGCACCAAGAACCTCTAGTTCGCCTCTAAAGCGTTGGACACCGACGATGGTGCGCATCAGGGTGGTTTTGCCGCAGCCTGAGGGGCCAAGTAGTCCGGTGATCTCCCCCGGCGCGATCTGGAAGCTGAGGTTGCGGAGGATGTGAGTGCGGTGTCTGGTGCCCAGGGAAACGTTAAGCCCGCGCGCGGTTACTGCGCGCGGGCTTACCCCTGTTGAGGTGGTCATAGTGGTTAATCTACGCTGCCGATAAAGGGGCAACAAGGGTTATTTCTTGGTGAAAACCGCCACTAGGAAGGTGGAATCTGGGGTGAATGGATGAAGTTCCCAGGACTCAAAGGCGTTTTCTAGTTCGAGGCCTACTTCTTCTGCTTGGGTGAGGAAGTCTCCAAAGGCCCAGCCACGTCCGGCGCCGTAGCCGATAACGGCGCGACCGGTGGTTGATAGTGCGTTGTGCAGGTTTTTGAGTGCTGGAGTGCGCCCTTCTGGTGCTAAAAAGCCCATCACATTGCCGGCGCTGACGATGAGGTCAAAGTTGTCATCGGGAATGGGGTCGGTGGAGAGATCACCAACAATCCATTGGGCCTGCGGGTTTTCGGTTCGTGCGTGGTTGATGAGGATGGGATCAATGTCTACACCGAGGACGTGGTGTCCTTGGTTGGCCAGGTATCCGCCAATACGTCCCTGCCCACAGCCGGCGTCGAGGATTTTGGAGCCACGTTGTGCCATGGCGTCGATAAGGCGTGCTTCGCCGTAGATGTCTTCGCCTGCATCCTTCATATCACGCCAGCGTTGGGCGTAGTTTTCGGAGTGGGCGGGGTTGTTGGAGGTTATTTCTTTCCAGGTAGCCATAGGTTCCGAGTATAAGCCGTGGTGCTTTGCGACGCCCTCCCGCCGCGGGAGTGCAGATAGGTGCTAGCGCTCGAGCACCATGGTGCGCAGGGTGGTTCGGGCGACGAGTTCACCGCGGTGGGTGCACAGTACTTGCCAGACTTGGGTGCGGCCGCCTACTTGGATGGGTGTTGCTTCGGCAACGATGACACCGGAGCGGACTGAGGAGATGAAGTCGGTGTTGTTGTTTACGCCGACTACAACTTTTCCAGGGGCTGCCACCATGCCAGCAACTGAGGCAGTGGATTCTGCGATGGAGGCATAAACGCCACCATTGACGAGTCCTACTACTTGGAGGTGCTTGGAGTTAACGTGGAGTTCGCTAATAACCTTGCCTGGTTCAATGGAGGTGTAGCGCAGCCCGAGGTTTCTATCGAGTCCAACGTTGAGGTTGTTGAGTTCTTCCAATTCATCGTTGGTGAGGGCTCGGGTGGCTGCACGGGAGGCAAGGGAAAAGAGATCCATTGGTGGTTCCTGGTGTCCATTCATATTTTTAACCTTAGCCTTCGAAAATTATTGAGCAATAAATAGGTGTTTATCTGGACAAACACTTTCACAATCCAAATGATCACACCTTTTAATGGGATCTGGCTGACAGTCAGCTTCATGGTCAAGTACGATCTAGGGCATGACTAATGCAGATAACCTCGCTCAGATTGGCGTTGTGGGCCTCGCGGTAATGGGCTCCAACCTCGCACGTAACTTCGCACGCAACGGCCACACCGTCGCCGTCTACAACCGCAGCACCGACAAAACCGATAAGCTCATCGCCGATCACGGTTCTGAAGGAAATTTCATCCCTTCTGCAACTGTCGAGGAATTTGTTGCATCTTTGGAAAAGCCACGTCGCGCGATCATCATGGTCCAGGCAGGTAACGCTACCGATGCCGTCATCAACCAGCTCGCAGACGCCATGGAAGAAGGCGACATCATCATCGATGGTGGTAACGCTCTCTACACCGACACTATTCGTCGCGAAAAGGAAATCGCTGCTCGCGGTCTGCACTTTGTCGGTGCTGGCATCTCCGGCGGCGAAGAAGGCGCACTAAACGGCCCTTCCATCATGCCTGGTGGTCCTGCTGAGTCCTACAAGTCCTTGGGCCCACTCTTGGAGTCCATCGCAGCAAACGTTGATGGCACCCCTTGCGTAACCCACATCGGACCTGATGGCGCTGGCCACTTTGTCAAGATGGTTCACAATGGCATCGAATACGCCGATATGCAGGTTATTGGCGAGGCCTACCACTTGCTGCGTTATGCCGCAGGCATGGAGCCAGCCGCAATCACAGAGGTGTTCAAGGAATGGAACGCCGGCGACCTGGATTCCTACCTCATTGAAATCACCGCTGAAGTGCTCTCTCAGGTAGATGCCGAAACCGGCAAGCCTTTGATCGATGTCATCGTTGACGCTGCAGGACAAAAGGGCACCGGTCGCTGGACCGTCAAGGCTGCTTTGGACCTGGGCATTGCCACCACCGGCATCGGCGAGGCTGTTTTTGCACGTGCACTATCTGGTGCTGCAAGCCAGCGCGCTGCAGCTCAGGGCAACCTGCCTACCGGCGAGCTCACCACCCTGGAAGCTCTTGGCGTGGATAAGGATCAGTTTGTTGAGGATGTACGCCGTGCGCTCTACGCCTCCAAGCTGGTTGCATATGCACAGGGCTTTGATGAGATCAAGGCTGGTTCCGATGAGAACAACTGGAATGTTGACCCTCGTGACCTCGCTACCATCTGGCGCGGTGGCTGCATCATCCGCGCTAAGTTCCTTAACCGCATCGTTGAGGCCTATGACGCTAACGCTGAGCTAGAGTCCCTGCTGCTTGACCCTTACTTCAAGGAAGAACTCACCGGACTGGTTGATTCCTGGCGCCGCGTGGTAGTTGCTGCAACCCAGCTTGGTCTGCCAATCCCAGTATTTGCTTCCTCCCTGTCTTACTACGACAGCCTGCGTGCTGAGCGTCTGCCAGCTGCCCTGATTCAGGGTCAGCGCGACTTCTTCGGTGCACACACCTACAAGCGCGTCGACAAGGACGGCTCCTTCCACACCGAGTGGTCCGGAGATCGCACCGAGTCTGAGGCTTAAAACTTAAAAAGCTTTTCGACGCCCGCCCCCGCCGCGCACCTTGAGTGCTGCGGCGGGGGCTTCGTCGAAAAGCGGTGTTTTTGCTCTGGTAGGACTACTGTTGTTTATTAATGACTACATTTTTAGAACTTAATCTTCCCGAGGAGATCGTCCGGGAACTTCGTGGCCAAGGAATTACTGAAGCATTCCCCATTCAAGAAGCCGCCATCCCCGATGCACTCGCTGGAAAAGATGTGCTGGGACGTGGCCCAACCGGCTCCGGAAAAACCTTCACCTTCGGCCTGCCCATGATCACTCGTTTGGCTAAATCCGGCGCTTCCAAGCCCGGTCGCCCCCGCGGACTTATCCTGGTCCCCACCCGTGAACTCGCAGCTCAGGTCCGTGAACGCCTGGCAGATCCCGCCCGCGTTATGGGACTGCGCACCCTGGAAGTTGTCGGCGGTGTCAACATCAACCGCAACATCACCGCACTTGCTTCCCCCGTTGACATTTTGGTGGCCACCCCAGGTCGCGCCCAAGACTTGGTCAACCAAAAGAAGCTTTCTTTGGCTGCAGTGGAAATCACCGCACTTGATGAAGCCGACCAAATGGCTGATATGGGCTTCTTGCCACAGGTAAAAAAGCTCATGGATCTCACCCCTGCAAAGGGACAGCGTTTGCTGTTTTCCGCCACCCTTGACGGAGATGTGAGCAAATTGGTTGATCGTTATATGCACAAGCCGGTCACACACTCCACCGCACCGGTACAGGCGTCTGTGGACACCATGGAGCACTACCGTCTGCTGGTTGGTAGCCGCGATCCTCGCAATGAAGTAATCACTCGCATTGCTGCCCGCGAAGGCAAAACCATCATGTTCATGCGTACCAAGCATGGAGTTGACCGTCAGGTAAAGAAACTGCGTCGCGAAGGAATCAACGCAGTGGGCATTCATGGTGATAAGGGCCAGAGCACCCGCACTAACGCACTTGCTGGATTCTCTGATGGTTCCATCTCCGTATTGGTAGCTACTGACATCGCCGCTCGTGGCATCGACGTTGACGATGTTTCCTTGGTGGTTCACGTTGATCCACCTGCTGAGCACAAGGCTTACCTACACCGCGCGGGTCGTACTGCACGCGCTGGAACTTCCGGTACAGTAGTGACACTGGTAACCGATGATCAGATCAAGGAAGTCCGCGAACTTTTCAAAAAGGCAGGCGTTGAGGCTGCTGAAGTTAAGGTTCACAAAGATTCCCCTGAGCTGGCTAAGATTACTGGTGCACAGCGCCCTTCCGGCACTCCGCTCGCCGTCCCCGGACAGCAACAGCAACAGCCAAAGAGGGTACAAAAAAATACTCACAACCGTTCTGACAGCAAGGGTTCCACCAGGAATCCCCGTCGTAAAGCAACCAGCGGAAAACGCAGCGGTGGCACTGGTGGTAGCGCAAGCTCCACTGGCGGAAACCGCAATGGTTCACGGCGTCAGACTTCAAAGAAAGATGGTCCCCGGAGCTAAAACCTCTTAGGCTTTGTCTAAGGGCATAATGCTCAACATACGCCAATGGACATACTCATAAGCATCCTCTCACTGCTAGGTTTTGTGCTTCTCACAGCCAGTACAGGTCTTTTTGTCGGCATCGAGTTTGCACTCACCGGTCTAGAAAAATCCACTGTTGAAACCCACGTTAAACAAAAGGGCGATGGCAGCGCCCGTGCAGTGCAGAGGGACCACCAAAATCTGTCTTTCGTGCTATCTGGAGCCCAGCTCGGCATCACGATTACCACCCTGGCTACCGGCTTCCTTGCCGAACCAGTGTTGGCAAAATTTATCACCCCATTATTGGAACTCACTGGTTTAAGTGCTTCCGCCACCACCGCCATCGCCATGATCATTGCCCTAATTGTTGCAACTGTATTGTCAATGGTTTTTGGCGAACTTGTGCCAAAAAACTGGGCCATTACCAATCCCCTTAGTGTGGCTCGATTCGTGGTCCACCCGGTCAACGTATTTAATACTGCGCTTAAGCCTTTTATTAAAGGCATGAACAAGTCTGCAAACTTTATTGTGCGCAAAATGGGCATTGAACCTGCAGAGGAACTAGCCTCGGCGCGTTCCGCACAGGAACTTACCGCCCTGGTACGTAGTTCCGCAGAAAGCGGCGGGCTTGATCAAAACACCGCTGAAGTAATTAACCGCAGCCTGAAATTTGGTAACGCCACCGCAGATGAATTTATGACACCACGTTCCACCATCGAATCTCTTAAGGCTACCGATACCGTCAATGACCTAATCGAGCTTGCATTAGAGACTGGCCATTCCCGTTTCCCGGTGACTGAAGGCGATCTTGATGACACCATCGGAATGGTCCATATTAAGGACGCTTTTTCTGTGGTGCGCGAAGAACGCGCCACCACCATGGTGCGCGATCTGGCCCGTAAAATCCCGGTCGTCCCCGCCAGCCTTGATGGTGACGCCGTCCTTAACGCAGTGCGCTCTGCCGGCTCCCAGGTGATTCTTATCGCCGATGAATACGGCGGCACTGCAGGTTTGGTCACCATCGAAGACGTCGTGGAGGAAATCCTCGGCGAAATCCATGATGAGCACGATGATTCAGATGCCGAACGTGATTTCCAACAATTCGGCGCCAGCTGGGAAGTATCCGGCTTGGTCCGTACCGATGAATTGGAACAACGCGTAGGTTATGTCTCCCCCGAAGGTCCTTTTGAAACCCTTGGCGGTTTGATCATGTACTCCATGGGCCAAATCCCTCGAGTTGGAGACGTCACTTTGCTTCCGCTGACCGATACCCCATCCATGGATGAATTTGAGTCAGGCTTTTCCGGGCGCTGGATTGCGCGCGTAACCGTAATGGAGGACCGCCGCATTGATAAGGCCGTTTTGACCCCCATCACCCACGAAGAAGCAAAGGAGTATGAAAAGTGAGCATCGGGCTAACCATCCTCATGGTCCTTGCGCTACTTGCAGCTAACGCATTTTTTGTTGCTGCCGAGTTCGCACTCATCTCCTCGCGCCGAGACCGCTTAGACTCCCTAGTTTCCCAGGGCAAAAAAGCTGCAGAAAAAGTTCTTTATGCCACCGAGCACCTCTCTATCATGCTGGCAGGCGCACAGTTCGGCATCACCCTATGTTCTTTGTTGCTAGGTAAAGTTGCAGAACCGGCAATCGCGCACTTTATTGAAGAACCTTTTAAGGCCTTTGGTGTTCCAGCGGACCTTATTCACCCCATCTCCTTTGTCATCGCCCTCGGAATTATCACCTGGCTACACATCCTCTTTGGTGAAATGGTGCCAAAAAACATTGCCATCGCAGGCCCTGAAACCCTGGCAATGTGGCTAACTCCAGTTCTCATCATGTTTGTCAAGATCACTCGACCATTAATTGAGTTTATGAACTGGATTGCCCGCATTACCTTAAAAGCCTTTGGGGTCGAGCAAAAAGACGAGCTAGATTCCACCGTGGACCCAGAGCAGCTGGCCTCGATGATCTCCGAATCACGTTCTGAAGGACTCCTTGACGCTGAAGAGCATGCACGTTTGTCCAAGGCCCTACGTTCTGAGCACCGCTCCATTAAGGAATTAGTTATCCGCGATGAAGATGTACGCTCCCTTGACTTTGGTCGCTCCGGACCAACTTTGATGGAATTGGAGGAAGCTGTCCGCGAAACCGGTTTCTCCCGCTTCCCGGTCGCTGGCCGCGATGGTTCCTATTTGGGTTATATTCACATCAAGGATATTTTGCCGCGTTTGGCAGATCCTAAGATGGACCCCCATGAAATCATCCCGCGTACCGCGCTGCGTCCTTTGGTTAACGTTGATGCCGATGGTCTCATGGACGATGTGCTGGACTTTATGCACCACCGTTCCGCCCACATGGCCCAAGTACGCCAGCGCGGTGAACTACTCGGTGTGATTACCCTAGAAGATCTCATCGAAGAATATGTGGGCACCGTCAACGACTGGACCCACGAAAGCACCACAGAGTAAAGAAAAGATTGTGTTAGACTCCCTCACCTTAAGCTACCTCGATAAGGCTGAGTGGACGGAACAAGCCCGCGCTCACCAAGCGCGGGCTGATTCGTTCACCAAGGCTCATCTGGCGCGTCGACAAGCTCATATCAAGCACCCCGTATTTGATTTCCTCTTCGAGTACTACCCGGTGCGCGCCGCGCACCTTAAAACCTGGCATCCGGGGCTTGGCGTGCGGCTAGAAGAACCAGCCCCACATACCACTCAGCGTTTTTATAAGCTTGTCGACGAAACCCCGCAGCATCCGGCGGGAGTAGAACTCGATCTTGCCGCTTTTATGGAACGTCGGGGCTCTTCAGTGCGCTATATCCATGAGTTGCTCTCAGCTACCGAAACTAATCACGCCCAATTTGATTGTTTTGGACTGCATGAATGGGCCATGGCTTATAAGTCAGATAATCTGCGCCATGATCTTCCTCTACGCTTAGGAGCTGCGGAAACAGACCGCGTGGTGGAATCGCACAATATCAAATGCACCCACTTTGACGCATTTAGATTCTTCACCGAGCCTGCAATCCCACTTAACCTCACGGTTTTAACCCGAGAAGATCAACCCAAAAACGATCAATGCGGTTGTTTGCACGCCAATATGGACCTTTATAAGTGGGCTGCCAAGCTTGGTCCATTGATTCCTGGCGATCTATTCCTCGATGCCTTTGAACTAGCTCGTGATACTCGCATCTTGGATATGGAGGCTTCACCCTATGATGTGCGCGGTCATGGCTTTGGAGCCGTTGCTATTGAAACCCCTGAGGGCAAAGCAGAATATGTGGCTCGACAGCGAGCCATTTCAGAACGCGCAAAACCCATTCGAGCTCGGCTTGTCTACCTCACATCACAAGCTTTAGCAGCTAAACTTTCAGACTAGTTCACCCCATGTACGTTTTTTGAGCGAGGGAGTACCGTGGCACGACATTCCAGCGGACAATCGAATTTTAGATTGTCTAAATCTTTGACCATCGCAGTGATCGCCATTGTGGCCATCATTGCCCTGATCGTGGCCTGGGCTCTCAATCGCTCGGATAACACCACAAACCAAGCTGCTGAAACCACCCAGGAATGTGTGTCCGGCGAGCTCTCTTTGCCAATCGGAGGAGATAGCTCCGCCGTTGCCAGTGCTGTCGAAACCTTTAATGCCTCCTCCCCTGTCACTCGCGATTATTGCGTCACCGCAGAGGCCGTCAGCGGTGAACAACCCGCCGCAACTTATCTCTTTGCAGGTTCACGCACCGATGCAGCAAGCGCTCTGGCGGAAACTGGTGCAGTGGCCAGTTCCGCTGAAGATAGCTGGCCACAGGTTGGCTCCGTAGCAGCAGGCATTGCAGTAGCTGCCGGCACTGATGCCTCCAACATCACCCTGGATCAGGTCAGCCTGCCGGTTGCCACGGATTCAGCAACCGCCGCTGCCGTTGCCTTGGCAATGGCTGATACTGAGGAGGCTGCAGCTGCAGCTTTGGCAGCCAACCAAGACACCACCATGACCGGTGCAGAAAGCTCCCCCGCTTTTGCCACCATCGAAGGTGCTGAGCTGCCTGAGGGATATACCTTCACCGCAGTTGATGGAGCCAGTGTTCCGGTATGGGCAATTGCAACCAATTCCAACGCTGAAATCACTGAGGATCAGGCCCGCGCCGGGGCAGATTTTGCCGCTGCAGATTTTGAGTCCGGCGCCGCTGATCCGGCAGCCCTGGAATCCGTCTTGGTCGCAGCTGAAAGTGCTGCACCAACCACAACCACCGAAGCTCCCGCAGCACCTGTAGCAGCTGCCCCAGCTCCTTCCGATACCATCATTAACCTTGATACCTCCTCCAATATGGACCGAGTGGTTAGCGACAGCCAGGAGTCCTATCACACCGTTATCACTCGTATCTTGGCTGATCTTGCCCGTGAAACTGGTGCCCAGGGTAACCAAGTAGCGCTTAATAACTACTCTTCCCCTCTTAATCCTGGTGTCACCAAGGGCTGGCGTGCCAATGTGTCTTTCCCTGATCAGTCCGCTGGTGAAAATGCCGCCGGTGCAGTGGTACGCCTGGGCACTGGTGGTGTTCCACTAACCCGTGCCTCAGTGGTCGCAGCTACTCAAATTGCCAAGGAGGGCTCCCCTGCAGGGCAGCCTATACGCGTTGTTATTGTCACCTCAGGATCTGCGGGCGAATATCAGGACTCAAGCTTCCTTGCTGATCTAGAAGCTGCCTCAGCGTCCAATATCTCCTTGCATGTGGTGCACGTTGGCCCGGATGCGGTAGATACTGTGCTCCAGGACTTTGCAACCAGCCACGGCGGCACTGCAACTCAGGCAAGTACTGTCGATGAGATCAACGCAGCTTTGCGCGCTGCCTTTGGTCTCTAGGCCACGGCCTTTAAAACACAACTAACCCCCTGTGAGAGAAGTTCGGAGGATTTCTCCCACAGGGGGTTTAAAAGTTTTTGCTAGGCCTTAGGAGGTACGACGATTGCGACGGGCTGCTAGCTCATCTTGAAAATTGATGGGCTCTGCCTGTAGGTGCTCGTCAATACGCTCTGAAGGGAAGGCAGAAATATCGCCGGTGAGTTCCTTCATGATGCCAGGCACAGCAATACCAAATACGCCCTGGCCACCACCGAGGAGGTCAATAACCTCTTCATTGGAACGGCATTCATACACTGTGGTGCCATCAGAGACCAGGGTGATCTCGGCGAGGTCATTGGTGCCGCGGTCGCGCAGCTTATCGACGGCTAAACGAATGTTCTGCAGTGAAATACCGGTATCCAGCAAACGCTTAACAATCTTTAGGACCAAAATGTCCTTGAAGGAATATAGACGCTGGGATCCCGAGCCACGGGCACCACGAATGGAAGGCACCACAAGTTTGGTGCGTGCCCAATAATCCAGCTGGCGGTAAGTAATACCGGCCACCTGGCAGGCGGTTGGAACTCGGTAGCCAACTTCTTCGTCGGGACCGACCTCAAAAAGAGAGCCTTGTACGGGTGATCCGGTATAAAGCTCTTCCTGATAATTATTATCTTCGTACACTGATGTCTCCGATACTTCAGTGATGACGTGGCCTAAACCACGTCAGTGTGAGTTTTAAACGTGTAACTTATCTTTAAGTCTGGCCTCTAGCCTAGACCAGAGTCAAGTAAATGTCCTCAGACACGCCTAAAAGTCAGGTTTGTCATCGGTGTCAAAGCCTGGTTTAGAACCTGGTTCTTCTTCACCGCCGGCAAAACCATCGCCTTTAAAAAGATCATCTTCTGATACACCAAGGCTTTGCATAAGCTGCTGAAAATCGGCATCTGCCTGGGCATCTCCCGAAGCTGACTCGGGCACAATGATCTCTTCCACGTCTGCACGATCAATCACGATGCCGAAATTGGCTTCCAAATCCTCATCATTGATAAAGATCGCAGTTTGCTGCAAAATTTCTTCATCAATAGAGATGGGAACTTCCAAAAGTTCAGCGAGCATAATGATATCGCTTGGGCGCGCATCAAATTCTTCACCTTCAGAAGTGATAATTGAGGCCATATACACGCCCTCAAAATGCGAGACAATACGCAAGTCACTCACCCAGGGGGTAAGGCGTTGGAAAGCCTCCGCAAGAAGTTCATGTGCAGTGGGACGACGCGGGCTAAATCCAGCCTGATAAGCCTGGATCTTTAAGGCGTCTTCTGGATCAATCCAAACGGGCAAGATCTTATTACCCTGATCCCACCGGAAAAGTGCGCAGGTAAATCCATCTGGTTCCATGGTGTGAATGCCATGGAATTCAAGCTCAATAAAACTCATGTATAAATCAGTATCCCAGCTGTTCGCGAGTGGCGTTTTTGACCAAAGAGGCGTGCATGGAGACTACCAAAGAACACATCTGCTGTGCCATTTCCTCGGCCTGCTGCTGCGCTACATCACTTTTGCCACGAGCAATTGGATCAGCAACTTGAGCAATTAAATCGGCCTGACGGGAAGCTGCATTGCTCAAAGATTTCAGACTACGAATGTCAAAGCCCATATCTTTGAGCGCACTGGCAGTGCTGACAATCATGACATCATCATTGGTGAAAAAACCGGCCACATCAGGTTTGATGAGGCGAGCAGTAACCAACTCAGCAACGCTTTTGACGCTCACACCGGCTTGTTCTGCTACATCAGTATCAGTCAGGCGGGTGATTGCGGGAGCCTGGAATTTTTCTGGGCTTACCAGCGGCTGAGCAGAATGCGGATTTAGGATCGCAGTGACAGAGCCATTGTCCATGGCTTCTAGTTGCTCACGGATGACCTTCAAGGGAAGGTAATTATCACGCTGGGTGAGCAGGATATAACGCAGTCGATCGACATCAGCTTCAGTGAAGCGTCGATAACCTGAAGAGGTGCGTTCCGGGCTGATCAGCCCCTCAGATTCTAGGAACCTGATTTTGGAAACTGTAACATCGGGAAACTCGGCATTTAAGCGCTCCAGAACCACTCCAATGGACATGGTCTTGCTCTTTTTTTGCGGGTGGGCTTTGGTGCCACCAGATGCTGTTTTACGGAGTGCGCTCACGATGCTGCTGCTACCTGCTGTGGACTAATGGGGTGGAAGATGGACAATTTAAAAATGTATACGCAAAGCGGTTGCAGGATCGTTAATCTTGCAACCGCAATGGGTAAACACACTAAAAAATATTGTAAAAATATTTCTTATTCTGCTGGACCTGCGAGGAAAACCAAACGGAACTTACCAATTTGGATTTCATCACCGGTCTGCAAAACCTGAGCATTACGTGGCTCGCGGTTAACGTAGGTTCCGTTGAGGGATCCGACGTCTACAACCTCAAATTCGCCATCATTGATGCGGAATTCTGCATGGCGGCGAGAAACGGTGACATCGTCAAGGAAGATATCACTTTCTGGGTGGCGGCCAGCAGTGGTGGTTGGCTGATCCAGAAGGAATCGAGCGCCTGCATTTGGGCCACGCTTAACTACCAAAAGGGCAGAACCTGCAGGAAGGTTCTCCGCACCAGTGGAGGCAGGAGCCGTGTTAGTGCTCGACTCCATTTCCTTCAACAAATCAGCGCGGAAAACCGAGGTGGTCTCTACCTGTGGCTCCGGCGTGCCGGTGTTGTCGCTCATTGAATTTCCTCCGTGTCGACATTGTTCTTAACGATGTTCATCATAGCCCCTGTAACGATGTGAAGTGCGGAGCTACCCTCCCCTAATGTGGGGAAAATCTAAGTAAATCGCTGTGAACAGGGGTTTTAAAATTAGGGTTTAACGAAAGATATTGCCAATTCCTCTGATAACCGAGTTTCCAGTCCCTGCCAAGGGGTTGTCGGAAACCATGTAGGTCCACGTTGCTGAAGGCCGTGCAAGACCAGATTCATCAAGGTGAGCGCCATCTTTATCAATGGTTATGGTTTTAAAGGTGGAGACTGCATCATCTACTGCACGCTGTGCCAGCTCCTTAAACTCGCGTACTGCAATACGATGATATTCGTCCAATGGAGTTTCACGCGCAATAGCACGCAAATGAATAGACTCACGTACGTCATCCATCAAGGCCAAGTGCTCAGACCAGTTGAAATCCAAGTGGTAGAGCATAATCTCGCGTGCTGCTTGTTCAAGCACCTCTGGGTCAAGGACGGCAAGTTCAGCAGCTCGCTCCCCTGCGCGTTCCCGCAGTTCTTCCCATGCGAGGTTGCTGTCTAGAATACGATCGCGACGCTCATCGATAATGACGCGCTGATCAGCAAGTAACTTATTGTACTTCCAGCTTTGGGAATGGATTTCCAGGAGTTGCCCCTCCGTCACGCGTTGGCAGTGAGCCACCCAATCTCGAATTCGATTGGAATCAATGAGACCCTGGGCATCAGGCTGCGCAGACACGCTTTCCCCAGAACCGCCAGCAACAACGACATCATCTTCCAAAGAGACAAAGAATAGGCTCAAGCCTGGATCTCCCTGGCGGCCGGCACGACCTCGCAGCTGATTATCAAGACGTGCGGAACGGTGACGCGCAGTTCCAATGACCGCAAGGCCACCAAGTTTAACTACCTCGTCATAGTCGGCTTCATCGGCGCCACCGAGGCGAATATCGGTACCACGACCGGCCATTTGGGTAGATACGGTAACGCGCCCAATATCGCCAGCCTCGGCAATGATACGAGCTTCTTGAGCGTCGTTTTTAGCGTTGAGCACGCTTACTTCAATGTCACGTTCACGCAAGGCAGCAGCGAGCTCTTCAGATTCCGCTACATCATGGGTGCCCACCAACACTGGTTGACCGGTGCTGTGTAGCTGCGTAATTTCCTCAATAATCGCACGGTTCTTTTCAGCCATGGTGGCATAAATGCGATCGGCTTCATCAAAACGCTGCAGCGGATGATTTCTTTCAATTACCGAAACATGCAGGTCATAGAAGGTTCGAAGCTGATCAGTGGCCTCGACCGCGGTACCGGTCATGCCACAAGCCATGGGATAGCGACCAATTAATGCCTGCAAGGTGATGGTATCGAGGATCTTTCCGCCTTCGGATACGGCGAGGCCTTCTTTGGCCTCTACTGCCGCCTGCAAACCGTCAGGCCAGCGCTGAAGATCAGCCACCCGGCCGCGGGAGGCGTCGATAAGCATAACCTTGCCCTCGCGCACGATGTAGTGGATATCACGCAACAACAACGCTTGGGCGTGCAGCGCCAGGTTGACCTGAATCAGCGTGGAACCTACGTGCTCGTCATCATAAAGGCTGCTAATGCCCAATTGGGTTTCCAATTTTGCCGCGCCCTTGTCAGTAAGGAACACATTGCGACGATCATCGTCGACGGTGTAGTCCTCATTTTCCTTTAAGGTACGCACCACATCAGTGATTTTGCCCCGCGGGGCATGCCCCGGTTGGTTACCGGCAAGGACGAGTGGCACCAACGCCTCGTCGACAAGCACGGAGTCAGCCTCATCAATAATGGCAACGTCAGCGCCGTGTTGCACGGCGTCTTCGCGCCGGGTAATAAGCTGATCACGCAGCACGTCAAAGCCGATTTCATTGACCGGACCGTAGACAATCGACGCTTTATAAGCTTCTCGACGCTGCGTAGGTGTCATTTTCTCACTGATACTGGCAACGCTCAGTCCAAAAAATTCCACCAGTGGACGCATCCATTCAGCATCGCGCACCGCCAAATAATCATTAACGGTGATGGAATGAACTGTTTTGCCCATCAAGCCAAGACCGGTGGCAGCCATCGCGCCAACCAAGGTTTTTCCTTCGCCAGTGGCCATATGCACCACGTCACCTTCAATAAGGCGCAGTACTGCTTGAGATTGCACGGCAAAAGGCTTTAGCCCCAAGGTGCGCTGGGCTGCGATACCCAAAATGGCCAGGAATTCAGCTTGATCACTAATTTCCCCGCCTTCAGCCAAAGCTCGCGCCCGTGCTGCCAGTGCAGCATTATCTAGGGCTTCAAGATCGCTAAAGTGAGATTCAGCTTGATCAACAATTGCCAAGCTCCGCTTTTGGTTGCGGCTGGACTTTCCGCCAAGCGCTTTCCAAAACCAGTCAAAACCGGCCACTGTTATACCTCCGGTGAGCTAGATGGATTCATCTCTCCCACCCTACTCAATCTCACCTTGCTCAATCTTTTGGGTGACCCAGGTTGCAACAGAGGGGGGAGTTGTTCAAAGGCATACCCATCTAATGATGACCTAACCTAAAAACATGCCTAAAGTGGTGGAGAAATAAGCTAGACGCTTTGTGAAAGGTCCCACCGGTGCACTCTGTCAGTGTGAAACTGCCCTCCTCAGAAGGTCTGATGATGGCGGCAACTCTTGATCTTCCCGATACTGATCCCATCGCTTATGCGATGTTTGCTCACTGCTTTACCGGCTCGCGGTTTACCCCAGCAGCTGCACGAGTGAGCAAAACCTTGGCAGACTCCGGAATTGCCTGCTTACGCTTTGATTTCCCAGGTCTTGGCCAATCTGAAGGTGAGTTTTCTCAAACCACCTTCAGCTCCAATGTGCAAGACATTGTCGCAGCAGGACGTTGGTTGGAAGAAAACTACGCTGCTCCACAGCTGCTTATCGGACACTCCTTAGGTGGTGCTGCATCTTTAAAAGCAGCTCCCTACATCAAGTCTTTGCGCGCCGTTGCCACCTTGGGCGCCCCTTTTGACCCAGCACACGCTGTCTTGCACTTCGCAGACCGCATTGGTGAAGTAGATGAGCATGGCGCGGTTACCCTCACATTGGGGGGCCGTGATGTCACTATTTCCCGTGAATTCTTGGAAGATTTGGCAGACACCAACCCCGAAGAACACCTTCCTAAATTGCGTCGCCCTCTCCTGTTGCTGCACTCTCCCATCGACCAAACCGTTGGTGTGGATAATGCTCAGCTCATCTTCCGTCTTACCCGATACCCCAAGTCTTTGGTGGCTTTGGATAAAGCTGACCACCTTTTGACCAAGGATGGCACTGCTCAAAGAGCAGCTCAGATTATCCGTACCTGGGTTGAGCCTTATTTGGATCCGCTTAATGCGGAATCAAGGGAACTTGAGCTGCCGGAAGGTGTAGCCCAGGCCAAATCAATTAAGGCAAGCAAGTTTGGCGATGCGGTCCGAACTGGCCGTCATACCTTTATTACCGACCGTGAAAAGAGCCAAGGTGGCAAGAACCTGGGCTATACCCCGACGTCTTTGTTGGTGTCAGCGCTTGCTGCGGCTACTTCTCAAAGCATTCGCGAGGCTGCCAAGAATGCCCGTATCAAGTCCTTGGATGATGTTGAGGTAGTTATTTCTCGGGTTGTTGGTGAAGACGAAGGCCAGATTAGATTACGCCGGCAAATTTCACTGAGTGGCGAGCTTTCTGCAGATGAGCACCACGAGCTACTTGCTGCTGCTGGAACTTCCGACTTGGAGCGTTTGCTTTCCAAGGGCGTCATTATTGAAGATGAGGCCCGCTAAATGAGCTTTGAGCTAGACAAACGCTGTCCCTGTGGCACTGGCCTAACTTATGGCGAATGCTGTTACCGTTTCCACTCAGGTGCACAGACCGCGCCCACTGCAGAAGACCTAATGCGCTCTCGCTTTAGTGCTTTTGCCGTTGGAGATCAGCAATATCTTTTGGATACCTGGGATCCAGACACCAGGCCTGCAACCTTGGAACTAGATCTGGGCATTAAGTTCTACCGACTGGACGTCCTCGAAACATCCCAAGGTGGAATTTTTGATGACTTTGGTCGTGTGAAATTCCAGGCATTTTATAAAGGAATAGCCTCTGGTATTCAGGAGGAAGATTCCACCTTCCGCAAGGTAAATGGCCGGTGGGTTTATTCTGCGGGTGAGGTTGAGTAGCTCCTGAATCGTGGTTATGACCAGCGGATTTCTCTTTAAAGATCACACTGATGTAACCTATTCTCGTTGCCGATTGACCCCTGGTTTTGATGGCAACGGCGGACCGTGGCGCAGTTTGGTAGCGCACTACACTGGGGGTGTAGGGGTCGCAGGTTCAAATCCTGTCGGTCCGACAAATTTAAACAAAAAGCCAGCTTAGAGGGATTAAATTCTCTCTAAGCTGGCTTTTTATCCTTAGTGGCCTGCGGAATTATTCGGACATACATAACCATGCCCACGAGTTCCACCAGAGTTTGAGTTACCACCACAATTGCAGCTAGCGATAGTTCTTCAGGCAACGCCAAGGCCAGCGGTAACACCACCAAGGAGTTTCGGGTTGCTCCAGAAAACACCATTGCGCGGGTGGATGGCACATCTTGGCCAGCGGCTTTAGACACGATCATTCCCACCGGTACCATTATCACTAAAAAGGCCACGTAAATCGGAATAACGTTTAATAGGACTCTCACCTCAGAGCTCACTGCCGAAATTTGAGAGGCCACCACTACTGCCAGGGTCAACATCATCAATGGCACCATCACAGCATCCATGAAGTCCATAAGGCGCTGAGCTGTAGTTACACGCTGCGCCAAAAACTGGGTAATTAGTGCAGCCGCCAAAGGCACCACAATAAGCAGAAGGAACGCCTCAACAAAGGGAGCCAAATTAATAGCTGCTAATAGTTCAGGGCCAACAAAAAGCCGCAGATACACCGGCAACAGCAGCATTTGCACAAGCATGAGTACTGGAGTAGCTGCCAGGAGTTTTTCGTTTGCCGCTCCTGCCACCCCAGAAAACACAATGACATAGTCAATGCAGGGTGCTAACAACACCAATAGCACTCCCACCAGCAGTGCCTCCTCATTGGCTACCAAGCGTGAGAGGGCAAAGACTATGACCGGGACAATGAGGAAGTTTAAAGTCAGCAAGCCGCCCAGAAATTGAAGATCGCGCCAAGCATTACTCAACTTGGTCAGAGGTACCGCCAGAAAAGTGGCATAAAGCAGCACCATGAGGACCGGATTAATGAGGTGTTCAATACTAGGTGCAGCTGCTGGAAATCCGAGACCAAACAGGCCACCCAAGAGCAGAGCGCCGAGATAAAGGAGAATCTGATGCTTGGTCCACCATTGAATAAGTTGTGGCAAATCCTTCAAAGTCCTTTTCTTTTAGGGCTAAACCCATGCCATAAAACTGATCGAGTGAGATAGTGCAGTTTTTAGTCTAAACCCACCTAAATTCTGAAAGTTTTCTGAAAAATTTTGAGTTCTTCGTTGTTGTTGCCACAAATATAAGTTTCTTGGATGCAAAATGGTTTAACACATTAGAGAAACTCAATAGAAAAGACTTCCATGACGATCTTGTTCATGCTCATCAGTCTGCTGTTGGCCACCGTTGCGGTGGTGGCCGTTGGCGATCGCACCGGACTCCCCTGGCCTGCGCTTATGACAATTGTGGCTGCTGGCGGTGCGCTACTGCCGTTTTTGCCACAAATTGATATCCCGGCAGATCTTATTTTGCCCATCTTCATTCCACCGCTGTTGTGGGCACTGGCTCGCAAGTCATCCTGGGCGTTGATCAAGTCCCAGGTATCCACCATCATTTCCATGTCAGTGGTATTGGTGTTTATCACCATCGCTGCTTTGACTGGAGTAACACTATTGTTGCTTCCTGGAATCGGCATCGCTGGAGCTATTATTTTGGCCGCAGCTATCGCCCCACCAGATCCTGTTGCAGTGGATGCAGTTGCTGAGCCAGCGGGAATTCCCAAACGTATTACCACCACCTTGCAGACCGAAGGCCTTTTTAATGATGCAGCCAGTATCGTTACTTTCCACGTTGCGCTCGTGGCATTGGTCGCAGGTGAAGAACTCTCCTGGACGACAGGTGTTCTGGAGTTCTTATGGTCTTGTTTTGCAGCGGTCATTTTGGGCCTTATTGTGGGCCGAGTAGCTGCGTGGTTTAGCGATCACGTGAGCTCTATTGGGGCGCGCAATGCACTCACCTGGGTATTGCCCTTTGCTATTTATGCAGGAGCAGAAGAGATTGGCGGTTCCGGTGTTATTGCCATTGTGATTGCTGCGGTGGAGCTGAATTCTCGCGCTGCAATTGGTGCCGAGGATAGATTGTCTGGCCAGGCATTTTGGGGCACGGTAGAAATTCTCTTTACGGGTGTGGCCTTTGGACTAATCGGGCTAAATGTCCGCGCTGCTATTGATCAGGTCGGATCCGAACTCTGGCATGCAGTATGGGTGGGAATCGTGCTCTCCATCGTTGCCATTGTGGTGCGCGGAGCCTGGATGTTCTTCAACTACAAGCAGAACCGAAAGGTCATTGCCCATAAGGGCGTTGCCGAGAGTGTTTTGCGCGCGCCATTGCGGCTACAGGAAGCGCTGTTGATGACATGGGCCGGTATGCGTGGTTTAGTCACCCTAGCTTTGGTGCTTTCTATTCCGGCAAATGTTTTCCCTTATCACCATGAACTCCAAATTATTGCCCTCGTGGTTTTGTTGCTCACCATGGTGGGACCAGGCCTAACCTTGCCTTGGCTAGTGGGCAAGCTTAATTTGGATAAGGGTCCGGATGCTGCTGGTGATAAAAGCATTGAAGTTCTCACCCATCGCGCCAAGAAGGCTGCTGCCAAACACCTGCTGACGCATAGTGAATTGGCGGATGAACAAATCGCTTCCATTAAGGGCTGGATTGCGCAGGAATTCGCGGCTGAAGAAGAAACTATTGAAGATCTCTCCAAAATGCGCAAAAAGGCTAGGCTTGCGCGAATTGAGGCACTTCATGCAGCTCAGGCAGAGCTCCTGCAAGCGCGCCGGGAACGGGGCATCAACCCGGCTTATGTGGATGAGGTGCTTTCAGTAGTAGACCGTATGCTCATGGCGGCACAACGCTAGCACACACAAGCCACTAAATAAAGAGCAAGAGGCTAATTGCCATCACTGCCATACCAGCTAAAAGGCCATAGATGGCAGTGTGGTGCTTGCCGGTTGAAATAGCGGTGGGAAGCAGTTCATCAACGCTAATAAAGACCATGATGCCAGCCACTGCCGCAAAACACAGGCCTAAGGTGGAAGGCCCCATAAAAGGTAGCAGGATCAAATAGCCCACGAGTGCGCCGGCTGGTTCTGCAAGTCCAGACAAGGTGGACCACATCAGGGCCTTTTTTCGCGATCCCGTGGCTTCACGCAGAGGTACGGCGACGGCGATTCCCTCGGGAATATTGTGGATCGCGATTGCCAAGGCCACTGGGATAGCAACAGTCGGATCGGAAAGCCCAGATAGGAAGGTAGCGAAACCTTCGGGGAAATTGTGGATGGCAATGGCGATTGCGGTCAACACTCCCATTTTCATCATGCGGGCGCGGCGTTCATAACCATCTACTGCCCCGCCAACTGTGCCTGGCTCATGAGGGTTGATGGCACTGGGAACTAAGCGGTCAATAATCGCGATGAGTGCAATGCCACCAAAGAAAGCGCCCACCGTCGCCCAACTGCCACCTCGTTCGCCCCACACGGAAATCAATTCCACTCGTGCCTTGGGGAAGATTTCAACAAAGGACACATAAAGCATCACACCGACGGAAAAACCTAGGGAGCCAGCCAAAAATCTTTCTCCCGGTGTTTTGCGTGAGATGGCAATGAGGCCACCGATGCCGGTTGCTAACCCGGCAAAAAGGGTAAGGCCAAGGGCCACTGCAAAAGACGATAATTCCATAGCGTGAATATTAATGTTCAATACATTGAACAGTCAATGCTTGGAGAAGAAAAACTTCCTAATCTCCCCGGCCTTTACGCCATGCTGACCACAGGCGGTGATAAATCCCGCCCTCTGCCAGTAAATTCTCGTGGGTACCACATTCGACAACCTGGCCTTTATCCATCACCAAAATTTGGTCAGCACGCGCTGCTTGGTCCAAGCGATGCGCCACCACCAAAGCAGAACGATCTCGGGTTACTTCATCGGCAGCCAATTCCAAGGCTCCAGCACCTGCAGAACCGGCCTCTGCAGTAGCTTCATCCATAATCACAATCGCTGGATCCAGCAGCAGCACTCGTGCCAGGGCTAATTGCTGGGCAATAACTGGTTCTAATTGAATGCCACGCGCACCCACCACGGTGTCTAATCCTGCGGGAAGCTGTGCAAACCACTCACCTGCTTGCACCTGCTCCAATGCAGCAATCAACTCAGCATCGCTAGCTTCAGGTTTTGCCAAAGTCATATCTTGACGCAGGGTTCCAGAAAATACATGGACCTCCTGGCTCACCATCGCCAAGCGAGCGATTCTTTCGCGATCGGATAATTGAGAAACCGGGTAGTCGTCGACAAGCACCTCACCGTGGTCGGGAACGCGCAAACCTGCAAGCAACGCTGCCACGGTGGTTTTGCCGGCGCCCGAGGCGCCGACCATAGCAACAGTTTCACCAGGGTTGATAGTGATATTGATGTCATGGACTGCCCAGGAATCACCATAACTGAAACTCACATTGCGCAATTCCACCCGGCCTTGTGGGGCTGCCGCACCACTATCGGGGATAGGCTGCGGCGGATCAGCCACCACGCCAACGATTCGCGCCAATGAGGCATAACCAGATTGCACAGTATCCAAAACACGCATAAACATATTCATCGGTCCGCGCAATCGAATAATCATGAGCACCGCGCCGGTAACTGCACCCACGGTCAATGCATCACTTGAAACCAGGTGAAAACCCACTGCCAGAGCGCCGGTGAGCATCAAAAACTCTGCAAGCAGCATCCACGTATTAAGAATCAGCATGGTAGTTCGTGCCCGAATACCCTTAACCACCACACTCCAGGAGGCATTAGAAATATTTTGATGCACGGTCTGCTCCATGGAAAAAGCACGTACTGTGGCCCGGCCACGAATAGCCTCCAGTACCCGACGGGCACGCTCTGCCATGGCCGCACGCTCATCGGCATAACGTTGTGGAGCTTTACTTAAATAATGGCGCGCAGCCAGGAAATACACCGGTGTCACCACAACTGGGATGAGCAAAAATTGCCAGTCCAAACTCAGCAGTGCAATGGTCGTTGCGAGAATCGTAAACAATGAGGTGCTAAGGATCGGTACGGTTTCTGTCACCGCCGAAGATAGCTCCGCAATATCATCTGTTGAGCGGCTTACCAGATCACCGGCGCCGGCATCTTCCACCCGGTGCGTGGGCAACCCCAGCGCAGTTCCCACCATATCTTCACGGAGATTGGCAATAACACGTTCAGAAATTCGGGCCACCAGATAAAAACCACTAGCGCTTAATAAGGCACCAACAATTGCGACGAGCACCAGCCACATACCAATGTGCAGAAGTTCTGCAACGGCACCGCCTCGATTCACCACATCCACAATTCGTCCCAGCAGCTGCGGCACCATCACCGAGGCATAGGCGCCAGCGCTCAGCAATAGCATCGATAATAAAAACCACCAGCGAGCATGGCGAATCCGCTTCAACTGCCGCGCCACTTCCTGGCGCACCTGGGGCAGGGTGGCTAGCGGGAACCGCAGCGTGGTATCCGCCTTTAAGGGCGTGCTTTTCGACGAAAAACTCATGCTTTTAGCACCTGCTCCAACTCATTGGCCTCTTTGTGTGCGTTAGCAACTGCGCTCCAAGCTGGGGCGTTGCTAAAAACTAAGGTGATCTTTCCGGCTCTAAATTCTGCAACCTGTTCGGCAATATTTTGCTCAGTTACCGAGTCCACCGCCGTGGTGGGATCTTGCAAAACCAACACCTCGGGATCAAAGGCAATTGCCCTGGCTAGCGCTACTCGTTGGCGTTGACCACCAGAAAGTAATCGGCCACCCTCGCCTACCCGCTTATCCCCACCACCTGGAATGTCTGTACAGGAGGCAACGTCAATAGCTTGTGCGGCAATGTCCTTATCGGGGAATACATTGTAACTAACTGTGCCATCAAAAAGATCGGCCGCATGCGGCGCCACAATAACTCGATTTCGCGGCAAAGATTCCAATAGTGCCACCAGCTCGCGGTGGTCCCCTGCCGAGCGCACTACCGTGAGACCTGATGGGAGTGCGTCGATAAGCGCCTGGGTTTTAGCTTCATCAAGCTCTGAGCTGCGCTCAAAATCTGCACCGAGCACCTCGCGGATGCGTTTTGCGGAGGCTTCAGCCGATGCCCAACGCGATGCCAAGTTACGGCCCAACATGGTCATGGGAACAATCAAAAATTGTGTAAGGCCCACGACCGTAATGAGATCTCCTACGCTCATGCCACCGTTTAAGGCCAAAATACCTGCAGCTAACCCCAGCGCTGCCACAAAAATGGCACCCACTGCCTCGGTGATTCCATTTAGCCGCGCCTCGGCAGCATTGGCATAAATAGTCTTGTGATAAGCCAGGCTTGAGACTTCCGCATAACGCCCCCGTACCGTGACTATCGCGCCGAGGCCTTTAAGAATGCGCAGGCCCTGCACCACATCGGTGGCCGTAGCTGCAGCCTGGGCCACTGCCTGTTGACGTGCACCGGAGCGCTTTTGCAAAGGCTTGGACACCTGCAAAGCAATAACCACCAATAATGGTCCGCCTACTAAAACCGCCAACCCCAACCAAGGATTGATAGCAAACATCATGCCCGCGCTATAAATCACCGATGCGATCTCCGCTACGGGGAATACCGTCATCATGACAATATCGCCCACTCTTTGAGTATCCGAAGAAGCAATAGATAACAGTCCGCCAGCAGTGCGCTCGCGGCCAGCCAAACCGCGTGGATCTTGAATGCGATCAGTGACCATCGTGCGCAGATCATGGCTCAACAGCTGTTGGGAACGCACCATCATATAGCGGGCAATCCAGTTCACTGCGATAGCCAGCACAAAAAGTCCCGCCAGTATGGCGATCCACCAGCCCAACTTCATTAAGTCAGAGTTAGCGATTGCCTCGTCTACAGCGCGACCCACCACTACTGGGGTTAAGCCATTACAAATAAATGAAATTGCCATGCCAATGGAAGCAATAAAACTCCATGGGCGTTGGCCCAAAGCTACTTTAAGAGTCCACATCTTAGCATCCAGAGCAGGCATTTTTGAAGGTTGCGCGCCGGGCCCCGGTAAAGCGGAATAATCAATGATGCTCCCAGTGCTGGGAGCGGTGGAAGGTATAGACACAAGGTTGAACTCTATCGCAGTTCTTGAGCAACCGATATATCGTTATTCGGAGGTGCTAAGAAGGGCT